>NZ_JAGGME010000001.1:0-1480000 GCF_017875165.1 Pseudomonas sp. PvP089
CTGATGCGGGCGCAGTTGCTGCAGTTGTTCTACTCGCTGCGCAGCGAGCGGATGCTGATGGAACAGCTGGGCTACAACCTGCTGTTCCGCTGGTTCGTCGGCCTGGCCATTGATGATCCGGTGTGGGATCACTCGGTCTTCTCGAAGAATCGTGACCGCCTCAATGCCCAGGCCGTGGCCACCGAATTTCTGAACGAGGTGGTACGCCTGGCGGAGAAGCAGGGGCTGATCTCGGATGAGCACTTCTCGGTCGACGGCACATTGCTGCAAGCCTGGGCCTCTCAGAAGAGTTTCCGTCCCAAGGACGATACGCCAGACGACCCGGGCCCCGGCCCGCGCAATGCCCAGCCAGACTTCAAGGGGCACAAGCGCAGCAACGACACCCACGCCTCGACCAGCGATCCGGATGCCCGGCTGTACCGCAAGAGCCACAACACCGGCGCGCAGCTGAGTTACATGGGGCATGTACTGATGGAACACCGCAGTGGCCTGGTGCGCAATGCTCATGTGACTCTGGCCGGTGGCCATGGCGAACGCGAAGCCGCGCTGGCGATGCTGAGCAAGCTGGGTGGTCGCCGTCGACGCACCTTGGCCGCGGACAAGGCTTACGACACGGCAGACTTCGTGGCCGCCTGTCGTGCCCTCGGCGTGACACCCCATGTTGCGCAGAACACCAATGGTCGGCGCAGCGCCATCGATGGCCGTACCACGCGCCACGCCGGCTATGGTCTGAGCCTGAAGATTCGCGCCTGGATCGAAACCCACTTCGGCTGGCTCAAGGCGGCGGCCGGGCTGCGCCAGGTGAAGCAACGCGGACTTGAGCGTGTCGACGCGCTGTTCCAGCTGGCCATGGCGGCAAGCAACCTGGTGCGCCTGCCGAAGCTGCTGGCTACAGGCTCAATGGCATGAGCGCGTTGACGGGGAAAGTGCGCCTGGAGCACGCCAAATCGGGCTATTTCCATCGATTGGCGCCCTAAACGGGAAGTAAACGAGCGCGACCGCTGCTGCCAGAAGCAGTGGATGTAATCATCGCGGCGAATTTCAACAGGCTGCTAGGTGGGTTTTACCGGTGCCTGGCCCACCGATCAGCACCACGTTCTGCGCGGTGTCGGTAAAGGCCAGGCTGGCCAGCTCGCTGATCAGGCGTGCGTCGGCGCTAGAGGCGTTGAAATCGAAGCTGGCCAGATCGCGGTGCATCGGCAGCTTGGCCATGTTCATCTGGTGGCTCACCGAGCGCATGGCGCGATCTGTGTGCTCTTGTTCCAGCAGGTGTTCGAGCAGCCACTTGGATGAGGCTGTGTTCGACTCACCCTGTGCAGTTAACTCCGCCCAGGCCGTGGCCATGCCGTGCAGGCGCAGCTCCTTGAGTTCCGCCATCAAATCACGCATGACCGACCTCCTCGGCCTGGCCACGCAGGCGGTCGTAGCGCGCCGTGTTAGCGACGGGGGCTTCCTTGAACGACAAGTGGGTTTCGACGCTGGGTGGTGGTTCGGATGCTGTCAGCCGTGCCACGACATTGAGGATGTGTTCGGCGCTCAGGCTGCCGCTCTCCAGTACCAGCTCAACGGCTACCAGCACGGCATCGAGTCCGGCGACCGGTACGGCAGCCCGGACTTGCGCCATGATCCGGTCACCGCCGGCATGACGCCCCAGACCGTGCTTAAGCTGACGCAGCGGCGCTGGCAGATCAGCAAAGGGCGCTCCGTTGCGCAGCGCACCGGGCTTGCGTTCGATCAGCGGGAGGTAGTGCTGCCAGTCATAGCTGACCTGGTCGCGATCCAGCAAGCGCGCATGGCTGGCTATCAGCGCATCATCGGCCACCACCTCGATGCGGGTCGGATACAAACGGCTGCTGACCCACTTACCCGCGTACTCACACGGCACCGAGTAGCGGTTGCGCCCGACGCTGACCAGGCAGGTGCTGGAGACCCGCGCAGGCCGCTCGACGTAACCGTCGAATGGCGCTGGCACAGGCATCAGTTCAGCGCGCTCCAACTCCAGCACTTCGGCCACACTCAGCCCGCTGTATTGAGGGTGCGTCAGCTCGTTCCAAAGCGCGCGGCAGCGCTGGCCCAGCCAGGCATTGAGTTCCTCGAAGGAGTGAAACTGGCAGTCCTGGGCGTCTAGCCAGATACGCCTGCGGCTGTCTTGCACGTTCTTTTCAACGATGCCCTTTTCCCAACCAGCGGCGACGTTGCAGAAGTCCGGATCGAACAGGTAATGCGCGCACATCACCGCAAAGCGTGCATTCACCGTCCGGCCTTTGCCCTTATTGACCTTGTCGACGGCCGTCTTCATGTTGTCGTAGATGCCCCGGCGCGGCACGCCGCCCAAGGAGCCGAACGAGCGTGTATGGGCGTCAAATAACATCTCATGGCCCTGGCTCGGATACGCCACAAGCCAGAACGCACGGCTGGCACACAGCTTCAGATGTGCCACCTGCATACGCCGGTAAATGCCGCCGACCAGCAAGCCTTCCTCGCTCCAGTCAAACTGAAACGCCTCGCCAAGAGCAAAGGTCAGCGGCACAAAGGCCTGCGACGCCTTGCCCTGTCCCCCTCGCCAGGCACGGATAAACGCGGTGAGCTGGCTGTAGCCACCGTCATAACCATCGGCTTTGATTTGCGCCAACAGCGCCTTGGCACTGCGCCGCTGTTGCTTGGGGCGCAGCGAATCGGCTTTTAGCGCCTGCTCTAGCGTGGCGTGAAAAGGGCTGAGTTTGTTAAAGATCGCGCGGCGTTGGTACACCGGCTGCTTGGCCTCAGGTGCTCTGACCCACTTGCGAATCGTGTTGCGCGCCAGCCCGGTGCGCTTGGCTATCTCATGCAGCGACAGCTTGTCGCGGAAATACATCCGCCGAATTTTGCCCATCATTTCCATACTGATCACCCTGTGTTCTCCTGCTCAAAAATTGAGCAGAAGCAGTTGAACACCTGGGTCAGTTTTCAGTCGGCAGAACAGCCTCTACTGGGTCAGTTTTCGGTCAGCGGCAACACCCTGGCCCGCTACTCGTCCCCCGAGGGACACCTGATCTGCGACTACCGCTATGGCCTGAGGGAGGCCATTGCCGACGGGGTGTGCCGCGCGCCCCGCATCGTCCTTCTCGATAACCAGAAGGTGAAGCTAACTGAAGAACTGGAGACCGAGAGCACCGTCAGGCTGTTCCCCAGCATCGCCAAGCTGCTTGGTGAATCCCCCGTCACCTTCGAAGAGCTGTTGCGCCATGACGAGGTGATCGACCAACTGCTCGGCCTGGGATGCGCCAAGCTGGATGAGCTTCGCCAGATCAAGCCGGATGCAGCCGGCCTGGTGGTCGCCACCGATATTGAGCACGCCCAGCAGATTGTCCAGGCTCTGGAAGCCAGCGGGGAAGGTTGCCGCGTAGTGACCAACCGGACTCCGAAATCCGCACCCAACAGGTGATCAATGCGTTCAGGCACAGTGATTGCCGCTGGATCGTCGCTGTTGGGATGATCAGCGAGGGTACGGATATCCCCCGCCTGCAGGTGTGCTGCTACCTCAGCCGCATCCGTACTGAGCTGCACTACCGGCAAGTCCTGGGGCGCGTGCTGCGGCGGATGGGCGAGTCCGATGATCAGGCTTGGCTGTTCATGCTGGCGGAGCCAACATTGCGGCGCTTTGCGGAGCGCATTGCGGATGATCTGCCGGATGACCTGGCAGTGCTGAGCCGGGTGAAGATGCCCGCTGCCTCTTCTGGTTCGATGGCTGGTGGGATGGGGGCTACCTGCGATATCGATGGCTGCGGTGGAGGCGAGGCCGGGCAAAGTCTTGGTGCAGGTTTGGCGGGTGCCTACTCGCTGGGGGATTTTGCTGCTGAGCCGAGCTATCAGGTCAGTTTTTCTCAGCACTATCGGCAGTTGTTGTTGGCTTGCCTCTGATGGTCGGTAAGCAGTTAGCCCCAACTAGGGTGAGGCTGCCCGAAGTCTGACCGAGCCAACACAGGCCAGTCACCAGCCTTTCACCAATTCCGCGCCGAGCGGCCCAATGCGCTCTCGGGGCGTTCAGCTATTCGCGAAAGGCATCTCTTGGCCGATAGCTGGTCCGCTTTGTGCCACAAGCGGACGTTAAGTCGGTGAGTTATCTGTCTTGGCAAATCGGTTTGGGCCTAAGCCCTCGCTACACAGGAAATGGCGGCAACAACCTGGCCAGCAATAAAAAGCCGCCTTGCGGCGGCTCTATCCCTAAAGCAGTCATGCCCAAACTGGACGGTCAAAGGGAGGGTTTCACTAAACAGGCTCTACTTATCGCTCCAGGGTTACCGGGGCCTGCGGGGCAATGTTCACCTTGAGTTCAAAGATGTCCGGCCGGGCATAATGGCCGACGACATCAAAGTCCAAGTTGGCTTGGCTAAGCAGATCCATATTGAGGTCTGCATAGATTTCTGTCTCGCAGTCGAACACCGGCCCTGCCAGTACTTCTCCGAGCGGACTTACAACCATGCTGCCCCCTCGCATCACGTAATCGTCCTCGTTGAACTCCAGGCCGAATGCATCGCGGTGCTGTTGTGGGTATTCACCAAGACGGATTGCCTGGCAGGCTGACAACACATAAACACGCCCTTCAAGAGCAATGTGCACCATGGAGCTGGCCCAGGACGGACGGTCATCTGCTGTCGGGGCGCAGTAGATCTGAACACCCTGGGCATACATGGCCTGGCGTAGTGCTGGCATGTAGTTCTCCCAGCAAATCACGCTCCCCAGGACGCCAAAATCAGTTTCTACAGGCTCGATTGTCGAGCCATCACCGAAGCCCCAAATTAGTCGTTCCTGGCCGGTGGGCATCAGCTTGCGGTGGTAACCGGCAATACCCCGGCCTGGGGCGATGGTGACCGCGGTGCAGTAAAGGGTGCGACCGAAGCGCTCGATTACACCAATCACAGTGGTAACCCCTGTGTGCTCGACACTTTCAGCAAGCAATGCCAGTTCCGGCCCATCCAGCGTCACAGCCCCATCGACATAGCGTTGGTACAGCTCACGCCCGCTGATGCTGCGATTACCCACTACGCTACCGAAAGCTATCCCCTTGGGATATCCGCCAATGAACGCTTCAGGGAATACGGCCAGCCTTGCACCTTGATCTGCTACGCGCCGCAGAATTGTGGAAGCCTTTTCAACGCTGGCTGCAGGATCATAAGGAACAGAGGCGGCCTGGATGACTGCAATTTTGGTCATGAAAAACTCCTGAGGGCAGTAAGAACCTAGAAACGTGTGATGTCGTTGTCGCGGGTTTCCGGCAAGGTCTTCCACAGCACGATGAGGCATGCCAGCGAGACGGCTGCTAGATAGGCGGCAGGGATGTTCGCGTCGCCAGTCTGGCTAATCAGGGCGGCGGCAATGAAGGGGCCTGGGCCTGCGAGTGTCGCCAGGGCCAGGTTGTGACCGAGCGCTGCTCCCGTGGAGCGGATGGACGCTGGAAAGACTTCAACCAGCAGCACCACATCCATCACCGCAGTTACAGCCACAAGTAGTCCCAGAACGATCAATCCTGCGAGGATTGCCACTGGGTTGCCGGTGTTGAGCAGCAGGAAGATTGGATAGGCCAGTACAGAGAGTGCGGCAGCAGCACTGAGCAGCAGCTTGCGTCGCCCGATGCTGTCGCTGAGCCGGCCGATCAGTGGATTGGCAATGACATAGACAACCAGCGCGATGCTGCACAGCCATAGTGCATTGCTTCGTGGTAGCCCAACGGTAGTGACCAGGTGGTTATTGGCGTAGGTGATGAAGTAGTAGAGCGAGACGCCGAACAGCGCTGAGAAGGCGAAAGTAGTGATGAAGGCGCGACGGTGTACAGACTTGCTCGGTGCTTCGAACTGTTGTGAATCGCGTTGACGTACCAGCTCTTCATACACGGGGGTATCACCCAGCTTCCGGCGGATGAAGATGGCGATACCGGTCATCACGATGGAGGCAACGAATGGGATCCGCCAGCCCCAGGACGCCAGTTGCTGGTCATCGAGTGTTGAGGTGAGGCTCGCGGCGGTGAACGTACCAAACAAGAAGGCCAAGCCAGCCGTTCCAGTGATAACGCTGGCTGCCGTCGCGCGGCGGTTGGACGGAGCACTCTCTACGATGTAGATACCTGCGCTAGACCATTCGCCCCCTACCATCATGCCTTGCACGAAACGCATGACGATCAGCAAGACAGGTGCAGCGATACCGATTGCCTCATAGGTGGGCAAAAGTCCGATGATCGTGGTGCACACACCCATACCGAAGACAGTGATGATAAGCACCGCGCGGCGACCGAGGCGGTCACCGATGGGCCCCAGAATCAATGCTCCAAATGGTCGCGATACGAAGCCTACGGCGAACACTGCCAGCGACGACAGCAGCGATACACCTGGGGCGCTAGAGGGGAAGAACAACATACCGATCACGGCAGCGAAGTAGCCGTAGATGGCGAAGTCGAACCACTCCATGAAGTTGCCGATACCCACCGCGATTGCACGCTTGCGAATGTCTGACTGCTCACCCTTGGTATGGATACTGCTTGGATTTACTTTTTTATTAATTGCGTCCACGGTGCTCCCCAGCTTTTCTTAGGTGTGTATGGGCAGCAGACTATGAATCCTCTCGGCCGCAGAGCAAACGATTAGAAAATATGAGCCGGATTAGTGTACGTAATATCTCGAGAATTGATCTGAACCTGCTGCTGACGTTCCACTGCCTGATGACCGAGCGCAGTGCCACCCGAGCCTCGGCCATGCTGCATGTGACCCAGGGGGCAGTTAGCTCGGCGTTGCGTCGTTTGCGTGAGCATTTCGGAGATGAGCTCTTTATCCGCACCGCTTCCGGAATGCAGCCAACCCGTAGGGCGATGGAGCTGGCGCCGAAGATCGCCGAGGCCCTTACGTCTATCTCAGGCGTGCTTGGGGCAGAGCCGGATTTCTCCGCACACGACTCGAGCTACATTTTCAACATCGGTCTGTCCGATGATATTGAGGCCTATCTCGCTCCGCGGATCGTTAACGCCGCAGCGGATCAGGGGCTGGGAGTGAGCTTTTCGTTCCATCAGAGCAACAGCTCACTGTGGAAACAGTCGCTACAAGATCCGGACATGGATCTAGTGATTTGCAGCGAGCCGAAAGACTTCAGCAGCGGGTATTCATCCAAGGTGCTGTTTTCCTCGTCATACTCCTGCTTGTACCTGCCTGGCGCAGACAACGCAGGCACACCTATCGGCCTGGAGGAGTACTTCGAGGCAAGCCATGTGCGAGTTTCCTATGACGGCCGCCGCGGCTTTATCGACGACATGTTCGAAGCGGCGGGCTATTCGAGGCGTGTTATAGCCTCATTCACCCACTTCAGTGGCGCGCTCACCACGTTGATCAGCAGCGGCGCGATAGCCACAATTCCCACGTTCGCCGCCGAGAGCTATTCGGCCATGACTCGGCTAAGTATTTGTCCGGCGCCGATTCCGGTTCCATCATTTCGATGCTTCATGGTTTGGGACATTGCCAAGAACAGTAAGCCTCAGCACGAATGGCTGCGGCTATTCATCGGGCAGCTGACACAGAAGCTTGCTTAGACTTGGTCGCAGGTAGCCAGGAGTTACGGGAAAAAGGGGGCGGATTTATTGGAATCATCGACCGCTTCTGACCGATTTGTGCCGGTCGTCAAGGACCGCTTCGGATCACTCTCAACCGGATCGCGGGCCAGCTGATTTGCTAAAAACCCGCGCCAAACTCAACGAAGGATTTCGCATGATCCGTTTTTTTTGGTTCTTCGCGGAGTCTGGGGGAAGAGCGAGTTGACAGTCAGGGAAGCAGGTAAATTGGCAGTCGCCAAACACACCCTTCACCTGTCCCTGCTGTCGCCGTGCATCCTATTGATCTTGCCGCTTTCTGGCCAGGCTACGACGCCGTTACCTGTCGCCCATCTACCGATAACACCCTCCTCATTGAGCTTGAACCTCAAGCCGGCTCTCTTCCTAAGTGCGGGCGTTGTGGCCAGTTCAGCCCGTTGATTCACGATCGCCGGATTCGTCTGGTGCGTGATCGTGATCTGTTCGATCAGCGCGTCCTGCTTCAACTACCAGTGCGCCGAGTCGATTGCCTGAGTTGTGGGCGGGTGACCGAGCGGATCGACTGGTTGGAGCCAGCATCTCGGCTGACCCAGCGGTTACGGATATGGCTCGAAAGCTTGCTGCGGCTGCTGCCGATCAGCCACGTCAGCCAGCTCACCGGCCTGCATTGGCACACCCTCAAAACGCTCGATAAACGACGCCTTCAAGCCGAGGTAGGCAACTTCGATTCAACCGGTGTCCGCCGCCTGGTGATGGACGAGTTCGCCCTGCACAAAGGGCATCGCTATGCCACGGTCATCATGGATGCCGAGCGAACGCGGGTATTGTGGGTCGGCCACGGCAACAGCCGCGAGGCGGTCCGCCCGTTCTTTGAATTGCTCGGCAAGCACTGCCAGCAGATAGAGGCGGTGGCCATGGACATGAACACGGCTTTTGATTTGGAGGTGAAGAAGCATTGCCCGCAAGCCGAAGTGGTGTACGACCTGTTTCACGTCGTCGCGCGCTACGGTCGGGATGTGATCGACCGTATCCGGGTTGACCAGGCCAACCTCCTGCGCGAAGACAAGCCGGCACGAAAGGCGGTCAAGCAAAGCCGCTGGCTGCTGCTGCGCAATCGCAACAACCTGAAGGACGGACAAGCCGTGCAGCTTCAAGAACTACTCGCGGCCAACCAGCCGCTGGCTACGGTCTATGTCCTCAAGGATGCGCTGAAGGATGTCTGGTTCGCCCCCAGCGTACGAGAGGGCTGGCGCCGCTGGCGAACCTGGTTGCGGCACGCCCGGGACAGCGGCCTCGCGCCGCTACAGCGCTTCGCTCGCAACCTGCGCAAATACGCCCGAGGCATCCTCGCCAGTGCCAACTTCCATATGCATACCAGCGTCCTTGAGGGCGTCAACAACCGCATCAAGGTGATCAAGCGTATGGCCTATGGTTTTCGGGACTCGGAATACTTTTTCCTGAAAATCAAGGCTGCCTTCCCCGGGAAAGCGCGATGAACCTTTTTTTTGGCGATCACGCTCGGCCTGATGGTTGGCTGCTCGTCGAGTTCAAGTGCGATCTGATCAGTGAGCGGTAGCGCAAGTGGATCGCCTCAGCCAAGCAGCGTTGTTGCCGGCGGCCGGAAGAAAGCGGCGGGAAAGCCTTGAACTAGTAGCGGAAAGGATGAAACTTTATTTTTACGATTCTCAGCATTTTCCAAGGTTGAGCGAAAATTAGGATGATACTTTAATGATTCCGGCCTCCATCCCCACAAAACGCTTGCAGATGGCAGAATTGAAATAAGTCATTGTTTTAAATGGATTTTTGCAGGAATTGCTACGTTGCAGGGTCCTGTAGTTAGGATGACACTTTATTTTCCTCCCACAAAAAGTGTTTTTAAAGAATAAAGGTTGTCACAAAAAAATAAAGGTTGTCACAAGTTAAGAAAGGTTGTCACAAGGCTCTGTCACGGCCCGTTTGTCGGGGCAGAGCCTTGTCCATGGATATAGGATCACAATCCCTTCTGCACCACAGTGACTGCTGTCCTGGCTGAGCCCGCTCTTGAATTTCTCCGCGCCACGACCTGTGTCGTTCCGATCCGATCGAGCGGGTCACTCAACGATGAGCGACTCGTGAAATGACATCTGTACCCACTGAACCGGTGAATCCAGCTAGCTCGAAGCTAATGACTCAGCGGAAAATTGATAGAAGAATACAATCGGGTCGCGGATCTGGCGTTAGAGAGTCCTATGAGCCTTGGATCAAGATTTGGGATATCCAGTCGAGCGGGGTGTCGCATCTTGTACCGGGTGTGAAATTTCATCGCAGTCATCATTTGCTATCCAACGCTGAGCGCGACTATCACCTGATCCTTGAGCATGATCCTTCCATCATCGACATTCGTGAGCAGTTCCCGCTCCTAACGCAAGCTGAGACTCAAGCGATCGCGTCAAGCCTGAATTACCGTCATCCTGTGTATCCAGGTACTCAAGTCCCAGTGGTTATGACCACTGACTTCCTCATAACTTTCATAGATTCGAAGGGCGAAGCAACCTTGGCCGCGCGCTCTGTGAAATACCGTAAGGAGTTCGAGGATGCCAGCCTCAAGGAGCAGAATCGGATGGCGGAAAAGCTTGAGATCGAAGCTAAATATTGGGCTATGAGAAAGGTAGAATGGAAACTGGTTCTCCATGAAAATCTCTCGCAAGTTAAAATAGCAAATCTTGTCATACTTAGAACTTACGCGGTCATCCATCCTTCGTTGCCGACGGAGAATAATATAAATAATCTGCTCGAATTTATAGCGGGATGTAAGACTAGTGAATTGCCACTAAAGGCACTGCTGCAAAAAGCCTCGAGGGTAATTTTTATAGAATATATTGGTGTTAAACGCCTCTTCCACCATCTTCTTTGGACGGGCAGACTGGGGGCGAGTCTAAGCGCTAAGGTAATAAGCTTATCTGAACCTTTGCATGTTTGGATTGCTGAGCCATCCTTTTCCAGCACATCAGAAATCGAGGTGCCTCGTCATGCTTAGTCTGGGAGTTAACTGCATCGTTTCTCCGGGTGAGGGATCTGAGCTGCTGAAGAAACCGGTCAGAGTTTTAGCTATAAAGGATGAGTTTGTCTTAGTCATTGAACTCGGTACAAGTCCGACGAAGCCATGGCGGGTTGGAAGCTCACTATTGATCGAAGAGATCAATAACGGAGCGGCGGTGATCAACCCTGAAATGGTACCTATGCACTTGCTTCGAAGTGACGACGAGATCAGTGAGAATGAAAAAGACAGCCGAGATAGGAACTGGGAGCTGGTACGTGGTTTGGTGGAGAATCATGGCCCCCTCGATATCTTGACGTCTAACTTTGGTTCCCTTGTTGCTAATCACGCAATGGTAGTGGGAGTTGACCGGAAGCAAATTTATCGACTTCTCTATCGGTATTGGAGCATGGGGCAGACACGAAACGCATTTTTGTGGAATACCAGCACGTGTGGAGGCCGTGGAAAGAAAAAAAGTCGGGCCTCAGGCATTGTTCCTGGCCGACCGCTTAAATATCGTGGCGTAGTTGTGGATGACGGTGGCGCAATTCTGCTCGAGTCACGGCACATCTCGCATATTCGCTTGGCCTATGGGCGCTTTGCCAGTGGCAGGTGTGGCAAGCTAAAGAAAGCCTATGATTGGATGCTCAATAAGTTTTATCGGTCGATCAAGTCCGACGGTTCAAAAGGTAACCTGGTTCGAGGTAGCTACCCGTCCATCAATCAACTGGAGTACCATGGAAAACTTTTCTTTGATGAACTCTATAGGTTGAAGAAGAGCGGCGGCGCAATCCGCTATAATAAAGACCATCGTGCGCTAGTTGGATCTGCCTCTCAAGGGTTAGTCGGTGCAAGTCATCGGTACGAAATCGATTCGACGATTGCTGATGTTTATTTGGTACATCGAGTCAATCGGTTATGGTTGATCGGCAGGCCAGTGCTGTATGTGTTGGTTGATACGTTCACCAGAATGATCGTAGGTATTCATGTCGGGCTTGAAGGGCCCAGTTGGAATGGTGCTCGACATGCCATTTATAATGCTTGCACGCCGAAGAAGGAGTTTTGCAAGCGTTATAATATTGAGATCGATGAGGTTGACTGGCCATGTTCTCATCTACCGGTTGAAATCGTCGCAGATCGCGCTGAACTTCTCAGTGAAGCTGGGGAGACGATGACAAAGACTCTTGGTACAGCCTTGAAGATTTTGCCACCGTTTCGGCCTGACTGGAAAAGTATCATTGAAAGCCGTTTCCGACTGCTCAACGAAAAGCTGGATTTGAAATTTGTCCCTGGCGGCGTAGATGCTCGGAAAATGGAGCGTGGTGATCGTGACTACCAGCTCGACGCAATTTTCGATATCGATGAGTTTACTGAGATGGTAATCCTCGGTGTTTTGGCTCACAACAAGAGCCTTCGAGTTCCTCATCTTCTGAACCGTGAGATGATCGCGGCAGAAGTGGAGCCCACGCCTATGGCCATGTGGAAGTGGTCTATGGCAAACAATCTCCTGAATTCGAAATTCGTATCACCAGCGGAGCTGAAGATTGCATTGTTACCCTCGCAGGTGTGTCGAATTGGTCGAGGAGGTATAAATTTCCAAGGTGTGCAGTACACCTGTGAAACCGCCATTCGTTCGGAATGGTTGGAGCGCTCTCACAACTTTAAAACGAGGTACGTTAGGGTTTTCTACGATCCAAACTCTATTGAGAACTGCTGGATGAAATCTGAGGCGGGTTTCGAGCCGTTGACCATTGTACCGCAGCAGCGGGTTAAGTACGGTGGGCTTCGTATGGAGGAGGTCCTCGATATTATCAAGATTTTGAATCAGGTCGCCCCAGATGCCCGGTACGAGGATGCCAATACTGGAGCGCTTCTTCAAGGCCGCCAGGAGGAGATTCTTCATCGAGCGCAAGCCAAACGCCAGGGGCAGGGAGATCCGAAATCTGACGCTGAGTTCAAGCGGGACAAGCGTTCGAAACGTGCCGTTGAAACCCAGACTGAGCGCGACTTGCATACCGCTGACCTAAATCAGCTTCGCCTTGTGGATAACTCGCCAGCCGCGGAGGAGACTTATACACCTGTAACCGTGAAACCTGTCTCGGGTCGGAGCGCCGCCTTCCTGAAATTGGTGATCAACGCGGGTAACGAGGCTAGTCATGAGTGATTCCAGTTTTGCGCCAGCAGATTACAACCCGACTGGCATGCCTCAATACGACGGTAACCCACTGATTGAGTGTCTCCCGAAGATTCTTTCGGATGTTGATGTAGTCAGGCGCATTGGGAGCGCCCCGCCCCGGCCTGACAACGTGGAGCGGGCCTTGGACCCGAAATTACGTGGTCATGGCATCAACAGGCTGAAGGATGTCGTTGTACCTTTTGAAATCCACCTCAGGCTTGAGGACCTGTTCAGTCAATTGATTCGGTACGGATACACCGGGCGCAATCCATTGCATGCGTCATCCGTTAGGCATCGCTTGCCCTCTTCTGCGGAGATCAAGGGGCACGGGTTTATGTCCACCGCTGAAACGTTGACACTGATCGGGTTGAGCGGCATGGGTAAAACGACTGCGCTGAACTCCATTGCCAAGCTTTATCCACAGGTGATCAGTCACAGTAAGTATAAAGAGCAGATCTTCATTGAGACGCAGGTGGTCTGGCTCAAGATCGATTGTCCGCACGATGGCTCGTTGCGAGGTTTTTGTACCGCATTCTTCTCTTCATTGGATGAAGCATTAGGCATAAAAAAGTACTCAGGCAGAGCTGCTACTGGCCGCAGCATCAGCGTGATGCTTCAAAATATCAGTCAGTTGTGCAAAACCTATTTCATCGGAGCTCTCATAATTGATGAGATGCAGCACCTCTGCTCATCCCGAGGCGGGCAAGACCGCGAAAAGCTTCTCAACTTTTTTGTGCAGCTGTCGAATGACGCCGGCATCCCGCTGATCTACGTTGGCACAAATGCCATGCTTCCGCTGTTTTCTGGTGTTTTGCGAAATGCTCGGCGTGCGGCAGGAATGGGGCCTATCACTTTTGACAGGTTTACCGAAGATGATCCGTTTTGGGCGCATCTGGTTTCACTGCTCTGGGCATACGACTGGACCAAAACCCCCACTCCGTTGACGGGTGAGATCCTTTCCAAAATATATGACCTCACTCAAGGAAACACGGATTTCCTGGCCAAACTTCTAATGCTGGCTCAGCGGCACGCAATCTGGGAGGGCATCGACTCGATTACACCGGCGGTTCTGCAGCAGGTGTACGACAGTCAGATGAGGCTCCTTCATAAGGCCATCGAGGCTCTACGAAGCGGGGATCCGCTGCAAATTGCTGACTTCGAAGACATGATGCCCACGAAGGACCAGGTCGCCAAGATGATGAATTACGATTTGGCGCGGCGTGCAGACAGGGCGAATCTCTCTTTAATTACCCAGGCCGCGATAGTGACACCTGTCGAGCACAGTGAAAGGGCAGCCGCAAAGCCTATTAGTAAACCGGTGGTTCCGGTTGCCAACGAGTCAGCACCAACTGCCCATTTCTCCGAAGGCGATGATGTGCAGACCCAGCTCGAGCAGAGAGGCTGGGTAGATAAGGACTCTGCTTGGTGACATGAACCGCGGGAGATCAGGTCAATGGATCGCTTGCATTGGTTTCCTCAGCCGTTCCCTGATGAGTCTCTCTACAGCCTGGCGGTCCGTTATCATAGGCTGTCGTCGAACGACAGCTATCGCCGGACAAGCCAGGAGTTGTTCGGCGCGTATTCCAGAACCTGTGGCTCTATCCTGCCGTGCTGCTTGGGTGCTCTGTCGCAACGGTTAGCATCAGCTTATTCGGTAGAGCATTTGATCGATCGCTTTACCCTTTTGCCTCTGTACGAACCTTTTTTGAATGACACGAAGAGCAAAGCCGCGCGTATCGCCATGACTGGTACCGACGGCACGGGCCTGAAAATGAGCCTGGGTCTCACAGCCTCAGGCTTCCTCAAGCACGCGTCGTTCAGGTACTGCGAGAGGTGTGTTGAAGAAGATATTCAAAACTGCGGCTCGGCCTACTGGCATCGTATTCACCAAGCAATGGGTACTTGCATCTGCCCGCTCCATGGAGAGGTGCTCTGCGGGACGATGTTTCCGGATGGAACTGACTGGCGTTGCATGCTGTTTCCGGCGGAGGCAGCGGGGTCGCCAGTGATGCGGGCTCCTGACTCTTCAGCTGCTGTGATAGGTGAAATGCAGTTTTGGGGACTTGAGCACCCAGCGGATGTACAAAATCTGCTGACCGGAAACTTCCTTCAGCATCGTCTGGATGAGATGGGGTTTCTTAAGGCTGGTCGGGTGAGGGAACAGGTATTAAGGAGCTTCCTGACGCCGCGTCTTCTCTGTAGCCCTCGCGCTAATGAGTTCCAGGAGCTCAGTTGCTCTTGGGACTGGGTGTTGGGCGTCGTGCGTCCACGCGGGGCGGTCGTACAGCCATTAAAATTCTACTTTCTTTGCTGGCTCCTTGAGGCAGACCTTGAGCACCTCAAATCCTTTCACCCGCGAGCTGATTGCGGATTCCACGCCATTCGGACACTCAGCCCACGCTGATCCGGACACCTGTTCCACGCTCATTCGGACAGGCAGTCGGAGCGCAGCGACGCAGGGGTGGCATTGTTAGTCCGGGTTGGCTGGCGTCGTCAATTTCTGCGTCCGTTTGCGCATTGATTCACCCTTCAGATTGATCCGATAAGCGTTGTGCACCAGGCGGTCGAGGATGGCATCGGCCAGGGTCGGATCGCCGATCAGTTCGTGCCAGTTGTCCACCGGCATCTGGCTGGTGACGATGGTCGAGCGCTGGCCGTAACGGTCGTCCAGTAGCTCCAGCATGTCGCGCCGTTGCTCGCCGGTGAACGGGGCCAGGCCCCAGTCGTCGAGGATCAGCAGGTCGGTCTTGGCGTAGCTGCTCATCAGCTTGGCGAAGCGGCCGTCGCCATGGGCCAGACCCAGTTCTTCCAGCAAACGTGGCAGGCGCAGGTAGCGCACGCTGTAGCCCTCCCGGCAGGCCTGGTGGGCCAGGGCGCAGGCCAGCCAGGTTTTACCGACACCGGTGGGGCCGCCGATGATCAGGTTGAGGCCGTCGCGCAGCCACTGACCACTGCTCAGTTGCAGGATCAGCGCCTTATCCAGTCCGCGCGGGCTGCGGTAGTCGATGTCTTCGAGGCAGGCGTTGTGCTTGAGCCGGGCCTGGCGCAGGCGGCTGCTCAGGCGCTTGTCATCGCGTTCGGTCAGCTCGCGGTCGACCAGCAGGCCGAGGCGTTCTTCGAAGCTCAGGCTGTCGATGTCCGGGGTTTTCAGTTGTTCATTCAGCGCCTTGAGCATGCCGTGCAGGCGCAGGGTTTGCAGCTTGTCCAGGGTCGGATGGGGCAGCATGGTGGGATTCCTTGGGGTCAGTGGTAGTAGGCGGATCCGCGCAGGTTGGCGTGGTCGTCCGGTAGTAGCGGCAGGTTGGTTTGAGCTAGCGGCAGGTTTTCCAGCCCCTGGCGCAGGATCGATTCGAGGCTCTTGTAGCTGCACGTGCCGAGGCTGATGGCGCGACGGCAGGCCAACTCCAGACGCGCCTCACCGTGGGTTTTACCCAGGCGCAGGATGCCCAGGCAGGCCCGGTAGCCCTGCTGCGGATGGATGCGCCGTTCGAGGATGTGCCGGATCACGCCGGCGGTGTTCGGCCCGGTCTGCTCGGCCCAGCGGATCAGCCGTTGCGGCGTCCACTCGGCATGCTCGCGATGGCTCTTGGGCATGTGCTCGGCCTGCGTGCTGTGCCTGCCCTTGTGCATTGAGCGCAGGTGGCTGGCCACTCGCTGGTTGGCGTGGAAAAACTCGACGGTGCGCGCCGTCAGGCGCACCTCCAGCTGCTTCTTCACCAGTTGATACGGCACCGAGTAGTAATGCCCATCGACCTCGACGTGGTAGTCGATGTGCACCCGCGCCTTCTTCCACTCGGCGTAGACGTAGGGTTGCTCCGGCAGGGGGCGCAGCGCCGGACGATCCAGGCTGTCGAAGGCCGACTGCCGGGAGCCCGGCAGCTTCTTGAACGGGCGTTGGTTGAGCCGCTCCAGCAGCCCGGCGATGGCCGTGTTGAGTTCATCCAGGGAGAAGAACTGCCGATTCCTCAGTGCGGCGAGGATCCAACGCTCGACCACCTGCACGCCGACTTCGGCCTTGGCCTTGTCGCGCGGTTTGCGTGCCCGCGCCGGCACCACCGCCACGCCATAGTGCTCGGCCAGATCGCGGTAGCTCGGGTTGATGTCCGGCTCGTAGCGGTGACTCTTGCTCACCGCGCTGCGCAGGTTGTCCGGCACCACGATCTCCGGCACGCCGCCGAGGAAGGCGAAGCAGCGGGCATGGGAGCCTAGCCAGTCCGGCAGCTGCTGCGACCAGGTGGCTTCGGCGAAGGTGTAGCTGGACGCGCCGAGCACCGCGACGAACACCTGCGCCTGGCGGATCTCGCCGCTGTGGCGATCGATAACCGGCACCGTCTGGCCGGCATAGTCGACGAACAGCTTCTCGCCGACGCGGTGCTCCTGACGCATCACCACGTCCAACTTGCCCTGCCAGGCTCGGTAGTGCTCACAGAACCAGCTGTACTGAAAGCCCTGAGGCTGGCTCAGGCGGTACTCCTGCCAGAGCAGCGCCAGGGTCACCCCGGGGCGGCGCAGTTCGGCATGCACCCATGCCCAATCGGGTAAAGGCCGCTTCTCACTGGCAACCGCCGGGGCCGGCGGGAACAGTTGCTGCTCCAACTCGGCATCGGACAACGAACAGGGCCAGGTGAGGCCGCTGGCGGCAAAACGGCAGAGGTAATCACCGGCACTGCTGTGGCCAATGCCCAGGCTGCGGGCGATCTTGCGCACGGACAGGCCGCAGTCGAACTTGAGGCGTAACACCTCTCGGATTTTACGCATGGATAAACGCTCCACAACGACCTCTCTGCTTCGAAAAAGAGATCGATGGTAGTGAATAAATCCTGCGTGGCTGCCTGCCAGAAAAGTGTCCGGATGACCGTGGAGTCGGTGTCCGGATGCTCGTGGAATGAGTGTCCGGATCAGCGTGGAATCACTGTCCGGATGCGCGTGGAATGGGTGTCCGAGTCAGCGTGGAATCCGCACTTCAGGTAGCCGGCAAGGATTTGAAGTACGCCACATAGTAGCGTCGCGGCCAGCAGGTACTGGAGTCCATGCTCTTTTACCAGCGTAACCATCAGCAGTGCCATGGCGCCTGTCGCCGCCGAGATCATTCCGGGGCGCCCGCCGACAAAGGCGATGACAGCACAGATACAGAAGGAGGCGTAGAGACCGACTTTGGGATCTACCCCGGCGATGATGGAAAAGGCGATGGCTTCCGGGATCAGCGCGAGTGCGACCACCAGCCCCGCGAGCACGTCGGCACGGACGTTGGAAAACCACGTTTGTCTAAGTTTTTGCAGCATATAAATATCCAAGGCAAAGCATCGCGCACGCCAAGGGAGTGGCGAGCGAATCGATACAAATTCAAATTTTGAGGATTTTTTGCTGTGTGCTTAAGGTGTAAAACCAGGCGTACAGCAGTGAGCACCCGCGAGCGAGGCTAGCGGAAGCAGGTTGTTGCGAGGGGGCGTAGCGCTAAGGCGGCGTAGGCTGCCAGTAGATCGTTTGGAGTACAGTCATGCTGATGTTCCTGTAGCTCAAGGGGTATGCGGAGCCGAAGTATACAATGAAGCCATCGTCGATTGCGACCCGCTGGCAGGCTCTGCATGACCTACGTCAGATACAGGCTTATTCAATGGGTATACCTGCGGGCAAGGCTTTGTTTTCCACCCGTTCTTGTCCGAGCTGGTCTGTGTGCTGAGGGGTGAGTTGGCCAGACGGTTACCCACGACCTGCCGATACCTATGCTGTAGGCATAGCGACAGGTTCTCCCCCCCGATCCATGGCGTCCTCCCCGCGTCTGACTCCCTCTTAATTTCACACCATCGTTCTGCGTAGCAGCGGGGCGATGGCACGCGGCTGGGCGCTGATCTGTCGAGGAATCATTTTCATGACTCCATAACGTTTTCAGGGACGGATCCAAGCTGAGCCTGCACAGCTGAAGGGCTTGAACGTAGGAGACAAGGTGAAATTTGGGTTCCGTATGGGGGGAAGCGTCGCGAAATCGTGAGCATTCAGAAGCAGTGATTTTCCAGCCTTAAATGATCGGGCAGGCCTTCGCACCGAGATGCTGACCACTGTCAGCAATGCGCACAGGCCTGTATGACCTGCGCAGATTCCTGCGAAGCAATGACTGCGTAAGCGAATTTCGCCAAACCTCCGCCTGCTTTCCATGCGCCTGATAAAAGATTTGGGTACGTCGATAACCGGCGTGCCTAGGGAGACAGGTAGACCGCTTATGGGCATGCGTTCTGGCAGAGCCTAGCTTGGGCAGCTAGCCAACCAAAGGCGCTGCTGTACAGATCTGGTAGCAAAGAAGCCCGCCTCGGCGGCGGGCTATCAGATGTCTCCAAGGGGAGGCTGTAGGCCAACAAGTCTCGGAGCAAGCGCTTGTAGGATACGCCTCTTGGCTCACGCCCACCAGCCAGCTCGACGGGAGCGAATGGTCCTGCGTTCTGACGGCATTTGAAGCGGCTTATGTGGGCCACGTCAATCGGCAGGGCAATCCGCCAAGACAAAGCAAGCTGGTTATCCCCAGGCGGTATACCCTCAGGGAGAGTCAAAGGCAAAGCTAGGGGTAAATCTAGCGGGTACTCACATTTGAGGGCAGAATCACCAGCTTCGCCTACATTGCACTGGGTTGAGGGGAAGGTGGTGGGAGCAGAGCTAGATCGGGTAAAGGATCGCAAAAGGAGCAGAGCGTTAATCGAAGACCTCTACCTCGACGCGAACCGAGTTTACGTAATCCACTACTCCTGCGAATCGTTTTATCAGAACGATACGGGGGAGTCGAAACGTGTGACCTCCATCGCCACACGAAACCTAAAAACCGGCCAGACCAAATCATGGTCCATCCATAAAGAAGCAGAGCTCAGCAAACAGCTCTCCAGCATGCAAGCAGAGCTCAATAAATTCGAAAAGTCGATGCTCAAAGGCTTTTTCCAATGGCTTGATAAGCACAAGGATTGCCGTTTCCTGCACTGGAATATGCGAGACGAAAATTTCGGGTTCTTTGCGCTTGAGCATCGCTTCCGGGTACTCGGCGGCAAACCCGTAGAGCTGCCGGATGACAAGAAGGTTGACCTTGCGCGTGAGCTGGTTGCGTTGTATGGAAGAAATTATGCCCCGCATGCCGATAGCAAGGGAAGGAAAGGCAGGATCATGGCATTAGCTGAACTCAACAATGCCAGCGACCAAGACGCGCTGCCGGGCGCTGATGAGGCTGCCGCCTTTGTGAACGCTGAGTACATAAAAATGCATCAATCGACCTTGAGGAAGCTCGATATGTTTGCGAACTTCTTCGAACGGACACATGACAAGTCCTTGAAGACGAAATCCAAATGGTACGAGCGGAACGGGGTGCACCCTGTTGTGTTGATTGAAATCGTCAAAGACCATCCGATCTACACGACAGTTATCGTACTGAGTGGCCTTGCCATAGCTGCCGTCAATTTCAGCCGTTTCTTGGAGCTTTTCAACTAGCTCCCCGTATCGGGTTCTGCGCTGTAGCGCAAGCGCCAGTTCACCACTCTTTGGGCCTCATTAGGAGGCCTGTAGGTGTATACGGGACTCGGGACGATTGGATTTAGAGAATTAAAACTCTCGCAGCGTTTAATTCCACGGGCTCCAGCCCGACGCCCGTAATTACCCCTTTCATTGGACCACACCTCGTCGGGGACGCAGCCGCTTGCCGTATGAAGGCAATTAGCCATAATCTTCGCCGGTGGCCGAAGCCACGTACAAAAACCAAGCATGGAGTAGCCTGATGAAAATCGTTTACCTCGTGATCGCAGCAGTCCTGTCGTTCTCCTCGGTCACTGCCTTCGCACATAGCGGCGGTACCGACTCCAAGGGTTGCCACACCAACCACAAAACGGGCGAGCGCCACTGTCACTAAGGCGGTCCGCAGGTCCTTCAGCGCTGGTGTTCTTGACCCTGAGGATGCCAGCCATAGAAGCAAAGCCAGCAGCTAAAGCAAGTTGCGAATACCCAGTAGCGCCACCAGGTGGCCGGGGTAGAACCAATAGCTCCACTGTTTGACAGGCACGACCTTGAACGGCAATGGGGCCCAGAACAGCGCCAAACCGAGCAGAGGTGCAAGAGCGGCGGTCGACAGTGCGAGGATGGCGAATGGTTCTAGTTGCGCTGCTTGCTCGAACAGGCCAGTTCGAGAGTTGGCAGCAGCACAGAGTGCGACGGGCAGTAACGCGAAAAGTTCGGGGCGCTTGATCGCGAGCACCAGAGCTGCCGGCACGAACACTCCATAAAAGCCGAACATCAACGGCTCGCTCAGCAAATAGGCAGCCAGAATCGCCCCGCCGGCCAGTACCAGGCTTTCGAGCGTCCGGTGCTGCACTCCCCAAGCGACCAGCAGACCCAACGCCAACGTGACCAGGACGTTGAATGTGCCTGAGGTGCTGACCATCCGGTATGGCACTTCTGATAGCGCCGCAAACAACACCAAAAGGGCGAGATACCGGCCATTACTCCGGATAAACAACTCACCAGGCTGGTTCCGCGAAACGTTGATGGCCACCGCCAAACAGAACAAAGGAAAGGACAGTCGGCCTAAGACAAACAGGTTACTGGTAGCCGGCCAGGCCAACCGCATGTGATCGAGCACCATCGTAATCAAGGCGATCCACTTGATCAGGTCCTGGCCCGTGTGCCGCTCTCTGTGACGGATGGGATCTGACGTCACGGCATGCTCCCGAGTACCAAAAGAGTCAGTAGCAAGTACCGCCCACCCTTGGCCAAGGTCACCAACAGTGTGAACCGCCAAAGTGGCTCGCGCATGACCCCGGCTACCAACGTAATTGGATCGCCGATAATGGGTACCCAGCTCAATAGCAGTGACCAGTATCCATAGCGCTGGTAGAAGACTTGTGCCTTCTCCAGCTTGGACTCCCTAATCGGGAACCAGCGCTTGTGCTTGAAGTGCTCGACGCCTCGACCCAAAAACCAGTTAACCACGGAACCCAGCACATTGCCGGCGGTAGCCACCGCGACAAGCGCCACGGGCAGGTACAGCTCAGACACTAGCATCGCGGCCAGCGCGGCTTCTGACTGCATGGGTAGCAGCGTGGCGGCCGCAAAAGCTGCCAGAAACAGGCCGAGGTAGCTGGTGAGCTCGAACACGGCCCTACAGGTACTTGGTAATTTGCTTGAATTCGTCCAGGGCCGATCGATCGCCCTTGCTCAAGGCTGCAACCGAGTCCTCAAGACAGTGGTCGATATGGTCCTGGATGAGCGTGCGCTTGGCCTGGCAGACGGCCTTTTCAACCGCATGCAGTTGCTGGGCAATGTCTACACACTCGCGCCCATCCTCGATCATGGCAATGATGCTGCGCAGATGGCCGTCTGCACGCTTCAGGCGCTTGATGATCGCCTCATGGCTCTGGTGAGTATGGGCATGGCCCTGTTCATCATCGTGCTGGTGATCATCGGACATATCTTGAGTCTCTGTCGGCGATACATTACGCTGGCGATGCTATCCCCCCCAGGGGGTTAGGTCAAACGTGCAACGTTGCTGTTGAATCAGCGTCATAGGCATCTGAATGTCCCGTCGTTTCCTGTCATCAGCCATCCTCGTGGCTTTGGCTATGGCCGTTATGCTGGCCTGGACGGGGCACGCCTATTCGTTGGCAGTACCGACTCAAGTCGCTGCCCAAGAAGCAGGGAACATGAAGCATGGGCATGACCATGGCGAGGCCTCATGGAGCTGCGCGCATTGCACTGACCACTATCATGCCCCGCTCACGCCCGACCACCAGCACGAGACCCCTCAGCTCTCTTCTGCTGCGCAACTGACACCTATCTTCGGCCCGTCCATGCCATTGGCCTGGTCAGGCAACTCGGTACCACACCCGCCTATCTTCCGAATCGAACGCCCACCTCGTCCTGCTTTTGCTTCCTGACCCTGGCCGCTTTGCGGCTCTCGATCACTGCAAAAAGGATTGATCCATGCGTTTACACTCGATAACGGGTGGGAGCTTGCTCGCTGTGCGTGCACGCCATCCCATCTGCCTCTTGTTCCTGTTCGTCGCGTCATTGCTTATCGGCATGCCGGAGGCATTGGCACACGCCGTAGCGGAAGGCGACAAGGGATTCATCCAGGAAAGCTCGGGGGTCATGCTGATCCCGTTCATCTACATGGGCGCCAAGCACATGATGACGGGCTATGACCACCTGCTGTTCCTGTTCGGCGTCATCTTCTTCCTCTACCGCCTCAAGGACGTGGGCCTCTACGTCACGCTATTCGCCGTTGGACATTCGGTCACGCTGCTGTTCGGCGTGCTTACTGAGATCAGCATCAGCTCCTACATCATCGACGCGATCATCGGTTTCTCGGTGGTCTACAAGGCGATGGACAACCTGGGGGCCTTCAAGCGCTGGTTCGGTTACCAGCCGAACACCAAAGCCGCGACGCTCGTCTTCGGCCTGCTGCATGGCTTTGGCCTGGCAACAAAGATCCAGGAGTACGAAATCTCGGCCGACGGCCTGATCCCCAACCTCATTGCTTTCAATGTCGGGGTTGAGATCGGTCAGTTGCTCGCGCTGAGCGCCATCCTGATCGTGATGGGCTTCTGGAGAAGAACCGGTGGTTTCTGGCGTCACGCCTACACCGCCAACGTTGCCATGATGAGCGCCGGTTTCCTGCTGATGGGTTATCAGCTGACTGGCCTGATTGTTACCGCTTGAGGATTCTGAACATGTTCAACTCCCCACTTCCTTCGGCAAACGAACTGCCGAGCAGCCGTCAGCTCATTCGATCCACCGCCATCGCCTTCGCTGCCGCGATGGGCCTTCTGGTCACCGTGGTCATGCCTTCGGAGTATGCCGTCGACCCAACAGGTCTGGGCCGAGCCATGGGTCTTACCCAGATGGGCGAGATCAAGATCTCCCTCGCCCAAGAAGCCTTGGCCGATGAGGCCGCTACGAAAGCCGCTGTACCTGCGCCGGCAATACCGGCACCGGTTCCCGAGGCTGCTCCCGCTCCGGCTCCACAAGTTGCAGCGGTGCAGCCTGCCCAGCAAGCAGTGCAGCCAGCGGCAAAAACCGACGAGGTCAGTTTGACCCTCAAGCCAGGCGAAGGGCGCGAGATCAAGCTCGAAATGCGTAAGGGAACTGTCGTTGCATATGAGTGGAATGCTTCGGGACCGGTCAACCACGACACCCACGGTGAAACCTATGACGCGGCCCAGGGCGACTTCCACAGCTACAGCAAGGGTCGTCAGGTGCAAAGCGACAAGGGTGAGCTGACTGCGCTCTTCGACGGCACCCATGGCTGGTTCTGGCGCAACCGTACCACGGGTAACGTCACCATTGTGCTGAACACGACTGGCGACTATCTCAACCTGAAGAAATGACGCGTGGTCGAGGCTCACTAGAAGTGAGCCTCGACCTATCAATTTTTTGATCTCACCACTGTGGAACCTACGACATGACCATCAAACTGCTACGTTCGCTCGCTGTAATCGGTCTCCTCGGCCTGCTCGTCGCATGCGGCGATGCCGAGCCAGAGGTGTCGAACGATAGCGCGGGCCATGGCCACGCTCACGACTGATACCCCGGTTAGAGCCAAGGAAGGCTCTATCTACCGCTCCTCAGGATGACGGTTGATACGTTCGCCAGTCATCCCGCTCGTCTCAAAAATCGCCTGCTGATTACTGGTCTCTTGTATAGGGGGGTGGGGTATGACAATCTCCGCGCCAATATACATAGGGGGAGTATGGTATGGGCCATCTCGCATCGAACAAAGAGGCGCTGCTCAAGCGCGTCAAACGCATTGCTGGGCAGGTGCAGGCAATTGAAAAAGCCCTTCAGGAAGAAGAGGACTGCGCCAAGACCCTGCTACTGGTGGCATCGGCCCGTGGAGCGATGAATGGGTTGCTGGACGAAATCATCAAGGATCACGCCAGGGCGCACGTAGCTCACCCGTCACTTACTGACGAAGAGCGCAGCAAGGGCGTAGAAGAACTCCTGGAAGCCATTCAGCGGTACTCAAAATGACTTCGGACATCCAAGCTATGAGCACGACGGCAACCACCCATGACCATGTTTTTCTCGGTGCCTCCCATGAAGAGAATGCGAAGCGCACGCTCTGGGTCGTGTTGCTGACCGTTGTAATGATGGTGGGTGAGATTGCCGCAGGCTACATCACCGGATCGATGGCCCTACTCGCCGACGGCTTCCACATGGCCACACACGCTGGTGCGCTCGGCATCGCGGCCGCTGCATACGCGTATGCCAAGCGACACGCCACCAACTCTGGGTTCAGTTTTGGTACGGGCAAGGTCGGCGATCTGGGTGGGTTTGCTTCGGCGCTGATCCTGGGACTCGTTGCCCTGGCAGTGGGTGCTGAGTCGATCGTCCGTTTGTTCCAACCGAATGAAGTGCAATTCAGCATCGCGATTGGTATCGCGATAGTTGGCTTGCTGGTGAACATCGTGAGTGCGTTGCTGCTGGGCCACGGGCACAACCATGATCACGGGCATGACCACCACCATCACCACGATCATGGCCACGGGCACGGCGACAACAATCTGCAATCGGCCTATGTGCATGTCCTGGCCGATGCACTGACCTCGGTCCTTGCGATCGTCGCACTGCTGGCGGGCAAATACCTTGGATGGGTCTGGCTCGACCCTGTGATGGGCATCGTCGGCGCCGTTGTTATCGGGCGCTGGTCCTGGAACCTGATGAAAGTGACTGCCGGCGTCCTTCTGGACAAAACTGATGATCACGTAGCGCAGGAAATCCGCGAGTTCATTGAGCAACCGGGTGACGTCCGCATCTGCGATCTTCACGTTTGGCGCGTAGGCCCCGACGCCCACGCCGCTATCGTCAGCGTTGTTGGCAAAGCCGCAACCAGTGTTGAAAGTATTCGTGAGCGGCTGTTGCCGGTTCATGAAATTCGGCACCTGACCGTCGAAATTCACCAAGCCTAATCTGTGGATGCGGGCCGCTGAGGCGGCCTGCACTCACGCGCCACAATCCCGCCCACAGGTAACTCATCCATGGCTTCGCAGATCGAGAACCCTTGTATTTCACTCTGTCAGTTGAAGGGCGATCTCTGTGTAAGCTGCGGACGGTCGAAAGATGAAATCCGCAAGTGGAAGCGCATGAAACGTCCGGAGAAGATGGCCGCCGTACAGAAAGCCAGTGCGCGGCTGAAGGCGCTCAAGAAATAGCACCGACCCAGCGACTCTCCACCGCCCTGGATGGAGGGCGCTATCGCCGTGGCCATTTCCGGTGGAGCTCATCAATGACAAACGAGTGCGCATGAGATTTTCCATCAGCGACATGAGGATGATCTTCCGAAAGATCGTCGTGCTGATGCGACACAACCTCGTGCTCATGGTCGGGATGCCAGATCCATTTGCTCAGTGTCCACGCAAACCCAGCGAGTAGACCTAGGCCAACGAACGCAGCAGTGAGGCTGACGCTGGCTCCCAGCCACCCGGCCAGCGGGTAGGTAATCAGCCAACAAGCATGAGACAAGGCGAACTGCGCCGCGAACAGCGCTGGTCGATCCTGAGCCGAAGAAGATCGACGCAAGATCCGCCCCGACGGCGTTTGTGCCAGGGAATATCCAGCGCCCAGCACCACCCACAGAACAACCAAGGCCGAATAACTGGAGACGAAAGCCCCGATCAGCAAACCAGCCACCAGGATCGCTCCGCCGGCAAGCATGGCCTTACGATCGTCCAGACGCTCAAGAAGTCGCGGAAGCAGCATGGCCACCACCATCGAACCGCCACCGAAAGCCATCAACGCCATGGCCATCGCGCTCTGATCCAGCCCAAGCTTCGCCTGAACCAACACGACCGTATTCACGATAACCATCGCGCTGGCTGCAGCAATTGCGAGGTTCAAGGCCAGGAGGCCGCGCAGGCGCGGGGTACGCAGGAAGATCCGTAGGCCTTTGGTCGTCCGCTCGTAGATGCTCCGCTTGGGCCCGCGAACGGCTACCGGCAATACCGCTGAAACCACCATCGCAGCTGACACGAGGAAACCCACGACGGTGCCACCGAACAGGCTGTGGAAGCTGACCACGGTCAACAGGGCTGCCGCGAGCATCGGGCTAATAACACTCTCCAGGTCATAAGCCAGGCGCGAAAGTGATAGCGCCCGGGTGTACTCACGCTCGTCAGGGAGGATGTCAGGAATGGTGGCCTGGAACGTTGGCGTAAACGCGGCAGATGCAGACTGCAGCACGAAAATCAGCACGTAGATCTGCCAGATCTCGGTGACAAACGGGAGTAACAGCGCCACGGCTGCCCTGACCAGGTCGAGGGAGACCAGCATGGCTTTTCTGGGTAGGTGTTCGGCAAACGCACCGGCAATCGGCGCCACGCCAATGTAGGCCACCATCTTGATCGCGAGCGCAGTGCCCAAGACGGCGCCGGCCTGCGCGCCGGCTAGATTATAGGCCAGAAGCCCAAGCGCTACGGTCGCCAGGCCGGTGCCGATCAAGGCAATCACCTGAGCAATGAACAGGTGCCTGTAAGTGCGGTTTTTCAGGACAGATAGCATGGCACCTCCGTGCACGGCTGGAGGCGATCTCTATCGCCTGAACTTCATCAGATCGACAACAGCGTATCCCCCCCAGGGGGATATGGTCAACGCGATTCCATACGGCTCGACACGCTCGATGAATACCCGTTGCATTTGGACGAAACTGGCTTAATGTAGGAAAAGATACATTTTATGTTGAGTTTTCTACATGATTAGCTGGTCGCTATTGATTTTGGGACTGCCGACAGCAAACGCCACCGAACGAATGCGCGCCTGGAGAACGCTGAAGGCCTCTGGCGCCGCCGTGCTACGCGATGGTGTGTACTTGCTGCCGGAACAAAGCGCGGGCCGCGAAACGTTCGAAGCCGTGGAGCGAGATGTGCTAGCCATCAACGGCACGGCATTTCTGCTGTCGTTGCCAGAACGCGAGGAGCGCTTCAGCGGGCTATTCGACAGAAGCGATGAATACGCCAAGCTGATGGAAGAAATTGCAGGCTGCCGAGCTGACCTATCCCCGGATAATGCGTTGCTGACAGCCCGACAGGTGCGCAAGCTCAGGAAGGCCTTCGGCCAGTTGGCAGCGATCGATTTCTTCCCAGGTGTACTCAAGACCCAAGCCGACGCGGCCCTGCAGGAGCTTGAGACCGCGATTAGCCGCGCTCTGTCTTCTGATGAGCCGAGTGCGCACGATGAGGCGATCAACCAGCTGGAGCGCAGCGAATACCAAGGTCGCCGATGGGCAACGCGAAAACGTCCTTGGGTAGACCGGTTGGCCTGTGCCTGGCTGATCCGTCGCTTCGTTGATGCCGATGCCCAATTCATTTGGTTGGACAGTCCCAGCGACTGCCCAAGCGATGCGCTCGGCTTTGATTTTGATGGGGCCCGATTCAGCCACGTTGGCCAGCGGGTTTCCTTCGAAACCCTCATCGAGAGCTTCGCCTTTCAGCAGCCAGGCCTGGCACGCCTGGCGGGTGTCATCCACTACCTGGATGTGGGAGGCGTACAACCTTCCGAAGCACCCGGTATCGAGCGTGTCCTCGCCGGATTGAGAGAGAGCATTGGCGATGACGATCAACTGACAATGGTCGCAGGAGGCATCTTCGATGGCCTGCTGACGGCTTTCGCAAGCGAGGAAGCCCAAAATGGTTGATACCACCTCCGCAGTAAGTGAACAGCCGCCATCGCAAGCGTCTCAGCAGCCGATCGGTCTGTATGAAGCCTTCCTGTTCTGGCTCAAGTTAGGCTTCATCAGCTTTGGCGGGCCTGCCGGACAGATCTCAGTCATGCATCAGGAGTTGGTCGAGCGTAGGGGGTGGATCAGCGAGAAACGGTTTCTACACGCGCTGAACTACTGCATGTTGCTGCCCGGCCCCGAGGCTCAGCAGCTCGCAACGTATATCGGTTGGCTCATGCACCGCAGCTGGGGTGGGGTAATTGCCGGCGCATTGTTCGTGCTGCCTTCACTGTTCATCCTGATCGGTTTGTCCTGGGTCTATGTCGCCTTTGGCGAGGTGCCGGTAGTCGCGGGCATTTTCTATGGCATCAAGCCGGCGGTCACCGCCATTGTCGTCCACGCTGCACACCGGATTGGTTCACGAGCCCTCAAGAACGGCTGGCTGTGGGCTATGGCCGGCGCCTCGTTCGTCGCTATCTTCGCCCTCAACGTGCCGTTCCCGCTGATCGTGCTGGTGGCCGCCATCATCGGCTATGTGGGGGGCCGCTTCGCACCCGGCAAGTTCGTGATCGGCGGCGGTCATGGGGCCGCGAAGAACAGCTTCGGTCCGGCGCTGATCGATGACGACACCCCAACCCCTGAGCATGCCCGTTTCAGCTGGGGACATCTGGTACACCTGCTGCTGGTCGGTGGAGCGCTGTGGGTGCTGCCCATGGGGTTGCTAACGCTGTCGTTTGGCTGGGACGGCAGCCTGACGCAGATGGGCTGGTTCTTCACCAAGGCTGCACTGATGACGTTTGGCGGGGCGTACGCGGTGCTGCCTTATGTCTACCAGGGCGCTGTCGGTCATTACGGGTGGCTGACGCCAACCCAAATGATCGATGGCCTCGCTTTGGGGGAAACCACGCCAGGGCCACTGATCATGGTGGTTGCCTTCGTCGGATTCATCGGTGGGTACGTGCATCCGATGTTCGGTGCGGAGCACCCGTTCCTTGCCGGTGCAGTCGCGGCGAGCCTCGTGACCTGGTTCACCTTCCTGCCTTCCTTCATCTTCATCCTTGCCGGTGGCCCAGTGGTGGAGTCGACTCACAACGAGATGAAATTCACTGCACCGCTGACAGGCATCACCGCGGCTGTGGTGGGGGTGATCCTGAACCTCGCCATGTTCTTCGGCTACCACGTACTTTGGCCAAAAGGCTTCAGTGGGGCGTTTGACTGGCCTTCAGCGATGATAGCGGTTGCTGCAGCAATTGCCCTATTCCGCTTTAAGCGGGGTGTCATTCAGGTTCTATTCGCTTGCGCCCTGGCAGGCCTGGCAGTCCACATGTTGCGTGGTTGAAACCAACTGCCGGCCGACATCATCGGCCGGTGTTTCATGACCCATCGCCTGCCGGCGGTGGGGTGTCCAATGAAATGGGTAACGCGTGAACGTCCAAAGATCGATCGGATCGCCTGTCCTTGGCTCATCCAGCGCTTCATCGATACAGTCCCGGTTTTCCGCTACGTCCCCAGCAGCGAGGTCTTGCGCGTGGCAAGTGATGAAGGTGCCACGCTCTATGACATTCTAGGGGTAGACCTGAGCCATGTCGGGCCGTTAAGCAGCTTCGACGCCTTCCTCAAGAAGTACCAGCTCGATGATCCCACTCTGGCCAAGCTCGCCGAAATCGTCCGTGGCGCGGACACGTCCAGGCTGGATCTCACGCCCCAGTCGGCGGGGCTTTACGCCATTTCTTTGGGGCTGTTTCGCTGCTACACGGATGACCACGAAATGCTCAAACATGGCCGGATTCTGTAAGACGCCCTCTTTGCATGGTGCCGTGACTGCCACGGTGAAACGCACACCAGGCCACCGCAGATGTAAGAACTCAGCTTGCCGGGCAATGGAAATTTCTTCTGATGACGTATCGGTGGGGCTGCGTCATGAGCTCGCTGTACTGGCCCTTTGCTTGTTTCGCCGCGCAGCCGAGAATCGCTTCCAACCGGACTGTAAGGCCCGATCTAGGACTGTGTGCTGGCAGAGTGAAGAGGGGGCATGAGACAGACTTAGTACCTGTGAACAGGAGAAGCTCGTACCGATTACCTCTGTGTACAAAGATACCATCATAATTTTTCCGGGGTTTTTGCACGATATATCCTTGTGATTTTTCTTTGGCTGAACCTTTGCTGTGACAACCTTTACTGTTGTGACGACCTTTATTAAACGGAAAAGCCCAAGAATTTTTGAAAGATTATGCTTTGTGACAACCTTTATTCTCTCTTCTCCAGGATCAGCGCCCCCGCTCGGCCGCGGAATCCAAGAGCTTTTGTGACAAAGTTTATTAATCCGTAACAAAAAGCCCTCCATATGGAGGGCTTTTTGCTTAATGATGATCAGGCAATAGCGCCCCAGGACATATGATTCGAATGCCTTGGGGAGCGAGGGGTACTGTCAGATCTGCATCGCCATGCCGTCCACATTCATCGCTGCCTGGCGCAAGGCCTCGGAGCGGGTCGGGTGGGGGTGGCAGGTCAGGGCGATGTCTTCTGCCGAGGCCGAGAATTCCATGGCCACACAGAACTCACCGATCATCTCGCTGACGCTTGGGCCCACCAGGTGCACACCTAGCACTTCATCGGTTTGGGCATCGGCGATGACTTTGGCGAAGCCTTCGGTCTCGTGGTTGATCTTGGCGCGGCTGTTGGCGGTGAAGGGGAACTTGCCGACTTTATAAGCACGCCCTTCGGCTTTGAGCTGCTCTTCGGTCTTGCCCACGGTGGCCAACTCCGGGCGGGTGTAGATCACGCCAGGGATGAGGTTGTAGTTGACCTCGTGGGGCTTGCCGGCAATACGCTCGATGCAGGCTACGGCTTCGTCTTCGGCCTTGTGCGCCAGCATCGGGCCGGAAGTGACGTCACCAATCACCCACACACCGGGCACAGAAGTGCGGTGGTGTTCGTTACCGAGCATGCCGCGCTTGTCGGTTTCCAGGCCCACGCTCTCAAGGTTCAGCCCCTTGGTATAAGGGCGGCGGCCGATAGCCACCAGCACGTAATCGGCCTGCAGCGATTCTGCGGTGCCGCCGGCAGCAGGCTCCAGCGTCAGGCTCACACCCTCGGCACTTGCAGTGGCTTGAGTCACTTTGCTGCCCAGCTTGAACACCATGCCTTGCTTGGCGAGTGCCTTTTGCAGGGTCTTGGCGGTTTCCGTGTCGGTACCTGGGCAGATGCGATCAAGGTATTCGATGACGGTGACTTGGCTGCCCAGGCGGCGCCAGACGGAACCCAACTCAAGGCCGATCACGCCGGCACCGATGACGACCAGATGCTTGGGCACTTGCGGCAGCGACAGTGCGCCGGTCGAGTCGATGATGCGCTGGTTATCGATGGTCACCCCCGGCAGAGGGGTGGGCTCCGAGCCGGTGGCGATGACCACATCCTTGGCTTGCAGCGCAGTTTCGCTGCCGTCTTCAGCCTTTACTACAACCTTGCCGACGCCGTCCAGGCGGCCCCAACCTTTGATCCAGTCGACCTTGTTCTTGCGGAACAGGTATTCGATACCTTTGGTCAGGCCGGTCACGCTCTCGTCCTTCTGTTTCATCATCTGGGCGAGGTTAAGGGTGGGCTTTACTTCGATACCGAGGTGGGCGAACTCTTCACCGCTGGCGGCCTCGTACAGCTCGGACGCATGCAACAGTGCCTTGGAGGGCATGCAGCCCACGTTCAAACAAGTGCCGCCCAAGGTCGAGCGGCCTTCCACGCAGGCAACACTCAGGCCAAGCTGGCCAGCGCGGATGGCTGCGTTGTAGCCGCCAGGGCCACCGCCGATGATCACCACGTCATAGGATTTCATGGGTTCAACTCCAGGATGTAGAAGCGCGAGAGGGGCACAAGGTTAAGCTGAGATGCGAGAATTGTATACAATCTGCTGTATGGATAAGATCAGTTGGTTCTAGACCTTGGTCTCGTTTAGAGGAAACCTCCCACCAATGAACTACTCTGATCCGACGACGTTCGAAATATCAGGCGTTGTAGCCAGAAACGGATAGGGAGGGTTGTTCATGCTCGCGCAACTTCCACCTGCACTGCAGAGCCTGCATCTGCCGCTGCGGCTGAAATTGTGGGACGGTAACCAGTTCGATCTGGGGCCTAGCCCGCAGGTCACCATCCTGGTCAAAGAGCCACAGTTGATCAGCCAGTTGACGCACCCGAGCCTGGAGCAGTTGGGCACAGCGTTCGTCGAAGGCAAGCTGGAGCTGGAAGGCGACATCGGTGAAGCCATCCGGGTATGTGATGAGCTGAGCGAGGCGCTGTTGCCTGATTTTGAAGAGGCTTCGCCGGCGCGGCTTGCTCACGACAAAAGCACTGACGCTGAAGCCATTTCCTATCACTACGATGTTTCCAACGCGTTCTATCGGCTGTGGCTGGATCAGGACATGGCCTATTCGTGCGCCTACTTTCGCGAGCCTGATAACACGCTCGATCAGGCACAGCAGGACAAGTTCGACCACCTGTGTCGCAAGTTGCGCCTCAATGCCGGCGACTACCTGCTGGACGTGGGCTGTGGTTGGGGTGGCCTTGCGCGCTTCGCTGCACGGGAATATGACGCCAAGGTATTCGGCATCACCTTGAGCAAGGAGCAGCTCAAACTTGGCAGGCAGCGGGTCAAGGCCGAAGGGTTGGCCGACAAGGTCGACCTGCAGATTCTCGACTACCGTGACCTGCCTCAAGACGGTCGCTTCGACAAGGTTGTCAGCGTTGGTATGTTCGAGCATGTCGGGCATGCCAACCTGGCGCTGTATTGCCAGAAACTGTTCGGCGCCGTGAGGGAAGGGGGGCTGGTGATGAACCACGGGATCACCGCCAAGCATGTCGATGGCCGCCCGGTCGGACGTGGCGCAGGTGAGTTCATCGACCGCTACGTGTTCCCCCATGGCGAGCTGCCTCACCTGTCGATGATCAGCGCCAGCCTCTGCGAAGCGGGACTGGAGGTGGTAGACGTGGAAAGCCTGCGCCTGCACTACGCCAAGACCCTGCATCACTGGAGCGAAAACCTGGAGAATCAGCTGCACAAGGCGGCGGCGCTGGTGCCGGAAAAAACCCTGCGCATCTGGCGCCTGTACCTTGCAGGTTGTGCCTATGCCTTTGAGAAGGGCTGGATCAACCTGCACCAGATCTTGGCAGTGAAGCCATACGCCGACGGGCACCATGACCTGCCCTGGACGCGCGAAGATCTGTATCGCTAAGCATGTAGATGCGGATTTTGTGGGAGCGGCCTTGTGTCGCGAGAGGGCCGCAAGGCCGCTCCCACACTCATACTGCTTAGCTTAAAGGATTGGCGAAATCAGCCGTGCAATCCGCATCCCCAACTGCTGCAGTCGATGAGTGTCCAGGCTGTCCTCTGCAGTGATTTCCCGCGACTGTTCAAAGTCATTGATCAGCATCTTCTCCACCTGGTCGGCGAAGCTGCGGTCGACGGTGAGCAGGGTGATCTCGAAATTCAGACGGAACGAGCGGTTGTCCAGGTTGGCACTGCCGATCGCGCTGACATCATCGTCCACCAGCACCACCTTTTGATGCAGGAAGCCCGGCTGATAGCGGAACATGCGCACACCCGCGCGCACCGCTTCGAAGGCGAACAGGCTTGAGGCGGCATAGACCACACGATGGTCTGGTCGTGACGGGATCAGCACGCGTACATCGACCCCACGCAGCACCGCCAGGCGCAAGGCGGCGAACACCGCCTCGTCCGGGATGAAGTAGGGGCTGGTAATCCACACCCGGCGGGTAGCGGAGTGGATTGCTTCGAGGAAGAACAGCGAGCAGGTTTCCTGCGGGTCGGCCGGGCCGCTGGCCAAGGCCTGGCACAGCACGCCGTTGTCCGGGTAGGTATCCGGCAGGATCAGCGGCGGTAGCTGGCGCGTGGCCCAGTACCAGTCTTCGGCGAACGACTCCTGCAGGCAGGCCAGCACCGGCCCGCCGATTTGCACATGGGTGTCGCGCCAAGGGGAAAGCTTCGGGTGCTCACCGAGGTATTCATCGCCCACGTTGTGCCCGCCGATGAATCCAATCAGGCCATCCACTACCACGATCTTGCGGTGGTTGCGGAAGTTTACCTGAAAGCGGTTGAACCAACCGCGGCGGGTGGCGAAGGCATGAATCTGCACACCGCCGTCGCGCAGCTGCTGGCTGTAGCGGGCTGGCAAGGCATGGCTGCCGACGCGGTCATAGAGCACGAATACCTGCACCCCTTCGGCGGCCTTACGGAGCAGCAGTTGTTGCAGTGCCTTGCCGAGGTTGTCGTCATGGATGATGAAGAACTGCACCAGCACCACATCGCGGGCTTTGTCGATGGCGGCGAAGATGGCATCGAAGGTGGCCTTTCCATCGATCAGCAACTTCACCTGGTTGTTCGCCAGGCAGGGCATGCGGCCCAGCTTGGGCATGGCGCGCAGGGCTGTGTAGCTTTCTGATTCCCGGGCGGTGAGGGCTTCTTCCACCCAAGGCCGCCAGTTGAGATTGGCCATGGCCACGTGCATTTCCTGGTTGGCCTGGCGCCTGGCCTTGATGTAGGCATAGAACGAGCGGGCGCCGAAGATCAGGTAGGGGATCAAGGTAAGGTAGGGGATGAAAAACAAGGGCATGGCCCAGGCGATGGCGCCTTGGGCGGTACGCACGGTAAAGATCGCGTGCAGCGCGGCGACGATACCCAGTAAGTGAATCAGTCCGAGTAGGTAACCAAAAAAGTAGGGGCTGTGGTAATCCATATGCATCCTGCTTGCCGAGTACACTTGAGGTAACAGAACACGTTCCCGGTCCGCCTTGCAACCTGAAGGTGGATTTGGCGTCCAAGTTTCAGCCCGGCCCGCTTGGCCGGTTTTTTCAGGAGCGATCGTCCATGAAGATTCGTCTGCCACTGTTGGCGTTGGCCCTGGCCATGAGCAGCCCACTGGTGCATGCCCAGATGCTGCAACCAGGTTTGTGGGAGCTGACCACCAGCAATATGCAGGTCGATGGCAAACCGTTACCCGACATGCAGTTCATGCTCGGTCAGTTGAAAAATCTACCGCCAGAGCAACGCGCGATGATGGAGGGGGTATTGGCGAAACAGGGGGTAACTGTCGGTGGCAATGGTGTGCGTTCGTGCCTGACGCCAGAGCAGGTGGCCACCAACGATATCCCACTGCAGGATCCGAAATCGGGCTGCACTCAAAAGATTACCGACCGTACCGGTAATGTGTGGAAGTTCCAGTTCAGCTGCCCCAAGGCACAAGGTACTGGCCAGGCTACCTTCCTCAGCGACCGGGAGTTCACTACTCAGGTCAGTGGTACCTTCAACGCTTCGGGTGTGCAGCAGCAAGGCAGCATGAACACCCGTGCGGTGTGGCTAGGTAATGACTGTGGCACGGTCAAACCGCGCAGCTGACGTCCCATTGCCATTGGCTGGTAGCGACGGCGTCGTGGGCATGCAGGCTTTCTGCATGTTCCACGCGCAGCTTGAAGGCCGTGCTCCATTCCATTTGCCGCAGTGAGTTGTGCAGGCGTCGTGCGGCGTCTTCGCAGAACATCAGGTTCTGCCCGTTGGCCAAGGCGAAGGCTTGTTCGTCTGCACGTTTCACAGCAGTCTGCACAGCGGTCCCCAAGCTTCCCTCTACGCAGTTAATCAATTCGGTGATGGGTAGATCCTGCTGAGTGCCGCGCAGCCGTACCTGAATTTGCGCGGTACTGCGTTGGCTATGGGGCGTCGCCACAATGCCTTTGGCGCTACCCAGCCACTGCAATATGGCGGATTTTTCGACCTGCTGCTCGCTGAAATCGTCCAGGAACTGCTGCTGAATCAGTTGCCGTGCAAGTGCAGCCGAGCACGGGCAGGTGGAGGAGTACGGAACGGAAACAGATAGTTCCACGTGGAACATTTCATTTTCTATCCTTGCATCGACTGTTACCGCATAGCTTTTCCAGCCTGCCAATGGGCTGATCAAAGCCGGCCGTTTCAGCATGTGCTCGAAGCGCAGGCGCAGGTAGGCTGCCGAAGAAAGGCCCTCATGGCTGCTCAGGAAATCAGCCAGTAGCTGCCTGATTGCCAGCGGAGTGAGGGGCTGGTGCTCCAATGTCTCAAGGGCAAGGTAAAGCCGCGACATATGGATACCGCGTGAACTGCCGTCAACCAGGCTTACCCCTGCATCGATTTTGGCGGCTGCGGTGCGCCCTTCGAATTGCACAGGCAAGGCGATGCCGCACATGCCCACCCAGTCCAAAGGCAAGGTGTACTCCAGGGCTTGTGCTGCGATGTCGGGGAGCTTGAGCTGGGTCATCTGGCTTTCCAAACAAAAAGAGGCATCAGTGGCAAGCGCCGATCAGGCTGCAATGCAGCTTGAAGCGCTGCCCACTGGAGCTGGATACGCGGTTCAGAGTGGTCCAGCCAACGCGACGGCTGTAACCCACCCAGGCTTCGCCATCGCTGGCCAGGCCGGTAAAAAAGGTCAACGTGCCATAGCGGCTGTTGGTTTGTGCCCATAGGCGCCGGCTGGTGAAGTCGTAGCCGCGCAGGTAGAACATATTTCCTTCGTTGCGCACGCTGTAATAGCTGCCTTTGCCGTCCTGGCAGGCAAGCAGTGTCGCGCTGCGTGTACACATCGCCATCGGGCTGTTCTTCGGCATGGCGAACAGCGAAGTAGGCATGGCGAGCAACAGCAACACCATGGCGCGCAGCAGATTCATTTTTCATCCCCGGTGAATACTCGTCTGTCGAGAACGGCTTGGCGAAATTGTATTGTTACTTTATAACATTGTGCAATGCATCGTTTCGAATGCGCTCGCCTGAAGAGGTTTCGCCATGTCCAATCGTCTCCCTGTCACCGTGCTGTCTGGCTTCCTTGGCGCCGGCAAGAGCACTTTGCTCAACCATGTGCTGCGTAACCGCGACCACCTGCGGGTCGCGGTCATCGTCAACGACATGAGTGAAATCAACATCGACGCCAGCGAGGTGCAGCGCAACGTCAGCCTCAACCGCGCTGAAGAGAAACTGGTCGAGATGAGCAACGGCTGCATCTGCTGCACACTGCGTGAAGACCTGCTCGAAGAGGTTGCGCGGCTGGCCGAAGAAGGCCGCTTCGATTATTTGCTCATCGAGTCCACGGGCATCTCGGAGCCGCTGCCGGTTGCCGAGACGTTCACGTTTCGCGACGAGCAGGGCCGCAGTCTTTCCGACATGGCGCGGTTGGATACCATGGTCACTGTGGTCGATGGCCTGAATTTTTTACGCGATTACCAGGCAGCAGACAGCCTGGCCAGCCGTGGTGAAACCTTGGGCGAAGAGGACGAGCGTTCGATCAGTGATCTGCTGATCGAGCAGGTGGAGTTCGCCGATGTGTTGTTGCTGAGCAAGATCGACCTGATCAGCCAGCACGAGCGCGAAGAACTCATGGCCATTTTGCGCAGCCTCAACGCCCGGGCGCAGATCGTGCCCATGGTCATGGGCCAGGTGCCGCTGGCGCGCATTCTGGACACTGGCCTATTCGACTTCGACCAGGCTGCTCAAGCGCCTGGCTGGTTGCAAGAATTGCGTGGCGAGCATGTGCCGGAGACTGAAGAGTACGGCATCGCGGCCACGACCTGGCAGGGGCGGCGGCCACTTCATCCACAGCGCTTTTTCGATTTTATCCACAAGCCCTGGAGCAATGGTCGGCTGCTGCGTTCGAAGGGTTTTTTCTGGTTGGCCAGCAAGTACCAGGAAGCCGGTAGCTGGTCCCAGGCAGGTGGCATGATGCGCCATGGGCTGGCGGGCCGTTGGTGGCGTTTCGTGCCGCGCGAGCAGTGGCCCCAGGATGTGGATAACACTGCCGATATCTTGAAACACTGGCACGCCGAAACCGGTGACTGCCGGCAGGAATTAGTGTTCATTGGTCAGAATATCGACTTCAAAAAGTTATCCACAGAGCTTCAGGCCTGCTTGTTGACGGATGAAGAAATGGAGTTGGGGCCTATGGGCTGGTTGCGTCTGGCTGATCCATTTGGCCCTTGGCACGAGGAGGCAGCAGCATGAACCAGGCGCTCAAGCCTGTGGATATCTTCCAGGTGTTTGGCGAAACGCCGCTGGTGTTGACCGACGTGCTGCAGGACGGCGTGAACCTGGCGGTCTGGCGCCGGCGCTTGCCGCCACAGCTGGAGGATTTTGCCGAGCTGGTAGTCAGCCTTGGGCAACCCCTGTCAGATCAGTGGGTAATGGATGTGGACGAGCAGCAGATGCCGGTTATGTCGGATTTGCTACGCGAAGCGGCGGACCTGCAGGGTTACGAAGCGTTCGTGGCCGATGTAGCCTGGCTGGTGGCGGCATATACCTGCCTGGTTGGCGCGCGGCGGGTCGGTTTGCGCCTGCGGGTGCTGACCGGGCCCATGTGCCCGCGCTTTCATGTGGATAACGTGCCGTTGCGATTGCTCACCACCTATGCGGGCCCGGGTAGCGAGTGGTTGCGAGAGCAGGAGAGCCCACGCGGGGAGTTACACACAGCTCAAGTGCCTGTGAATAACATTCAGAAACTGCACGTCGGTGAAGTGGCTGTACTCAAGGGCGAGAAATGGCAGGGCAACGAAGGTGCAGGGCTGGTGCACCGCTCGCCCTCGGGCCAGCAAGGGCGCCTGCTGCTCAGCCTTGACTGGCTAGCCTGACGGCGCATAGTGAGCCTTCACCCCGCCTGAAGCCATCCCATGCTGCAGAACATTCCCACCCATGTCATTGCCGGCCCCCTGGGCGCCGGCAAGACCACCCTGATCCGCCATCTGCTGGCCCAGCGCCCGCGCAACGAACGCTGGGCGGTCTTGATCAACGAATTCGGCCTGGTTGGCCTGGATGCGGCGTTGCTCAGCCGTGACGAAGATGGCATCGCCATCGGCGAGGTTGCAGGTGGCTGCCTGTGTTGTGTCAACGGCATGCCGTTTCAGGTGGGCCTGGGCCGGTTGTTGCGCAAATCCCGGCCTGACCGGCTGTTTATCGAGCCGTCTGGCCTGGGTCACCCGTTGCAGCTGCTTGCTCAGCTGAAACAGGCTCCGTGGGCTGGAGTGCTGACAATTCAGCCATTGTTGATGGTTGTCGATGCGCAATCCATGGCGCGAAACGAGCCGCTTCCGGACGCCCAACAGCAGGCTTTCAACGTGTCTGAATACGTGCTTTTCAACAAGTCGGAGGCTGTGGATGAAAAATCTAAGTTGTTGATAACTAATAGATTTAACGACAAGAATGTGATGTGGTCGGTACAGGGCCAGGTGCCGCTATCAAGCCTTCCTGGCGCCCTGGTAGAGATTGTCGACAGCCCATTTCAGGAAAACCAGATTGTCGACAATCTTGGGGGAGCCCCAACAATATTGTGGACAGACCCCAGCCAGCCGATCTGTCTTTCGCAGGAGGGGGAGGGAGGTTGGAGCATTGGCTGGCGCTGGCATCCCGCACAGCAGTTTTATCCACAGCGCCTACTGGCGTTCTTGCGGACCTTGCCATGGCGGCGTGCCAAAGGGGTTATCCACAGCGTGGAAGGTTGGAAATCATTTAATGGGCTCAAGGGTGACATGCCGATATGGCAGCCCAGTGAATGGCGCAGGGATAGCCGTATCGAGCTGATTTTTGATCAGCCGCAATCGCAACCCACGCTGCAAGCGGGGTTGAGCGAATGCCGCGTCAGCTGATCAGTTGCGCCAGCGATTGTGTTCCTGACGCCACTGCTGCATCTCGATGACATTGTCGGTGCGTGGTGGTGTCTTGATTTCAAACGGGTAGGGCGCCAGCTCGATCTGCACGCTGTGCGCGCCGAACTGGGTCACAGTACCCGGGTGGCGTTGCTCGCCGGTGACGGTGAACTCAAAGGCATAGATGCGTGCCAGGCGCTTGCGGCCATTGGCGTCACGGACAAAGGCGATGCGCTTGAGTGCGACGGCATCGTCGAGCAGCTCGAGGTCGAGCTTGGCACAGTGCTGTTTGACCCGTTCCAGGGCTTTTTCGCGCAACCCATGGTTGTGCCACAACCAGCCGCCTGCCGTGGCCAACAGCATCAGGACGAAGACGTTCTCCAGGGTCAACATTTGCATATGCTCCAAACAGGTAGATCCAGCTTAACTGCGTCCCTGGCCTGTCGTACAGGTGGCAATCGAGTTCATACTGCGCTGCGCACAATCCTTGAAACAGCTTTGGAAACCTCCCGCATGAAACGTACCCCGCACCTGCTCGCCATTCAGTCCCATGTGGTGTTCGGCCACGCCGGCAACAGCGCCGCGGTGTTTCCCATGCAGCGTATCGGGGTCAATGTCTGGCCGCTCAATACCGTGCAGTTCTCCAATCACACACAGTATGGCCAGTGGGCGGGTGAAGTGCTTGCCCCGGCGCAAATTCCTGCGTTGGTGGAAGGTATTTCCAATATTGGCGAGCTGGGTCACTGCGATGCTGTGCTTTCCGGCTACCTGGGCAGTGCCGAGCAGGGGCGAGCGATCCTGGCTGGCGTCGAGCGGATCAAGGCGGTGAACCCAAAGGCTCTGTATCTGTGTGACCCGGTCATGGGGCACCCGGAGAAGGGCTGCATCGTGCCGCCGGAGGTGAGCGAGTTCCTGCTCGACGAGGCGGCGGCCCGGGCCGACATCCTGTGCCCCAACCAGCTGGAACTGGACAGCTTCTGTGGGCGCCGCGCACAGTCGCTGGAGGATTGCGTGAACATGGCGCGCAGCCTGCTGCAGCGTGGCCCGCAGGTGGTACTGGTCAAGCACCTGGTTTACCCCGGGCGGGCCGAAGACCAGTTCGAAATGCTGCTGGTGACTGCCGAGCACAGCTGGCACCTGCGCCGCCCGCTGCTGGCGTTCCCGCGGCAGCCGGTGGGGGTGGGTGACCTGACCTCAGGCCTGTTCCTGGCGCGTGTGCTGCTCGGCGACAGCTGGGTGCAAGCCTTCGAATTCACCGCTGCAGCCGTGCATGAGGTGCTGCTGGAAACCCAGGCCTGCGCCAGCTACGAACTACAACTGGTGCGGGCCCAGGACCGCATCGCCCATCCGCGGGTGCGCTTTGAGGCGCAGCCGCTGGCGCTTTAGATCGCGTCGGTTTTCAGGTCCTGGTAGCGCTTCTCCAGCTCTTGGCGGATCTGCCGACGCTGCTGGCCTTGCAGGAAGCGGCGCTTTTCTTCGCTGCTGTGCGGCTGGCGCGGCGGCACCGGCACCGGGCGGCGGTTGTCGTCGACCGCGACCATGGTGAAGAAGCAGCTGTTGGAGTGGCGCACCGAGCGCTCGCGGATGTTCTCGGTCACCACTTTGATGCCGACTTCCATCGATGTATTGCCGGTGTAGTTGACCGACGCCAGGAAGGTCACCAGTTCACCCACGTGCACGGGCTCGCGGAAGATCACCTGGTCGACCGACAGGGTCACCACATAGCTGCCGGCATAGCGGCTGGCGCACGCATAGGCCACTTCGTCGAGGTACTTGAGCAGGGTGCCGCCATGTACGTTGCCAGAAAAGTTGGCCATGTCCGGGGTCATCAGGACGGTCATGCTCAGCTGGGCGTTTCCAGGTTCCATAGTGTGCTCACGGTGAGGTTGCGCTGAATCGGGCGAATGGGGGGCGTTATCTGCTGACACTTCTGTTCCCCTCTTTTGAATTTGCCTTGTTGGTACGGGACGTTGGCTGACGCGCCATCGTCACGCTGATCATGCCATCAGCGGCGCTTTTCCAGCCGATCTGTTTCTGCATATTGCACCGGCTTTTTGCGGCGGGGTGCGATGTTAACCTGAGTACGCCCATGCAACATGGGCATTCCTGCATTCAATACAGTATGTACTTGCTGCTCGCTCAGGTTTGCCTTGGCAGAGGAGCGGTCTGCCCAGGCATTCAAAAAAAAGACGAGAAAAGGAGTATCACGCCATGCATGCCATCAGCTTTATCCAGGACCTGGCAGTCATCATGCTGGTCGCTGGCGTGGTCACCATTCTCTTTCACCGCCTCAAACAGCCCGTCGTACTGGGCTATATCGTCGCCGGCTTCATCATCGGCCCGCACACCCCGCCATTCGGCCTGATCCATGACGAAGAAACCATCAAGACCCTTGCTGAACTGGGAGTGATCTTCCTGATGTTCTGCCTGGGGCTCGAATTCAGTCTGCGCAAGCTTTTCAAGGTTGGTGCCACGGCGTTCATCGCGGCCTTCCTGGAAATCGTGCTGATGATCTGGATCGGCTTCGAGATTGGCCGCTGGTTCGGCTGGAACACCATGGATTCGCTATTCCTCGGCGCGATCCTGGCCATTTCCTCGACCACCATCATCGTCAAGGCACTGAATGACCTGAAGATGAAGAACGAGCGCTTTGCCCAGTTGATCTTCGGCGTGCTCATCGTGGAGGACATCCTTGGTATCGGCATTATTGCCCTGCTGTCAGGCATCGCTGTCAGCGGCACGGTCAGCTCGGGCGAAGTGTTCTCCACAGTGGGCAAGCTGTCGCTGTTCATGATCGTTGCCTTGGTTATCGGGATTCTGCTGGTGCCGCGGCTGCTGGCCTATGTGGCCAAATTTGAAAGCAACGAAATGCTGCTGATTACCGTGCTTGGCCTGTGCTTCGGCTTCTGCCTGTTGGTGGTAAAGCTGGAATACAGCATGGTGCTGGGCGCCTTCCTGATTGGCGCGATCATGGCCGAATCACGTCAGTTGCTGAAGATCGAACGCCTGATCGAGCCGGTACGCGACCTGTTCAGTGCCATCTTCTTTGTCGCCATCGGCCTTATGATCGACCCACAAGTGCTCGTCGATTACGCCTGGCCGATCGTGGTCATCACCCTGGCGGTGGTATTGGGCAAAATGCTCTCCTGCGGCATGGGGGCGTTCATTGCCGGTAATGACGGGCGCACATCGCTGCGGGTGGGCATGGGGCTTTCGCAGATTGGCGAGTTTTCCTTCATCATCGCCGCGCTGGGCATGACGCTGCAGGTGACCAGCGACTTCCTTTACCCGGTGGCGGTCGCGGTATCGGCAATTACCACGCTGCTGACGCCCTATCTGATCCGTGCGGCCGACCCGCTGTCGCAGAAACTTGGCAATGTGGTGCCCAGCCGCCTGGCGCGGGTGCTTTCGTTGTATGGCGAGTGGTTGCGCAATATACAGCCGCAGGGCGAGAGCGCCATGCTGGCGGCGATGATCCGGCGCATCCTGTTGCAGGTGGGGGTGAACCTGGCGCTGGTGATCGCCATTTTCTTCAGTGGTGGTTACTTTGCAGAGCGCATCGGCAACTGGCTCAGTGAGTGGGTCAGCGATGCCAGCCAGCAGAAGGCGGTTATCTGGGGCGCGGCGTTATTGCTGTCGCTGCCCTTCCTGATCGCTGCCTATCGCAAGCTCAAGGCACTGTCGATGCTGCTGGCAGAAATGGGCGTGAAGCCGGAAATGGCCGGGCGCCATACCCAGCGAGTGCGCCGGGTGATCGCCGAGGTTATCCCGCTGTTGTCGCTGCTGGTGATTTTCCTGCTGCTGTCGGCATTGTCGGCGAGCATTCTGCCCACCAACGAGTTGCTGTTGGTCATTGCCGTGGTGGCGGCGGTGGTGGTGGCCTTGCTGTGGCGCTGGTTCATCCGCGTGCACACGCGCATGCAGATCGCCTTGCTGGAGACGCTGGAAAACAGTCGGGAGAATACGCACTGAAGGGCGCAATGCTCCCTGAGCAAGATTTCATCGTCGTTCGCGGGGACTGAGCGGTAGCAATGTCGCCAGGCGCAGAAAGCCTGGCGATTCTAGCCACATTGATGGCACCGGGCCGTAAACTTCCTGTGCCTGTACCGGCCTCTACCCGGGCTTGCCCGCTCCCACAGGTACCCCACAGGAGCTGGAGGCGATGGTGTTCCTGTGGGGGCAGAGATTGAAATCAGCTCTCAAGCCAGACATCCCGCGCCCAGTGCCACACTGATTCCCAGCTGTCTTCACCGGCAATTTCCTCTTCGGCGTCCCACAGCACCACGGTGCCGTCTTCTTCGACGCAGTAGTAGTTGTCGCCATCCTGGCACAGCGGAATCAGGTCACGCGGCACGCCGGCGTCCCAGGCGTTGGCGGCAACGTCAGGCAGGTAGGTGTGCGATTGTGGGTCGGTGACGGTTACCGGCTCCAGCGAGCCATACACCACGTCGCTGACGGTCAGTAGAAACTCTTTGAACACGAACGGTATGTTGATGAACAGCTCTTCTTCGATTTCGACCAGCTGGTCCTCGTCGGGAAGCTCAAGGGGCACCGGCACTGGCTGATTGGCTTCACGGAGTTGTTCGATCACTTCTTCCACGGTTCACTTCCTCTGACCTAGATGACAACGCTGCGCGTTATACCCTAGTAGGCCACTCTGGCAAAAGCAAAAACCCCGGGACAGGCCCGGGGTTTTTTATGTAGCACGCAGCGGTTAGCCGTTTTGACGGATACCGGCCACCAGCCAAGGCTGGTTCTCGCCTGGGGCGCGAACCATGTGCCAGCTTTCGCTGAACACTTCGCCCTGGTCGAAGCGCGAGGTTTTCGACACGCCGCGGAAGGTCAAGGTGGCGTCCGTGCGGTCGGCGCGGTCGTCGATACCGTCCAGCTGTACTTCGAGGTTGTCGATGTAGGTGGCCTGGAAGCCGTCACCCAGCTCAGCACGCTCACGCTTGAGGAACTCGAGCATTTGCGGGGTAACGAACTCGCTGATCTTGTCCATTTCGTTGGCATCCCAGTGCTGCTGCAGCGACTGGAAGTGGTTACGGGCGGCAGCCAGGAAGCTTTGCTCGTTGAACCAGGCCGGGGCGTTGATCACCGGAGCGGCGGCAGGTGCGGCCGAACCACCAAAGACCGATGGCTGTGCTGGCTGGTTGTGGGCTTCACGCTGCATCGGCGCATGGCCTGGCATAGCCATTTGCGGCTGCTGCTGGCGGCGGCGCGCTGCAATGAAGCGGAACACCAGGAAGGCGATGAGCGCCACGATCAGGAAGTCCATGATCTGGAAACCTTCGAAACCGTCGCCCATGAACATGGACGCCAGCAGTCCACCGGCGGCCAGGCCGGCCAGTGGGCCCAACCAGCGCGAAGCACCGCTGGCGGCAGCCGGGGCACGGCCAGGTGCGGTCGGTGCGGCTGCAGGCGTGGTTGGCGTGGCTTGGCGGGTCTGGTGGATAGGCGCGGAGCCCGAGCTCTTGCCGCCGCCGAAACGTTTGGCGTTGGCGTCCAGGCTCAGCGTCAGGCCGACGCAGAGCGCCAGTGCGATGCTAAGAAAACGTTGCATAAGTGGGATATCCCCTGTTGTGGATTGCACGCGCGTCATGTTGCACAGGTTCCCGTGCACATGACCAGTGACATAGTGTTTCGAGCTTTTGCCTGAATGTTACAAGGCCGCCCGGCAGAGCGGCCCAGTACATCAGATGGCTTCGAGCTTCGCATACCCCAGCATCAGCCACTTGCTGCCTTCGGCAAAATTCACTTGTACCCGTGCCTGGGCGCCCGAACCCTCGAAGTTGAGGATCACGCCTTCGCCAAACACCGCATGTTGCACGCGCTGGCCGAGGTTGAACGCCGTCTGTGGAATATTGGCATTGGCAAACAGGTTACTGTTGGTGGCCGTCTTGGCCCCACTGAACGGGCGACTGACGCTGTTGGACAGACGCACCTCCTGAATAAGGCCTGCGGGAATTTCACGTACGAAACGCGACACCTTATTGTAGGTTTCGCTGCCATACAGGCGACGTGTTTCGGCGTAGGTCATGACCAGCTGGCGCATAGCCCGTGTAATTCCCACATAGGCCAGGCGGCGCTCCTCTTCCAGGCGGCCGGGTTCTTCCAGGCTCATCTTGTGCGGGAACAGGCCTTCTTCCATGCCCACCAGGAACACATACGGGAACTCCAGGCCTTTGGCGCTGTGCAAGGTCATCAGCTGGACGCTGTCTTCATGCTCATCGGCCTGGGTATCGCCGGCTTCCAGCGAGGCATGGCCGAGGAAGGCCGAAAGCGGCGAGAGATCGGCGTCTTCTTCGGTGGACTCGAAGTTGCGCGCCGCGCTGACCAGTTCCTCGAGGTTTTCTACCCGTGCCTGGCCCTTTTCACCCTTTTCTTCCTGGTGATAGGTGATCAGCCCGGATTGTTCGATGGTGGTCTGGGTCATGGTATGCAGCGGCATGTCCGTGACCTTCGTGGCCAACCCCTCGATCAGCTCGATGAAGGCACCCAGAGCGCTGGCGGCGCGGCCTTTCAGCGCCTTGGCAGCCAACAGCTGGCACATGGCTTCCCACATCGACACCTGGCTGTGGCGGGCATGCTCGCGGATGGCTTCGACGGTTTTCTCGCCAATGCCGCGTGGCGGCACGTTGATCACCCGCTCCAGGGCCGCATCGTTGCCACGCCCTTCGATCAGCCGCAGGTAAGCCATGGCGTTCTTGATTTCGGCGCGCTCGAAGAAGCGCTGGCCACCATAGATACGGTACGGGATACGCTCGCGCAGCAGGGCCTCTTCCAGCACCCGCGATTGGGCGTTGGAACGGTAGAGAATGGCGATTTCGTTACGCGCATTGCCCTGCTTGACCAGGCTTTCGATGGTTTCCACCACGTAGCGCGCTTCGTCGTGCTCGTTGTAGGCCGCGTACAGCGTCAGCGGTTCGCCTTCACCCATGTCAGTCCACAGTTCCTTGCCCAGGCGCCCGCTGTTGTTGACGATCAGGGCGTTGGCAGCCTTGAGGATGCCGCCGGTGGAGCGGTAGTTCTGCTCCAGGCGGATCATTTCGGCGTCGGGGAAGTCGGCGGTGTACTGGTGAATGTTCTCGATTTTGGCGCCGCGCCAGCCGTAGATCGACTGGTCGTCGTCGCCCACCGCCATCAGGCTGGCACCACCGCGCGCCAGCAGGCGCAGCCAGGCGTACTGCACGGCGTTGGTGTCCTGGAACTCGTCTACCAGTACATGTTGGAAGCGCCGCTGGTAGTGCTCAAGCAGGCCCGGGTGGTCGCGCCACAGGTCCAGTGCACGCAGCAACAGTTCGGAGAAGTCGATGACCCCCGCGCGCTCACAGGCCTGTTCGTAGGCGGTATACACCTCGCGCATGGTCGCCAGGAACAGGTCGCCCCCCGCCTGTATATGCTGCGGGCGCAGGCCTTCATCCTTCTGCCCGTTGATGAACCACTGGGCCTGGCGTGCCGGCCACTTCTGCTCGTCCAGCCCCAGTTCACGCATGACCCGCTTGATCAGGCGCTGCTGGTCATCGCTGTCGAGGATCTGGAAGTTCTGCACCAGCCGTGCTTCCTGCCAGTGGGCCCGCAGCAGGCGATGGGCCAGCCCGTGGAAGGTACCGACCCACATGCCTGCCGGGTTGATCCCCAGCAGTTGCTCGATCCGATGGCGCATTTCTGCCGCAGCCTTGTTGGTGAACGTCACCGACAGGATTGAGTGCGGCGATGCTTGTTCCACCTGGATCAGCCAGGCGATGCGATGCACCAGCACGCGGGTTTTACCGGAGCCGGCGCCAGCAAGCACCAGTTGACGCCCGAGCTTGGCCGCGACGGCCTGGCGTTGAGCATCGTTGAGGGAGTTCAGCAGGAGGGAGAGGTCATCTGTGTGCATCGGGCCATTCTAGGGCGGGGCAAGTGCCGGGTAAATGGTACTGTATAAATAATCACCCTCTTACGCTGCCGTTCATCAGTGCAGCCCGGTTGCAGCAGTGGGCCGGCCGAACCTGATCACGTCCTCGTTCTGCCGGCCTGGTGCTTAAGGCGCTACTCAGGGGGTCTCAGTCGATGGTCACGATTTTCAGCCTGCCCTCGCAGCCCTGGATTTCCAGGTCGGTCCAGGGGCTGATGCCCGCTTGCTCGTAGGCAACCGGCTTGGTCGTCATCACAGCCATGGAGGGGGAGTCAGGCTCAATCAGATCAAGACGAAGCACTTCCCAACCGCCGCGGTGGCGGGGGGATGGGGTGCTCAGTACCGGTTCGATTCCTGGATTGGCGACCGTTACGGTGCCGAACACGCGAAACGCCTCCTTGCCGGGGCGCTTGTCGTTGATTGCTACGAAGTTGTCGATGTCGATTGTCATGATTTGAGCCTCTGATGAAAGATGGGGTGCCTCGCGGGGCACGCACCACTTTCATATCGCGCAGGCCAGACTGAAATCGGGAACGGCTTCAGCTATGCCAGGCTCTTCCGCGGTGGGCCAGCAGGCTGTTGGCCTGCTCCGGACCGTTGTTGCCAGCCGGATAGTGGCGCGGCGCCTGGAAGTGTTCTTCCCAGCCCTTGAGGATCGGGTCGATCCAGGCCCAGGCTGCTTCCACTTCGTCACGCCGCATGAACAGCGTGGAATCGCCCTCCAGGATATCCAGCAGCAGGCGTTCGTAAGCGTCCCAGCGGCGGGTCTGGCCGAACACCTGCGCCAGGTTGAGGTTCAGGTCCACCGGCTCCAGCCGCATACCTTTGCCTGGGCTCTTGGTCATCATGCGCAGGCTGATGCGCTCATCTGGTTGCAACTGGATCAACAGTTGGTTGACCTGACCACCGCTGAACAGCTCGTGGGGTACAGGCTTGAACTGAATGACGATCTGCGACGAACGCCGTGCCATGCGTTTGCCCGTGCGCAGGTAGAAGGGCACACCTGCCCAGCGCCAGTTGTCGATGTGCGCTTCGATGGCCACGAAGGTTTCTGTATCGCTGTCGTTGTCGACGTCCTTTTCGAAGTAATAGGCAGGCACCTCCTGGCCGCCGATGTGTCCGGCACCGTACTGACCGCGCACGGTCTTGTCCTGCACGTCCTGGCCGGTGATCGGTTTGAGGGCCCGCAGTATCTTCACTTTTTCGTCGCGCACCGCTTCAGCCTCGAACTGCGCAGGCGGCTCCATGGCCACCAGGCACAACAGCTGCAGCAGGTGGTTCTGCAGCATGTCGCGGGTTGCCCCGGCACGGTCGTAATAGGCGCCGCGGTTCTCTACCCCGAGGGTCTCGCAAACGCTGATCTGGACGTGGTCGACCTGATTGTTGCGCCACACCGGCTCCAGCAGGGCATTGGCGAAGCGCAGGGCCATCAGGTTCTGCACGGTTTCCTTGCCCAGGTAGTGGTCGATGCGAAAGACCTGGTTTTCGTCGAACACTGCGCCAATCGCTTGGTTGATGGCGGTGGCCGAGGCCAGCGAGTGGCCAATCGGTTTTTCCAGCACGATACGCGCTTCGGGGTCGGCCAGGCCGGCGTTGCGCAGGTGGTTGGCAATTGGCACGAACAGGTTGGGAGCGGTGGCCAGGTAGAAGATGCGCGTCAGCCCGCCGGGCTCGCCCAGGTAGCGTGCCAGGCGGCCGAAGTCGGCACTTTGCGAAGCATCCATGGCGAAATAGTCCAACCGGGCGGAAAACCGCTGCCAGACCTCTTCGTCGAAGTCACTGCGGGCAATTTGTGCCCGGCAGTGGCGTTCGGCGAGCTTGAGGTAGTCGTTACGTGGCAGGTTGCGCCGCGCCAGCGCGATGATGCGCACAGCATTGTTCAGGCGGGCCTCGCGGAACAGGTGGTAGAGCGCGGGAAGCAACTTGTGCAGCGCCAGATCGCCGGTGCCACCGAACACCAGAATGTCGCAAGGAATAGTCAAACCGCCACTCTCCACGTTCGTTTAACTGGGCGGGTTGGCGTCCATGTAGTATAACTACAAGAAAGCTACAACCCGGCCAGCCGATCATAACCGAGTCCAGCCCGTGAATCTGTTGCAACACATTGCCCAATCGCGCCACTTGCTGCGCAAATCGGAACTCAAAGTGGCCGACCACGTGCTGCTCGACCCGGCTGCGGTCATGCACAGCTCCATGGCCGACCTGGCGCACAGCGTGGGTATCAGTGAACCGACCATCGTGCGTTTCTGCCGGGCAATCGGTTGCTCGGGGTTCCAGGACCTGAAATTGAAGCTGGCGCAGAGCCTGGCCGCCGGGGCCAGTTTTGGCCAGTTCGCGATCCATGAAGATGACTCGGTTGCCGACTACAGCCTGAAGATTTTCGACACCACCCTGCACACGCTGATGGAAGTGCGCGAGCACCTCGACCCGCATGCGCTGCAACAGGCCGTGAGCGCCATGGCCCAGGCGCAACGCGTGGAGTTCTATGGCTTTGGCGCATCCGGCGCGGTAGCGGCGGATGCCCAGCACAAGTTCTTCCGCCTGCTGCTCAGTGCGGCCGCGTATTCCGACCCGCACATGCAGGCGATGTCCGCGGTTACCTTGAGACCTGGGGATGTGGCGGTGTGCATTTCCCAGTCGGGCCGTTCCAAGGACCTGCTGATTACCGCCAATCTGGTGCGTGAGAGCGGTGCCAACCTTATTACCTTGTGCCCAAGCCAGACGCCGTTGGCCGAGCTGTCGACCGTGAACCTGGCAATCGACGTGCATGAGGACACCGAAATCTACACCCCGCTGACCTCGCGTATCGCCCACCTGGTGGTGATCGATGTGCTGGCCATGGGCGTGGCCATGGCGCGCGGCCCGAGCCTGGTCAACCACCTGAAGAGCGTAAAGCGCAGCTTGCGCAGCCTGCGTTTGTCGCCCAAGTCGATCAAGGCTACAGACGACTGAATCCAACCTGTAGCGGCCTCTTCGCCGGCTTGCCCGCGAAGAGGCCGCTACAGGCAGTAAAAATTCACGATTCTGTCACCATCCCACAGCCAAACCGTAAACCTTCAAGGCCAGTCTGAAAGTCCCGCATCCTATCTGGGAGACAGGCAATGGCACGTGACCACGACGGTATCTACCAACCCAACGCCAAGGCTCGCAAGCAGCAGGAAAAGGATCAGCGCCGCATGGAATACCGCCGCGCGATCGAGACCTATTGCGACCAACGTCAACTGCTGCGCGAGCTGGTGGACTACCCCGAGTTGCAAGCACTTACAGTGTGGCAGTCTTCAGTGGCAACTTCCCCGAAAAACGCTCAACAAGCGCACTGATCAGCGCACGTTCGCTGCGGATGAACGCCAGAAACGCCAAGGCCACCGGCGACTGCCGCTTGGCCTTGGCCTGCACCACGCACCAACTGCGGTACAGCGGCAGCTCTTCTACCGGTAACTCTTTCAGTGCGCCTGTGGCCAGTTCCAGATTGACCGCATGGCGAGTCAGCAGGGCAATCCCCAGGCCGGCGATCACACACTCGCACTGGGCATCGGCCGAGGCCACTTCCAGGGTCTGGGTGAAATGCACGCGCTTGTCCTTGAAGTACTCCTCGCAGGCCTTGCGTGTGCCTGAACCCTGCTCGCGTACCAGCAAGGTATGAGGCTCCAGGTCTTGCAGGCGCAATTGCTCCAGCTTGCACAGCGGATGCTCAGGCGGCGCCACTGCGATGATCGGGTTGTTGAGGAACGGCAGAAATTCCAGGCCCATGTCCTGCGGCACCATCGACATGATGATCAGGTCGTCGCGGTTGTCCGAAAGGCGGCGGATGGCTTGGGCGCGATTGACCACCGTCAGGGTCAGATTGACCTCCGGGTGACGTTGCTTGAAGGCGGCGAACAGGTGTGGCACGAAGTACTTGGCGCTGGACTCGATCGCCAGTCTCAGCTGCCCTTGCAGTGAGCCCTGCATGTCCGACAGCTGCATGTCCAGGCTCTCGAGGCGGCCGAATATATCGCGGCTGGCACGTTGCAGCGCCTCGGCCGCTTCGGTCAGGTACAGCTTCTTGCCCACGTACTCGAACAACGGCTGCCCAATCAGCTCTTCGAGCTGACGAATCTGTAGACTAACGGCGGGTTGCGTCAGGGACATTTCTTCCGCTGCACGGCTGTACGAGCGCAAATCACACACCTCATTGAAGATCTGCAATTGACGCAAAGTCATACGCATCAAGGACTTACGCATTTATAACCCGCCCTTCGGCAATACCTTGTTACCGCACTATAAGCTTTTGCTAATACTGCATCTAACAAATATTGATTTTTGTTTATCGACCTACAGCGCTAGGGTGAATACGCGACTGGCCAGCAACGCCTGGTCACGCGCCGACCGGTAGAACCGGCTCGACTGTTCCTACGGCTTTGGGAAGACTCCAGTGATAAAAAAAATCCTGATCGCCAACCGAGGTGAAATCGCAGTTCGGATCGTGCGTGCCTGCGCCGAGATGGGCATACGCTCGGTAGCGATCTATTCCGACGCCGACCGGCATGCCTTGCACGTCAAGCGCGCCGACGAAGCACACAGCATTGGCGCCGAGCCGCTGGCCGGGTACCTGAACCCGCGCAAGCTGGTGAACCTGGCTGTGGAAACCGGCTGTGATGCCCTGCACCCGGGCTATGGTTTCCTATCGGAAAACGCTGAACTGGCAGAGATCTGCGCTGAACGCGGGATCAAGTTCATCGGCCCGGCCGCCGACGTCATTCGCCGCATGGGCGACAAGACCGAAGCGCGCCGCACCATGATCGCCGCTGGTGTGCCGGTAACCCCGGGCACCGAAGGCAACGTTGCCGATATTCATGAAGCCCTGAGCGAAGGTGAGCGCATCGGTTACCCGGTGATGCTCAAGGCCACCTCCGGTGGTGGCGGCCGCGGTATTCGCCGTTGCAACAGCCGCGAAGAGCTGGAGCAGAACTTCCCGCGAGTGATTTCCGAAGCCACCAAAGCCTTTGGTTCGGCCGAAGTGTTCCTGGAAAAGTGCATCGTCAACCCCAAGCACATCGAGGCACAGATCCTCGGTGACAGCTTCGGCAACGTGGTGCACCTGTTCGAGCGTGACTGCTCTATCCAGCGCCGTAACCAGAAGCTCATCGAAATTGCCCCAAGCCCACAGCTCACGCCCGAGCAGCGCGCCTACATCGGCGACCTGGCGGTGCGTGCGGCCAAGGCGGTGAACTACGAGAACGCCGGTACCGTGGAGTTCCTGCTCGCCGATGGCGAGGTGTACTTCATGGAAATGAACACCCGGGTGCAGGTGGAACACACCATCACCGAGGAAATCACCGGTATCGACATTGTCCGTGAGCAGATTCGCATCGCCTCGGGCTTGCCGCTGTCGGTCAAGCAAGAAGACATCCAGCACCGCGGTTACGCGCTGCAGTTCCGCATCAACGCCGAAGACCCGAAGAACAACTTCCTGCCCAGCTTCGGCAAGATCACTCGTTATTACGCCCCCGGTGGCCCGGGCGTGCGTACCGATACAGCGATCTACACCGGCTACACCATTCCGCCGTTCTACGACTCCATGTGCCTGAAACTGGTGGTGTGGGCGTTGACCTGGGAAGAGGCCATGGACCGCGGCCTGCGAGCCTTGGACGACATGCGTGTGCAAGGGGTGAAGACCACTGCCGCCTATTACCAGGAAATTCTGCGCAACCCGGAATTCCGTAGCGGGCAGTTCAATACCAGCTTCGTCGAAAGCCACCCTGAACTGACCAACTACTCGATCAAGCGCAAACCCGAAGAGCTGGCCTTGGCCATCGCCGCCGCCATCGCCGCCCACGCAGGCCTGTGAGGAAACCTATAATGTCCAAGAAAATTCACGTAACCGACACGATCCTGCGCGACGCCCACCAGTCCCTGCTGGCCACCCGCATGCGTACCGAAGACATGCTGCCGATCTGCGACAAGCTCGACAAAGTCGGCTACTGGTCGCTGGAAGTCTGGGGTGGCGCCACCTTCGACGCGTGCGTGCGCTTCCTCAAGGAAGACCCGTGGGAGCGCCTGCGCAAGTTGCGCGCAGCCCTGCCCAACACCCGCCTGCAAATGCTGCTGCGCGGCCAGAACCTGCTGGGTTACCGCCACTACAGCGACGACGTGGTCAAAGCCTTCGTCGCCAAGGCAGCGGTCAATGGCATTGATGTGTTCCGCATCTTCGACGCCATGAACGACGTGCGTAACCTGCGCGTGGCCATCGAAGCGGTCAAGGCTGCCGGCAAGCATGCCCAGGGCACCATCGCCTATACCACCAGCCCGGTGCACACCATCGAGGCCTTCGTGAACCAGGCCAAGCAGATGGAAGCCATGGGTTGCGACTCGGTGGCGATCAAGGACATGGCCGGCCTGCTGACCCCGTTCGCCACGGGTGAACTGGTCAAGGCGCTGAAGGCTGAGCAGTCGCTGCCGGTGTTCATCCACTCCCACGATACCGCCGGCCTGGCCGCCATGTGCCAGCTCAAGGCTGTGGAAAACGGCGCCGATCATATCGACACCGCCATCTCCAGCTTCGCCTGGGGCACCAGCCACCCGGGTACCGAGTCGATGGTTGCTGCGCTCAAGGGCAGCGAATTCGACACCGGCCTGGACCTGGAGCTGCTGCAGGAAATCGGCTTGTACTTCTACGCCGTGCGCAAGAAGTACCACCAGTTCGAAAGCGAATTCACCGCCGTGGACACCCGCGTGCAGGTCAACCAGGTGCCCGGTGGCATGATTTCCAACCTGGCCAACCAGCTCAAGGAACAGGGCGCGCTCAACCGCATGAACGAAGTGCTGGCCGAAATCCCGCGTGTGCGTGAAGACCTCGGCTTCCCGCCGCTGGTGACGCCGACCTCGCAGATCGTCGGCACCCAGGCGTTCTTCAACGTGCTGGCTGGCGAGCGCTACAAGACCATCACCAACGAGGTGAAGCTGTACCTGCAAGGCGGTTACGGCAAGGCCCCGGGTGTGGTCAACGAGCAGCTGCGCCGCCAGGCTATCGGCAGCGAGGAAGTGATCGATGTGCGCCCGGCCGACCTGCTGAAGCCAGAGATGACCAAGCTGCGTAACGACATCGGCGCCTTGGCCCGCTGTGAAGAAGACGTGCTGACCTTCGCCATGTTCCCGGATATCGGCCGCAAGTTCCTCGAAGAACGCGAAGCCGGCACCCTTACTCCGGAAGCCCTGTTGCCAATTCCAGAAGCTGGCGCCGTTTCTGCTCCAGGCGGTGAAGGGGTACCGACCGAGTTCGTCATCGACGTGCACGGCGAAACCTACCGCGTCGACATCACCGGGGTGGGTGTTAAGGCCGAAGGCAAGCGCCACTTCTACCTGTCTATCGACGGCATGCCGGAAGAAGTGGTGTTCGAGCCACTCAACGAGTTCGTCGGTGGCGGCGGTAGCAAGCGCAAGCAAGCCACCGATCCAGGTCACGTCACCACCACTATGCCGGGCAACATCGTTGATGTACTGGTCAAGGAAGGGGACGTGGTCAAGGCTGGCCAGGCCGTGCTGATCACCGAAGCCATGAAGATGGAAACCGAAGTGCAGGCGGCCATTGCTGGGAAGGTCGTGGCCATCCACGTGGCCAAGGGCGATCGCGTGACGCCGGGTGAGATCCTGATCGAGATCGAGGGCTGAGATAAGCCCTCATCTACAAGCGGTTAACCTCTGGGGAGCGGATGCTCCCCTTTTTTGTGCTGTATTTGCCGGCCTCTTCGCGGGACAAGCCCGCTCCCACAGGTTTACCACTGCACTTGAGGGCAGTGCAGTACCTGTGGGAGCGGGCTTGTCCCGCGAAGAGGCCAGTGAGACCCATACAGCTATCAGCCGTTGCGGCATGCCTCAAGTGTATTCACCTGCCCCTCGGGCCGCTGGTTTTCCTGGCCCAACCACCGCTCGAAGCCGGCAGCCACCGCTGGCCATTCATCATCGGTAATCGAATACCACGCCGTATCGCGGTTATGGTCCTTCACCACCAGGTGCTTGCGGAATACGCCTTCGTAGACGAAGCCAAACCGCTCCGCTGCGCGCTTGGAGCGGGCATTGGCGTTGTTGCACTTCCACTCCAGCCGACGGTTGCCCAGTTCGAAGCCCAGCTTGCCGAGCAGGTACACCGCCTCGGTGCCCTTGGGGGTGCGCTGCATGGCGGCGCCGAAGGCGATGTGGCCGATTTCAATGCGCCCGTGGTCGGGCACGATCGACATCAGGCTGAGAATACCCTGGGCCTGGCCGCTGGCGCGGTCGATTACGGTGTAGAACAGCGGGTCGCGCCCTGCGGCGTTGCCCTGCAGCCAACGGTCGAATTCGGCCCGCTCGGTGAACGGGCCATAGGGCAGGTAGTCCCACAGCACTGGGTCGGACGTTGGGCCTTGCAGCACTTGCCAGAGGTCGTCGCCATGGCGCGCCGGGTCGAGCTTTTCCAGGCGGATGAAGCGGCCTTCAATTGGCTCGGCCTGGGGCGTTGCGGCGGGTTTCCAGTTCAATGCGTCTGTCATGTTCGGCCTACAAGCCTTTGCGGAATTGGATGAAGCCCGACCGCTCGGCAACCTGCTGATACAGGCTGATGGCGGTGGCATTGGTTTCGTGGGTCAGCCAGTGCACCTTGATGCAGTTGTCGGCCTTGGCTGTGGTGTAGACGTGCTCGATCAGCTGGCGACCAATGCCCAGGCCGCGCTGCGAGCTGTCCACGTACAGGTCCTGCAGGTAACAAGAGTTTTCGATGCTCCAGTTGGAACGATGGTAGATGAAGTTGACCATCCCCACCGCCTTGCCATCGACCCAGGCCAATGCCGCATGGGTTGGCTCGCTCGGGTCGAGCAGGCGCTGCCAGGTGCTGAGGCTGACTTCATCGGCCAACTCGGTTTCATAGAAGTGCAGGTAGGCCTGCCACAGGGCGAGCCAGGCGGCATGGTCTTGGGCGCCGACAGGGCGCAGGGTAACGCTGGGCATGGGGCTATTCCTTCAGGGTTGGCGCATGTGCGCTGCGAGTTGGTTGTCCAGTTGATCGGGGCTGGCGGCCAGCCCGTCACGCACGCCGGCGATATCTTGCGCGGAGCGGTTCTGGCTGAGCTTGCGCGCACCTTGCAGGCGGGCGATGGGCAGGCGGATACCGACGATGGCGCGCAGCATGCCCTCGATGTAGTCGGCAGGGGCGTCGGTGACTTTCCACGGTTCGCTGCGACCGTGTTCGTGGCGATCGGTCAGGCGGCTCACGATGGCGAGCAGGGGCTCGGCTTCATGGATGACTTCGGCCGGGCCATACGCGTGGACGGCCAGGTAGTTCCAGGTCGGCACCACTTTGGGGTTATCGGCTTTGCTCGGGTAGTAGCTGGGGCTGACATAGGCGTCGGCACCGGGGAAGACCAGCAGGGCTTCGCTACCTTGTGCCAGGTCCTGCCATTGGCGGTTGGCCCGTGCCAGGTGGGCATAGACGGTGCCGAACTCGCCCTCGGTGATATCCACCAGTACCGGCAGGTGTGTGGCCAACAGGCCTTGGTCACCTTGGCTGACCAGCACGGCCAGGCGGGTGTCGAGCATGTGCTGGTGCAGGCGGCCGAGTTCGTGTTCCTGATGGGGTTTGCTGGTGTACATGCTCGGTTTCCTTGTGCAGTGGAGCCATCCTAGGCAGGCTATTGGTTCTGGGTAAGAGCCATTAATGCCTGTTTTCATAGGTCCAATGCCATGAATGATAGCCCCCTCGTTTTGCCTTTCGACCCTTCCGGGATCGCCCTGGACCGCCGCCGCGGGCTCAGCCAGCAGCTGTACCAGGCGCTGCGCGCGCGGGTGCTGGACGGGCGCTTGAGCAGCGGCACCCGGCTGCCGGCCACCCGCGAGTTGGCCACCATGCTGGTGTTGTCACGCAACAGCGTGGTGCGGGCTTACGACCAGTTGTACGCCGAGGGTTACATCGAAAGCCGTGTCGGCGATGGCACCTATGTAAGCCGGCTACCAAAACTATCCACACAAGTATCCACAGGGTTATCCCATGGGTTATCAACAGGGTTATCCACAATTTCAGAAGAATATACTGAGGATTTATCCAGCCACCGACGTTCAAGCGAAGCTTTGCGGCGTCTGAAAACCCATCACTTGTCGCCACCAAGGAGCGGTCAGCCGCGTGCTTTTCGCGTTGGCATTCCAGCATTCGACCTGTTCCCGTTTGACGTCTGGGCCAAGCTGCAGGCGGGTTTCTGGCGTAACCCGACCCCCGCTCAACTCGGTTATGGCAACCCGGCGGGCGAGCCGATGCTGCGCGAACTGATCGCTGCCTACTTGCGTCGCTCGCGCGGGCTGAATTGCATGGCTGAACAAATTGTGATCAGTTCCCGTTTGACGTCTGGGCCAAGCTGCAGGCGGGTTTCTGGCGTAACCCGACCCCCGCTCAACTCGGTTATGGCAACCCGGCGGGCGAGCCGATGCTGCGCGAACTGATCGCTGCCTACTTGCGTCGCTCGCGCGGGCTGAATTGCATGGCTGAACAAATTGTGATCACCAGTGGCGCGCAGCAGGCCATCAGTCTTTGTGCACAGTTGCTATTAGAGCCGGGCGACGGCGTAGCTGTGGAAAACCCGGGCTATCGGGCGGCCGGTCACGCCTTTGCACTGGCGGGTGGCCAGTTGTGCGGCGTACCGGTGGATGGGGAGGGGATGGATTGCAGCCGGCTTGGGCAACTGAGGGATTGTCGGATGGCCTATGTGACGCCTGCCCACCAGTACCCGACCGGGGTGACCATGAGCTTGGCGCGCCGCCTGGAATTGCTGGCCTGGGCTGACCGAAACGATGGCTGGATCATCGAGGACGACTACGACGGTGAGTACCGATACAGCGGCGCGCCCTTGGCCCCGTTGGCGGCCCTCGACCGGCACGGGCGCGTGCTGTACGTCGGCACCTTCGGCAAGATTGCCTTCCCGGCGCTGCGCCTGGGCTACCTGGTACTCCCGCCGCAGTTGGCGCAAGCGTTCAGCCAGGGCAAGGCGCTGGCGGTGCGGCATTCAGAGGTCAGCAGCCAATGTGTGATGGCCGAGTTCATGGCCCGCGGGCACTTTCAGCGGCACATCCGGCGCATGCGCAAGGCGGCGCTAAGCCGGCGCAATGTACTCAAGGCAGGCTGGCCTGAGGATATTCCCGGTTTGGGCGCCATGCCGGCAGTGGCGGCCGGGCTGCATGTGAAGGTTGATGTGGATAACTTTGCGCGGGAACAGGAACTGGTGGCCAAGGCGGAAGCGGTGGGAGTGGAGGTTACGCCGCTGAGTAATTTCTGGTTGACGGACAGCGAGGTGCCTGTGGATAAGCGAGCGGGGCTGGTGCTGGGGTTTGCGGCGGTGCCGGAGGGAGAGATTGCCGAGGCACTGATGAAACTGCGAAAGGCCTGGAGAAGGTGAATGGGGCCGCTGTGCGGCCCACGGCGCTATATCAGGTGCCGGACTTGATCCGCGTCCAGGCCCTGGTCCTGGCCCGTTCGGCATCCCGCGCAAGTGGCTTGAGGGTATACAGCTTGGCCATCGCCTCCGCAGTCGGGTACAGGTTGGGGTTGTTGCGAATCGCCGGGCTTACCTTGTCGGTCGCATCCTTGTTCGGGTTGGGGTACCCGACAAAGTCGCTGATCGGCGCAATCACCTCCGGCCGCAGCAGGTAGTTGATGAACGTATGGGCGTCTTCCGGGTTGGCCGCGTTTTTCGGAATCGCCAGCATGTCGAACCAGATCGGCGCGCCTTCCTTGGGCAGGCGCATGTCCACCACCACGTCGTTCTTCGCCTCGCGGGCGCGGTTTGCGGCCTGCGAGAAGCTGCCGCTGTAGCCCACTGCCACGCAGATGTCGCCATTGGCGATGTCTGCCATGTACTTCGAGGAATGGAAGTAGGTGATGTAGGGGCGAATCTTCAGCATCAGCGCCTCAGCCTTCTTGTAGTCGGCCGGTTTGTCACTGTTCGGTGGCAAGCCCAGGTACTGCAGGGCCAGTGGCAGAATCTCCGAAGGCGAGTCGAGCAGGGCCACGCCGCACTGCTTGAGCTTGGCAATGTTCTCTTCCTTGAAGATCAGGTCCCAGCTGTCGACCGGCGCGTTGTCGCCGAGTGCAGCCTTGACCTTGGCCGGGTTGAAGCCGATCAGCACGGTGCCGTACATGTACGGCACGGCAAACTTGTTACCCGGGTCGTTGGCCTCGATCAGTTTCATCAGCGCCGGGTCCAGGTGTTGCCAGTTCGGCAGCTTGCTGCGGTCTAGCGGCTGGAATACCCCGGCCTCGATCTGCTTGGCGAGAAACACATTGGAAGGCACCACCACGTCATAGCCGGAGTTGCCGGTGAGCAGCTTGGCCTCCAGTGCTTCGTTGGTGTCGAAGATGTCGTAGATCAGTTTGACGCCGCTGTCCTTCTGGAAGTCGGTCAAGGTCTGCGGGGTGATGTAATCGAACCAGTTATACACACGCAGGGTGCGCTGCTCGGCTTGGGCGTGCAGGGCACCGGTGAACAGGGTGGCAGCGATGAACGGGGCGAGCAGACGCTTGAGTCGGACCATTACCGGGCTCCTGGCTGGGCGCGCTGGAAGCCTTCCAGCACATTGACCGCGTTGATACCGATTTCTTCCACAGCGTAGCCGCCTTCCATCACGAACAGGGTCGGCTTGCCGAGCTGGCCGATGCGCTTGCCCATTTCCAGGTAGTCCGGGCTGTCGAGCTTGAACTGCGAGATGGGGTCGTCCTTGAAGGTGTCCACACCCAAGGAGATGACCAGCACGTCGGCGTCATAGCTGGCGATGCGCTGGCAGGCGTCTTCCAGCGCGGCGCTCCAGGCGGCCCAGTCGCTGCCGGCCGGCAAAGGGTAATTGACGTTGCAGCCCTCGCCGGCACCTTGGCCGGTTTCGTCGGCATAGCCGAGGAAGAACGGGAATTCGTCCTGCGGGTCGCCGTGGATCGAGGCGAAGAACACGTCGTCGCGGCTGTAGAAGATGTCTTGGGTGCCGTTGCCGTGATGGTAGTCAACGTCGAGGATGGCGACTTTGCGCTTGCCCTGGTCGAGGAACGCCTGGGCAGCGATGGCGGCGTTGTTCAGGTAGCAGTAGCCGCCCATCACTTCACCGGCGGCGTGGTGCCCTGGCGGGCGGCACAGTGCGAAGGCCGAATGGGCGCCTTGCTGGATCGCTGCCTGGGCGGTAAGGGCGACCTGGGCGGCGCTGTAGGCCGCTTGCCAGGTGCCGGCGGTGATCGGCGCACCGGCATCGAAGCTGTAGTAGCCCAGTTCACCGTGCAGGCCGGTGGGCTTTACCTGGCGCAGCGTGCGTGCAGGCCAGGTGAAAGGCAGCAGGTCGCCTTCCTGGCCCAATGCTGCCCAGCGTGCCCAGGCGCCTTCGAAGAAGTCCAGGTAATCGGCGCTGTGGACGCGCAGCAATGGCGCCCGGCCGAAGTCGGTCGGGCCCTGGATATCGCCGAGGTCGCGCTTTTTCACCTGGTCGAGTACATGGTCGGCACGCGAAGGCATTTCGAAACAGGGCATCAGCTTGCCGTCGATCAGCTCGCAGCGGCCATGGTGCAGGCGGTGGTCATCGGAATAGATCGTCAGCATTGTTGTTCTCCGGTGGGTACTGGCGTGGGTCCATTGTCATGGGCGGGTCAGTAGCGGAGAACGACGCAAGTGGCCAAAAGGGGATCGATCTGGCCAAGCTCTCTGGTCGTGCTTTCCTGTGCCGGCCTCTTCGCGGGCAAGCCCGCGAAGAGGCCGGTACAGGTCAACCGCGGAAGTGGCTGGGCGCCACACCACTCCAGCGCTGGAAGGCATGGCGGAAACTGGCCGTCTCGCTGAACCCCAAGGTCTCGGCAATACGGTAGATGGGCATCTGCTCATCGGCCAGCAACTGCTTGGCCCGCTCGAACCTGAGCTCGTCCAGCAGCTGTTGATAACTGCTGCCCAGCGCCTGTAGGTGCCGGCGCAAGGTGCGCGACGAGCAGTTCATTTGCCGTGCCAGGCCTTCCAGCCCAGGCGCGGCATCCAGTTGCTGGGTCAGCAGCTGACGAATACGCCCCAGCCAGGCCTGGCGGCCGGTGAACTCAAGGTTCAGGCGCCGGCAGCGCTCGCTCATGGCTTTGTGGGTAATCGGGTCGGCCAGCGGCAGCGGCGTATCCAGCCAGCGTCGTTCGAAGGCAAAGGCATTGTCTTCGGCGGCAAAACCGACCGGGCACTGGAATGCATCGGCATAGCGCACGTGGTAGCCGGGCCGAGTGTGCTCGAAACGGGCCCCCAGCAACGGCAACGGGCGGCCAAGCAGGTCATCGCAGATGACTTTCAGCGACACCAGGCAGAACTCGGCGTTGAAAGCGCTCAGTGCCGGGCTGTCGTGGTAGTCGCTGGCGCTGAACCAGACCCGCTGGCCATCGTCGAGCAAGCGCAGCTTGAAGACTGTTCCCAGCAGTGCCGGATACTGCAGCGCCAGGCGCAAGGCGTCACCCAAAGTGGCACTGGAGAGCAGGGCGTAACCCAGCATGCCGTAGCACGACACATGCATGCGCCGGCCCAGTTCCAGGCCGATGTCCTCGCGCCGGGCCACGGCGTTGGCGCACACCTGCAATTCCTGCTGGGTGGTGATGCGCGCATCCGCGTGCCCCAGGTCTGCCGGGCCAATGCCGCTGCCGGCCAGCAGCGCCGAAGCCTCGCAACCTTCTGCCTGAAAGACGTTGAGGATCAGCGAAACGGCATTGAGGGTAGTCAGATGGCTGTGCAGCATGCTGGGTAATCCCGTGGGGCTGGGACGCATTATGGAGCAAGTTGTGTGCCGATATCCGGGCGTTCGGGCAAATCCATCAGACAAAAAAAGGCCCGAAGCATTGGCTCGGGCCTTGAAAGGTTGAGAGGTGTCTAGTCCCTTAACCTGGTGAGACTGTTTGCAGCGGTCGGGTTACGCCTTCAGCGGAACCAGACGTGGAGCGATCATGTTTTCCGGACGCAGGATGTCGTTCAGCATCTCTTCGTCCAGCAGCTTCTCTTCGCGCACCAGTTCCAGCACGCCGCGGCCGGTTTCCAGGGCAACGCGGGCGATACGGGTGGCGTTTTCGTAGCCGATGTACGGGTTCAGGGCGGTGACCAGGCCGATCGAGTGCTCAACCAGTTCACGGCAGCGCTGTTCGTTGGCAGTGATGCCGACGATGCAGTGCTCGCGCAGCATGTCCATGGCACGTTGCAGCAGGCGGATCGAGTCGAAGATCTTGTAGGCGATCAGCGGTTCCATCACGTTTAGCTGCAGTTGGCCACCTTCGGCGGCGACGGTCAGGGCCAGGTCGTTGCCCATGATGGCGAAGGCGACTTGGTTGACGGCTTCCGGGATAACCGGGTTGACCTTGCCTGGCATGATCGAGCTGCCTGGCTGACGCGCTGGCAGGTTGATTTCGTTGATGCCGGTGCGAGGGCCGCTGGACAGCAGGCGCAGGTCGTTGCAGATCTTCGACAGCTTGACGGCAGTACGCTTGAGCATGCCGGAGAACAGCACGAAGGCGCCCATGTCGGAGGTGGCTTCGATCAGGTCGGCAGCCGGTACCAGCGGCTGACCGCTGATGATTGCCAGGCGTTGCACCGCGAGCATCTGGTAGCCCGGGTCGGCGTTGATGCCGGTACCGATGGCAGTACCACCCAGGTTGATTTCGGTCAGCAGCTCAGGCGCCAGCGAACGCAGACGGTTGAGGTCTTCGGTCATGGTGGTGGCGAAGGCGCGGAATTCCTGGCCCAGGGTCATCGGCACGGCGTCCTGCAGCTGGGTACGGCCCATCTTCAGTACGTGGTCGAACTCTTTACCTTTGGCTGCGAAGGCCTGGATCAGGCTGTCGAGGCTGGCCAGCAGGGCATCGTGACCCAGCAGCAGGCCCAGACGGATAGCGGTCGGGTAGGCGTCGTTGGTCGACTGCGCCATGTTCACATCGTTGTTCGGGTGCAGGTACTGGTACTCACCCTTCTGGTGACCCATGGCCTCCAGCGCGATGTTGGCGATGACTTCGTTGGCGTTCATGTTGGTAGAAGTACCAGCACCGCCTTGAATCATGTCTACCACGAACTGTTCGTGGTAGTCGCCCTTGATCAGTCGTGCGCAGGCTGCGCTGATCGCAGCGTGCTTGGCATCGCTCAGGTGCCCCAGCTCACGGTTCGCGTCAGCAGCTGCCTGCTTGACCATCGCCAGGCCGACTACCAGTTTCGGGTAGTGCGACAGTGGAACGCCGGAGAGGTGGAAGTTGTTGGCAGCGCGCAGTGTCTGGATGCCGTAGTAGGCATCAGCAGGAACTTCAAGGGTACCCAACAGATCTTTTTCGACGCGGAACGATGCAGCGGAGGACATGATGTATATCATCTCGATGTTGACCCGGCACATGCCGGAATGGCGCCAATCCTAGGCCTTAAGGTGATTTTGCGGCCAATGCTGTTGCACGCTAACCTATGCACAAACGGCATAGTGTTTCATGTGACGCCAATTGACATTCGAGCGTGTTCCATTTTGGTGCGCGCCGGGAGATGTGCTTCGTGAACCTTGAAAGCAAATGGCTGGAAGATTTCAGCGCACTCGCCGCTACCCGCAGTTTTTCACAGGCGGCAGAGCGGCGTTTTGTCACCCAACCGGCCTTCAGCCGGCGCATTCGCAGCCTGGAAGCGGCATTGGGCCTGCAACTGGTGAACCGTTCCCGCACGCCCATCGAACTGACTGAAGCCGGCCAGCTGTTTCTGGTCACGGCACGCACGGTTGTCGACCAGTTGAGCGAAATTCTGCGCCATTTGCATCATCTTGAGGGCGGGCAGGGCGAGGTGGTGCAGGTGGCTGCGGCACACTCCCTGGCGTCGGGTTTTTTCCCCCGTTGGGTTGCCCAATTGCGCAACGACGGTTTGAACATCGCCACTCGCCTGGTTGCGACCAACGTCGGAGATGCCGTGCATGCATTACGCGAAGGTGGCTGCGACCTGATGCTGGCTTTCTATGACCCGGACGCGGCCCTGCAGATGGATGCCGAGATCTTCCCCTCACTGCACATGGGCACCACCGAAATGTTGCCGGTGTGTGCCGTGGATGCCGAGGGCAAGCCGTTGTTCGACCTGGAAGGTGAGGGCAGTGTGCCGTTGCTGGCCTATACCGCTGGCGCATTTCTGGGCCGCTCGGTCAATTTGCTGCTGCGCCAGCGCAACCTGCGCTATACCACCGTCTATGAAACCGCCATGGCCGACAGCCTCAAGAGCATGGCGCTGGAGGGTATGGGTATCGCCTGGGTACCGCGCCTGTCGATGCGTGGCGAGCTGGAGCGCGGCGAACTGGCCGTCTGCGGCGGCAGCCAGTGGCATGTGCCACTGGAAATACGCCTGTACCGCTGCGCCCTGGTGCGCAAGGCCAACGTCAGGCTGTTGTGGCGCAAGCTCGAGGGTGCGGCGGCGGTTGACCCAAAAGTCAGCCAAAGCCCCGAAAAATAAGGCCCGACAGTTGGTCGCCGGGGTGCCTTAAACGCACCACCTTACGGTATACTGCGCGGCCTTTCGACCGGATGCGTCCGGTCCTGATCAGCAAACAAGCCACGCCGGTCGTCCCGCGTGGCTTGTTGTTTTTTGACGCGCCCGCGGGCGCACAAGCGAAGAGGCTCGACGATGAGTGCACTGGTTGGCGTGATCATGGGCTCCAAGTCCGATTGGTCCACCCTTAGCCACACCGCCGATATGCTGGAAAAACTCGGCATTCCTTACGAAGTGAAGGTGGTTTCTGCCCACCGCACCCCGGATCTGCTGTTCCAGTATGCCGAGGAGGCCGAAGGCCGCGGCATCGAGGTGATCATCGCCGGTGCCGGTGGCGCAGCCCACCTGCCAGGCATGTGCGCCGCCAAGACCCACCTGCCAGTGCTGGGTGTGCCGGTGCAGTCGTCGATGCTGTCGGGCGTCGACTCGCTGCTGTCGATCGTGCAGATGCCAGCCGGCGTGCCGGTTGCCACGCTGGCCATCGGCCGCGCCGGTGCGATCAACGCTGCGCTGCTGTCGGCCAGCATCCTGGGCGCCAAGTACCCGCAGTACCACGCGGCACTGAAGCAGTTCCGCACGGAACAGACCGACACTGTGCTGGACAACCCAGACCCGCGCCAGGCTTGAGGCTCAACCCATGAAGATCGGTGTAATCGGTGGCGGCCAGCTGGGCCGCATGCTGGCCCTGGCGGGTACCCCGCTGGGCATGAACTTCGCCTTCCTCGACCCGGCACCGGACGCCTGTGCCGCGCCGTTGGGCGAGCATCTACGTGCCGACTATGGCGACCAGGACCACCTGCGCCAGCTGGCCGACGAAGTCGACCTGGTCACCTTCGAGTTCGAAAGCGTACCGGCCGAGACCGTGGCTTTCCTCTCGCAGTTCGTGCCGGTCTACCCCAGTGCCGAAGCGCTGCGCATCGCCCGTGACCGCTTGTTCGAAAAGAGCATGTTCCGCGACCTGGGTATTCCTACCCCGGCCTTCGCCGACATCCTTTCCCAGGCAGACCTGGACGCCGCAGTGGCCAGCATCGGCCTGCCTGCCGTGCTGAAAACTCGCACCCTGGGCTACGACGGCAAGGGTCAGAAGGTGCTGCGCACGCCAGAAGACGTGGCAGGCACCTTCGTCGAGCTGGGTAGCGTGCCGTGCCTGCTGGAAGGCTTCGTGCCGTTCACTGGCGAAGTGTCGCTGGTGGCCGTGCGTGCCCGTGATGGCGAAACCCGCTTCTACCCGCTGGTGCACAACACCCACGAAAGCGGCATCCTGCGCCTGTCGGTGGCCAGCCAGGCGCACCCGCTGCAGGCATTGGCCGAAGACTACGTTGGTCGTGTGCTGCAGAAGCTGGACTACGTTGGCGTCATGGCCTTCGAGTTCTTCGAAGTTGACGGTGGCCTGAAGGCCAACGAAATCGCCCCGCGCGTGCACAACTCCGGGCACTGGACCATCGAAGGCGCCGAGTGCAGCCAGTTCGAGAACCACCTGCGAGCCGTCGCTGGCCTGCCGCTGGGCTCGACGGCCAAGGTGGGCGAGAGCGCAATGCTCAACTTCATCGGTGAAGTGCCGGCCGTGGACAAGGTCGTCGCCATCGGCGACTGCCACCTGCACCACTACGGCAAGGCCTTCAAGGTCGGCCGCAAGGTTGGCCACGCCACGTTGCGCTGCCATGACATGGCCACCCTTGAGCGCAAGATTGCCGAAGTAGAGGCTCTGATCAGCAACTGATCGGGCTACAAATCGAACTTCTGCAAGCGGCTTGCCCTCTGAACATGGCAACAAGCCAAAGCCCGTCTAGGCTTTGGCTTGCTCCATATTCACTGCAGAGGGATTGCCATGGGCATCATTGGAACCATTTTTATCGGCCTCATCGTCGGCCTGCTGGCCCGCTTCATCAAGCCGGGCGACGACAGCATGGGCTGGATCATGACCATCCTGCTGGGTATTGCCGGCTCCTTGCTGGCGACCTATGGCGGCCAGGCACTGGGCATCTACCAGGCCGGTCAGGCGGCGGGCTTCTTTGGCGCGCTGGTCGGTGCCGTGGTCCTTCTGGTGATCTACGGATTCATCAAGAAACGCTGAATACTGGTTAGAATGCCCGGCAATTCATTCGAGTTGCCGAGCATTGCCATGCGAGCCTTTTTTCTCGTCCCCCTGTTGTTGGCCAGTACCCTGGCCCATGCCGAACTGCCTGAAACCGACTGGCTGGAGCTTATGCCCAAGTCGGACCAGAAAGCGCTCGAGCAAATGCCCGAAATCGATCACAACTCGCCGGAAGCCATGGGCACCTTTACCGACAAGGGTGGGCTCAAGCAGAGCAAGGGCCTGCCAGCGGTGATGTATTCGACCAAGACCGTGGCTGCCATGAACGGCAAGGACATTCGCCTGGGTGGCTACCCGGTGCCGCTGGAAAGCGATGCCAAGGGCAACAGCACGCTGTTCTTCCTGGTGCCGTACCCGGGCGCGTGCATCCATGTGCCGCCACCGCCGCCGAACCAGCTGGTGCTGGTGCGCTACCCGAAAGGGTTGAAGATCGATGACATCTACACACCGCTGTGGGTCAGCGGCAAGCTGAAGGTGGAAAAGGTCAGCAATGACCTGGCCGATGCGGCCTATGCGCTGGATGCGGGGAAGGTGAGGGTGGTGGAAGACGCAGACCTCTGATACCTGGCCCGGCCTCTTCGCGGGCAAGCCCGCGAAGAGGCCGGCAAAACCATCGCAGGCCTCAGATCATTTCACAACCGATCTGTACACCCAGCGAATGACTCGCCCCAGGCTTCAATTCCACCAGATCATTCCACACATTCGCCGTCTCGATGCACAGCATCCGCTGCCAGCCATCATCAACCATGTCCGCCAGCTCCTTGGCCCGCTCGGTCCAGGGGTTCCAGATCACCGCCGAGCGCGAGCCACTGCTGGTCAAGGTAATCCGCCGGTTCCAGTGCGGGTCGACAATGCTCAGGGTCTGTGGGGTAGCGAGGTAGATCCGGTCAGTTTCCCCGGCAAACGCCAGTGCGCCCTGCTGCTCCCGCTGTTCCCAGTCGGCAAGGGTTTCGATATAGCCCAGGCCCTCGACGCCTTCGACCCGCGCCTGGCGCACATCGCTGACCGCGAAGTAGCTGTGCAAGGCCTGGCTGATGGTAACGGGGGTATTGCCCATATTGCGGCTGGTCAGGTTCAGCTTTAGCGCCTCATCCAGCTCCACCACCAGCTTCAGCTCGACCTCATGAGGCCAGCCGGGTAGATCGCCCTGCGCTTCAGGCAATTGGAATTCAATGCGCAGGCCGTTGCCCGCTTCCTCGATACCCAGCAGCTGCCAGTCACGCGAGCGCGCAAGCCCGTGAGCAGGCGCCTGCTCGCCGTGGTACATGGCCTGAACGGCCTGGGGGTTGCGCTGCAGGTTGCCGAACCACGGCCAGCACACCGGCACACCGGCGCGTACCGACTTGCCGTGGCGGAAGATGGCCTGGTCGCTCAGCCACAGCAGCGGCGGCTCGCCGACCCGCTGGTAGCTGAGGATCTGTGCGCCCTGCTGGGCGATCAGGAGTTCGGCGCGATCGCTGCTGATACGCCAGCAATTGAGTTCGCCATGTTGCTCGGTTACGACCTGAAAGGTAGCCATTGCGTTCATCTCATTGATAGCCAGTGGGCCTTGGACCCGGGCACATGCAATGAGTTTACCGCCCGCGTGGCTCAGCGACGAGGCACGGAACGGGTGCGGCCACTGCCGTCGATGGCGACGAAGACGAATGCCGCTTCGGTAACCTTGCGCCATTCACTGGACAGCGGGTCGTCGCTCCACACTTCGACCATCATCTGAATCGAGCTGCGGCCGATTTCCAGGGTCTGGGTATAGAACGACAGCTGTGCGCCCACTGCGACGGGTACCAGGAAGGCCATGCGTTCAATGGCCACGGTCGCCACGCGGCCACCGGCGACGCGGCTGGCCATGGCGGTGCCGGCCAAGTCCATCTGGGCAACCAGCCAGCCGCCGAAGATGTCGCCAAACCCGTTGGTTTCGCGCGGGAGTGCGGTGATTTGCAAGGCCAGGTCGCCTTGCGGGATTGGATCTTCTTGTTCGAGCTCAATCATGCGATGGGGCCTCTGACCCGTGACGCTTTTCGTTGGTGTGGCGCGAAGGCCGGGTAAACGATTCAGCTTGAAACATACTACGCCGATTTCGTTTCACTGGACGGCCGTAGAGAAACTCTGCGAAACCGTCTGACATAAAGACCGGCGTTTTCGCACAACATCCCACGCGGGCAACAACCTTTTCCTACGAATCAGCAGTATATAGGGCATAACTGCCAGCGACGACCGCGCATTCATGAATATCTGTATGGATTTTGTATCGCTTTCGGCGCGGCTCGGCAATTTGCTATCTTCGCCTGTCTCCCAATCCAGAAGCCGCGTGCCAAGCGGCCTGCATGCCCTACAAGAGAACAACGATCGATGACTTCCGTGCCGAGCAGTATCGAGCAGCCTCCGCGGCCGCTGACCCGCAGTGACTACAAAACACTCTCGCTGTCCGCCCTGGGTGGCGCACTGGAGTTCTACGACTTCATCATCTTCGTGTTCTTCGCCACGGTGGTTGGCAAGCTGTTCTTCCCGGCCGACATGCCCGAGTGGCTGCGCCTGATGCAAACGTTCGGCATCTTCGCCGCTGGCTACCTGGCGCGGCCGCTGGGGGGCATCATCATGGCCCACTTTGGTGACCTGCTTGGACGCAAGAAGATGTTTACCCTGAGCATCTTCATGATGGCCCTGCCGACCCTGATCATGGGCCTGCTGCCAACATACGCACAAATCGGCATGTGGGCGCCGATCCTGCTGCTGCTGATGCGGGTGATCCAGGGCGCGGCGATTGGTGGCGAGGTGCCGGGCGCCTGGGTGTTCGTCTCTGAGCACGTACCGGCGCGCAACACCGGCTACGCATGCGGTACCCTGACCGCAGGCCTGACGGCGGGCATTCTGCTGGGCTCGCTGGTGGCGACCTTGATCAACAGCGTGTACAGCGCCGACGAAGTGGCCGATTACGCTTGGCGTATCCCGTTCCTGCTCGGCGGTGTGTTCGGCCTGTTCTCGGTGTACCTGCGCCGCTGGCTGCACGAAACCCCGGTGTTTGCCGAAATGCAGCAACGCAAGGCGCTGGCCGAGGAGCTGCCGCTGCGCGCCGTGCTGCGCGACCACCGCGGCCCGATCATCCTGTCGATGCTGCTGACCTGGATGCTGTCGGCCGGTATCGTGGTGGTTATCCTGATGACCCCTGCGCTGCTGCAGAGCTTCTACCACATCAGCCCGATCGACTCGCTCAAGGCCAACAGCATGGCCATCGTGCTGCTCAGCTTTGGCTGCATCGGCGCCGGCAGCCTGGCCGACCGCTTTGGGGCGGGGCGGGTGTTCGTGATCGGCAGCCTGCTGCTGCTGGCCAGTTCCTGGACCTTCTACCATAGCCTGCCAACCCGGCCCGAGCTGCTGTTCCCGCTGTATGCGCTGACCGGCCTGTGCGTGGGTGTGATCGGCGCGGTGCCTTATGTGATGGTCAAGGCATTCCCGGCGGCGGTGCGCTTCAGTGGGCTGTCGTTCTCGTACAACGTGGCCTACGCGATTTTCGGTGGCTTGACGCCAATGGTGGTGACCGCGCTGCTGAAAGTAAGCCCGATGGCGCCTGCCTATTATGTAGCAGGCCTGTGCGCCGTGGGTCTGGCCGTAGGCCTGTACCTGCTCGCCAACAAGCGCTGATCTGTTTCGGGGCTGCTGGCCTCTTCGCGGGCACGCCCGCTCCCACAGGGCTCAGCACAACCCCTGTGGGAGCGGGCGTGCCCGCGAAGAGGCCAGACCTGCTATCAGTGATGGCCTTTCATCCAATTGTCACAATGAAGTCATATCGTGTTCATGCGGCCTGCCGATACTTGGGCCCGTTCCATCCAACACCCCAATATTCCTGCTAGGAGCAAGGCATGAAACTGAAGCGTTTGATGGCGGCCCTTACCTTTGCCGCCGCTGGCGTTGCAACCGCCAACGCGGTAGCCGCTGTCGATCCTGCAATCCCGACCTACACCAAAACCACCGGTGTTTCGGGCAACCTCTCCAGCGTCGGTTCCGATACCCTCGCGAACCTTATGACCCTGTGGGCCGAGGCCTACAAGAAGGAATATCCGAACGTAAACATCCAGATCCAGGCTGCCGGCTCTTCCACCGCGCCACCCGCGCTGACCGAAGGCACCGCCAACCTCGGCCCGATGAGCCGCAAGATGAAGGACGTCGAGCTGCAGGCCTTCGAGCAGAAGTACGGCTACAAGCCTACCGCCATCCCGGTTGCCGTCGACGCCCTGGCCGTGTTCGTGCACAAGGACAACCCGATCAAAGGCCTGACCATGGCCCAGGTCGACGCCATCTTCTCCTCCACCCGCCTGTGCGGTGGCAAGGCTGATATCAAGACCTGGGGCGACGTTGGTGTGACCGGTGACCTGGCCAACAAGCCAATCCAGCTGTTCGGCCGCAACTCGGTATCGGGCACCTACGGTTACTTCAAGGAAGAAGCCCTGTGCAAAGGCGACTTCAAGCCTAACGTGAACGAACAGCCTGGCTCGGCGTCGGTCGTGCAGTCGATCAGCTCCTCGCTGAACGGCATCGGCTACTCGGGTATCGGCTACAAGACCGCCAGCGTCAAGACCGTAGCCCTGGCCAAGAAAGAAGGCGGCGAGTTCGTTGAAGACAACGAAGCCAATGCCCTGAACGGCACCTACCCGCTGTCGCGCTTCCTGTACGTGTACGTCAACAAGGCCCCGAACAAGCCTTTGGCGCCGCTGGAAGCCGAGTTCGTCAAGCTGGTACTGTCGCAAGCTGGCCAGCAGGTCGTGGTGAAAGATGGCTACATCCCGCTGCCGGCCAAAGTCGTCGACAAGACCCTGGCTGACCTGGGCCTGTCCCACGCCGGTAACGTCGCAAAGAAGTAAGTAACTGAAGAGGGGGCCGGTGCTGATGCCCGGCCTCTTCCACGAATTTCCAGTCCGAAGCCAGGTTCACTGTGCGGCGGGCTTTCGCGCGTCACCACTTTGTAATGTTTTTGTCACACGGGACCGCTAGGGTGTGCGCATGAATGATCTGGCCAATTCCAACATGACCCAAAACTCCCAGCCCGTGCGCATTGATTTCAATACGCCCGAGTTGCAACGCAAGCGCCGCATGCGTGCGCTCAAGGACCGCCTGACCCGCTGGTACGTCCTGGTGGGCGGGCTTGCCGTGTTGGCGGCAATCACCCTGATCTTCTTCTACCTGGCCTATGTGGTGTTGCCACTGTTCCAGGGCGCCGAGCTGACCAGCAAAAAAGCCCTGGAGCCTACCTGGCTGCAACAGGATGCCGGTAAGCCGCTGCTGATCGCGCTTGAAGAACAGAACCTGGTGGGGATGCGAGTTTCGGACAAGGGCCAGGCACTGTTCTTCGATACCAAGACCGGTAACGAGCTCAAGCGGGTCGATCTGCCAGTGCCGGCAGACACCCAGGTCACCTCGATCAGTACCGACCAGCCGGGCAGCCCGTTGGTGGTGCTGGGTTTGTCCAATGGTCAGGCGCTGGTGTTCCACCACACCTACAAGATCACCTACCCGGACAACAAGAAAACCATCACCCCCGGCATCGACTACCCGTACGGTGAGCAGCCGTTCGTGCTCGACGAACAGGGCCGTGCGCTGGAACACGTCAACGTCAACGTCAATGGCGACACCCTGGTACTGGCCGGGTCTACCGGCGCGCACCTGCAGGTGGTGCAGCTGACGCGCACCGAAAACATGATGACCGAAGAGGTCACCACCGAGCAGAACCGTATCGTGCTGCCGCAGATGACCGAAGCGGTGAAGAACATCTTCATCGACCCGCGTCAGCAGTGGCTCTACGTGATCAACGGCCGCGCCACCGCCGACGTGTTCAGCCTGCGTGACAAGAGCCTCAACGGCCGCTACAAACTGGCCGAAAGCGCTGACACTGAAATTACCGCCAGCGCCCAGTTGGTCGGCGGCATTTCGCTGATCATTGGTGATTCCAAAGGTGGCCTGGCCCAATGGTTCATGGCCCGTGACCCGGACGGCGAATCGCGCTTCAAGCAGATCCGTACCTTCCAGATGGGCAAGGCCCCGGTGGTGCAGATCGACGCCGAAGAGCGCCGCAAAGGCTTCATCGCCCTGGACGCCGACGGCAAGCTGGGCGTGTTCCACAGCACGGCGCACCGCACCCTGCTGGTGGAGCCTGCTGCCGAAGGCCCGGGCACCTTGGCCCTGTCGCCGCGCGCCAACCGTATCATCATCGAAGAGGGCGGCAAGCTGCTGCCGCTGAGCCTGCGCAACCCGCACCCTGAAGTTTCCTTCAGCGCACTGTGGGGCAAGGTGTGGTACGAGAACTACGACGAGCCGAAATACGTCTGGCAATCGACTGCTTCCAATACCGACTTCGAGCCCAAGCTGAGCCTCTCGCCGCTGACCTTCGGTACGCTGAAGGCCGCGTTCTACGCGATGATCCTGGCCGCCCCGCTGGCCATTGCCGCCGCCATCTACACCGCCTACTTCATGGCCCCGGGCATGCGCCGCAAGGTCAAACCGGTGATCGAGCTAATGGAAGCCATGCCGACGGTAATCCTCGGCTTCTTCGCCGGCCTGTTCCTGGCGCCGTACCTCGAAGGCCACCTGCCTGGCGTGTTCAGCCTGTTCCTGCTGATGCCGTTCGGCATCCTGCTGGCCGGCTTCACCTGGAGCCGCCTGCCGGAGTCGATCCGCCTGCGTGTGCCGGATGGTTGGGAAGCTGCGATCCTGATACCGGTCATCCTGTTCACCGGCTGGTTCGCCCTGACCATGAGCGCGCACCTGGAAAACTGGTTCTTCGGCGGTGACATGCGCCTGTGGATCACCAACGACCTGGGCATCACCTACGACCAGCGCAACGCCCTGGTAGTGGGTATCGCCATGGGCTTTGCGGTCATCCCGAACATCTACTCCATTGCCGAGGATGCCGTATTCAGCGTGCCGCGCAGCCTGACCCTGGGCTCTTTGGCCCTGGGTGCGACGCCTTGGCAGACCCTGACCCGCGTGGTCATCCTCACCGCCAGCCCGGGTATCTTCTCGGCGCTGATGATCGGCATGGGCCGTGCGGTGGGTGAGACCATGATCGTGCTGATGGCCACCGGCAACACCCCGGTGATGGAGATGAACCTGTTCGAGGGCATGCGCACCCTGGCCGCCAACGTGGCCGTGGAAATGCCGGAATCGGAAGTCGGTGGCAGCCACTATCGCGTGCTGTTCCTGGCCGCCCTGGTGCTGCTGATGTTCACGTTCGTCATGAACACCTTGGCCGAGCTGATTCGCCAGCGTCTGCGCAAGAAATACTCGTCGCTTTGATAGAAAGGTAGCGATCCGTGAAAAAGGATTCCCTCAAAGGCTGGTTCAAGAGCGGCGCCCCTGGCGTCTGGATGAGCGGCGGCGCCGTGGCCATGGCGGTGATCATGACCGTCGGCCTGCTGGCGGTGATTGCCGTGCGCGGCCTGGGCCACTTCTGGCCGGCCGATCTTGTCCAGGCCACCTACAAGGTGCCGGGCCAGGCTGACCATGTCGTCATCGGCGAAGTGGTGCAAAAGGAAGAGGTACCCCGTGCCCGCCTGAAGGGGGCCGGCCTGCCGGTACCGGACCAGGGCCCGGAGTTCATGACCCGCGAGCTGATAAAGGTGGGTAACCGCGACCTCAACGGCAGCGACTTCACCTGGGTGGTCGGCGACTGGCTGGTCGATGAACAGCGCCCGGCCGACCTGATCGCCCTGGAGCGCCGCGAGTGGGGCAACTTCTATGGCTACCTGGTCAGCGTCAAGGAAGAGGGCCGCGTAGTTGCCGAAGGCCCTGCTGCGTGGAACGAACTGCAGGCCCGCCTAAAGCGCGCCAACCAGCTCAACGGTGAGCTGCAGCAGTTGGAGAAGAAGGACATCGGTGCCATCAACCATGGCCTTGAGCGCCTGCGCCTGCAGGCACGCAAGCTGGAACTGGACGGCAAGCTGGACGCCGCCGCCCAGGCCGACATGGACGCCGACCGCGCCGAGCTGAACAGCCGCTACAAAGCCATCGAAGACCGCTTGAGCGGCCTGCACCAGGCGTTCGCCCGCGACAGCCTGGTGGCCCGTGACGCCAACGGCCGTGAAGTGGAGATCAACCTGAGCAAGGTGGTGCACGCCATCCAGCCGAACGGCATGTCCGGTTTCAACAAGCTGGGTACTTACTTTGCCAAAGTTTGGGAGTTCCTCAGCGATGACCCGCGTGAGGCCAACACCGAAGGCGGTATCTTCCCGGCCATTTTCGGTACCGTGATGATGACCCTGATCATGGCCGTAATCGTCACCCCGTTTGGCGTGCTGGCTGCTGTGTACCTGCGCGAGTACGCACGGCAAGGCCCGGTGACCCGCCTGATCCGTATTGCAGTGAACAACCTGGCTGGCGTGCCGGCGATCGTCTACGGTGTGTTCGGCCTGGGCTTCTTCGTCTACGTGCTGGGTGGCTCGATAGACCGCTTGTTCTTCCCCGAAGCCCTGCCGGCGCCGACCTTGGGTACCCCCGGCCTGCTGTGGGCATCGTTGACCCTGGCACTGCTGGCTGTTCCGGTGGTGATCGTGGCCACCGAAGAAGGTTTGGCGCGTATTCCGCGTACCGTGCGCGAGGGCTCGCTGGCCTTGGGCGCGACCAAGGCCGAGACGCTGTGGAAGATCGTCTTGCCCATGGCAAGCCCGGCCATGATGACCGGCATGATCCTCGCCGTGGCCCGCGCTGCCGGTGAAGTGGCGCCGCTGATGCTGGTGGGTGTGGTGAAGCTGGCGCCGTCGCTGCCAGTGGACGGGAACTACCCCTACCTGCACCTGGACCAGAAGATCATGCACTTGGGCTTCCACATCTATGACGTCGGCTTCCAGAGCCCGAACGTCGAGGCCGCGCGGCCGCTGGTGTACGCCACGGCACTGTTGCTGGTGCTGGTGATCGCTTCCCTCAACCTGTCGGCCGTGTGGATCCGCAACCACCTGCGCGAGAAGTACAAGGCGCTGGACAGCTGAGCCTGATTGCAAGCGTGCCCCCGGTGAGCCGGGCGGCCCTTTGAAACGAATTGACAGCGTATGGAGTTGACCATGCAGCAAGATTCTCATACCCACGGCATCGACATGTCTGCCCTGGGCCGCAACAAGCAGAGCCTGCACCTGGCCGAAGAAACCGTGGCCATCGAAGTGCCGGGCCTGAGCCTGTTCTACGGCGACAAGCAGGCGCTGTTCGACGTCAGTATGAACATTCCCAAGCAGCGCGTAACCGCCTTCATCGGCCCCTCCGGCTGCGGCAAGTCGACCCTGCTGCGCACCTTCAACCGGATGAACGACCTGGTTGATGGCTGCCGTGTGGAAGGCGCCATCAACCTGTACGGTAACAACATTTACCGCAAGGGCGAAGACGTGGCCGAGCTGCGCCGCCGTGTGGGCATGGTGTTCCAGAAGCCCAACCCGTTCCCCAAGACCATCTACGAGAACGTGGTCTACGGCCTGCGTATCCAGGGCATCAACAAAAAGCGTGTGCTTGACGAAGCCGTGGAGTGGGCGCTCAAGGGAGCGGCCCTGTGGGACGAGGTCAAGGACCGCCTGCACGAGTCGGCGCTAGGCCTTTCCGGTGGCCAGCAGCAGCGTCTGGTCATCGCCCGCACCATTGCCGTAGAGCCGGAAGTGCTGTTGCTCGACGAACCGTGCTCGGCACTGGACCCGATCTCGACCCTGAAGGTCGAAGAACTGATCTACGAATTGAAAGCCAAGTACACCATCGTCATCGTGACCCACAACATGCAGCAGGCGGCCCGGGTTTCGGACTACACCGCATTCATGTACATGGGCAAACTGGTCGAATTCGGTGACACCGATACCCTGTTCACCAACCCGGCGAAGAAGCAGACCGAAGACTACATCACCGGTCGCTACGGCTAGCAGCCACGCGGCCCGCTCCCACAGGGAATGACACGAACTACTTGAAGCTTGAAGCCTCTTCGCGGAGCGAACGATGATCAACAAAGAAAGCCTTACTCACCATATTTCCCAGCAGTTCAACGCCGAGCTCGAAGAGGTGCGCAGCCACCTGCTGGCCATGGGTGGTCTGGTGGAAAAACAAGTCAATGACGCGGTTACAGCGCTGATCGAGGCCGACTCGGGTCTGGCCCAGCAAGTGCGCGAAGTCGACGAACAGATCAACCAGATGGAGCGCAACATCGACGAGGAATGCGTGCGCATCCTCGCCCGTCGCCAGCCGGCGGCCTCCGACCTGCGCCTGATCATCAGCATCTCCAAGTCGGTGATCGACCTTGAGCGCATTGGTGACGAGGCCACCAAAATTGCTCGCCGCGCCATCCAGCTGTGCGAAGAAGGCGAGTCGCCGCGCGGCTACGTCGAGGTGCGCCACATTGGCGACCAGGTGCGCAACATGGTCCGCGATGCGCTTGATGCTTTTGCCCGCTTCGATGCCGACCTGGCATTGTCGGTAGCCCAGTACGACAAGACCATCGACCGCGAGTACAAGACTGCCCTGCGCGAGCTGGTGACCTACATGATGGAAGACCCGCGCTCTATCTCGCGGGTACTGAGCGTGATCTGGGCGCTGCGCTCGCTGGAGCGTATCGGTGACCATGCCCGCAACATCTCCGAGTTGGTGATTTACCTGGTGCGCGGCACCGACGTGCGCCACATGGGCCTCAAGCGGATGACGGCAGAAGTGCAGGGTACCGCTGTCGCCGACGGCGAAAAGGCTAATGTTCCGGGCGAATCTGACGATAAGTAAGGTTGCTCCCGAGCTTCGACGCCCGGCCTTGGCCGGGCGTTTTCGTTTGCGGTCGAGGAGCCGGCAGGCACCCGCGAACGATGTGAAGAAGTCCCGGCGTGACCAGGTTGTAGCAAATGGCCATTATTTGGCAGTAGGCTAGTCGGGATTCAGAAGGAGTATTGATGAGTAAAGTGAATGTGCTGGTCGTGGATGACGCCCCGTTTATCCGTGACCTGGTCCGCAAGTGCCTGCGCAATGCCTTCCCGGGCATGGCCATCGACGACGCCATCAATGGTCGCAAGGCCATGGCCATGCTGGGCAAGGAAGCCTTCGACCTGGTCCTGTGTGACTGGGAAATGCCGGAAATGTCCGGCCTGGAATTGCTCACCTGGTGCCGTCAGCAGCCAGCGCTGAAGAACCTGCAGTTCATCATGGTGACCAGCCGTGGCGACAAGGAAAACGTCATTCAGGCGATCCAGGCGGGCGTTTCCGACTTTGTTGGCAAGCCGTTCACCAATGAACAACTGCTGACCAAGGTGAAAAAAGCGCTGACCAGGATCGGTAAGCTCGACAGCCTGATGGCCATCGGCCCGGCGCGGGCCAACCCGGCATTCGCCAACGATTCTTTGAGTGCCCTGACAGGTGGCAAGCCAGAGGCAGCCAAGGTGACGGCCCCCCCATCGGCGCCAGTGGCTGCCAAGCCATTGGTCACTGCACCTACGCCTCCAGCCCCCGCGCCGACGGGGCGGGGCCAAGGCCAGTTGCGCCTGGCCAGCGGCATGCAACCGTGCGTGATCAAGGCGCTGAGCCTGAAAGAGGCGCTGTTGGTGGTACGCCGCAGCGAAGCGCTGCCGCAGGTGCTGGAGGGCGCCGTGCTGGACCTGGAGCAGGGCGAGAACGCCGAAGTCGCCCGCCTGAACGGCTACCTGCACGCCGTTGCTGCATTGGAGCCCAAGCCCGACAGCGACTGGCTGCAGTTGACCTTCAAGTTTGTTGACCAGGACGCCCAGAAGCTTGATTACCTGTCGCGCCTGATTGCCCGCGGCACCGCGCAGAAACACTTCACACCCGGCGCCTGAGCCCGGCAATTCATGCGGCGAAGCTGAAATCCTGGGGCTGCTGCCGCAGCCCTATCGCGACACAAGGCCGCTCCTACAAAAAGCCCGCGCAGCCCTGAGCCATCCGACCAACTGCAATACCTGCCTCAAAACGCGCTGCTAGGCTTCGACAGATCATAACTGTCAAAAAGCCACTATCATGCCCGCCCGCCTGCTGCTGTTCTGTGCATTGCTCATGGCCTCGGCGTCGAGCCTGGGTGTGACGCTTTATAAAATCACCGACGATTTCGGTGTCGTGTCCTATACCGACCGGCCAGGCCCTGGCGCCAAACCCTTGGTGCTGCGCGAGCCCATGGTCGAAACACTCGAAGGCCAAGTGCTGCTGAACGCGAAAACCTTCGACGGCGGCGTGAGCTTTTCGGCACGCAACGAGCTGCATGTGCCGGTAGAGGTCGAATTACGCCTGGACAACCTGGTGAACGCCCAAGGCGGCGATGCCCCGCGTATCGTGCGCCGGCTCCTGCCGCCGCGCACCACGCAAATGCTCAGCGTGCTCAGGGGGCGCCCCGGGCTGCTGCTGAACTACCGCTCGACCCTGCTCCAGGCCATGGGGGACCCTGGCAAGCGGCCTCAGGGCTTCCGGTATGCGTTCCCCTGGGTCGGCGGGCCGTTCCGCGTCACCCAAGGCCCCAACGGCCGTGTCAGCCATTTTGGGCCCAAAGGGCGCTACGCCATGGATTTCGCCATGCCTGAAGGCACTACCATCATCGCGGCGCGGGAAGGCGTGGTGGTGAAGACGCAGAACAGCCAGAGCGGGCGCGAGCCCAACCCCTCGGGCAACTTTGTCAGGATCCTGCACCCGGACGGCACCATGGGCGTTTATCTGCACCTGATGCGTGGTTCGGTGGTGGTGGCGGAGGGGCAGCGGGTACGCCAGGGGCAGATGCTGGCCAAGTCGGGCAATACTGGCAACAGCACAGGCCCGCACCTGCATTTTGTGGTGCAGCGCAATGTGGGGTTGGCGCTGGAGTCGATACCTTACCGGTTCGACCGGCCGATCAGCGGGTTGCCCGACTTTACTGCGGGTAACCCTTGAGATTTTTGGGGCCGCTTTGCGGCCCTTTCGCGGCACAAGGCCGCTCCTACAGGATTACGCGAACCCCTGTAGGAGCGGCCTTGTGCCGCGATGGGCTGCGCAGCAGCCCCGTACCCCTCAATCGAGCTTGAGCACCTTGGCCAGCACGATCTTGGGCCCTTTCATCTTCTTGATGATGATGCGCAGCCCTTCGACCTCCAGCACTTCCTCTTCTTCCGGTACGCGCTTGAGCGTCTCGTAGATCAGCCCCGCCAAGGTTTCCGCCTCGATGTGATCGAGGTCGATGCCCAGCAGGCGCTCCACCTTGAACAGCGGGGTGTCACCGCGTACCAGCAGCTTGCCTGGCTGGTACGCAAGGATGCCGCGCTCGGTCTTGCGGTGTTCGTCCTGGATATCGCCCACCAGCACTTCCAGCACGTCTTCCATGGTCAGGTAGCCGATTACCTTGCCGTCGGCTTCTTCCACCAGCACGAAGTGCGCGCCGCCCTTGCGGAACTGCTCCAGCAGTTGCGACAGCGGCATGTGCCGCGATACGCGCTCCAGCGGCCGGGCAAGGTCGTCCAGGTCGATGGTCTCGGGCAAGTGCTCCAGTTCGGCAAGCTCCAGCAGCAGGTCCTTGATGTGCAGCAGCCCGGTGAACTCTTCACGCTCGGCGTCATACACCGGGTAGCGGCTGAATTTGTGGCGACGTATCAAAGCCAGGATCTGCTTCAGCGGTGCATTGGCATCGATGCTGACCATGTCTTCACGCGAGTTGGCCCAGTCGACCACTTCCAGCTCGCCCATTTCCACGGCCGAGGCGAGCACACGCATGCCTTGGTCGCTCGGGTCCTGGCCACGGCTGGAGTGCAGGATCAGCTTCAGCTCTTCACGGCTGTAGTGGTGTTCGTGGTGCGGGCCCGGTTCGCCCTGGCCGGCAATGCGCAGGATGGTGTTGGCGCTGGCATTGAGCAGGTAGATGGCCGGGTACATCGCCCAGTAGAACAGGTACAGCGGCACGGCCGTCCACAGCGACAGCAGCTCGGGCTTGCGGATGGCCCAGGATTTGGGCGCCAGCTCACCGACCACGATGTGCAGGTAGGAAATGACAAAGAATGCGACGAAGAACGACACGCCCTTGATCAGTTCGGGCGAGTCGACACCGAAGTACGCGAGCAGCGGCTCGAGCAAGTGGGCAAAGGCCGGTTCGCCGACCCAGCCCAGGCCCAGGGAGGCGAGGGTGATGCCCAGCTGGCACGCTGACAGGTAGGCGTCGAGCTGGTTGTGGACCTTGCGCAGGATATTGCCGCGCCAGCCATGCTGTTCGGCGATGGACTCCACGCGGGTGGCGCGCAGCTTGACCATGGCGAACTCGGCGGCAACGAAGAAGCCGTTGAGCAGCACCAGCAGCAAGGCAAAGATGATCATGCCGAAATCGGCGAATAACGAGGTGAGGCTGATACCAGGGGAAGGGTCCATGATGGAGTTTTTACGGGGTCCGTCTTGAGATTGGGAGAAAAAAAGTGCCAGCTCTTGCTGGCACAGGGGATCCAATGTAGCGGCTGGGGCCGTAAAAGCAAAGGGTGGCTGGCTTATTGCGGTCCGTGTGGAAGCGGGCCTGCCCGCGAAGGGCTGCGCAGCCGCGCCGATCTCAAGCCTTTTCGTTGACCAGTTGTGCCGGCGCAAAGTGACAGGTAAAGGTGCTGCCGTGGCCCGGCACGCTGCTGATGTCCAGTTTGCCGCGGTGGCGCATCAGCACATGCTTGACGATCGCCAGCCCCAGCCCTGTGCCACCGGTATTCGATGCACGGCTGGAGTCCACCCGGTAGAAGCGTTCGGTCAGGCGGGGCAAATGCTTGGCGTCGATGCCCACCCCCGAGTCCTGCACCGACAAGTGGGCACCCTGGGCATCGGCCCACCAGCGGATGCGGATGTTGCCCTCGTCCTGGGTGTACTTGACCGCGTTGAACACCAGGTTGGAAAAGGCACTGCGCAGCTCTGACTCGCTGCCCTTCAGCTTCACACCGGGCGCGGCTTCGAGGGTGATGCGCTGGTTACGTGGCCCAGACAGGGCCTGAGCGTCGTTCTTGATCGCGGCGAGCAGGGCTTCGACCGCCACCGGCTGGTTGTCCGACGGGTAATCGGTGGCTTCCAGCTTGGCCAGCAGCAACAGGTCGTTGAGCAGCGTCTGCATGCGCGAGCCTTGCTGGCTCATCTGCTGCAGGGCGCGGCCCCAGCGCGGGTTCACATCCTCTACGTTGTCCAGCAGGGTTTCCAGATACCCCGTGATCACCGTCAGTGGCGTGCGCAATTCGTGCGACACGTTGGCGACGAAGTCCTTGCGCATCTGTTCCAGCTGGTGAATGCGCGTGACATCGCGCACCAGCATCAGGTGTTCGTTGTTGCCGTAGCGGGTGATGTGCAACTGCAGGCGCATCCGGTCGTTGATGGGCGAGGGTATTTCCAGCGGTTCGAGGTAGTTCTCCGTCTCGAAGTACTCCTTGAAGCGCGGATGGCGCACCAGGTTGGTTACCTGCTGGCCACCGTCCTGCGGGGTCTTGAACCCCAGCAGGGTTTCGGCGGCACGGTTCCACCACTCCAGGTTGCCGTCGCTGTCGAGCATGATCACCGCGTCGCGCAGCGCGGCGGTGGACTCCTGCACCCGGTCGATCACTGCCTGCAGGCGGCCACGCACGCGCTGGTCGCGGCGCTGCAGGTGGTAGATGCTGTCGAACACCTCGCCCCATAGGCCGTAACCATCGGGCGGTGCTTCATCGGGTTGGTGGTTGCGCAGCCAGTCGTGCAGGCGCAGCAGCTGCTTGAGGGTCCAGCCCAGGTAAAGCGCCAGGCCAATGGCCAGGCTCCAGCCATAGTAGCCGCTGACCAGCCCGCCAATCAGGCAGACGGTAATCAGCAACAACAGATGGCGAATCAGGGTTGCGTGCCAGTTCTGGTTCAATTGACGGTCCTTGTACAACGACGTGCAGCTTGGCGCTTTTGAACTCGATCAGCTCTTGGTCGAGAAGCGGTAGCCAGTGCCCCGCACGGTTTGTACCAGATTTTCGTAGGCCTCACCCAGCGCCTTGCGCAGACGACGGATGTGTACGTCGACGGTGCGTTCTTCGACATAGACGTTGCCGCCCCACACCTGGTCCAGCAACTGGCCACGGGTGTAGGCGCGCTCCTGGTGGGTCATGAAGAACTGCAGCAGGCGGTATTCGGTGGGGCCCATCTCGGCGGGCTTGCCGTCGATGGTGACGCGGTGGCTGATCGGGTCGAGCAGCAGGCCGCCGACTTCGATCGGTGCTTCGCTGTCGCTCGGGCCGGTGCGACGCAGCACGGCTTTCAGGCGCGCTACCAGTTCGCGCGGCGAGAACGGCTTGGTGATGTAGTCGTCAGCACCCACTTCAAGGCCCTGGATCTTGTTGTCCTCTTCACCCTTGGCGGTAAGCATGATGATCGGGATGTCGCCGGTCAGCTCATCGCGCTTGAGGCGGCGGGCCAGCTCGATGCCAGAGGTGCCGGGCAACATCCAGTCGAGCAGGATCAGGTCCGGTTTGCGGTCGACGATGATCGCGTGGGCCTGTTGGGAGTTTTCCGCTTCCAGGCAGTCATAGCCGGCCATTTCCAGGGCAACGGCGATCATCTCGCGAATGGGTGCTTCGTCGTCGACGATCAGAATGTTCCTGCCAACCATGCTCAAAACCTCTCCTGGATTCGGTGTCTTGGCCCGCATTAGATAACGGAATTATTGCAGCTGTGTGACAGGGTGTTGGCCGTTATGGCGACATTGCGTGACTGAACTAGGCTTGAAAGGGCCGCTGCGGCGGCAACCCGAACCTAATTCCCCCAGAAACAATGGTGAATCCAATGACACGACAAACGCTGAGCTGGATGGCCCTTTTCACTGCGCTGGCGCTCCCGGGGGTGGCGTCGGCCCACCATGCCATGGAGAAGGACGGCATGTGGGTCGATCATGCCGGCATGACGCTGTACACCTTTGACAAGGATGCGGGCGGCAAGTCGATGTGCAATGACGCGTGCGCCAAAAACTGGCCACCGTTGCTGGTCAAGAAAGAAGACGAAGCACCGAAGGACAAATGGACCCACGTAACGCGTGACGATGGTGCAATGCAGTGGGCCTACGACGGCAAGCCGCTGTATACCTTCATCAAGGACACGAAGGCCGGTGACAAGACCGGTGATGGCGTGAAAGACGTCTGGCATATCGCCAAGCCTTGATATTGCCGGGGCCGCTGTGCGGCCCATGGCCGGCAAGCCAGCTCCCACGGTTTTTGTACAGCCTCGCAGGCAGCGCTGTACCTGTGGAAGCTGGCCTGCCGGCGATAGGGCCATCAGCCTTGACGCAGTGTGTAGTCCAGCACTACCCCGATGAACACCAGCAACCCCGCCCAGTGGTTGTGCAAAAACGCTTTGAAGCACGACTCGCGGTCCAGCTTGCGCGTCGACCAGTACTCCCACGCAAAGCACGCCGCCGCACCCAGCAACCCCAGGTGGAACCAGCCCCCCAGTTCGAAGCGGCTACCCGCAAGCAACAGGCAACCTAGCGACAGCATCTGCAAGGTGAGGATGATCGCCCGGTCGGCTTCGCCGAACAGGATCGCGGTCGACTTTACGCCAATCTTCAGGTCGTCATCGCGGTCGACCATGGCGTAATAGGTGTCGTAACCCACCGTCCACAGCAGGTTGGCGATGTACAGCAGCCAGGCGCTGGCCGGCAACTCGCTCCCTGCGGCGGTGAAGGCCATGGGAATGCCCCAGGAATACGCCGCGCCCAGCACCACCTGCGGGTAATAGGTGTAGCGCTTCATGAATGGGTAGCAGGACGCCAGCGCCACCGCGCCAAACGACAGCCACACCGTGCGGCTGTTGGTGCATAGCACCAGCAGGAAGCTTACCCCGACCAGGATCGCAAACAGGGCCAGCGCCTCGCGCGGCTTGACCCGGCCGCTGGCCAGCGGCCGGTCGGCGGTGCGTTTGACGTGGCCGTCCACCTTGCGGTCGGCAAAGTCGTTGATGCAGCAGCCCGCGGCCCGCATCAGCACTACGCCAAGGCCGAAGATCAGCACGTTGGCCAGGGTGGGAGCACCGTTGCCGGCAATCCACACCGCCGACAGGGTCGGCCACAGCAGCAGGTAGATACCGATCGGCCGGTCCATGCGGCTGAGCTGGACGAAGTCCCAGGCCCGTGGGTGCAGGCGGTTCAGTGACTTCAGCAGTTGCATGTACATCAGCGGTTTTCCTCCCTGGCCGCTTGCCACAAGGCCGGCAGGAACACTTCTGCCACCAGCAGGTCCAGGCCGTCTCGTTCAAAGCGCGAGCGGCGCCCCCAAAGTGCTGCATGGGCGGCGCCGGCCGGCAGCCACGCCTGTGGGTAGCTGCACACTTCGATCGGGTGGCGGATGAACGCCTGGTCGCAGAACAGCAGCTCGCCCAGCGAGCGGCTGCCGAGGGTTTCCAGGTCCAGCCCGCCGCGCTCCAGGGCGCTGCGGCTGGCGACACTGCGGGCGAACACCCAAGGCTGGCCATGGCCGCGCAGGTACACCTCGCGCACCCAGCCTTCGGCGCCGGCGGCAATGCCCAGCGCTTGGCATTCATCGTCGCGCAGCGGTTGCCAGCCCTCGAACAGCGGGGTGACGGAGAAGTGATCAAAGGACAGGTGGGTCAGGCGGCGGGTCAGCGAACCCTCGTCGAACAACCAGTCAAGGGTAGGCTGGTCGAAGTCGGTCGCCAGCTGTGAATACGGCAGCCACGCGACAGCGGCTGCTTGCGGGGATTCGTACGACACGTCGGTCTGCTTGTTACAACCAATGAGGCGGCGAGCTTAGCATGATTGCCCCGACTGCTTGCATAATGGCTGAAGCAGGGCCAAAGACCCGCCAGATAAAGCCTGAGTTCTAACGAGGAAAAAGACCTGATGAAAAAGTGGCAATGTATTGTCTGTGGCCTGGTCTACGACGAAGCCGAAGGCTGGCCCGACGACGGCATCGCCCCCGGCACCCGTTGGGAAGATGTGCCTGAAGACTGGCTGTGCCCCGACTGTGGCGTGGGCAAAAGCGACTTTGAAATGATCTCCATCGGCTAATCGAGGAAAGCACGACATGACGTCCCCTGTGGTAATCATCGGCACCGGCCTGGCGGGCTACAACCTGGCCCGTGAATTTCGCAAGCTCGATGCGCAGACGCCGCTGCTGCTGATCACCGCTGACGATGGTCGCTCCTACTCCAAGCCCATGCTCTCCATGGGCTTTGCCAAGCAGAAAGACGCTGACGGCCTGTGCATGGCCGAGCCGGGTGCCATGGCCGAGCAACTGAATGCCGAGGTTCGTACCCATACCCGCATCAGCGGCATCGACCCAGGCCACAAGCGCCTGTGGATCGGCGAAGAGGCTGTGGAGTACCGCGACCTGGTGCTGGCCTGGGGGGCGCAGACCGTGCAGGTGCCGATAGAAGGCGATGGCAGCCATCTGGTGTTCCCGATCAACGACCTGGAAGACTACGCACGCTTCCGTACCGCCGCCGTCGGCAAACAACGTGTGCTGATCCTCGGTGCCGGCCTGATCGGCTGCGAATTCGCCAACGACATGAGCTTGGGGGGCTTCCAGGTCGACGTGGTGGCGCCGTGCGAACAGATCATGCCGACCCTGCTGCACCCGGCCGCTGCGGCGGCGGTGCAGGGCGGGCTCGAAGGCCTGGGTGTACGCTTCCACCTGGGGCCCGTGCTGACCCGCTTGCACCAGGTGGACCACGGCCTGGAGGCACACCTGTCGGATGGCAGCGTGATTGCCTGCGACCTGGTCGTTTCGGCCATTGGCCTGCGCCCCCGCATCGACCTGGCCGCCGCGGCCGGCTTGCAGACCCATCGTGGCGTCAGCGTAGACCGCGAATTACGTACATCCCACGCCAACATCTTCGCCCTTGGCGATTGTGCCGAGGTCGATGGCATCAACCTGCTCTACGTGATGCCGCTGATGAGCTGTGCCCGGGCGCTGGCGCAAACCCTGGCCGGCAAGCTGACAGCGGTGGCCTACGGGCCGATGCCTATCACCGTCAAGACCCCGGCCTGCCCTTTGGTGGTATCGCCGCCGCCCTTGGGGCACGATGGTACTTGGCAGGTGGAGGGGCAGGGCAGTGACCTCAAGGTGCTCTGCCACGGGGCTGACGGCGAATTGCTGGGTTATGCCCTGACCGGGACAGCCGTCATGGACAAGCTGGCACTGAATCGCCAGTTGCCACCGGTAATGGCGTAAATAGAGGGCGTTCTGTCGGATTTATCCTGTTGTTGCCTGCACAATGGCCGGCCTGATACTGGCGCGGCCCCTGAGCACGTGCCATTCTCACTTCCGTCTGCCGCAGATTAGAGCCTGCGGTGCCTTGAGCGCTGCTCCCAAAGGCAGCACGGCATAACAACAAGAATTCCGTCAAAGAGGCTTCACTATGCGCAAACCAGAACTCGCCGCCGTCATCGCCGATAAGGCTGATCTGACCAAGGAAAAGGCCAATCAGGTGTTGAACGCGATTCTCGACAGCATCACCGGTGCCCTGGACAAGGACACGGTGACCCTGGTCGGTTTCGGCACCTTCGAAAAACGTCATCGCGGCGCGCGTACCGGCAAAAACCCGCAAACCGGTGAGCCGGTCAAGATCAAAGCCAGTAACACCGTGGCCTTCAAGCCAGGCAAGAACCTCAAGGACAGCGTCAATCCACCGGCCGCGCCAGGCAAGGCCGCCAAGAAAAAGTAAGCTTGCGCTGACGAATCGTTGATCCCGAACGGGCGCCTTCATGGCGCCCGTTGTGCTTTACACGCAGTAACTGCGGTGAACTTGCATAAAATGGTCGTTAAGAGGATAAAGTGCGAAACTTAGTCACTTTTACATCGAGGCGTGTCGATGAAGTTCCGCTTTCTTCTCTGGGCCATGGGGCTTTTGATGGCCAGGGCCAGCCGTAACAACCCGGCATTCCAGCAGCAGCTCAAGGGCAAGGACCTGGTGTTCCAGATGCAGACCCTGGACGGCAAGGTTGCCCGGCACTTTGTCGTCAACAACGAGCGCATCAGCAGCAAGGGCGGCGCACATCCGCAGCCGGCATTCGCCATCGCCTTCAAGGACGCTGCCTACGGCTACGCCACGATGCAGGCAGGCAACAAGCAGTTGGCGTTCATGCAGGGGATTCAGGACAAGAACATCCAGATCAAGGGCAACCCGGCGCTGGTGATGTGGTTCCAAGGCTTGATGAAATACCTGAAACCGAAGAAGAAAGGCTGAAATTGCCGGGGCCGCAAAGCGGCCCTCGCGATATCAGTGCGGTGCTTGAAACTGCGAAGCCAGCTCGCGCAGCAGGTTCTCGGCCTCGAGTACCTTGTTCACCACATCCTCGGCCTTGTCCCGGGTAATCCCCAGGCGCTCCAGCAACTCGTCAGGAATCTCTTCCTGCGGCCCGGAGCCAATCCCTCGTGTACGCAACAGGCGGGTCGCCAGGCACACCAGGTTGGGGAACGCCGAATACTCGCCGTCGTACGCCGGGTCGTGCTGGAAGCGCAGCGCGGTCGACAGCTCTTCGGGCATGTCCCACAGCTTCATCAGCCAGGCACCGATCTGTTCGCGGCTGATGCCTAGCAGGTGCTGTTCCACATAGGTGTGGTTCAGGTGCGGGTTCACCTCCAGGTGGCGGCAAATCAGCGAGAAGTGCGGCGGGAACACGTGCGCCAGCAGCAGGTAACCGAAGTTGTGCAGCAGCCCGGCCAGGTAGGTCAGCCCGGCTTCGGGGCGTTCTGCCCGAGGCATGGCGCGGGTCAGGCCTTCGATGATCGCGGCAGTGTAGATCGACTGCTGCCAGTAGGGTGTGGCCTGTTGCGGCTGGTCTTTCGGCAGGCTCAAGGTCTTGCCCAAGGCCAGGCCCAAGGCCAGGTTGATCACCAGGTCGAAACCCAGCACGCGCACGATGGCGTCCTCCACCGAGCGGATCTTGCCCGGCGAAGCGTAGTAGGGCGACGCCGCCCAGCTGACTACCTGCGCCGCCAGCGCCGGGTCGGTTTCGACCACGCCGGTGATGTCATCGATGCTCGCGTTGGGGTCTACCCGCAGCTTGATGATCTTCTGCGCGGTATCGGCCAGCGGCGGAATCTCGATGGTTTCTTCCAGACGCTTCTGGATGCGTCGGGCGGTGAACGCCTGAACGGCATTGGTGATTTCCAGGGTGTCGTCATGGGGGCGGTCGAGGTTGGGGCTGATGGCCTCGACCTCCTGGCCGAAGCTGCTGGCGCTGGCCTTGGCCAGCATGCGCTTGAAGTGGGCGTGCTCAATCTCTAGCAGCAGGCCGACTTCACCAGACTGGATGTACACAGTCTCGGCGTCGAGCAGGCTCTTTTCGTACTGGCACGGTGAGCTGGTCAGCGCAGGAATGGCGGGCAGGGCCTTCAGCTGGTGCTTGTCGAGCATTTGCTTGAGGCGCGGCACCGACACGGCGGTGAGCTTGCGCCCGGTCAGCTCGGCCAGGCGGTTGAGGTCCAGCAGTTGGCTCTGCGGGAACAGCACCATGAGTGCGCCGACCTCGTCGTCGAGAAGCACCGCCTGGACCCGGGAGGCCGCAGGCAGGTGCGGGTGTTCGACCACCTCACGGTAGACGACGCCGACCTTGTCGAGCAGCAGCCTGATAACAGAGGGGGCGTGTGGGGTTGCGGTGTCCAGGGCAACTTCAGTCATGGTCCGTATCCACTGATTCTTTTAAACGCGAAGTATAACCAGCCTGCGAGCAAATCTGGATCCATTCTGGGACTAGCGTCACACTTGGCCATATTGCTGGCCATGGCGCAGCCAGCGGTCGAGCAGCGGGCTGACATGGTCCGGCCAGCGGGCCACCAGGGCCTGGGCGGCATCGCGCACAGCCGGTAACAGGTCGGCATCGCGCATCAGGTCGGCGACCTTGAATTGCAGCAGGCCGGTTTGGCGTGTACCCAGCATTTCGCCGGGGCCGCGCAGTTCGAGGTCTTTCTCGGCAATGATGAAGCCGTCGTTGGTCTCGCGCATGATCCCTAAGCGTTCGCGGCCAATCTGCGACAGTGGCGGGTGGTACAACAGCACGCAATGGCTGACGGCACTGCCCCGGCCAACCCGGCCGCGCAGCTGGTGCAACTGGGCCAGGCCCAGACGTTCTGGGTTTTCGATGATCATCAGGCTGGCGTTGGGGACGTCCACGCCGACTTCGATGACCGTGGTCGCGACCAGCAGCTGCAATTCGCCGGCCTTGAACTGGGCCATGATTTCGGCTTTTTCCGCAGGCTTCATGCGGCCGTGGATCAGGCCCACACGCAATTCGCCCAAGGCGCTGCCGAGTTCTTCATAGGTGCTTTCGGCGGCCTGGCAGGTCAGCTCTTCGGATTCTTCGATCAGGGTGCACACCCAGTAGGCCTGACGCCCCTCGGCGCAGGCGGCGCGAACCCGTTCGACCACCTCAAAGCGGCGGCTGTCGGCTACCAGCACGGTGTTTACCGGCGTGCGTCCAGGGGGTAATTCGTCGAGCACCGAGGTGTCCAGGTCGGCGTAGGCGCTCATGGCCAAGGTGCGCGGAATAGGGGTGGCGGTCATGATCAGCTGGTGCGGGCACAATTCGCCTGCCACGCCTTTCTTGCGCAGGGCCAGGCGTTGCTGCACGCCAAAACGGTGCTGCTCGTCGATGATCGCCAGGGCCAGATGCTTGAACTTCACTTCTTCCTGGAACAGCGCGTGGGTGCCGACCACCATGGGCGCACCGTTGGCGATCTGCTCCAGGGCGCTGGCCCGGGCCTTGCCTTTGAGCTTGCCGGCCAGCCAGGCCACTTCGATGCCCAGCGGTTCGAGCCAGCGCTTGAAGGTGATGAAGTGCTGTTCGGCGAGGATCTCGGTGGGCGCCATCAGTGCCACCTGATAGCCCGCTTCCAGCCCTTGCAGTGCTGCCAGGGCGGCAACCACGGTCTTGCCGGCACCGACATCGCCCTGTACCAGGCGCATCATTGGCTCGTGCTGGCTGAGGTCGTAGGCAATTTCGTTGGCCACGCGCTGCTGTGCGCCGGTAGGCTGAAAGCCCAGGTTTGCCAGGTACTGCGCCTGCAGGCGCGTGGCCTTGGGCAGCACCGGCGCCCGCAGGCTGCGCAGGCTCTCGCGCAGGCGTTGCTGCGACAACTGGTGGGTCAGCAGCTCTTCAAAGGCCAGGCGGTGCTGGGCCCAGTGCTGGCCTTCGGCAAGTTCATCAAGGTCGGCGTCGGCCGGCGGGTTGTGCAGGTAACGGATGGCATCGTCCAGCGGCGCCAATTGGTAGTCCCGGGCCAGCTCGTCAGGCAGCCAGTCGGGCAGGCTGCGCGGGCCAAGCAGGCCCAGGCTCTGCTGGCACAACAGGCGCAGGCGTTGCTGGGTGAGGCCTTCGGTGGACGGGTAGATCGGCGTCAGGGTCTGTTCCACCGGTGGCGGCGGCTCGTCACCATTCAGTGCGCGGTACTCCGGGTGGTAGATTTCCAGGCCCGAGGCACCGGGGCGGGCTTCGCCGTAGCAGCGCAGGTGGGTGCCACGTTTCAGGCCTTCCTTCTGCGCGTTGCTGAAGTGGTAAAAGCGCAGGCTCAGCACGCCGGTGCCGTCACCCAGGCGCACCACCAGGCTGCGTCGCTTGCCCATGGTCACGTCGGCGCCGCTGACCACGCCCTCGATCACGGCATCCTGCCCTGGGCGCAATTGGCCGATCGGCACCACACGGGTGCGGTCCTGGTAGCGCAGGGGCAGGTGGAACAGCACATCCTGCAGGTTCTCCAGGCCGACCTTGGCGAGTTTTTCCGCCATGGCCTCGCCAACGCCCTTGAGTACCGTGACCGGGACCTTCGACAGCTCACTCATGACTCAGGCCGTTTGTTCCGCAGGGGCTTTGGCGACCGAGCACAGGCGGATCGAGTCGGCGAGGATCTCGATGGCCTTTGGCCGCGGGAAGCTGGCGCGCCAGGCGATGGCCACGGTACGGAACGGTGCCGGTGCCGTCAGTGGGCGAACTTCGATGACCCCAGGTGCATAGTGGTGGCTGTGCACCGCCGACAGCGGCAGGATCGACACGCCAAGGCCCGAGGCCACCATGTGGCGGATGGTTTCCAGCGAGCTGGACTCGACGGTGGTGTGCCTGGCGCCTTCGCCCCCCTTGTTCAGGGTAGGGCAGGCTTCCAGTACCTGGTCGCGGAAGCAGTGGCCCTCACCAAGCAACAGCAGGCTCTTGTCGTTGAGCATGGCGGTGTCGATGGTCTTTTTCGCCGTCCATGGGTGGTCGGCGGGCATCAGGGCGCAGAACGGCTCATCGTACAGCGGCAGGGTCAGCACATCGGCTTCGTTGAACGGCAGGGCGATGATCACCGCGTCCAGCTCGCCGTTACGCAGCTTTTCACGCAGTACGTGGGTGAAGTTTTCTTCGATGTACAGCGGCATCTGCGGCGCTACGCGATGCAGTTGCGGAATCAGGTGCGGGAACAGGTACGGGCCGACGGTATAGATGGCACCGACCTTGAGCGGGGCAGTCAGCTGGTTCTTGCCGGCCTGGGCCAGCTCGCGGATGCCCTGGGCCTGCTCCAGTACCTTCTGTGCCTGGGCGACAATGCTCTCGCCGACGGGGGTCAGGCGTACCGCGCTTTTGCTGCGCTCGAAGATCAGAACGCCAAGCTCATCCTCGAGCTTCTTCACACCGACCGACAGGGTCGGCTGGCTCACATGGCAGCGTTCGGCGGCATGGCCGAAATGCTGTTCCTGGGCGAGTGTGACGATGTAGCGTAATTCTGTGAGGGTCATAACGTGCGTCCATGAAGTTGCGGGCCCAGCATAGCGGCTGCAATCGATAGACGCACGTTATCAGACTTGCCGATTTGTGACAGAAGCAAAAGTCTTAGCGGCGGTCCAGCGAGTAGACGAACGGTGCCACGACTTCGATCGTGCCATTGTTCAGCAACTCGGGTGGCGGCTTGGGTACCGTGCCGGCCCGACGGATCATTTCAAGGGTTGCCCGGTCCAGTGCGGCACTGCCCGACCCACCTGCCATGGAGTACGACACGACCTTGCCTTCGGCGTCGACCACGAAGCGCAGGCGGTTGATGCCTTGCAAGCCGCGACGGCGCGCGTCTTCCGGGTAGCGCTTGTACTTGGCCAGGTGGCGCAGCAGGTCGCTCTGCCAGGTTGGCAAGGCGTTGCTGTTGGACGCAATGCTCGGCGCCGGTGCCGCGGACTTCTGCGGTGGCGTATTGCTGGGCGGTGCGTCTACCGTTTGCTCGGTAGGTGGCGCTTCCTTAGGCGGCTCAGGCTTTTTCTCGGGCTTCGGCGGCTGGGGCTTGGCCTTCGGCTTGGGCGGCTTGGGGATGGCGATCTTGGGCTTGGGTGCTTCCGCCAGCTTGGGCAACGGCGGTTCTTCGACCGGTGCCGGTGGCTGCGGAGCCGCTTTCGGTGGTGGTGGTGGCGCAGGCTCCGGTAACGGTGCCAGCTCCACCATCATCGCTGCCGGGGGCAGCTCGATGGCCTGAGGCACCGACCAGTTGAGCGTCAGCAGCACGGCGACCACGTGCACGCCCAGCACGATCGCCAGGCTGCCACCGTAGCGCGCCATGTTTGAGCGCGTTTTCGTCATTTCTTGGCTGCCGTCTCGAGACCTACCAGACCGACCTTGAGGTAGCCGGCCGCCCGCATGTTGTTCATCACTTCCATCAGGTCGCCGTAATCCACGCCTTTGTCAGCCTGGAAGAAGATGGTGGTTTCCTTGTCACCCTTGGTCTTGGCGTCGAGCATCGGGCCAAGCTGGTCGGGCGCCGCAACCTGATCGTCGCCGACGTACAGCTTCTGGTCGGCCTTGACGCTGACGAACACCGGTTTCTCGGGCCTGGGCGCCGGCTTGGCGGTTGAAGCCGGCAGGTCGACCTTGATGTCGACCGTGGCCAAGGGGGCAGCGACCATGAAGATGATCAGCAGCACCAACATCACGTCGATGAACGGCGTAACGTTGATTTCGTGGTTTTCGGCGAGGTCGTCGCCACCTTCGTTGAGATGCAGGCCCATGGCTTACCCCACTTTCACCATGTGCGGGGCGGCGCGCTCGCTGCCCTGGTGGTCCAGGTCACGGCTGACCAGCAGCAGTACCTGAGCGGAGGCGTCGGACACCTGGGCCTTGTAGCCAGCGATGGAGCGGGCGAAGACGTTGTAGATGACCACAGCCGGGATTGCAGCGACCAGGCCCAGGGCGGTGGCCAGCAGGGCTTCGGCGATACCTGGAGCAACCACCGCCAGGTTGGTGGTCTGGGTCTTGGCGATGCCGATGAAGCTGTTCATGATGCCCCACACGGTACCGAACAGACCGACGAAGGGCGCGGTGGAGCCGATGGTGGCGAGCACGCCGGTGCCGCTGCTCATGGTGCGGCCGCTGGCGTGCACCAGGCGCTCCAGACGGAAGCTGACGCGTTCCTTGATACCTTCTTTTTCGCGGGCGTTGGCCGACAGGCGCATCTCTTCGAGGGCATCGTGGACCAGGGTATGGGCCAGGGTACCTTCCTTGTTGGAGACTTCGCTCGCGTCTTTCAGGGTGGTGGATTTCTTCAGCTGGGCGATTTCGCCACGCAGGCGACGTTTGGCGCCCATCAGCTCGAAGCCTTTGGCGATCCAGATGGTCCAGGTCATGATGGAGGCGATGGCCAGGCCGATCATGACGATCTTGACCACGATATCGGCGTTTTTGTACATGCCCCATGGGGACAGGTCGTGGGCCATGCCCAGCGAGGTGTCTTCAACCAGCGCCTCAACGTTCGGGTCTACCGCAGCCGGTGAAGCAGCAGCGTTGGCAGCAGGAGCCTGCGCATCGGCAGCCGGGGCAGCAGCAGGTGCGGCCGGGGCAGTGGCAGCAGCAGGCGCGGCGGCGTTGGCGGTTGGCTCATCGGCCATGGCCACCGGGGCCAGCACCAGGCTGAGTGTCAGCGCGGCGATGGCGCGCCAGGCGCGCGACGGGGTTGGCGAAGCGGAAGGTTGAATACGTGTCATGCTGGCCGGACCTGATGAAGAAATAAAGTGAGCGTTCTCCAAGGCCTCGAGGTAGGCCGAGAACAAATTGGCGGCCATTATTGCAAGTAATTCTTGTTAACAAAAGTAATCTTGTTGCTTTTTTCGCCTATGGTCTAGCCATCCATCGTGTAGCGTGGGTGGGCTGATCAATTGGTCTAGGGAGTTCAGAGATGTCAGACCTTTCCGTGATGGTGGTGGGTTGTGGTGATGTAGGTGGGCGTCTGGCCCTGCAAATGCTGGGTAAAGGCTGGCAGGTAAGCGGCTTGCGCCGCGCTGTCGGGCAGCTGCCTGCGGGCGTTCAACCGGTTGCCGCGGACCTGGCCGAACCGTCGATCCCGCAAGCCTGGCCACAGGGCACGCTGGATTATCTGGTGTACTGCGTGGCGGCCAGCCAGCACGACGAGGCCGGTTACCAGGCGGCTTATGTGGATGGCTTGCGCCATGTGCTGGCCTGGCTGGCCGAGCGAGGCCAGCGCCCCCGTCGCCTGTTGTTCGTCTCCAGCAGCAGCGTGTATGCGCAGAAGGACGGCGAGTGGGTCGAGGAAGGCGCAGCCACAGAGCCCGAAGGTTATTCCGGGCGTGTGATGCTGGAGGCTGAACGGCTGGCGCTCGCCAGTGGTATCCCGGCGAGCGTGGTGCGCCTGACCGGCATCTATGGCCCAGGCCGCGAGTGGCTGTTGAGCCAGGTGCGCCAGGGTTACCGTGTGGCCGAAGAGCCGCCGCTGTATGGCAACCGCATTCATGCCGAAGATGCCGCCAGCCTGTTGGCGTTTCTGCTGCAGGCCGATGCGGATGGCAAGGTGCTGGACGACTACTACATTGGCGTTGATGACGACCCGGCGCCCCTGGCCGACGTGGTGGCCTGGCTGCGGGCATACATGGGGGTTACCGAGTGGTCCGATGAGCAGCGGGTACGGCGTACTGGCAGCAAGCGCTGCAGCAACGCCCGGGCCCGGGCGCTGGGCTGGGCACCGGTGTACCCAAGCTACAAGGAAGGGTATGCAGCCATCCTGAAAGGAGGGCGTTGAATTTACCGGCCTCTTCGCGGGTAAACCCGCTCCCACAGGGGTATCACAAGGCCTGAAGACAGTGATTACCCGCGAAGAGGCCAGTGCATTCAGTGCAAATGCAGCAGGATTCAGTTCTGCTCCAGCACCCACTGGCGCTTGCCCGCCGCCAGCTCCGGCATTTCATCCGGTTGCGCACGGTTCACTGCCTGGAAAATCTCCAGCTTGTCGCCAGTTCGCTTGATGATGAACGGTGCACCACGCTGGTTACGCTCCAGCCACAGGCTGTCATTGCTGCCGCCCATGGTCGCGCAGTCACCTGCCAGGCACAGGGCAAAACGGTCCGGCCCCGGCAGGCCGGTGACGTTGCCGGTGTCGCTGAAGCGCACGCTGGCACCTTTGCCCTCACCTTCGACCACCTTCCAGTTGCCGCCCAGATAGGCCTGGTACAGCGCTTTCTCGAAGCTGCTGCCCAGCGGCGCATTGGCAGTTGCCGGCGCCTTGGCACGCACGAAGGTCTGCTTGGCGCCACGCTGGTCGACGGCTTGCAGCTCGTCACCGTCGAGCGACAGCTGCTCGGTCTGGCCGCCCTCGAAGCTGGCCTGCCATTGCTTTTCGTTGCTGCTCAGCTGGCCGTCAGCGGCCTCGAAGCCATTGCTGTAGCTGGCCTGCTGGCTGGCAACGTCGAGCTTCCATTCGAACACGGGGCCGTGTTCATTCAGCGCTTGGCGCAGGCTGCCGCCCTTGACCGCTGCAGTGATGGCCTCCTGGTTGATCCAGGTGCCGTTGAAATCTTCGGGTTTGTGGCTGGCGCAGCCGCCCAGTAGCAGGGCTGCCAGCGCGATGGGCAGTGCTTGACGCATGACGGGGTAACCTTGCAAAAGGAGGAGTGACGGGCAGGGCGCCCGTCACCGGGGCATCACTCGATGACCAGGATGGCGTCCATTTCGACCTGGGCACCTTTCGGCAGCGCGGCAACGCCGATGGCGGCACGGGCCGGGTAGGGTTGCTCGAAGTAGCGGCCCATCACCTCGTTGACCTTGGCGAAGTGGCTCAGGTCGGTGAGGAAGATGTTCAGCTTGACGATGTCCTTGAACGAACCGCCAGCGGCTTCAGCCACGGACTTGAGGTTCTCGAATACCTGCACGGTCTGGGCTTCAAAGCCTTCGACCAGTTCCATGGTCTTCGGGTCCAGCGGGATCTGGCCCGACATGTACACCGTGTTGCCGGCCTTGATCGCCTGCGAGTAGGTGCCGATGGCGGCAGGGGCCTTGTCGCTCGTGATGACGGTCTTGCTCATGATGACTCCTTGCGGTTGGCGGACTACGTACGCATGCGGGTGATGCGGACCACGCCGGTCAGGGTACGCAGCTTCTTGATCACACGCGCCAGGTGCACACGGTCGTGCACGCTGACCACCAGTTGGACCACGCTGATACGGCCATCGCGTTCGTCCATGCTGATCTTCTCGATGTTGCCGTCGGCGGCGTTGACGCTGCTGGCCAGCAGGGCAATAAGGCCGCGCTGGTGCTCCAGTTCGACACGCAGTTCGACATTGAACTCACCGGTGATGTCCTTGGCCCAGGAAAGCTGCACGCATTTTTCCGGGTTGTGGCGGATTTCACTGATGTTGCGGCAATTTTCCAGGTGCACGACCATGCCCTTGCCGGCCGACAGGTGGCCGACGATCGGGTCGCCAGGGATTGGCGTGCAGCATTTGGCGTAGCTCAGCACCAGGCCTTCGGTGCCACGGATCGCCAACGGGCCTTCCGGCGCAGGCAACTGCTCGCCGTCAGCCGACAGCAGGCGGCGTGCGACCACGTAGGCCATGCGGTTGCCCAGGCCGATGTCTTCGAGCAGGTCTTCGATCAGTTCCAGGCGGTACTCGGCGAGAATCGCCTGGATGCGCTCCTGGGGGATTTTATCCAGGCTGCTGTCAAAGCCGGTGAGTACCTTGTTCAGCAGGCGCTCGCCCAGGCTGATGGACTCGGAGCGGCGCTGTTGCTTCAGGGCGTGACGGATGTGCGTACGCGCCTTGCCGGTCACCACGAAATTGAGCCAGGCCGGGTTCGGCCGAGCGCCGGGGGCGCTGACGATTTCCACCGTCGAGCCGCTTTGCAGCGGTTCGGACAGCGGCGCCAGGCGGCGGTTGATGCGGCAGGCGATGCAGCTGTTGCCGACGTCGGTGTGTACCGCGTAGGCGAAGTCCACCGCCGTGGAGCCTTTGGGCAGCTCCATGATGCGGCCTTTGGGCGTGAACACGTAGACCTCGTCCGGGAACAGGTCGATCTTCACGCTCTCGATGAATTCCAGTGAGTTGCCGGCACGTTGCTGCAACTCGAGGATACCCTTGACCCACTGCCGCGCGCGGGCATGGCTGCCCTTGGGCTGCTCGTCGTCGTTGGACTTGTACAGCCAGTGCGCGGCGATGCCGTTGTTGGCCATCTCTTCCATTTCGCGGGTGCGGATCTGGATTTCGATGGGCACGCCGTGCATGCCGAACAACGTGGTGTGCAACGACTGGTAGCCGTTGGCCTTGGGGATCGCGATGTAATCCTTGAAGCGACCAGGCAGCGGCTTGTACAGGTTATGCACGGCGCCGAGCACGCGGTAGCAGGTGTCGACCTTGTCGACGATGATGCGGAAGGCATACACGTCCATGATCTCGTTGAAGGCACGGCGCTTGCCGCGCATCTTCTTGTAGATGCCATAGAGGTGTTTCTGCCGGCCGCTGACCTCGCCTTCGATGCCGTCGGCAGCGAGGCAGTTGGCCAGCGAGTGTTCGATCTTGGCGACGATCTCTTTACGGTTGCCGCGTGCGCTTTTCACCGCCCGGTGAATCAGCGACGAGCGCATTGGGTGCATGGCCTTGAAACCCAGGTCCTCGAACTCCACGCGCACGGTGTGCATCCCCAGGCGATTGGCGATAGGGGCGTAGATTTCGAGTGTTTCCTTGGCAATGCGCCGGCGTTTTTCGCCGGACAGCACTTCCAGGGTGCGCATGTTGTGCAGGCGGTCGGCCAGCTTGACCAGAATCACGCGAATGTCGCGGGCCATGGCCATGGCCATTTTCTGGAAGTTTTCGGCCTGCGCCTCGGCCTTGGTCTCGAAGTTCATCTGGGTCAGCTTGCTGACCCCATCGACCAGTTCGGCCACCGTCTCGCCAAACTGCTGGCTGAGGGCTTCCTTGGCGATACCGGTGTCTTCGATCACGTCGTGCAGCATGGCCGCCATCAGGCTTTGATGGTCCATGTGCATGTCGGCGAGGATGCTGGCCACGGCCAGCGGGTGGGTCACGTAGGGCTCGCCGCTGCGGCGGCGCTGCCCATCGTGGGCCTGTTCGGCGTAGAAATAGGCGCGCCGGACCAGGTTGACCTGTTCGGGGCCAAGGTAGGTCGACAGCCGTTCGGCCAAGGCTTCTATACCCGGCATGGGTTGACCTCCTGCGGAGGAAGAGGGCCTTGCGCCGTGCGACGTCGACCTGGCATCAATCAGACAGCCTCGTTGTTCTCGTCCTCGAAGGCGGCGAAGACCGGATCCTCGGTGACGATCTCTTCAGCGGCGATAAACTCGTTGGTGACGATGCCTTCGGCGATTTCACGCAGGGCAACAACGGTCGGCTTGTCGTTTTCCCACGCAACGCGTGGTTCTTTGCCGCCGGTCGCCAGCTGGCGAGCGCGCTTGGTCGAGAGCATGACCAGCTCGAAGCGGTTATCCACGTGTTCCAGGCAGTCTTCAACAGTTACGCGGGCCATGGTCTTCCTCAGTAGCAAATGCGGTGGGCGTGCAGCCCAGTAATGGGCAGGCGGACTCGATAGTATAAAAATTCACCAGCCAATAGGGAAGCGCTGTTTTGCCGGGCGGTCACCTTGAAGCACTGTGTTTGCTTCTTCGCGGGTAAACCTGCTTCCACAGGCACCGCCTACCCTGTGGGAGCAGGTTTTGCCGCGAAAGTGCCGGACCAGACAGCCGCAATACTTGAGCCCGACGATAACCTCAGAGCATCGCGCCACGCAACCGCGGCGTCAGCTCTTCGAACAAGGTCTGCACCGAGCGCAGCGCCCGGCAATCCGGCCGGGTCAGTAGCCAAAGCTGAGTGTCGCAACCCGGTAGCGGTCCGCTCAGCGCTTCCACGCCGGGCAGGGCGTGCACCATGTAATCCGGCAGCGCCGCCACGCCCAGGCCGGCGGTTACCAGCTGGGCGATGGTCGACATCCCGCTGCACTGGTAGCGCGGGCTCAACCCAGGGTGCTGCTGGTTGCGCCAGACCACCGTGGGGTGGTCCTGCATCGAGTCGTCGGGGGCGATCCATGGCACGCTGACGGCCGATTCTGCCAGGCGCTCGCGCCACTGCGGCTGGCCGCAAACCACATAGGATGTTGACCCAAGGTTGCGACCTACCAGGTGCTCCGGTGGTGTATTGGTCAGGCGCAGGGCAATGTCGGCGTCACGCCGGCTGAGGTTGGCGAAGGTATTCGAGGTGCCCATCTCCAGCGACAGGGCCGGGTAGTTGGGCATGAACTCGGCCAGCGCCGGCAGCAGCAGGCTATGCATCACCGCCTCGGTGCAGGTCACCCGCACCGTGCCGCTGACCACCTGCTCGCCACTGGTCATGGCAATGCGTGCCGCCTCCAGCGCCTGCTCGGCGCGCTCGGCCTGCTCGGCCAGGGCCTGCGCGGTGTCGGTCGGCAGGTAGCCCTTGCGGCTCTTGACGAACAAGGCGGTGCCCAGCGCCGACTCCAGCCGGCGGATCGAGCGGAACACCGTCGAAACGTCGACTTTGAGGAGCTCGGCGGCCTTGGCCAGCGAGCGGCCACGCTCCAGTGCCAGGACCAGGGAGAGGTCGGCGTGGGTGATCTGATATTGCATTGGTGCACGCTCTGCTTGCCGAATTGCCAATGTCTGTTGCGTCGGGGCCATTTTATAGTGAAACCGCCCCCCGGAATCAATTCGTCCGGTCGGGTAACCAATCCCCACGATGGGAAAGTGAAAAAAACAACAGCTGCAACCATCGTCGCCCGTGAGGCGCCAGCCGTATCCCCACATCGCCGCAGCACATCAAAGGATGTACACCATGACGTCGGTAACCCCGTGCGCCAGTTCTTCCAGCGAGATGAATGACTTCCTCCAGGCCCATCCGGACACACAGTACGTCGACCTGCTGATCTCCGACATGAATGGCGTGGTACGTGGCAAGCGCATCGAGCGGGCCAGCCTGCACAAGGTGTACGAGAAAGGCATCAACCTGCCGGCTTCGCTGTTCGCCCTGGACATCAACGGTTCCACGGTCGAAAGCACCGGCCTTGGCCTGGACATTGGCGATGCCGACCGCATCTGCTTCCCGATCCCCGGCACACTGTCGGACGAGCCATGGCAGAAACGCCCCACCGCCCAGCTGCTGATGACCATGCACGAGATCGAAGGCGCGCCGTTCTTTGCCGACCCGCGTGAAGTGCTGCGTCAGGTGGTGAGCAAGTTCGACGACCTGGGCCTTACGATTTGTGCTGCGTTCGAGCTGGAGTTCTACCTGATTGATCAGGACAACCTCAACGGCCGCCCGCAGCCGCCGCGCTCGCCCATTTCCGGCAAGCGTCCGCAGTCGACCCAGGTGTACCTGATCGACGACCTCGACGAATACGCCGACTGCCTGCAGGACATGCTCGAAGCGGCCAAGGAGCAGGGCCTGCCTGCCGATGCCATCGTCAAGGAAAGCGCCCCGGCGCAGTTCGAGGTCAACCTGCACCACGTGGCTGACCCGCTGAAGGCCTGCGACTACGCGATCCTGCTCAAGCGGCTGATCAAGAACGTGGCCTACGACCATGAAATGGACACCACCTTCATGGCCAAGCCCTACCCGGGCCAGGCAGGCAACGGCCTGCACGTGCATATTTCGTTGCTGGACAAGAAAACCGGCAAGAACATCTTCTCAAGCGATGACCCGCTGCAAAGCGACACGTTGCGCCACGCCATTGGTGGTGTGCTGGAGACGATGCCGGCATCGATGGCCTTCCTCTGCCCGAACATCAACTCCTACCGCCGCTTCGGTGCGCAGTTCTATGTGCCCAATGCGCCGAGCTGGGGCCTGGACAACCGCACCGTGGCCGTGCGCGTACCTACCGACAGCAGCGACAACGTGCGCCTGGAACACCGCGTGGCCGGCGCCGACGCCAACCCGTACCTGATGCTTGCGGCAGTCCTTGCCGGCGTGCACCACGGCCTGACCAACAAGGTCGAGCCGGATGCGCCGATCGAAGGCAACTCCTACGAGCAACTGGAACAGAGCCTGCCGAACAACCTGCGTGATGCCCTGCGCGCGCTGGACGACAGCGAAGTCCTCAACCAATACATCAGCCCGGACTACATCGATATCTTCGTGGCCTGCAAGGAAAGCGAACTGGCCGAGTTCGAAGTGTCGATCTCCGACCTTGAGTACAACTGGTACCTGCACACGGTGTAAGCCCATGAGCGCAAATGCGGTCCCCCTGATCGGTGTCAGCGCCTGCCGCCAGCAGGTGGGGAAGAACTCGTCGCATACAGTAGGCGACAAGTATGTCGAGGCGGCCGGCTTTGCCGGTTTGCCGCTGATCTTGCCGGCCCGTGACGGCGGCAGTGACACGCAGGCGCTGCTGGCCCGTCTGCACGGCATTGTTTTTACCGGCTCGCCTTCAAATATCGAACCGCATCATTACAATGGCGCCCCTAGCGCGGCGGGTACCCGGCACGATCTGGCGCGCGATCGCCTGACCCTGCCGCTGCTGCAGGCGGCAATTGCCGCTGGTGTGCCGGTGTTCTGCATCTGCCGTGGTTATCAGGAACTGAATGTGGCGTTGGGTGGCAGCCTGCACCAGCGCGTGCAGGAATTGCCCGGTTACCTTGACCACCGCGAACCTGAGGACGCACCCCTGGAGGTGCAATACGGCGCTCGTCACCTTGTCGGCATCGAGCCAGGCGGGTTGTTCGAGCGCCTGGGGCTGGCTGAGCAGTTCGAGGTCAACTCGCTGCACAGTCAAGGCATCGAACGCCTGGCGCCCGGCCTGCGTGTCGAGGCGCGGGCCCCGGATGGCCTGATCGAAGCGGTGTCCATGCCCGCAGCGCCGGGCTTTGTGCTCGGCGTGCAGTGGCACCCGGAATGGCGCTTCACCGAAAACCCGGTTTCGCTGCGCCTGTTTCAGGCGTTTCGCGAGGCCTGCATTGCCTACGCAGCACGGGAGGGCGCACGGCAGGAAACAGTCTGACGTCAGCCGAAGGTCTCGGATGACCGGTCCCCGGCAGCAAGCTTTCAATGAGTGAAAGCAGGCCTTGTGCGCAAGGCCTGCGAAAACAATTCCAAAATTTACGGCAAATACTCATGAGCAATTATACAGAAGCCGGCCGCCCACCCGATGTGGCGGCCGACGCAGGCAACACCCAGCGCGGCAAGGGCTTGGCCAAAGGCCGCTTGGGCCTGCTGGCCAGCGTGGTGCTGGGCATTTCCACCATCGCCCCGGTCTACACCCTGACGGGCGCCCTCGGCCCGACCGTGCGCGAGGTGGGTGCCCACCTGCCAGCGGTGTTCATCGTCGGCTTCCTGCCGATGCTGCTGGTGGCCCTGGGCTACCGCGAGCTGAACTCGGCAGAGCCGGACAGCGGTACTTCGTTTACCTGGTCGGCGCGTGCCTTTGGCCCGATGATCGGGTGGATCGGCGGCTGGGGGCTGGTGGTCGCCACCACCATCGTGCTGTCGAACCTGGCGGGTGTAGCCGTCGACTTCTTTTACCTGTTCCTTGGCCAGATCACCGGCAAGCATGAGCTGGCAGCATTGGCCGACAATCTGTTGATCAACATCAGCACCTGTTGCGTGTTCATCGGCCTGGCCGTGTGGATCTGCTGTCGTGGCATCGCCACCACCATGACCGTGCAGTACGGCCTGGTGGCCCTGCAGTTGCTGGTGCTGATCGGCTTTGCCTTCGCCGCCTTCGGCGGCACCACTGCGCCGCCACCGCTGGCGTTCGATTTCGCCTGGTTCAACCCGTTCGGTGTCGAGTCGTTCTCGGCCTTTGCTGCCGGGCTGTCGCTGTCTATCTTCATTTTCTGGGGCTGGGACACGTGCCTGACCGTCAGCGAAGAGTCGGTGGGCAGCGAAGAGGTGCCGGGCAAGGCTGCCACCTGGACCGTTATGTTGATCCTCGGGCTGTACCTGTTCACCGCTATCGCCACTCTGCAGTTTGCCGGTATCAGCGAAACCGGGCTGGGCCTTAACAACCCACGCATCCAGGAGAACGTCTTCGCCCACCTGGCCGGCCCGGTCATGGGGCCGCTGGCAATCCTGATGTCCATCGCCGTGCTGGCCAGCACCGCGGCGTCGCTGCAGTCCACCTTCGTGGCGCCGGCGCGGACTCTGTTGGCCATGGGTTACTACGGTGCGGTACCGCAGAAGTTTGCCAGCGTCTGCCCGCGTTCGCAGACCCCACGCTACGCCACCATTTGCGCTGGCCTGGCAGCAGGCCTGTTCTACGTGACCATGCGTACCCTGAGCGAGAACGTGCTGGCGGATACCATCACCGCGTTGGGCATGATGATCTGCTTCTACTATTCCCTGACCGCGTTCGCCTGCGTCTGGTATTTCCGCGACAGCCTGTTTGACAGCCTGCGCCACTTCATCATGCGCGGCCTGTGCCCGTTGACAGGTGGGGTGATCTTGTCGGTGATTTTCGCGCGCACCGCCATCGACAGCGCCTCGCCGGACTTCGGCAGTGGCTCGCATGTGGGCGGGCTGGGGCTGGTGTTCGTGATTGCCGCGATCATCTCGGTGCTCGGCATCGGGCTGATGATGCTGTCGCGCATGCGCGCGCCGGCTTACTTCCTGGGGGCTACCCTGCGTCAGCAGGCTACCCTGCCGCTGCAGGAATGACTGGAAGGGGCTGCTCTGCAGCCCATTCGCGGGACAAGCCCGCTCCCACAAATACTGCGCCGACATTGAAGGCAGCGATTGTCCTGTGGGAGCGGGCTTGTCCCGCGAATGGGCCGCAAAGCGGCCCCATCGTTTTCAGCCAACCAACTGTTTCAGCAAGGCCCCGTGGCGCTGCTGCTGTTTCTTCAGCACCAGGCGATTAGAACGGAACACCGACTTCAAATCTTCCAGCGCGACGTCGAAATCATCGTTGATGATCACGTAGTCATACTCGTCGTAGTGCACCATCTCGCTCACCGCTTCCTTCATGCGCCCAGCGATGATCTCTTCGCTGTCCTGCCCACGGCCGTCCAGGCGCTGACGAAGGGCTTCCTGGCTTGGCGGCAGGATGAACACCGACAATGCCTGCGGCATCAACTTGCGCACCTGCTGGGCGCCTTGCCAGTCGATTTCCAGGATCAGGTCATAGCCCTGGTCCAGGGTGTGCTGCAGTGCACTGCGCGAGGTGCCATAGAAGTTGCCGAACACTTCTGCATGCTCCAGGAAGTCGCCTTGCTGGATCAGCGCCTTGAACTCCTCATGGACAACGAAGTGGTAGTTCACTCCGTGCTCCTCGCCCGGGCGCATGGCGCGGGTGGTGTGCGAGACCGAGACGCGGATTTGCTGGTCGTCCTTGGTCAGGGCCGTTACCAGGCTGGTCTTGCCGGCGCCCGAAGGGGCCGAAACGATGTAGAGGGTGCCGCTGCTGTGGTTCATGGTCGGGGTGGCCTTACTCGATGTTCTGTACTTGTTCACGCATCTGTTCGATCAATACCTTCAGGTTGACCGCCGCTTGCGTACTGCGTGGGTCGAAGGCCTTGGAGCCGAGGGTGTTGGCTTCGCGGTTGAGTTCCTGCATCAGGAAGTCCAGGCGCCGGCCGGCGGCGCCGCCACCCTTGAGCACCCGACGCACTTCGGTGACGTGGGTGCTGAGGCGGTCGAGCTCCTCGGCCACGTCGCTCTTCTGGGCCAGCAGCACCATCTCCTGCTCCAGGCGCTGCGGGTCGAGTTCGGCCTGCATGTCGCCGAAACGGTCGAGAATCTTCTGCCGCTGCGCCGCCAGCATCTGCGGCACCAGGGCGCGCAGGGTGGTGACTTCGCTGGTCATGTTGTCCAGGCGCTCGTTGATCAGCCGGGCCAGTTCCTGGCCTTCGCGCTGGCGTCCGGCCTTGAGTTCGGCCAGGGCTTCGTCGAACAGTGCCATGGCCTCGGCGTTCAGCGCCTGTGGGTCGCTGGTGTCTGCCACCAGCACGCCTGGCCACGACAGCACTTCCAGCGGGTTCAGCGGTGCCGGCTGCTTGATCAGGCCGGCCACTTCCTCGGCGGCGGCGACAAGCTGTGCGGCGCGCTCGTGGTCTACCTTCAGCGGCTTGCCGTTGCTGTCTTCATTGAGGCGCAGGGTGCATTCCACCTTGCCCCGTGAAAGGCCCTGGCGCAGGCCTTCGCGCACGGCGCCTTCGAGGTCGCGCAGGGCCTCGGGCAAGCGCAGGTGGGGTTCCAGGTAACGGTGGTTGACCGAGCGCAGCTCCCAGATCAGGGTGCCTTGGCTGCCGGCGCGCTCGACACGAGCAAAAGCGGTCATGCTGTGCACCATGGGGAGTACCTCGCGTAGATGTATGAACGGTGGGAGCCTCTCGGCTGCAAGGCGCAGGATTGTAGCGCAGTGGGGCCTCGGCGCCCAATCCACCCATGTTACAGAGGGGTGGCCACGGCAGTCGGAAAAGGCGACGGGCTGTGTCGGGCGCGACAATAGGCATGTCTTCCCCGCGCTGCGGGCTCTATAATGCTCGGCAGATTCAAAGTCCCAGTACAGGTATCCCAGATGAAACGTCCAAGTGGTCGCGCCGCCGATCAGCTCCGCTCGATCCGCATCACCCGCAACTACACCAAGCACGCCGAAGGGTCGGTACTGGTCGAGTTCGGTGACACCAAGGTCATTTGCACGGTCAGCGTGGAAAACGGTGTGCCGCGCTTCCTCAAAGGCCAGGGCCAAGGCTGGCTCACCGCAGAGTACGGCATGCTGCCGCGTTCCACCGGCGAGCGTAACCAGCGCGAAGCCAGCCGTGGCAAGCAGGGTGGCCGCACCCTGGAAATCCAGCGCCTGATCGGCCGTTCGCTGCGCGCTGCGCTGGACATGAGCAAGCTGGGTGACATCACCCTGTATGTCGACTGCGACGTGATCCAGGCCGATGGCGGCACCCGTACCGCGTCCATCACCGGTGCCATGGTCGCCCTGTGCGACGCCCTGGCGGTAATCAAGAAGCGCGGTGGCCTTAAGGGCGGCAACCCGCTCAAGCACATGATTGCTGCCGTGTCGGTAGGCATGTACCAGGGCGAAGCCGTGCTCGACCTGGATTACCCGGAAGACTCCGCTGCCGAAACCGACCTGAACGTGGTGATGACCAGCGCCGGTGGCTTCATCGAAGTGCAGGGCACCGCTGAAGGCGCGCCGTTCCAGCCGGAAGACTTCAACGCCATGCTGGCGCTGGCGCAGAAGGGCATGAACGATATCTTTGAGCTGCAGCAGGCGGCTCTGGCTGACTGACTGTTTGGGGCCGCTGCGCGGCCCATTCGCGGGACAAGCCCGCTCCCACAAGATTTGTGCAGCTTTCCAGCCATGCATGAATCCTGTGGGAGCGGGCTTGCCCCGCAAATGGGCTGCGCAGCAGCCCTGGCATGCTCCCACAAGATTTTTACAGCTTTCCAGCCATGCATGAATCCTGTGGGAGCGGGCTTGCCCCGCGAATGGGCTGCGCAGCAGCCCTGGCATGCTCCCACAAGCTTTGTACAGCTTTCCAGCCATGCATGAATCCTGTGGGAGCGGGCTTGTCCCGCGAATGGGCTGCGCAGCAGCCGTAGCCCGCTCCCACAAGCTTTGTGCAGCTTTCCAGCCATGCATGAATCCTGTGGGAGCGGGCTTGTCCCGCGAATGGGCTGCGCAGCAGCCCTGGCACTCAGATGGTCAACGTCCAGTCATAATCCACGATAAGCGGCGCATGCTGGGAGAAGCGCGGCTGACGCGGCAGGCGGGCGTTGCGCACGAAGCGGCGCAGGCCCGGGGTGAGGATCTGGTAGTCGAACCGATAGCCCAGGTTGAGCATCTCGGCCTGCTCGTTGTCTGGCCACCAGCTGTACTGGTCACCTTCACGGCTGACTTCACGCAGGGCATCGACGTAACCCATCTCGCCGGTGATCGCATCCATCCAGGCGCGTTCCGGCGCCAGGAAGCCCGGCGACTGCTGGCTGTCACGCCAGTTTTTGATGTCGAGCTTCTGCTGCGCCACGTAGAACGAGCCGCAATAGATGTATTCGCGACGCTTGCGACGCTGTTTGTCCAGGTACTTGGCGAAGTCGTCCATCAACTTGAACTTCTGGTTCAAGTCTTCGTCGCCGTTCATGCCCGAAGGCAGCAGCAGGCTGGCAATACTGACTTTGTCGAAATCTGCTTGCAGGTAACGCCCGTAGCGGTCGGCTGTCTCGAAGCCCAGGCCGGTGATGACTGCCTTGGGCTGCATGCGCGAGTAAAGGGCCACACCACCTTGGGCAGGCACCTCCGCGTCGCAGGCATAAAGGAAATAGCCATCGAGCTGGAAAGCTGGGTCATCGAGTTCAAAGGCCGAGGCGCGGGTATCCTGAAGGCAGATGACGTCGGCATTCTGGGCTTGTAGCCAGCTGAGCAAACCACGCTCGGCCGCAGCCTGAATGCCATTAACGTTCACACTGATGATCCGCATAAATGGCCCCAAAAATCTCGTGCGTGTATGATACCCGAGCTCAACCCATTTAGCTAAATCCGTGGTGTCCGGGACTATTCATGCAGCCGTATCAGCGCGACTTTATCCGTTTTGCCATCGATCGCGGGGTACTGCGTTTCGGTGAATTCACCCTGAAATCGGGGCGTACCAGCCCGTATTTCTTCAATGCCGGCCTGTTCAACACCGGTTCTGCATTGGCCGAGCTGGGGCGGTGCTATGCCGCAGCCATCGTCGACAGCAAGATCCCGTTCGATGTGCTGTTCGGCCCGGCCTACAAGGGTATCCCTTTGGCGGCGACCACCGCCGTGGCCCTCGCTGATCAGCATCAGCTCGATGTGCCATGGTGCTTCAACCGCAAGGAAGCCAAGGACCACGGCGAAGGCGGCAGCCTGGTTGGTGCGCCGCTGGCCGGTGATGTACTGATCATCGACGACGTGATCACCGCCGGTACCGCCATCCGCGAGGTCATGCAGATCATCAACGCCCAGCAGGCCAAGGCCGCTGGCGTGCTGATCGCGCTGAACCGCGAAGAGCGTGGCAATGGCGAACTGTCGGCGATCCAGGAAGTGGAACGCGACTTCGGTATCCCGGTGGTCAGCATCGTTTCGCTGACCCAGGTGCTGGAGTTCTTGGCCGATGACCCGCAGCTCAAGCAGCACCTGCCGGCTGTCGAGGCTTACCGGGCGCAGTACGGGATCTGATCCTGGCCTGGAAATGAAAAAGGCGACCTTCACATGAAGGTCGCCTTTTTTGTGTCACCTGTTCCGGCCCTTTCGCGGGTGAACCCGCTCCCACAGGATCTCCACAGCCCTCAAAGGCGGTGCTATCCCCTGTGGGAGCGGGTTTACCCGCGAAGAGGCCGGTGCAGGCTAGCCAATCACTCAGCGCGGCTTGCGGTTGGTAATGAGGGTACCCACGCCGCTGTCGGTGAAGATTTCCAGCAGCACCGCGTTCGGTACGCGGCCGTCGATGATGTGCGAGCTGTTCACGCCACCCTGCACCGCATCCAGCGCGCACTTGATCTTCGGCAGCATGCCGCCGTAGATGGTGCCGTCGGCGATCAGTTCGTTGACCTGCTCGGTGGTCAGGCCGGTCAGTACCTGGCCCTGTTTGTCCATCAGGCCGGCGATGTTGGTCAGCAGCATCAGCTTCTCGGCCTTCAGCGCCTCGGCTACCTTGCCAGCCACCAGGTCGGCGTTGATGTTGTACGACTCACCGTTGGCGCCCACGCCGATCGGCGCGATCACCGGGATGAAGTCACCCTTCACCAGCATGTTCAGCAGGTCGGTGTTCACGCTTACCACTTCGCCCACGTGGCCGATGTCGATGATTTCCGGGGTGGTCATCTCGGGCGTCTGGCGGCTGACGGTCAGCTTGCGGGCGCGGATCAGTTCCGCGTCCTTGCCGGTCAGGCCGATGGCGCTGCCGCCGTGGCGGTTGATCAGGTTGACGATGTCCTTGTTGACCTGGCCACCCAGCACCATCTCCACCACGTCCATGGTCGCCGAGTCGGTGACGCGCATGCCGTCGATGAAGTGGCTTTCGATCGACAGGCGCTTGAGCAGGTCGCCGATCTGCGGGCCACCACCGTGGACCACCACCGGGTTGATGCCCACAGCCTTCATCAGCACGATGTCACGGGCGAAGCCTGTTTTCAGCTCCTCGCTTTCCATCGCGTTGCCGCCGTACTTGATCACCAGGGTCTTGCCGACAAAGCGGCGGATGTAAGGCAGTGCTTCGGACAAAACCTCGGCTACATGGGAAGCGGCATCGCGATCGAGGGTCATGCAGGGCTCCTGTAAGGAACAGATAGTCGGTCAGAACGGCAGTTGCAGCTCAGGCTCAACCCGCAGCAACTGGGTACGGAATACATCCTTGATACGTTGCAATTCGGCGTCGCTGTCGGCCTCGAAGCGCAGCACCAGCACCGGGGTGGTGTTGGAGGCGCGGACCAGGCCCCAGCCGTGGGTATAGTCAACCCGCACACCATCGATGGTGGTCAGGCTGGCTTCGCCCCAATCGGCGTCGCGTTGCAGTGCATCAATGATGCTGAATTTACCCTCGTCGGTCACATCAATATTGATTTCCGGCGTGGAAATATCGTTAGGGAAGGCGGCAAACAGGTTTTCGGCGCTCTGTCCGGCCTTGCTGAGGATCTCCAGCAGGCGCGCAGCGCTGTAGATGCCGTCGTCAAAACCGTACCAGCGTTCCTTGATGAAGATGTGACCGCTCATTTCGCCGGCCAGCAGCGAGCCGGTCTGTTTCATCTTCTTCTTGATCAACGAATGGCCGGTCTTCCACATCAGTGCGCGGCCGCCATGCTGTTCGATCAGCGGGGTCAGGCGACGGGTGCATTTGACGTCGAAGATGATTTCGGCGCCGGGGTTGCGCGCCAGCACGTCCTGGGCAAACAGCATCAGCAGGCGGTCCGGGTAGACGATGCTGCCGGTGTTGGTCACCACGCCGACGCGGTCGCCGTCACCGTCGAAGGCCAGGCCGATGTCGGCGCCGGTTTCCTTGACCTTGGCGATCAGGTCTTCGAGGTTTTCCGGCTTGCCCGGGTCCGGGTGGTGGTTGGGGAAGTTGCCGTCGACCTCGCAGAACAACGGGATCACTTCGCAGCCCAGGGCTTCGATCAGCTGCGGTGCGACCACGCCGGCGGCGCCGTTGCCACAGTCCACCACCACTTTGAGCTTCCTGGCCAGCTTCACGTCGCTGACGATTTGCTGGAAATAGCGGTCCAGGATCTCAACCTTTTCCACGCGGCCTTCGGCCAGGGTCAGGTCGTTGGTTTTAAGGCGGGTCAGCAGGGCCTGGATCTGTTCGTTGGCCAGGGTGTCGCCGGCAATGACGATCTTGAAACCGTTGTAGTCCGACGGGTTGTGGCTGCCGGTCAGCATCACGCCCGACTTGCCGGCCAGCACATTGGCCGCGTAGTACAGCGCCGGGGTGGGCACCAGGCCGATGTCGCTGACCTGGCACCCGGCATCGACCAGGCCTTTGATCAGCTGTTCGACCAGCATCGGGCCCGACAGGCGGCCATCGCGGCCTACCGAAACCTGCGGTTCGCCCTGGGCCAGGCTTTGCGCGCCGATGGCGCGGCCGATCCAGTAGGCGGTTTCGGCGTGAAGGGTTTTGCCGACCACGCCACGAATGTCATAGGCGCGGAAAATGCTGTCTGGTAGCGCGGCGGGGACCAGGTGGGCCATGTCGTTCATCTCTGGTAGCTCCAATAATCAAAGGTCTGGGCAGGCGCAAACTGACGCTTGGACGGTGCTTTCGCCAGAGAGTTCGCCATCCTTGGCCTGAACGGTCATCTGCCGGCTCAGTGGCTGCCGGAGTGACCAAAGCCACCAGCGCCACGCTGGCTTTCATCGAACGCTTCGACGATGTCGAAATGGGCCTGCACCACCGGCACCAACACCAGCTGGGCGATACGTTCGCCAACGGCGATGGTGAACGGCGTGTTGCCACGGTTCCAGCACGACACCATCAGCTCGCCCTGGTAGTCCGAGTCGATCAGGCCGACCAGGTTGCCCAGCACGATGCCGTGCTTATGGCCCAGGCCCGAGCGCGGCAGGATCACCGCGGCCAGCCCCGGGTCGCCAATGTAGATCGACAGGCCGGTAGGAATCAGCAGGGTCTGGCCTGGCTCGAGGACGGTGTCCTCCTTGAGCAGGGCGCGCAGGTCCAGGCCGGCGGAGCCGGGGGTGGCGTAGGTCGGCAGCGGGAATTCGCTGCCCAGGCGTGGGTCGAGAATCTTGGCTTGAAGAGCGTGCATGTAACTTATTGAACCTGGTTGAGCCGATCGGCGATGAAGGCGACCAGTTGCCGGGCGATCTTGCCTTTGCTGGTCTGCGCGAAGAGGGTCTGGTGCTGCTGGCGGTCGATCACGGTCAAGGCGTTTTCTTCGCTGTTGAAGCCGATGCTGGGGTTGGCCACATCATTGGCGACGATCAGGTCGAGGTTCTTGTCCTTGAGCTTGCGCGTGGCGTAATCGAGCAGGTGTTCGGTTTCGGCGGCGAAGCCGACGCTGAACGGGCGGTCGCTGCGGCCAGCAATGGTGGCAAGGATATCGGGATTGCGCACCATCTGCAGCAGCATGCCGTCGCCGGTCGTAGGATCTTTCTTCAGCTTTTGCGTGGCAACGACTTCCGGGCGGTAGTCCGCGACCGCGGCCGAGGCGATGAACAGGTCACACGGCATGGCCGCTTCACAGGCCGCGAGCATGTCCCGCGCGCTGACCACGTCGATGCGGCTGACCCGGTCGGGCGTTGGCAGGTGCACAGGGCCCGTGACGAGGGTGACCCGAGCCCCGGCTTCGGCGGCTGCTTCGGCCAGGGCGAAGCCCATCTTGCCGGAGCTATGATTGGTGATGTAGCGCACCGGGTCGATGTTTTCCTGGGTCGGGCCGGCGGTGATCAGCACGTGCTTGCCGGTCAGTGCCTGGCGCTTGAAGCTTTCTGCGGCGCACCAGGCCAGGTCGGTGGCTTCGAGCATGCGGCCCAGGCCCACGTCGCCACAGGCCTGGCTGCCGGACGCCGGGCCGAACACCTGGATGCCACGGCTCTTGAGCAGTTCGAGGTTGGCCTGGGTAGCCGGGTCGCGCCACATCGCCTGGTTCATGGCCGGGGCGACGGCGACGGTGGCGTCGGTGGCCAGCACCAAGGTGGTCAGCAGGTCGTCGGCCATGCCTTGGGCCATGCGCGCCATGAGGTCGGCCGTGGCCGGGGCGATCAGTACCAGGTCGGCCCACTTGGCCAGTTCGATATGGCCCATTGCCGCTTCGGCGGCAGGGTCGAGCAGGTCCATGTGCACCGGGTGGCCCGACAGCGCCTGCAGGGTCAGCGGGGTGATGAACTCGGCACCACCACGGGTCATGACGACGCGCACCTGCGCGCCGTGCTCCAGGAGACGGCGAATCAGCTCGGCGCTTTTGTAGGCGGCAATGCCGCCACCCACGCCGAGAACGATGCGCTTGCGATACAGCCGCTGCATAGGCTTGCCTTTTTCCAGTGAGAGCGGGCGGCGACGTTTGAGATTGCCTGCGGCAGTACGTCGCATGTACGAGGCGAAATAGATTAACACAGGGTCGAAATGGGCCGCAGCAAGGGCAGGGGGCGGGTATGAATATCAGGGAATGGCCAGCTGAAGAAAGGCCGCGGGAGAAGTTGCTGCAGCGTGGCGCTGGCAGCCTGACCGATACGGAGTTGCTGGCTGTATTTCTCGGTTCAGGTGTGCGCGGGCGTAATGTGGTGGAGCTGTCGCGAGGCCTGCTGGTGAAGTTCGGGAGCTTGCGCCGGTTGTTGGAGGCCGACCGCGAGGCCTTCGTCGGCGAGCTTGGGCTGGGCCCGGTGAGGTACAGCCAGTTGCAGGCGCTGCTGGAAATAGGGCGCAGACACCTGGCGACATCGATTGAGCGGGAATCTGCCATGGACAGCCCGGAAACGGTGCGGCGCTATTTGAAAGCGATGCTGCGACATGAGGCCAGTGAGGTGTTCGGGTGCCTGTTTCTGGATACCAAGCACAGGCCGCTGGCGTTTGAAATCCTGTTCAGGGGCACGATAGATCGGGCGAGTGTCTACCCGCGGGAGGTGGTGCGGCGGGCGTTGCTGCATAACGCGGCGGCTTTGATCCTGTGTCACAACCATCCTTCGGGGAACAGTGAGCCGAGCCAGGATGACGTGCATTTGACCCTGTCGTTGAAGCGGGGGCTGGGGCTGATCGATGTGCGGGTGCTGGATCACATCATCATCGGTGACGGGGAGCCCTTATCGATGGTTGAGCAGGGGTGGATTGTCGCTTAGAGGTGTGCATGTGCCGGCCTCTTCGCGGGACAAGCCCGCTCCCACAGATTCGCCGCCATATTGGAGGGCAGCGCAGACCTTGTGGGAGCGGGCTTGTCCCGCGAAGAGGTCGGTGCAGGCTTACTTGGTAACCGACACCTTGCTGAAATCCAGCCGCCCGAACGGGCTCACCTGGTACCCCTCAACCCCTTGGCGCAACAGCGTCGCCGCCGTCGGGTGCGCCAGTGGTACCCACAGCGCCTGCTGCTGAATCAAGGTCTGCGCCTGCTGATACAACCGGCTACGCACGCTCTGGTCGTTGGTGGTGCGCCCGGCGCTGATCAGCTGGTCCAGGCGGTTGTCGCAGAAGCGGGCAAAGTTGGTCCCCGACTCGACCGCAGCACAGGAAAACTGCGGGCTGAGGAAGTTGTCCGGGTCGCCGTTGTCACCCGCCCAGCCCATGAACAGCAGGTCATGCTCACCGGCTTTGGCGCGGCGGATCAGCTCGCCCCATTCGATCACGCGGATCTCTGCCTTGACCCCGATCTTGGCCAGGTCGGCCTGCAGCATCTGCGCGCCAAGGCTGGGGTTTGGGTTGAGCAGGCTGCCCGACGGGCGGGTCCAGATGGTGGTGCTGAAACCATCGCTCAGGCCGACCTTGGTCAGCAGGGCCTTGGCTTTCTTCACGTCCAGCGGGTAGCCAGGCAGGTCCTTGGCATAGCTCCAGGTGTTGGGCGGGTAGGGGCCATTGGCGGCCACTGCGGAGCCTTCGAACACGGCCTTGAGGTAGGCCTGTTTGTCGAAGGCCAGGTTGATGGCCTGGCGTACTTCCGGCTTGTCCAGCGGTGGGTGCTGGCTGTTGATGGCGACGAAGGCTGTCATGAACGCCGGGGTAGTGGCCACCTTGAGGCTGCCGTCCTTGCCGGCCTCGGCAATGTCCAGGGGCTTGGGTGACAAGGCCACCTGGCACTCGCCACGCTTGAGCTTTTGCAGGCGCACGTTGGCATCGGTGGTAATGGCGAAGATCAGCGGGTCGACCGCGGGCTTGCCGGCGAAGTAGTCAGGGTTGGCGCGGTAACGTACCACGGCGTCCTTCTGGAAACGCTGGAACACGAACGGCCCGGTGCCGATCGGCTGGTTGTTGAGCTTCTCGGGCGTGCCCGCCTTCAGCAGCTTGTCTGCATATTCGGCAGAGTAGATCGAGGCGAAGCCCATGCTCAGCGTGGCCAGGAACGTGGCGTCCGGGTGGCTGAGGGTAAAACGCACGGTGTTCGGCGCTGGCGCCTCGATAGCCTTGATCAGGCTGCCCAGCTGCAGCGACTGGGCATGTGGGTAGCCACCCGGTGCAGTCTTGTGCCAGGCATGGGCGGGGTAGAGCATGCGCTGGAAGCTGAACAGCACATCGTCGGCGTTCAGCGCGCGGCTTGGCTTGAAATAGGCGGTGGTGTGGAATTTCACGTCATCGCGCAGGGTAAAGTCATACACCAGGCCGTCGGCTGACACCGTCCAGCTGGTTGCCAGGCTCGGCACCACCTTGCCTTGCGCGGCGTCGAACTCCACCAGGCGGTTCATCAGCACGTCGGCCGTGGCGTTGGTGGTGGTCAGTGAGTTGTACTGCACCACGTCGAAGCCCTCAGGGCTGGCTTCGCTGCAAACGCTCAGCGGCGCGGCCTGGGCTGCACCGGCAGCGAACAGCGCGCCGGCGGCGAACAGGGAGTTGAACAATAAGGAAAGGGCGGCAGCACGCATGGTGGCTCCTTGGCTGTCAGTGGCCCATCTGCCAGTGCAGTCTGGAAAAAGCCTACCCTAGTGCGCCCGTCGGTAAATGACCACACCCTTTTTTACAAATGTGGCGACGAGTGGTCGACGGCCGACGGGGCCTGCCGCTATGCTGGCCCGGCGCGTTCTGGCGTGCGGCAATGTGTATCTACTGTTGTTGCAGCCAAGTCTTTCTGGTATAAAGCAGCGCTCTTTTCTAGGGGCTCGGCCTGTCGCATAAGCGGATCCGGTCGATAAGACCTCCAGAATCACGGCGCCCAGGCGCCAAAGACTGAGAGATTAAGCGGCCAACCCATGCCGGGTTGGGCATGTGGTTTTAGAGGGCTGAGTCATGTCGAGAGTCTGTCAAGTTACTGGTAAGGGTCCAGTAACCGGGAACAACATTTCCCACGCAAACAACAAAACCCGTCGTCGTTTCCTGCCGAACCTGCAGCACCACCGTTTCTGGGTTGAATCCGAGAAGCGTTTCGTGCGTCTGCGCGTTTCCGCCAAGGGCATGCGTATCATCGACAAGCGCGGCATCGACGCCGTTCTGGTTGACATCCGTAAAGCTGGCGCCAAGGTTTAAGGGAGAGCATCATGCGTGAATTGATCCGTCTGGTTTCGAGTGCCGGTACCGGCCACTTCTACACCACCGACAAGAACAAGCGCACCACCCCGGACAAAATCGAGATCAAGAAATATGATCCGGTTGTTCGCAAGCACGTGGTGTACAAGGAAGCCAAGATCAAGTAATTGATCGGCGACCTGAAAAAAACCCGCATCCGAGAGGACGCGGGTTTTTTTATGCCTGTCCGGTGCCTTACTTCTGCTCGAACATCACATAGATCTTGCGGCAAGGCTCGAGCACTTCCCAAGTGCCCTTGAACCCGGCAGGGATGACAAACCGATCACCGGCCCGCAGGGTCTTGGCCCCGCCGTCCTGGTCGCGCAGCACCGAAACGCCCTGGACGATCTCGCAGTACTCGTGCTCGGTGTAGTTCACCGTCCACTGCCCCACCTCACCTTCCCAAACGCCTGCGGCAAACTGCCCGCAAGGGCTGGAGTAGTGGTTATAGACCGCTTGGTCTGGCTCGCCCTTGAGGATTTTTTCCGCCGCCGGGCGGTAGCGTTCGGCCTCGGTGATGATCTGCGCGAAGTCGATGATGCTGTCGATTCTCATGGTGCGGCTCCTGTTTTTGTTTAATAAAATGAACATCAGTAGGCGTTTGAGCCTTTCGTGTCAAATATATTGATAGTTTACACCGGCTGGTTTAGGGTATCGCTTGCCAGTGTGCGCTCGTCGCCCGGCCAGAATTCTGACAACGCCTGTGAGTCCTCAGTGCGGCGTTGCACCTAAACAAGAGGAGGAGTTTCGTATGACTACCCTGACCCGTGCGGACTGGGAACAGCGTGCCCAGCAACTGAAGATTGAAGGCCGCGCCTTCATCAACGGCGAATACACCGATGCCGCATCCGGTGAAACCTTCGAGTGCCTGAGCCCGGTCGACGGACGCTTCCTGGCCAAGGTTGCCAGCTGCGACCTGGCCGATGCCAACCGCGCTGTGGAAAACGCCCGCGCCACCTTCAACGCCGGCGTGTGGTCGCAACTGGCCCCGGCCAAGCGCAAGGCCAAGCTGATCCGCTTTGCCGACCTGCTTCGCAAGAACGTTGAAGAGCTGGCGCTGCTGGAAACCCTGGACATGGGCAAGCCGATCGGCGACTCCTCCAGCATCGACATCCCGGGTGCGGCCCAGGCCATTCACTGGACTGCCGAAGCCATCGACAAGGTCTACGACGAAGTTGCCCCGACCCCGCACGACCAGCTCGGCCTGGTGACCCGCGAACCCGTGGGTGTGGTGGGTGCAATCGTACCGTGGAACTTCCCGCTGCTGATGGCCTGCTGGAAACTCGGCCCGGCGTTGGCCACCGGTAACTCGGTGGTGCTCAAGCCGTCCGAAAAATCCCCGCTGACCGCCATCCGCATCGCTCAGCTGGCCATTGAAGCCGGTATCCCGGCTGGCGTGCTGAACGTGCTGCCAGGCTACGGCCACACCGTAGGCAAGGCCCTGGCCCTGCACATGGACGTTGATACCCTGGTGTTCACCGGCTCGACCAAGATCGCCAAGCAGCTGATGGTGTACGCGGGCGAATCGAACATGAAACGCATCTGGCTGGAAGCCGGCGGCAAGAGCCCGAACATCGTCTTTGCCGACGCGCCGGACCTGCAAGCTGCCGCCGAGGCCGCTGCCAGCGCCATCGCCTTCAACCAAGGCGAAGTGTGCACCGCAGGCTCGCGCCTGCTGGTCGAGCGTTCGATCAAGGACAAGTTCCTGCCAATGGTGGTCGAAGCCCTGAAAGGCTGGAAGCCAGGCAACCCGCTGGACCCACAGACCACGGTCGGTGCCCTGGTCGACACCCAGCAGATGAACACCGTGCTGTCGTACATCGAGGCTGGCCACAAGGACGGCGCCAAGCTGCTGGCCGGCGGCAAGCGCACCCTGGAAGAGACTGGCGGCACGTATGTCGAGCCGACCATCTTCGACGGCGTGACCAACGCCATGCGCATCGCCCAGGAAGAGATCTTCGGCCCAGTGCTGTCGGTGATTGCCTTCGACACTGCCGAAGAAGCCATCGCCATTGCCAACGACACGCCCTATGGCCTGGCGGCTGGCATCTGGACGTCGGACATTTCCAAGGCCCACAAGACCGCCCGTGCCGTGCGCGCTGGCAGCGTCTGGGTCAACCAGTACGACGGTGGCGACATGACCGCACCGTTCGGTGGCTTCAAGCAGTCGGGCAACGGCCGTGACAAGTCGCTGCATGCGCTGGAGAAATACACCGAGCTGAAGGCGACCTGGATCAAGCTGTAACTCCAGGGGGCCGCGTTGCGGCCCAATCGCCGGCAAGCCAGCTCCCACAGGTTCTTCGCAGCCCTCAAGGCCTCCGTTATACCTGTGGGAGCCCGGCTTGCCGGCGATGGGCTGCACAGCAGCCCTAACAATAGCCGGGTCGGCTCACGCTGACCCGGCTTCGTCGTTTTTGCTGTTCACGAATTCTGCCTGGGAGGCTGCAATGCGTTGGGGTACCTACTTCGCCGTACTGGCATCGGTGCTGAGTGTCGGGCTGGCGCTCGGCGTGAGCATGCCGCTGGTGTCCCTGCGCCTGGAGGCTTGGGGCTACGGCAGCTTTGCCATCGGCGTGATGGCGGCGATGCCGGCGCTGGGTGTGCTGGCCGGTGCCAGCCTGGCCAGCCGCCTGGCCGGCTGGGTTGGCGTACCTTCTGCGATGCGCCTGTGCCTGTGGGGTGGGGCGCTATCGATGGGCCTGCTGGCCCTGTTGCCTAGCTACCCGCTGTGGCTGCTGCTGCGGCTGATGATCGGCATGTCCCTGACCGTGGTGTTCATCCTGGGCGAAAGCTGGATCAACCAGCTGGTGGTCGAGCAATGGCGTGGTCGCCTGGTGGCGCTGTACGGTAGCAGCTACGCGTTGAGCCAACTGGCCGGGCCACTGGTACTGGGCTTTCTCGGCTCTGATGACGATTTCGGTTTCTGGGCTGCGACGGGCCTGCTGCTGGTCGCGCCGCTGATCCTGCTGGGGCGAGGCGGTGCACCGAGCACGGAAGCGTGCAACGTGACCTTCGGCGACCTGTTTCGTTTTTGCCGTCGTTTGCCGGTGATCGCCTGGGCCATTGCCCTGTTCGCTTCGTTCGAGGCGATGATCCTGACTTTGCTGCCGGTGTATTGCCTGCAGCAGGGCTTTACCACCGAGATTGCCCTGTTCATGGTCAGTACCGTGGTGGTGGGTGATGCGGTGTTGCAACTGCCCATCGGGGCGTTGGCCGACCATATGTCGCGCCGCACCCTGTTCACCGGCTGCGCGGTGACCCTGCTGGTGTCCAGCCTGGCGATTCCACTCATGCTGCATACCCCGGTGATCTGGCCGTTGTGGGTATTGTTCGGGGCCAGCGCAGGGGGCTTGTTCACCTTGTCGCTGGTACTGATTGGCGAGCGCTACCGGGATGACGCGCTGGTGCGGGCCAACGCCCATGTTGCGCAGCTGTGGGGTATTGGTTGCCTGCTCGGGCCACTGTTGGCGGGGGCGGGGAGCCAGTGGGTCAGCGGGCACGCGCTGCTGTGGCTGATGGCGGCGGGGGCTGCGGGGCTGGTGGTGTTGACCCAGCGGCGTGGGGCGTTTGAACCGGTTTCTGCCTGATGGATTTTGGGGCCGCTTTGCGGCCCTTTCGCGACGCAAGGCCGCTCCCACATTGATCGGTGTACACCGTACCGTTGTGGGAGCGGCCTTGTGTCGCGATGGGCTGCGAAGCAGCCCCAACGATAGCGGCTACAACATCTTCTCCAAGCCAACCGCCTTGCTGATCCACGCGTTGAACCGCCGCCACATCCCACCCGGTTCAGACGTCAGCACGTGCCGCTTGCCATTGTCCTCGGTCGCCCACACCAGCTTGCCCCCCACCAGCTTCACCTGGTAACTCAACGCAGGCGCCATACCCTGTTGGGCCAGCTCGCGGGTGTACTCCGCCAGCTCCGGGCTGTCCACCAGCACTCCAACCTCGGTGTTCCACAGCACTGAACGCGGGTCGAAGTTGAACGAGCCGATGAAGGTCTTGCGCCGGTCGAATACGATCGCCTTGGTGTGCAGGCTCGAATCCGAACTGCCACGAAAACTCAACCGCCCCGCGCTTGGGTCGCCTGGCTGCCGGCGAAGCTCAAAAAGCTGCACCCCGTGCTCCAGCAAGGCCCGGCGATAGGGCGCGTAGCCGCCATGCACGGCCGGCACGTCGGTGGCTTCCAGCGAGTTGGTCAGCAGCTTCACCGAAACGCCAGCGTCGGCGCGGCCGGTCAGGTACAGCAGGCCCGGTTCGCCCGGCACAAAGTAGGCCGATGCCAGGATCAGTTCGCGGTGCACGTTGGCCAGGTCCGGTGCCAGTTGCTGGCTCAACAGCAGCTGTGGGTCCGGTTCGTTGTCGGCCAGCACCTTGTTGGGTGCATCCCACAGCACTTGGGCGTGGGCCCAGATCAGCTCGTTGCGCCACACGTCCAGGCGAGGCTGCGACTGGTAGGCCATCAGGCGGTCGTACAGGGCTTTGCGTTGGGTCCTGGCTTCGGCCAGCGACACTTCCAGGCGATGGCGGCTGGCACGCAGGTCGTTGGCATTCGGGTCGCGCCAGAGGAAGTCGGCGATCGGCCGGCTGAGGGCGCTGTTCCAGTACTGGTCGAAACTGTGCCCCAGCTGCTCGGCCACCGGGCCAATACCTAGCAGGTCGATGTCGGTGAAGTTGAGGTTGGGCTCGGCATCGAAATACTCGTCGCCCAGGTTACGCCCGCCGACAATCGCCATGCTGTTGTCCACCAGGAACAGCTTGTTGTGCATGCGCCGGTGCTGGCGCGACAGGTTGAACAGCCGGCCCATGGCGCGGGTCACGCCAGTGCTGCGGCCCAGGTGCAGCGGGTTGAACACGCGGATCTGGATGTTGGGATGGGCATCGAGGGTGCCCATGATGGTGTCCAGGCCGTCGCTGGTGGTGTCGTCCAGCAGGATGCGCACACGCACGCCACGGTCGGCTGCACGCAGCAATTCATGCACCAGGGCGCGGGTGCTGAGGCCGTCGTGGACGATGTAGTACTGCAGGTCGATGCTCGCCTGGGCGTTACGGATCAGTTCGGCACGGGCGCGGAACGCTTCATTGCTGTTGGGCAGCAGGCGAAAGCCCGAGCGGCCGCCGTAAGGCGCGGCCTGGCGCAGCACCGAGCGGCCAAAGGCGGAGTCATGGGCGGGCAGCGCCTGGCTGGTTTCGCGGGGCGCGCTGACGCTGGTGCAGCCGGCAAGGCCGAGCAGCAGCACCAGCAGCAGGGGCAAGGCGTGCTGGAGTCTCAAGGGTGGACCGTCCTGTGCAGCAAGGGCTTTGGGGTTGGACCGTGGCGGGCGGCGCAAAGTTACGCGTCGGCGCTTTCTTCATCCAGTAGACGAAGGGCGGTTTCACCTACCTTACGCACAGCGGCCTCGATCTGAGGCGTCGGCCGCGCGGCGAAGTTCATACGCAGGCAGTGGCGAAACTTGCCCGAGGCCGAGAAGATGCTGCCCACGGCAACTTGCACACCTTGCTCCAGTAAAGCCCGGTTCAAGCGCAGCGTATCGAAATGTTCGGGTAATTCTACCCACAGCATGAAGCCACCTTGGGGGCGGCTGACCCGGGTGCCTGTTGGAAAGTAGCGGGTTACCCATTCGCTCATCAGGTCGCGGCCACGCTGGTACTGGCTACGCATGCGCCGCACGTGGGGCTGGTAGTGGCCGCCGGCGATGAAGTCGGCGATGGCCAGCTGCGGCTGGCTGGCGCTGCTGCCGGTGCTGATGTACTTCATGTGCAGCACCCGCTCCAGGTAGCGCCCGGGCGCCACCCAGCCCACCCGCAGGCCGGGGGCGAGGGTCTTGGAAAATGAGCTGCAGAACAGCACGCGTCCATCGTCGTCGAACGACTTGATAGTCCGCGGACGCGGGTAGGTGTAGGCCAGGTCGCCGTACACATCGTCCTCCAGAATCGCCACGTCGTAGCGCTGCGCCAAGCTAAGGAGGGCCTTCTTTCGGGCCTCGGGCATGATGTAGCCGAGCGGGTTGTTGCAGTTGGGGGTGATCTGGATGAGCTTGATCGGCCACTGCTCCAGGGCCAGTTCGAGCGCCTCCAGGCTGATGCCGGTCAGCGGGTCGGTGGGAATTTCCAGCGCCTTCATGCCTAGGCCCTTGAGGGTTTGCATGGCGCCGTGGAAGCTGGGCGAGTCGACTGCGACGATGTCGCCTGGCTCGCAGACCGCGCGAATGCTGCACGACAGCGCCTCGTGGCAGCCGGTGGTCACGACCAGGTCGGCCGGGCTCAGGCGGCAGCCGGAGTCCAGCATCAACCGCGCAACCTGCTCACGCAGGGCCAGGTTACCGTGGATGTTGTCGTAATACAGGCCGGGCATGTCCTGCCGCCGACTTAACTGAGCCAGGCTGCGCAGCAGGGGCTTCAGGGTAGGGGTGTTGATGTCGGGCATGCCACGGCCGAGCTGGACCACATCCTGGCGCGGCGTGCTGCGGATGAGCTCCAGCACCTGCTCCCATTGCGAAATATCCACCGGGCGCTGGGCCGGGCGGCTGACGGCGGGCAGCGCTGGCAGCTGGCGGTGGTCGCTGACGAAGTAGCCGGATTTGGGCCGGGGCGAGACCATGCCGCTGTCTTCCAGCATGCGATAGGCCTGTTGCACGGTGCTCAGGCTGACCCCGTGTTCCACGCTCAGGGCGCGCACAGAGGGCAGGCGCTGGCCAGGGCGATACAGGCCTTGCTCGATACGGGCGCCGAGCAGTTCGGCCAGGTTCAGGTAGAGGGTCACGGCATACTCCTGCGCTGCATTGGCATAGCGACCGGTACAGTTGGGCTGAAAATACAGCATTCAGTCGGCCAACGGCCAATTCTGTATGGGAATAATAAGGCTGTATTGGCTCTGTATTGTCGATGGTGCCGACGCGCATCCTTTCTCCACGGTATCAACTGAACGAGAGGGTGCGGTGATGGGCGGCATGAGCGATGTGCGCTTGCAACTGATGGCCAGTGAACTGGAAGCCGGGCAGCAGGCCAAGGTATTCAACGCGCCGCAAGGGCTTGGGCGTTGGGGGCTGATGCTGCATCGCTGGCATACCCGCAGGGCGCTGTTGCAGCTGACGGATGACGAGTTGCGCGATGTCGGGCTGAGCTGGGAGCAGGCCCGTACAGAGGGACGTAAACCCTTCTGGAAAGACTAACAACGAGACGCTGCGCGGCCGCTCCTACACCGACCGCGTCAGTTTTCAGATCAACTCTTTAAGCCTGTGCCACAGCATGCCCAGCGCCAGCAGTGGCGAGCGCAGGTGCTTGCCGCCGGGGAAGGTGATATGCGGCACGTTGGCGAACAGGTCGAAACGCCCGCTTGCCTGGCCACTGATTGCCTCGCCCAGCAGGCGCGCGGCCAGGTGGGTGGCGTTGAGCCCATGGCCTGAATAGGCCTGGGCGTAATACACGTTCGGCTGGCTGGCCAGGCGGCCAACCTGCGGCAGGCGGTTGGCGCCGATGCCGATCATGCCGCCCCACTGATAGTCGATGCGCACGTCGGCCAGCTGCGGGAACACCTTGAGCATCTTCGGCCGCATGTAGGCGGCGATATCTTTCGGGTCGCGGCCTGAATAGTGGCAGGCACCGCCAAACAGCAGGCGGTGGTCGGCAGACAGCCGGTAGTAATCCAGCGCCACGCGCTGGTCACACACCGCCATGTTCTGCGGCAGTAAAGCGCGGGCGCGTTCTTCGCCTAGCGGTTCGGTGGCGATGATGTAGCTGCCGGCCGGCAGCACCTTGCCGCCCAGCTCGCGGTTGAGGCCGTTGAGGTAGGCGTTGCAGCACAGCACCAAGGTCTTGGCGCGTACCCGGCCCTGGGCGGTATGCACTTGCACCTCGGGGCCATAGTCGACGCGGGTAACCTCGGACTGCTCGAACAGCTTCACGCCCAAGCGGCTGGCCACGGCCGCTTCACCCAAGGCCAGGTTGAGCGGGTGCAGGTGGCCGGAGCCCATGTCGACCAGGCCGCCCACATAGCAGTCGGCGCCGACCACGCTGTGGATATCGTCCTTGCCGACCAGCCGCAGCTCATGCGCATAGCCCAGGCTGCGCAGTTCTTCGGCGTCTTCGGCAAAGCCCAGCAGCTCGGCCGGCTTGTTGGCCAGGTCGCAGTAGCCCCAGGTCAGGTCGCAGGCGATGGCATGTTTCTCTACCCGCTCGCGCACGATCTGCACGGCCTCCAGGCCCATCAGCCTCATGCTGCGCACGCCTTCCTCGCCAATCACCGGCAGAAACTGTTCCAGGCCGTGGCCGACGCCGCGGATCAACTGCCCGCCATTCCGCCCGCTGGCGCCCCAGCCAAGTTTGCGCGCTTCCAGCAGGATGACCGAAAAGCCGCGTTCGGCCAGCTCGATGGCGGTGTTCAGCCCCGAGTAGCCGCCGCCGACGATGCAGACATCGGCGCTGTGCTCGCCTTGCAGGAAGGAGTAGTCAGGGTGTGGCGCGCTGCTGGCGGCGTAATAGGAGGCGGCGTGCTGCGCGCTGTGGATCATGGGCTTGGTCCTGAGGCTGGTGGGCTAGGGGAGGAGGATAAGTCGGGGTGGGGTAGTGGGCAACAAGGCGAGGGCTGCGCCCTCGTTCGCGGGCAAGCCCGCGAATGGGCTTATAATCCAACTTATCAATCAGCTTTGTACTTGCCCATGTCCTGCAACCGTCACAAGATCCACTTCCTGCGCGAACTCATCCCCTCGTTCGAGTGCGAGCCCGGCTGCCACGACTGCTGCGGCCCGGTCACCACGTCGACGGAAGAAATGGCCCGCCTGCCGCGCAAGTCCCAGGCCGAGCAGGAAGCCGCTCTCGAGCGCCTGGACTGCGTGCACCTGGGCCCCAACGGTTGCACGGTGTATGAAGAGCGCCCCATGATCTGCCGTCTGTTTGGCACCACACCACGCATGGCCTGCCCGCGTGGCCGTGGCCCTGAGCCGATGATCGAGCCCGCAGCCGAGCAACTCGTGCACCAGTTCATCGCCACCACCCGGCAGGTGCTGGTCTAGTCTCAGTCCGGGATCGGCAGGCAGAGGCTTTCTTTCACCTCTTCCATCACGATGTAGCTCTTCGATTCGCGCACATGCGGCAGCTTCAGCAGAATGTCGCCAAGCAGCTTGCGGTACGACGCCATTTCCGAAATGCGCGCCTTCACCAGGTAGTCGAAGTCACCTGACACCAGGTGGCATTCCAGCACGTGGGGCAGCTTCAACACCGCGCGGCGGAACTCTTCGAAGGTGTCGCCCGACTTGTAGTCCAGGCTGATTTCCACGAACACCAGCAGGCTGCCCTTGAGGTGCTGCGGGTTCAGGCGGGCGTTGTAGCCCATGATGATGCCCTCGCGCTCCAGACGGCGAACCCGCTCGGTGCAAGGGGTGGTGGACAGCCCAACTTTCTCGCCCAGTTCGGTGAAGGAAATACGCCCGTCATTCTGCAGGATCCGCAGGATGTTACGGTCGATCTTGTCCAGTTCACGCTTGCTCTGGTGCTGGGTTCTCATAGGGGATGCCCCTCCGTGAAAGGCGATTTTGCCGAGAATTCTCGCCAATAATAGGCTTTTATATAGTGAATTGCACTGGTCTCAAATTCCTATACTGCGCCCATTCATGCCATATCAATAAAAGTCTGCGGCGTGCCGCGTGTGAGGGATATAACGATGCGAGTTCTGGTACTTGGTAGCGGTGTAATCGGAACCGCCAGTGCCTATTACCTGGCCCGGCAAGGTTTTGAAGTGACGGTGGTCGACCGCCAGCCGGCGGTGGCCATGGAAACCAGTTTTGCCAACGCAGGCCAGATCTCGCCCGGCTATGCCTCGCCCTGGGCCGCCCCAGGCGTGCCGCTGAAGGCCATCAAGTGGCTGCTCGAGCGCCACGCCCCCTTGGCCATCAAGCTCACCGGCGACGTCGACCAGTACCTGTGGATGGCGCAGATGCTGCGCAACTGCACCGCCAGCCGTTACGCGGTAAACAAGGAGCGCATGGTGCGCCTGTCCGAGTACAGCCGCGACTGCCTTGACGAACTGCGCGCCGAAACCGGCATTGCCTACGAAAGCCGCTCCCTGGGTACCACCCAGCTGTTCCGCACCCAGGCCCAAGTGGATGCCGCGGCCAAGGACATTGCCGTGCTCGAGCAGTCTGGCGTGCCTTACGAACTGCTGGACCGCGACGGTATTGCCCGCGTCGAACCGGCCCTGGCTGGCGTGAAGGACATTCTGGCCGGTGCCCTGCGCCTGCCTAACGACCAGACCGGTGACTGCCAGATGTTCACCACCAAGCTCGCCGACATGGCCATCAAGCTGGGTGTGGAGTTCCGTTTTGGCCAGGACATCCAACGCCTGGACTTCGCGGGCGATCGCATCAATGGCGTGTGGATCGACGGCAAGCTGGAAACCGCCGACCGCTACGTGCTGGCGCTGGGCAGCTACTCGCCGCAGATGCTCAAGCCGCTGGGTATCAAGGCCCCGGTTTACCCGCTGAAGGGTTACTCGCTGACCGTGCCGATCACCAACGGCGACATGGCCCCGACCTCGACCATTCTGGACGAGACCTACAAGGTCGCGATCACCCGTTTCGACAACCGTATCCGTGTTGGCGGCATGGCTGAAATCGCCGGTTTTGACCTGTCGCTGAACCCGCGTCGGCGCGAAACGCTGGAGATGATCGTCAACGACCTTTATCCTCGCGGCGGTGACCTGAGCCAGGCCAGCTTCTGGACCGGGCTGCGTCCGGCGACCCCGGACGGCACACCGATTGTTGGTGCCACGGCGTTCCGCAACCTGTTCCTGAACACCGGTCACGGTACCCTGGGCTGGACCATGGCGTGCGGTTCTGGTCGCCTGCTGGCCGACCTGATTGCGCGCAAGAAACCGCAGATCAGTGCCGAAGGCCTGGACATTTCCCGTTATGGCAACAGCCGGGAAGCGACCAAGCACGGGCAGGGCGCGCCGATTCACCAGCAGTAATCGCCTGCACCGGCCCATTCGCGGCTAAAGCCGCTCCCACAGGGATCGCATGGCCTTGGCCATTGTGCGGTCCCTTGTGGGAGCGGCTTTAGCCGCGAAGAACCCAACACCGTTTTCAACCTGTGAACCACCATAAGGCAGCCGCCATGCGTCCCGCCCGCGCCCTGATCGACCTCCAGGCCCTGCGCCACAACTACCGTCTGGCCCGTGAACTGACCGGTGCCAAAGCCCTCGCCGTAATCAAGGCCGACGCCTATGGCCATGGTGCCGTACGCTGCGCCCTGGCCCTGGAGGCCGAAGCCGACGGCTTTGCCGTTGCCTGCATCGAAGAGGCGCTGGAGTTGCGCGCCGCCGGTATCAAGGCCCCGGTGCTGTTGCTGGAAGGCTTCTTCGAAGCCAGCGAGCTGGCGCTGATTGCCGAGCACGACCTGTGGTGTGTGGTGCATTCGCTTTGGCAACTTGAAGCCATCGAGAAAACCCAGCTGCACAAGCCGCTCACCGTCTGGCTGAAGCTGGACAGCGGCATGCACCGCGTCGGCCTGCACCCCAAGGATTACCATGAGGCCTACCAACGCCTGCTGGCCAGCGGCAAGGTTGCGCGCATCGTGCTCATGAGCCACTTCGCCCGCGCCGACGAGCTGGATGCCGACGCGACCGCCCAGCAGATTGCCGTGTTCGAGGCCGCCCGCCAGGGCCTGGCCGCCGAGTGCAGCCTGCGCAACTCGCCTGGCGTGCTGGGCTGGCCGCAAGCGCCTGGCGACTGGGTACGCCCGGGCCTGATGCTGTACGGCGCCACGCCGTTCGAAGTGCCCCAGGCCCAAGCCTCACGGCTGCAACCGGTAATGACCCTGCAATCGCGGGTGATCAGTGTGCGCGAGCTGCCTGCCGGTGAGCCCGTGGGCTACGGCGCCAAGTTTGTCAGCCCACGGCCAACCCGTGTAGGCGTGGTCGCCATGGGCTATGCCGATGGCTACCCGCGCCAGGCGCCCAATGGCACCCCGGTACTGGTCGCTGGCCAGCGCACCCAGCTGATCGGCAGGGTGTCGATGGACATGCTCAGCGTCGACCTCACCGACGTGCCGCAAGCCACTGTCGGCAGCCCGGTCGAACTGTGGGGCAAGCAGATACTGGCCAGCGAAGTGGCCGCCCATGCGGGTACTATCCCTTACCAGATTTTCTGCAACCTGAAGCGTGTACCGCGGGACTACATCGGCGAATGACACGCTGAAGCGGACAGGTTGAGGGGTGGTGTGTTGTAAATACTGAACGGCATTGCCATGATATCGTTCACATCCATCCCCCTTTCCACCGTTTCAGGAGGCTCCAGCTTTGGACGTCGGCGAACGACTGCAAGCCATCCGCAAGCTCAAGGGCCTGTCCCAGCGCGAACTCGCCAAGCGTGCCGGTGTGACCAACAGCACCATCTCGATGATCGAGAAGAACAGCGTGAGCCCCTCCATCAGCTCGCTGCGCAAGGTGCTGAGCGGCATTCCCATGTCCATGGTCGAGTTCTTTTCGGTCGAGCTGGAACCTGAAAGCCCCACTCAGATCGTCTACAAGGCCCACGAGCTGATCGACATCTCGGACGGTGCGGTGACCATGAAGCTGGTCGGCAAGTCGCACCCCAACCGTGCCATCGCGTTTCTCACCGAGGTATACCCGCCAGGTGCCGACACCGGTGCCGAAATGCTCACCCACGACGGCGAAGAAACCGGCATCCTGCTCGAAGGCCGGCTGGAGCTGGTGGTCGGCAACGAGATCTTCATTCTCGAAGAAGGCGACAGCTACTACTTCGAAAGCACGCGCCCGCACCGCTTTCGCAATCCGTTCAACCAGCCCGCACGCCTGATCAGTGCAGCGACGCCATCAAACTTTTGATCCAGCGCAGTGCATTGATTCGGCAATACCCCTTTCCTGTGTAGGGTCGTTTCACGGCCTCTGGGTTCCCGCTATACTTTTCAACGCTCGCCGTTCCGTGGCCGCGAGCGTGATTAGCCACCATGAGGGTGTTCGCGTGAACCAAATCAAGAAGATGCTGGCCGTACCAGCAGCCGTATTCGCCCTCTGGGCAATGAGCGCAACCGCTGCAACCAATGACGACATTGCCAAACGCCTCGAGCCGGTTGGCCAGGTGTGCGTCCAGGGCCAGGAATGCAAAGGCATGGAAGTGGCTGCTGCAGCGGGGGGCGGGGGAGCCAAGACGCCAGATGACATCATCGCCAAGCACTGCAATGCCTGCCATGGCAGCGGCCTGCTCGGTGCACCGAAGATTGGCGATACCGCCGCGTGGAAAGAACGCGCCGACCACCAGGGCGGGCTGGATGGCATCCTGGCCAAGGCCATTACCGGCATCAACGCCATGCCGCCCAAGGGCACCTGCGCGGACTGCTCGGATGACGACCTGAAAGGGGCGATCAAGAAAATGTCCGGTCTGTAAGACACAGCTGAATTGCATGAGGCCCGCCTTTGATGGCGGGCTTTGTTTTTTGTGGTGGCTGCACTGGCCCTTTCGCGGGGCAAGCCCGCTCCCACAAAAACACCACTGCCTTCAGGTGCTGTGAGGTGCCAGTGGGAGCGGGCTTGTCCCGCGAAGAGGCCGGTACAGGCAACCAACCCGCCAGTGCCATGTCCAACCCCTGAACCCATGGATGTCTCAGGAGGCCCTGATGCACCTCTGCTCCATCGACCAGGCTGTCGAGCAGGTCTTGTCCCGGCTGCCAGCCCATATTCACATGGGCCTGCCTTTGGGCCTGGGGAAGCCTAATGCTTTCGTTAACGCCCTCTACGCCCGCGTGCGCGAGCTGCCCGAGCGGCAGCTGACTATCTACACCGCGCTCTCCCTGGGCCGCCCGCCATTGGGCGATGGCCTGCAGCGGCGGTTTCTCGAACCCTTCGTCGAGCGCGTCTTCGCCGACTACCAAGAGCTCGACTACCTCGCTGACCTGCGCAACGACAGCCTGCCGGCGAACATCCGCGTCGAGCAGTTCTTCATGCAGCCCGGTAGCCTGCTGCACAGCGAGGCTGCCCAGCAGGACTACATCAGCAGCAACTACAGCCACGCCGCACGCGATATCAACGCCAAGGGCCTGAACCTGGTCGCGCAACTGGTGGCCGCCACACCTGAAAGGCCTGTTCACCTGAGCCTGGCCTGCAACCCCGACATCACCCTCGACCTGCTGCCGATGATCGCCAAGCGCCGCGCGGCCGGCGAAACCATCCTCATGCTGGGCCAGGTGCATGCCGAGCTGCCTTACATGCCGGGCGATGCGGAACTGCCCATTGATGCGTTCGACCTGCTGCTCGATGAAGCCGAGCAACGTCGCCTGTTCTCCACCCCGAACATGCCGGTCGGCACCCAGGACCACTGCATCGGCTTGCACGCCAGCACGCTGGTACGCGATGGCGGCACCCTGCAGATCGGCATCGGTGCCATGGGCGATGCAGTCGCCGCCGCGTTGCTGGCGCGTCAGGGTGACAACGCAGGCTACCGCACCTTGCTCGACGAGCTGGATACGGGCCCGTGGCATGCGCTGATCGAGCGCGAAGGGGGGCTGGGGACGTTTGCCCAAGGCCTGTACGGCTGCAGCGAGATGTTCGCCAATGGCCTGTTGGTGCTTGCCGAAGCAGGCCTGCTGCGGCGCCCGGCCGATGAGCAGGGGCCCGTGGTGCATGGTGGCTTTTTCCTCGGCCCTCAGGCGTTCTACCAGCGGTTGAGGGAGATGCCACTCGAAGCGCGTGCGCGGTTTGCCATGACCCGCATCAGCTTTATCAACGAGTTGTACGGGCAGGAAGAACTCAAGCGGCGCCAGCGCCGCGATGCGCGCTTCATCAACACTGCGTTCGCCATGACCTTGCTCGGTGCCGGGGTGGCCGATCAGCTGGAGGACGGCCGCGTGCTCAGCGGCGTTGGCGGGCAGTACAACTTCGTCGCCCAGGGCCACGCGCTGGAAGGCGGGCGTTCGATTCTGCTTTTGCGCAGCTGGCGCGAGGCAGGCGGGGAGGTGACCTCAAACCTGCTCTGGACCTACGGCCACTGCACCATCCCCCGGCACCTGCGCGATATCGTGGTGACCGAATACGGCATTGCCGACTTGCGTGGGCAGACCGACAGCGAGGTGATTGCGCGGTTGCTGGCGGTGAGCGATTCGCGGTTCCAGCAGGGGCTCATCGAGCAGGCAAAAGAGGCCGGCAAGCTGCCCAAGGGTTTTGAGCTGGACGCTCGTTTTACCGACAATACGCCGCAGCGGTTGGAAGCGATCAGGGCGCGGCATGCGCGGCTGTTCCCGGAGTATCCGATGGGGACGGACTTTACAGCTGAGGAGCGGGACCTGTTGCGGGCACTGAACTGGTTGAAGAGCAAGTTCAAGCTGAGCGAGGTGCTGGAGCTGGGCAAGGCAGCGTTGGATGCGCCGGGGCCGGAGGGGTATCAAGGGCACCTGGAGCGGATGGGGCTGGACGCTCCGCAGGGATTGAAGGAAGAGCTGTACCAGCGCCTTTTGCTGGCAGGGTTGGCGGCGACCTGAAAATTGCCGGGGCTGCTTTGCAGCCCATCGCCGGCAAGCCAGCTCCCACAGGAGTTTCACAAAGGCCGAGCCTTGTGCAGTACCTGGGGGAGCTGGCTTGCCGGCGATGGGGCCGGTACAGGCTTACTCGATGAAGCTGACCACACCACCTTCCAGCGACTTCACCCGGGCCAGCGACTCAACGCGGTAGCCCTGGCTGTCCAGCTCGGCACGGCCGCCCTGGAACGACTTCTCGATCACGATACCCAGGCCAGCCACGGTGGCGCCGGCCTGTTTGATGATCGAGATCAGCGCCTGCGACGCCTTGCCGTTGGCCAGGAAGTCGTCGATCACCAGCACGCGGTCGCTGCTGTTGAGGTGGCGTGGCGAGATGGCCACGGTGTTCTCGGTCTGCTTGGTGAAGGAGTACACCGAGGCAGTCAGCAGGTTCTCGGTCAGGGTCAGCGACTGGTGCTTGCGCGCAAAGATCACCGGTACGCCCAGCTTCAGGCCAGTCATCACGGCCGGGGCAATGCCCGAGGCTTCGATGGTGACGATCTTGGTCACGCCGGCGTCGGCGAACAGGCGGGCGAACTCGTCACCGATCAGCTGCATCAGCGCCGGGTCGATCTGGTGGTTGAGAAACGCGTCGACTTTAAGAACCTGGTCGGAAAGCACGATGCCTTCTTCGCGAATCTTCTGATGCAGTGCTTCCACTTTGTTTTCCTCGATGTAGCAAAGGTCGCCGCAAATAGCGGCAAAGTTAAAGAGTAATGGTTGATCAGCGTTTGAGCATTGCCCGGATATCGGCCAGGGCGTTGTTGCCGCGTGCGGCCTTTACCTCGACCGGCGCATCGTCCAGGCCCTCCCAGGCCAGGTCGTCCGGAGGCAGTTCGTCAAGGAACCGGCTGGGCGTGCAGTCGATGATTTCACCGTACTGCTTGCGCTTGGCAGCGAAGGTGAAGGCCAGGGTCTGGCGCGCGCGGGTGATGCCCACGTAGGCCAGGCGGCGTTCCTCTTCGATGGTGTCGGCCTCGATGCTGGAGCGGTGCGGGAGGATTTCCTCTTCCATGCCCATGATGAACACGTACGGGAACTCCAGGCCCTTGGAGGCGTGCAAGGTCATCATCTGCACACCTTCGGCGTTTTCTTCCTCTTCCTGCTGGCGCTCGAGCATGTCGCGCAGCACCAGCTTGCCGATGGCATCCTCGATGGTCATGTCACCCTCTTCGTCCTTCTCAAGGGTGTTTTTCAGCGCTTCGACCAGGAACCAGACGTTGCTGATACGGAACTCCGCCGCTTTGTCGCTGGCGGTCTGCTGGCGGATCCAGTTCTCGTAGTCGATGTCGCGGATCATCTCGTGCAGCGCGGCGATCGGGTCTTCCAGGGCAACCTTTTGGCGTACCCCGTCCAGCCAGTGCTTGAAGCGCTGCAAACGCTCGGTGTAGCGGGCGTCCAGGTGCTCGCCAAGGCCCAGCTCTTCGCTGGCGGCGTACATCGAAATGCCCCGCTCGGTGGAATAGTTGCCAAGCTTTTCCAAGGTGGTGGAGCCGATTTCGCGACGCGGTACGTTGATCACCCGCAGGTAGGCGTTGTCATCATCCGGGTTCACCAGCAGGCGCAGGTAGGCCATCAGGTCCTTGACCTCCTGGCGGCCGAAGAAGCTGTTGCCGCCCGACAGGCGATATGGCACCTGGTGGTGCTGCAGCTTCAGTTCGATCAGCTTGGCCTGGTAGTTGCCACGGTAGAGGATGGCGAAGTCGCTATAGGGGCGGTTGGTGCGCAGGTGCAGGGTGAGGATTTCCATGGCCACGCGCTCGGCCTCGGCTTCCTCGTTCTTGCAGCGGATCACGCGGATCTCGTCGCCCACGCCCATCTCGCTCCACAACTGCTTCTCGAACGCGTGCGGGTTGTTGGCGATCAGCACGTTGGCACAGCGCAGGATGCGGCTGGTGGAGCGGTAGTTCTGCTCGAGCATGACGATTTTCAAGGAAGGGTAGTCCTCCTTGAGCAGCATCAGGTTTTCGGGGCGCGCACCGCGCCAGGCGTAGATCGACTGGTCGTCGTCGCCCACCACGGTGAACTGGTTGCGCATGCCGATCAGCATTTTCACCAGCAGGTACTGGCTGGCGTTGGTGTCCTGGTATTCGTCCACCAGCAGGTAGCGCACCCGGTTCTGCCAGCGTTCGAGCACCTCGGGGTGCTCCTGGAACAGCTTGACCGGCTGCAGGATCAGGTCGTCGAAGTCCACCGCGTTGAACGCCTTGAGCGTGCGCTGGTAGTGGGTATAGACGATGGCGGCCGTCTGCTCGCGCGGGTTGCGCGCCTTTTCCAAAGCCTCGGGCGGCAGCACCAGGTCGTTCTTCCAGGCACCGATCATGTTCTTGATCTCGTCGATGCCGTCGTCGCCGGAGTACTCCTTCTGCATGATGTCCGACAGCAACGCCTTGATGTCGGACTCATCGAAGATCGAGAAGCCCGGCTTATAGCCAAGGCGTTCGTGCTCCTTGCGGATGATGTTCAGGCCCAGGTTATGGAAGGTACATACCGTCAGGCCACGGCCTTCCCCCGGACGCAGCAACGTAGCGACCCGCTCCTTCATCTCGCGTGCGGCCTTGTTGGTGAAGGTCATCGCCACGATGTACTGGGCACGGATGCCGCAGTTCTGGATGAGGTGGGCAATCTTGCGCGTGATCACGCTGGTCTTGCCCGAACCTGCACCGGCGAGCACCAAAAGAGGGCCGCCGACGTAGTCACGGGCTTCCTGCTGCCGGGGATTGAGTCGGGACATGCTAGAAACCGGGGGTCGCCAGAAAATAGCCGCGCATTCTAACAGGCATGGGGCGGTTGTGGCGCGACCGTCTGACGTCTGAGTCAGACTTTTGTCTGTCCCATTATTAGTGCGGCTAATGCTACTAGAGGAAAAAATCATATTTGCCGCTTCCCCTCGTTTCGAGCAGGATGCACGACAAAATACGTCGGAATGCTACGGTCGCAAATGCATGTATAAAAGTGAAAATCATTTTCATTAATGCAGTAGCATAATGGCTGATACCGTTGCACCGTGAAGTCCTAAGGAGCCCGCTTGTCCACGCCTGTCGAACCTTTGCGTTTGCTGCTGTTGGCTGATGAGCCGCAATGGGCCGCCTTGTTGCACGCATGCATGCCTGCCCTGAACGGCAGTGCAGTGCTGCTGACCGCGCCTGACTGGGACGCGGTGGATAGCCTGTTCAGCCATGATCGCCAGGCCGTGGTGCTGGCAACCCCAGCCCTGCAGCCGGCACCTGGGCGCTGCGAGCTACCGACCATCCTGCTGCTCGATCACGAGCCTGAGGTGGCGCCCGGCGCGGTCAGCGACTGGCTGGTACGCGACCAGCTCAATGCCGACGCCCTGCGCCGCTCGCTGCGCCATGTGCGCGAACGTGGAGTGCTGGTGGCCACCTTGCAGCGCCTGGCCGAACAGGACCCATTGACCGGCATCGCCAACCGCCAGGGCTTTCAGGCCTTGCTGACCGCGCGGCTGGCCGAAAACGATGGCCGTGGCATTGCCTTGGGCCACCTGGACCTGGACAACTTCCGCCACGTCAACGATGCGCTCGGCCACCAGAGCGGTGACCGCCTGATTCTGCAAGTGGTGGCGCGGATGCAAAACCAGCTGGAGGCTGGCGACCAGCTGGCGCGCCTGGGCAGCGACGAGTTTGCCTTGCTGATCGACACCCGACGCGACGCCAACCGCGCCGAATGGATCGCCGAACGCATCATAGAGGCCTTGGCCGAACCCTACTGGATCGACGGCGAAAGCCTGCTGCTGGGGTGCAGCCTGGGCTTGGCCCATGCCCGCGCGCAGAGCGGCGCCGACCCGCTGATGTGGCATGCGCACATTGCCATGCGCCAGGCCAAGGGCAGCCAGGGCTGTACCTTCCATGTGTTCAACGAGCGCATCAATCGCAACGCCCGCAGCCTTGCCGACCTGGAAAGCGAACTGCGCCGCGCGCTGCGCCGTGACGAGCTGGAGCTGCACTATCAGCCGCGGCTCGACCTGGCCGATGGGCGCATCGTCGGCCTGGAGGCGCTGGTGCGCTGGCGCCATGCCGAACGCGGGCTGTTACCGCCCAGCGAGTTCGTGCCCCTGGCCGAGCAGAGCGGCCTGATCGTGCCGCTGGGCTACTGGGTCATCTCCCGCGCCTTGCGCGACATGCAGGCGCTGTGCGAGCGCGGTCTGGAGCCGTTGCACATGGCGGTAAACCTGAGTTTCCGTCAGTTCCAGGACAGCCAGCTGCTGGCCACCCTGAGTCGGCTGATCCTTGAGCATGGGGTGGACGCGCGCTGGCTGGAGTTCGAACTGACCGAAACGGCGGTGATGCGCCGCAACGAGCTGGTGCGCCAGACCATGGACGCCCTCGGCCGCCTGGGCGTGCGCTTCTCCCTAGACGATTTCGGCACCGGGTTTTCTTCGTTCGTGCACCTCAACAGCCTGCCGATCACCTTGCTCAAGGTGGACCGCAGCTTTGTTGCAGAAATGGAAATGCGCGAGGAGAACCGCAAGCTGGTGCACGCCATGATCAACCTGGCGCACAACCTCAACCTCGAGGTGGTGGCCGAAGGGGTGGAGAGTGAAGAGCAGCTGGCCTTGTTGCGCGGGTTTGGCTGTGACCAGGTGCAGGGCTTTTTGGTCAGCAAGCCGCTGCCGGTCGGGGAGCTGATCGATTTTTTGCTGAAGGTGCCTGGCCGTCAGCTGAATGTTGTCCCTTAGGGCCCTTTCGCGGGCACGCCCGCTTCCACAGGGACCACGCAATCCTGTGGGAGCGGGCGTGCCCGCGAAGAGGCCCCGAAGTCAGGCCGAAGCAGCAGCCTCTGCACGCGCTTGCGCCTTCCCCAATAACCGTTTCATTCGCCACTCAAAGCCAAATGTCAGCGCCACTGCCGCACATGCCAGGCCCAGCGCCAGCCCCCACCAGATCCCCACGGCACCACCGCCCAGGGTAAAGGTGAACAACCAGGCGCTCGGCGCACCCACCAGCCAGTAGCACACCAGCCCGATCAGGAAGGTGGTCTTGGCATCTTTCAGCCCACGGATCGAACCCATGGCAATCGTCTGCATGCCGTCGAACAGTTCGAACCATGCCGCCACCATCAATAACTGCACAGCCACCCGGAAGATCGCGGCAAAGGCCGGATCATTGCGGTCGATAAACAGTCCTACCAGCGCTTCGGGCAGCAGCAGGAACAGTGCGGCGAAGGCAAACATGATCATTGCCCCAAAGCCGATGCCCACGCGCCCGGCGCTGCGCGCCGCCAGCAGGTTGCCAGCGCCGTAGTACAAGCCCACGCGCATCGTCACCGCATAGGACAAGCCCGTCGGCACCATGAACGCGGTGGACACGATCTGCAGGGCGATCTGGTGCGCCGCCAGTTCGGTGCTGCCCAGCACACCCATGCACAGCGCAGCGAAGGCGAACAGGCCCACTTCCACCATGTAGGTGCCGCCAATCGGCAAGCCCAGCCGCCACAGCTCGCGCAGGGCCGGCAGCGACGGGCGCGACAGGCCTTTGCGTAGCGGGTAGGCGGCATAGGCCGAATGCCAGCGGATGTACAGCGCCAGGGCGATGGCCATGCCCAGCGATACCACTGCGGTGACCAGGCCGATGCCCATCAGGCCCAGTTTTGGCAGGCCGAACATGCCTTCGATCAACGCCACGTTGAACAGGTAGTTGAGCACCGTGCCGACCACGCTGATCACCATCACCGGGGTCGAGCGGCCCAGCGCGCTGGTAAAGCCACGCAAGGCCATGAAGGTCAGGTAGCTGGGCAGCGCCAGTGGCAGCAGGGTGAGGAATTCGGCGGCCGAGGCAACGTTTTCAGGCTGTTGCCCGAACAGCAGCAGTACTGGCTCGAGGTTCCACAGGGCCAGCGCGGCGATCAGCGCCAGGCCCCAGGCCAGCCACACGCCGTTCTGTGCCAGGCGGGTGGCACCTTCGATGTCGTTGGCGCCCTTGCGGATCGCCACCAAGGTGCCGACCGCAGCGATCACGCCCAGGCAAAAGATCGACACGAACGAGTAGCTGGCCGCACCCAGGCCGCCACCGGCCAGTGCCTGTGGGCTGATACGGGCCATCATCAGGGTATCGGTCAGCACCATCAGCATATGCGCCAACTGCGAGGCGATCAGCGGCCCGGCCAGGCGCAGCAAAGCCTTGAGTTCTGTGGTGGGCGCGACATGCATGGGGGCGGTCCTTTCCTGGGAAAACAACGAAGGGCGATTCTGAGGCTTTGGTCAACTTTGTACAAAAGGATAAAAGCGATCATTGGCATGAGTCTGACTCATGTATATATGCTTATTGATGATTAGTTTCACAGCCCGGTATGGCAGGTGCCTCATGTCCCGACAGCTCCCTCCGTTGTATGCCCTGCGCGCATTCGAAGCTGCCGCGCGGCATTGCTCCTTCACCCGTGCCGGCGAAGAATTGTCGATTACCCAAAGTGCTGTCAGCCGGCATGTCCGCACGCTGGAAGAGCACTTTGCCTGTCGCCTGTTCGTGCGCAGCGGCCGCAGCCTGCAATTGACCGAAGCGGCGCGGGTGCTGTTGCCGGGGGTGCGCGAAGGCTTCGCGGCGCTGGAGCGGGCCTGCGATAATTTGCGCGGTGAAGATGACATCCTGCGCATGAAAGCCCCATCGACATTGACCATGCGCTGGTTGCTGGCGTGCCTGAGCCGGTTCCGGCACTTGCAACCGGGTAACGAAGTGCAGCTGACCAGCGCCTGGATGGACGTCGACCACGTGGACTTCAACCAGGAGCCATTCGATTGTGCGGTGCTGCTCAGTGATGGCGTGTTCCCGGCGGAGTGGGAGGTGCGCAAGCTGTTTCCAGAGTTGCTGATCCCGGTCGGCGCGCCCGACCTGCTCGACGAAGAACCCTGGGACGTGTGCCGGCTGGCCTCTATCGAACTGCTGCACCCCACGGTGGACAAGCGTGACTGGCGGGAATGGCTGGAGCGCATGGGGCTTGGCGACAAGGTTTCGCTCAAGGGCGGGCAGGTGTTCGACACCCTGGAGTTGGGCATGATTGCCGCAGCGCGGGGCTACGGGATTTCCATGGGTGATTTGCTGATGGTGGCCGAAGATGTGGCGCAGGGGCGGTTGAGCCTGCCTTGGCCGACAGCAGTGCCCAGTGGGATGGACTACTACCTGGTATGGCCGCGCACCCGGCCGGGTGGCGAGCGGTTGCGGCGCTTGAGTGACTTTCTGGCAGACGAGGTGGCGGCGATGGATCTACCGGATGTGGAAATCCTGCCGCCTCTCTGATCGCCTGTACCGGCCTCTTCGCGGGCAAGCCCGCGAAGAGGCCGAGACGGTTTTACATCGAGCCCAGGTTCAACGCTTGTGCGCAAGCCTGCAGCGAGCGGCGCTCGCTCTGCGCATACAGTGCCAGCTCATCCTGCACCGGCAGCCCCAGCGCGGCTTCGAATGCATCCCGGTTGGCATTGCTGCCGTACTCGGCCTGCGCATCGTCGCCCAGGTTGGACTGGAAGATCCCCGCTGCGCTCACCGGCAGGAAGTCCTCGTACACCAATGCCTCGAAATGCACATGGCCAGCATCGATCAGCCCCTGCAGGGTGGTTGGGCGGCCTTCCTGGTCACGCGCAGCCCGGCCTTTCTCGGTGGCAAAGTAGCGGAAGTACGCCAGGCCTTGTTCACGCATCTGCGCCAGGTCATCCGGGAACTCGGCAAAGGTATCTTTGAGCAAGGCCATGTAGCGCTCGGCATTGGCTTCGGCCGGTGCGCCACCCAGGGCGGCGCGGGTGGCGTCGAGCAGCTTGTCGTACAGCTGGCGACCTTTCGGCGTCAGGGCTGCACCGCGTTGCTCGATTTCGCCAAAGCGCGCGGTGTGGCTGCCTTCGCTCCCCTGCTGGTCGCTGAACGCGACCTTTTCCTGCAAGGCCTTGAAGCTGGTCTGGCGCAGCAGGATCGGGTGGCGGCGGGTGGGCGGGCCTTCGACCACGGCTTTCGGCGGGATGCCCTTGGCCGGCATGCCGAGCTGGATCGCATCGATGTCCAGGGTGCGTGGGGTCAAGTGGTTGATGTGCGGGCCCTTGAAGGCCACCACATCGGCAATCAGGCGGTGCTGGTCGTGCAGTTGCTGGTACTGCTCGGCGGTGACGGTGGCGTCATGGTGCCAGCGGAAGGTGTGTAGCGCTTCTTGCACGAACGCTTCGGCATCGGCTGCGTTCAGACCGCCATCGCGCTCGCACTTGGCGATCAGTTCGAGGGCGCGGGGGGTGAAGATCTGGCGCTTGGCCAAGATGCTCTGTGCCAGCTCACGCAGCTGCGGGTTGTCGATCAGCTCCAGGCGCAGCAGCGAGGTGAACACACGGAACGGGCTGACGTGCAGCGACTGCTCGTGTACCGCGCGGAAGGCGGTGGAGTGCACCGGCACACCGGCGGAGCTGAGGTCGTAGTAGCCGACCGGCTGCATGCCCATGACGGCAAACAGGCGGGCGATGGTGGCCAGTTCTTCGGCGGTGCCGACGCGGATGGCGCCGTGGCGCTCGTGGTCCAGGCGCTCGATTTCGCCGGTCCAGCGCAGGGCCTGGGCAACCTCGGGTTGCTGGGCCATGACCTGCTGGTTGATTTCGCTCACCAGCTCCAGCAGCGTGCCGTACAACGGCACTTCCTGTTTGTACATGAGCGACATGGCAGCAGAGAACTGCGCGCGAATGCTGTCTGGGCTGACGAAATCGTGGGCGGGCATCGCTAGCTTCCTGGTTGGGTTCGGACGCTTACATGAAAGCTGGGAATGCACTTGGCTCACAAGCGAAAAAAAGTGAGTGTGTCATTCCTTTTTTGATCGACCTTCAGGGCCATTGGGGCTGCTTTGCAGCCCATTCGCGGCACAAGGCCGCTCCTACAGGGGACCGCGTGCTGTTTGCAGGCGTGGCCTTGTGCCGCGAATGGGCCGCAACGCTGCCCCGGCAATCTCAAGCCTGAAGTTGCTCCTGAATCCATTCCACCAGCGCCCGCACCTTGGGCACCTCCGCCGCATGCTCGGCATATGCCAGGTAATGCGCCCCGGCACTGCGCATCGCATGGTTCCACGGCACCACCAGGCTACCCTCGGCCAACTCCTTCGCCGCCAGGTAACGCGGCACCAACGCCACCCCGCACCCCGCCTGCGCCGCGCTCAAGGCCATATAGAACGTATCGAAGCGTGGCCCGTGGTAGGCGCTGACGCTTTGCAAACCCAGCTCCTGGAACCACTCATGCCAGGCCTCGGGCCGTGAGGTGCTTTGCAGCAGCACCAGGTCGGCCAGTTCTGCAGCATCGCCCAGCGTGCGCCCGGCCAGCAGCTCCGGCGCGCACACCGGCACCACCTCTTCGCGGAACAGCTCCACGCAGGTGGCACCAGGCCAGGTGCCCTGGCCATAAAAGAACACCACGTCTGCCGAGCCCTGCAGCAGGGCGAACGGCTCCATCTCGTTGCGGATGTCCAGGTGGATGTTGGTGTGGCGTTTGCCAAAACCCTTGAGGTGCGGGATCAACCAGCGCACGCCAAAACTCGGTTGAGTGGCTACTTTCAATATCTCGGTCTGCTCGCCGTAAGTGAGCACGTAGCGGCTGGACATGTCCACCTGGGTGAGGATCTTGTTGACCTCGGCCAGGTACAGGCTGCCGGCCGGGGTCAGTTGCAGGCGCCGGCGGATGCGCAGGAACAGGTGATGGCGCAGCATGTCTTCAAGTTGCGCTACCTGCTTGCTGACGGCGCTCTGGGTCAGGTGCAGTTCTTCGGCGGCACGGGTAAAGCTCAAATGACGGGCTGCAGCTTCAAAGCACTGCAGGGCGGTCATGGAAGGCACCAGGCGTTTGGACATAGTGGTCTCTGCGGCTCAAATCATTACCTGACGGAATGATATGCGGAATAAAGGTCGTTTGTTGTACCTATGTGATCGGATTAATACTGATCCACATCATTTTTCCACCCCATCACCCGATGTAGGAGAAACACAATGGTTGCTGGATTGCTCGAGCGCCTTGGCGTTGCCGCCGAGGCTTACACCCAGGGCGACTACCCTGTTCACACGCCGATCGACGGCAGCCAGATCGCCTCGGTGAAACTGCTTGGCAAGGCCGAGACCATCGCCCGCATCGATCAGGCCCAGAGCGCCTTCGAGGCCTGGCGCACTGTGCCAGCCCCGCGCCGTGGTGAACTGGTGCGCCTGTTTGGCGAAGTGCTGCGTGAGCACAAGGCCGACCTTGGCGAGCTGGTCTCGATCGAAGCCGGCAAGATCACCCAGGAAGGCCTGGGCGAAGTGCAGGAAATGATCGACATCTGCGACTTCGCCGTGGGCCTGTCGCGCCAGCTGTACGGCCTGACCATCGCCTCCGAGCGCCCGGGCCACCACATGCGTGAAACCTGGCACCCGCTGGGCGTGGTTGGCGTCATCAGCGCCTTCAACTTCCCGGTTGCCGTATGGGCCTGGAACACCGCCCTGGCCTTGGTGGCCGGTAACTCGGTGGTGTGGAAACCGTCTGAAAAGACCCCGCTGACTGCTCTGGCTTGCCAGGCGCTGTTCGACAAAGCCCTGAAAGCCTTCGGCGATGCCCCGGCTGGCCTGGCACAACTGGTGATCGGCGGCCGTGAAGCTGGCGAAGCCATGGTCGATGACCCGCGCGTACCGCTGGTCAGCGCCACCGGCAGCACCCGCATGGGGCGCGAAGTCGGCCCACGTGTAGCTGCCCGATTCGGCCGTAGCATCCTCGAGCTGGGTGGCAACAACGCCATGATCCTGGCGCCGAGCGCCGACCTGGACCTGGCCGTGCGGGGCATCCTGTTCTCGGCGGTGGGCACCGCCGGCCAGCGTTGCACCACCCTGCGCCGCCTGATCGTGCACCGCTCGATCAAGGACGAAGTGGTTGCCCGCGTCAAAGCCGCCTACGGCAAAGTGCGTATTGGCGACCCACGCAAAGACAACCTGGTGGGCCCGCTGATCGACAAGCTGTCGTTCGACGCCATGCAGGGTGCGCTGGCCAAGGCCCGCGACGAAGGTGGCCAGGTGTTTGGTGGCGAGCGTCAGCTGGCCGACCAGTACCCGAACGCCTACTACGTATCGCCTGCCATCGCCGAAATGCCGGCGCAGAGCGACGTGGTGCGCCACGAAACGTTCGCCCCGATTCTTTACGTGCTGGCTTACGACGACTTCGAAGAGGCCCTGCGCCTGAACAACGAAGTGCCACAAGGCCTGTCGTCGTGCATCTTCACGACCGACATCCGTGAGGCGGAGCGCTTCCAGAGTGCTTCGGGCAGCGACTGTGGTATCGCCAACGTCAACATCGGCACCAGCGGTGCCGAGATCGGCGGTGCGTTTGGTGGCGAGAAGGAAACCGGCGGTGGTCGTGAGTCGGGTTCGGATGCGTGGAAAGGCTACATGCGTCGCCAGACCAACACCGTGAACTACTCGCGCGAACTGCCGCTGGCGCAGGGTATCGTGTTCGACTGATCCATGCTGCAAGGCCGGGGGCATAGCCCCCGGTTCGCGGGGCAAGCCCGCTCCCACAGGGATCGTGCAGGTGGCACTGATCATTGTGGGAGCGGGCTTGTCCCGCGAATGGGCGGCAGCGCCGCCCCAACGCTATAAGAACAACACTGCTGGAGCCGGGCCATGTCCGAACTGCGTCAACAATGCTTGTGGGAACACGTCAGCAAACCGACCGTTGCCGCCCAGGCCCTGGCCGGTGAGCACAAGGCTGATGTCTGCGTGATCGGCGGCGGCATTACCGGCCTGTCGGCGGCCATCCATCTGCTCGAACAGGGCAAGTCGGTGATCCTGCTGGAGGCCTGGAAGATTGGCCACGGTGGTTCCGGGCGCAACGTCGGCCTGGTCAACGCCGGCACCTGGATCCGCCCCGACGACGTCGAGGCCACCCTCGGCCAGAAGCAGGGCAGCCGCCTGAACAAGGTGCTCGGCGAAGCCCCTGGCGAAGTGTTCGCCATGATCGAGCGTCTGGGCATCGACTGTCAGGCCCAGCACAAAGGCACGCTGCACATGGCGCACAACGCCACCGGCATTGCCGACCTCGAAGCCCGCCACGAACAATGGCGCCGCCGCGGTGCCGACGTGGAGCTGCTGACCGGCGCCCAATGCCAGGAATACTGCGGTACCAACAAGATTTCCGCCGCGCTGCTCGACCGCCGCGCCGGCACCATCAACCCCATGGGTTACACCCAGGGCCTGGCGGCTGCCGTGGCGCGCCTGGGTGGCAAGCTGTTCCAGCAGTCTTCGGTTGAAGGCCTGGAGCGTGATGGCGATGGCTGGCGGGTGAAGACTGCGCGTGGCTCGGTGCGCGCCGACAAGGTTGTGATTTCCACGGGCGCCTACACCGAAGGCGACTGGAGCAACCTGCAAAAGCAGTTCTTCCGCGGTTACTACTATCAGGTGGCGTCCAAGCCGCTGCAGGGCGCCGCAGCCGATAAAGTGCTGCCACACGGCCAAGGCTCGTGGGACACCCGTACCGTGCTCAGCAGCATCCGCCGCGACGATCAGGGCCGCCTGCTGCTCGGCAGCCTGGGCCGGGTCGACAACAAGCCGTCGTGGTTTGTGCGCAGCTGGGCGGACCGTATCCAGAGCCACTACTACCCGGAGCTGGGCAAGGTCGAGTGGGAAATGCACTGGACCGGCTGTATCGACTTTACCCCCGACCACCTGATGCGCCTGTTCGAGCCTGCGCCGGGGTTGGTGGCGGTTACGGGTTACAACGGGCGGGGCAACACCACAGGTACCGTGATCGGCCGTGCCTTTGCCGAGTTTCTGCTCAAGGGTGACGCGGACAGCCTGCCGATTCCGTTCTCGCCGATGAGCGGCGTGAGTGCGCCTTCGCTGCGGACTGCGTTCTACGAATCCGGCTTCTCGCTGTACCACGCGGGGCAGTGCCTGAGGGTTGTGTTGTAACAACTGGCCCCTTCGCGGGTAAACCCGCTCCCACAGGGACCGCGCAGCATTCCGGAATTGCGCGGGCACTGTGGGAGCGGGCATGCCCGCGAAGAGGCCGGCGCAGGCTTACTTGTGCAGCCAGCTGAGGAAGCCGCCTTTCTTGATCAGGGCCGGCTTCTGCAGCAACAACGATTCCCGGCTCTGCCGCCGGAACCGCTGCAACTTGCTCAACGCCGTCTGCACTTCGCCACGCTGCTGCAAACAGCTCTTCACCTGTTCCTTTTCGATGCGGTACAGCACGCAACTGGTCAGCGTGCGGAACTCGGCGAACGAGTCATCCTCATCAATGATGCCCTCGATTCCCAGCACCTCTCCCGGCCCCATGCGCCCGGCTTCGATCCGCTTGTCGCCCTCGCGCACCGACGCCGAAACCACACCGCTGCCAATCACCAGCAAATGCTCGGAAAGCTCGCCAACTCCCAGTATCACCTGGTCCGCCAGGTACTCCACCGCCGTCATGCGCTGGCTCAGCGCGTCGCGCTCCTCATCGCTTAGCGAGCGGAACACCCGCACTTCGTCCAGCACCTCGCGCTGGCGGCTGCGCGGCGGCAGGGCCAGGTCCACGTTCCACATCACCCCGCTGGCCTCCAGGTGCCGGTGGGCAAGGTCGAACAGCTGATTGCGTGCGTCGCCCTTGGTGCCCGCGTCGGCCACGAAGCCGCTGGCCTCGTACTCCACGGACTCCAGCGTCGAGGCCTTCACCGTCACCTTCGGCTTTGGGGTCGCAAGAATGGCACTGACGCCCTGCAGGGCCTTTTCCAGCGCATCGAATACCCGCTTGGGCCGCACCTTGGCCGGCACCACCACGCTGATCGACACCCCATGCACATCGGCCGGGCGGCTGTGGTTGAGCAGCCGCGCCTTGGCCGCGACCGAGTTGGGGATCACCGCCAGGCTGCCGCTGCCGGTCAGCAAGCGCGTGGCGCGCCAGTCGATGTCCAGCACCTTGCCTTCGGTACCGTCGATGGAGATTGAATCGCCAATCTGATAGGGCCGCGTGGTGTTCAGCACGATGCCGCTGAATACGTCGGCCAGGGTGCTCTGCAGCGCCAGACCGATGACGATGGCCATCACCCCGGACGTGGCCAGCAAGCCCTTCACCGGCAGCTGCATCACATAGCCCGCGGCAGCCACGACGGCGGCCAGAAAGATCAAAGCCCCCAGCACATCCTGTAGCAACCGGCCGCCATGGCTGCCACGGGCGACCAGCAGCTGGCCGAACACCACCGTGACCGTGCGCGCACCAAACAGCCACCAGCCGATGGCCAGTACCGTGGCCATGAGGTTGCGCGAGACATCGTCGGGCCAGGGTGGCGGTTGCAGCGGGCTCATGCCGGCAGCCACCAGCACCGAGCTGAATAGCAGGAATATCACCAGCCGCGTGCCAATGCGCCAGGCACGGCGCTGCATGGGGATGACTTGCCAGAGCGTGAGGTCGAGCAAGATCAGGGCAGTACCGAGCAACAACGGGAAGGACTGGATGAACGCCAGCATGGTGGTCTCGGGGGTGAGGGTAGGGCTGTGGGTAGTAATAGAGCAGGTTGCTGCTGCAGGCAATGGGGCCTGCACCGGCCTCTTCGCGGGTAAACCCGCTCCCACAGGGGCTGCGCATGACTTGCAGGATGCGCGATCCCTGTGGGAGCGGGTTTACCCGCGAAGAGGCCAGCAAATAAAACGCCAATCTATCGTTCATAAAACAGAACGCTAAAGCCAAAAACCACTATCTACCGCTCCAAAGGTGATGGTTTTAATCTTCTCCCATCAACGCGAAACACCCAACTTACTGAAAACAGAAACCCTTAGGAGCAACGACCATGACCAACTTCAAATACAACCGCCTGAACAAAGACGACGCCGCCGGACTGCTGGTCGATCACCAGGCTGGCCTGCTGTCCCTGGTCCGTGACATCGAACCAGACGCGTTCAAGAACAATGTGCTGGCGTTGGCTGACCTGGCCAAGTTCTTCAACCTGCCGACCATCCTCACCACCAGCTTCGAGCAAGGCCCCAACGGCCCGCTGGTGCCAGAGCTGAAAGCCCTGTTCCCGGACGCCCCGTACATCGCCCGCCCAGGCCAGATCAACGCCTGGGACAACGAAGATTTCGTCAGGGCGGTAAAGGCCACCGGTAAGAAGCAGCTGATCATCGCCGGCGTCGTGACAGAAGTGTGTGTGGCCTTCCCGGCCCTGGCGGCCCTGGAAGAAGAGTTCGATGTGTTCGTGGTGACCGACGCCTCCGGCACCTTCAACGCCATGACCCGCGACGCCGCCCACAACCGCATGAGCCAGGCCGGTGCGCAACTGATGACCTGGTTCGGCGTGGCGTGTGAGCTGCACCGCGACTGGCGCAACGACGTCGAAGGCCTGGCCGCGCTGTGCTCCAACCACATCCCGGACTACCGCAACCTGATGACCAGCTACAACGCCTTCAACGCCGGCAAGTAAGCCGACCGCCCCGGGCACCGCCAGTCGGTGCCCGCCAAGGGCAGCACACCCATCCAATCCACCGCCCGTTCGCCGTTGCACAGTGAATGCGGGCACGCTCATCTCAAGGAACGCCGATGAACACCGCACTCCAACACAACCGCGAAGTGGTGACCGTATGCCTGCAACACCAGGTTCTCGCTAGCCCGACGAACTCCACGCCGGCCCAACCGCCACGCTGGAAGCAGGCGTTGCTGACCTACCTGGTGATCTGCCCCATGACCATGATCATTCCGCAGCTGCTAGCGCCGCTGTTCGCACGCTTCCCGCAGCTGGGCGGCCCGATCACCGGCAACCTGATCGTCAACCTGTTCGTCATCCTGCCCGTGGTGTTCTACATCATGCCTTGGGTAACCCGCCGCTGCGCCAACTGGCTGCGCGGGCAGCAAAAGGTTTGAACACGGCTAACCTTCTTCAACCCACCGCACATCCAGCCAAGCCCTGACCTTGCGTCAACCGGCATGCTTCGCAGTCGCCCTGCCGGCCCCAGTCGGAGAAGCCTATGTCCCAGGACCGCAACGACAAGACCCGTCGCCAGTTCCTCGCTACCAGCACCGTGCTCGGTGCGGCCGGCGCGCTCTGGTCCGCATTGCCCTTCGCCGGCCAGGCCGGTTCCGCTCACGCATCCATCCAAGGAGGTTCCATGACCGCTGACCTGATTCTGTTCAATGGCAAACTGCACACCGTTGACCGCGAAAAACCTACCGCGACTGCTGTCGCGATCAAGGATGGGCGCTTCATCGCCGTGGGCAACGATGCCGAGGCCATGGCCCACAAGGGCACTACCACGCAGATCATCGACCTCAAGCAGCGCACGGTCATCCCCGGCCTGAACGACTCGCACCTGCACCTGATCCGCGGTGGCCTGAACTACAACCTGGAGCTGCGCTGGGAAGGCGTGCCGTCGGTGGCCGATGCCCTGCGCATGCTCAAGGACCAGGCTGCGCGCACGCCCACCCCGCAGTGGGTACGCGTGGTGGGCGGCTGGAACGAATTCCAGTTTGCCGAAAAACGCATGCCAACCCTTGAGGAGATCAACCAGGCTGCGCCCGACACCCCGGTGTTCCTGTTGCACCTGTATGACCGCGCGCTGCTCAACCGCGCTGCGCTCAAGGCGGTCGGCTACGACAAGGCCACCCCGAACCCGCCGGGTGGCGAAATCCAGCGCGACAAGTTCGGCAACCCGACCGGCATGCTGATCGCCCGCCCGAACGCAATGATTCTCTACGCTACCTTGGCCAAAGGGCCGAAGCTGCCACTGGAGTATCAGGTCAATTCGACCCGCCAGTTCATGCGTGAACTGAACCGCCTGGGCCTGACCAGTGCCATTGACGCCGGCGGCGGCTACCAGAACTTCCCCGACGACTATTCGGTTATCCAGGAGCTGGCCGACAATAACCAGCTGACCGTGCGCATCGCCTATAACCTGTTTACCCAGAAGCCCAAGGAAGAGCTGGACGACTTCAAGAAGTGGACCTCCAGCGTCAAGCTGCACAGCGGCACCGACTTCCTGCGCCATAACGGCGCCGGCGAAATGCTGGTGTTCTCCGCCGCCGACTTCGAGGACTTCCTCGAGCCACGCCCGGACCTGCCACAGACCATGGAAGAGGAGCTGGAACCGGTGGTGCGGCACTTGGTCGAGCAGCGCTGGCCGTTCCGCCTGCACGCCACCTACAACGAATCGATCACGCGCATGCTCGACGTGTTCGAGAAGGTCAACCGCGACATCCCGTTCAACGGCCTGCCGTGGTTCTTCGACCACGCCGAAACCATCACCCCACAGAACATCGAGCGCGTGCGCGCCTTGGGCGGTGGTATCGCCGTCCAGGACCGCATGGCCTTCCAGGGTGAGTACTTCGTCGACCGCTACGGCGCCAAGGCTGCCGAGCAGACCCCGCCCATCAAGCGCATGCTCGACATGGGCGTGCCTGTGGGGGCCGGCACCGATGCCACCCGCGTGTCCAGCTACAACCCGTGGACCTCGCTGTACTGGCTGGTCAGCGGCAAGACCGTCGGCGGCATGGAGTTGTACCCGGAAGGCCTGGACCGCGACACCGCACTGCAACTGTTCACCCAAGGCAGCGCGTGGTTCTCCAGCGAGCAGGGCAAGAAGGGCCAGATCAAGGTGGGCCAGCTGGCCGACCTGGCGGCGCTGTCGCTGGACTTTTTCAGTGTTGAGGAAGAGGCGATCAAGGGCATCGAGTCGGTGCTGACCATCGTCGATGGCAAGGTGGTGTACGGCGCTGGCGAGTTCGACAAGCTTGGCCCTGCGCAGGTGCCGGTACTGCCGGAGTGGTCGCCGGTGGCCAAGGTGCCGGGGCACTGGCGCGTGGGTACGCCATCTTTGGTAGCCGCCGTGCACCAGTGCAGCGGGCCATGCGGGGTGCATGCGCACAGCCATGAGAAGGCACGGCATTCGAGTGTCCCGGTGAGTGACTTCCAGGGCTTCTGGGGTTCGCTGGGTTGTTCCTGCTTTGCTTTCTGAGCTGCTTTGCCTGGATAAATGACGGCCGCTTCGCCGGACTAGGCCGCTCCCACAGGTTCACCACCCATCCCGAGGGCAGTGGGGTAACTTGTGGGAGCGGGCTTGTCCCGCGAAAGGGCCGTGACTGACAGCCACCGACTCACGCCATGTCGCTGATCGCAAATTCCTCAGCCAGATGATCGATCAGCGCCCGCACCGACGGCAGTAACCCCCGCCGCGACGGGAAGATCGCATGCACGATGCCGCATCGCGGGTGCCACTCAGGCAGCAATTCCACCAAGCGCCCCGAAGCCAGGTCCTCGCGAACCGCCACCCTCGGCAAGTGCGCGATCCCCACCCCGGCCACCACGAAATGGCGCAGTGCAAACAGGTCATCGGTCACCATGCGCGGTGTGTGCGGGATGACGATGCTGCGGCTGTTGTCCTCACCCTGGAACAGTTCCCACTGGTACTCGCGCTGGGCACTGCCCCAATGCACGCTGGGTAGCGTGCCCAGCAGCTGCGGGTCAAACCCTTTGGGCAGTTGCGCCAGGTAGTGCGGCTGGCCGACCAGGCACTGGGTGCTGTTGCTCAGCACCTTCATCACCATGTCGGTGTTCTCCAGCGGCGGAAAGCGCACGCGCAGGGCGATATCGAAGCCCTCGTGCAGCAGGTCGACACGGCGGTTGGTACTTTCGATGAACAACTCCACCTGCGGGTACTTGAGCATGTAGCGGGTCAGCATCGGCCCGACCCAGGAGTTGAGCAGGGTGGTCGGGCAACTGATGCGCACCAGCCCGCGCGGCTCGCTGCGGTTGCGTTCGATGATTTCCGCCGCGCCCTCGGCCTCCACGCGCATGGCCAGGCAACGGTTGTAGTAGGCCTGGCCGATCTCGGTCAGCGAGCAGTGCCGGCTGGTGCGGTGCAGCAGCCGCACGCCCAGGCGGTCTTCAAGGTCGGCGATGCGCCGGCTGAGTTTCGACTTGGGCATGTCCAGCGCCCGCCCGGCCGGGGCGAAGCCGCCGTGCTCCACGACTTGGGTGAAGTAGTAGAGGGAGTTGAGGTCTTCCAATGATCGTTCTCCAAACGGAACGCTAAGGGCGGTTTTCGCAGTCTAGTGCAGCAAAGGTGATGATTTTAATCTGTGCCCATCAACGCGAAACACACCGGATTGCTGAAAGATTCATAACCCTTCAGGCCGGTGCGCAGCTGATGACTTGGTTCGGCGTGGCCTGCGAGCTGCACCGCGACTGGCGCAACGATGTCGAAGGGCTGGCTGCGCTGTGCTCCAACCACATTCCGGATTATCGCAATTTGATGACCAGCTATAACGCGCTGACTGCGGGTAAGTAAGCAAACCAGTAGCAGTACGCACAAAGGCCGGCTCCCTCTGCAGGGAGCCGGCTTTTTTTGTTTGCTGTACCGGCCTCTTCGCGGGCACGCACGCTCCCACAGGTACTGCACAGTTTCAGAACCAGTGGTGATCCTGTGGGAGCGGGTTCACCCGCGAAGAGGGCGGTACAGGCAGCATCAATTCATGGGCTGTGGCTCAATCCCTTTCCGCAACGACTCAAGCAACCTTCTGCCGTTTCGAGCGCATTCAGGTTGCTCCGGAACAGGCTTTTGCCTGTGTCATCTGTTCACGCAGGAGGGGGTGGGCACGACGTGGCCCCACGCTATAAACCTTTCTCGGAAATCTCCTACATGAAAGAGCGGAAGGCATAACGGCGCTAAACGGGCACGCCGAGAGCAAACTGAGCACCCGGAAATTTTTCAAGGAGTGACTCCATGCGCAGCGCCAACGCTAGCTTGAAAAGTGTAAGGCATGACCTTACACTCAACCATCGGTGATAAGAAGTTTCAGGCACAAAGGCCTGAGGCTGCTCCATCAGCATCGTGACACGTCTGGAGTGCGTGCAGATCATGTGAATCGCTTGCGGCGTTTACTGGCTTCTCTTGAAGTTGCACAAACCGCAGCAGACATGAACCGGCCGGGTTACCGTCTTCATCCTCTGCACGGAAAGCTGGAAAGCTATTGGGCAGTAAATGTCTCGGGTAACTGGCGAGTGGTGTTCCGCTTCGTGGGTACCGATGTGGAGCTTGTTGACTATCTGGATTATCACTAGGAGCTTGAGTCATGCCTATGTTCGATCCTCCCCATCCTGGGGAGTCTTTGCGAGAAGATGTGTTGCCCGCAATTGGCATGAACGTTTCTGAGTTAGCTCGCCACCTCGGCTATTCGCGGGGGCAGTTGTCCACGGTACTCAATGGGCGCGCCGCCATTTCTGCCGATCTTGCTTATCGGCTTGAGCTGGCAGGCCTTGGGCCTGCCCGGCAATACCTTGCCGAACAGGCAGCTTACGATCTTTGGCAAGCCGCTCAGCGTGAGCATCCTCAAATAGAGCGGTTGGTGTTCGCCTGACTACTCAAACCGCATCCGAATCAAACAACCGCTCCAGCTCCACCCGCGCCTCCTTGGCCGTCTGCATCACCTTGGCCCGGTCATCGCGTACCTGCCCCTGGGCCACCAGCACTTCTTCGTCATGCTGGGTAAACCGTGCGATACGGTCCGCCGCCTGTTCATCGCTCAAGCCCAACCCCACCAGCGCGCGGCGGGTCATTTCCAGGCTGGAGTAGAACGTCTCGCGAATCGGCTCGGCGCCTGCATCCACCAACTTGTGCACATGCTGGCGGTTACGTGCCCGGGCCAGCACCTTCAGGTGCGGGTACAGGCGTTTCACCCGTTCAGCGGTATGAATGGCGGCTTCTGGGTCATCGATGGTGATGATGAAGTACTCCGCTTCACCCACCTTGGCGGCGTGCAGCACCTCGGGGCGCAGCGGGTCGCCGTAGAACACCGGCACCTGTTCGAACATGCGGGTCATCTCGATGGCGTCCACTGAGGTTTCCAGGGCTATGAACGGGATTTTTTGTGCCCGCAGGATGCGCGCGACGATCTGGCCCATGCGACCCATGCCGACAATCACCACCCGCGGCGTATCAGCCTGGATCTGCTTGTACTGCTCGGGCACTTCACGGGCCGGTTGCGGGCGTTTGAGGGCACGGGCGCAACCCAGCATCAGCAGCGGGGTGATGGCCATCGACAGGGTAATGGTCATCAGCAGCAGGTCGTAGGTCTGGGTGTCGAACAGGCCTTGGTCCTTGCCCAGCTTGAAGACCACGAAGGCGAACTCGCCACCGGCCGCCAGTACCATGCCCAGGCGCAGGGCGCTGGCGCTGTTCAGGCCACCGACCAGCCGCCCGACGCCGATCAGCAGCACCAGCTTTACTGCCACCAGCAGCAGGGTCAGGCCCAGCACCACCAGCGGCATGTCCAGCAGCAGGCGAAGGTTGGCGCCCATGCCCACGCTGATGAAAAACAAACCCAGCAGCAGGCCCTTGAACGGCTCGATCTGCGATTCCAGCTCGTGGCGGTATTCCGAGTCGGCCAGCAGCAGGCCGGCGAGGAAGGCGCCCAGGGCCATGGATATACCCGCTTCTTCCATCAGCCAGGCGGTGCCGATCACTACCAGCAGTGCGGTGGCAGTAGACACTTCCGGCAGGCCGGTGCGGGCCACGGTGCGGAACACCGGGCGCAACAGATAGCGACCACCGATGATCACCACGGCGATGCTGGCAAATACCTTCAGGCCGTGTTGCAGGCTATCGCCGTGGCTGGCGTCCGGCCCACTGGCGGCCAGTAGCGGTACCAGGGCAATCAGCGGGATCGCAGCGATGTCCTGAAACAGCAGGATGGCGAACGCCAGGCGGCCGTGCGGGGCGTTGAGCTGCTTGCTCTCGGCCAGGCTTTGCAGGCCAAGGGCGGTGGACGACAGCGCCAGGCCCAGGCCGAGGACGATGGCTGCCGGCAGCGTCTGGCTGAAGCCGAACAGGGCAATGGCACCGAGCAGCGCGCCGGTCAGCAGCACCTGCGCGGTACCCACGCCGAACACCGACTTGCGCATCAGCCACAGGCGCTTGGGCGACAGCTCCAGGCCAATGATGAACAGCAGCAGGACCACGCCCAGCTCGGAAATGTGCGCCACGCTTTCGGTGTCGCGGATCAGGCCAAGTGCCTGCGGGCCGATGGCTACACCGGCCAGCAGGTAGCCGAGCACGGCACCCAGTTGCAGGCGCTTGGCCAGGGGGACGGCGACGACGGCCGCGAGCAGAAAGATCACCGCGGTTTGCAGAAGGCTGCCTTCGTGTGGCATTGGCTCTTACTCCATGAGCTGCCGGGGCAGCATTTGAACAGTTTGGCCGACGATTTTGAGGGGTGGAGGGGGGGCAGACAATCAGCTGTCCGGGAGAAACATTGTCCCGTAAAGAAGGACAGTTGCCGCAGGGCGCTGTCAAATGCAGGTTCTGCTGCTGGGGCTGAAATTTCCAGGGCCGCTTTGCAGCCACGGCAATTTAACTGCTCCCCGGCCGGTACTGCAGGGCCTCGGCCAGATGTGGCCGGCCGATTGCCTCACAACCCTCGAGGTCCGCCAGTGTCCGCGCCACTTTCAACAACCGGTGCGCTGCCCGCAACGACAAGGTCAACCGTTCGCAGGCCCCTTCCAGCCAAGCTTGGTCCGCCGCCGTCAATCCGCAATGGCGACGCAACCCGTCGAGGTCGAGAAACGCATTCACGCACCCTTGGCGGCGCTGCTGTACCTCCCGCGCCTGCGCTACCCTGGCTGCCACATCGGCACTGGCTTCACCACAGGGCTGATTGTTCAGCGTGGTGCTTTCGCGAGCCACGGTCAGGTGCAGGTCGATGCGGTCCAGCAGCGGCCCTGATAGCTTGTTGCGGTACCGCGCGATCTGCTCGGTGCTGCAGCGGCAGCGGCCAGTAGGGTCGCCCAAGTAGCCGCAAGGGCATGGGTTCATCGCCGCCACCAGCTGAAAGCGCGCCGGAAAGCGCACTTTGTCGCGTGCCCGGGCAATCACGATCTCGCCCGACTCCAGCGGCTCGCGCAGCACCTCCAGCACACGCCGCTCGAACTCTGGCAGTTCATCGAGAAACAGCACGCCATGGTGGGCGAGGGTGATTTCGCCCGGTTGCGGCCGGCTGCTGCCTCCAACCAGTGCCGGGCCGGATGCGGAGTGGTGGGGATGGCGAAACGGTCGCTGCGGCCAACTGCTCAGCGGTGTATGCCCGCTGACCGACTGAATGGCAGCCACCTCGAGCGCCTCGTGCTCGTCCAACGGTGGCAGCAGCCCTGGCAGGCGGCTGGCGAGCAAGGTCTTGCCGGTGCCGGGTGGCCCGGTGAACAGCAGGTTGTGCGCCCCAGCCGCCGCCAGCATCAACGCGCGCTTGGCCGCCAGTTGGCCCTGCACCTCGCTCAGGTCAGGGTAGGGACGTTGATTCAGGATCAAGCCATTGGCCGCGTACGGCGGCAATGGCACCTGGCCGTTCAGGTGGGCGACCAACTCCAGCAGGTGGCCCACCGCATACACCACCAGCCCGCCTGCCAGGCTGGCTTCCTCGGCATTTTCCCGTGGCACCACCAGCGCCCGGCCTGCTTCGCGTGCCGCCAGGGCCGCAGGTAGCACGCCCTGGACAGGGCGCAATTTCCCCGAAAGCGCCAGTTCGCCCAGGCATTCCATATCGGCCAGGGTGGCAGTCGGCACCTGGCCATCTGCGGCGAGGATACCCAGGGCAATGGCCAAGTCATAGCGCCCGCCATCCTTGGGCAGGTCGGCGGGGGCGAGGTTCTGGGTAATGCGCCGCTGCGGGTAGCTAAGCCCGGAGTTGACGATGGCGCTGCGTACCCGGTCCTTGCTTTCCTTGACCGTGGTTTCTGGCAGGCCGACCAGAGTGAGATGGGGCAGGCCGTTGGCCAGGTGGGTTTCGACGCTGACCGCGGGTGCCTGCACACCCACCTGGGCGCGGCTGTGGACGAGGGCTAGTGACATGGACGCTCCGTTGTCGCTGAAAAGGGCCGCTTCCTGCGGCTGGGTCAAGGATAGCGATGGTGGCCACGACAGGCGCAACAAGTGTGCGTCGTGGTTTTGCAGAGCAGGTTTTTTCCCTGTGTTTTCTTTAAAATCGGCAAAAAATGGATCCAATAATCTTTGCGCAGGTGGGTGGTATGGCTTAGTGTTGTTGGGCAAATGCCGTTGCCATGGGATGGCACCGCGTCTTCTTTCAAATGGACTTGAGGTATTGCGCCGTGCAAACGCTCGCCCAAACGCGCCAGGTGATTCGCGAACTGGTGCAGGCCAATTCATTCATTGAACTCACCCGGTGTTTCGACAGCCTTGAGGCGCAATGGCGCCAAGCCGCGCCCGGCGAGTTCCCGGCCTACCTGGCGGCCATCGAAGGGCACATGCTGGTGGACCTGGAAAACCAGGGTGACAGGGCCCTGAGCCAAGTGCTCAAAGCCTGGATTGATGCCTGCCCCAAGGCTTACCACCCGCAAGTGGTAATGGGCATGCACTGTTTCCACCGGGCCTGCCAGGTGCAGGATGGTGGCCAACGCAACGCTGCCCGCTTGCTGGCCGTCGAGCAAATTTGTGAAACCGCGACCGCGCACCTGTTGCGTGCAATGGACCGCTCTGCACAACCCGTGGCAGCGGCCATTGGCATGCTGCGTGTCAGTGCGCAACTGCGCGAACCTGGCTGGTTGATCGAACTGTTTCAGGGGCAGCCTGCGCGGTACAGGCCCAGTGCCCATGCCGATGTGGAAGCGCAGGAAGCCGCAGCCCCCTTGCTCGTGAAGTACGGGCTGTTGCCCTTGGCCGAGCTGCCCCAAGCATTACCGGCGTGCCTGAGCAGGCGGGCCGATCACGAAAACGAAGCACCACGCTATTACTGGTTGCGCCATGCGCTGGTGGCCCGCCCTGGTTGTTTCGAAGCGATCCAGGCGCTGGCCGTTTACCTGTTGCCCCGTTGGGGGGCCAGTTTTGATGCGCTGGACCTGTTGGCCAATGGGCCGTTGTGCGATGGGTGGGACGAAGCGCTGCGCAATGCGTTGCGCTGGATGGCCGTCGAAGAACGGCTGAAGCTGCCACATGCCGAGCAGTTGCAGGCCGTCGCGGATTGGCAGCAACTGTTCGATAGCTGGCTGCAACGCCCGCTAAGGCCCAGGGAAAGCGCCGTCGTGCTGGCCTGGCGAGGCGCGCTGCGCAGCAGTGCCTTGCAAGACCATGCAGGCGGTATGCGTGATTTCGCCGCGAGCTTGGCATGCAACGCCAGTCATGGCGCCATCCCTGCGATGGGCGAGCCATTTCGCTGTTTTGTCGGGCTGATACTGTGTGATGGCATGGCAGATGAGCATCAGCTGTTGCGCACCGCCATCGAGCGCCTGTGTGAAGGCCGCTCGCATGCTGGCGCTTGTGCAATGCGCGCTGCCGGGCATCGCTTCGGCCTGTGGGGGCTGCCGCGTTCGGCCGAGCAGGCAAGGTTCTGGTCACAGGTGGCGGTGACCCGCCAGCGCGCGGGCCATGCGCCAGGCTTCGATGTGCTCGCTGTGGCGCGGCTGCTGTGGGCTGCCAACCGGCACGAGGTGGCTTGTTACCTGTACGAGCGCTTTGCGGAGCTGAGCTTGCCGGGTGCTGCCCTTGGCCTGTACGAGCTGCACAGCGGCGGCCTGGGCAACACCCCGGCGCACTATCTGGACGACGAGACGGCTGAGTATTGGCTGCAGCGTGCGGTAGAGGCGGGCAGCAGGCAGGCCAAGTACAACCTCGCCTGCCTGCGTATGGAGGGTGATGAGGACCTGAGTGAGCGAAGTGCCATGCTGGCTGTCAGGCGCCTGCTGGTCGATGCGCTGGGTAATCCGCACACCAATGCGCGTGCGCGCTTGCACCTGGGTATCCTGTTGCGCCAGTTTGGCGAAGTCCAGGAACGGGCCGAGGCCGTCGCCTACCTGTCGAGCCTGGTCGAGCACCCGGACCCGTGGGTTGCCGGACGGGCCAGCGCCGAACTGGGGCTGGCCTGGATGCAGGGGCGCGGCACTCGCAAGCAGAGCCGTTTTGCCGCCATCGAATGGGCCAACCGTGCGGTTGCCTTGCAGCCTGGGGATTCAGCCATCGAAAACATCCAGGCCGAGATCCTCAACTCGCACAACCGGGTGAAGACCCTGGTTACCCAGTGTGGTGCGACCCTGTTTCGCGGCACCTTGCACGCCAGCGAGTTGCCGCCGAAACAGGCAGTATCCGAGCCGGGCCGGCTACGGGCGTCGGCCTGATACCCTCAGGGCTTGGCGCCGAGGATGATGTGCGAGGCCTTGATCAGCGCAGTGGCCTTCACACCCGGTGCCAGGCCCAGCTCCTGCACGGCTTCGCGGGTCACGATGGCAAACACCTCGGTGCCGCCGGCCAGCTTCAGCACCACTTCGGCATTCACTGCACCATCACCCACCCGCACCACTTCGCCTTCCAGTGCGTTACGGGCCGATAGCTTGTAGCCGGCGGCGTCGGTCAGCAGTACCACCCACGGCGCCTTGACCAGCGCCACGGCGTCTTTGCCGACGTTGATGCTGAGGTTATGCAGGCTGGCCATGGTGACCACCGCTACCAGCTTTTCGCCGCCACCCAGGGTCAGCTCGACTTCGGCATTGACCGCGCCGGGCTGAACGTTGGTGACTTTGCCTTCAAAAACATTGCGTGCGCTGACTTTCATGGGGAACGCTCCGTGTAACAACCCGCGCCAGAGGGATTCAGGCGCGCACATAAACCCAGGCAGTCAGGCCCGACGCGAGCGTGACGGCGACGCGCTTGTAGTCGGCAACTTCATAGCGGTCCGCCGCCGCCAGCTCTTCTTCGCTGATCTGGAAGACCGTGCCGGCCACGCTGTCGTCGGCCTGGCTGCTGGGGGAAACGATGGGGTGATGGGACTTGCCGCTAGCCGCCAGCACAGCCGGGTCGGTGATCTCGACCCAGTCCTGTCGGTAGCCCGGCATGCGGTCGGCCTGGCCGCTCAGCTCACGGCCGAAGTTGGCCCGTTGCACGGCCTTGTCCTGCAGCGTGCCGTAGGAAAACAGCAGTACCGGGTATGCGCTGGAGGGCTGCATTCACTGATCCTGTGGGGTCGGGTTCAGCCGTGCTTCCAGCTCGGCTACTTGTTTTTCCAAAGCCTCGAGGCGAGCGCGGGTGCGCGCCAGCACGACCATCTGGCTGTCGAATTCGTCACGGCTGACCAGGTCCAGCTTGCTGAAGGCACCTTGCATCAGCACCTTGAACTGGCTTTCGAGTTCTGCACGGGGCTGGGCGGTATCGCTGCTGAACAGGCGCGAGGCCTGGTCGCTCAGGGCATCGAGAAGGGCTTTGGGCGCAAGCATGGGGCAGTCCACTGAAACTTAGAATGGCCGGCAGTGTAGCACGCACAAACTGGACGTTTGGGTGCACGTTTTTCGCGCAATGCGCCCTGCCGGTGCGCACCGAAACTGTGCATGTTTCCCATGCTGGCGACTGGCCAATCCCGACCCTTTCGCATAACTCGCTGTTTTCCGGTGATTTGCCGGAACTGGCAAGGTTTCTGCAAAGACCTGTACGAGCCATGCACTGATGCAGTTCCTTGTGACCAAGCAGTGCGCACGCGGAGCCGGATGCCGACGACGCGTTACAAAGCCAACCGCTGCGCTTAGACTTGAGACGGGTTTGTTTTCCTGGGGCAAGTCCACCAAATCGGGAGAGAGTTTCATGAAGCTAGTCACAGCCATCATCAAGCCGTTCAAGCTGGACGACGTGCGCGAGTCGCTGTCGGAAATCGGCGTGCAGGGCATCACTGTTACTGAAGTCAAAGGCTTCGGCCGGCAGAAGGGCCACACCGAGCTGTATCGCGGTGCTGAATATGTGGTCGATTTTCTGCCCAAGGTGAAGATCGATGTTGCCATCGATGACAAGGACCTTGATCGGGTAATCGAAGCCATCACCAAGGCAGCCAACACCGGCAAGATCGGTGACGGCAAGATTTTCGTGGTGAATCTGGAGCAGGCGATCCGCATCCGTACCGGCGAAACCGATACCGACGCGATCTAAGCAGCAACAACGCCTCACCAAACCCAACGCCCCAGGAGAAAACAACATGACTCTGCGTAAGATCGCAGGGCTAGGAGCCCTATTGTCCCTCGTAATGCCCGGGCTTGCCTTGGCCGAGGAAGCCGCCCCAGCGCTGAACTCCGGCGACACCGCCTGGATGTTGACCGCAACGGCGCTGGTGCTGTTCATGACTATCCCGGGCCTGGCCCTGTTCTATGGCGGCATGGTGCGTTCCAAGAACGTGCTGTCGGTGATGATGCAATGCTTTGCAATCACCGGCCTGATGAGCATTCTCTGGGTCGTTTACGGCTACAGCATGGCCTTCGATACCACCGGTATGGAAAAGGGCGTGCTCAACTTCAACTCCTTCGTCGGCGGCTTCTCCAAGGCCTTCCTCAGCGGCGTCACGCCCGAGAACCTGACGTCGGCCACTGCACTCTTCCCTGAGGCGGTATTCATCACCTTCCAGATGACCTTCGCCATCATCACCCCGGCACTGATCGTGGGTGCCTTCGCCGAGCGCATGAAGTTCTCTGCGATGCTGGTGTTCATGGGCATCTGGTTCACCCTGGTGTATGCGCCGATCGCCCACATGGTGTGGAGCGGTGACGGTGCACTGATGTGGGACTGGGGCGTACTGGACTTCGCTGGCGGCACCGTGGTGCACATCAACGCCGGTATCGCAGGCCTGGTCTGCTGCCTGGTGCTGGGTAAGCGCAAGGGCTACCCGACCACCCCGATGGCCCCGCACAACCTGGGCTACACCCTGATGGGCGCGGCCATGCTGTGGATCGGCTGGTTCGGCTTCAACGCAGGCTCCGCCGCCGCCGCCAACGGCACCGCTGGCATGGCCATGCTGGTCACCCAGATCGCCACCGCTGCTGCTGCGCTGGGCTGGATGTTCGCCGAGTGGATTGGTCACGGTAAACCCAGCGCCCTGGGCATCGCTTCGGGTGTGGTTGCCGGCCTGGTTGCCATCACCCCGGCTGCAGGCACCGTGGGGCCGATGGGCGCCTTGGTGATCGGCCTGGCTTCGGGTGTGATCTGCTACTTCTGCGCCACCACCCTCAAGCGCAGGCTCGGCTATGACGATTCGCTGGATGCCTTCGGTGTACATGGTGTCGGCGGCATCATCGGGGCAATCCTTACCGGTGTGTTCGCAGCGCCGGCGCTGGGCGGCTTCGGCACCGTCACCGACATTGGCATGCAGGTCTGGATCCAGGCCAAAGGCGTGATCTTCACCGTGGTCTACACCGCCATCGTCACTTACGTGATCCTCAAGGTGCTGGATCTGGTAATGGGCCTGCGGGTCAACGAAGAAGAAGAGTCGGTCGGCCTCGACCTGGCTCAGCACAACGAACGCGGCTACAACCTGTAACTGCGACGCGGTAAAAACTTGCCCGGCTTGCCGGGCATTTTTTTGGTGCGCCCGGCAGGGCGCGCTCACTCAGGGGTGGAAGTCCCCCGCACACCCGGCAAGGGGAAGTGCTAGCTAGAGGCAAGGGTTTCGCGGGCGACTGCGAGTCTGAAGGAAGCCCGAGGCAAATCGCTGGCCTGACGAACAGGAAGCGGATACGAGGCGGCATGGCGGGGTAAGCAGTCCGAAATCTGCGAAACCCAATACTTGCACAGAACGCCATGACGTAGATCCGACAGGCATAAGCGTGAAAGTGGGTGCGCAATACCCGGGGAGATCTGCACGGTTGCCCGTCAGGGCTACCGGCACCGCGAGGTGCTGGAATGACTGTGCAGAAGTCAGCAGAGGGCATAGTAGGTCGCGAGACTGAAGGCCTGAACGATTAATACCGAGAGTAGAACAGCTGATCTCGACAACCCACGATGACGCAGAAGCTCCCGACACGGGAGGCCTGCCTGCCATGGCCGGACGGAATCCGGAAAGAAGCCCGCAAGGTGCTGAGGGGGTTGCGGCGACGGCTGGGCGAACGAAATCGGAGGACTACCGGCTCATGGAGCAGGTGGTCGAACCCAGCAACATGCGACGAGCGTACAAGCGCGTCCTGAAGAACCGAGGCGCGCCAGGCGTTGATCGCTTGACGGTTGAGGAACTGAAGGACTGGCTGTTGGTGCACTGGCCAAGTGTGAAGGCGGCACTGCTGGAGGATCGGTACCTGCCACGGGCGGTGCGCCGAGTGGACATTCCCAAGCCTAATGGCGGGGTTAGAACACTCGGCGTACCCACGGTGGTGGATCGGCTTATCCAGCAGGCGCTCCATCAAGTACTGCAACCGATCTTCGAGCCAACCTTCTCCGATGGCAGCTACGGCTTTCGTCCGCAGAGAAGTGCGCTCGATGCGGTCGTCAAGGCGAAAGAGTATGTGGCCGAAGGAAAGCACTGGGTAGTGGACATCGACCTGGAGAAATTCTTCGACCGGGTCAACCACGACGTGTTGATGGCTCGACTCGCCTATCGAGTGAGGGATGGTCGCGTACTCAAGCTGATCCGGCGCTTCTTAGAGGCGGGGATGATGGCTAATGGCGTGATTCAACCCCGCAGCGAGGGTACGCCTCAGGGTGGGCCGCTGTCCCCATTACTGTCGAATATCCTGCTGACCGATCTTGATCGAGAGCTGGAAAGGCGGCAGTTGAAGTTCTGCCGATATGCTGACGACTGCAATATCTACATCGGCAGTGAAGGCGCAGGGCAACGGGCGATGGCGAACATCAGAGCCTTCCTGGAGGGTCATCTGAAGCTACGTATCAACGAGCAGAAAAGCGCAGTAGCACGGCCTTGGAAGCGAAAGTTTCTGGGCTACGCGATTACGATCTATCGCCAAGAGACACGGGTGCGACCTGCCCCCGAAAGCCTGCGAAGACTGATGGATCGAGTTCGTGAGTTGCTGCGCAAGGGGCGAGGACGGTCCTTGTCTCACACTATAGAGATGCTAAATCCCGTGTTGCGGGGTTGGGCAAACTACTTTCGGCTTACCGCGAACATGCGGATGCTGGAGGAACTCGATTGGTGGCTGCGTCGAAAACTACGTTGCCTGCTCTGGCGACAGTGGAAAACCCCGAAGACCCGCGAACGACGACTCATCTTGCTTGGGCTTAGGCCTGAGCGGGCGTGGAAGTCGAGTGTAAACGGGCGAGGGCCTTGGTGGAACTCGGCATCCAAACACATGAATCAGGCAGTACCGACGTTGTACTTCGCCAAAATGGGGCTGGTCTCGCTGCGCAGCACTGTGCAGGGACTCCAGCGTATTAGTTGAACCGCCGTATGCGGAACCGCACGTACGGTGGTGTGAGAGGGCTGAGGGAAAAAAAATCCCTCACCCTACTCGATCCAGATTTTCAGCATTTCGCGCTTGGCAAACGGTTTATCCGGCACGTTCGCGACGTAGGTAAAAAACTTACAAGTCGCAGGGCGTTTATGGAGCTTTGCTTTTTCCACGGGCGCGCTAGAATGCGCGCCGAAGGGTGTTTGACGTGTAGTCCACACACTTCGCCAGCCTTTGCTAGGCTTGCCAATAGCGTGTGGCCAGCAGGGGCTAGATGGATTTGTCAGGTCCTGCCAGGAGCAGGGCCTGCTGGGTGCCGCCTCCCATCAGGAGCGCCGACCCAAGGGCAGTGGCCTAACCCACGGCCAGTTGAATTTTCACTGGTGGCTGCCGGTCTACGGCTGCACTGGTCTATAACTAACCTGCTTTCGCAAGTCATGAGGTAGAACATGAGCGACGACGATCTGGAAAACGACGACCTCGAAGTAGGCGATGAAGACGAGGTTGATGAAGGCCTCGAAGCGGCAGCTGACGATGTCGCCGAAGATGCGGGCGATGACGACAGCAGCCCGGCACCCGCTGCCAAGGGCAAGTCCAAGGCGGCTGTTTCGGTAGACGAACTGCCGAGCATGGAAGCCAAGCAGAAAGAGCGTGATGCACTGGCCAAGGCGATGGAAGAATTCCTTTCGCGCGGTGGCAAGGTGCAGGAAGTCGAGGCCAACGTGGTCGCCGACCCGCCCAAAAAGCCGGACAACAAGTACGGCAGCCGCCCTATCTGAGTGGCTGACCGCAAAAAAAGCCCGCCGTCGCTGCGGGCTTTTTTGTGGGCGTTTGCCGGTATATTTTCATTGCCAGTGAGATCGAGCGCAGCTCGCGATGCGCCGCGCGGGCGGCGCTCGATATACGCACCAACGCAAATTTCGAGGCGGTCTCTTGTCAGCGCCAGCGGGAAAGGAGGTCGGGCAGCTGCGACAGGCGCTGGATTTCGGCATCCGGTGCCTGCTCACCCGTCCAGGCCTTGCCCTGGGGGTTGAACCAGACGGCCCGTAGCCCTGCTCGCTGGGCGCCTGCGATGTCATCGCCGGGGTGGTCGCCGATGTGAACGGCGGCGCTGGCATCCGCCTCGCCGCGGCGCAGGGCTTCCAGGAACGGTGCCGGGTCCGGCTTGCCAATGCCGAGGTCCTCGGCGCACAGGGCAAAGCGGAAGTAGTCCGCCAGCCCCAACCGGCTCACGTCGGCGTTGCCGTTGGTGACCACGCCCAGGGTGTAATGGTGACGCAGGACCTCCAGTACCGGCTGCACCTCGGGGAAGATCTCCACCTGGTGGCGAGCATGCAGGAACACTTCAAAGCCTTCGTTGGCCAGCGCCTGCGCTTGCTTCTCGCTGTAGCCGACCTCTTCCAGGGCATGGAACAGCACCCGTCGGCGCAGGGCGCTGATGCGGTGCTTGAGGCCGGGGTCGGCCTGTACCAGCCGCTCGCGAATGGCAAACAGGTGCTCCACCGGCACCCCGCCCAGGATCGGGGCGTTGGCTTCGAGCCAGTCGCGCAGCACGACTTCTGCGCTGGCGATGACCGGCGCGGTGTCCCACAGGGTGTCGTCGAGGTCGAACGTGATCAGCTTGATGCTCATGAGTCTGTGCCTTTGCTGCGTTTGGCCCGAGGGTGGGCGCTGTCGTACACCGCGGCCAGGTGCTGGAAGTCCAGGTGGGTGTAGATCTGCGTGGTGCTGATGTCGGCATGGCCGAGCATTTCCTGCACCGCCCGCAGGTCCTGGGACGATTCCAGCACATGGCTGGCGAAGGAATGGCGAAGCATGTGTGGGTGCAGGTGCTGGCCCAGCTCGCGCTCACCCGCCTTCTGCACACGTTGCTGCACAGCCCGTGGAGTGATGCGGTTGCCCTGGCGGGTGATGAACACCGCGCGGTCACGCGGGTTGCCGATGCCGCGCAGGCGGTACCAGGCGTGCAGCGCCTCGCGGGCTTTGCGGCCAACGGGCAGCACGCGGGCTTTGCCACCCTTGCCCAGCACCTGCACCAGCCCGGCGGCAAGGTCGATGTGATCGAGGTCGAGGTTGGTCAGCTCGGACAGGCGCAGGCCCGACGAGTAGAACAGTTCAAGGATCGCCTGGTCACGACGGGCAATAAAATCGTCATCGACGCCGCCATCAAGCAGCTGCAGGGCGCGGTCGGTGTCCAGCACCTTGGGCAACCGGCGCTCACCCTTGGGCGCGCTCAGGCCAGTGGCCGGGTCGTGCTGGCACAGGCCTTCGCGGTTGAGGTAGCGGTACAGGCCGCGCACCGCCGACAGCAGCCGTGCCAGGCTGCGGGAGGACTGGCCGTGGTGGTGCAGGCGGGCGATCAGTTGGCGCAGTTGCTGGATTTGCAGCGCTTGCCACCCGGCAATACCGTGTTCCTTGCAGTAGGCGGTGACCTTATCCAGGTCGCGACGGTAGCCCAGCAAGGTGTGCTCCGACACCTGGCGCTCGTTGCGCAGGTGTGCGCAATAAGCCTCCAGTTGGCGTTCCATCAGCGTACCGAGCGCAGGGTCTGGGTAACGCGCGGTACAACGCGGCCGAGCACTTCGGCGATGTAGCCAAGGAACAGGGTGCCGACGCTGCTCTTGTAGTGTTGCGGGTCGCGGCTGCCGATCGCCAGCACCCCGTGCAGCCCTTGGTATTCGAGGGTGGCCACGGCACTGGAGCCCACCTCCCGGCGCTGTTCCTCACCGAACAGAAAGGCCAGCTCATGCTCACGCAGGTTGCCACTGACCGTCTTGCCACCGCCCAGCAGAGCACCGATGGCCTGTTGCGCCTCGGTGTTGCTGACCCAGCGCCCGACCGGCGCGCCGTTGTCGCCGAACAGGATGAGGCTGACGAACGGCACCTGGAACTCCTGGCGCAGGCTGTCTTCGACCGCCATTACCACTTCTTCCAGGGTGCCGGCATCGAGCAGGTCGAGGATCAGCCGCCGGGTCTTGTCGAACAGCCGGTCGTTGTCGCGAGCCACATCCATCAATTGCGACAGGCGATGGCGCATCTCGATGTTACGGTCACGCAGCAGCTTGAGCTGACGTTCCACCAGCGACACGCTGTCGCCACGCTGATGCGGTATGCGCTGTTCGATCAGCAGCTCGTCGTGCTCGGCAAAGAAGGTGGGGTGGGCGCGCAGGTAGGCGACCACCGCTTCGGCATCGAGCTCGGCGGACTGCTGGGGTACAACCTGGGGCTGATCGGTCATGGCGGTTACTCGCTTAGAGACGAACCTGTCCTTCGTAGACGCGTACGGCCGGGCCGGTCATCACCACGGGCTTGCCGGGGCCGGCCCATTCGATGTGCAGGCGCCCACCGGGCAGGTCGAGGGATACCGGGGAATCCATCCAGCCTTGGCTGATGGCTGCCACGGCGGCGGCACAAGCACCGGTGCCGCAGGCCTGGGTTTCGCCCGCGCCGCGTTCCCACACGCGCAGGTTGGCGCGGTGGCGGTCGATGACCTGGAGGAAGCCGGCATTCACCCGCTGCGGGAAGCGTGGGTGGTTTTCGATCTTCGGGCCCAGCTCATGCACGGGGGCAGTATGCACGTCATCGACGCGCAGCACGGCATGCGGGTTACCCATGGACACGGCGGCAATCGAATGCAGCTGGCCGTCGACTTCCAGTGAGTAGTTCAGCGCCTGCTCGTCAGCGACAAAGGGAATGTCGGCAGGGATGAAGCGCGGTGGGCCCATGTCGACACTCACCTGGCCGTCGTTCTGCACGTCCAGCACGATGATGCCGCTTTTGGTTTCCACGCGGATGCGCTTTTTCGCGGTCAGGCGCTTGTCCAGCACGAAGCGGGCGAAGCAGCGCGCACCGTTGCCGCACTGCTCCACTTCGGAGCCGTCGGCGTTGAAGATGCGGTAGCGGAAGTCCACTTCCGGGTTGTTCGGGGCCTCGACGATCAGCAACTGGTCGAAGCCGATGCCGGTATGCCGGTCACCCCATTGCTTGGCGTGCTTGGGCTGGATATGCGCGTGCTGGCTGACCAGGTCGAGGACCATGAAGTCGTTGCCCAGGCCATGCATCTTGGTAAAACGCAGCAGCATGGGCTTACTCCGGCAGCAGGCTTTCGCCAGCGTACAGTTCGGCGATGGTTTCGCGGCGGCGTACTTCGAACGCCTGGTCGCCGTCGACCAGGATTTCAGCGCAACGGCCACGGGTGTTGTAGTTGGAGCTCATGACAAAACCATAGGCGCCCGCGGACTGCACGGCCAGCAGGTCGCCTTCGGCCAGGTTCAGCACACGGTCCTTGCCGAGGAAGTCGCCGGTCTCGCAGATCGGGCCGACCAGGTCGTAGGCACGGCCTTCACCCTCGCGTGGCACGACCGGGCTTACACCCATCCAGGCCTGGTAAAGCGTAGGGCGAATCAGGTCGTTCATCGCCGCATCGATGATGGCGAAGTCTTTGTGTTCGGTGTGCTTGAGGTATTCCACGCGGGTCAGCAGCACGCCAGCGTTGGCCACGATGTAGCGGCCCGGCTCGAACACCAAAGCCAGGTCGCGCGTGCCTACGCGTTCGCGAATAGCCTTGATGTAGTCGGCCACCAGCGGTGGTTCTTCGTCGCGGTAGCGCACGCCAACGCCGCCACCCAGGTCCAGATGGCGCAGGTGGATGCCGCAGTCGGCAAGGCGGTCGACCAGGTCCAGCAGGCGGTCCAGGGCATCGAGGAACGGCTCAACGGTGGTCAACTGGGAGCCGATGTGGCAGTCGACGCCAACCACTTCCAGGTTCGGCAACTGCGCGGCACGCACGTAGATGGCCTCGGCGTCGGCAATGGCGATGCCGAACTTGTTTTCTTTAAGGCCGGTGGAGATGTACGGGTGGGTACCGGCGTCAACGTCCGGGTTGACCCGCAGCGACACCGGGGCAACCTTGCCCATCTCGGCTGCCACGACTTGCAGACGCTCCAGTTCGTCGGTGGATTCGACGTTGAAGCAGTGCACACCCACTTCCAGGGCGCGGCGCATGTCTTCGCGGGTTTTGCCGACGCCAGAGAACACCACGCGGTCGGCGCGCCCGCCAGCGGCCAGCACGCGCTCCAGCTCACCGCCGGAGACAATGTCGAAACCTGCGCCCAGGCGCGCCAGTACGTTCAACACGCCAAGGTTGGAGTTGGCCTTGACCGCGAAGCACACCAGGTGCTCGGTGCCTTGCAGGGCATCGGCGTAGTTACGGTACTGGGCCTCGATGTGGGCGCGCGAGTACACGTAGGTGGGGGTGCCGAAACGTTCGGCGACGGCCGACAGGGCCACCCCTTCCACGAACAGCTGGCCGTCGCGGTAGTTGAAAGCGTTCATCTGGTTTCCTTACTGCGCAGGCGACTGCTCGGGCTCGGACTGCAGCTCGGGCTGCGCTTGCGCCGGCGCCGGCTGGGCTTTTGGCTGGTGCTGGTGCGACTTGTGCGCTTTGCCGTTATCGCCGTCTTCAGGCAGGTACAGCGGGCCTTTCTGGCCGCAGGCCGAAACGAGGCAGGCAACAGCGACCAGCGCCGCGAAGGAGGAAATCAGGCGCTTCATGGGTGAAATCCTTAGAAAAATGCAGTATTGCGCCCGAGTATACCGAGCGACCGGCGGCTTGCCTATGCAAGGGCCGGTCCGCCGGGCGGGCTATTCTTACCGCCTTCAATGGCTAATCTTTGCATTCGGCGCCAAGCGCCCGTATCTTGCCCGGCTTGCCTGTAACGCAGCCAATTTCGAGGTTCCTGCAATGAGTTTGAGTGAAGCGCGTTTCCATGATCTGGTCGACGCGACCCAACAGGTGTTGGAAGACCTGTTCGACGAGAGCGGCCTGGACCTGGACATGGAGAACTCCGCCGGTGTGCTCACCGTCAAGTTCGAAGGTGGCGCCCAGCTGATTTTCAGCCGCCAGGAACCGCTGCGCCAGCTGTGGCTCGCCGACCGCTCAGGTGGCTTCCACTTCGATTACGACGAAGAAAGCGGCAAGTGGGTGTGCGAGAAGAGCGAAGAGCTGTTGGGCGAAATGCTCGAGCGCATCGTCTGGGAGCGGGCCGGCGAGAAGCTGGACTTCGACGAGATCTGACATGAGCACCGCCCCGGCCCGTCCCCCCAAGCCGCTCTACAGCAACGTCAGCCCCGCTGTGCCATCACCGTGCATCAGCGTTTGCCGGCTGGACGAACAGCGGGTGTGCACTGGCTGCCAGCGGCATGTGGAGCACATTCGCGAATGGCGCTCGGCCGATGACGAACGGCGTCGGCAGATTTGCCGCGAGGCCCAGGCCCTGCGCGACCAGGCTAAGGCACACTGATAGCAAGGGCTTGAGTATTTGCCCGGCTGTGGTAGTGTCGGGTTTCTGCGTCGGTGACGCCAAAGCCTTCACAAACCCCGCCCTTGGGCGGGGTTTTGCTTTATCTGCACGACGAAAATCGCCTGTTCAAAGGAGTCTGACTGGATCATGAGCACCAAGCCTTCCCTCATCCTCACCCGATTGGACGTACAGCGTCTGCAGCGTCTGATCGACAGTCTCGACGAAAGTACGCCGGGTGTGCTCGCCCTGCAGGACGAGCTGGACCGCGCCGAGCAGGTGGTCGGTCACGATGAAGTGCCGGCGGGCGTGGTCACCATGAACTCGCGCGTGCACTGCCGTGAGGAAGCCAGCGGCAAGGACTACCACCTGACGTTGGTCTATCCGAAGGATGCCGGGCCGGAAGGTAATGTCTCGGTCCTGGCACCGATTGGCTGCGCCTTGCTGGGGCTGTCGGTGGGCGAGCAGATCGACTGGCCGGCACCGGGGGGCAAGACCCTCAAGCTGAAGCTGCTGGAAGTGGAGTACCAGCCAGAAGCGGCGGGCGATTACGACCTGTAAGGCTCAAGGGGGCTGCAAGGCAGCCCTCGGTCATTCACCCAGCACCTGCTCCAGCCCCTCATTCAACGCCTGCTCCAGCACCCGCTTGTAGTTCAGGTACACCTGCGTCGCGCCCAGCCGGTCATCCAGCAGCTCGGACAAATCCAGATCGGTGATGTAGCACCGGTACTGTCCGGCAGCGCGCCGTTGCCCGATGATCTGCCTGGCCACCACCGCATACAGCTGCGCACCATGCTCCAGCTCGGAAAACTCTTGCTGGTCGCAGTACAGCGTCACATGCGCCGCACCCGCCACACCGGCCTGGATGATGGCTTGCACCTCATAGTAAGGCTGGTCGCTGCCCTCGACCGGGGCTTGGCGCGGCTCGAGGCTACGCGCCTTGCCAACGCCGGAAGGCAACAGTTGCGCATAGTGGATATCCAGTGAGGCAGCGCGCTGGGTATCCAGCGGCAGCCGGGCATCACGGCGCATCACCACCGAACGCAGGAACCGCTGCAGCGGCAGCAGCAGGTGGGCTTCGTCATGCAGGGGCAGGCGTTGCTGCCACAGGGCATTGTACTCATCCAGCACATACAACTCGGCCCAGCCACCTTGCAGGCGGTAGAACACCTGGATGCAAGCCGGGCGGCCCTGTTCCAGCACCAGGCGCAGGTCGTGGTCCAGCAGGGCGTTGGTATCCAGGTACAGCGGGCTGTAGGCGCTGCGTTCTTCGCCCAGGTGGGCCAGCAGCCCCTCGTGCTCGGCCAGGGTGGCCAGGCCTACATGCCCGGCCAACAGCTCCAGCACATGGGTGTGCTGGGCTACCTCTAGCAGGTAGCGGTGGTTGGCGTCCTGGTCCAGCAGCAGCTGCACCGTGTCAAAAATTTCCTCCACGCGCTGGCTGATGGCCTGTGCGCGGCTCGGGCAAAAGCAGCGTATCCGCACCCGTGGCCGGTGGCCCCGCAGCACCGGGCTATTGAGGAAGTCGCGCAGGCAGCGCACCAGCGCATGTTCGCCTTCGTAGCGCTGGACCAGCACTTCGTTCCAGCTGTTCAGGGTGACTTGGTCCAGGGTCAGTACCAGGTTCTCGCGCACGCCTGCGTAGCTCAACGAGTCGGTACGCTCGGTGGTCATCAGGATGTTCAGATCGCGGTGATGGCGCAGCGGGTCGATGGCGACGTTGACCAGCAACAAAACCTCGTCGGCAACGCTGGGCTGCAGCAGGCGCACTTCGCTGACGATCGGCAAGGGCAGGGGAATACTTTGCTGCAGGCAACCCATCAGGTTGAACAGCTCTAATTCACTGAGGTCGCTGGCGCCGGGGTGCAGCGCCATGCGCGTGCTGCTGTCGATCACGCCGTTACGATGGGCCCAGGCCAGCAGCTCGATCAGCTCGCGGCAGCGCTTTATCGGGCTGAAGTGCTCCACCTCGTGGGTGCTCAGGTTGCCGCAGTACAGCTCCCAGTGGTGGCTGCCGGGCTCCTTGCGGTTAGGTGCCTGAACCAGGGTCAGGGTCCCTTCGGCAAGGTCCGGGGCGATGCCGGGGTTGATCACCTCGACCTTGCCGGCGCGGCGCTCGAAGGCCGCGTACAGGCGCCGGCCCAGCACATTGAGGTCGCGCTGCTCGGCACGGCTGCTGGCGCTCTGGGTGCTGGCGAACTGGCTGAGGAAGCGGTAGCTGTGGTTCAGCTCGGCCACCAGTTCGCGGCGCTCGACAGCGACTTGCTGCACTTTCCATTGGCTACGGCTATCCAGCAGGGCCAACTGACGCTGGTCCCAGCCCCACTCGTCTGCCAGGCGCTGCAACAGCCGGCGCTGCCAGCCATTGGCGCGGCCTTGGTCGCTGAGCTTCTTGTTCACCTTCAGGTACAGGCTGCGCCGCACCCGTTCCAGGCGTGCGACCGCGCCGCGCTGCAGCAGGTAGCGCTCGATACGCCGATAGACCATGACGTAGGGGTCCAGTGCGTCGAGGTCGAGCTGATTGGCGAACACTGCCTGCTTGTAGTCCAGGCTCAGACAACGCACGGCGGGGTGTTCACTGGCGTAGGCCTCGGTCAGCAGCAGCTTGAGTAGCGACTTGTAGGGCGAATCGATGCCCTTGAACAGTTGCCACAGGCCGGCACCGACGAACTCGCCGGGTGGAACGTGTGCCAGGTTGCCGAGATCGAGAGTGTCCTGGCTGCGGATGAAGCGTTTGGTCAGCAGGGTCTGGGTGTAGGCGTGATAATTGTGTTCCTGGTAGACGGGCACCAGCCACCACAGTGGTGTCCGGCCTGCCAGCCAGAGGGTGGTGCGGTAGAACTCATCCAGCAGCAGGTAGTGCTGGGTGGTGCCGCAGTCATCGGAGCCCAGCTGGCCGTCGCGCTGGCCTTGGGCAAAGCCTTGCGTGTCGATCAGGAAGAAGTGCGCCTCGGCACCCAGGCTTGCTGCCCAGTCCTCCAGCAATTGGCACTTGCGGCGCAGTTCTTCCAGCAAATGCTCGGGCAAGCCGGGCGCATGGCACACCCACAGGTCCATGTCGCTGTGCTCGGCCTGGGCCAGCGAGCCCAGGCTGCCCATCAGAAACAGGCCGTGGATAGGGCGCGGCGGGTTGCCATGGCGGGCTTTGTAGGTAAACGAGCGGGCCAGGCGCTGGGCCTCGACCACCAGCTCGGCACCTGGCTCGTAACCCGATACGCCCGCAGGCGTGCTACCCGAGACGTAGCCCGGCAATAATGGGTGGTTCACGTGAAACAGCAGCGGCAGTAGCGTCAGTACCTGTTGCTGGCGTGTCGACAGGCCTTCCATAGCCCGCTGCAGGCGCCCTTGATTCAGTTGCAGGAAACGCGCACGCAATGTTGCCAGGACCTTGCGGTCGATGCCTTCGTCCAGGTCAGGGCGGATTTCGTGAGGGTGATTCATTGCGCGCTCGGGCAGGCCAGTGAAGCTGTGGCGAGTTTAGCCTGAGTAGCGGGGCCGGATAAGCGGCAATTGGGTTTTTGGCGCCATTTTCCCAGCGCGCGCCTGCTCCAGCTTTCGCTGCGCTTCAGGCATGATGGACGCATTGAGATCATGTAGAGAGTTTCCGATGCGTGTATGGATCGATGCCGACGCCTGCCCCAAGGCGGCCAAGGATCTGATCGTCAAGTTCGCCCTCAAGCGCAAGTTCGAGGTGGTGATGGTGGCGGGCCAGGCCGTGGCCAAGCCGGCGTTTGCGATCGTGCGCCTGATCGTGGTGCCCAGCGGCATGGACGCAGCCGACGACTACCTGGTCGAACACGCCGTGCCCGGCGAGCTGGTGATCTGCAGTGATGTGCCCCTGGCTGACCGCCTGGTGAAAAAGGGCGTGGCGGTGCTGGACCCGCGCGGTCGCGAATTCGACGAGCGCAACATGGGCGACCGCCTGGCGGCGCGCAACCTGTTCACCGAGCTGCGCGAGCAGGGCCAGGCGGGAGGAGGGCAGGGGACTTATGGCGAGCGTGAAAAGCAGGCGTTTGCCAATGCGTTGGACCGGATCATTGCCCGGCTGAGTAAAGCCTGATGCGGGGCTGCTTTGCAGCCCCAAGGACTTACTGGTCACCCTCGTGCGTCAGCTCCAGCACCCGGTCCACCAACTTGTAGATCCCGCCAGCTGCCTCGCTGATCGACTTGGCCTCCATGTAAGCCGGAGTCGTCACCAGCTTGCGCTGGGTGTCTTCGACAATGTCGTGTACATCGCACGCCTCATGGGTGCCGCCCATCTTCTCGACAGCCGCCGCAGTGTCTGCGTCGCTGCCGATGGTGCAGACCACGCCCGGCCCGTAGATCTTCGCCGCAAGTGCTGGCGAAATGCAGATCAGGCCAACTGGCTTGCAGGCGTCGGCAAAGGCTTCGGCCAGGGCCAGCACGTCCGGGTTGACGCTGCAGTTGGCGCCTTCCACTGCGAAGTTGGACAGGTTTTTTGCCGCCCCGAAACCGCCCGGCACGATCAGCGCATCGAAGTCTTCGGCCTTGGCTTCGCGGATGTCCTTGACCTCACCCCGGGCAATGCGCGCCGACTCCACCAGCACATTGCGCGACTCGGGCATTTCCTCGCCGGTCAGGTGGTTGATGACATGCATCTGCGCGATGTTCGGCGCGAAGCACTGCACCTGCGCACCGCGCTGGTCGAGGCGCAGCAGGGTGATCACGCTTTCGTGGATTTCGGCGCCGTCATACACGCCACAGCCGGAAAGAATCACCGCTACTTTTTTTGTCATGTTCATTACTCCAGTGTCGAGGCGCTAAATGTCCTCTAATTTGGCAGATGTCGCCATAGGGGTTGCCGCAGGCGCGGCCTAATCTTGATGGATACCGCCTGAGGCCGTACCCATGGACCTGATACTGCTGGCCGTGCCGTTCTTCTTCGTGCTGATCGCCGTGGAGCTGGTGGCCGACCGCGTGCGTGGACAACGCAACTTTACCCTGGCCGACTCGATCAACAGCCTGAGCACCGGCGCGCTGTCGACCAGCACCGGGTTGCTGACCAAAGGCGCAGGGCTGGTGACCTATGCCCTGGCGTTCGAGCATTTGGCGCTGTTGCGCCTGCCGGCCGAAGCCTGGTGGGTATGGCTGCTGGCCTTCGTCCTGTACGACTTCTGCTACTACTGGTTGCACCGTCTGGGCCATGAACGCAACGTGCTGTGGGCTGCGCATTCGGTCCATCACCAGAGCGAGGAATACAACCTCACCACCGCGCTGCGCCAGACCAGTAGCGGGTTCATCTTCTCGTGGGTCTTCTACCTGCCGATGGCGCTGCTGGGCGTACCGCCACTGGTGTTCATTACCGTGGCATCGCTCAACCTGCTGTACCAGTTCTGGGTGCATACCCGGCACATTCCCAAGCTTGGCTGGCTTGAGTGGGTGTTGATCACGCCATCCAACCATCGCGTCCACCATGCGCAAAATCCTGTTTACTTGGATCGCAATTATGGCGGCGTGTTCATTCTCTGGGACCGTCTGTTTGGCACCTTCAAAGAGGAAGACCCGGCCGAGCCGGTGGTGTTCGGGGTAACCACGCCACTGGCCAGCTGGAACCCGCTGTGGGCTAATCTGCAGTTCTATGCCCAGCTCTGGCATGACGCCCGGCACACCGCCAGCCTGTGGGACAAGCTGCGCATCTGGTTCATGCCCACTGGCTGGCGCCCGGCCGATGTGGCCGCACGCTTCCCGCAGGCCAAACAGGACCTGACGGTGTTTCGTAAGTTTGAGATTACCTTGGCTCGACCGCAACAAGCCTACGTGGCCATGCAGTTCGCGGTTTATGTGGCCTTGGGCAGCTACCTGATGGATGTGGCCGAGCGCGTGCCGGTCGCGGCGCTGGTGCTTGGCTGGTCGCTGATGGCATTTGGTCTGTTCGTGCTGGGCGCGTTGCTGGAGAACCGGCCCTGGGCTGCGCGCCTGGAGCTGGCGCGGCTGGTGGCGAATGCGCCGGCGCTGTACCTGGCCGGCGCACTGGGGCTAGCGGTGGTCGCGCCGCTGCTCTGGTGGTTGCTCGTGGTCTACAGCCTGTTCAGCCTCTGGGGCCTGGGCCTGGTCTGCCGCCTTGCGCTCCGCGCGCAAAGCGCGGAAGCGCCGGCGCAACCACAACAAGGCACCCAGACCCAGCAGGCCACCGAGCACCCATAGCTCGTAACGCTTCACGTTGCCCAGCAGGCCTTCGAGGATGGCACCGAAGTGGTACGCGGCCGCGCCCAAGGCAATTGCCCAGACGGCCGCGCCAATACCATTGAGCAGCAGGTAGCGGCGCGGCGGGTAGCCCGACAGGCCAATGGCCACCGGCATGACCGTGCGCAGGCCATAAACGAAGCGGAAGCTCAGCACCCAGATGTCGGGGTGACGGCGGATGTGGTCCAGCGCCCGGGCACCCATGGCTTCCCAGCGCGGTTTGCGTGCCAGGATCCTGCGCCCATGGCGACGGCCCATGAAGTACCACAGCTGATCGCCGGCATAGCTGCCCAGGAACGCCACCAGGCACACCAGCTTGATGTCCATGTACCCACGGAATGCAAGGAAACCCGCAAGCACCAAGATGGTCTCGCCTTCGAAGAAGGTGCCTAGAAAAAGGGCAAAATAGCCGAAATCCTGCAGGAATTGTTGAAGCATTTTCTGAGGTGCTGGCGAAATGAACGCGCAGCCTACCCCTTCGCGCGCATTCGTGAAAGTGTCCAAATGTGTCTCGACGTGAACAATTCCTACACAGACAATGCCAGAGCCCACGCGCCATGGCTTGCCCTGGTGTGTCACACAGGCGTCATAATGGGCGCTTATCTTGCCGCTCAATTGATGATAGGGCGTTAACGTCCTCAGGAACGCCAGATGAATAATGAAGTGCTCACCCCTGTCGCGATGAAGGATGCCCAGGAGCTCCCAGAAGAGATGGTGCAGACCCCGCCAGACCTGCCGCCGGCGGCCGAGCCCGAGCCCGAGCCCGTAGAGGAGCAGGTGGCCGAGCCTGTGGCTGCGGTAGCCGCGCCCGTGCCGGCCCCGGCGATTGCCGTCCCTGGTCTGGACGACAGCAGCCTGTACATTCATCGTGAACTCTCGCAGCTGCAGTTCAACATCCGGGTGCTGGAACAAGCCCTGGACGAGAGCTACCCACTGCTCGAACGCCTCAAGTTCCTGTTGATTTTCTCCAGCAACCTCGACGAGTTCTTCGAGATCCGCGTCGCCGGCCTGAAGAAGCAGATCAATTTCGCCCGTGAACAGGCCGGTGCCGACGGCCTGCAGCCGCACCAGGCGTTGGCGCGCATCAGCGAGCTGGTGCACTTCGAGGTAGAGCGCCAGTACGCGATCCTCAACGACGTGCTGCTGCCGGAGCTGGAAAAGCACCACATCCGCTTTATTCGCCGCCGTTACTGGACGCCCAAACTCAAGACCTGGGTGCGCCGCTATTTCCGCGACGAAATCGCCCCGATCATCACCCCGATCGGCCTGGATCCGACCCACCCGTTCCCGCTGCTGGTGAACAAGAGCCTCAACTTCATCGTCGAGCTGGAGGGGGTCGATGCCTTCGGCCGCGACTCGGGCTTGGCGATCATCCCGGCTCCACGCCTGCTGCCGCGGGTCATTCGGGTGCCTGAAGAAGTGGGCGGCCCGGGTGCCAACTACGTGTTCCTGTCGTCAATGATTCACGCGCACGCCGACGACCTGTTCCAGGGCATGAAGGTCAAGGGCTGCTACCAGTTCCGCCTGACCCGTAACGCTGACCTGGCGCTGGACTCCGAAGAAGTCGACGACCTGGCCCGCGCCCTGCGCGGCGAGCTGTTCTCGCGCCGTTACGGCGATGCCGTACGCCTGGAGGTAGCCGACACCTGCCCGAAACACCTGTCGGACTACCTGCTCAAACAGTTCAGCCTCAGCGAAAGCGAGCTGTACCAGGTCAATGGCCCGGTCAACCTTACCCGCCTGTTCAGCATTACCGGCCTGGACAGCCACCCGGAGCTTCAGTACACGCCGTTCACCCCGGCGATCCCCAAGCTGCTGGTGAACGCCGACAACATTTTCAGCGTGATCAGCAAGCAGGACATCCTGCTGATGCACCCGTTCGAGTCCTTCACCCCGGTGGTCGACCTGCTGCGCCAGGCCGCCAAGGACCCGCATGTGCTTGCCGTGCGCCAGACGTTGTACCGTTCCGGGGCCAACTCGGAAATTGTCGATGCCCTGGTGGACGCGGCGCGTAACGGCAAGGAGGTCACTGCGGTGATCGAATTGCGCGCGCGCTTCGACGAAGAGTCCAACCTGCAGATGGCCAGCCGCCTGCAAGCGGCCGGTGCGGTGGTGATCTACGGCGTGGTCGGCTTCAAGACCCACGCCAAGATGATGTTGATCCTGCGCCGCGAGCAGGGCGAAATCGTGCGTTATGCCCACCTGGGCACTGGCAACTACCACGCCGGCAACGCCCGCCTGTACACCGACTACAGCCTGCTGACCTCTGACGACGCTCTTACCGAGGACGTGGGCAAGCTGTTCAGCCAGCTGATCGGGATGGGCAAGACGCTGCGCATGAAAAAGCTGCTGCACGCGCCGTTCACCCTGAAGAAGGGCATGCTCGACATGATCGCGCGGGAAACCCAGTTCGCCCTCGAAGGCAAGCCGGCGCACATCATTGCCAAGTTCAACTCGCTGACCGACGCCAAGGTCATCAAGGCGCTGTACAAGGCCAGCCAATCGGGTGTGAAAATCGACCTGGTGGTGCGTGGCATGTGCTGCCTGCGCCCAGGTATTCCCGGGGTTTCACACAATATCCAGGTGCGCTCGATCATTGGCCGCTTCCTTGAGCACACGCGGGTGTTCTACTTCCTCAACGGCGGCGAGGAGCAGATTTATCTGTCCAGTGCCGACTGGATGGAGCGCAACCTCGACAAGCGCGTCGAGACCTGCTTCCCGGTGGAAGGCAAGAAGTTGTTGCTGCGGGTGAAGAAGGAGCTGGAAAGCTACCTGACCGACAACACCCATGCCTGGACCTTGCAGCCAGACGGGCGCTACGTGCGCAGCACCCCGACCGGCAACCAGAACCCGCGCAGTGCCCAGGCGACCCTGCTGGAGCGCCTGAGCAACCCGGTCCTCAACGTACGCTGAGGACGAAGCCGACCCGGGCCAGCCACTCCGCCTCGTTGGCGAAGTCGGCCTGGGTCAGCTGGTTCTGCTCCAGCCAGCCCTCAGGGAAGGCGACATCCAGGCTGTTGTCCCCACCGTTCAGTACCACCTTCGGCATCTGCTGGTTGCCCCGGATATGGTGGAACAGAATGGCGAAGCGCAGCAGCACGCACAGGCGCAGCAGCTTGATACCCTCTTCACCCAGCTCGGCGAACTTGTCCTTGGGGATGTTGCGGCGATGGCCGCGCACCAGCAGGGCCATCATCTGCTGGTCTTCGCGAGAGAAACCCGACAGGTCGGAGTGCTCGATCAGGTAGGCGCCGTGCTTGTGGTAGTGGTAATGGGCGATATCGAGGCCGACTTCGTGCACTTTCGCCGCCCAACCCAGCAGATCGCGCCAGTTTCCATCTTTCAGCTCCCAGGCGTCGGCCACTTGGTCGAAGGCATGCAGTGCCTTGCGTTCAACGCGTGCAGCCTGGCCCTGGTCCACGTGGTACCGCTCCATCAGCGAATTGAGGGTGCGCTCACGCACGTCTTCGTGGTGGTGGCGGCCAAGCAGGTCGAACAGCACGCCTTCCCGCAGGGCGCCGTCACAGTGGTCCATGCGCTGCAGTTCCAGCGCGTCGAAGATCGCTTCGAGAATGGCCATGCCCGCCGGGAAGATGGTGCGCCGGTCCGGCTTGATGCCGTCGAAGTCGATCTTGTCGACTTCGCCCAGCTTGAACAGCTTGCGCTTGACCCAGGCCAGGCCCTCGGCGTTGACCTCGCCATTGCCCAAGCCGCCGGCCTTGATGGCGGCGCCGATGGCGCGGATGGTGCCGGACGAGCCAATGGCCTCGTCCCAGGTCAGGCGATGCAGGGCATGCTCGATGCTCATCAGTTCCAGGCGCGCGGCGGTGTAGGCCTGGGCGTAGCGGGCCGGGGTGATCTTGCCGTCACGGAAGTAGCGCTGGGTGAAGCTGACGCAGCCCATTTGCAGGCTTTCGCGCAGCAGCGGCTCGAAGCGCTGGCCGATGATGAACTCGGTACTGCCGCCGCCGATGTCCGCCACCAGGCGCTTGCCGGGTGTGTCGGCCAGGGTGTGCGACACGCCCAGGTAAATGAGGCGCGCCTCTTCACGGCCGGAGATGACCTCCACCGGGTGGCCGAGGATGGCTTCGGCGCGCTGGATGAACTCGTTACGGTTGCGCGCTTCGCGCAAGGCGTTGGTACCGACGATACGCACGGAGCCTGCCGGCATGCCGTTGATCAGCTGGGAAAAGCGCTTGAGGCAATCCAGGCCTCGTTCCATTGCCTCTTCACTGAGCTTGCGCTCTTCGTCGATGCCGGCGGCAAGCTGAACCTTCTCGCCGAGCCGCTCGAGAATGCGGATTTCTGTATGGTGGGCCTTGGCCACGACCATGTGAAAACTGTTGGAGCCAAGGTCGATGGCGGCGATCAGGGACAGGTTCTTCGCGATGGTATGCGGCATGATCTGGTTGTTCTCGGTCGTTAACCCGGCAATCGTGCCACGATAGCAGGCTGTCGCCAACGCGTGACACGCAGCCGATGTGCTGGCCTTGATGCAAGGCAATGTGCCATTCGATTCTATGACGGCTGTATGACAGTTTCGATTCGCGGCGTCTTGCACAACTATAGTTACACTCAATCGTCCGCGGCTTCCTGTAGGCGGCGGGTGCGGCTATGATGGGCAACGTTTTTTTGCTTACGACCCTGGAGATATCCATGAGCAGCGATCTGATCAAACATGTCACCGACGCCACCTTCGAGGCCGAAGTCCTGAAAGCCCAAGGCCCGGTGCTGGTCGACTACTGGGCTGAATGGTGCGGCCCATGCAAGATGATCGCGCCAGTCCTGGACGACATCGCTACCACCTACGATGGCAAGCTGACCGTCGCCAAGCTGAACATCGACGAAAACCAGGAAACCCCGGCCAAGCACGGCGTGCGTGGTATCCCGACGCTGATGCTGTTCAAGAACGGCAACGTCGAAGCCACCAAGGTGGGCGCTCTGTCCAAGTCGCAGCTGGCCGCGTTCCTCGACGCCCACCTGTGATGTGAAAAAGCCCCGCAATTGCGGGGTTTTTCTTTTTCAGAGCACTAGACGCAGAAAAAAGCAAGTGTTACATTCGGCCTCGCACTGCTTTTTCAGTGCCCTCTACATGCCGTCGCCGAAGCATCCCTAATTCGAATCAGTACGCGATCCTGTCGCCATCTAGCGGCGCGGCCTCATTAAGCCAGAAGCTTAATTCTCCCTTCTTACATGATTACGTCACTCCCCTTATGAACCTGACTGAACTCAAGCAAAAGCCGATTACCGATCTTTTGGAAATGGCCGAACAGATGGGCATCGAGAACATGGCCCGTTCGCGCAAACAGGACGTGATTTTCGCCCTGCTGAAGAAGCATGCGAAGAGCGGCGAAGAGATTTCGGGTGACGGCGTGCTGGAGATTCTCCAGGATGGTTTCGGTTTCCTGCGCTCGGCTGATGCGTCCTACCTGGCCGGCCCGGACGATATCTACGTCTCGCCCAGCCAGATCCGCCGTTTCAACCTGCGTACCGGCGACACCATCGTCGGCAAGATCCGCCCGCCAAAGGAAGGGGAGCGTTACTTCGCTCTGCTGAAGGTTGATACCATCAACTTCGACCGTCCGGAAAACGCGAAGAACAAGATCCTGTTCGAAAACCTGACGCCGCTGTTCCCGAACAAGCGCCTGAAGATGGAAGCTGGTAACGGCTCCACCGAGGACTTGACCGGTCGCGTCATCGACCTGTGCGCCCCGATCGGCAAAGGCCAGCGTGGCCTGATCGTCGCCCCGCCAAAAGCGGGCAAGACCATCATGCTGCAGAACATCGCGGCCAACATCACCCGTAACAACCCCGAGTGCCACCTGATCGTCCTGCTGATCGACGAGCGCCCGGAAGAAGTAACCGAAATGCAGCGCACCGTGCGCGGCGAAGTGGTTGCCTCCACCTTCGACGAGCCGCCAACCCGCCACGTGCAGGTTGCCGAAATGGTGATCGAGAAGGCCAAGCGCCTGGTCGAGCACAAGAAGGACGTGGTCATCCTGCTGGACTCCATCACCCGCCTGGCGCGTGCCTACAACACCGTGATCCCGAGCTCCGGCAAGGTGCTGACCGGTGGTGTTGACGCCCATGCCCTGGAGAAGCCAAAGCGCTTCTTCGGCGCCGCGCGTAACATCGAAGAGGGCGGTTCGCTGACCATCATCGCCACCGCGCTGGTCGAAACCGGCTCGAAGATGGACGAAGTGATCTACGAAGAGTTCAAGGGCACCGGCAACATGGAGCTGCCACTGGACCGCCGCATCGCTGAGAAGCGCGTGTTCCCGGCCATCAACATCAACCGTTCCGGTACCCGCCGCGAAGAGCTGCTGACCGCCGACGACGAACTGCAGCGCATGTGGATCTTGCGCAAGCTGCTGCACCCGATGGACGAAATCGCCGCCATCGAGTTCCTGGTCGACAAGCTCAAGCAGACCAAGACCAACGACGAGTTCTTCTTGTCGATGAAGCGCAAGTAAGCTTCGCAGGCATCACGCAAAAGCCGGGGAAACCCGGCTTTTTGCTGTTTGTCACAAAAGACCGTTCGCCAGCACGCCGAACGAAGGCCAGCATGCTGCTTGTGGCGTGGGGACCTGCCTGATCCAGGCATTTGCCTCCTGCCTCCCGAAGACCAGCGAAGCCGGGCGGGTTGATGAATCGTCACATGGATGTCTCTTATAAGGTACACTTGGATGTACGCAGTTCATCACGTTATATCCGCTAATGATGTGGATGTTTACCAGGCATGGCTGAACACCATTCGTGACACAAGGGTGAAGGCGCGAATCACTACAAGGGTCGACCGGGCGGCGCAGGGCCATTTTGGCGTGACCGAGCCAGTGGGTGATGGCGTGTTCGAGATGAAACTGGACTTCGGGCCAGGCTATCGCGTCTATTACGCCATCTCCGGCGGAAGATCATTTTCCTGCTCGGAGGTGGCACGAAAGACCGGCAGCAGGCGGATATTGATCAAGCCAGATCTCTGTGGCAGAGGCACAAGGTAGCGCTATGACCGGCACACGCTCGCATGAAGAAAGTGTTCTCGAAATGCTCCGCAAGGATGAGTCTTTCGCCATCGATTATCTTGCCGTTGCGCTTGAAGAAATAGATGAGCCTGGTGGCGCCGCAGGTTTTCTGACGGCGGTTCGACGCGTAGCGGAAGCGCGTGGTGGGATGGGTAATCTGTCCCAGGCCACGGGGCTTGCGCGTCCAAACCTCTATCGAGCCTTGGCTGCTGATGGGGACCCAAGATTATCGACTGTATTGAAGGTGCTGCAGGCCCTTGGAATCGGGTTGTCAAAGGTTGTATCGCATAATCGGTGAGGCGCAAGGTAAGCGTCCCGACCAAGGCGTGAAGCGGCCACCAATGCATTTTTGCCCCCAAACAATGCCCGAACGGCGCTACACTCTGCACCCCGACCGATACGGCCAACACGAGGCTTTTGCATGCAGTATCGCGACTTGCGCGACTTCATCCGTGGCCTGGAACAGCGCGGCGAGCTCAAGCGCATCCAGGTTCCGATCTCCCCCGTCCTGGAAATGACCGAGGTCTGCGACCGCACCCTGCGTGCGAAGGGCCCGGCATTGCTGTTCGAAAAGCCCACCGGCTTCGACATCCCGGTGCTGGGCAACCTGTTCGGCACCCCTGAGCGCGTGGCCATGGGCATGGGCGCCGAGTCGGTCGATGAACTGCGCGAAATCGGCAAGCTGCTGGCCTTCCTCAAGGAGCCCGAGCCCCCCAAGGGCCTGAAGGACGCCTGGTCGAAGCTGCCGATCTTCAAGAAAGTCGTGTCGATGGCGCCGAAAGTGGTCAAGGACGCGGTGTGCCAGGAGGTGGTGGTCGAGGGTGACGATGTCGACCTCGGCGCACTGCCGATCCAGCACTGCTGGCCAGGCGACGTGGCGCCGCTGATCACCTGGGGCCTTACCGTTACCCGTGGCCCGAACAAGGACCGCCAGAACCTGGGCATCTACCGCCAGCAGGTCATCGGCCGCAACAAGGTCATCATGCGCTGGCTCAGCCACCGTGGTGGTGCCCTCGATTACCGTGAGTGGTGCGAGAAAAACCCCGGCCAGCCGTTCCCGGTTGCCGTGGCCCTGGGTGCTGACCCGGCGACCATCCTGGGTGCCGTGACCCCGGTGCCGGACACCCTCTCCGAGTATGCCTTCGCCGGCCTGCTGCGCGGCAACCGCACCGAGCTGGTCAAGTGCCGTGGCAGCAACCTGCAAGTACCGGCCACCGCCGAGATCATCCTGGAAGGGGTGATCCACCCGGGCGAAATGGCACCGGAAGGCCCGTACGGCGACCACACGGGCTACTACAACGAGGTGGACAGCTTCCCGGTGTTCACCGTCGAGCGCATCACCCACCGGCAGAAGCCGATCTACCACAGCACCTACACCGGGCGCCCGCCTGATGAGCCTGCCATTCTCGGTGTGGCGCTGAACGAAGTGTTCGTGCCGATCTTGCAGAAGCAGTTCCCGGAAATCACCGACTTCTACCTGCCGCCTGAAGGCTGCTCGTACCGCATGGCGGTGGTGACCATGAAGAAGCAGTACCCAGGTCACGCAAAGCGCGTGATGCTGGGTGTATGGTCGTTCCTGCGACAGTTCATGTACACCAAGTTCGTTATTGTCACCGATGACGATATCAACGCCCGTGACTGGAACGATGTGATCTGGGCCATCACCACGCGCATGGACCCCAAGCGTGATACGGTGATGATCGACAACACGCCGATCGACTACCTGGACTTCGCGTCGCCGGTATCGGGGTTGGGGTCGAAGATGGGCCTGGATGCCACGCACAAGTGGCCGGGCGAGACTACACGCGAATGGGGACGGGTCATCGTCAAGGATGAAGCCGTGACCCGCCGTATCGATGAGCTGTGGGATCAGTTGGGAATAGATTGATGCAGGTAACGTTGCAGCCGTCCGGGGCGGTGCTGGCGCTGGAACCCGGGGAACGGATCCTGGATGGAGCGCGGCGGTTGGGCTATGACTGCCCGAATAGCTGCCGCAATGGCAATTGCCATGTCTGCGCCGCGTTGTTGGTCGAAGGGCGGGTACGCCAGGGCGGCGAAGTCCGTGACCATGGCGAGCTGTTTACCTGTATTGCCGAGCCGCTGGAGGACTGTGTGTTGCTCTGGGATGGTGTGCTCGCCTTGGGCGAGCTGCCGGTGCGCAAACTGGCGTGCAGCGTCACTGAATGCGTCGAGGTGGGTGGCGATGTCTGGCGGGTGCGCCTGCGTGCGCCTGCTGGCAAGCCCTTGCGTTACCACGCCGGGCAGTACCTGATGATCGAGCGCGAGGGCGGCAAGCCTGCCGCGTTCTCGCTGGCCTCAGCACCTCACGCCGGCCGTGAGCTGGAGCTGCACGTGCTGGCGCGGGAACCCAGCGCATTGCAACTGATCGAGCAGCTCAGGCGTGACGGGCTGGCGCGCATCGAACTGCCGTTTGGCGACACCCACCTGGCTGAGCTGCCCGACGGCCCGTTGGTCTTGATTGCCGCCGGCACCGGCATGGGCCAGATGCACAGCCTGCTCGAGCACTGTCGAGCCAACGGTTTCAAGCACCCGGTACACCTGTACTGGGGGGTGCGCCGGCCCGAAGACTTCTACCAGATCGAGCACTGGGACGAATGGCAGCGTTTGCCCAACCTGTTCCTGCACCAGGTCGTCAGTGACCTGTGCGGTTGGGAGGGGCGCTGCGGCATGTTGCATGAGGCGGTCTGCGAGGACATCGCCGACCTCAACACCGTGCATGTGTATGCGAGCGGCTCACCGAACATGATCTACGCCACCCTCGACGCCCTGGTCGACGCCGGCATGGATGCACACCGCATGCGTGCGGATGTGTTTGCCTACGCGCCACGCGGTTAATAACCGAAGTTTGAACAAGTGGGTATAAGGCGGTAATTGTTACCGCCTTGGCCAATAACTTTCACCGTTGCTGAAACAGTACTTACCCAGTCGTCGGAACCGCGCATTAAAGTCTTGCTCAAGGGCTTGAGTATTCCTCTATTTCTGTCCTATGGTTAGTGCAAGGCCCTTGGCACAAGGCTTGGGGCCGCACCTTGATTGCACCTCGCTACATCCGTAGTTCACAGGGATAAATGGCGGCAGCTTATGTCGGCACTTGAAAGTATGTCTTGGCAAGTTTCGTATCCTCCGGCACTCGACTTCGGTCAGCAACATACTCGCGACCAGTTGTTCAACTCCATGAAGACGACCATGTCTCGGCATCAGGGCGGGCCGGTGTGGCTGTTTGCCTATGGTTCGCTGATCTGGCGCCCGGAGTGCAATTCAGTGGAGCGCCAGCGTGCACGGGTGCATGGCTATCACCGTGGCTTGTACCTGTGGTCGCACGAACATCGCGGTACACCGGAAACCCCCGGCCTGGTGTTTGGCCTGGACCGCGGTGGTTCCTGCAGCGGTTTTGCCTACCGGCTGGATGAGAGCAACCTGGACGATTCGCTGATGGCCCTATGGCAACGCGAGATGCCGTACCCGGCCTATCGGCCGCACTGGCTCAATTGCCGGCTGGGCGACGGCAGCAAGGTGCAGGCCTTGGGCTTTGTGCTGGAACGGCATTTGCCGTGCTATGCCGGCAACCTGCCGGACACCTTGCTCAGCCAGATCCTGGCCAGTGCCAAAGGGCGTTATGGCACCACCCGCGACTATGTCGAGCAGACCTTGAACGCATTGCGCAGCCACCAGATGCCTGATCGCAACCTGGAGGCGCGGTTCAGGCGTTGCCATAACCTGCGTGAAGTTTGAATTTTTGGGGCCGCTGTGCGGCCCCAGAAAAAATCAATGCATCAGCACCACCAACTTACCCACAGCCTGCCGCTGCCCCAGTTTCTCGATGGCAGCCCCAGCCTCGGCCAGTGGATAAGTCTGCGACACCAGCGGCTTCAACTTACCTTCGGCATGCCAGGCAAACAGCTGCTTGAAATTGGCCGCATTATCCTCGGGCTGGCGCTGTGCGAACGCGCCCCAGAACACCCCCAGCACCGCCGCGCCTTTGAGCAGCACCAGGTTGGTCGCCAGTTGTGGAATGCTGCCGCTGGCAAACCCCACCACCAGCAGCCGGCCATTCCATGCCAGCCCGCGCACTGCCTGTTCGAACAGCTCGCCGCCGACCGGGTCGTAGATCACGTCCACACCCTGGCCGCCGGTCAGGCGCTTGATTTCCTCGCGCAGGCTGGCCTGGCTGTAATCGATCAGTTCATCTGCCCCGGCAGCCTTGGCCACGGCCAATTTTTCGGCACTGCTGGCCGCCGCGATCACCCGCGCACCCATGGCCTTGCCGATTTCCACCGCCGCCAGACCGACCCCGCCGGATGCGCCCAGTACCAGCAGCGTCTCGCCTGCTTGCAGTTGGCCGCGCTGGCGCAGGGCGTGCATCGAGGTGCCATAAGTCATGCCAAACGCCGCAGCGGTGGTGAAGTCCATGCTCGCCGGGATCGGCAGCACGTTGTAGAACGGCACTGCCACCTGCTCGGCGAACGAACCCCAGCCGGTGAGTGCCATGACCCGGTCGCCGACCTTGAACGCGCCGGCTTTTTCGCCCACTGCTGCCACCACGCCCGCAGCTTCGCCGCCGGGGGAAAACGGTAGCGGTGGCTGAAATTGGTATTTGCCCTCGATGATCAGGGTGTCGGGAAAGTTGACACCGGCGGCCTGCACATCCAGCAGGATCTCGGTTTTCTTCGGCAGCGGGCTGGCCACGTCTTCCAGTACCAGATCGCGCGCCGGACCCAGGGTTTTGCACAACACAGCTTTCATCGGGGCTATTCCTTTGCGGGTAGTGGCCGATAAGTGTAGGAGGGCCGCTTGCCGGGTCAACGAGCATGGCCCGCCCTGATGAGCCGGCATAAGCCCGGGCTTGGGTTTGAGCGGCGTGCTGGGTAAGCTGGCGCCAACTGTATTGAGGAGCGAATTCGTGAAAGCGTGGATCTTGATGGTGCTGGCGCTGCTGTTGCCGGCTGCGGCCATGGCCGAAGAAGCCAAGGAAGGGGCGCCCAAGGTTGCCTACATCAGCCTGAGCCCACCCTTTGTGGGCAACTATGCCCTCGACGGCGGCCCACGGCTGCGCGTGTACAAGGCCGATGTGGCCCTGCGCGTGACCGGCGACGAAGCGGCCAAGGCGGTAAAGCACCACGAACCGCTGATCCGCAACCAGCTGGTGGCACTGTTCACCCAGCAGACCGTGGACAACATGAGCAATGTCGAGGCCAAGGAACACCTTCGCCAGGAGGCGCTGAAGCAGGTGCAGCAGGTGCTGGAAGCGGAAGAAGGCAAGCCGATCGTCGAAGACCTGCTGTTCAACAACCTGATCGTGCAGTGATCAATGTGGGAGCGGGCGAGCCCGCGAAGCAGGCGGCGCGGTGAATGGCACCGGCTTCGCCGGTGTTCGCGGGCTTGCCCGCTCCCACAGTTGCCGACCATAGATCCTGAGGTGTCATGAGGCCAGGCTGCGGCGAAACCGCGCCAGGGCGACGCTGAAAAACACCAGGCCGATCAGCGCCAGCGCCAGGATATCCGGCCACACGACTGTCCACCCGGCATCCCGGAACAGGATCGCGGTACCCAGGCTGACGAAGTGCGTCGACGGCGACCCCTGCATCACCCATTGCAACCACTGCGGCATGCTGTCCAGGGGTGTGCTGCCGCCAGACAACAACAGCATCGGGATGATCACCGGGATCGCCAGCAGGCCGAACTGCGGCGTCGAGCGTGCCAGGGTGGCCAGGAAGATGCCCAGCGCGGTACTGGCAAACAGGTAAAGCGTAGTCACGGCCAGGAACAGCCCCATCGAGCCGGACAGTGGCACGCCCAGTGCGCCTTTCACCACCACCACCAGCGAAACCCACGTGCAGATCACCACCACCAGCGCGTTGCTGCCGATCTTCGCCAGCATGATTTCCAGTGCGGTGAGCGGCAGCACCAGCAGGTGGTCGAGGGTGCCATGTTCACGCTCGCGCAGCAGTGCGGTGCCAGTGAGGATGATCGCCAGGATGGTGATGTTGTTGACGATCTGGATCACCGCCAGGAACCAGCCCCCCTCAAGGTTGGGGTTGAACAGCGCCTTGGGGTTGATCAGCACCGGGCTTTGCACGTTGCCACGCTGGGTGTAGTCGAGCAGCTCACGCTCGAAGATGCGCCCGATGTAGCCGGCGCCCATGAATGCCTGGCTCATGGCCGTGGCGTCGACGTTGATCTGCAGCTCCGGCGAGCGCCCGGCCAGCAGGTCGCTCTGGAAGTTCACCGGCACATTGATCACGAAGGTGTACTCGCCGCTGTCCATGGCCTGGTCCAGGCGTTCTGCGGGCAGCGGTACGGCGGGCTGGAACTCGGGCGGTTGCAGGGCTTCGGCCAGTTTGCGCGACAGCTGGCTGTGGTCTTCGTCGACGACCGCTACGCTGGCGTTGTGTACGCCAATCACCGAGCCGGCCGCCGGCATGTAGATCGCCACGCTAAAGGCATACAGCAGGAACAGCAGCAGTACGCTGTCATGGCGCAGGCTGGTCAGTTCTTTCAGGCCCAGGCGCAGGGTGTGGTTCAGGCGCGACATGTCAGGCCTCCTGCTTCTTCAGCATGGCCAGGCTCAGGCCGGTAAACACCGCGAAGAAGCCCAGCAGGATCAGGCACTGCGGCCATAGCTCGCGCAGCCCCAGCGCCTTGGTGAAGGTGCCGACCGCGATATCGAGAAAGTAGCCCGCCGGGAACAGCTGACCCATCACCGCCGCTGCGCCGTCCAGTGACGAGCGCGGCACGATCAGCCCGGAAAACTGGATGGTCGGCAGGCTGGTGATGATCATGGTGCCCAGGATGGCTGCGATCTGGGTGCGGGTGAAGGCCGAGAACAGCAGGCCCAGGCTGGTGGTGGCCAGCAGGTAGGCCACGCCACCACAGGCCAGGGCCAGCACACTGCCTTTGAGCGGCACGGCAAACAGCCAGCGGTTCATTGCCACCAACAGCGCCAGATTGACCAGGCTCACGGCCAGGTAAGGCACCTGCTTGCCAAGCAGGAACTCCAGGCGGGTGAGGGGTGTGGCGTAGAAGTTGGTGATGGAGCCGAGTTCTTTTTCGCGGACAATGCCCAGCGCGGTGAGCATGGCCGGAATAAAGGCCAAAATCAGCGCCATCACGCCCGGGCCGATGGCATTTACGCTGACCACGTCCTGGTTGTAGCGAAAGCGCGTTTCCAGGCGCACCAGGTCCTGGCGCGGCTGCGGCTGGGGGCTGGCCTTTGCCAGTTGCTCAAGGTTGGCCTGGTGCACGGCTTCCACGTAGTTGCGGCTGGTTTCTGCACGGAACGGCATGCCGCCGTCGAGCCAGGCCGCCACCACCGGTTGGCGCCCGGCGTACAGGTCGCGGCCAAAGCCGGGCGGGATCTCCAGCGCCAGTTTGATTTCCGAACGTTGCAGGCGTTGATGCATCTCGCGGCTGTCACGAATCGGCGCCTGTTCGGCAAAATAGCGTGAGCCACGGAAGGCTTCGAGGTAGGCCCGGCTTTGTGGGCTCTGGTCCTGATCGTGCACGGCGAAGGCAAGGTTTTCCACATCCAGCGAAATGCCGTAGCCGAAGATCACCATCATGAACAGCGCGCCCAGCAGGGCGAAGGCCAGGCGCACCTTGTCACGCAGCAGCTCCTTGCCCTCACGGCTGGCCACCGCCAGCAGGCGGCGCAGGCTGAAGCCCTGACGCAGTGGCGGGGCGGCCGTGGCTGCCTGCTCCAGCACGGCGTTATCTGCGGCTTGCGGCGCGAGCTCCTGGGCCTGCTCCAGGCAGCGCACGAACGCATCCTCCAGGGTGTCGCCCTGGTACTGGCGCTGCAGGGCATCGGGCGTGTCGCAGGCCAGTACCCGGCCGGCATGCATCAACGAGATGCGGTCGCAGCGCTGGGCTTCGTTCATGAAATGGGTTGAGAGGAAAATGGTTACGCCCTGTTCGCGTGATAGTTCAACCAGCAGGCGCCAGAAGTCGTCCCGAGCGGCGGGATCGACGCCGGAGGTTGGTTCGTCGAGAATCAACACTTCCGGGCGGTGCAGCACCGCCACCGCCAACGACAGGCGCTGGCGCAGGCCAAGGGGCAGGGCGCCGGAAGGTTGATCAGCGATAGCAGCGAGGTCGAAGCGCGCGATCAGCTCATCGATGCGCGGGGTGCTCTCGGCTTTGGGCAAGTCGAACAGGCGGGCATGCAAGGCCAGGTTCTGTCGGGTGCTGAGCTCGCCATAAAGCGAGAAACTCTGCGACATGAAACCGACCCGCTTACGCGTGGCCAGGTCACTGGCGTCCACCGGGCGCCCCAGCAGGCTGGCGCTGCCCTCGCTGGCCGGCATCAAGCCGGTGAGCACCTTCATGGTGGTGGTCTTGCCGCAGCCGTTGGAACCGAGAAAGCCGAAGATCTCGCCACGGCCAATGGCGAAACTGACCTTGTCTACCGCCGTGAAATCGCCAAAGCGCAGGGTCAGGTCGTGGGCCTCGATGGCGACCGGGCTGTCTGTGGCCGGGCGGGGTGGGATGCGCAAGGGTTGATGCTGCGCCTTGCCCGCGCCCTGGTAGTGGGTGAAGGCGTCGTCCAGCTTGCCGCTTGGGGTGACGGCAGCCAGTTCGTGGCTCGGGCCTGCGGCCAGCAGGTGGCCGCCATCGAGCATCAGGCAATGCTCGAACTGTTCGGCCTCTTCCATGTAGGCGGTAGCCACCAGCAGGGTCAGCTGCGGGCGCTGTGCGCGAACCTGTTCGACCAGCTCCCAGAAGCGCCGACGCGACAGCGGGTCCACGCCGGTGGTGGGTTCGTCGAGGATCAGCAGGTCCGGCTCGTGGATCAGCGCGCAGCACAGCCCCAGCTTCTGCTTCATGCCACCCGACAGCTTGCCGGCCGGCCGCTTGGCAAAGCGTTGCAGGTCGGTGGCCTGCAGCAGGTTGGCCATGCGCTGTTCGCACTCGCGGCGGCCCAGCCCGAACAGGGTGGCGAAAAAGCGAATGTTCTCGCTGATCGACAGCTCCGGGTACAAATTGTTACCCAGCCCCTGTGGCATGAACGCCACTTTCGGGTACAGCGCCGCGCGATGACGCCGCTGGCGGATCGAGCCACCCAGCACCTGCAGTTCGCCCTGTTGCAGGCGTTTGACGCCTGCAATCAACCCCAGCAAGGTTGATTTACCGGCGCCATCAGGGCCGATAAGCGCGCAGCGGGTGCCTGCAGGCAGGCTGAAATCGAGGGTGTGCAGGGCCACCAGGTCGCCGTAGCGGTGGCTGATGCCCTCGGCCAGCAGTGCCGGGGCGTTCATTGCAGGTTGGCCGGCCAGTCCACCTCAGCCGTGCGCACATACCCAGCGCCGGGCATGCCCGGTTTGGCCTGCGGCACGGCGCCTGGGTCGGTCAGGCGAAGCTTGACCCGGAACACCAGCTTTTGCCGCTCGTCGCGGGTTTCTACCTGTTTGGGGGTGAACTGGGCCTTGGCGGCGACAAAGGCCACCTTGGCCGGCAAGGCACGTTCGGGCAGGGCGTCCAGCACGATGCGCGCCTGGTCACCTACGGTCAGCTGGCCGCTGGTGGACGCTGGGAGGTACAGGTTCATGTACTGGTCGCTGGGGTCGATCAGCATCAGCACGCGGCCGCCGGCACCCAGCACTTCACCGGGCTCGGCCAGGCGCAGCTGGATAATGCCGTTGATGGGCGCACGCAAGCTGCTGTCGTCGATTTCGCTGGTGAGCTGCGCCACCTGTGCCTCGGCGGCACCGATGGCAGCCTTGATCGCTGCCAGTTGGGCGCGGGCGGCGACCACGGCGGCGTTGGCAGTGTCAAAGCGTGCCTGTTGCTGGTCGAGTAACTGCTGGCTCGCGTATTTGCGCTGGAAAATTTCGCGCACGCGCTTGAGCTCCTGGCTGGCCAGCAACAGCTCGCTTTGACGCAGTTGCACGCTGGCCTGGGCGGCGGCGTAGTTTTCCCGGGCGCGCAGCACTTCGGCTTCGGCCTGGCTGCGCTGGGCTTGCATGGTGCGGGTGTCGATGCGCGCCAGCAACTGGCCGCGGGTAACCTTGTCACCTTCGTCGACCAGCACTTCTGCCAGGCGACCGGGGACTTTACTGGCAATCTGGACTTCGGTGGCTTCGAGGCGGCCGTTGCCCATACTCAGTCCTTCGGGCAACTGGTCGTGGAGCGACTTCCAGTACCCCAGCCCTCCGGCTGCAGCGAGCAGGGCGATCAGCGCGGTGGCGAAGATTCTGGGGGCGTATCGGTTCATCGTTCTGCATCCTTGCGCTCATGCACACCACATCATGGCGCGGGGCCACGCGTGGCGTGTTGATATCGGTCAAACCCTTGACCTTAGCCACGGATTCAACGAAGCGCGACAATGACCGCCCATTGTTCGGGGGTTACCGGCATGACCGACAGCCGGCTGCCCTTTTGTACTAGCGGCAACTCGGCCAGACCGGACTGCTGCTTCAGCCTGCCCAGTTCCAGTACCCGCGGCAGGGTTTGCACATGGGCCACATCCACTGCACTCCATGGGTTCTTGTCGGCCGTGGCCTTGGCGTCGTAGTAGTGGCTTTGTGGGTCCAGCGCGGTGGGGTCGGGATAAGCCGCGCGGATGATTCTGGCAATGCCGGCAATGCCCGGTTGCGGGCAACTGGAGTGGTAGAAGAAAAATTCGTCACCTACGTTCATGGCCCGCAGGAAATTCCGCGCTTGATAATTGCGCACGCCGTCCCAGCGCGCTTCGCCCAGGCGGCCCAAGCCTTCGATGGACAGTTCGTCGGGCTCGGATTTCATCAGCCAGTAGGCCATGGATACTGCTCCTGAAAAGGTTTGAAATAACCTGTTGCACGAAACCGACAGCCGGTTGGCGTCAAGGTTTGCTTGCGGACGCAGGTTGTCGGAAAATGCGCCCCGTTTAAAGCGCGATCCGCTGGCGATACTCAGAAAATCGCCAAGCACTGAACAGTTTGCCTGGGGGGCAATCTTCGATGAATCAACGCAAAAAGCCGGATCTGCTGTGGATTCTGGTGTTCATTTTTGGCCTGGGTGTGGTCACTACCGGTTATGCGCAGGGTTTGTGGGAGCGCAAGCTGGACAGCGCCTATCAAATGCCGGTTGACGCCAGCCAGCCACAACGTTGATGCCCTCCGCTGGCGCCGCTCAACGCGGCGCCAGGTACCAGTCACGGTCCGAGACCGTCCCTTGCAGCGGTACATCCCAACTGGCTTGCGCCAGCCGCTCGACCTTCTGGCATTCGTGCGCCAGCCCCAGCAGCAATGGTTTTTTCCAGGTTTGCCGACGTGCCTGGTAGGCCAGGCTGCGATCATAGAACCCACCCCCCATGCCCAGGCGCCCGCCCACTTCGTCAAAACCGACCAGCGGTAGCAGGATCAGGTCCAGCGCCCAGACCGGCCGCTGGCGCCTGCGGTCCGTGAGCGGCTCGGGAATGCGGAAACGATTGGGCTTGAGCTTTTCGCCCTGCTCGAACCGTTGGAACACCATGCGCGTGCGCGGCCAGGCGTGCAGCACCGGCAGGTAGGTGCGTTTGCCGCGACGCTGGGCTTCGCGCATCAACAGGCAAGGGTCGATTTCGCCGTCGTTGGGCAGATACAAGGCAATGTGCCGGGCGCGGCGGAACAACGGATGCTGTGCCAGCTGGCGATACAGGCCGAGGGTGGCCTGGCGTTGCTGGGCAGGGGTGAGGGCACGGCGGGCATTGCGAAGCAGGCGACGGAGCTGGGGGCGGGTGAGCGGCGCGGTGTCGGTCATGGCACGAGCGATCCCAGGAGGGCTGGCCGCCACTGCAAGGTCGGCCAAAGCGAATCGCCCGCCTTGAGGGGCGGGCAACAGAATTCAGGCTCCCCGGTCAGACCGCTGTCGGTGTAGCCCTTGAACCCGAAAGTTCAAGGTGGAGATTGCAGGGGGCGTTAAGGCTTTCCGTCGGGCGGACATGCACACCGGCCCCAGCGTGCAACCCCCGTGGTTGTGCGTATCGGCTCAGGGACATAACCGACTGGCGCATCCACCAGGGAGTGGCGCCAGTATACCAATCTCAACCGATTTTGGTATCCGTGTCGTCGGACAATGCCTTATCTACCCGATCCAGCAGGTCGCGCACCTGTTCGCGATTGGTGCTGCTGGCCGGAGCTTCGGTGCGGTCTTCCTGGCGGTGCAGCATTTCGTGGGTAATGTTCAATGCCGCCATGACCGCGATGCGGTCGGCGCCAATCACCTTGCCGCTGCTGCGGATCTCGCGCATCTTGCCGTCCAGGTAGCGCGCGGCGCTGACCAGGTTGTTGCGCTCTTCCGGCGGGCAGATGATCGAGTATTCTTTGTCGAGGATCTGCACGGTGACGCTATTGCTTGAACTCATGAGTCTTGCTCCAGAGCCTTGAGGCGTAAGATCATCGACTCGACCTTGCGCTTGGCGATCTCGTTCTTTTCGATGAGGTGGGCGCGCTCTTCGCGCCAGGATTTTTCCTGAGCTACTAGGAGTGCATTTTGCCGTTTTAGTTGCTCGACGCGTTCGATCAGCAACTCGAATCGGCTCATCAGTGCCTGAAGGTCGTTCTCTTGCGTGGGTTGCACTCGATTCGCTCCGTCGTTGAGTCACCTGGCGATGATGCCTCTCCCTGGGCGGCGACGGCCAGTGCCGATGGTCTTGGCGCGCCTGCCGGTGCTAGGATACAAGGCCTCCATTCTAGTCATTGCGCCGTCTGGCGCCTAGCTGCCCATGCCCAATACCCAATCGCCTTACATCGCCTTCGCCATGCTGCTCTCGAGCAATGGTCATCCTGTCACCCCGGCCGAACTGCACGGCCTGCTGATCGGCCGCAGCTGCGCCGGTGCCGGTTTCGATGCCGATGCCTGGCTGGCCGATGCCGCCCAGTTGCTGGAAACCGAGCCCGGTGACACCGTGCGCAACGCCCTGATCGGCCTGCAGGAAATGGTCAAGGGTGAGCTGACCAGCGACGATATGGCCATCGTCCTGCTGCTGCCTTCCGACGACGCCGCCCTCAGCGACCGCGCCACCGCGCTGGGCCAGTGGTGCCAAGGGTTCATTACCGGTTTCGGCCTGAATGCCGGGGGCAAGGACCTGTCCGACGAAGCCAAGGATGTGCTGCAGGACCTGGTGGCCATTTCCCAGGTACAGGAAGCCCTCGAAGAGTCTGAAGACGGCGAGAGCGACTACATGGAAGTCATGGAATACCTGCGCGTGGCGCCTCTGCTGCTGTTCTCGGAGCTGGCCAAGCCGGCCGCACCCGCGCCCAAGCCATCGCTGCACTGATCAACCGGGGGTAGTCTGCCCATGAGCCACATTCCCAAGGCCGAGTATGCCCGCCGGCGCAAGGCGCTGATGGCGCAGATGGTCCCCAACAGCATCGCCATCCTGCCTGCCGCCGCAGTTGCCATCCGCAACCGCGACGTCGAGCACGTATACCGCCAGGACAGCGACTTTCAGTACCTCAGCGGCTTTCCGGAGCCTGAGGCGGTCATTGCGCTGATCCCGGGGCGTGAGCATGGCGAGTACGTGCTGTTCTGCCGTGAGCGTAACCCGGAGCGCGAGCTGTGGGACGGGCTTCGGGCCGGTCAGGAAGGCGCAGTGCGCGATTTCGGCGCCGACGATGCCTTCCCCATCACTGACATCGACGAGATCCTGCCGGGCCTGATCGAAGGCCGCGAGCGGGTATACAGCGCCATGGGCAGCAACCCCGAGTTCGACCGGCGGCTGATGGACTGGATCAACGTGATCCGCTCCAAGGCCCGCCTGGGCGCGCAGCCGCCGAACGAGTTCGTTGCGCTGGATCATCTGCTGCACGACATGCGCCTGTATAAATCGGCTGCGGAAGTGAAGGTGATGCGGGCTGCCGCAGCCATCTCGGCGCGGGCACATGTGCGTGCCATGCAGGCCTGCCGGGCCGGGCTGCACGAATACAGCCTGGAAGCCGAACTGGATTACGAATTCCGCAAGGGCGGCGCGAAGATGCCTGCCTACGGCTCGATTGTCGCGGCCGGGCGTAATGGCTGCATCCTGCACTATCAGCAGAATGACGCCCTGCTCAAGGATGGCGACCTGGTGCTGATCGACGCCGGTTGCGAAATCGACTGCTACGCCAGCGACATCACCCGCACCTTCCCGGTCAGCGGGCGCTTTTCGCCCGAGCAGAAGGCCATTTACGAGCTGGTGCTCAAGGCACAGGCCGCGGCGTTTGCCGAAATCGCCCCGGGCAAGCACTGGAACCACGCCCACGAGGCGACCGTGAAGGTCATTACCGAAGGCCTGGTGGAGCTGGGCCTGCTCACCGGCGAGGTGCAGGCGCTGATCGACAGCGAGGCCTATCGCGCCTTCTACATGCACCGTGCCGGCCATTGGCTGGGAATGGATGTGCACGATGTGGGCGAGTACAAGGTGGGCGGCGAATGGCGTGTGCTGGAACCCGGCATGGCGCTGACCGTCGAGCCGGGCATCTACATAGGTGCCGACAATCAGGCAGTGGCCAAAAAGTGGCGCGGCATTGGTGTAAGGATCGAGGACGACGTGGTGGTGACCAGGCAAGGTTGTGAAATCCTGACTTCAGGCGTGCCGCGTACGGTTGCCGAGATTGAGGCGCTGATGCAGGCCGCCCGCAAGGACGCCGCATGAGCCGCGTGAACCTGGCAATCATTGGCGGTGGCCTGGTGGGCGCAAGCCTGGCGTTGACCCTGCAGGCCGGGGCCAAGGCGCGCGGCTGGAAGATCCTCCTGATCGAGCCGTTCGCACCCGGCGACAGCTTCCAGCCCAGCTACGATGCGCGCTCTTCGGCGTTGTCGTTCGGTACTCAGCAGATCTACCAGCAGCAGGGCCTTTGGCAGGCCATTGGCCGGCGTGCCGAGCCCATCCGGCAAATTCACGTGTCTGACCGTGGCCGCTTCGGCGCCACCCGCCTGGATGCCCAGGAAGAGGGTGTGCCGGCACTGGGCTACGTGGTGGAAAACGCCTGGCTTGGCCAATGCCTGTGGCAAGGGCTGGACAGCGACGTGGTGAGTTGGCGCTGCCCGGCAGAAGTGACCTCGATGCAGGCGATCGAAGGCGGTTACCGCCTGGGGTTGAATGACGACACCCAGCTGGAATGCGACCTGGCGGTACTGGCTGACGGCGGCCGTTCCGGGCTGCGCGAGCAGTTGGGTATTCACGTGCGTCATACGCCGTACCAGCAGAGCGCATTGATCGCCAACATCACCCCGGGTGAGGCCCACGGCGGCCAGGCGTTCGAGCGCTTCACCGAAGAAGGCCCCATGGCCCTGCTGCCGCTGCCGGAAAACCGCTGTGCACTGGTGTGGACACGCCAGGGCATGGATGCGCGGCGCCTGGCCGACATCGACGAGCGCAGCTTCCTGCGCGAGCTGCAAGGCGTGTTTGGCTATCGTCTGGGCACGCTGCGCCAGGTCGGCGCACGGCACCTTTACCCCCTGTCACTGATCGAGGCCCAGGAACAGGTGCGGCCGCACCTGGTGGTACTGGGCAATGCCGCGCACAGCCTGCACCCCATCGCTGGCCAGGGCTTCAACCTGTCGCTGCGCGATGTGCAGTCGCTGGCCGACGCGTTGCTGGCCGGCCCGCAGCAGCCTGGCGACCTGGCCACGCTGCAGGCTTATGCCCAGCGCCAGCGTCTGGACCAGGCCATGACCATTGGCTTTTCCGACCAGGTCACCCGCCTGTTTGGCAGCAATCAGCCGTTGCTGGCCGCCGGTCGTAACCTCGGCCTGCTGGGGCTCGACCTGTTGCCGCCGGCCAAAAGCTGGTTCGCCCGCCAGGCCATGGGCCTTGGCACCCGCCCCGATCCGCGAGGGCAGGCATGAGCAACCCGCGTAAACTGGCACGCCGTGCACGCATGTTGCGCTGGATGCTGAACCTCTACCCGCCGTACCTGGGTGCTGGTATCCGCGTGCAGTCCATCAGCCCGGACCTGCGCAGCGTCAAAGTGGCGATGAAGCTGACCCGCTGGAACCGCAACTATGTCGGTACCCAGTTCGGTGGCAGCCTGTATTCGATGGTCGACCCTTTCTACATGTTGCTGCTGATCGAGCAACTGGGCCGCGACTACATCGTCTGGGACAAGGCCGCCAGCATCGATTTCATCTCGCCGGGCAAAGGCCCGGTGTATGCCGAATTTCACGTTGATGACGCGCTGCTGGACGACATTCGCCAGCAGACCGCCACCGGCAAGAAGTGCCTGCCGCGATTGCAGGTCGATATCCGCGATGGTGCCGGCGAACTGGTGGCGCGGGTCGATAAAACCCTATACGTGCGGCTCAAGCCGCAAGCGAGGCTGGCGTAAGGCATGGAAACGCGCGCAGATCTGTTGATTGTCGGTGCCGGTATGGTCGGCAGCGCACTGGCCCTGGCGTTGCGCCACAGTGGCTTGCAAATCCTCTTGCTCGATGGCGGCCCGCTGACGGTCAAGCCCTTCGACGCCCAGGCACCCTTCGAGCCACGTGTCAGCGCGCTGTCGGCGGCCAGCCAGCGCATCCTCGAGCGCCTTGGCGCGTGGGACGGCATTGCCCAGCGGCGTGCCACGCCGTATTCCGACATGCATGTGTGGGACGGCAGCGGCACTGGGCAGATTCATTTCTCGGCCGCCAGCGTGCACGCCCACGTGCTTGGCCATATCGTCGAGAACCGGGTGGTGCAGGATGGCCTGCTGGAGCGCCTGCACCACAGCGACATCGGCCTGCTGCCCAACGCGCGGATGGAGCAGTTGCGTCGCTCGGGAGACGAGTGGTTGCTGACCCTGGCCGATGGCCGGCAGCTGCGTGCACCGCTGGTGGTTGCCGCCGACGGTGCCCAATCAGCGGTGCGGCGCCTGGCGGGCTGCGAAACCCGCGAATGGGATTACCTTCACCATGCCATCGTCACCAGTGTGCGTTGCAGTGCCGGGCACCAGGGCACGGCCTGGCAGCGTTTCACCGATGAGGGGCCGTTGGCTTTCCTGCCGTTGACCCGTGATGGCCAGCAGGACTGGTGCTCGATTGTATGGTCGACCACCCCGGAGCATGCCGAGCAGCTGATGGCACTGGATGAAGCTGCCTTCCTGCAGGCCCTGGAGCGGGCCTTCGAGGGGCGCCTGGGGGAGGTGCTGCAGGCCGACCCGCGGGTATGCGTGCCGCTGCGCCAGCGCCACGCCAAGCGCTATGTGGATGAAGGCCTGGCCTTGATCGGCGATGCTGCGCACACCATCCACCCGCTGGCGGGGCAGGGTGTAAACCTGGGCTTCCTCGATGCCGCAGTACTGGCCGAAGTGCTGGTCAACGCTTGCGAGCGCGGTGAGCGGCTGGCGGATGTGAAGGTATTGAGCCGTTACGAGCGGCGGCGCATGCCGCACAACCTGGCGCTGATGGCAGCAATGGAGGGCTTCGAGCGCTTGTTCCAGGCCAACCCGCTGCCGTTGCGCTGGTTGCGTAACAGCGGGTTGAAACTGGTGGAGCAGATGCCGGAGGCCAAGGCGCTGTTTGTACGCCAGGCGCTGGGTTTGAGTGGTGATCTGCCGGATCTGGCCAAAGCCTGAGGGTTGCTCCTGCAATGGGCGGTGCAAGCTCTGCAACATCCGGTAACTGCTAGGTAGATGAGCCAGAAAATGGGATTCACTACCATTCGCACCTCTCAAACGATCCGAGGAGTGCTTCACATGTTGCCACGCAAGCCCCTACTGGCCGCCCTGGCCCTGACCCTGTTCGGCGGCACAGCCCAAGCGGCGGATGAAGTGGTGGTGTACTCCTCGCGCATCGACGAGCTGATCAAGCCGGTGTTCGATGCCTACACCGCCAAGACCGGGGTCAAGATCAAGTTCATCACCGACAAGGAAGCCCCGCTGATGCAGCGCATCAAGGCCGAGGGCGACAACGGCGTGGCCGACCTGCTGTTGACCGTCGATGCCGGCAACCTGTGGCAAGCCGAGCAGATGGGCATCCTGCAGCCGATCAAGTCCGACATCATCGACCAGAACATTCCGCCGCAGTACCGCGCCTCGTCCCATGACTGGACGGGCCTGAGCCTGCGCGCCCGCACCATCATCTACTCCACCGAGCGGGTCAAGCCCGAGGAGTTGAGCACCTACGAAGCCTTGGCCGACAAACAGTGGGAAGGCCGCCTGTGCCTGCGCACGGCAAAGAAGGTGTACAACCAGTCGCTCACCGCCACCCTGATCGAGACACATGGCGAGGCGAAAACGGAGCAAATCGTCAAAGGCTGGGTCAACAACCTGTCCACCGACGTGTTCTCCGACGACAACGCGGTAATCCAGGCCATCGAGGCCGGCCAGTGTGACGTGGGCGTGGTCAACACCTACTACTACGGCCGCCTGCACAAGCAAAACCCGAACCTGCCGGTGAAGATCTTCTGGCCCAACCAGGGTGACCGTGGCGTGCACGTCAACCTGTCGGGTATTGGCCTGACCAAGCATGCGCCACACCCGGAAGCGGCGAAAAAGCTGGTGGAGTGGATGACAGGTGAAGACGCGCAAAAGCTGTTCGCCGACATCAACCAGGAGTTCCCGGCCAACCCGAAGGTCAAGCCTTCCGAGGAAGTGGCGGCATGGGGCAGCTTCAAGGCTGACAGCATTCCGGTGGAAATTGCCGGCAAGCGTCAGGCCGAAGCCATTCGTTTGATGGATCGCGCTGGCTACAACTAAGCGCCAGGCCGTATCCTTCCGGGGCCTTCAGAGGCCCCTTCGCGGGACAAGCCCGCTCCCACAGTACCTTCACAGGACCGATGCCTTGTGCAGTCCCTGTGGGAGCGGGCTTGTCCCGCGAACGACCGCGCAGCGGTCGCCATCGCAACCGAGAATCAAGCCTTGCCCCACACCCCCCAACGCCGCTGGTACCTCCCGGTCTCCCTGATCGCCGCCCTCGTGCTGCTGCCCTTGAGCGTCCTGCTGTTGTCCTGGCAGTCGATCGATATGCAGATCTGGTCGCACCTGCTCGACACCCAGATGAACCGCCTGTTGGGCAATACCCTGACGCTGGTGGTGGGCGTGGGTATCGGCGTCACTGTACTGGGCGTCAGCCTCGCCTGGCTCACCAGCCTCTGCGAGTTCCCCGGCCGGCGCTGGCTGGACTGGGCGCTGATGCTGCCGTTCGCCATCCCGGCCTATGTGCTGGCGTTCGTCTTCGTCGGCCTGCTGGACTTCGCCGGCCCGGTGCAAAGCGCCCTGCGTGAGGTGTTCGGGCCGATGCGCCTGCCGCGGGTGCGCTCCACCGGCGGGGTGATCATCGTGCTGGTGCTGGTGTTCTACCCCTATGTCTATCTGCTGGCGCGCACGGCCTTCCTGGCCCAGGGCAAAGGCCTGATGGAAGCGGCGCGCGTACTCGGGCTATCGCCCCTGCAGGCTTTCTGGCGTGTGGCCTTGCCGATGGCACGGCCGGCCATCGGTGCCGGCATTGCCCTGGCCTTGATGGAAACCCTGGCCGACTTCGGCGCGGTGGCCGTGTTCAATTTCGACACCTTCACTACCGCCATCTACAAGACCTGGTACGGCTTCTTCAGCCTGTCCAGCGCCGCCCAGCTGGCCAGCCTGTTGTTGCTGGCAGTGATGCTGGTGCTGTACGGCGAGCGCCGTGCCCGTGGGGCCAGCCGCAGCGGCAACGAGCGGCCGCGGGCGCAGGCGCTGTACCACCTGCGCGGGGTCAAGGCGCTGCTGGCCAGTGGCTGGTGCCTGCTGGTGTTTGCCTGCGCCTTCGTCATCCCGCTGCTGCAGCTGCTGGCGTGGTTCTGGCAACGCGGCCGGCATGACCTGGACGAGCGCTATGTCGGCCTGGTGTTGCACACCCTGTACCTGGGCAGCATGGCGGCACTGGTCACGGTGAGCGTGGCGCTGGTGCTGGCCTTTGCCCGGCGGCAGGCGCCGACGGGGGCTATCCGCGCCGGGGTCGGCCTGGCCAATCTGGGCTATGCCTTGCCCGGCTCGGTGCTGGCAGTGTCGATCATGCTGGCGTTCAGTTACCTCGACAACCACTTGGTGATTCCGCTGTCCAGCTGGCTGGGCGGGGCAGGCAAGCCGCTGTTGCTGGGCAGCCTGGCCGCCCTGCTGCTGGCCTACCTGGTGCGTTTCATCGCCGTGGCCTACGGGCCGCTGGAAAGCAGCCTGGAGCGTATCCGCCCGTCACTGCCCGAGGCCTCCCGTAGCCTGGGCGTGGGTGGGCCCAGATTGTTTTTCAAGGTGTATCTGCCGCTGCTGGTGCCCGGTGCCCTCAGCGCCGCCCTGCTGGTGTTCGTCGATGTGCTCAAGGAGATGCCGGCCACCTTGCTGATGCGACCGTTCGGCTGGGACACCTTGGCGGTACGGGTGTTCGAGATGACCAGCGAGGGCGAATGGGCGCGTGCCTCGCTGCCCGCATTGACGCTGGTACTGGTGGGCCTGCTGCCGGTCATCGGCCTGATCCGCCGTTCGGCACATCGGCCCGGTCACAGTCACTGAGGGTGTCAGCCTGCGTCCTTGCGGCTACAATGCGCGGCATTCGCGCGGTGGGTCCTACAAGAAGAGCTGACGATCAAACGTCATCGACCGCCGCCGCTTCGCCACGCCCGGAAGGAGAAACCCATGGGACAGCGCACGCTTTTGTATGACCTGCACCTGGCGCTTGGCGCCAAAACGGTCGATTTCGGTGGCTGGGACATGCCCCTGCACTATGGCTCGCAGGTCGAGGAGCACCACCAGGTGCGCAGCGATTGCGGGGTTTTCGATGTTTCCCACATGACCGTGATCGATGTCGATGGCAGCGACGCAACTGCCTGGCTGCAACGTTTGCTCGCCAACGACGTGGCCCGCCTCAAGGCTACCGGCAAGGCGCTGTACAGCCCGCTGCTCCAGGAGCAGGGCGGGGTGATTGACGACTTGATCGTCTACCGCACGGAAACCGGCTACCGCCTGGTCACCAATGCCGCTACCCGGGCGAGAGTGCTCGATTGGCTAGAACGCCAGCAGGCCGGTTTTACCGTGAAATTCCAGGTCCGCCCCGACCTGGCCATTCTCGCCATCCAGGGCCCACGTGCCCGCGAAAAGGTCGCAGCACTGCTCAGCCAGGCGCGTGCGGCGCTGATTCGCGATCTGCGACCGTTCGAAGGTGTCGCCGACGGTGACTGGTTCATTGCCCGCACCGGGTATACCGGTGAGGACGGCCTGGAGATCATCTTCCCGGGCGATCAGGCGGTGGCATTCTTCAATGATTTAGTCGGCGCCGGCATCGCCCCCAGTGGCCTGGGTGCCCGCGATACTCTGCGCCTGGAAGCCGGCATGAACCTGTACGGCCAGGACATCGACGAAGCCCATACCCCGCTGACCTCCAACCTGGGCTGGAGCATCGCCTGGGAGCCAGCCGAGCGTGACTTCATCGGCCGCGCCGGCCTGCTGACGGAAATCGAACAGGGTGTGCAGGAAAAGCTGGTCGGCCTGGTGCTGGAAGAGCGCGGCGTGCTGCGTGCCCACCAGGTGGTGCGTGTGGCCGGGATTGGCGAAGGGGAGATCACCAGTGGTAGTTTCTCTCCTACGCTGAGCAAGTCCATTGCCCTTGCGCGCGTACCCATGGCCACCGGTGACCGCGCCGAGGTGGAAATCCGCGGCAAATGGTACCCGGTGCGAGTGGTCAAACCGACCTTCGTGCGCCACGGCAAGATCCTGATCTGAACATTTATCAACCGGCGGGCGTACCGCTGAGCCAATCGAGGAATTCAAGACATGAGCAATATCCCCGCCGACCTGCGTTTTGCCGAAAGCCACGAGTGGGCGCGCCTGGAAGCCGACGGCAGCGTGACCGTGGGTATCAGTGACCACGCCCAGCAAGCCCTGGGTGACGTGGTATTCGTCGAGCTGGCCGAAGTCGGCAAGGTATTCGCCGCTGGCGACGCTGCCGGTGTGGTCGAGTCGGTCAAGGCCGCTTCGGACATTTACGCCCCGATCGGCGGCGAAGTGATCGCAGTCAACGAAGAACTGGCCGATAGCCCGGAGCAGCTCAACGAAGAACCCTACACAGCGTGGATCTTCAAACTGAAGCCAAGCAACCCGGCCGAGCTGGAAAAGCTGCTGGATGCTGCCGGCTATGCAGCTGCCATCGGCGAGTAACTGATAGATCTCGGGGCGCAACGCGCCCCCGGCTTTCGCCAGGCCAAAGCAAGTTTCCCCGCAGAATCGGCAATCCCTTCCTAGACTTGTAAGTCTCCATGAGACCTGGTCTAGGAAGAGAGCGTCGTCATGTCCCAGTCGCCATCCCTGCATCAACTGCAAGAGCTCAACCCTTTCCTGCATCGCCACCTGGGCCCCGATGGCGCAGAACAGCAGGCCATGCTCAACGTGCTGGGTGTCGCCAGCCGCAGCGAGCTGATCGAGCAGACCGTACCGCCAGGCATCCGCCTCAATCGCCCACTTGACCTGCCAGCGGCGCTGGATGAGCAGGCCGCGCTGGCCAAACTCGCCGGCTACGCCGCACAGAACCAGGTCTGGACCAGCCTGATCGGCATGGGCTACCACGGCACCATCACCCCCACGGTCATCCTGCGCAATGTGCTGGAAAACCCCGGCTGGTACACCGCCTATACGCCGTATCAACCCGAAATCGCCCAAGGCCGCCTGGAGGCGCTGCTGAACTTCCAGCAAATGGTCATCGACCTCACCGGGCTGGCGCTGGCCAATGCCTCGCTGCTCGATGAAGCCACCGCCGCCGCCGAGGCCATGGCCCTGGCCAAGCGGATGGCGCGCAACAAGAGCAATGCCTTCTTTGCTGACGAGCACTGCCACCCGCAAACGCTGTCGGTACTCAAGACCCGCGCCGAGGGCTTTGGCTTCGAATTGATCGTCGACGCTGTGGATAACCTTGGCAATCACGCGGTATTTGGCGCTTTGCTGCAGTATCCCGACACCCACGGCGAGGTGCGTGACCTGCGCCCGCTGATCGACCAGTTGCACAGCCAGCAGGCACTGGCCTGCGTGGCTGCCGACCTGCTCAGCCTGGTGGTGCTGACGCCCCCCGGCGAGCTGGGGGCCGATGTGGTACTGGGTTCGACCCAGCGCTTTGGTGTGCCGATGGGCTACGGCGGCCCCCACGCGGCCTATTTCGCCTGCCGCGACGACTACAAGCGTGCCATGCCGGGGCGCATCATTGGCGTGTCGCGCGATGGCCGTGGCAACACTGCGCTGCGCATGGCCCTGCAAACCCGCGAGCAGCATATCCGCCGCGAGAAGGCCAACTCCAACATCTGCACGGCCCAGGTGCTATTGGTCAACATTGCCGGCTTCTACGCGGTGTATCACGGCCCTGAAGGCCTGCAGCGCATCGCCCAGCGTGTGCACCGGCTGACCGTCATCCTGGCTGCTGGCCTTGAAGCCAAAGGCATCCAGCGGCTCAACCGGCATTTCTTCGACACCCTTACCCTGGATGTCGGCGGCACCCAGGCGGCCATCATCGAAAGCGCCGAAGCCGCGCACATCAACGTGCGCATTCTTGGGCGCGGGCACCTGGGCGTGAGCCTGGACGAAACCTGTGACGAGCACACGGTGCTGCGCCTGTTCGATATCTTCCTGGGTGTGGACCACGGCCTGGAGATCGCTGCCCTCGATCAGCTGGCCCTGCCCCAAGGCATCCCGGCCGGGCTGGTGCGGCGCACGCCGTTTCTCGCTCACCCGGTGTTCAACCTGCACCACAGCGAAACCGAGATGCTGCGCTACCTCAAGCAGCTGGAGAACAAGGACCTGGCCCTGAACCAGTCGATGATCCCGCTGGGCTCGTGCACCATGAAACTCAACGCCACCAGTGAAATGATCCCCATCACCTGGCCCGGCTTTGCCCACATGCACCCCTTTGCGCCGGCGGCCCAGGCCACGGGTTACAAGGCGATGATCGACGAACTGGAAAGCTGGCTGTGCGCAATCACCGGCTTCGACGCCATCTGCATGCAGCCCAACTCCGGTGCCCAGGGCGAGTACGCAGGCCTGATGGCCATCACCCGCTACCATCGCAGCCGCCACCAGCCCCAGCGTACGCTGTGCCTGATTCCCTCGTCAGCCCACGGCACCAACCCGGCGTCGGCGCAAATGGCGGGCATGGAGGTGGTGATCGTGGATTGCGACGACCACGGCAACGTCGACTTGAACGATCTCAAGGCCAAAGCCCACGCGGCCGGGGAGCGCTTGTCGTGCCTGATGGTCACCTATCCGTCCACCCACGGTGTGTACGAAGAGGGCATCCGCGAAATCTGCGAAGTGGTCCATCAGCACGGCGGCCAGGTGTACATGGATGGCGCCAACCTCAATGCCCAGGTGGGCCTGGCGCGGCCGGCCGACATGGGGGCCGATGTTTCGCACATGAACCTGCACAAGACTTTCTGCATCCCTCACGGCGGTGGTGGCCCGGGCATGGGGCCGATTGGCATCCGCGCGCACCTCACGCCGTTCGTTGCCAGCCACCCGGTGGTACCTGTGCCCGGCCTGGACCCGAACAACAGCGCGGTCAGCGCCGCACCCTGGGGCAGCGCGAGCATCCTGCCGATCAGCTGGATGTACATTGCCATGATGGGGCCGCAGCTGGCCGATGCCAGCGAGGTGGCAATCCTGTCGGCCAACTACCTGGCCAGCCAGTTGGGCGGCGCCTTCCCGGTGCTCTACCGCGGGCGCAACCAGCGGGTGGCGCATGAGTGCATCTTCGACTTGCGGCCGTTGAAAGCACAGACGGGCATCAGCGAGGAGGACGTGGCCAAGCGTTTGATGGACTATGGTTTCCACGCCCCGACCATGTCATTCCCGGTGCCGGGCACGCTGATGGTGGAGCCGACCGAAAGTGAGTCCAAAGCCGAGCTGGACCGGTTTGTCGAGGCGATGCTGGCGATTCGTGCAGAGATTGGCGAGGTGCAGGACGGCAACTGGCCGGCGGAGAACAACCCCCTCAAGCATGCGCCGCATACCCTGGCTGATGTACTGGGGGTGTGGGACAGGCCGTATAGCCTGGAGCAGGCGGTGGCACCCAGTGCGCACGTGCGCCAGCACAAGTACTGGCCGGCGGTGAACCGGGTGGACAACGTGTATGGGGACAGAAACCTGTTCTGCGCGTGTGTGCCGGTGGAGGCTTACCGCTGAGATTAGTGCTGGGTTTTTCGCGGGCTTGCCCGCTCCCACAGGAATTGCACCAGATTCAGCCTTGTGCGGTCCCTGTGGGAGCGGGCAGGCCCGCGAAGCAGGCGACGCGGTTACTCGGCTACTGCATTCTTGGCCAGGATGGCATTGGCCAGCTCCATGTCGGAAGCTTGCATCCCTGGGTGCTCTGCCCGTGCCTGGCGCATGGCCGCTTCCAGGAACGGCCCGCGGATTGCGCCTTCGCTGGCGACGAAGCTGCTGGCGTCATCCTGCGCGGCTACTACCAGTTTGTGATCCCGCGAGGTCAGGTAGCTCGATCCAGTGGTTGCACCGGAAGTCATCACGTTACGCCAGAAGGTATCGGCCATGGCCGAGCCAATGGGCAGCGAAAGCAAGGCAGCGGCAGCGATGGCGGTTTTGAGACGCATGTTGAAACACCTCGAAGGGTGAGGGTTAAAGATGCGCGGTTGGATCTTTTCTGCCAGGGCAAGTTCCTTGAATACGAAGGACTTTTCGTCAGTTGCAGACACGCAGTACTTCCTCGGTACGGGTCTGCCCGCTAGCCACTTTGGCCTCGCCGCAACGGCGCAGGTCAACCAGGCCATCGGCCAGCGCCTGACGCCGTAAATGGGTCAGATCGGTGTTCGGGCCAATCAAAGCACGCAGGCTCTCACTGGGCTGCAGCAGTTCGAACAACCCCGTGCGCCCATGAAAACCGGTGCCTCGGCAGGTCCGGCAGGTGTCTGAAGGATTCGCTCCACAGTCCGGGCACAACGTACGCACCAGGCGCTGGGCCATGACCCCGACCAGTGTGGCCTTGATCAGGTAGTCGGCCACACCCAGCTCTTGCAGGCGCGTGATTGCCGCGCAGGCGTCGTTGGTATGCAGGGTCGACAGGACCAGGTGCCCGGTCAGGGCCGCCTGTACCGCCACCAGGGCCGTTTCGCGGTCGCGGATTTCGCCGATCATGATGATGTCCGGGTCTTGGCGCAGCATGGCCCGCACGGCGCTGGCAAAACCCAGGTCCAGCGCGGGCTGCACCTGTAGCTGGTTGAAGGCCGGTTCCAGGCGTTCGATCGGGTCTTCGATGGTGCACACGTTTACCTGCGGCGTGGCCAGCAGTGTGAGGCTGGTGTACAGCGTGCTGGTCTTGCCGGAACCGGTGGGGCCGGTGACCAGGATGATGCCCTGGCGCTGGCGCAGCAGGCTTTGCCACTGAGCCAGCTGCGGCCCCTCCAGACCGAGGTGGTCGAAGCCCTCGTGCAGTTGGTGTGGGTCGAACACGCGCAGTACCAGCTTTTCGCCGAACGGGGTCGGCAGCGTCGACAGCCGTAGTTCCACTTCACCACCACCCGGTAGCCGGCTTTGCAGGCGGCCGTCCTGGGGCCGACGCTTTTCTGCAACGTCCATGCGGCCAAGGTGTTTCAGGCGGCTGACCAGCGCCAGGGTGACCCCGGCGGGGAAGGCATACACGGTGTGCAGCAGGCCATCGATGCGGTAGCGCAACTGGCCCTGGTCGCGTCGTGGCTCCAGGTGGATATCGCTGGCGCGCTGCTCAATGGCGTATTGCAGCAGCCAGTCGACGATATGCACGATGTGCGCGTCGTCTGCGCTGGCTTCGGTCTGGCGCATGCCCAGTTCCAGCCACTGTTCGAGGTCGCCCAGGCTGGACGATTGCTGGTGCTGCGCGCCCTTTACCGACTGGGCCAAGTGGTGAAACGACTGCCCTGACTGGCGGATTTGTGTGGGGCTGGCCAGCACGCGGCGGATCGGCCGACCCAGGCTGCGGGCCAGGTCTGCCTGCCAGTCGTTCTGGTAGGGCTGGGCGCTGGCGACGGTGATGCCGGAGGGGTCGTCGGCGACGATGAGGATGCCGTGGCGCTGGGCGAAAGCAGGGGATACCAGGCCGGCGACTTGCGGCAGGTCGAGTTGCAGGGGGTCGATACGCAGGTAGGGCTGACCGACCTTGCCGGCCAGCCATTGGCAGAGGTAGTCCACGTCCAGCAGCCGGCCTGGTTGCCGGCGGTCTTCCAGGCAGCAGGCGGCGATGTGTTCCAGCGGGTGGCCGGCGGGCTGTGCGGCGGCGTGTTCGAGTACTTGCAGGGTGTCGTTGGCGTGTAGGTACTGATCGGTGAGCAGGGCCTGAAGCACGCGCTTCAGATCGAGTTCCAGGTTGTCGGGGGTGTGCATGGTTGGCGTCCGTGCCTGATGGGGAAGTGCTGATCAAGGCTAGCCGGGCGGCGGAAGAGCATCGGAGGTGAAGGGTTTCAGGAATTTGCTATTTCTGTGCCGGCGATAGCGCCGCAAATATTCATACAACCGCCAGCTCCACCCGGTGCATGTTGGTCAGGCTCACTTCACCCACACACACCAGGTTACGCAGTTTCTGCGCAATCACCTCGGCCCGGTGCCAGCTCAGGCCGCCAATGCCGACTTCGATGTCCAGCCAGTCATCCTGCTGGCTGACGTGCACGCTGTGCGGGGTCAGGAACTGCAGGGCAAACAGGTTGAGCACGCGGCACAGGCTGTCGGGCTCGGCATCTGCTTGCAGGCGGTAGTGCACGGTGCTGTGGGCGTTGCTGGCGGCCCAGGCGTCGGTACGGGGCTGTGCGTTCATGCTGGTCTCCGCGAATGTGGGAGAAATTCTTGCACGTCAGGCGCGGCATTTTTTCGCTATCATTTGATCATTTTGCCTAGTTGATGAATTGATCAATTCAGATAATGCCAATCAGGAGATTGAACAATGCATAGTGAGCTGGACGCCTACGACCGCCGCATTCTCGAACTGCTGCAAGAGGACGCTTCGCTGTCCAGCGCGCAGATCGCCGAGCGCGTGGGGCTGTCGCAATCGCCGTGCTGGCGGCGCATACAGCGCTTGAAGGAAGAGGGGGTGATTCGCGGGCAGGTGACCTTGCTGGACCGCAAGAAAGTCGGCCTGAACACGCAAATTTTCGCCGAGGTGAAGCTCAATGCTCACGGGCGCTCCAACTTCACCGAGTTTACCGAGGCGATCCGCGGGTTTCCGGAGGTGCTGGAGTGTTATGTGCTGATGGGGGCAGTGGACTTTCTACTGCGCATCGTCACGTCGGATATCGAGGCCTACGAACGGTTCTTCTTCGAAAAACTGTCGAACGTGCCGGGTATCCAGGAAGTGAACTCTATTGTGGCGCTGTCCGAGATCAAGTCCACCACCAGCCTGCCGCTGTCGCGGTGAGGCCATTCGCGGCGCCGAACCGCCGCGAAATGGCGACGCGGTATCAAGCCTTGATCAGGTGCTTCCAGCCGCGACTCTGATCCACTGCCCGAGCCTGTTCGATACGTGCGTCCAGCACTTCATCACTGATTGGCAGTTCGGCCAGCTCGTGCAGCTTCTTCAGGTCGCCATACAGGCGGTCCATCTGCGGCGCTTCCAGCACCTGGCGAGCATGGTGTAGCCAGGCCAGCAGTTGCTCGATACGTGGCAGCTGCTCGGCCAGGTCTTCTGGGCGCTGGGTGTACAGCGGCAGCTTCAACGCACGGCCTTCTTCGCCCAGCAGGTGTGCCAGCCAGCTGGCCAGCTGCGCCTTGCCCTGGCGTTCGCCACGGCCTTTGCGCTCCACGGTCCAGGAACGGGCCAGCAGCCAGCGCGAGGTTTCCAGCGAGAACTGGCCCCAGCGCACGTCTTCCAGTTCTTCGGCGAACTGCTCGGGGGCAGCGCGGCGGATGTCTTCGTCATCGTTGCCGGCCTGCACCAGCGGGCGCCAGTCTTCCAGCAGGGCGTCGAGGCTGCTGCGCAGGTCACGGGTGCTCGCGCGTGGCGCGGCCTGGCCAAGGCTGGCGGTGAGGGCGCGCAGCTCGCTCAGGCACTCGACCCAGTCCTGCAGCAGGCGCCAGTGGCCGTTGTGGCGGTACTGCTCGGCCAGGCGCTGGCTGCTGCCCAGCAGTTGCCAGGCCAATGCGGCGTAAGCGTCGTCCAGGGCCATCTCGGCGTCCAGCTCGCTGTGCGGCAGGCCCAACTCGTAGCTGTCCGGCTCCAGCAGGCGGTAGCCACGCTCGGCCTTGCTGATGTCGCAGGGCATCAGCGGCAGGCTGGCGGCCAGCTCGGCGGCAAGCTCCAGCAGTGCTTGCGGGTCACCTTCGCGCAGTTCCAGCTCCAGCTCGCAGATCTCTTCCTTGCGCTTGCCGGCGATCACGAAGCCCTGGTCCAGCGCGGCTTCGATCACCACTTTGCTCTTGCCACGGCCCCAGGCGATTTCGGCGTATTCACGGCTGAAGTCGGTGGTGAACAGCGGCTTGATGGTTTTCTTGTCCAGGTCTGCCAGTTGCTCGGGCCAGCAGGTGGCGTCCAGCTTCTTCAGGTCGAGCTTGACCTTGTCCAGGTTCCATTCGTACTCGTTGCGCTCGGACAGGCCGGCCACGCTGGTGCCGCGGCATTTGAGGGTCTGGATGACGGCATCGCCATCGCGGCGCAGGCGCAGGGCGACACGGGCGGCGGACAGCTCACGCTCGGGGGTGTCGAAGTACTGGTTGAGCAGTTCACGGGTCTGCCAGCCGGACTTGTTGCGCTTTTTCAGCAGAGGGTGCTCGCGCAGGGCGGCAAGGGTCTCGCGGCTGGCGCGGAGCTTCAGTTCGGTTTCTTTGTGCATCACAGACTCGAAAGAGGGGCGTGGTTGGCGGAGAGTCTACAGCAGTCAGCCACCAACGGTTTATTCCAGACAGCGGATAGTCCTATGATGGGCAACGCTTCCGAGGAGTATGTGCATGCCGTTGCCGACGCTGAAAGACCAGTTTGCCGCCTTGATCGCCGCGCCTTCGGTCAGTTGCACCCAACCTGCGCTGGACCAGTCCAACCGCCACGTGATCGACCTGCTGGCGGGGTGGCTGGGCGACCTGGGGTTCAAATGCGACATCCAGCAGGTCACTGCGGGCAAGTTCAACCTGCTGGCCAGCCGCGGCAGCGGCCCGGGTGGCCTGGTGCTGGCCGGGCACAGCGATACCGTCCCCTATGACGAACAACTGTGGGCCAGCGACCCGCTGAAGCTCACCGAGGTCGATGGCCGCTGGGTCGGCCTGGGCAGCTGTGACATGAAGGGCTTTTTCGCCTTGGTCATCGAAGCCGTCATCCCGCTGTTGGAGCACGACTTCAAGCAGCCACTGCTGATCCTCGCCACCTGCGACGAAGAAAGCTCCATGTCCGGTGCCCGCGCCCTGGCTGAGGCCGGCCAGCCCCTGGGCCGTGTTGCGGTCATCGGCGAGCCTACCGGGCTGCGGCCGATCCGCATGCACAAGGGCATTCTCATGGACCGCATCGACATCCTCGGGCGCAGCGGCCATTCGTCGGACCCAAGCCTGGGCCGCAGCGCCCTGGAGGCCATGCACGCGGTGATGGCCGAGCTGATGGGCTTGCGCCAGCAATGGCAGCAAACCTACCGCAACCCGCAGTTCACCGTGCCGACCCCGACCCTGAACTTCGGCTGCATCCACGGCGGCGACAACCCCAACCGCATCTGCGGCCAGTGTGCGCTCGAATTCGACCTGCGGCCGCTGCCGGGCATGGATGTGGAGCAACTGCGCGCAGCCATACGCGAAAAGCTGGTGCCCGTGGCCGAGCGCCATGATGTGCGCATCGACTATGCACCGCTGTTCCCGGAGGTGCCGCCGTTCGAGCAGGCTGCCGATGCCGAGCTGGTGCAAGTGGCGGAACGCCTGACGGGCCATCGCGCCGAAGCGGTGGCGTTTGGCACCGAAGCGCCTTATCTTCAGCAGCTGGGCTGCCAGACCATCGTGCTGGGCCCTGGCGACATCGCCTGTGCCCACCAGCCCGGCGAATACCTTGAAATGTCACGAATCGAGCCTACCGTGCGTCTATTGCGTGACCTGATCCGGCACTATTGCCTGCACTAAACGTCAATCGAGTTGATTCGTTCCTGCCTAGAGGAGACCGCGCGTGACCGCAAGCCTGTTCCGACGATGATCTTGAACGCCCCTTGTATCGCCGTTCTCCGTCCACTTATCCACAGGCCCTGTCATGCCCGACTACGTCAACTGGCTGCGTCATGCCTCCCCGTACATCAATGCCCATCGCGACTGCACCTTCGTGGTCATGCTCCCCGGCGATGGGGTGGAACACCCTAATTTCGGCAACATCGTCCACGACCTGGTGTTGCTGCACAGCCTGGGCGTGCGCCTCGTGCTGGTGCATGGCTCGCGCCCGCAGATCGAAAGCCGATTGGCCGAGCGCGGGCTGACCCCGCACTACCACCATGGCCTGCGTATCACCGATGCCGCCACCCTGGACTGCGTGATCGATGCCGTTGGCGCCCTGCGCCTGGCCATCGAGGCACGCCTGTCGATGGACATCGCCGCGTCGCCGATGCAAGGCTCGCGCCTGCGGGTGGCGTCTGGCAACCTGGTTACCGCACGGCCGATCGGCGTGCTCGAAGGGGTGGACTACCACCACACCGGTGAAGTGCGCCGGGTCGACCGCAAGGGCATCAGCCGCCTGCTCGACGAGCGCTCCATCGTGCTGTTGTCGCCGCTGGGCTACTCGCCCACCGGCGAAATCTTCAACCTGGCCTGTGAAGATGTGGCCACCCGTGCCGCCATCGAACTGGGGGCCGACAAGTTGCTGCTGTTCGGCGCCGAGCCGGGCCTGCTGGACGCCGACGGCAAGCTGGTGCGGGAACTGCGCCCGCAGCAGGTTGCCCCGCACCTGCAGCGTCTGGGCAGCGACTACCAGGGCGAACTGCTGGACGCCGCCGCCGAGGCCTGCAAGGGCGGCGTGGCGCGCAGCCACATTGTCAGTTATGCCGAGGACGGCGCACTGCTGACCGAACTGTTCACCCGGGGTGGTGGCGGTACGCTCGTGTCGCAGGAGCAGTTCGAAGTGGTGCGCGAGGCAACCATCGAGGATGTGGGCGGCTTGCTGGAACTGATCAGCCCGCTGGAAGAGCAGGGCATTCTGGTGCGCCGCTCGCGTGAAGTGCTGGAGCGGGAGATCGAGCAGTTCAGCGTGGTCGAGCGCGAGGGCATGATCATCGCCTGTGCGGCGTTGTACCCGATTGCCGAATCCGAAGCAGGAGAGCTGGCATGCCTGGCGGTGAACCCGGAATACCGCCACGGCGGGCGCGGAGATGAATTGCTGGAGCGCATCGAGAGCCGGGCGCGGCAGATGGGGTTGAATACCCTGTTCGTGCTGACGACGCGTACGGCGCACTGGTTCCGTGAGCGCGGTTTTGCACCCAGCGGTGTGGAGCGGCTGCCATCGGCGCGGGCTTCGCTGTACAACTACCAGCGCAATTCGAAGATTTTCGAGAAACCGCTTTAAGCCTGTACCGGCCTCTTCGCGGGACAAGCCCGCTCCCACAGGGTAATCTCCAGTGCTGAAGCTTGTGGCTTACCTGCGGAAGCGGGCGACACCGGTCTCAAACAAGAACGCCGCCCTTGAGGGGCGGCGTTTTTGTTTACACGGTATGCAGGTACCAGTTGTACTCGAGGTCGGAGATCGAGTGCTCGAACTCCTCCAGCTCGCTTTCCTTGCACGCGACGAAGATGTCGATGTACTTCGGATCGATGTACTTGTTGAGGATCTCGCTGTCGTCCAGCTCGCGCAAGGCATCGCGCAGGTTGTTCGGCAGGCTCTGCTCCAGCTGCTCGTACGAGTTGCCTTCGATTGGCTTGCCCGGCTCGATCTTGTTAGTCAGGCCGTGGTGCACGCCTGCCAGTACGGCCGCCATCATCAGGTACGGGTTGGCGTCGGCGCCGGCGACCCGGTGCTCGAGGCGCACGGCATCTGCCGAGCCTGTTGGCACCCGCAGCGCTACGGTGCGGTTGTCCAGGCCCCAGCTTGGCGCGTTCGGAACATAGAACTGCGCGCCAAAGCGGCGGTACGAGTTGACGTTCGGGCAAAGGAACGCCATGGACGCGGGCAGGGTCTCGAGCACACCGCCGACAGCGTGACGTAGCGCGGCGTTCTGCTCGGGATCCTCGCTGGTGAAGATGTTGTGGCCATCTTTGTCCAGCACGGAAATGTGTACATGCAGGCCGTTGCCTGCCTGGCCCGGGTAGGGCTTGGCCATGAAGGTGGTATCCATTTCATGGTCGTACGCAATGTTCTTGATCAACCGCTTGAGCAGTACTGCGTAGTCACAGGCCTTGAGCGGGTCGGGGACGTGGTGCAGGTTGACTTCGAACTGCGCCGGGGCGCTTTCCTTGACGATGGCGTCGGCCGGGATGCCTTGTTCTTTCGCGCCTTCGAGGATGTCCTGCAGGCAGTCGGCATATTCGTCGAGGTCGTCGATCAGGTACACCTGGGTCGACTGCGGGCGTTTGCCCGAAATTGGCGAGCGCGGCGGCTGCGGGCGGCCGTTCACGTTCTCCTGGTCGATCAGGTAGAACTCCAGTTCGAATGCAGCGCAAATGGTGAGGCCCATCTCGTCGAACTTGCTCACCACCTGACGCAGCACTTCACGAGGGTCGGCGAAGAACGGCTCGCCTTCGATCTCGTGCATGGTCATCAGCAGTTGGGCAGTGGGGCGCTTTTGCCACGGCTCGTTACAGAGCGTGTCGGGGATCGGGTAGCAGATGCGGTCAGCATCGCCAATGTCCAGGCCAAGCCCGGTACTTTCGACGGTGGAACCGTTGATGTCCAGGGCGAAGAGGGAGGCCGGCAGGTTGATGCCTTTCTCGTAAACCTTGTGGAGGCTGGTGCGCTCAATGCGCTTGCCGCGCACCACACCATTCATATCTGCAATCAGAAGGTCAACGTAGAGAACCTCAGGATGTTCCTTAAGGAACGCGTTCGCTTCGTTAAGCTGAACGGCACGCGGGGGTACCGACATGATGCAACACCTTTGTTGTTAAAAATATCAATCAAGGGGGGCTTGCAGGACCAGTCAATCGAAAAGCCATACTGATGTCAAGCCAACCCCATGATGCCCTGAAATGGCACATCTACGGCAGATTTGCTGCAAATCGGGGCGTGCCATTATCCGCTATTTCACCTGCAAAGGGGTATCTCAAGCGTGCCGTCTTTTATTTTTTACGCGGGTGTTGTGTAAAAAAATGAACAAGGCTAAGCTCGGTCACAACCCAGAACACAATAATACGAGGGTCACATGGTCCGCTTGCCGCGACCTGAAAGCACTGCCTGCGCAGTGCCAACGGGTACCTCTGTCGTTTTTGCAAGCTTCGTCAATGGCGTGGTCGCCCTGGCCGCAATAATTGACGTTTGGCGTCTCCGGTCCTGGCCTCGAAGCGGCTTGCCGCCTTTCACTTCGTCTTCCTGCCCTTCCAACTCATTATGGACACACTTGTTTTCAGTGTATCCACTGCGGCGCTGCGCGGGGGTTTTTGCTTTAGCAATCTACTCCATCCAGAATCAACGTGCGGCCCACCTTACCTCCTGAGGTATTTATGAGTAACAACCTCGACCAGCTCACCGATTGGTTGAAAGAGCACAAGATCACCGAAGTCGAATGCATGATCAGTGACCTGACCGGCATCACGCGCGGCAAGATTTCGCCCACCAACAAATTCATCGCTGAAAAAGGCATGCGCCTGCCCGAGAGCGTGCTGCTGCAGACCGTGACTGGCGACTACGTCGACGACGACATCTATTACGAACTGCTCGACCCGGCCGACATCGACATGATCTGCCGCCCCGACGAGAACGCCGTGTTCCTGGTGCCGTGGGCCATCGAGCCGACAGCGCAGGTGATCCACGACACCTACGACAAGAAGGGCAACCCGGTCGAACTGTCGCCGCGCAACGTGTTGAAGAAAGTCCTCAAGCTCTACGCCGACAAGGGCTGGCAGCCGATTGTCGCGCCCGAGATGGAGTTCTACCTGACCAAGCGCAGCGAAGACCCGGACTTCCCGTTGCAGCCCCCGGTAGGCCGTTCGGGCCGCCCGGAAACCGGCCGCCAGTCGTTCTCGATCGAAGCCGCCAACGAATTCGACCCGCTGTTCGAAGACGTGTACGACTGGTGCGAACTGCAGCAGCTGGACCTGGACACGCTGATTCACGAAGACGGCACGGCGCAGATGGAAATCAACTTCCGTCACGGCAACGCCCTGCACCTGGCCGACCAGATCCTGGTGTTCAAGCGCACCATGCGCGAGGCTGCACTCAAGCACAACGTGGCCGCCACCTTCATGGCCAAGCCCATGACCGGCGAGCCGGGCAGTGCCATGCACCTGCACCAGAGCGTGGTCGACCTGGCCACTGGCAAGAACATCTTCAGCAATGAAGACGGCAGCATGAGCGAGCTGTTCCTCAACCACATCGGTGGCTTGCAGAAGTTCATCCCCGAGGCGCTGCCGCTGTTCGCCCCCAACGTCAACTCGTTCCGCCGCTTCCTGCCCGACACGTCGGCGCCGGTGAACGTGGAGTGGGGCGAAGAAAACCGCACCGTCGGCCTGCGCGTACCGGATGCCGGCCCGCAAAGCCGCCGGGTCGAGAACCGCCTGCCGGGCGCTGACGCCAACCCTTACCTGGCCATTGCCGCCAGCCTGCTGTGTGGCTACATCGGCATGGTCGAAGGCATCGAGGCCAGCGCGCCGGTGCAGGGCCGTGGCTACGAACGCCGCAACCTGCGCCTGCCGCTGACCATCGAAGATGCCCTGGAGCGCATGGAAAACAGCCGTGCGTTGGTGCAGTACCTGGGCAAGAAATTCATTACCGGCTACGTCGCCACCAAGCGCGCCGAGCACGAGAACTTCAAACGCGTCATCAGTTCCTGGGAGCGTGAGTTCCTGCTGTTCGCTGTCTGATAAACCCTGGGGCCGCTGGAGCGCGGCTGTCGAACAACGGAGAAGCACATGAGCGTCAACAACCCGCAAACCCGTGAATGGCAAACCCTGAGCGGGGAGCACCATCTCGCACCTTTCAGTGACTACAAGCAGCTGAAGGAGAAGGGGCCGCGCATTATCACCAAGGCCCAGGGCGTGCATTTGTGGGACAGCGAGGGGCACAAGATCCTCGACGGCATGGCGGGCCTGTGGTGCGTGGCGGTCGGTTACGGCCGTGAAGAGCTGGTGCAGGCGGCAGAAAAGCAGATGCGCGAGCTGCCGTACTACAACCTGTTCTTCCAGACTGCTCACCCGCCTGCGCTGGAACTGGCCAAGGCGATCACCGATGTGGCGCCCGAAGGCATGACCCATGTGTTCTTCACCGGCTCCGGCTCAGAAGGCAACGACACCGTGCTGCGCATGGTGCGTCACTACTGGGCGCTGAAGGGCAAACCGCACAAGCAGACCATCATCGGCCGTATCAACGGCTATCACGGCTCCACCTTCGCCGGTGCTTGCCTGGGCGGCATGAGCGGCATGCACGAGCAGGGCGGCCTGCCGATCCCGGGCATCGTGCACATCCCGCAGCCGTACTGGTTCGGCGAAGGCGGTGACATGACCCCGGATGCGTTCGGTGTCTGGGCGGCCGAGCAGCTCGAGAAGAAAATCCTCGAAGTGGGCGAAGACAACGTCGCCGCCTTCATCGCCGAGCCTATCCAGGGCGCAGGCGGCGTGATCATCCCGCCAGAAACCTATTGGCCGAAGGTGAAGGAGATTCTTGCCAAGTACGACATCCTGTTCGTTGCCGACGAAGTCATCTGCGGTTTCGGCCGTACCGGCGAATGGTTCGGCTCTGACTATTACGACCTCAAGCCCGACCTTATGACCATCGCCAAGGGCCTGACCTCCGGTTACATCCCCATGGGCGGTGTGATCGTGCGTGACAAAGTGGCCAAGGTCATCAGCGAAGGCGGTGACTTCAACCACGGTTTCACCTATTCGGGTCACCCGGTCGCGGCCGCGGTGGGCCTGGAAAACCTGCGCATCCTGCGCGACGAGAAAATTGTCGAGAAGGCGCGCACTGAAGCGGCACCGTATTTGCAAAAGCGTTTGCGTGAGCTGCAGGACCACCCGCTGGTGGGTGAAGTCCGTGGCCTTGGCATGCTCGGCGCGATCGAGCTGGTCAAGGACAAGGCCACCCGCAGCCGTTACGAGGGCAAGGGTGTGGGCATGATCTGCCGTAACTTCTGCTTCGAAAATGGCCTGATCATGCGCGCGGTGGGTGACACCATGATCATCGCGCCGCCGCTGGTGATCAGCCATGCGGAGATCGACGAGCTGGTGGAAAAGGCGCGCAAATGCCTGGACCTGACGCTCCAGGCGATCAACTGAGCACCTGCTAGGCTAGCGATGTGACATTAAGTCGTTACAACGCCCTGCTTTCCTTGATACAGGGCCTTGTAACTTGCCAGACTAGCGACTGTTTCAGTCGCCGCGCGCTCTGCACCGTGGGTCCTGGCTGCTGAACGGAAGGCTAAACAAAAATTCTGGAGCATTACGCATGAAGAAAATGGGCAAGACGTTGCTGGCCGCCGCCCTTATGGGTGCCATGGCCTCCGCTGTTCAGGCTGAAGACAAGGTGTTGAACGTCTACAACTGGTCGGACTACATCGCGCCGGACACCATCGCCAAGTTCGAGAAGCAGACCGGTATCAAGGTCAAGTACGACGTCTTCGACAGCAACGAAACCCTCGAAGCCAAGCTGCTGGCAGGCAAGTCGGGCTACGACATCGTGGTGCCGTCCAACAACTTCCTGGCCAAGCAGATCAAGGCGGGTGTTTACGAGGAGCTGGACCGTTCCAAGCTGCCGAACTGGAAGAACCTCGACCCCGACCTGCTCAAAGCCGTTGGCGATGCCAGCGACAAGGACAACAAGCACGCCTTCCCGTACATGTGGGGCTCGATCGGCATCGGCTACAACCCGGAGAAGGTCAAGGCCGCGCTGGGCGTGGACAAGATCGACTCGTGGGACGTGGTGTTCAAGCCTGAGAACATCGCCAAGCTCAAAAGCTGCGGTGTGAGCTTCCTCGATGCACCGACCGAAATGATCCCGGCCGCGCTGCACTACCTGGGCCTGCCGAGCAACAGCACCAAAAAAGAAGACCTGAAGGCCGCCGAGGACCTGTTCCTCAAGATTCGTCCTTCGATCACCTACTTCCACTCGTCCAAGTACATCGGCGACATGGCCAACGGCAACATCTGCGTGGCGGTCGGTTACTCGGGTGACCTGGAGCAGTCCAAGGCCCGCGCCCACGAAGCTGGCGACAAGGTGAAAGTGGACTACGTCATTCCGAAAGAAGGCGCCGGTACCTTCTATGACATGGTCGCCATCCCCAAAGATGCCGAGCATAAAGACGCCGCCTATCAGTTCATGGACTTCCTGATGCAGCCGGAAATCATGGCCGAGATCACCAACGCCGTGCGCTTCCCGAACGGCAACCAGGCTGCCACTGCGCTCGTGAACAAAGACATCAGCGGTGACCCGAGCATCTACCCGCCTGCCGAAGTGAAGAAGCAGCTGTACGCGATCGCTGCGCCTGACGCTTCTGTGCAGCGTGTAATCACCCGCAGCTGGACCAAGATCAAATCGGGCAAATAAGCCCTATGCGACACCTCTGGGCCGGGCTTTACCGGCCCAGAGCCAGTGAAAGGCAATTGTTGATTGCGGCATCGAAGCTGCGAAGGTAAGTTGCGCGCCGGTTTTGCGTGTGCGGCAGCATTGTCGCGACCCAGGCACTGATTGTGAGGAGCACCCACTTGTCTATTTCTGTATACCGCAAGGCCTTGATGGCTGGTGCGGGCCTGACGCTGGCATGCAGCGTCCAAGCGGCGCCTACGGTGCACTTCTACAACTGGTCCGACTATATCGGCCCGACCACACTCGCGGACTTCGAGAAAGCAACGGGCATCAAGCCCGTGCAGGACGTGTTCGATTCCAACGAAACTCTGGAAGGCAAGCTGCTGGCCGGTAATACCGGCTATGACGTGGTGGTGCCGTCCAACCATTTCCTCGGCAAGCAGATCAAGGCGGGCGCGTTCCAGAAGCTCGACAAGAACCTGCTGCCCAATTATTCCAACCTGGACCCTGGGTTGATGAAGCGCCTGGAAAAGAACGACCCGGGCAACCAGTACGCCGTGCCTTACCTGTGGGGCACCAACGGCATCGGTTACAACGTCGACAAGGTGAAGGCCGCGCTGGGCGTGGACACCATCGACTCCTGGGCCGTGCTGTTCGAACCCGAGAACATGAAGAAGCTCTCCAAGTGCGGCGTGGCCTTCCTCGACTCGGCGGACGAAATGCTGCCGGCGGTACTCAACTACATGGGGCTCAACCCCAACAGCACCGACCCCAAGGATTATGCAAAAGCGGAGCAGAAGCTGCTGGCCGTGCGCCCGTACGTGACCTACTTCCACTCGTCCAAGTACATCACCGACCTGGCCAACGGCGACATCTGCGTCGCGGCAGGCTTCTCCGGAGATGTGTTCCAGGCCAAGGCCCGCGCTGAAGAAGCGAAGAAGGGTGTGAACCTGGCCTATGCCATTCCCAAGGAAGGCGGCAACCTCTGGTTCGACGTGCTGGCGATCCCCAAGGATGCCAAGAACGTCAAAGAGGCCCACGCCTTCATCAACTATTTGCTGAAACCTGAGGTTATCGCCCAGGTCAGTGATTACGTCGGTTACGCCAACCCGAACCCCAAGGCTGGCGACCTGATGGACCAGGCCGTGAGGACTGACGCCGCGGTATACCCACCGCAGGAAGTGCTGGACAAGATGTTCGTCAACAGTGAGTTGCCACCCAAGGTGCAACGTTTGATGACCCGCAGCTGGACCAAGGTCAAGTCGGGCAAGTAACAATCCAGGCCCGCCGCAAAGCAGGGGCGGGCACACAAATCTTGTTGGGAGTTTCACTCATGGCAGTTGCCTCCGGTGCCTATAAGAAAGCCCTCGAGGGTGGCCAGCAACCCAAGCAGGTGCTGGTCAAGATCGACCGGGTCACGAAAAAATTCGACGAAACCATCGCCGTAGACGATGTGTCGCTGGAAATCCGCAAAGGCGAGATCTTTGCCCTGCTGGGTGGCTCCGGTTCTGGCAAATCGACTTTGCTGCGCATGCTGGCCGGCTTCGAGCGCCCGACCGAAGGGCGAATCTTCCTCGATGGCGTCGACATCACCGACATGCCGCCCTACGAGCGGCCGATCAACATGATGTTCCAGTCTTATGCGCTGTTCCCGCACATGACCGTGGCGCAGAACATCGCCTTTGGCCTGCAGCAGGACAAGATGCCCAAGGCCGAGATCGATGCCCGCGTGGAGGAGATGCTCAAGCTGGTGCACATGACTCAGTACGCCAAGCGCAAGCCGCACCAGTTATCCGGTGGCCAGCGTCAGCGTGTGGCCCTGGCCCGCTCGCTGGCCAAGCGCCCCAAGCTGCTGCTGCTCGACGAGCCGATGGGGGCGCTGGACAAGAAACTGCGTTCGCAGATGCAGCTGGAACTGGTGGAGATCATCGAGCGGGTGGGCGTGACCTGCGTGATGGTGACCCACGACCAGGAAGAGGCCATGACCATGGCCCAGCGCATTGCCATCATGCACCTGGGCTGGATTGCCCAGATCGGCTCGCCCGTGGACATTTACGAAACGCCGACCAGCCGCCTGGTGTGCGAGTTCATCGGTAACGTCAACCTCTTCGAAGGTGATGTGGTCGATGATGCCGAAGGCTACGCGATCATTGCCAGCCCGGAGCTTGAGCGCAAGATCTACGTGGGCCATGGCATCACCACCTCGGTGGAAGACAAGCACATCACCTACGCCCTGCGCCCGGAAAAGCTGCTGGTAACCACCAAGCAGCCGGATTTCGAGCACAACTGGTCGCGCGGCAAGGTGCATGACATCGCCTACCTGGGTGGCCACTCGGTGTTCTACGTGGAGTTGCCGAGCGGCAAGGTTGTGCAGTCGTTCGTCGCCAACGCCGAGCGCCAGGGTACCCGCCCGACCTGGGGCGATGAAGTGTACGTGTGGTGGGAAGACGACAGCGGCGTGGTACTGCGGTCATGAAACTGCGCAAGCTCAAGCGAGCCTTCCAGCGCCTCACCCCGCGGGGGCGGCACGTGGTGATCGGCGTGCCGTTCATCTGGCTGTTCCTGTTCTTCATGCTGCCGTTCTTCATCGTGCTGAAGATCAGCTTCGCCGAAGCCGACGTGGCGATCCCGCCGTATACCGAGATCTACAGCTACGTCGAAGACAAGATCCAGTTGGTGCTCAACCTGGCCAACTATGGCTTGTTGACCGAGGATGAGCTGTACCTCTCGGCTTACCTGGGCTCGTTGAAGATGGCTTTCTTCAGCACCCTGCTGTGCCTGCTGATCGGCTTCCCGATGGCCTACGCCATTGCCAACGCCAAGAAGGAAACCCAGACCGTCCTGCTGCTGTTGATCATGATGCCGACATGGACCGCGATCCTGATCCGCGTCTATGCCTGGATGGGTATCCTGAGCAACAACGGCCTGCTCAACGGCTTCCTGATGTGGACCGGGTTGATCGACCAGCCGCTGCAGATCCTCAACACCAACCTGGCGGTGTACATCGGCGTGGTCTATTCGTACCTGCCGTTCATGATCCTGCCGCTGTTCGCCAACCTGGTGAAGCATGACCCGAGCCTGCTCGAGGCTGCATCCGACCTGGGCTCGAGCACTTTCAACAGCTTCTGGAAGATTACCGTTCCGCTGTCGAAGAACGGCATCATCGCCGGCTGCATGCTGGTGTTCATCCCGGTGGTGGGCGAGTTCGTGATCCCAGAACTGCTCGGCGGCCCGGAAACCCTGATGATCGGCAAGGTGCTGTGGCAAGAGTTCTTCAACAACCGTGACTGGCCGGTAGCTTCTGCGCTGGCGGTAGTGATGCTGGCGATCCTGATCGTGCCGATCCTGCTGTTCAACCGCAGCCAGGCCAAAGAAATGGAGGGCCGCGCATGAAACGCTTCAGTTTCTCCAAGCTGATGCTGGTGCTTGGCTTGCTGTTCATCTACCTGCCGATGCTGATCCTGGTGATCTACTCGTTCAACGCCTCCAAGCTGGTGACGGTGTGGGGGGGCTGGTCGATCAAGTGGTACGTCGGCCTGCTCGACAACACCCAGCTGATGGGTTCGGTGATGCGCTCGCTGGAAATCGCCTGCTACACGGCGGTGGCAGCGGTGGCGCTGGGTACCCTGGCGGCCTTTGTGCTGACCCGGGTCACCCGCTTCAAGGGCCGCACGCTGTTCGGTGGCCTGGTCACTGCGCCGCTGGTAATGCCTGAAGTGATCACCGGTCTGTCGCTGTTGCTGCTGTTTGTGGCCATGGCGCAGATGATCGGCTGGCCCCAGGAGCGCGGCATCGTCACCATCTGGATTGCCCACACCACGTTCTGTGCAGCGTATGTGGCGGTAGTGGTGTCGGCACGCCTGCGTGAGCTGGACCTGTCGATCGAAGAAGCGGCGATGGACCTGGGTGCCAAGCCGTGGAAGGTGTTCTTCCTGATCACCATCCCGATGATCGCGCCATCGCTGGCAGCAGGCGGCATGATGTCGTTCGCGCTGTCGCTGGACGACCTGGTGCTGGCCAGCTTCGTGTCCGGCCCGGGCTCGACCACCTTGCCGATGGAGGTGTTCTCGGCAGTGCGCCTGGGCGTGAAGCCGGAGATCAACGCCGTGGCCAGCCTGATCCTGCTGTCGGTGTCGCTGGTGACCTTCTTTGTCTGGTACTTCAGCCGCCGCAGCGAAGAGCGTCGTCGCAAGGCGATTCAGCAGGCGATCGAGGAAGGCGCTGCGGCCAACGCTTCGCAGCCGCAGGTCAAGCGCCCGACACAGGTGGCTGCGTCGGCCTGACCCGGCCCTTTCGCGGCGGTTCGGCCCTTTCGCGCCGAACCGCCGCGAAGGCTCCAGCATCGAATCAAAGCCATACTGCATCCCAGTGTGGATATTCCCGGACACTTCTGACCAATCCAGCCCTCAATGGATTGGCAACAATGTACCGGGCTACATGCACCATGCTTTCCTCCCTTCTCAATGACCGGTCCTGATACCCAGGCTGCCATACCGGGTCATGCTTAACCCCTGCCTGATGTAATGCGAGACTGGAGCGGGACTTGAACCTGCGCATCAGGGTAGCCAGTGTTGTTCCTTTCAGCTCGATCAGCCAATGCAGATGGTCTGGCATCAGCACCCACGCCAGTGAGCGGCAGGCGTGCTCTTGATCGGCTTGCCGCAATTGGTGAATGACTAACCGGGCATGGTGGAAGTCATCGAATAGCGGCTTGCGCTGATGGGTAACAGTGGTCAGCAGATACAGCCTGCCAAGTTCTGAATAGCGACCACGACGAAGCAGATGGGATTGGGCCCTGGGCATCAGGTTCTTCCTTGAATAGAGATCAACATCCCAAGGTAGTGGCTGTGTTGCACCCCCAGGGAAGCAGATGATTTCTGGATATGGCAGGACCGGCCCTTTCGCGGGTGAACCCGCTCCCACAGGTACTGCACAGGATTCAGCCTATGCACGATCTCTGTGGGAGCGGGTTCACCCGCGAAGAGGCCGGCACAGGCTGTGAAAATGCCGGAGTGATGCGCGTCAGTGATGTTTATCGAACCCTGAACTACGCTCACAGTCGCATTCCACAAATCATTTGTGCACAAGCAAGGAGCCAGCATGGCGTTGATACGTCCGTTGTCGGTCGTCTGCCTGGGGCTGCTTTACATGCTCACTGGCTGTAGCAAGGAAGAGGTCCCCGAGACGCTGCCTCGGGTTGGTGTGCAGCAGGTCCAGCCCACCGACTTCGCTGCCCGGGTTACCCTGACCGGCGACGTACAGGCGCGGGTGCAGACCGACCTGTCATTCCGGGTTGGCGGCAAGATCATTTCGCGCAGCGTGGACGTGGGCGATCACGTGAAGGCCAACCAGGTGCTGGCCCGGCTGGACCCGAAAGACCTGCAGAACAACGTCAACTCGGCCAAGGCCGAGGTGTTTGCCGCGCAGGCGCGGGTTACCCAGACCAGCGCGGCCTTTGTGCGCCAGCAAAAACTGTTGCCCAAGGGCTACACCAGCCAGAGCGAGTACGATTCCGCCGAAGCCGCGCTGCGCAGTAACCAGAGCGCGCTCAAGGCCGCCCAGGCGCAACTGGCTAACGCCAACGAACAACTCAGCTATACCGCACTGGTCTCCGAGGCCGCCGGGGTCATCACCGAGCGCCAGGCCGAGGTTGGCCAGGTGGTGCAGGCGACCATGCCAATCTTCAGCCTGGCCACTGACGGCGACCGCGATGCAGTGTTCAACGTCTACGAATCACTGCTGGTAGCGCCGCCCAGCGATGCGGGGGTGATCGTCAGCCTGCTGGACGACCCCAAGGTCCAGGCGCATGGCTTCGTGCGCGAGATCACGCCCACGGTGTCTGCGCAAAGCGGCACGGTGCAGGTCAAGGTAGGCCTGAAGGACGTACCAGCAGGTATGCAACTGGGCGCACCCGTGACCGCCACCACCAATGCTCAGGGCCGGCCCAGCATCGAGCTGCCGTGGTCGGCACTGACCAAGGCCCTGCATGACCCCGCCGTGTGGGTGGTGGGCGAGGGCGACAAGGTGGAATTGCGCAAAGTCGAAGTCAGCCGTTACCTCACCGGCAAGATTGTGGTCGCCAGTGGCCTGAAGGGCGGTGAAACCGTGGTGGTCACGGGTGGGCAGCTGCTGCACCCCGGCATGCAGGTGCAAAAGGTCGACGCCAAGGCCCAAGGGGGTGAGCTATGAAGCGCCTGCTGCTGATGCTGTCGGCCGGCGTATTGCTGGCTGGCTGCAGTAGCGAGGAAGAGGCCCCCGAGCCGGTTCGGCCGGTGCTGTCGGTCAAGGTCGAACCCCAGGTACAGGCGCAACTGGGCCGCTTCGCCGGCAGTATCCAGGCGCGTTTCGAAAGCACCCTGGGCTTCCGGGTTTCCGGGCGCATTGCCCGGCGCTGGCTGGATGTGGGCGCCCAGGTGAAGCCCGGCGACACCTTGGCCACCCTCGACCCCACCGACCAGCAGAACCAGCTGCGCGCCGCCGAAGGCGACCTGGCCAAGGTGCAGGCGCAGTGGATCAACGCCCAGGCCGATGCCCGTCGCCAGCAACAGCTGTATGACCGTGGCGTTGGTGCCCAGGCCCAGCTGGATATCGCCCAGACCAACCTGAAAACCACCAGTGCGGCGCTGGAGCAGGCGCGCTCTGCGCTCAGCCAGGCTCGCGACCAGCTCGACTACAGCACCTTGCGCACCGACCACGCCGCCGTGATCACCGCATGGCAGGCCGAAGCCGGGCAAACCGTTACGGCCGGCCAAGCGGTGGTGACCTTGGCCCGACCGGATGTGAAAGAAGCGGTAATCGACCTGCCGATCGGGCTGGCTGAGCAGTTGAGCAAAGGCCTGACCTTCACCGTTGCCTCGCAACTCGACCCGACCATCAGCACCACGGCCAGCCTGCGCGAACTGGAACCCCAGGCCGACGCCACCACCCGTACCCGCCGCGCCCGCCTGACGCTGGCCAGCACGCCAGCGGCGTTCCACCTGGGCACTGCCATCAGCGTGACCCTGAGTTCTGAAGTGACGCCTCGTAGCGAGCTGCCCTTGAGCGCGTTGCTGGAGCGTGACGGCAAGACTCAGGTGTGGGTGATCGATACGCAGCAGAAGACCGTGGCAACCCGTGACGTGGAGCTGATCGAGCGTACCGCCGACAGCATCGTGCTGACGTCAGGCGTGCAGCCCGGCGAGCGCGTGGTTACCGCGGGTGTGAACAGCCTCAAGCCTGGCCAGAAGGTCACCTTCGACGAGGATGCGCAATGAAAGGAAGCTTCAACCTCTCCGAATGGGCGCTCAAGCACCAGTCATTCGTGTGGTATCTGATGTTCGTTGGCCTGCTGATGGGGATTTTTTCGTACTTCAACCTCGGGCGCGAGGAAGACCCGTCATTCACCATCAAGACCATGGTCATCCAGACCCGCTGGCCCGGCGCGACCCAGGACGAAACCCTGTACCAGGTCACCGACCGCATCGAGAAAAAGCTCGAAGAACTCGACTCGCTCGACTACACCAAGAGCTACACCCGCCCCGGTGAATCCACGGTCTACGTCTACCTGCGCGACACCACCAAGGCCAAGGACATTCCGGATATCTGGTACCAGGTGCGCAAGAAGATCCAGGACATTCGTGGCGAATTCCCGGCGGGCATCCAGGGCCCGGGTTTCAACGACGAATTCGGTGATGTATTCGGCTCGATCTATGCCTTTACCGCCGACGGCCTGACCTTGCGCCAACTGCGTGACTACGTGGAACAGGCCCGGGCCGAGGTGCGCGATGTGCCCAACATCGGCAAGATCGAGCTGGTCGGCACTCAGGACGAAGTGCTGTACCTGAACTTCTCCACCCGCAAGCTGGCCGCCCTGGGCATTGACCAGCGCCAGGTGATGCAGGCCCTGCAATCGCAGAACGCGGTGACCCCGGCTGGCGTCATCGAGGCCGGCCCGGAACGTATTTCGGTGCGTACCTCCGGCCAGTTTGCCTCGGAAAAGGACCTGCAAACCGTCAACCTGAGGATCAACGACCGCTTCTTCCGCCTGGCCGACATCGCCGACATCGAGCGCGGATACGTCGACCCGCCTTCACCGATGTTCCGCTACAACGGCCAGACGGCGTTGGGCCTGGCCATCGGCATGAAGGCCGGTGGCAATATCCAGGTGTTCGGTGAGGCGCTGAAAAAGCGCATGGACAAAGTGGTCCAGGATTTGCCGATAGGTGTCGGCGTACACACCGTGTCGGACCAGTCCGTGGTGGTCAAGCAAGCGGTCGGCGGCTTTACCAGTGCGCTGTTCGAGGCAGTGGTGATTGTGCTGGCCGTCAGTTTTGTCAGCCTCGGCGTGCGTGCGGGCCTGGTGGTGGCCTGTTCGATCCCGCTGGTGCTGGCCATGGTGTTCGTGTTCATGGAGTACAGCGGCATCACCATGCAGCGGATTTCGCTGGGGGCGTTGATCATTGCGCTTGGCCTGCTGGTGGACGATGCGATGATTACCGTGGAGGTGATGGTCACGCGGCTGGAAATGGGCGAAAGCAAGGAGCAGGCGGCGACATTCGCCTACACCTCCACAGCCTTTCCCATGCTGACCGGCACCTTGGTGACCGTGGCGGGTTTTGTGCCTATCGGCCTGAACGCCAGCTCCGCGGGTGAATACACCTTCACCCTGTTCGCGGTGATCGCCGTGGCCCTGATCGTGTCTTGGGTGGTGGCAGTGTTCTTTGCGCCGGTGCTAGGGGTGCATATTCTCAAGAGCGACAAGGTCAAGGCCCATGAGGCCGAGCCTGGCCGTGTCGGGCGGGCATTTGAAGGCGGGTTGCTGTGGTGCATGCGCAACCGCTGGTTGACCATCATCGGTACCGTGGTGCTGTTCGCGCTGGCGCTCTTTTGCATGCGCTTCGTGCAGAACCAGTTCTTCCCGTCCTCGGACCGCCCGGAAATTCTCGTCGACCTCAACCTGCCACAGAACGCCTCGATCGAGGAAACGCGCAAGGTGGTCGACCGCTTCGAGGCGCGGATCAAGGACGACCCGGACCTGGTGCACTGGAGCACTTACATTGGTCAGGGTGCGGTCCGCTTCTACCTGCCCCTCGACCAGCAGTTGCAGAACCCTTACTACGCACAGCTGGTGATTGTCAGCAAAGGCTTCGAAGAGCGCCAGGGCATGATGGAGCGTTTGCAGAAGATCCTGCATGAAGAGTTCGTCGGCATTGGCTCCAATGTGCAGTCGCTGGAAATGGGCCCGCCTGTAGGGCGGCCGATCCAGTACCGGGTCAGTGGTCCTGATATCGATCAGGTGCGCAAGCACGCGATCGAACTGGCCACCTTGCTTGACCAGAACAAGCACATCGGCGAGATGATCTACGACTGGAACGAGCCGGGTAAGGTGCTGCGGGTGGAAATCGCCCAGGACAAGGCACGCCAGCTGGGGCTGTCGTCGGAAGACGTGGCCAATGTGATGAACAGCATCGTCAGTGGCGTGCAGATCACCCAGGTCAACGACAACATCTACCTGGTGGACGTGGTCGCGCGGGCCGAAGACAGTGAGCGCGGCTCGCCCGATACCCTGCAGAACCTGCAGATTCTCACCCCCAATGGTACTTCGATCCCGCTGCTGTCATTCGCTACCGTGCGCTACGAGCTGGAGCAGCCGCTGGTGTGGCGCCGGGATCGCAAGCCGACCATCACCCTCAAGGCTTCGGTCACTGGCGAGATCCAGCCCACCGACCTGGTGGCGCAGCTCAAGCCGAAGATCGATGAGTTCGCCAGCCAGCTGCCGGTCGGTTACGAAGTGGCCACAGGCGGTACGGTGGAGGAGAGCAGCAAGGCCCAGGGCCCGATCGCCAAGGTCATTCCGCTGATGCTGTTCCTGATGGCGACCTTCCTGATGATCCAGCTGCACAGCGTGCAGAAGCTGTTCCTGGTGGTCAGCGTGGCGCCGCTGGGGTTGATCGGTGTAGTGCTGGCGCTGGTGCCCACCGGTACCCCGATGGGCTTCGTGGCGATCCTCGGCATCCTGGCGCTGGCGGGCATCATCATTCGTAACTCGGTGATTCTGGTGACCCAGATCGACGAGTTCGAAGCCCAGGGCTTCTCGCCTTGGGATGCGGTAGTGGAAGCCACCAACCATCGTCGGCGGCCGATCCTGCTGACTGCGGCGGCGGCGAGCCTGGGCATGATCCCGATCGCCCGCGAGGTGTTCTGGGGGCCGATGGCCTACGCCATGATTGGCGGGATCATCGTGGCAACGCTGCTGACGCTGCTGTTCCTGCCGGCGCTGTATGTGGCCTGGTACAAGATTCGTGAGCCGCAGAAACAAAACTGAAGCCTTGTACGGACCCTGTGGGAGCGGGTTCACCCGCGAATGCGACGGTAGCTCCACCCTCGCATTCGCGGGTGAACCCGCTCCCACAGGGCTTTGCGTCGGCTGCTGAATCGCGATTTTTATTTGGTTATATAAACATTCTTAAACAGTATTTTTAAGAATAACTCCGCCTCACTACTATTGCCCTCAAGCCAGGCGCAAATCCCCTTCAAACCTCTGCCCGGCACCCTCACTCCAAGGAGAACGAGCATGAGTGCATCTCTGCGTAGCATCGACGGTCAGGACGAAGCCACCATTCTGCGTGAAATCCAGAGCGCTTTGCGCGACCTGCGGTTTGGTGCGGTGGAGATCACTGTGCACAACGCTCAGGTCGTACAGATCGAGCGCAAGGAGAAGTTCCGCCTGCAACAGCCCGGCAACAAGTCCGGCTGAGCACGCCTTACATCCAAAATTAGAAAAATGCCAATCGGGAGCTTCACCATGTCCATCCGCCGTTATGCGCTCGCCGCCCTGGCCAGTGCTGTTTTTGCCGGTTCCGCCATCGCCAAGGACTACGAACTGCTGAACGTGTCCTACGACCCGACCCGCGAGCTGTATCAGCAGTACAACGCCGAGTTCATCAAGCACTGGGAGCAGGCCCACCCGGGCGACAAGGTGAAGATCCAGCAATCCCATGGCGGCTCGGGCAAGCAGGCCCGTGCGGTGATCGACGGCTTGCGCGCCGACGTGGTGACCCTGGCCCTGGCCGGCGACATCGACGAAGTTGCCAAGCTTGGCAAGACCCTGCCGGACAACTGGCAGACCCGTCTGCCGGACGCCAGCACCCCGTACACCTCGACCATCGTGTTCCTGGTGCGCAAGGGCAACCCGAAAGGCATCAAGGACTGGGGCGACCTGATCAAGAAGGACGTTTCGGTCATCACCCCCAACCCGAAGACTTCCGGCGGTGCGCGCTGGAACTTCCTGGCCGCCTGGGCCTATGGCCTGAAGACCGGTGGTAGCGAAGACAAGGCCAAGGCCTACGTGCAGGAGCTGTTCAAGCACGTACCGGTGCTGGATACCGGCGCCCGTGGCTCGACCATCACCTTCGTCAACAACGGCCAGGGCGACGTGTTGCTGGCCTGGGAAAACGAAGCGTTCCTGGCGCTGAAGGAAGACGGTGGCGCCGACAAGTTCGACATCGTCGTACCTTCGCTGTCGATCCTGGCCGAGCCGCCAGTGGCGGTGGTGGACAAGAACGCCGAGAAGAAGGGCAATACCGAAATTGCCACCGAATACCTCAAGCACCTGTACAGCCCGGCCGGCCAGAAGATTGCCGCCGAAAACTTCTATCGCCCGCGTGACGAGAAGGTCGCTGCCGAGTTCGGCAAGCAATTCCCGAAACTGGACCTGGTAACCATCGACAAGGACTTCGGTGGCTGGAAAACTGCACAACCCAAATTCTTCAATGATGGCGGTGTGTTCGACCAGATCTATCAGGCACAGTAAACGCCAAGGAAAAGCGGGGGCCGCCTTGCGGCCCATTCGCGGCACAAGGCCGCTCCCACAAAGAGCCGCGATCCCCTGTGGAACCGCGATCCCTGTGGAAGCGGCCTTGTGCCGCGAATGGGCTGCAACGCATCCCCAGGATTCAAAAGCTTGCACCGGCCCGGGATTGATTCCGGGCTTAGTGCGTTCAACCAGGGATACTTATGTCACGTCGTATTTCCCCCGTCATACCCGGCTTCGGGCTGACGCTGGGCTACACCTTGGTGTACCTCAGCCTGATCGTGCTGATACCGCTGGCCGCCATGTTCATTCATGCCTCGCAGCTGACCTGGGAGCAGTTCTGGAACATCATCAGTGCGCCGCGGGTGATCGCTGCACTCAAGCTGAGTTTCGGCACCGCCCTGTTCGCCGCCATCATCAACGGGGTGATCGGCACCCTGCTGGCCTGGGTGCTGGTGCGCTACACCTTCCCGGGGCGCAAGATCATCGACGCGATGATCGACCTGCCGTTCGCCCTGCCCACCGCCGTTGCCGGTATCGCCCTGACCGCCCTGTACGCGCCTGCGGGCTGGGTTGGCCAGTTTGCGACCGACCTTGGCTTCAAGATTGCCTACACCCCGTTGGGCATCACCCTGGCGCTGACCTTCGTCACCTTGCCGTTCGTGGTGCGCACGGTGCAGCCGGTGCTGGCCGACATCCCGCGTGAAGTGGAAGAGGCCGCTGCCTGCCTGGGGGCCAAACCGCTGCAGGTGTTCCGCCATATACTGGCGCCAGCGCTGCTGCCGGCCTGGCTCACCGGCTTTGCCCTGGCCTTCGCCCGCGGTGTGGGCGAGTATGGTTCGGTGATCTTCATTGCCGGCAACATGCCGATGAAGACCGAGATCCTGCCGCTGCTGATCATGGTCAAGCTCGACCAGTACGACTACACCGGCGCGACCGCCATCGGCGTGCTGATGCTGGTGGTTTCCTTCATCCTGCTGCTGCTGATCAACCTGCTGCAGCGCCGCATCGAAACCCCTTGAAGGAGGCCGGCATGTCCAGTTCATCCCTGAGTGCAAGCGCCGCCGCCAACGCCGCCCGCCGTGGCAGTGCTACGTCGCGGCGCATTCTTATCGGCCTTGGCTGGCTGGTGTTCGCCCTGTTCCTGCTGCTGCCGCTGGTGATCGTGGTGTCGCAGGCGCTGAAGAACGGTTTTGGCACCTTCTTCGAGGCGATCTTCGAGCCTGACGCCTTGTCGGCGCTGAGGCTGACCCTGCTCGCCGTAGCCATTTCGGTACCGTTGAACCTGGTGTTCGGTGTCAGCGCCGCCTGGTGCGTCAGCAAGTACACGTTCCGTGGCAAAAGTATCCTGGTCACCCTGATCGACCTGCCGTTCTCGGTATCGCCGGTAATCGCCGGCCTGGTCTACGTGCTGATGTTCGGCGCGCAGGGCCTGTTCGGGCCTTGGCTGCAGGACCATGACATCCAGATTGTCTTCGCCCTGCCGGGCATTGTCCTGGCGACCATCTTCGTCACCGTGCCGTTTGTGGCCCGTGAGCTGATCCCGCTGATGCAGGAGCAGGGCACGCAAGAAGAGGAGGCTGCGCGCCTGCTGGGCGCCAATGGCTGGCAGATGTTCTGGCACGTGACCTTGCCCAACATCAAATGGGGCCTGATCTATGGCGTGGTGCTGTGTACTGCACGGGCCATGGGCGAGTTTGGCGCGGTGTCGGTGGTGTCGGGCCACATTCGTGGCGTGACCAATACCTTGCCGCTGCATGTGGAGATCCTCTACAACGAGTACAACCACGTCGCGGCCTTCAGCGTGGCCAGCCTGTTGCTGATCCTGGCGCTCTTCATCCTGCTGCTCAAGCAGTGGAGCGAGAACCGTATTAACCGCCTGCGCCACAGCGCCGCGGAGGAATGATTCATGTCGATCGAAGTTCGTAATGTCAGCAAGCGCTTCAACAGCTTCCAGGCCCTGAACAACATCAACCTGGACATCAACAGCGGCGAGCTGGTGGCGCTGCTTGGCCCGTCCGGCTGTGGCAAGACCACCCTGCTGCGCATCATTGCCGGCCTGGAAACCCCGGACCAGGGCAACATCGTATTCCATGGCGAGGATGTGTCCGGCCACGACGTGCGTGACCGCAACGTCGGTTTCGTGTTCCAGCACTACGCGCTGTTCCGCCACATGAGCGTGTTCGACAACGTCGCCTTCGGCCTGCGCATGAAGCCCAAGGGCGAGCGCCCGAGCGAGAGCAAGATCGCCGAGAAAGTGCACGAGTTGCTGAACATGGTGCAGCTGGACTGGTTGTCCGACCGCTACCCGGAGCAGTTGTCTGGCGGCCAGCGTCAGCGTATTGCCCTGGCCCGCGCCTTGGCAGTGGAGCCCAAGGTGCTGCTGCTGGACGAGCCGTTCGGTGCGCTGGACGCCAAGGTGCGCAAGGAGCTGCGGCGTTGGCTGGCGCGGCTGCACGAGGACATCAACCTGACGTCGGTATTCGTCACCCACGACCAGGAAGAGGCCATGGAAGTGGCTGACCGCATCGTGGTCATGAACAAGGGCGTGATCGAGCAGATCGGCTCGCCGGGCGAGGTGTACGAGCAGCCGGCCAACGATTTTGTCTACCACTTCCTGGGCGACTCCAACCGCCTGGCGCTGAGCGAAGGGCACCATGTGCTGTTCCGCCCGCATGAGGTGTCGTTGTCACGGCATGAGACCGAAGGGCACCATGCTGCCGAGGTGCGGGATATCCGGCCGTTGGGCGCTACCACGCGGGTAACGTTGAAGGTGGAAGGGCAGAGCGAGCTGATCGAGGCCGAGGTGGTCAAGGACCATGACAGCCTGACCGGGTTGGCGCGGGGAGAGACGTTGTTCTTCCGGCCGAAGGTTTGGCAGAAGGTGGCGGATATCTGATCTGCCCTTGATGATGAGAAGCCCGGGCTTGGTCTCGGGCTTTTTTATGCCTGTCGGATTGCCGGGGCTGCTCCGCAGCCCATCGCGACACAAGGCCGCTCCCACAGGGAACTGCAATTTCCTGTGGGAGCGGCCTTGCGTCGCGATCGAGGGCGCAGCCCTCGCGGCAATCTCATGCCTTACGCGAATATTTTGCATGCCCCCAATGCATAGCCTTTAGCCATGAAAGCCGCAGCCCACGCAATCCGTGGCTTTCACGGCCCCCCTCAAAAACAATATTCAATTAAGTTCTAACCATAATTTTAAACATTACTTTAAGAGATAAGCCTCTGGCCCCGATGATTCAGCCACACACCTGAATCGAGACCCCAGGAGTTTGATCAATGGGTAATGTCCAGTCGGCCGTCAGGGCCTACGACCAGCCATGGCGCCCGGCCCCGGGTGACCTGGTCGAGCTTGGACGCACGCTTCGCCTCCCGCTTGGCCAGCTGCGCCTGCAACGCACGCCCGTCAGCGGTCTCAAGCGCCGCGACAAGCTGGTGTTGGGCCTGCTGGTGCTGGCCCTGCATGGCGCCGCAGCGTACTGGGTCAGCCAGGCGCCAACGCCCGAACTGCCGGTGGTGCCGCCACAGGTGCCGCCCATGACTATCGAATTTGCTGCGCCTGCACCGCCTGTGGTCGAGCCTCCGCCGCCAGCGCCCGCGCCGCCCGTGGTCGAGCCACCACCGCCACCACCGGTAGTAGACGAACTGGCCGCCAAGCCCAAACCCAAGCCAAAGCCCGTGCCTAAGCCTGTGGTCAAGCAAGCGCCCAAGCCACAGCCCAAGCCGGTCGAAGCACCACCGCCAGCGCCGGTGGCCGCCCCCGCACCGCCTGCGCCTGCGCCACCCGCGCCGGCCCCGATAACCCCGGCATCGGCCAACGCCGCGTACTTGAAGAACCCGGCACCGGAATACCCGCAAATGGCCCAGCGCCGTGGTTGGGAAGGCACCGTGCTGTTGCGCGTAGAGGTGCTGCCCAGCGGCAAGCCCGGGCAGATCCAGGTACAGAAAAGCAGTGGCCGTGACGCCCTCGACGCTGCCGCGCTGGCCGCGGTCAAGCGCTGGAGCTTCGTACCCGCCAAGCAGGGCGATGTGGCCCAGACCGGCTGGGTCAGCGTGCCGATCGATTTCAAGCTTCGCTAACTATTTCGCAGAACACAGGAAGACATCATCATGAGCCTGCTGGCATCCCCTCTCGAATCCGTTGAAAGCGCAGTCATCTGGCTGCTGGTCGGTTTTTCTGTCGTCACTTGGGGCCTGGCCCTGGTCAAGGTTGCGCAGTTCGTGCGGCTTAAAAACCAGGACAAGCGCTTTCATAAGCAGTTCTGGGCTGCCTCCAGCCTGGACTCGGCCGCTGAACTCAGCCATGAGCTGCCCGGGCCGGCTGCTCGCGTTGCCCAGTCCGGCTACGCCGCGATTGCCGTTGGCGATACCCAGGCCAACGACCTGAGCCACGCCATCAACCACCAGGACCGCCTGGAGCGCGCCTTGCGCCAGCAGATCGTGCGTGAGCGCCGCTCGCTGGAAACCGGCCTGGCGGTGGTCGCCAGTATCGGCAGCACCTCGCCCTTCATCGGCCTGTTCGGCACCGTGTGGGGCATCATGGAAGCGCTCAAGGGCATCAGTGCGGCCGGCTCCGCCAGCCTGGAAACCGTCGCCGGGCCCATCGGTGCGGCACTGGTGGCTACCGGGGTGGGCATCGCCGTCGCGGTGCCTGCGGTGCTGGTGTACAACTACTTCCTGCGTCGCCTCAAGCTGACCGCCGCCGACCTGGATGACTTCGCCCACGACTTCTACAGCCTGGCGCAGAAGAGTGCCTTCCGCGTGCTGGTGCACCCCGCTGTGCAAAAAACCCAGGCTGGTTTCACCCAGCCGGTAAAGGAGGCGTCCTGATATGGCCTTTTCGACCCAGGACAGCGACGAAGTCCTCAGTGAAATCAACGTCACGCCCTTGGTAGACGTCATGCTGGTGTTGCTGGTGGTGTTCATCGTCACCGCGCCGCTGCTGACCAATGCCATCCCCATCAACTTGCCCAAGACCGAGGCCGTTGCCCCGGTGGAGCAGAAGGACCCACTGGTGGTCAGCATCGACGGCGAGGGCAAGCTGTTCATCAACAAGGACCAGATCCAGCCTGACCTGCTGGAGACCAACCTCAAGGCCGCCAAGGACAAGGACGCGAACGTTCGCGTGCAACTGCAGGCCGATGACGGCGTGAACTACGGCGAAGTGGCGCGGGCCATGGCAGCCATCGAACGTGCGGGGATCAGCAAACTGGCGGTGATCACCGCGCGCTGATGGCTGCAAAACTTCTTCAGGCAAGTGACTCACGCAAGTGCGTTGGGGCCATATCTCTTGGCAGGGGTAGGCCCTTTTTTTTGCCTGTGAGGGCCCTGTCGCCGGCAAGCCAGCGCCCCCAGGTATTGTGCTGCCCTCAGGCTTTGTGCAGTCCCTGTGAGAGCTGGCTTGCCGGCGATAGGGCTATCGGCATAAATTACATATAGTTATTAATAAATAGCTTCTTATTCCTTTACGAATATAACTCCCTCCCTATACTTGTCTCCAAGCACGCAAACTACTGGAGGCGTCCCCATGCGCAATGAGTCTATTCGTTACCTGATTGTGCCGGGCTGGCAAGGATCGCCAGACAACCATTGGCAGAGTCACTGGCAGCGTACCCTGCCCAACAGTGCGCGGGTCGAGCAGCACGACTGGCTCACCCCGCAACGTCAGGTCTGGGTGCGGGCGCTGGAGCAGGCGGTTGCCGCCGAGCGTGCGCCGGTGATCCTGATTGCCCACAGCCTTGGCTGCATCACTGTCGCCCATTGGGCCGCGCAGGCCAGCCCGGCCTTGCTGCGCAGGGTGCGTGGTGCACTGCTGGTGGCGCCGGCAGACGTCGAGCGCCCCACCTGCGCGCCAGCCCTGCGTAACTTTGCGCCGATCCCTGGCGAAGCGCTGCCGTTTCCCAGCCAGGTAGTCAGCTCGGACAACGACCCGGCCGTGAGCGTGCCGCGGGCGCTGTACCTGGCCCAGGCATGGGGCGCCGAAGCGGGGTTGCTGAGCAATGCCGGGCACATCAACGTCAAGTCCGGGCATGAGCGCTGGGAACAAGGCTTCGCCTACTTGTATCGCTTGCAGAGCCGGGTTGAGCAGCGCGCACTGCGTCGCGCCTGACACCCCTTGCTGTTTACCGTTTACCTGACGCCCGGCCATTGCAGGCCTGGGGCGGGAGTTCGTCATGACGCTTCAACACCCGTTTGGCCAGCCACTGCTGACCTTCCCTGAGCTGGACAAAAGCCCGCTGAGCATCCGTGCCAAGGCCTTGGTGTTCATCGACCCGCGTTCGCAGCAGTTGCGTGAAGACCTTGAGCGTCTGGCACCGCAACCCTTGCCCGTGCTGATCCGGGGCGAAACCGGCACCGGCAAGGAACTGTTGGCCCGGCAGATCCATCGTGCCAGCGACCGTGGAGGGCTATTCGTGTCGGTCAACTGTGCGGCCATCAGCCCCACTTACGCCGATGCCGAGCTGTTCGGCTATAGCGCCGGCAGCCATGGCGGTACGGCCAGCAGCCGCGCCGGCTGGTTCGGTTCGGCCAACGGCGGCACGCTGTACCTGGATGAGATTGCCGACTTGCCGCTGGCCATCCAGGGCAAGCTGCTGGCGGCCCTGGAAAACCGCGAGGTCACCCGGGTTGGCGCACAGCAGCCACAGCCGGTGGATGTGCGCCTGGTCGCCGCCACCAGCATCGACCTGGCGCGCGTGGTACGTGCCGGGCGTTTCAACGAGCGCCTGTACCAGTACTTGCGCGAGGGTGCGCTGGAACTGCCGCCACTGCGCGAGCGGCCGGGCGATATCCTGCCGCTGGCCGAGTATTTTGTGGGCATCTACAGCGCGCGTCTGCAGCGGCCTGTGCCATTGGTAAGCGAGGCTGCGCAGCAGGTGCTGGAAGCGCATTTCTGGCCTGGCAATACCCGCGAACTGGAGAACGTCATTCACTTTGCCTTGCTGGTGAATGACGGCGCAGAGATCCAGCCTGAGGACCTCGACTTGCCCAACACCGCGGGCTAGACATCGCTCATAAGCAAAGTGGCTGGTGGCATTTTGTTTTTGGAATAAGCAGCTAAATAAAAGATATTGTTACGGAATAAAAAATCTAGGTATTGTCCGCCTCACGCCCGCTGGTGAACCGGTTGGGCACCCGATTCGCCATCGCCGATGGCCCAGATTCAGAACAAGGACCACCATGAAGAAGACCCTGCTGACCACCGCCCTGGCCGCTGCCCTGTCGTTCTCAGGCCTGGCCGCCGCCGCCGAGAAACTGGTGGTTGCCGCTACCCCGGTACCCCACGCCGAGATTCTTGAGCTGATCAAGCCTGCTCTGGCCAAGGAAGGCGTGGACCTGGAAATCAAGGTCTTCACCGACTACGTGCAGCCGAACGTGCAGGTGGACCAGAAGCGCCTTGACGCCAACTACTTCCAGACCCTGCCTTACCTGAAGAGCTTCAACGAAGGTAAGGGCACGCACCTGGAAACGGTGATCGGCGTACACGTCGAACCCTTCGGTGGCTACTCGAAGAAGATCAAGAACCTGTCTGAGCTGAAGGAAGGCGCTACTGTGGCCATCCCTAACGAAGGCAGCAACAGCGGCCGCGCCCTGATCCTGCTGCAGAAGGCTGGCCTGATCACCCTGAAAGACCCGAAGAATGCCCTGGCCACCCCCAAGGACATTGCCGAAAACCCGAAAAAGCTGAAGTTCCGCGAGCTTGAGTCGGCCATGCTGCCGCGTGTGCTGGACCAGGTTGACCTGGACATGATCAACACCAACTACGCGCTGGAAGCCGGCCTGAACCCGGCCAAGGATGCGCTGGTGATCGAAGGCGCTGACTCGCCATACGTGAACTTCCTGGTTGCCCGCCCGGACAACAAGGACAGCGAAGCCATCCAGAAACTGGCCAAGGCCCTGACCAGCCCGGAAGTGAAGGAATTCATTGCCAAGAAGTATCAGGGGGCTGTGCTGCCGGCGTTCTGATTCGCTTGCGATACCCTGCATAACCCAACGCCGACACCCCTGTGTCGGCGTTTTTGTTTCTGTATCTTGGGCCGCTTTGCGGCCCAATCGCGACGCAAGGCCGCTCCCACATGGGTTCGGCGTACGCGGGCCATTGTGGGAGCGGCCTTGCGTCGCGATTGGGCTGCAAAGCAGCCCCAGGATGTATGCCCGGTGAAAAATGCTTGGTGATATGCATATGCAATAAAGGTATTTATTAAAAATTTTTTAGATCATTAGAGTCTAGCAATCGTGCCCCGCGCACCCTGCAGACTTGCTCTACCCATGACCCTCGACACCGCATTCATCCTCAGCACGTTACCCGCCTTCCTCAAGGCCGTGGGCGTGACCTTGCAGGTAGGCCTGATCGCCATTGCCACCTCGCTACTGGTCGCCCTGGTCAATGCCACGCTGCTGGTACTACGCACCCCCTACCTGTGGCGACTGGTCAAAGCCTACGTGGAGCTGGCGCGCAACACGCCGCTGCTGATCCAGCTGTTCTTCGTCTATTTCGCCTTGCCGAGCCTGGGGCTGAAAATTTCCGGTTTCAGCGCAGCGATCATCACCATGACCTTCATGGGCGGTGCCTATCTCACCGAGGTGTTGCGGGCCGGCATCGAGGCCGTGCCGCGCGCCCAGCTCGAATCCGGGCGCTCCATCGGCCTGTCCGAGGGCCAGCTACTGCGCCATGTGGTGCTGCCCCAGGCCACTATCCTCAGCTTGCCGGCACTGTTTGCCAATTTCATCTTCCTGCTCAAGGAAACCACCGTGGTGTCGGCGGTGGCCGTGCCGGAAATCCTCTATACCACCAAGAACTACATCGCGCTGTACTACAAGACCTACGAAATGCTCACCGTGCTGACCTTGCTCTGCGTGCTGCTGTTCCTGCCGCTGTCGTTGCTGCTGCGCTACGTGGAAAGGAGGCTGCAACATGGCCAGTTCGGCATCTGAACTGTTGCTGCAGGCGTTGCCGCAGCTGGCTGGCGGCGCCGCGCAGACCTTGGCCATCTCGGCGCTGGGCATCCTGTTCGCAACGCTGGGTGGCGTGCTGTACGGCGTGCTGGCAACCGTGGGCAACCGTGCCCTGAACATCGTCTTGCAGGTGTACCTGGAGCTGTTCCGCGCCATCCCGGTGCTGGTCTGGCTGTACCTGGTGTTCTTTGGCCTGCCGATCTTCTTTGCCCTGAGCATCCCCAGCTTCTGGTGCGCCGTGCTGGTTTTGGCCCTGTGGGGCGCCAGCGAGGTGGGCGAGGTAGTGCGCGGTGCATTGGCATCGCTGCCACGTGGCCAGCGCGAGGCCGGGCTGTCGATCGGCCTGGCCGGCTGGCAGCTGTATGGCTACGTGTTGCTGCCCCAGGCACTCAAGCGCATGACCCCGCCGACCATCAACATCTACACGCGGATCATCAAGACCAGCTCGCTGGCGGTGCTGATCGGCGTGGTCGAGGTGATCAAGGCCGGCCAGCAGATCATCGAACGCACCTACGAATCGGTGCTGATCTACGGCGCCTTGTTCCTGTTCTTCTTCATCATCTGTTATCCGCTGTCCGCCGCTTCGCGCGTGCTGGAACGCCGCTGGGCACACTCATGAGCGCATTGATCGAATTCCAGGGTTTCAACAAGTTTTTTGCCGAGCACCAGGTGCTCAAGGACGTCGACCTCAAGGTGGCGGCCGGCGAAGTGGTGGTCATCCTCGGCCCCAGCGGTTGCGGCAAGAGCACGCTGCTGCGCTGCCTGAACGGCCTGGAGCAGGCCCACAGTGGCCACCTGCGGCTGGGCGGGCTAGAGCTGCTTGACCCGCGCACCGACTGGCGCCACGTCCGCCAGCGGGTGGGCATGGTGTTCCAGAGCTATCACCTGTTCGGCCACATGAGCGTGATCGACAACCTGCTGCTTGGCCCGCTCAAGGTACAAAAACGCGAACGCGCCGAGGCCCAGGCCCAGGCCGAGGCGCTGCTGGCGCGGGTCGGCCTGCTGGACAAACGCGACGCCTTCCCCCGGCAATTGTCCGGCGGCCAGCAACAGCGCATCGCCATCGTGCGCGCACTGTGCATGAACCCCGAGGTGATGCTGTTCGACGAGGTTACCGCCGCCCTCGACCCGGAAATGGTCAAGGAGGTGCTGCAAGTGATCCAGGGCCTGGCCCGCGACGGCATGACCTTGCTCATCGTTACCCACGAAATGGCCTTCGCTCGCGCGGTGGCCGACCGCATCGTGTTCATGGAGGCCGGCAGGATCCTTGAACAAGGCGACCCCGAGAGCTTCTTCACCAAACCGCAGACCGCACGCGCGCAGCAGTTCCTGGAGAAATTCTCCTTCGTAGAAAGCCTGCCAAAGACACTGCACAAGGAACTGTCATGAAAACTGCCAACCTCACCAAACTGCTGGCGCCGTTGTTCGGCCTGGCCCTGCTCGCCGGTTGCAACAAGGCCGAAGAACCGCCCAAGCCGGCAGCGGCGTCGCCAGCCACCAGCTACCTGGAAACCATCAAGGCCCGCGACAAGCTGATTGTCGGGGTGTTCACCGACAAACCGCCGTTTGGCTTCGTCGATGAAAAAGGCCGCTATGTGGGCTTTGACACTGACATCGGCCGGCGCCTGGCCAAGGACCTGCTGGGTGATGAAAACAAGGTCGAGTTCGTTGCCGTGGAACCGGCCAGCCGTATTCCGTTCCTGCAGAGCGACAAGGTCGATCTGATCCTCGCCAACATGACCGTCACCCCGGAGCGCAAGGAAGCGGTGGACTTCACCAACCCCAACCTGCGCGTTGCCGTGCAGGCCATCGTTGCAGATGGCAGCCCGGTGCAGAAGCTTGACGACCTGGCCGACAAAACCATCATCGTCACCACCGGCACCACGGCCGACATCTGGCTGACCAAGCACCACCCTGAGTGGAAACTGCTCAAGTTCGAGAAGAACAGCGAGTCGCTGCAAGCCCTGGCCACTGGCCGTGGCGATGCCTATGCCCAGGACAACCTGATCCTGTTCAGCTGGGCCAAGCAGAACCCGGGCTACCGCGTGCTGCCGCAGCTGCTGGGTGACGAAGCGCCGATTGCGCCAGCGGTCAAGAAGGGCAACACCGAGCTGCGTGACTGGGTGAATGCCGAGCTGGCCAAGCTGGGGGAAGAGAAGTTTCTGCTGAAACTGTATGACCAGTATGTGCGCAAGGAACTGAGCGATGACACCAAGCCGGAAAGCGTGATTGTCGAAGGGGGCAAGTGGCAGGGCTGACCGTGTAATTGGGGCCGCTTTGCGGCCCCATCGATCACCCACCCGGTACCAGCCTCAGGGTACTCTGCGCCGGAATCACCCCCATCTGCGCCCGCTCATACTGCCCCTGCACATACCCCTTGGCCTGGTCTGCATAATGCCTGTCGAACGGCACGCCACTCTGCCCGACCGGGTTGATGGTCAGTGCCTGCCCGGCATCGGCAAAGTCGATCAGCCGCCGCGTCGACGGCCCATAGGTCACCGGCCATGGCGCCGGGCCGATCTTCGCCGAGAGGTTGTTGGGCACTTCATGGGTACCGGGGGCGGCGAACGGCCCGACGTTGAACAGCAGGTTCAGCGGCTTTTTTACCCCCAGCGGGTGGTTGTGGGTCAGGGTATGCGCCTTGCCCCATTGCCAGCGGGCCGGGTCGCTGCCCAGGGCGTCACGCAAGTGCTTCAAGCTGCTCTGCCAAGCCGTGCGCACGACTGCGGTACGGTCGGTACGCTGGTTGCCACCGCGGGTGTTCCACCAGGGTGAGTCGGCATCCGCGGCCAGGCGTGGCAAGGCGGCGTCGATGGCGCGGGTGCTGATCAGTACCGGGAACCACGTGTCGCCCAGTTCGTCATGCAGGGCCGCGAATGCCAGTTCGTAGAGGAACTGGTTGAACAACGTGGCGCTGGTCGAGTCCAGCGGGTAGTCGCCGCGCCAGGCAGCCAGCTGCTCGACCAGCTCCTTTTCTTCGTCACCTTCGGCCACCGCGCGCAGCGTTGCCAGCAGCGGTGCAAGTGTGCGTGGACCGTGATCGCTGGCCGTGTCCAGCTGCAGTGCCTGGCTGTTCTGCGTATCCCATTTCACATCAGGGTTGGCCAGCTGTCGGTCGAGTTGGCGGCCACGGTCGGGCAGGTTGTAGTAACCCGGTATCGGCACCGCTGCCGGCGGCTGGTAGTTGGCCGAGACGATATAGCCGCGGGCCGGGTTTTCCTGCTGCGGGTTAACGTTGAAAGGGTAGAAACCGAGCTTGTCGGCCTGCGCGCTGGCACCGTCGAGGATGAATGCCGGGTCGACGCCGTCGGGGCGGATTGGCAGCTTTGCCGCCGCCCACCAACCGATATCGCCACCCGCATTGGCCCAGACAAAGTTAAGCCCCGGCGCGTGAACCTTGGCAGCGGCATCGCGCATCTTGCCCAGGGTATCGGCACGGTTGAGCTGGTAGAAACCTTCGAGGATCGGGTTTTCGGTTTCCAGAAACGCCCACCACATGGCGATTGGCGTTGACCCGGCCGTGGCGCCCAGCACGTCGTTGACGATCGGGCCATGGGGCGAGCGGCGCAGGCTGAGGGTCACCGGCGCTTCGCCTTTCACCGCGATCTGCTGTTCGGTCTTTTGCAACGCCTGCCATTTGCCGTCGACCATGACCTGGTTGGGGTCGGCAGGGTTGGTGCGCTCGGCGATCAGATCGAGGTCGTCGTTCTGGAACATGGTCAGGCTCCAGCCGAAGTCGCGGTTATGGCCCAGCAAGGCGAACGGGTTGAGCGCCTGGAAGTAGCCATACAGGTTGAAGCCGGGTGCTGACAGTTCGGCCTCGTACCACACCGCGGGCACCGCGAAGCCGATATGCGGGTCGCCGGCCAGCAGCGGCTTGCCACTGCGGGTATGGCTGCCGGCCACTGCCCAGGCGTTGCTGCCTTCGAACTGCGGGATACCGGCCTCGCCCAGTGCGTCATGGCTGAGCCGGGCGAGGGCCTCCAGGCTTTGCCAATCGGCAGCGGCCAGTGGTGTGCCGAGGGCGCCTTCGGGCTGCCAACCGAGGTCGAAGATGTTCAGGTATTCAGGCCCCAGCTGGTCGCGGATGTAGGTCAGTGCGGGCTCGGTGCGAAACGCGGCCGCGAAGCTGTAGGCCAGGTAACCGGCGATGCTCAGAGTGTCTTCGGCGGTGAACGGACGCGGCGTGATGCCGAGCAGGTCGAACTCCATGGGCTTGGGATGGCTGGCCTGCCAGCTGTTGACCCCGTCGAGGTAGGCTTGCAGGGCCTGCCAGGCAGGTGACTGCGGGTCCTGACGGCTGGCCATCAGGGCGGCCTGCTCGCGAATGCGCAGGCTGCGGAACAGGGTGTCGGTGGGTAGCAGCTTGTCGCCAAGCACCTCGGCCAGTTCGCCACGGGCCAGGCGCCGCATTATCTCCATCTGGAACAGCCGGTCCTGGGCATGCACATAGCCCAGGGCGCGATACAGGTCTGGCTCGCTCTGCGCTTGCAGGTGCGGCACGCCGCGGGCGTCGTAGCGCACGCTGACCGGCGCTTGCAGGCCGGCCATAGCCACCTCGCCCTCGCGCTGTGGCAGTTTGCCCTGCACGTACCAGTAACCGACGCCAGCGGCTACGGCCACAACCACGGCCAACAGGGTCAGGCTGCGCTTCATGCAGACTCCTTGTGCGTTCAAGCAGAAAATGTGGTCCGATCATCGGTGGATTCGCGAACAGAGCATAGCCCCCAGGAAGGAGTTTCCATGTCCCTCAGCGAAAAACAGAAAATGCTCACAGGCCAGCTCTACCACGCTGGCTGCCCTGAGCTGCAAGCCGAGCAGATCGCCAACAAGCACTGGATGCACCGTTACAACAGCAGTGTCGAATTGCTCAACGATGCACGTCATGGGTTGCTGGTGGAGCACTTTGCCCACGTTGGCGAAGGCACGGTGATCCGCCCGCCGTTCTATTGCGACTACGGCTACAACATCAGTATTGGCCGCAATACCTTCATGAACTTCAACTGCGTGATCCTCGATGTGGTGCCGGTGCGTATCGGCGATGACTGCCAGATCGGCCCCAACGTGCAGATCTACGCCGCCGACCATCCGCTCGACCCCGAAGTGCGGCGCAGCGGGCTGGAGAGCGGGCGGCCGGTGACCATTGGCAACAACGTGTGGATCGGCGGCGCGGCGATCATCCTGCCGGGGGTGACCATTGGCGACAATGCCGTGGTGGGTGCCGGCAGTGTGGTGACCCGGGATGTGCCGGCGGGTGCGACGGTGGTGGGTAACCCGGCGCGGGTGCGTCAGCCCGCCCAGGGGCAGTAGCAGCCCACTGCCAGTGTATTGGAGGCGCTGACCTGGCGGCCGTCGAGCAGGGCCTTGAGCATTGGCTCGACGAAACTGTTGCTGGCATTGCACACCGCACCCTCGCTGTAGGGGCCGAAGTAGGCCAGGCGGCCTTGCCGGTCCCAGATGGCCACGGCCGGGGAGGCGGGCAGGTGCTCGCTGCCGGGCAGGTTGGCGATGGGCTTCAGGGCGGTGAGGTTGGCGGGCAGTTGGCCGTGGCTGCCGGGCTTTTGCAGCACGTGGAAGGTAACGCCGCGGCCTGCGAACTGGCTGACCAGGTCGCCCAGGTGCTGCTGGTTGCCGACATTGCACGGGCACGCGGGGTCCCAGAAATGCACCACACGAACCGGGCCGGGGCCGGCCAGCTCGGCCGGTAGTTGCAGCTGGCTGCCGTCGAACAGCGTGGCCTGGTTGTCGAACGGGCGCAGGTAGCGGGCCTGGAAGGTGGTGTAGGCCTGCCAGAGTATGACGGCGCTGACCAATAAGGCGATTACCGTGCACAGCGGTTTGATGATTCGGCTGTTCATGACGACTCGGTGACCCTTTGTGGGGGCGGGCTTGTCCCGCGAAGCAGGCGACGCGGTGGATGGCACCGGCGTTGCCGGTGTTCGCGGGACAAGCCCGCTCCCACAGTGATCGCGCCAGCTTTCAGGCTTTGTGCAAGACAGTGGTTGTTCAAAGGTGAGCAAGCTTGCCATGACGCCGGCCAGAGCTGAAGATTCCAGATCAATACTTGCATCAATGTGGATGTGCTCGATGCCCGCTGCTTTTCACCCCGACCTCCTGCGCACCCACCTGGCGCCGTTGGCCGCTCGCCAGCCGTTAACGACCGAGGCGCAGGGCTACCAGCGCTTCTACGGCCTGAACCTGCCGGTACACAGCTGGCTGGGCGGTTTCCAGGCGGCGGGCTTCGACCTGGTCGGGCAGGCCTGGTTGCCCGACCAGCCCACCGCGACGCTGTTCTTGCTGCACGGCTACTACGACCACATGGGCCTCTACCGGCATGTGATCGAGTGGGCACTCAAGCAGGGTTTCGCCGTGATCAGCTGCGACCTGCCCGGCCACGGCCTGTCCAGTGGTGAGCGGGCCAGCATCAGTGATTTCGCAGTGTACCAGCAGGTGCTGGACGCCCTGTTCGAACAGGCGCGCCTGCTGCAACTGCCGCGCCTTTGGCACCTGTGCGGGCAGAGCACGGGCGGCGCCATTGCCGTGGACCACCTGCTGCACCAGGGCGCACGCAGCCCGATCAATGGCCAGGTCATCCTGTTGGCACCGCTGGTGCGGCCGTGCTCCTGGCGTTGGTCGAAGTTCAGCTATCGGGTGCTGCGGCATTTCGTCAACGGCATCGAACGACGCTTCAGCGAGAACACCAACGACCCGGCCTTCCTGCCGTTCCTGGAAGCCGACCCGCTGCAACCGCGCCGCTTGCCAACCGCCTGGGTGGGTGCACTGATCGCCTGGGTCAAACGCATCGAGGCCGCGCCACGCAGCACGCGGCAGCCGTTGATCGTGCAGGGGGAGGCCGATGGTACGGTGGACTGGCCTTACAACCTCGCGGTGCTCAAGGCCAAGTTTGCCGAGCCGCAGATCCTGATGTTGCCCGAAGCCCGTCACCACTTGGCCAACGAGCTACCGGGCATCCGCCAGCGCTACTTCGACTTCATCGACCAGCGTCTGGGCTGATCATTGCAGGTCGTTGGCGCTCTGGCCAACCGCCAGGCCAGCGCGGACAGCGGCCAACGCCGCCTGGTAGTAGGCCTTGCCGTCCGGCGACTCGGCAAAGGTGGCGAACGCTTCCAGCTCGGCATCGGACAAGTCGCGGTAGACGTACAGCAGCGTGTTGTTGAGGTCTTCGCCAATCTGCCCCATCAGCCGTTGGCGCTGGCCGTCTAGCAGGCCCTGGGCCTGGCCGCCGCCGAACAGGCCGGGGATCATCGAACTGAGGCTATCGGCCGCCACACCGGCGATGGCCAGGCTCACTTCGGCGCCGGCTTCACGCGCTGGCAGGGCCTGGGCCAGGTGGCCGATGACCAGCAGGCGGTCGTCGCTGGCCTGGATCTTCGGCAGGCCCTTGGCGTTCTTGGCCAGCTCGTCCTTGCGGGTGGCCTTGAGTTCGGCTGCTACCACCTTGCGCCCTAGCGGTGACTGGAAGAACGCCAGGGCCGGAGCCGGGTTGGCCAAGGTGGCGCGCAGCTTTGCCTGGGCGCGGCGGTCCACCGCCTGGGCCTGGAAGCGCTGGTTGCTGTTGTTGACCAGCGCCTGGTAAACGGCGGGTGGCAAACTGTTGCGGTAGCGTTCCTGGGCGGCGCTCAGGGCATCGTTGAAGTGGGCGCGCTGGTCGGGCCAGCCGGCGGCCTTGTACAGTTGATCCAGGTTGTCTGCCCAGACAGGCACGGTGCAGATCATCAGCAGAATCAGGGAAAACAGACGGCGCATTCAGGACTCCTGTCGGCAGGTGGCTATTGTCCTTGGCCCGGCGCCGGTTTGTCGAGATATCAGCGTGTTTCTCGGCCAAGTGGCGCTGTGCGCCGACAGGGCGAATGGATATGATGCGCGCCATGCACATATCCCCTGAACACCCGATGCTTGCGGCCGTCGTCGACGATCTGGCCACCCATGGCTGGTCCCAGCAGGCACTCTTTCTGCCTGCCGAACTGGTGCGCGCGCTGGCAGCCGAGTGCCGTCGCCGTGATGCCGAGGGCGAGCTCAACCCGGCGGGGGTGGGGCGCGGTGCTACCCAGGAGGTGCGCGAAGCCATTCGCGGTGACCAGATCCAGTGGATCGACCCCGGGCAGGCAGAATCGTGCGACCAGTACCTGACGGCCATGGACCAGTTGCGTCTGGCAATCAATCAGGGCCTGTTCCTGGGCCTGGAAGACTTTGAGTGCCATTTTGCCCTGTACCCTCCGGGCGCCTTCTATCGCCGGCACCTGGACCGCTTTCGCGACGATGACCGGCGCATGGTGTCGGCTGTGTTGTACCTGAATGAAGGCTGGCAGCCGCAGGACGGTGGCCAGTTGCGCATGTTCCTGGCCGGCGACGTAGAGCATGACGTGGAGCCTGTGGCGGGCTGCCTGGTGGTGTTCCTGTCGGGTGAAGTGCCTCACGAAGTGCTGCCGGCCGGGCGTGAGCGGTTGTCGTTGACCGGTTGGTTCAGGCGCCGTGGCAATGACCTGTTCTGACCTGCCCAAAGTGCTGGTCAGCGCCTGTCTGCTCGGCCAGCCGGTACGCTATGACGGCCGGGCCAGCGGGCATCCGGACCTGTTGCAGCAGTGGCAGGCCGAAGGGCGCGTTGTACCGTTGTGCCCGGAGGTAGCCGGTGGCTTGCCCACCCCGCGCCCGCCAGCGGAGATCCCGGGCGGACAGGGCGGTGCAGTACTCGACGGCAGCACGCAGGTGCTGACGGTGACGGGCGAAGATGTAACTGCCGAGTTTGTGGCCGGGGCGCAACTGGCGCTGGCACTGGTGCGCCGGCATGGCATTGGCGTGGCGGTGCTGAAGGCGGGTAGCCCTTCGTGTGGTAACCGGTTGACCTATGACGGCACGTTCAGTGGTGTGAAAGTGGCGGGGGAAGGGGTGACCACGGCGCTGTTGCGGCGGGCTGGGGTGCAGGTGTTCAGCGAGCTGGAGCTGGAACAGGCGCAGCGGGCTTTGGGGTAAACCTGTACCGACCTCTTCGCAGCACAAAGCCGGTACAGGCAATACAAATCTTATTGCCCGGCTGCAGTCTCCTGCACACCCTTGAACCACTTCTGCTCAAGCTCGGCCGTGCGGCCACTGTCTTTCAAGCGCTGCAGCGCATTGTTCACGGCACTTTCGAACGCCGGGTTGTCCTTCTGAAACGGGATCACCAGTTTCTTGTCGCCAAATGGCAGGCTCACATCCAGCGGGCCGTCGCCTTTGGGCGCATTACTCGATGGGGTAAGTGCGATGTCATATTTGCCACTCTCGACACCGCTCATTACTTCTTCGGCCGGGGCTTCGACAAACTCGGCGCGCAAGTCCAGTTCCCTGGCCAGGTCCTGGCCAAATTCGATGTCGAAACCGGTCAGGTGGTCATCTTGTTTGAAGGCGTACGGCGAGTTGTCGGCCTGTACGGCAATACGCAGTTCGCCCCGGTCGGCGATTTCGTCGATCAGCTCCGCCTGGGCCAATGGACTGATCAGTACTGCCAGCAGTACCCCTATGGTCGAACGCATGATTGCCCCTTTTCTTTTAACTGATGAAAAACCTTCGCCACGGCTTTCTTCCTCGCCGTGATCGAGCGCAGCCTATGACCTTGAAGCCTCGGCATTGTTTAACCCTGACTGAAATATTTCTGTCAGGCAATGTGAACACCTTGCCGATTATTTCAACTAAGGTGAACTACCGTCGTCGGCAGATGAATGGCGGCGGTCAATAAGTGAATCACAGGAGAAGTGAATGAACAGCCTATTTTCGCGCGCTGCCGTTGCCGGTCTGCTGATGGGAGTGTCGGTTTTCGCCGGTGCTGCGGACGCCCTGAAGAGCCAGGAGCCGCCCAAGGATGCCAAGGTCTTCATCGTTTCCCCCGCCGATGGTGCCACGGTCGACAAGACCTTCACCGTCAAGTTCGGCATCGAGGGTATGGCGCTCAAGCCAGCGGGTGACCAGACCCCTCACAGCGGCCACCACCACCTGCTGGTGGACGTGGATAAAGAACCCGTCGCCGATATGCCGCTGCCGACCAGCCTGATGCCAGAGGCCGGCACCGCACTGCCGGCGGGCCCGCAGGTGCTGCACTTCGGCAAGGCGCAGACCGAAACCAGCATCACCCTGACGCCGGGTAAGCACACCCTGCAACTGATCCTGGGTGACCAGTACCACGTGCCGTTCAAGCCAAGCGTCGAATCGAAGAAGATCACTGTTGAAGTGAAATAAAAAAAGGGAGGCCACAATGGCCTCCCTTTTTTTCATGCTGCAAGCAAACTTAGAACAGGACGCGGGAACGGATGGTGCCCTTGACCTGTTGCAGTTTCTCTTGCGCCAGGTCCGAGTACTCGGCGTCGACGTCGATCACCACGTAACCGACTTTCTCGTTGGTCTGCAGGAACTGACCGGAGATGTTGATGCCGTTCTCGGCGAAGACCTTGTTGATCTCGCTGAGCACGCCCGGGATGTTTTCGTGGATGTGCAGCAGGCGGTGCTTGCCAGGGTGGGCAGGCAGGGCCACTTCCGGGAAGTTGACCGAGGACACCGAGGTACCGTTGTCGCTGTACTTGACCAGCTTCTCGGCCACTTCGAGGCCGATGTTGGCCTGGGCTTCGGCAGTGGAGCCGCCGATGTGCGGGGTCAGGATCACGTTGTCCAGGCCGCGCAGCGGGCTTTCGAACTCTTCGTCGTTGGAGCGTGGCTCGACCGGGAACACGTCGATGGCGGCGCCGATCAGGTGCTTGTCCTTGATGGCGGCGGCCAGGTGGTCCAGCTCGACCACGGTGCCACGGGCGGCGTTGATCAGGATCGCGCCCTTCTTCATCGCGCGGATTTCCTTCTCGCCGATCATCCACTGGGTGGATGGCAGCTCAGGCACGTGCAGCGAGACGATGTCGGCCAGGCCCAGCAGCTCGTTCAGGCTGGTGACCTGCACGGCGTTGCCCAGTGGCAGCTTGGTCAGTGGGTCGTAGAAGTACACCTGCATGCCCAGGTTCTCGGCCAGTACCGACAGCTGGGTCCCGATCGAGCCGTAGCCGACGATGCCCAGTTTTTTGCCGCGGATTTCGAACGAGTTGGCCGCGCTCTTGATCCAGCCGCCACGGTGGCAGGAAGCGTTCTTCTCAGGGATGCCGCGCAGCAGCAGGATGGCCTCGGCCAGTACCAGCTCGGCCACCGAACGGGTGTTGGAGTACGGTGCGTTGAACACGGCGATACCGCGCTCGCGGGCAGCTTCCAGGTCGACCTGGTTGGTGCCGATGCAGAAGCAGCCAACAGCGACCAGTTTCTTGGCGCAGTCGAAGATCTCTTCGGTGAGCTGGGTGCGCGAACGGATGCCGATAAAGTGGGCATCGGCGATCTTTTCCTTCAGCTCGGCTTCCGGCAACGAACCAGTGAGGTATTCGATGTTGGTGTAGCCGGCGGCCTTGAGGGTATCGACCGCGTTCTGGTGCACACCTTCAAGAAGAAGGAACCGGATCTTGCTCTTGTCGAGAGAAGTCTTGCTCATCTGCGTAAACCTGTATCCCGGAGAAAAAATGGCGAGGGGTGATGCCAGGCGCGAGGGCAGCCTTAGCATGAACAGCGGGAGGGCTATGCTAGCATACGCGACACAATCTGAGCTTATCCCGACAGGTGAAGAGTGCTCAGGGTGACTATGAATAAGTCGAGAGTTCCAGCGATGACCCACCCCGCTGTAATTGATGAACTGATGACCCTTGTCGACCCTGGCAAGGTCCTGACCGACGCGGCTTCCCTCGAAGCGTATGGCAAGGATTGGACCAAGCATTACCCCCCGGCGCCCAGCGCCATCGTCTTCCCCAAGACAGTAGAACAGGTGCAGGCCATTGTGCGCTGGGCCAATGCGCGCAAGGTGGCCCTGGTGCCATCGGGCGGGCGCACCGGGCTTTCTGCCGGGGCCGTGGCGGCCAATGGCGAGGTTGTCGTTTCCTTCGACTACATGAACCAGATTCTCGGCTTCAATGCCTTCGACCGCACCGTGGTCTGCCAGCCGGGGGTAATCACCCGGCAGCTGCAAACCTACGCCGAAGAGCAGGGCCTGTATTACCCGGTGGACTTCGCTTCCAGCGGCTCCAGCCAGATTGGCGGCAACATCGGCACCAACGCTGGCGGCATCAAGGTGATTCGCTACGGCATGACCCGCAACTGGGTGGCCGGGCTGAAAGTGGTTACCGGCAAGGGCGAGTTGCTGGAGCTGAACAAAGACCTGATCAAGAACGCCACCGGCTATGACCTGCGCCAGCTGTTCATTGGCGCCGAAGGCACGCTGGGCTTCGTGGTCGAGGCCACCCTGCGCCTGGACCGTACCCCGCGCAACCTCACTGCCATGGTGCTTGGCACACCGGACTTCGACTCGATCATGCCGGTGCTGCACGCCTTCCAGGGGAAGCTGGACCTCACAGCCTTCGAGTTCTTCTCCGACAAGGGCCTGGCCAAGATCCTCGCGCGCGGCGATGTACCCGCCCCGTTCGCGACCGACTGCCCGTTCTATGCACTTCTGGAGTTCGAAGCCAGCACTGAAGAAGTCGCCAACGAAGCGTTGGCCACCTTCGAGCATTGCGTCGAGCAGGGCTGGGTGCTGGACGGGGTGATGAGCCAGAGCGACACCCAGCTTAAAAACTTGTGGAAGCTGCGCGAGTACCTGTCGGAAACCATCTCGCACTGGACACCCTACAAGAACGACATTTCCGTCACCGTGTCGAAAGTGCCCGCGTTCCTGCGTGATATCGACGCCATCGTCGCGGAGCACTACCCGGATTACGAAGTCGTGTGGTACGGCCACATCGGCGATGGCAACCTGCACCTGAACATCCTCAAGCCCGAACACATGAGCAAGGACGACTTCTTTGCCTCATGCACCAAGGTCAACAAATGGGTGTTCGATATCGTCAAGCGCTACAACGGCTCGATCTCCGCCGAGCACGGCGTGGGCATGACCAAGCGCGACTACCTGGGCTACAGCCGCTCGCCGGAAGAAATCGCCTGCATGAAGGCAATAAAGGCCGTCTTCGACCCTAACGGCATCATGAATCCGGGTAAGATCTTCGCACCTGAATAAAAAGCAGTACCCAGAGGAGTCGGCCATGAGTTACCAGCACCAGTACGTAGACGGCACGCGCATTCACTTCCCGCTGGGCAAGGTGGTGTGCATCGGCCGTAACTATGCCGAGCATGCCAAGGAACTGGACAACCCGATCCCCACCGAGCCGCTGCTGTTCATCAAGCCGGGCAGTTGCGTGGTGCCGACCGAGGGCGGCTTCAAGATCCCGGCCGACCGGGGTTCGGTGCACTATGAGGCCGAAATTGCCGTGTTGCTGGGCAAGCCGCTGTCGACCCACCCGAGCGAGGAAGAGGTGCTGGACGCCATTTCCGGTTATGCCCCGGCGCTGGACCTGACGCTGCGCGACGTGCAGGCCAAGCTGAAAGAGAAGGGCCTGCCGTGGGAGCTGGCCAAGTGTTTTGACGGCGCCTGCGTACTGCCGCCGTTCGTCTCTGCTGCCAGCTTCGAAGACGTCACCGACATCCCGGTGCGCCTGACCGTCAACGGCGAAGTGCGACAGGATGGCAACAGCGCGATGATGCTGAACCCGATCGTGCCGATGATCCAGTACATGGCGGCGCATTTCTCGCTGCAGGCCGGGGATGTGATCCTCACCGGTACACCGGCGGGTGTGGGACCGTTCAATGTTGGTGACGAGCTGGTGCTGGAGCTGCCGGGCGTGAGCCGCTTCGAAAGCCGGGTGCTTTAACTCGAAGCCGCGTCGCCCTCTTCGCGGGTAAACCGCCCCCACAGGTATTGCACAGGCCTTGAATACTGTGCTGAACCTGTGGGAGCGGGTTTACCCGCGAAGAGGCCGGCCCTGTTTACCCTTTTTTCACACCCTATCCGGATAATGCGCTGACCTACGCCCATTCCCCAGGAAGCCCGCATGCCATCACCCTCCAGCGCCCCGGTAACTCCCAAGCGTCGCTTCTACCGGCGCTGGCCTTTCGGCCTTGCCGTGGCGGCGGTGATCGGCTATGGCGTCGCAGTGGCGATGCACTGGGATGACCGCGGCGCGCTGTGGGTGAAAGAGCGCTTCGAAAGCACCGGCGAGCGCAGCGAAAGCGTGTGGTTGCCAGACTATCAGGTCGACATCGATGCCAAACCGTTACCAGGCATGGACGATGACGAAGCCTCGGACGTGGCCTTCAACCCGCATACCCGCACCCTGTTCGCGGTCATGGGCAAGAACCCGATCCTGGTCGAGCTGAGCCTGGAGGGCGATGTACTGCGCAAGATCCCCCTCAACGGCTGGAACAACCCGGAAGGCGTTGCGGTGCTGGAAGACGGCAATCTGGCCATCACCGACGAGCGCCTGCATGACCTGACCGTGGTCAAGGTGGACGCGCAGACCACCGCGCTGAACCACGACGACTTTCAGAGCCACGACCTGGGACCGTCGGTGAAGAGCAACAAGGGCTTCGAGGCGGTCGCCTGGGACCCGCTGCGTCAGCGCCTGATCATCGGCGAGGAGCGCCCGCCCAAGCTGTACACCTGGAACACCGATGGCCGCAGCCCGCTCAAGGGCGAGAAGCAGCCGTTACCCAGCGAGGAACTCGACCTGCGTAACCTGTCTGCACTGGCGGTCGACCCGCGCACTGGTCACCTGCTGGTGCTCTCGGCCGATTCCAACATGCTGTTGGAGCTGGACGAGCAGGGCCAGCAGGTCAGCTTCATGACCTTGCTGGGAGGCTTCAACGGCCTTGAAGACACCATTCCAAGGGCTGAAGGGGTGGCCATGGATGACAAGGGAAACCTGTATATGGTCAGCGAGCCGGCTTTGTTCTATCGCTTCAGAAAGAACTGACCCCAACATCCGATGTTTCTGATGCTGGCATTAAGCTTTGTTTCAGTTGTACATGGTTAGATTCGCCACCCCCATGTCGAGTCTGCCCCATGCGTCATCTTGTTCGCCTGTTTCTTGTCCTGGTCGTTATCGGTCTGCTCCTGCTCGGCTGGGCCGGGCAGGAATTTCGCCTGTTCGAGCGGGGCTGGTTCAACCTCAAGACGTGGTGGCAGCCCGCCGAGCAGAGCATCGGCCTTGACCGCTACCGTGTGGTGGTGGAGGCGCAGCCGGTCGAGGGGCTGGATGATGATATTTCGGCGCTGACCTACGACCCGGACCGAAAAACCCTGTTCACCGTCACCAACGCCCGCTCGGAGCTGATCGAGCTGTCGCTGGACGGCCGTATCCTGCGTCGCATACCGCTGACGGGGTTCGGCGACCCAGAGGCGGTGGAGTATGTCGGGCCCAACAGCTATGTCATCACCGACGAGCGTCAACAACGGTTGATTCGTGTACGGCTGGAAGACGACACGATGTTCCTCGACGCCGGTGATGCCGAACAGCTCAGCCTGGGCATCGGCCTGAATGGCAACAAAGGGTTTGAGGGGCTGGCTTACGATTCGGCGGGCAAGCGGCTGTTCGTGGCAAAGGAACGCGACCCGATGCTGATCTATGAGGTTCATGGCTTTCCCCATGACAACCCGGAAAAGCCTTACGCCGTGCATGTGGTGCAAGACCGCAAGCGTGATTCACGGCTGTTTGTGCGGGACTTGTCGAGCTTGCAGTTCGATGAGCGCAGTGGGCATTTGCTGGCGCTTTCGGATGAGTCACGGCTGGTGCTGGAGCTGGATCTGGAAGGCGTGCCCTTGAGTACCTTGTCGTTGCGCAAGGGCTTTCAGGGGTTGCAGGCGACGGTGCCGCAGGCGGAGGGGATTGCAATGGACGAGGCGGGGACCATCTATCTGGTCAGTGAGCCTAACCTGTTCTATGTGTTCAAGCAGCCGGCGGAGTGAGCAGGTGGGGCTGCTTTGCAGCCCATTCGCAGCACAAGGCTGCTCCTACAGGAAATCGTGTACCCCTGTAGGTGCAGCCTTGGCTGCGAATCGAGGGCAGAGCCCTCGCCGAAGATTACTCGGCCTTCAGGCTCTTGACGCCTTCAGAGGTACCCAGCAGCAGCAAGTCTGCCGGCCGCGCCGCGAACAGGCCATTGGTCACCACGCCAACGATGGCGTTGATTTGCGCTTCCAGCTCCACCGGGTTGGTGATCTGCAGGTTGTGCACATCGAGGATCACGTTGCCGTTGTCGGTGACCACGCCTTCGCGGTACACCGGGTCGCCGCCCAGCTTGACCAATTGACGGGCCACATGGCTACGCGCCATCGGGATCACTTCGACCGGCAGCGGGAATGCGCCCAGTACCGGCACCAGCTTGCTGCCATCGGCGATGCAGATGAAGGTCTTGGCCACAGCGGCGACGATCTTCTCGCGGGTCAGGGCCGCGCCGCCACCCTTGATCAGGTTCAGGTGCGCGTCGCTCTCGTCGGCGCCGTCCACGTAGAATTCCAGCTCGCTGACACTGTTCAGCTCGTAGACCGGGATGCCATGGCCCTTCAGACGCTGGGCAGTGGCTTCGGAGCTGGCGACTGCGCCGTCGAAGGCGGTCTTGTGCTGAGCCAGGGCGTCGATGAAGAAGTTGGCAGTCGAACCGGTACCGACGCCGACGACGCTCTTTTCATCCAGCTTGGGCAGAATGAAGTCGACAGCGGCCTGGGCGACGGCCTGTTTGAGTTGGTCCTGGGTCATGCGGGCTCCGAAAGGGGCAGGGCGGTTTTCAAAGTTGCCTAGTATAACGGCTTGGGCGGCTTTGCTGTGGTCGCCCGACGTAGCGCTGGGGTAGACTCGCAGCCCTTGTCCCGCGGCCCAGTGATGCTTTCCCGATGCTCGAACAGTACGTCAAGAAGATCCTCACCTCGCGCGTCTATGACGTTGCCGTCGAAACCCCGTTGCAGAGCGCCGGGCAGCTGAGCAAGCGCCTGGGCAACCAGATCTTGCTCAAGCGTGAAGACCTGCAGCCGGTGTTCTCGTTCAAGATCCGCGGGGCCTATAACAAGCTGGCGCAGCTGACGGCCGAAGAGCTGGCCCGTGGCGTGGTCACTGCCTCGGCCGGCAATCATGCCCAGGGCCTGGCCCTGGCTGCGCGCGAGATGGGCATCAAGGCCACTATCGTAATGCCTAAAACCACCCCGGAGATCAAGATCGAAGGTGTGCGCTCGCGCGGTGGCAAGGTCGTGCTGCATGGCGACTCGTTCCCCGAGGCGCTGGCCTATTCGCTGAAACTGGTCGAGGAGAAGGGCTTTGTCTATGTTCACCCTTACGACGACCCGCACACCATCGCCGGGCAAGGCACTGTGGCCATGGAAATCCTGCGCCAGCACCCTGGGCAGCTGGACGCCATCTTTGTACCCGTGGGCGGTGGCGGCCTCATTGCTGGCATTGCTGCCTATGTGAAGTACCTGCGCCCGGAAATCAAGGTGATCGGTGTCGAGCCGGACGATTCCAATTGCCTCCAGGCGGCGATGGCTGCCGGTGAGCGTGTGGTGCTGCCACAGGTTGGGTTATTTGCCGACGGCGTGGCGGTGGCGCAGATCGGCCAGCATACCTTCGATATCTGCCGCCACCATGTGGATGAAGTGGTGACGGTCAGCACCGACGAGATCTGTGCGGCTATCAAGGATATCTACGACGATACCCGCTCGATCACCGAGCCTGCTGGCGCTTTGGGCGTGGCGGGTATCAAGAAGTATGTCGAGCTTTATGGCGTGACCGGGCAGACGCTGGTGGCTATCGACTCCGGCGCCAACGTCAACTTCGACCGCCTGCGCCATGTGGCCGAGCGTGCCGAGCTGGGTGAAAAGCGCGAAGCGATCATCGCCGTGACCATCCCGGAACGCCCGGGCAGCTTCAAGGCCTTCTGCGAGGCGATCGGCAAGCGCCAGATCACCGAATTCAACTACCGCAAGCACACCTCCGACGAAGCGCACATCTTCGTTGGCGTGCAGACCCACCCGGAAAACGACCCACGGGCGGCGCTGGTGCAGCATCTGACCGATCAGGGCTTCCCGGTTACCGACCTGACCGACAACGAACTGGCCAAGCTGCACATTCGCCACATGGTTGGCGGCCATTCGGCCGGTGCCAGCGATGAAATGGTGTTGCGCTTCGAATTCCCCGAGCGGCCGGGGGCGTTGTTCAACTTCCTCAACAAGCTGGGCGGGCGCTGGAATATCTCGATGTTCCATTACCGCAACCATGGCGCGGCTGACGGGCGCGTGGTGGCGGGGCTGCAGGTGCCGGAGGACGAGCGCCACCTGGTGCCGGCAGCGCTGGCCAAGATTGGTTACCCATACTGGGACGAGACCGAGAACCCGGCTTACAAGCTGTTCCTGGGTTGAGCGGCTAAGCTTGGCTTATCGCTCAAGGATGTGAAGACATGGAACACCTGACCACCCTCAAGACCTTGCACATCATCGCCACCGCACTGCTGTTTCTGGGCGCCCTGGGCCTTGCGGTGTGGACGGTGCGCGCCCGTCGACAGGGCGATGCCGAGGCCTATGCCAAACTGCTGCGCCGGCCGCTGGTATTTGTGTGGCTGGTGATGGGCCTGTGCCTGGTGAGCATGCCGTTTACCGGCTGGTGGCTGGTGCACCTGGTGGGTTGGCCGCTGGGGCAGGCCTGGGTGCTGGCGTCCAGCGTCATCTATACCTTCGGCGCGCTGGCCGTGTGGTGGCTGCTGGTGCGGCTGAACCGGCTACGCAAGGCTGAAGTGGTGGGGTTGCGGTTTACCCTGGCGCTGGCGGTGTTCAGCGGGGTCTGCTTCCTGTCCATTGCCGGGCTGATGGGCGCCAAGCCAGTCTGACAGCCTTGGGTTGCCTGTGCCGGCCTCTTCGCGGGTGAACCCGCTCCCACAGGTACGGCGCAGCCCTCAGGCCTGATACGGTCCCTGTGGGAGCGGCTTTAGCCGCGAAGAGGCCAGCACAGGAAAACCTCAATCGCGCAACGAAACCACCGGCCACCCGCGCTTCTCGGCCTCGGCCCGCAGGTTCGGGTCGGGGTCCACCGCCACCGCATGCGTCACCCGCTGCAACAACGGCAAATCGTTCATCGAGTCGCTATAGAAGTAGCTGTCCTCAAGGTCAAAGCCGTTCTCCAGCATCCAGCGCTCCAGCCGCGTCACTTTGCCTTCACGGAAACACGGTATATCGGTACTGCGCCCGGTATAGCGGCCGTCGCGCATCTCGCATTCGGTCGCCAGCAATACTCGCACCCCAAGGCGCCGGGCAATCGGTGCGGTTACAAAACGGTTGGTAGCGGTGATGATCACCAGCTGGTCGCCCGCCTCGCGGTGCTGCTGCAGCAAGGCCAGGGCTTTGGGCAGGATGATCGGCTCGATGCAGTCGCGCATGAAGTCGCGGTGCCATTCGTCGAGCTGGGCCACAGGCGTTGCCGCCAGAATCTCCATGGAAAAGGCCAGGTAGGCCTGCAGGTCCAGGGTGCCGTTGAGGTAGTCCTGGTAGAAGCCATCGTTGCGTTGCTTGTAGGCGACCGGGTCGAGAATGCCGCGCTCGCAAAGGTAATCACCCCAGGCATGGTCGCTGTCGCCACCGAGGAGGGTATTGTCCAGGTCGAATAAAGCCAGGCGCATCGCGGTCACTCGCATCAGCCACAGGGGAGGCCCGCAGAATACGGAGTTTTCACGCTGCTGCACATAAGCTTGGCAGGCGCGTTGCTGCGCTCGCAAGCTTTGTGGAACAATGCGGTGACATGCGTTTGCGAGGTTGCTGCCGTGATCGACCCGGATGGTTTTCGCCCCAATGTCGGGATCATTCTCACGAATGATGCCGGGCAGGTGCTATGGGCTCGACGGATCAACCAGGATGCCTGGCAATTTCCCCAGGGTGGTATCAACCCTGACGAGACGCCGGAAGATGCCCTGTACCGCGAGCTGAACGAAGAAGTTGGCCTTGAACGCGACGATGTGGAAATTCTTGCCTGCACCCGTGGCTGGTTGCGTTATCGTTTACCCCAGCGACTGGTACGTACCCACAGCCAGCCGCTGTGCATCGGCCAGAAGCAGAAGTGGTTCCTGCTAAGGCTGGTCAGCAATGAACAGCGGGTGCGGATGGACCTGACCGGCAAGCCGGAGTTCGACGGCTGGCGCTGGGTGAGCTATTGGTATCCGCTGGGCCAGGTTGTGACATTCAAGCGCGAGGTGTACCGACGCGCCCTGAAAGAGCTAGCACCGCGTCTGCTGACGCGCGACTGACGACGGAGTTCGACCCCGAGCCATGCTCAATACGCTGCGCAAGATCGTCCAGGAAGTAAACTCCGCCAAAGATCTCAAGTCGGCGTTGGGGATCATCGTCTTGCGCGTCAAGGAGGCCATGGGCAGCCAGGTCTGCTCAGTCTACCTGCTTGACCCGGAAACCAACCGCTTCGTGCTGATGGCCAGCGAAGGCCTGAACAAGCGCTCCATCGGCAAGGTCAGCATGGCCCCCAACGAGGGCCTTGTTGGCCTGGTGGGTACCCGAGAAGAGCCGCTGAACCTGGAAAACGCCGCCGACCACCCGCGTTACCGCTACTTTGCCGAAACCGGTGAAGAAAAATTCGCCTCCTTCCTGGGTGCGCCGATCATTCACCACCGCCGCGTGGTCGGGGTGCTGGTCATCCAGCAAAAGGAGCGCCGCCAGTTCGACGAGGGCGAAGAAGCCTTCCTGGTCACCATGAGCGCCCAGCTCGCCGGGGTAATCGCCCACGCTGAAGCCACTGGGTCGATCCGTGGCCTTGGCCGCCAAGGCAAGGGTATCCAGGAGGCGCGCTTCGTCGGCGTGCCTGGCTCGCCTGGCGCTGCCGTGGGGCGCGCGGTGGTGATGCTGCCGCCAGCCGACCTGGAAGTGGTGCCGGACAAGGCCGTCGATGACATCGACGCTGAACTCAAGCTGTTCCAGAATGCCCTTGAAGGCGTACGTGCTGACATGCGCAAGCTGTCGGCCAAGCTGGCCACCCAGCTACGGCCTGAAGAGCGCGCGTTGTTCGATGTGTACCTGATGATGCTCGAAGATGCAGCCCTGGGCGGCGAGGTGACCGAAGTCATCAAGACCGGCCAGTGGGCGCAGGGCGCCCTGCGCCAGGTGGTCGGCGAGCACGTCAGCCGCTTCGAGCTGATGGACGATGACTACCTGCGCGAGCGCGCCTCCGACGTCAAGGACCTGGGCCGGCGCCTGCTGGCCTACCTGCAGGAAGCCCGCTCGCAGTCGCTGGTGTATGCCGACAACACCATCCTGGTCAGTGAGGAGCTGACACCGGCCATGCTCGGCGAAGTGCCGGAAGGCAAGCTGGTAGGCCTGGTCTCGGTACTGGGTTCGGGCAACTCCCACGTCGCCATCCTCGCCCGCGCGATGGGCATCCCCACGGTGATGGGCCTGGTCGACCTGCCGTACTCCAAGGTCGACGGTATCGAACTGATTGTCGACGGGTACAAGGGCGAGGTGTTCACCAACCCCAGCGAAGTGCTGCGCAAGCAATACAGCGAAGTGGTTGAGGAAGAGCGCCAGCTGGCCCAGGGCCTGGATGCCCTGCGCGAACTGCCATGCGTTACCCCCGACGGCCACCGCATGCCGCTGTGGGTCAACACCGGCTTGCTGGCCGACGTGGCCCGTGCCCAGCAGCGCGGCGCCGAAGGGGTAGGCCTGTACCGCACCGAAGTGCCGTTCATGATCAACCAGCGCTTCCCCAGCGAGAAAGAACAGCTGGCCATCTACCGCGAGCAGTTGGCCGCCTTCCACCCGCTGCCGGTGACCATGCGTACCCTCGATATCGGCGGTGACAAAGCGCTGTCGTACTTCCCGATCAAGGAAGAAAACCCGTTCCTGGGTTGGCGCGGCATCCGCGTCACCCTCGACCACCCGGAAATTTTCCTGGTGCAGACCCGCGCCATGCTCAAGGCCAGCGAGGGCCTGAACAACCTGCGTATCCTGCTGCCAATGATTTCTGGCATCCACGAGCTGGAAGAAGCGCTGCACCTGATCCACCGCGCTTGGGGCGAGGTGCGTGACGAAGGCACCGACGTGCCGATGCCCCCGGTGGGCGTGATGGTAGAAATCCCCGCGGCGGTGTACCAGACCAAGGAGCTGGCACGCCAAGTCGACTTCCTGTCGGTGGGCTCCAACGACCTGACCCAGTACCTGCTGGCGGTGGACCGCAACAACCCACGGGTTGCCGACCTGTACGACTACCTGCATCCGGCGGTGCTGCAAGCGCTGAATACGGTAGTGCGCGACGCTCATGGCGAAGGCAAGCCGGTAAGCATCTGCGGTGAGATGGCGGGTGACCCGGCGGCGGCCATCCTGTTGATGGCGATGGGCTTCGACAGCCTTTCGATGAACGCCACCAACCTGCCGAAGGTGAAGTGGATGTTACGCCAGGTGAACATGAGCAAGGCCAAGGAGTTGCTGGCCGACGCCTTGAGCCATGACAACCCGCAGGTTATCCACAGCTCGCTGCAGCTGGCCCTGAAGAACCTCGGGTTGGCGCGGATGATCGGGCCAGGGGCCAACAAAACCCTCTGAGCGTTAGGTTGCCTGTTACGGCCTCTTCGCGGGACAAGCCCGCTCCCACAGGGGTTGCGCAGATCCTGAAGACCCCGCGGTAGCTGTGGGAGCGGGCTTGTCCCGCGAAGAGGCCCGCACAGGCAGCATCAAATGACCAGACCCGCACTTCAACCTCACCCAGATGAGGTGGCGCAGATCCTGAAGACCCCCGCGGTACCTGTGGGAGCGGGCTTGTCCCGCGAAGAGGCCCGCACAGGCAGCATCAAATGATCAGACCCGCACTTCAACCTCACCCAGATGAGGTTGCGCAGATCCTGAAGACCCCGCGGTACCTGTGGGAGCGGGCTTGTCCCGCGAAGAGGCCCGCACAGGCAGCATCAAATGACCAGACCCGCACTTCAACCTCACCCAGATGAGGTTGCGCAGATCCTGAAGACCCCGCGATACCTGTGGGAGCGGGCTTGTCCCGCGAAGAGGCCCGCACAGGCAGCATCAAATGATCAGACCACACTTCAACCTCACCCAGATGAGGTTGCGCAGATCCTGAAGACCCCGCAGTACCTGTGGGAGCGGGCTTGTCCCGCGAAGAGGCCCGCACAGGCAGCATCAAATGATCAGACCCGCACTTCAACCTCACCCAGATGCCCACCAAAGGGCCCGAAACTGCGCTCGATCAGCCGCCTTCGTCCCTGATCATCCACGATCAGCACGGTACTCGCCCGGGTCCCGTAGTTCTGGCTGGCGATGAACACGCTCGACAGCAATTTCTCGGTCGCCAACCCGACACCTGTCTCGGGCAGGTCGCCATCCGCCGCCGTTTCGTTATCCGCCAGCAAAGCCAGCAGCCGATCCGGCTCTGGCGTTTCCAACAGGCCCTCCAGCCCGCTACGTGCCTTCACCAGCTTTGGCCACGGCGTATCCAGCCCTGCGTTGGATAACCCGTACACCCCGGCGTCCAGCAGGCACGGCGTGGCGTCACGGGCGTGCAGGTAACCCAGCTGTCGCCCATCACCCACCAGCAGGTTGAACCCCGAATACTGCCCACTGCGGCTGGCTACCTGATCCAGGTAAGCCTCGACCCCAAGCTCCCCCTGCAGGTAGGCCGCCACCAGTTCCCCCCGCGAGCGCGGCCCCGGTGCCTGGCCCGGATCGCGGATATTGGTCAGCGCGGCAAAGCGCCCCTGCGGGCCTACGCCCAGCCAGGTACCACCGGCCTCCAGGTCACGCCCGGCGTGCACCCCAGGCGAATCCTCCCAGGCCGCCAGGGGCTGGGTAGGGCGGGCATAGAACTCGTCGCGGTTGGCTGCCACGATCAGCGGCAGGGTGTGCCCCGGCCGCCACGCAAATACGATCAGGCACATCGGTTTGGCCTCTGTGTTTTTTGTCACTGTACCCACAGCAGTCGGGCGGATCCATCCTGACACAGAGTTCACTAGAGCCTCGAGCCCGGCTTCCGTTACCATGCCGGATTGATTTTTCGGGGAAGCCGAATGGAATTCGTGCTCTATCTGCTGTTGGGCGCTTGTGCCGGAGTGCTGGCCGGGCTGTTCGGCGTGGGCGGCGGCATCATCATCGTGCCGGTGCTGGTATTCAGCTTCACCTTGCAGGGCTTCGACGCCTCGGTGCTGACCCACCTGGCAGTCGGCACATCGCTGGCAACCATAGTATTCACTTCGATCAATGCCGTGCTTGAGCACCACCGCAAGGGTGCGGTGCAATGGCCGATCTTCGCCTGGATGACGCTCGGCATCCTCCTTGGGGCAGGTGTCGGCGCCAAGACCGCTTCACTGATCCAGGGCCCGCTGCTGCAGAAGATCATCGGCGTGTTCGCCCTGGTCATCGCCGCGCAGATGGCGCTGGACCTCAGGCCCAAGGCCAGCCGCGGCATCCCCGGCAAACCCTCATTGATCGGCGCAGGCGGTGTGATCGGCTGGGCTTCGGCGATTTTTGGCATCGGCGGTGGTTCGCTGACCGTGCCGTTCCTGACCTGGCGCAGCCTGCCCATGCAGCAGGCGGTGGCCACGTCCTCGGCCTGTGGCCTGCCGATTGCGGTGGCCAGCGCCCTGAGCTTCATGCTGCTGGGCTGGCACGAGGAGCACCTGCCGGCCCACAGCCTGGGTTACGTATACCTGCCGGCGATGGTCGGCATTGCCGTGACCAGCATGTTTTTCGCCCGCTTTGGCGCGCGTCTGGCGCACAAGCTTTCGCCCCGTTTGTTGAAACGCCTGTTCGCAGCGCTGCTGTTCTGTGTCGGCCTCAGCTTTTTGATTTGAATCGAGAGGAAGTTCCATGCTGCCTTACCCGCAGATAGACCCCGTGGCCCTGGCCATCGGGCCGCTGAAAATCCATTGGTACGGGCTGATGTACCTGATCGGCATCGGCGGCGCCTGGCTGCTGGCCTCGCGCCGGCTGAACCGCTTCGACCCCACCTGGTCGCGTGAGAAGCTTTCCGACCTGGTGTTCTGGCTGTCGATGGGGGTGATCGTCGGTGGCCGCCTGGGTTACGTGCTGTTCTACGACCTGCATGCCTACCTGGCCAACCCGACGCTGATCTTCGAGGTGTGGAAGGGCGGCATGTCGTTCCACGGCGGGTTCATCGGCGTGATGCTGGCGGCCTTGTGGTTCGGCAAGCGTAACAACAAGTCGTTCTTCGAGCTGATGGACTTCGTTGCCCCGCTGGTGCCGATCGGCCTAGGTGCCGGGCGTATCGGCAACTTCATCAACGCCGAGTTGTGGGGCAAGGCGACCGACGTGCCGTGGGCGATGGTGTTCCCGCCGTTCAGCGACCCTGCCCAGTTGCCCCGTCATCCGTCGCAGCTGTACCAGTTTGCCCTGGAAGGTGTGGCATTATTCGTGATTCTCTGGTTGTACTCGCGCAAACCGCGCCCGACCATGGCCGTTTCCGGCATGTTCGCGCTGTTCTACGGCATTTTCCGCTTTATCGTGGAGTTTGTGCGGGTGCCTGATGCTCAGCTTGGCTATATCGCATTCGGCTGGTTGACCATGGGTCAGTTGCTCTGCGTGCCAATGATCGTTGGCGGCATCTTCTTGATCTGGTTGGCCTACAACCGCAAACCTACGGCAAAACCAGCCGTATGATTTTCACGGCAGGGGTGATCCTCCTGCCGTTCTTGTTACAGGAAAGTCATGAAACAGTATCTAGATCTGGTCCGTGAAGTCATCGAGAACGGTACGTTGCAAGGCAATCGCACCGGCATCCGTACCATCAGCATGCCGGGCGCCATGCTGCGCTTCGACCTGCAGAAGGGCTTCCCGGCCATCACCACGCGCAAGCTGGCGTTCAAGTCGGCGATCGGCGAAATGGTCGGTTTCCTGCGTGGCGTGAAGAACGCCGGTGAATTCCGTGAGCTGGGCTGCAAGGTCTGGGACCAGAACGCTAACGAAAACGCCCAGTGGCTGGCTAACCCGTTCCGCCAGGGCCATGACGACCTTGGCGAGATCTACGGCGTGCAATGGCGCCAGTGGCCGGGCTACAAGCGCATTGCGCTGAGCAACCCGGCCGCCATTGAAATGGCCGAGAAGGCCGGCTTCCGTCGTATCGCCCAGGACGAAGAGGACGGCGTCGCCTTCGTCATTCTGTACAAGGCCATCGACCAGGTGCGCCAGTGCCTGGACACCATCGCCAACGACCCCGGCAGCCGCCGCATCCTGTTCCACGGCTGGAACTGCGCGCAACTGGACGAGATGGCCCTGCCGCCGTGTCATCTGCTGTACCAGTTCCACCCGAATGTAGAGACCAAGGAAATTTCCCTGACCCTTTATATCCGCTCCAACGACCTGGGCCTGGGCACACCGTTCAACCTCACCGAAGGCGCGGCGCTGCTGTCGCTGTTCGGCCGCCTGACCGGTTACACCCCGCGCTGGTTCACCTACTTCATTGGCGATGCCCATGTGTATGAAAACCACCTGGACATGCTGAACGAGCAGCTCAAGCGCGAGCCGCTGGAAGCGCCGAAGCTGGTGATCAGCGACCGCGTGCCGGCGTTTGCCGAGACGGGCAAGTATGAGCCGGAGTGGCTGGAGAAGATCGAGCCGAGTGATTTCTGGCTGGAAGGCTATGAGCACCATGCGCCGATGACAGCGCCGATGGCGGTCTGATAGATCTCCATTGTTTGAACTGGCCTCTTCGCGGGTTCACCCGCGAAGCTTTTGGCTCAATGCCCGTGACTGCGTCCCACATGCGAATGCTCGGTGTCCGGCACTGATACCGCCCCGTTCGTCTCCAGTTGCTGCAAGATCGCGCATTCGCTCCCCTGCGCGTTGCAGCGCCGCCGCAGTTCCACCAGCTGCTCCTGCAAAGCCACCAAGCCATCGATCCGCGCCTGCACATGCTCGATATGTTCGTCGATCAGCGCATTGACGCTGCCGCACGAGTCGTCGGGGCTGTCGCGCAGGCGTAGCAGGCTGCGGATTTCGTCCAGGGTCATGTCCAGGGTGCGGCAGTTGCGGATGAAGGTCAGCCGTTCCACGTGGGCCTGGGTATACAGCCGGTAGTTGCCTTCTGTACGGGCAGGCTCGGGCAGCAGGTTTTCACGCTCGTAGTAGCGAATGGTTTCCACCGCGCAGTCGGTGGCTTTGGCCAGTTCTCCGATCTTCATCACGAAATCTCCAGCAAGTGGCTTGACCCTATAGTGGCTACAGGGTGTTCACTTGGCAACAGGCTCACTTTAAGGACGACCCCATGAACCAGCCTGTCAGCCACGAACACAAGCATCCGCACGATCACGCCCATGGCGATGACGACCATGGGCACGCCGCCCACGGCCACAGCTGCTGCGGGGCCAAAGCCGCGCCGGCGCTGGTGCAGCTGACTGAAACGGCCAGTGCCCAGGCACAGCTCAGCCGCTTCCGCATCGACGCCATGGACTGCCCGACCGAGCAGACCCTGATCCAGGACAAGCTGGGCAAGCTGGCCGGTATCGAGCAGCTGGAATTCAACCTGATCAACCGCGTACTGGGCGTGCGCCATACATTGGACGGCACTGGCGACATCGAGCGTGCCATCGACAGCCTGGGCATGAAGGCCGAGCCGCTTGGTGCCGAAGGCGACAGTACCGCCGCCGCGCCCCAACCGGCCAAGACCCGCTGGTGGCCGCTGGCATTGTCGGGTGTTGCCGCCATCGCCGCCGAAATCGTGCACTTTGCGTCGCTGGCGCCGGAGTGGCTGGTGGCGGCATTGGCGCTGGCAGCCATTCTTGGTTGCGGCCTGGGCACCTACAAGAAGGGCTGGATTGCCCTGAAAAACCGCAACCTCAACATCAACGCGCTGATGAGCATCGCCGTCACCGGTGCTGTGCTGATCGGCCAGTGGCCGGAAGCGGCCATGGTGATGGTGCTGTTTACCGTTGCCGAGCTGATCGAAGCACGCTCGCTGGACCGCGCACGCAATGCCATCAGCGGGCTGATGCAGCTGACCCCGGACATGGCCACGGTGCAGCAGGCAGATGGCCAATGGCGCGAAGTGGATGTGCGCGAAGTGGCCATCGGCGCGTTGGTGCGGGTACGCCCCGGCGAGCGCATCGGCCTGGATGGCGAAGTGATCAGTGGGCAATCCAGCGTCGATCAGGCGCCGATCACCGGCGAAAGCTTGCCTGTGGAGAAGGCCGTAGGCGACAAACTGTTCGCCGGCACCATCAACCAGGCGGGTGCGCTGGAGTTTCGCGTTACCGCTGGCGCGGGCCAATCGACCCTGGCGCGGATCATCAAGGCCGTGGAGGAAGCGCAAGGCGCGCGGGCGCCTACCCAGCGCTTCGTCGACCAGTTTTCGCGTATCTATACCCCGGTGGTGTTTGCCATCGCCCTGGCCGTGGCGGTGATCCCGCCGCTGTTCATGGCCGCAAGCTGGTTCGACTGGGTGTACCGCGCCCTGGTGCTGCTGGTGGTCGCGTGCCCGTGCGCCCTGGTCATCTCGACCCCGGTGACCATCGTCAGCGGGCTGGCCGCTGCTGCGCGCAAAGGCATCCTGATCAAGGGCGGTGTGTACCTGGAAGGCGGCCGCCACCTGGATTACCTGGCCCTGGACAAGACCGGCACCATCACCCACGGCAAGCCGGTACAGACCGACGCCAAAGTACTGGAGCCGGTGTTCAAAGGCCGTGCGCAAGCCCTGGCTGCCAGCTTGGGCGAACGTTCGGACCACCCGGTTTCCCGCGCCATTGCCCAGTTCGGCAAGGCGCAAGGCCTGGCCTTGAGCGAGGTCGATGACTTCGCTGCCCTGGCCGGGCGCGGCGTGCGTGGCACCATCGCTGGCGAGGTCTACCACCTGGGCAACCACCGCCTGGTGGAAGAACTGGGGCTGTGCTCACCCGAGCTTGAAGCCCAGCTGGATGCGCTGGAGCGCCAGGGCAAGACTGTGGTCCTGCTGCTTGACCGCAGTGGCCCGCTGGCCCTTTTTGCAGTGGCCGATACGGTCAAGGACAGCAGCCGCCAGGCCATTGCCGAGCTGCATGAGCTGGGCATCAAGACTGTCATGCTGACCGGTGATAATCCGCATACCGCGCAGGCCATCGCCGCCGTGGTGGGTATTGACCGCGCGGAGGGCAACCTGCTGCCTGCCGACAAACTGAAAACCATCGAAGCCTTGTACGCACAGGGCCATCGGGTGGGCATGGTCGGTGACGGCATCAACGATGCCCCGGCCCTGGCCCGTGCCGAGATCGGTTTTGCCATGGCCGCTGCCGGCACCGACACCGCCATCGAAACCGCCGATGTGGCACTGATGGACGACGACTTGCGGAAAATCCCGGCCTTCGTCAGGCTGTCGCGCCAAAGTGCGGCGATCCTCATGCAGAACATCGTTCTGGCGTTGGGCGTCAAGGCGATATTCCTGGCGATTACCTTTGCCGGCATGGCCACCCTGTGGATGGCGGTGTTCGCCGACATGGGCGTGAGCCTGCTGGTGGTGTTCAACGGCTTGCGCCTTTTGCGCAAATAGAGGACGTGCATGCTGAGTTCGGAGCTTAAAGCCTTTTACATGGTGGCCCGCCTGGGCAGCATCACCCTGGCGGCAAAGAAGCTCGGGCTCAGCCAGCCCACGGTGACCACGCAGATCCGCAACCTGGAAAGCCACTACACGGTCGAGCTGTTCTACCGTGGCGGGCGGCGCCTGGTGTTGAGCGAAGAGGGCGTGCGACTGCTGCCGATGGTCAAGGCGCTGTTGCAACAGGAGGCCGACATCGAGTTCGAGCTGCGCAACAGCGGCCAGGCCCAAGGCAGCTTGCGCATCGCCGCCACGGCGCCTTACTACATTCTCGACCTGGTGAAGATCTACCGCGAGCGCTTGCCGCAGGTGGATGTAGCGGTGGAGATCGGCAACTCGCAGCAGGTGCTGGAAATGCTCGAAGACTACCGGGTGGATATCGCCGCTTCGTCGCAGCTGGTGGAGGACGCCCGGCTGGTGCGGCGGGTGTTGGGCACCGATCCGCTGGTGGTGGCGGTGCACCGCAACCATCCGTTGGCCTATCGCCAGACAGTGTCCATCGACGTGGTGGCCGGGCATTGCCTGTTGATGCGCGAAAAGGGCTCGACCACGCGCAAGCTGACCGAGCAAATGATGCAGGAGGCCGGGGTCAAGGCTGGCGCTTTGCTGGAAATCGGCAGCCGCGAGTCGATCCGCGAAGCGGTGCTGCGCAACATCGGCATCAGCGTGATTGCCCGCCATGAGGTGCCGCACAACCCCGAACTGCGGGTGCTCGTGCTGGAGAATGCGCCGGTGATGCATGAATACCTGTATTGCCTGAAGGAACGGCGCCAGGCCAGGTTGCCGGCCGCGTTCCTGGGTGTAGCGCAAGAAGTGGCCGGTTCGCATTTCTAGACCTGTGTTGGCTTCTTCGCGGGCTTGCCCGCTCCCACAGGTACTGCGCGGGGTCTGAGTTTTGTAGATATCCTGTGGGAGCGGGCAAGCCCGCGAAGAGGTCCCCACAGGCCAATACAAAATCTGCCTATACCACTATCACCGGCTTTTGCCTCAAAGCCACAGAACCTTCGCACAGCCTTCCTAGCATGGCCCCATCTCTTCGATGAGGCCCTGCCATGAACCACACCACCCCCGGCGCACAGATGAAAGTGCGCAACATCCACAAGCGCTTCGGTGCCTTTACGGCGCTCAACGATGTCTCGCTGGACATCGCCGCCGGCGAACTGGTGTGCCTGCTCGGCCCGTCCGGCTGTGGCAAGACCACGCTGTTGCGCTGCATCGCCGGCCTGGAGCGCCAGGACCGCGGCACGCTGTATATCGGCGAGCGCGATATCTCCGAGCTGCCGCCCCAGGCCCGTGACTACGGCATCCTGTTCCAGTCCTACGCGCTGTTCCCCAACCTGACCGTCGAAGCCAACATCGCCTACGGCCTGACCGGCAGTGGCCGCGAGCAGGCCCGCCAGCGGGTGGCTGAAATGCTCGAACTGGTAGGCCTTTCTGGCAGCGAGAAGAAATACCCTGGCCAGCTCTCTGGTGGCCAGCAGCAACGTGTGGCCCTGGCCCGTGCGCTGGCGCCGTCGCCATCCCTGCTACTGCTCGATGAGCCGATGTCGGCGCTGGACGCCCGGGTGCGCGAGCACCTGTGCACCGAGCTGCGCCAGCTGCAACGCCAGCTGGGCATCACCACCTTGATGGTGACCCACAACCAGGACGAAGCCATGCTGATGGCCGACCGCATTGCGGTGATGAACAACGGCCAGGTCGAGCAGTACGCCACCCCGCAGGAAATCTACGACCAGCCGGCCACGCCGTTCGTTGCCGAGTTCGTCGGCCAGGGCAACTGGCTGCCATTCCAGCGCAGCGGCGACAGCCATGCCCAGGTTGGCGGCATGAACATGCGCCTGGCGCCGGGGTCGGCCCAGGCCAGCAGCGGCCGGCTGTTCTGTCGCCCGGAGGCGATCACGGTCAACCCGGTGGTACACGAAGAAAACCTGTTCCCGGCTATGGTCCGCGAAATCACCTTTCTCGGTAACCGCTGCCGCATGAGTTTTGAACTCAAGGCCCTGCCAGGCCATGCCCTGCTGGCCGAGCTGGCCCCCGAGGCCATGCCGCGCCTGGGTTCGCAGGACATCTGGGTGGCATTGCCACCGCAGAGCCTGCAGGTGTTTGCCTGAGATGGCCGCGCCAATGTCCTTGCCGCTGAGCCAGGCCAAAGCCGCGCCGCGTGCTGGCGTTGCCTTGGGCGACCGGTTGTTCGTCGTCGGCGGCAAGAGCCTGCTGCTGATCCTGTTGGTGCTGGCCGTGCTGATGCCATTGCTGGCGATCTTCTGGCGTGGCTTCAGCGCGGACGCGGGCCAGGGTGGCGGCTTGTTGGCAGCCCGGGAGCTGTTCGCCAGCGACAACTTCCACTGGTTGCTGGGCAACAGCCTGTCGGTGGCTTTCACCGTCGCGGCCATCGTGGTGCCCCTGGCCTACCTGTTTGCCTATGCCCTGCAACGTACGCTGATCCCGGCCAAGCGCCTGTGGCGGGGGATTTCGCTGCTGCCGCTGCTTGCCCCGTCGATGCTGCCGGCCATCGCTTTGGTCTACCTGTTCGGTAACCAAGGGCTGCTACGCGGGTTGCTTAGCGACAACATCTACGGCTTCTGGGGCATCGTGCTGGGGGAGGCCATCTACACCTTCCCGCATGCGCTGATGATTCTGCTGTCGGCGCTGTCGCTGGCCGATGCTCGGCTGTTCGATGCTGCCTCCAGCATGGGCGCCGGCCCAGGTCGGGCGTTCACCAGCATCACCTGGCCGGCCACGCGCCAGGCGGTGTTTGCGGCGTTCTGCCTGGTGTTCACCCTGACCATCACCGACTTCGGTGTGCCGGTGGTGGTCGGTGGCGACTATCAGGTGCTGGCGCTGGAGGCCTACAAGGCGGTGGTCGGCCAGCAACAGTTCGGCCGTGGTGCGCTAATCGGCATGGTGCTGCTGTTGCCGGCCCTGTTCAGCTTCAGCGTCGACGCCTGGCTGCGCCGGCGCCAGGGCGACGCCATGAGCGGCCGCGCCCAGGTGTTCGAACCCAAGCCATCGCGTGGCCGCGATGCCTGCTTCCTGGCCCTCGTGCTGCTGGTGTGTGCGGCATTGCTGCTGGTGATCGGCATGGCGGTGTATTCGTCGCTGGTCACTTTCTGGCCATATAACCTGTCGTTGTCGCTGCGTCACTACATGTTCGAAGACACCGCCGGTGGCGGCTGGCTGGCCTACCGCAACAGCGTGACCATGGCCATCGGCACCGCGCTGATCGGCAGCATCGTGATTTTCACCGGTGCCTACCTGATGGAGAAGACCCAAGGGCAGCGCCTGCTCAACCAGGTGCTGCGCCTGCTCAGCTTTATCCCCATGGCCGTGCCGGGCCTGGTGCTGGGCCTGGGCTACGTCTTCTTCTTCAACCTGAACGGCAACCCGCTGCATGTGCTGTACGGCAGCATGGGGCTGTTGGTGGTGTGCACCATCGCCCATTACCTGACCACCGCGCAGATGACCGCAACCACCGCGCTGCGCCAGCTTGATGGCGAGTTCGAGGCCGCGGCGCTCTCGTTGAAGGCGCCGCTGTACAAGCACTTCGTGCGGGTCACAGTGCCGATCTGCCTGCCAGCGCTGCTGGACATCATCCGCTACCTGTTCGTTTCGGCGATGACCACGGTGTCTGCGGCGATCTTCCTGTACAGCCCCGACACCATCCTGGCTGCCGTTGCCGTGCTGAATATGGACGATGCCGGCAACGTTGGCGGTGCTGCTGCCATGTCCACCCTGATCCTGCTGACCAGTGCCGGCGCTTCACTGCTGCTGGCCGCAGCCTCACGCGGCCTGCTGCGCCGCTCCCAAGCCTGGCGCCAACGCGCCGCGACCGTCTGACCTGTAAGGAACCTATCCATGTACAAGCACCTTGCACTTGCCGCTGCTGTTTGCACCGTGTTCAGCCTGCAGGCTTCGGCCGCCGGTACCCAGCTGACGGTCTACACCGCACTGGAAGCCGAGCAGTTGAAGAGCTACAAGCAGGCCTTCGAGAAGGCCAACCCGGACATCGAGATCAAGTGGGTACGCGATTCCACCGGCATCATCACTGCCAAGCTGCTGGCCGAGAAAGACCGCCCGCAAGCCGACGCGGTATGGGGCCTGGCAGCGTCCAGCCTGGCCATTCTCGACCAGAACGGCATGCTTGAAGCCTACGCACCCAAGGACCTGGGCAAGATCTCCGGTAACTACCGGGACGCTGCCAACCCGCCGGCGTGGGTGGGCATGGACGTGTGGGCCGCAACCATCTGCTTTAATACCATCGAGGCCGAGAAGCAGGGCCTGAGCAAGCCGGTGAGCTGGCAGGACCTGACCAAGCCGGAGTACAAGGGCAAGATCGTCATGCCGAACCCGGCCTCGTCGGGTACCGGCTTCCTTGATGTGAGTGCCTGGTTGCAGACCTTTGGTGAGCCGCAAGGCTGGGCCTATATGGACGCACTGCACCAGAATATCGGCCAGTATGTTCACTCCGGCTCCAAGCCATGCAAGCTGGCGGCTGCGGGCGAGTTCCCGATCGGTATCTCGTTCGAATACCCGGCTGTGCAACTGAAGCGCCAGGGCGCGCCGCTGGACATCGTGTTGCCGAAGGAAGGCCTGGGCTGGGAGATCGAGGCGACTGCTGTGATCAAAGGCTCGCCCAAGGCGGATGCGGCCAAGCGCCTGGCTGATTTCTCGGCCAGCCCGGCGGCGATGGAGCTGTACAAGGAAAACTTCGCCGTGCTGGCCGCGCCGGGTATTGCCAAGCCACAGACCGAGCTACCGGCGGACTATGAACAGCGCCTGATCAAGAACGACTTTGCCTGGGCATCGAAGAACCGTGACCAGATTCTGGCCGAGTGGCGCAAGCGCTACGACGGCAAGTCGGAAAAGGTGGCCCAGCAGTGATTGAGTGAGGGCTGGCAGGGGTATGGCTTGCGTGGTGTGGCGCCTGTGAGATCGAGCGCCGCCCGCGCGGCGCTTCGCGGGGCAAGCCCGCTCCCACATTTGTTGCAACGTGGCCATGCCTGTGGAAGCGGCGTTGTCAGCCTTGGTGCATGTCTTGAAACAGGGCGGGGTGGCAGCGGCGGCAGCCAAGTAATCGCGTCAAGCCAACAAGGCTTACAACTATGGCCTGACAGGTTTGGCACGTTGCAACAAATGTGGGAGCGGGCTTGCCCCGCGAAGCGCCGCGCGGGCGGCGCTCGATCTCACAGGCGATGGAAATGCATAGGCAAACGCCTGGCGGCCCTAATGCAATTTGCCAGAAACCATAGAATCTCCCACAGAGACCGCACACGCCTAAAAAACTGCGCTATCCCTGTGGAAGCGAGCTTGCCCGCGAAGAGGCCAGATCCTGCGGGCTCAGATCTGTGAAACCAACGCCTCCAACTGCTCCTGCCGCTCAGCCTGATTCAGCTTCGCCCCGGGGTTGAGGGTGGACCACTGTGGGTGCGCCCGCGCCTTCACCAGTGCTTCTGGCAACTTGCCCTCGCGCCATGCCTTCTCATCCAGCTCACCCAGCCTGATGCTGTCTTGCGCCGCATGCCCGCGGTTATCCAGCGCCACCATCAACTGCTGCTGACGCAAAGCCAGCAGGCGCAATACCGTGTCGTCCACCGTCAGCTCGCGTTTGCCCTTGAGCTTGCCCATCAACCGTGAGCCATAGTTACGCGCCGTCTGCAGCGCACCGCCGGCAATCGCCCCGGCCAGCGCTGCCGCGCCGAGGGTAAGCCCGCCGACCAGCAGATCGACCCCGGCGCCGGCTGCAGCGCCGGCCGCCACGCCGCTGCCCAGGCGCACGCCCAGCAGCTTCAGGGTTTCAGGATTGAACAGGTCATCGCCCCAGCGGCCATCGAGCAACGGCAGGTCGCTGGCATGGGCATCCTCGCGGCGGAAGGCATACAGCTTGAGCAGGGCTTCGACGCAACGCTGTTCACGTTGGCGTATGTCCTGGCGCAGCGCCTCTATGGCCTTGGCTTCGGCCGCTGGCTCGGCCTCGACGCTACGCCGGCAGGCGGCGCAGTCCAGCAGCAACTCGGCAATCAGCCGCTTGCCACTGTGCTGGCGGGCCAGGCGCTGTGCCTGCTGGTCGTCGATCAGCCGCTGCAGGGCCGGGCGAGCATCCTCCAGCAGCAGGGCCAGGCTTTCATATAAGCGGCGCTCGCCATCCTCGGGCGGGGCCACGCTGTCGAACCGCACCAACGCGTGAAGCCCAAGCCGGGCAAGGGCTTCACGCCATTGCGGCTCGCGGTGCTGATGGCTGGCGACGAAGTTGAGCACCGGCAGCAACGGCTTGCCGCAGCTGGCCAGCACTTCCAGTTCGTCGCGGTATTTGGCCAGCACCGGCTCGCGCGCGTCGATCACGTACAGGCCGGCATTGCTGGCCAGCAACTGGCGCAGCACCTTGGCCTCCTGCTCGAAGCGCTGGCGCGCCTCGCTGCCTTGCAGAAAGCGCTCCAGACGTGCCGGGCCGTCCAGGCGCTCGCCCGGGCGCTCCAGCCGCTCCAGGTAGTCGAGCAGGGCAATGGCGTCCTCCAGGCCCGGGGTGTCGTACAACTCCAGCAAGGGTTCGCCGTCCACCGACAAGCGCGCACCTTCTACATGGCGGGTGGTGCTGGGGCGGTGGGACACTTCGCCAAAGCCTACGTCGCGGGTCAGCGTGCGCAGCAGCGAGGTCTTGCCGACGTTGGTATGGCCGACCACGGCCAGTTTCAGTGGCTCAGTCATGGCCATGCTCCAGCCAGGTCAGTGGTGAGGTGTCGGCGTGCTGCAGGCCAAGGCGGTCGAGGGCTTCGTGCCAATCGCCCAGGCGCTGGGCATCAACAGCCTGGCCGGGTGCGGACTGCAGTAGCCAGATACGGGTTGCGCCGGCATTGCGCGCCAGTTCGGCGAGCAACGCCAGGCTGCCGCGGTCGGGTGAGCGCCGGGGGTCGCAGGCGATGGCCAGGCGTGCCGGGGGGAAGCGGCTGAGTTGTTCGAGCAGCCTGTTGCGCGATTCGCGGCTGTCGAGCACGCCAGCATTGATCACGCTGTTCGGCAGGGCGGGCGGCCAGGGGCGCTGGTCGTCCAGTTCCAGGCCCACCAGCAGGGCACCGCTGCTGCCGCTTTCCAGCTGGTCGGCGGCAAACTGTGGCAGGGCCTCGGGCGCGGCATCCTGCACGCCGATGCGTTCGCTGCGCGGCATCAGTGCATCACGCAGTTGCGCGTAGCCGGGCAGGCTCAAGTCCAGTGCCAGGCGCCCGCGGCCTTGGCGCCAGCGCCACAGGCACAATGCAGCCAGTACCAGGCGTGGTAACAGGCCATACACCAGCACCACCCCCAGCAACCAGCTGGCCCAGGCCTGTCGGGCTTGCTCCAGGGCCGGCAAGGTGTCGCCGCTGGCGCGGATCATGGCTTCGTCAGGCACGGCAAAGCCCAGCAGCGAAGGCAGGGCGCCCAGGGCTTGGGTCAGGTGGATGAACGGGTCGGCGGCAAGCAGCGTGGTTTCCCAGACAAAGCCATAGCGCCGGGTCGCCAGCAAGGCCAGCAGCATGCCCAGGGCGGTGAGCATGGCCAGCAGCCACAGGCCATGCACCAGCAGGCCGAGCAGCCAGCGGTTCAGGCGTTGGCGTTGCAGCAGCACAAGCAGCGCAGGTGCCAGGTGTGCGGCCTTGGCATCGCGGGCAAAGCGTTCACTCAGCCATAGCCACAAGCGGCCCAGCCCTGCGCCATGCTCGCCGCTTACGGCAAAACCGATGGCCCAGCCCAGCAGCATCAGCAGGTTCAGCCCGAGCAGGCTGCCCAGGGCCCAGAACACGTTCACCGGCCGCTGCCCGTCGCCCAGGGCGGCCAGGGCCAGGCCCGCGCCGCTGAGCACGGCCATCAGCAGCAAGGCCAGCAGCGCCAGGCGCGCGCCTTGCTTCCAGTGGCGCAGGGCGGTGCTCATGCCATCGCGTTCGGCCAGGAACAGTGCACGGGTTTCGATGCGGGCCGCCAGGTCGCCGCCCAATTGGCGGGCGCGACGGTTGGCTTCCTGGTCCTCCAGGGGGCCGGCGTGTTCCTCGCGCAGGCGTACCGCTTCGGTGAGCCAGCGCTTGTCCAGTGGAGTCGGTCCAGTCACAAGGTCTTCCATTGCACGGTTCAGGGCAGAAGCATAACCCACCGCGGGTTTGCTATCCTCGCTGCATGACGACTTCACTCCCCCTCAGCCTGATTGCGGCGCTCGCCGAGAACCGCGTGATAGGCATCGACAATTCCATGCCCTGGCATTTGCCGGGGGATTTCAAGTACTTCAAGGCCACCACCCTGGGCAAGCCGATCATCATGGGCCGCAAGACCTGGGACTCCCTGGGCCGACCGCTGCCGGGGCGTTTGAATATCGTGGTCAGCCGCCAACCGGGCCTGGAATTGGCGGGTGCCGAGGTTTTCGCCTCGCTGGAAGACGCGATTGTGCGCGCCGGGCAGTGGGCACGCGAGCAGGGCGTGGATGAGCTGATGCTGATCGGCGGCGCGCAGTTGTATGCACAGGCGCTGGAGAAAGGCTTGGTGAGCCGTATGTACCTGACTCGGGTGGAGCTTGAGCCGGAAGGTGATGCGTGGTTCCCCGAGTTCGACAAAGGGGAGTGGCAACTGGCGTCGAGTGAAGCGCAGGCAGAGGCGGACAAGCCTGCGTATCACTTCGAGGTGTGGAACAAGGTGTGATGATTCTGGGGCCGCATTAGCGGCCCCAGCCGTTTCAGGAGTGGCTCAACTCGGCGTGCTCATCGTCAGCCAGCACATCCTTGTCTGTCTCCTTGAGCAGTTGGCTGGTCACCACGCCTGCGGTCATCGAGCCATTGACGTTCAACGCCGTGCGGCCCATGTCGATCAGCGGCTCCACCGAAATCAGCAACGCCACCAGCTCCACCGGCAAGCCCATGGCTGGGAGCACGATCAGCGCGGCAAAGGTGGCCCCGCCACCCACGCCGGCAACCCCTGCAGAACTCAGCGTGACGATGGCCACCAGGGTAGCGATCCACAGCGGGTCGAAGGTATCGATGCCCACCGCCGGTGCCACCATCACCGCCAGCATGGCGGGATAGAGGCCAGCGCAGCCGTTCTGGCCAATGGTGGTGCCGAACGATGCGCTGAAGCTGGCAATCGACTGCGGCACACCCAGGCGGCGGGTTTGCGCTTCGATGTTCAGCGGAATGCTGGCGGCGCTGGAGCGGCTGGTGAAGGCGAAGGTCAGCACCGGCCACACCTTGCGGAAGAAGCGCAGCGGGCTCACACCGGTCGCCGCCAGGATGAGGGCATGCACCACGAACATCAGCCCCAGCCCCAGGTACGACACCACCACGAAGCTGCCCAGCTTGAGGATGTCTTCCATGTTCGAGCTGGCAACCACCTTGGTCATCAACGCCAGCACGCCATACGGGGTCAGTTTCATTACCACCCGCACCAGGCGCATCACCCAGGCTTGCAGGGTGTCGATGGCCGACAGGGCGCGCTCGCCTTTCTCGGCATCGTCCTTGATCAGCTGCAGCGCGGCCAGGCCGACGAACACGGCGAAGATCACCACGCTGATGATCGACGTCGGCTTGGCCCGCGCCAGGTCACCCACCGGGTTGCTGGGGATGAACGACAGCAGCAGCTGCGGGATGTTGAGGTCGGCGACCTTGCCGGCGTAGTCGCTGTGGATAACCTGCATGCGGGCGCTTTCCTGCACACCGGCCACCAGGCCTTCGGCACTCAGGCCGAACAGGTTGGTCAGCACGATGCCGATCAGCGCGGCAATGGCGGTGGTCAGCAGCAGGGTGCCGATGCTCAGCACGCTGATGCGGCCCAGCGACGAGGCATTGTGCAGGCGCGCCACGGCGCTGAGGATCGAGGCGAAGATCAGCGGCATGACGATCATCTGCAACAGGCCGACATAGCCGTTGCCGACCAGGTCAAGCCAGGCGATGGTGGCCTTGAGCACGGGGTGGCCAGCGCCGTAGATCGTGTGCAGGGCCAGGCCGAAGACGACGCCCAGCACCAGGCCCAGCAGTACCTTCTTGGCTAGGCTCCAGTCGGTGCGGCGGGTTTGTGCCAGGCCCAGCAACAGGGCCAGGAACGCCAGCAGGTTTAGGGACAGCGGCAGGTTCATTGAAGCTCCAGCAGAAAAAAGCAGAATTGGCATCGCCTCTGTGAGCGATTGCGAACGGAAATGCTAACAGCCTGAAAACAAACGATTTTATACCCAAATGGAATTTGCATAGTCGTTTATGGAATAACGAAGTGTCGCGTATTGCAATGAACACGGCGTTTACGGCTGTCTGGAGGTCGTTATCGAGGGTTGCCAGGGGTGATTGTTGCACTAGCGTTTCTGGGTCACTTTCAGGAGATTCGTACATGAAATCCGCTGTGAAAGCTGCCGCCATCGGCCTGTCCCTGCTGTTCAGTATCGAAACCTTCGCCACCGAGCTCCAACATTGGCCTGCCGAGGCGGCCAGGCAGCTCGACAGCATGATCGCCGCCAATGCCAATAAAGGTAACTACGCGGTGTTCGACATGGACAACACCAGTTACCGTTATGACCTGGAAGAAGCCTTGCTGCCCTTCATGGAAAACAAAGGCCTGCTGAGCCGCGACAAGCTCGACCCTTCGCTGAAACTGATGCCGTTCAAGGACACTGCCGAGCACAAGGAAAGCCTGTTCAGCTACTACTACCGGTTGTGCGAAGTCGACGATATGGTCTGCTACCCGTGGGTGGCCCAGGTGTTTTCCGGTTTTACCCTGAAGGAGTTGAAGGTGCAGGTGGATGAGCTGATGGCTTCGACCAAGCCCATCCCCAGCACTTATTACGAAGGTGACCAGGTCAAGGCCATCGAAGTACAGCCCCCCAAGGTCTTCAGGGGCCAGGCCGAGCTGTACAACAAACTGATGGAGAACGGCATCGAGGTCTATGTGATTTCTGCTGCCTCCGAGGAACTGGTGCGCATGGTCGCATCAGATCCCAAGTACGGCTACAACGTGAAGCCGCAGAACGTGATTGGCGTGAGTCTGCTGTTAAAGGACCGCAGCAATGGCCAACTGACCACGGCGCGCAAGCAGATCAGTGCCGGCCATTACGATGCCAAGGCCAATGAAGGGCTGGAGCTGACCCCGTATCTGTGGACCCCGGCTACCTGGATGGCGGGCAAGCAGGCGGCCATCCTGACCTACATCGATGAATGGAAGAAGCCGGTGCTGGTGGGCGGCGACACGCCGACCAGCGATGGCTACATGCAGTTCCACGGGGTGGATGTGGGCAAGGGCGGCATCCACCTGTGGATAAACCGCAAGGCCAAGTACATGGACCAGCTCAACGGCATGATTACCAGGAATGCGGCGGCGCAGGCCAAGGAAGGGTTGCCGGTGACGGCGGACAAGAACTGGGTGATCGTGACGCCGGAGCAAATCCAGTAGTTGTTGCGTTGTCTGTTCCGGCCTCTTCGCGGGCGTGCCCGCGAAGAGGCCGGAACAGGCATAAAAAAACCGGCACCCAGGGCGCCGGTTCTTCTTTCACGCTAGAAAAGCCTCAGAGCCCTTCGAGCATCGCCTTGTTGCGCACCGCACCTTTGTCGGCACTGGTCGCCAGCAGGGCGTAGGCCTTCAGCGCGGTGGTCACTTTGCGTGGGCGTACTTCAGCGGGTTTCCAGCCCTTCTTGTCCTGCTCGATGCGGCGCTCGGCCAGCGCTTCGTCGCTGACCAGCAGGTTGATCGAACGGTTAGGGATGTCGATCAATACCTTGTCGCCATCACGGACCAGGCCGATGGCGCCGCCAGCAGCAGCTTCTGGCGAGGCGTGGCCGATCGACAGGCCCGAGGTGCCGCCCGAGAAGCGGCCGTCGGTGAGCAGGGCGCAGGCCTTGCCCAGGCCTTTGGACTTCAGGTACGAGGTCGGGTACAGCATTTCCTGCATGCCCGGGCCGCCTTTCGGGCCTTCGTAGCGGATGATCACGATGTCGCCGGCCTTCACCTCGTCGGCGAGGATGCCGCGCACGGCGCTGTCCTGGCTCTCGAAGATCTTGGCGTTGCCCTCGAACACGTGGATCGACTCGTCGACACCGGCGGTTTTCACCACGCAACCGTCGACCGCGATGTTGCCGTACAGCACGGCCAGCCCGCCTTCTTGCGAGTAGGCGTGCTCGAAGCTGCGGATGCAGCCGTTTTCACGGTCGTCATCAAGGGTTTCCCAACGGGTCGACTGGCTGAATGCGGTCTGGGTCGGGATACCGGCAGGGCCGGCCTTGAAGAAGGTGTGCACGGCTTCGTCATCGGTCTGGGTGATGTCCCATTTGGCGATGGCTTCTTCCATGCTGCGGCTGTGCACGGTCGGCAGGTCGGTGTGCAGCAGGCCGCCACGGGCCAGCGAACCGAGGATGCTGAAGATGCCGCCGGCGCGGTGCACGTCTTCCATGTGGTACTTCTGGATGTTCGGCGCCACTTTGCACAACTGCGGCACTTTACGCGACAGGCGGTCGATGTCACGCAGGTCGAACGCGACTTCGCCTTCCTGGGCTGCGGCCAGCAGGTGCAGGATGGTGTTGGTCGAGCCGCCCATCGCGATGTCGAGCATCATGGCGTTTTCAAACGCCTTGAAGTTGGCGATGCTGCGGGGCAGCACCGACTCATCGTTCTCGCCGTAGTAGCGCTTGCACAGCTCGACGATGGTGCGGCCGGCAGTGAGGAACAGCTGCTCGCGGTCGGCGTGGGTGGCCAGGGTGGAGCCATTGCCCGGCAGGGCCAGGCCCAGGGCTTCGGTCAGGCAGTTCATCGAGTTGGCGGTGAACATGCCGGAGCACGAACCGCACGTCGGGCAGGCACTGCGCTCGTATTCGGCGACTTTTTCATCGGAGGCCGAGGCATCGGCGGCGATGACCATGGCGTCGACCAGGTCCAGGCCGTGGCTGGCCAGCTTGGTCTTGCCGGCTTCCATCGGGCCGCCGGAAACGAAGATCACCGGGATGTTCAGGCGCAGGGCGGCCATCAGCATGCCGGGGGTGATCTTGTCGCAGTTGGAGATGCACACGATGGCGTCGGCGCAGTGGGCGTTGACCATGTATTCCACGGCGTCGGCAATGATCTCGCGGCTTGGCAGCGAGTACAGCATGCCGTCGTGGCCCATGGCGATGCCGTCATCGACCGCGATGGTGTTGAATTCCTTGGCCACGCCACCGGCGCGCTCGATCTCGCGGGCGACCAACTGGCCCAGGTCCTTCAGGTGCACGTGGCCCGGGACGAACTGGGTGAACGAGTTGGCGATGGCGATGATCGGTTTCTTGAAGTCTTCGTCTTTCATCCCGGTGGCACGCCACAAGGCACGGGCGCCGGCCATGTTGCGGCCTTGGGTGGAAGTCTTGGAACGATAATCAGGCATGAAGCACTCCTGGCGGCTTAATCAGGTCACAAAAAGGGGAGTGAGCTTCTCTTTTCCTATGCGCCTTAGGCCGGTTGCCACTGGCACGGATGGGGCCGAAGACAGCACGGGATCGCCGCGTGCTCGACCAGAGCTCATAAACCCGCCGGGGATGACTGGCGATGAATAGCCCGATTCTACACCGCTGGCGCGGCGAGGGAATGGCGATGTGTCTGGGCGGTGGCATCGGGCGCGCGATGGGCGTTTTTGCAGGACCGTTCTGAAACCCGCCCCGTGGCGCTGACAAGCAGTGCACTCCAAGCCTTAAGCTGCCTTGAAAGGCCAGCTGCTATCGGCTTGCCACGAACCCATAGCTGCAGCTGAATGCGGTGTTAAGCGCTTTTTATAACGATTGAGCGCGTGTGAGATGAGCAGGTGGCTGCTGGGGTGCGTACCAGTGCCACTAGTTTAAAACTTGACATGTAATCAAGGTTGGGTTTTGAAAGCGTGTGCTCTACCGTTTCTGTGGGCTCACTTATTTTTTTGTGAGCAATTTCATTTTTACGCGAAGCACTGTTCAGGGCCAGTAAAAACACTTCATCGCCCGCTATCAGCTCGGCGCTCAATGCTGTGGTAAAAGCATATTTCCCTGGGCTGCTCTCAACAGCACTCATCTGGGCGGGGGAGTAGGCGTCCTCCGCGTACATGTGGGTCGGGTTCGGAGCCAATACCTGAGCTTCGCTCCAGAAGCTGACAGAGGGGGAAGTGCGTGCCTCGCCGTGACGGACGACTTGATAAATAATGTGCACTTCGCCGCCGTTGGTGGGGAACGTCAATTCTTTTCCAATGGCTATTTCGAGTGGTTGCCCCACGTCGCCGAATTGTTCTTCAAGTATTCCACTGGCGAGAGGGTGGGACCCTACAAAGAACAGCCGAATGGTATCGGATGGTGTGGCGCCAGGGTACACGGGTATCGTAACGCTGAACCCATTTTTTACAGCGTCCCAAGGCAGCACGCCTTCTACGATGTCTTTTGCAACAGGATGATAGAGCTCTGCACCGAAATCATACGTGGTGGTCGGTGATGTATTGCCAGTTCTAACGATTATGTAATTTAACGTGACGCGGCGCCCATGCTGCTCATTCAGCCGTTCGCCGGATATGAAATGTTCGATTGTTTCCCCGGGCGCTTCACAATCTAATAATATAAAGCTGCTTATCTGGCCCACGTTTATGACGATGTGGTCGCCTTTCTGGAATACGCTCGACCCTGGAATCAGGATGGTTATGCCTTGGTTTAGTGTTTCAAACGGTAAGAAGTTATCGCTGTTGGCTTCTTTAATGGTTGGGGCTTCCAGCCCTTGGTGGTGATGGTTATTCCTCATTGCCGTTTTCTCCAATTTTCCCGGGTGGCTGGGCTTATTGGAATCCGGTGAGGGGGCGAAGACAACTGGCAGAAATGCCAGGCGTAGGCCCTTAATCGACACTGCTGTACGAAATATGGGAAGGGCCTCGGCTGTGCAGGCCGAGGCCGTAATCGGCGTTTCGGGAAACTAAACGGAATTCCCGGAACCCTTACTTAACTGTTGGGCAGCAACCGGCAGGTGATGCTCTTGATGTAGCGGGTTTCTGCAATGGCCGGGTGTACCGGATGGTCCGGGCCTTGGCCACCGCGCTCGAGCAGCTGCATGTTGCGGTCCAGGTGGCGGGCGCTGGTGAGCAGGATGTTGTTCAGGTCGTCCTCGGGCAAGTGCATCGAGCACGAAGCGCTGACCAGAATGCCATCTTTGTTCAGCATGCGCATGGCCTGTTCGTTCAGGCGGCGGTAGGCCGCTTCGCCGTTTTTCAGGTCCTTCTTGCGTTTGATGAAGGCGGGTGGGTCGGCAATGATCACGTCAAAGCGCTCTTCGGCAGCCTTGAGCTCGCGCAGGGCTTCGAACACGTCGCCTTCGATGCAGGTCAGCTTCTCGCTGATGCCGTTCAGTGCAGCGTTACGCTCCACGCCATCCAGGGCAAAACCCGAGGCATCGACACAGAATACTTCGCTGGCGCCGAAGGCACCGGCCTGCACGCCCCAGCCACCGATGTAGCTGAACAGGTCGAGTACACGCTTGCCCTTCACGTACGGCGCCAGGCGCGCGCGGTTCATGCGGTGGTCGTAGAACCAGCCGGTCTTCTGGCCTTCACGCACCGGGGCTTCGAACTTGACGCCGTTCTCTTCCAGCGGCACCCAGTCCGGCACCTCGCCGTAGACGGTCTCGACATAGCGCTGCAAGCCTTCGGCATCACGCGCAGCGGAGTCGTTCTTGAACAGGATGCCGCTGGGCTTGAGCACCTGCACCAAGGCAGCGATCACGTCGTCCTTGTGCGCTTCCATGGTGGCCGAGGCCAATTGCACCACGAGGATATCGAAGAAGCGGTCGACCACCAGGCCCGGCAGCAGGTCGGAATCGCCGTAGACCAGGCGGTAGCATGGTTGATCGAACAGGCGCTCGCGCAGCGACAGGGCGACGTTCAGGCGGTGTACCAGCAGCGACTTGTCCAGCGGCAGCTTGATGTCGCGCGACAGCAGGCGGGCGCAGATCAGGTTGTTCGGGCTGAGTGCGACGATGCCCAGCGGTTTGCCGTTGGCTGCCTCGAGAACGGCCTGCTGACCGGCCTGAAAGCCTTGCAGCGGGGTCGCGGTGACGTCGACTTCGTTGCTGTAGACCCACAGGTGGCCGGCGCGCAGGCGGCGGTCGGCGTTGGCTTTGAGGCGAAGGCTGGGCAGGGACATGACGTCGCTCCGGGAAAAAAGAGCGGGAGTATAGCGTGTCTGCGGTGCTTTCGCCTTTAGAGGTGCAGCGCCTGGGAGATCGAGCGCCGCGCGCGTGGCGCTCAATCTCGCAGCCGCTGCACCTGTCACGGCGAGCGCAGAGAGGGTTAAAATCCCCGGTCCTAAACGAGTGTGCACGTATGTCCCAAGAACTCAGCGCCGAACAGATCCAGCAAGCCTTGCAAGGCATCACCATTCCGCCGCAACCGCAGATCATGGTCGACCTGCAGTTCGAGCAATACATGCCTGACCCGGATCTGGAAACCATTGCCAAGCTGATTTCCCAGGACCCGGGGCTCTCGGGCGCCTTGCTCAAGCTGGTCAACTCCCCGCACTTCGGCCTTTCCAACAAGATCGGCTCGATCCAGCGCGCAGTGAACCTGCTGGGCAGCCGTTCGATCATCAACCTGATCAACGCCCAGTCGATCAAGGGCGAGATGAGCGACGAGACCATCGTCACCCTCAACCGCTTCTGGGATACCGCCCAGGACGTGGCGATGACCTGCCTGACGCTGGCCAAGCGCACCGGTGTCCAGGCCGCGGACGAGGCTTACACCCTGGGCCTGTTCCATGACTGTGGCGTGCCGCTGATGCTCAAGCGCTTCCCCGACTACATGGATGTGCTGGTGCAGGCCTATGCTCAGGCCAGCGCGCAAACGCGGGTCGTCGACACCGAAAACCGCGTGTTCAACACCAACCATTCGGTAGTCGGTTATTTCACCGCCAAGTCGTGGCGCCTGCCTGAGCACCTCACGGCAGCCATCGCCAACCATCACAATGCACTGGCCGTGTTCCGTGATGAGAGCTCGCGCAATACCCAGAGCCAGTTGAAAAACCTGCTGGCGGTACTGAAGATGGCCGAGCACATCTGCGCGTCCTACCGGGTGCTGGGCAACCAGGCGGTGGACCACGAATGGAACGCGGTCGGCCCGCTGGTGCTCGATTACATTGGCTTGTCGGAATACGATTTCGAAAACCTCAAACAGAACATTCGCGAGCTGAGCGGGCACTGACACATGCCGGAATTGCCAGAAGTAGAAACCACCCGGCGCGGTATCGCGCCCCACCTGGAAGGCCAGCGTGTCAGCCGCGTGGTGGTGCGTGACCGGCGCTTGCGCTGGCCAATCCCGGAAGACCTGGACGTGCGCCTGTCGGGGCAGCGCATTGTCAGTGTCGAGCGGCGCGCCAAATACCTGTTGATCAATGCCGAGGTGGGTACGCTGATCAGCCACCTGGGCATGTCGGGCAACTTGCGGCTGGTCGAACTGGGTTTGCCGGCGGCCCGGCATGAACATGTCGACATCGAGCTGGAGTCGGGGCTGATGCTGCGCTACACCGACCCGCGCCGCTTCGGGGCCATGCTGTGGAGCCTGGACCCGCTGAACCACGAGCTATTGCTGCGCCTCGGGCCAGAGCCGCTGACTGATCTGTTTGACGGTGAGCGCCTGTTCCAGCTGTCGCGCGGGCGGTCGATGGCGGTCAAGCCGTTCATCATGGACAACGCGGTGGTGGTGGGGGTGGGCAACATCTACGCCACTGAAGCGCTGTTTGCTGCAGGTATCGACCCGCGTCGGGAGGCGGGCGGGATTTCACGGGCGCGCTACCTGAAGCTGGCGATCGAGATCAAGCGGGTGCTGGCGGCGGCGATCGAGCGCGGCGGTACCACCCTGCGCGACTTCATCGGGGGCGATGGGCAGCCGGGTTACTTCCAGCAGGAACTGTTTGCGTACGGCCGTGGCGGGCAGCCGTGCAAGGTGTGCGGCACGGAGTTGCGCGAGGTGAAGCTTGGGCAGCGGGCGAGCGTGTATTGCCCGCGCTGCCAGCGCTAAGGTGTATCGCTGTCCCCTGTGGGAGCGGCCTTGTGTCGCGATGGGGCGCGAAGCGGCCCCATTGGTTTAGCTTCGCAGCAAAAATTGCCGGGGCCGCTGTGCGGCCCATCGCGACGCAAGGCCGCTCCCACAAGGACCGCACAGAGGCGAGCAGGCAGTGATCAGTCCTTGCCGGTAATCCGACGGTACTTGGCCATCAGCTGTTCTTCGGTTTCCGGGTGCGCTTCATCCAGCGGAATGCAGTCGACCGGGCAGACTTGCTGGCACTGCGGCTCGTCGTAATGGCCCACACACTGGGTGCACAGGTTAGGGTCGATCACGTAGATCTCTTCGCCTTGGGAGATGGCCTCGTTCGGGCACTCGGGTTCGCAGACGTCGCAATTGATGCAATCGTCGGTGATTATCAGGGACATGGGGACTCCGGCCGGGGCTCAGTGCCCGGGCATGTTCAACGCAATGGGCACAATTGTGCCGCATTCGCGCCCGCAGTGCACGCGGGCGCGATAATCAGGCGATTGGGCTTACTTCTTGAAGCGTTCAGTCAGCGCTTCGGCCACCACCGGGTGGACGAACTTGCTGATATCACCACCCAGTGCGGCGATTTCCCGGACCAGGGTCGAGGAAATGAACGAATACCGCTCCGAAGGCGTCAGGAACAGGCTCTCGACATCGGGGGCCAGTTGCCGGTTCATGTTCGCCAACTGGAACTCGTACTCGAAGTCGGACACCGCACGCAGGCCACGGAGGAAGACGTTGGCGCCCTGTTCCTTGGCGAAATGCGCCAACAGGGAGGAGAAGCCGATGACTTCGACATTGGGCAGGTGCTTGGTGACCTCACGCGCTAGCGCCACCCGCTGCTCCAGTGGGAACAGGGGGTTTTTCTTCGGGCTGGCCGCCACCGCGATGATCACGTGGTCGAAGAGCCGCGAGGCGCGCTCGACCAGGTCGCCATGGCCTTTGGTAATGGGGTCGAAAGTACCCGGGTACAACACTCGGTTCATCGCGTCATCCTGGCTGGAGTGCGTTGGGGAGTCGGATGGTAGCGCAGGGACTGCGCCCGGCCAAGTCATGCGGCCAGCTGATGGCACTATAGACAGGGGCCGCAATCGTTGTCATGCACTGTGTGCCAGGCGGGCAATCAGGGCCTCGGTGAGCCTGGCACTGATGGCATACGGTGCACAGGCAGGCGCTCAGCGGATGAAAAGCTTGTAGACCAGGCGCTGCAAAGTTTTGCCGTAAGGCGGGTAGATCAGCCGTGCGGCGTTGAAGCGGTGCTTGGCGAGTATCGCCTTGGCCTTGCTGAAGGTCAGGAAACCGTCGTGGCCATGGTAGTGGCCCATGCCGGAAGGGCCGATGCCGCCGAAAGGCAGATCGTCCTGGGCTACATGCAGCAAGGTGTCGTTCAGGCAAACCCCGCCAGAGTGCGTGTGGCGCAGCACATGTTCTTGGGCGGCCCGGTCATGACCGAAGTAGTAAAGCGCCAGAGGGCGCGGGCGTTGGTTGATGTAGGCCAGCGCCTGGTCGAGGCTGTCGTAGGGCACCAGTGGCAGCAGCGGGCCGAAGATTTCGTCCTGCATTACCTGCATGCTGTCGTTGACGTCCAGCAGCAGGTGGGGTGGCAAGCGCCGGCCCTGGCGGGTTTCAGCGGGGTACAGGTCCACTACCTGCGCACCTTTGTCGCGGGCATCGTCCAGCAGGTGCTGCAAGCGCTGAAGCTGGCGGGGGTTGATGATGGCGGTGTAGTCGGGGTTGTCGGCGATGCGTGGGTACATTCGCCGCACGGCCCGCTGATAGGCGTCGCTGAAGGCTGATAGCCGTTCGCGTGGCACCAGCACATAGTCGGGGGCGACGCAGGTCTGGCCGGCGTTGAGGGTCTTGCCGAAGGCGATGCGCTCGGCGGCGCTGTCCAGCGGCACATCGGCCGACACGATGGCCGGTGACTTGCCGCCCAGCTCCAGGGTGACCGGGGTCAGGTTCTGCGCGGCAGCCAGCATGACCTGTCGGCCTACGCTGGTGGCGCCGGTGAACAGCAGATGGTCGAAGGGCAAGCGGGCGAAGGCCTGGCCCACCTCTATCTCGCCCAGCACAACGCTGACCAGGTCGGCAGGAAACACTTGCTCCAGCAATTGTTTCAAGGCTTGGGCACTGGCGGGTGTGGCTTCACTGAGTTTGAGCATGACTCTGTTACCGGCGGCCAGGGCGCAGGTCAGCGGGCCGATGGCGAGGAACAGCGGGTAGTTCCACGGCACGATGACACCGACCACCCCCAGCGGCTGATAACGTACTTGAGCGCTGGCCGGCTGGAAGGCCAGGCCGACCCGTCGCCGGCTGGCGCGCATCCAGCGATGCAGGTGCCTTTCGGCGTGACGCAGGCCCTGTATCGAGGGCAGCAGCTCGGCCAGCAGGGTTTCGTCGGCGCTACGCCCGCCAAAGTCCTCGCTAATGGCCTCGATCAATCCGGCCTGGCCGGCCAGCAGGGCTTCGCGCAGGCTTCTCAGCCATTGCAGGCGCTGGGCAGCCGGCGGCAGGGGGTTGCCGGCAAATGCCTGGCGCTGGGCAGCGAACATCGCTGCGAGGTCGAGGTCGGATTGCACTGAGGACAAGGCACTGGGCGCGTTCATGGCGGCTTCGGATCCGGGCAGTGAGTGCCTAGAGCCTATACTCTAATCTGCACGATGGTGCGAATTTTTCCGTGGCGTCGAACGGTGCTTCCACCAGCAATACGCCGTAAGATGATCCTTTGATGAAGGCCCGCAGACTGGGAGCTGAGCATGGCCCCGCGCATGAAGACCCGAGAGCGCATCGTGCAGAACAGCCTGGAGTTGTTCAACGAGCAGGGCGAACGCAGCGTCAGTACCAATCACATTGCCGCGCACATGGAAATCTCGCCCGGCAATCTGTATTACCACTTCCCCAACAAGCAGGCGATCATTGCCCTGTTGTTCAGCCAGTATGAAGAACTGGTCGACAGCTTCCTGCGCCCGCCCCAAGGCCGCAAGGCCACCGTGGAGGACAAGCGCTTCTACCTCAAGGCCTTGTTGGCGGCGATGTGGAACTACCGCTTCCTGCACCGCGACCTGGAGCACCTGCTGGACAGTGACGCGGAACTTGCCGCCCGTTACCGGCGTTTTTCCGAGCGCTGCCTGCGCCAGGGCCAGGCGATCTACCGTGGCTTTGTCGACGCGGGGATCCTGGCCATGGTACCGGCGCAGATCGAATCGCTGACCATCAATGCCTGGATCGTGCTGACGTCCTGGGTTCGTTTTCTCAGCACCACGCGTGAGCATTCCGCGCATCTGGGTGAAGAAGCCTTCAAGCGGGGCGTCTATCAGGTGCTGGTGCTGGAACTGGGCTTCGTCACCGACAACGCCCGCGCCGCCGTGGACGCCCTGTGCCAGGAATTCCATGTACCGTTCAACCAGGCTCTGGAGCGCTAGCCCAGGGCCCTAGTGCCATCGATCAGGAGATTGTCATGCCCCTTGCGCAATTGATCACCCCGCAGCAGTTGGCCGAGCAATTGGGCTGGCCCAAGTTGGTGGTCCTCGACTGTCGCTTTGCCCTCGAGGATGTGGACTATGGCCAACGCAGCTATGCCCAGGGGCATATTGCCGGGGCGCATTTTGCCGACCTGGACCGCGACCTCAGCGGGCCGGTGAGCAAGGGGCGCACCGGGCGTCATCCACTGCCAGATGCGCAGCGGCTGGTCGCGCGCCTGCGTGAGTGGGGCCTGGACAACGACAGCGAGGTGGTGCTGTACGACGATGGCCCGGGTGCCTTTGCCGCCCGGGCCTGGTGGCTGCTGGTCTGGCTGGGCAAGCGCAACGGTGTGGCTATCCTCGACGGTGGCCTGAAAGCCTGGCATGCGGCGCACCTGCCGTTGAGCCTGGACTCACCGCCCAAACGCGAAGGCACCTTCAGTGGTGAGCCGGATGCCAAGCTGCTGATCGATGCCGACCACTTGGGCAAGCGTCTCGGGAGCACAGACCTGACCTTGATCGACGCGCGAGCCGTGCCGCGTTTTCGCGGTGAGGTGGAGCCGATCGACCCGGTGGCGGGGCATATTCCCGGGGCCCAGTGCGCGGCGTTTACCGACAACCTGGGGGCTGATGGGCGCTTCTTGCCTGTGGATCAACTCAAGCAGCGCTTTGCCGAAAAGCTGGCCGGGCGGGCACCGGAGCAGTTGGTGTCTTACTGCGGGTCTGGGGTGACGGCTTGCCATAACCTGTTTGCGATGGCGCTGGCGGGGTACCCGCTGGGCAAGCTGTACGCCGGGTCGTGGAGCGAGTGGATCAACAACCCGCAGCGTGCCGTAGCTACCGGCGAGTAAGCAGGCCCGGCGATCAGGCCGGTATTGCCAATGAAAACTGCGGTGCTTACTGGCCTTCGACCAGCCACTGCGGAATCCGCCGCTCCAGGTAATACCCTGGGTGACGCAGGCTGCCATCGACGAAGCCCACATGGCCACCGCGGCTGTGCAGTTCGAAGCGTGTTTGGGGTGCCAGTTCACGGGCAGTAGGCAGGCTATGGGCGGACACGAACGGGTCATCGCTGGAATGGATGATCAGCGTCGGCGTGCGGTTGTGGCTGAGAAAGAAGTGGCTCGATGAGCGACGATAATAATCGTGCACATCTCGAAACCCGTTGAGTGGGGCAGTGACTTTGCCGTCGAAGTCCCAGAATGTGCGCAGGTTGCTCAATTGCCCCAGCCGCTCCAGCGCCGCCAGCCGTTCATGCTGGCCCTGGTCGTGGAAGTGCCGCTGCTTGAGCTGAACGTACGCCAGCATCTCGCGCATGAAATGCGCCTGATACACCTTGGAGAACCCCTGGCCGATACGGTCGGCACAGTGGTCCAGGCGAAATGGCACCGACACTGCAACTGCCGCCTCCAGCTGGCTGGCAACGCCGCTTTCGCCCAGGTATTTCAACAGCACATTACCACCCAATGAGTAACCCACGGCATACAGCGGGGCCAACGGGCGCTGGGCGCGCAGGTGACTGACAATTTCCGCCAGGTCTTCGCTGGCACCGGAGTGGTAGCTGCGTGGCAACAGGTTGGGCTCGCCTGAGCAACCACGCCAGTTCACCGCCACGCTGGCCCAGTTGCGACGTTGCAACGCTTGCTGCAAGCCTTTTACATAAGGTGATTGAGACGATCCGGTCAGGCCATGCAGCACGAGTACCAGTGGCGCTTGTGGCTGATGCGGGCCGTGCCAGTCGAGGTCGATGAAGTCGCCGTCGGCCAGCCACAAGCGCTCGCGGTTGCGCTGCAGGTCTGGCAGTTTGCGCCACAGCGGCCCCCACAGCGTTTGCAGGTGGGGGTTGGACAGGCCGATGGCCGGACGGAAGGTGGCGCTTTGGCTGGGCATGCTGGGCAACTCGTGATGTGCCTGCCTAGAGTGCCATGAAAAAGCGCCACTGTACCTGCGCTATTGGTCGGTGGCTGGCAGCGGCTGTTGCTCGGCGCGTGGGCCGACACTGACACGTACTGCGTTGCTCAGATCCAGCCGACGCTGCATGACGGCGCGGACGTCTTCTGGTGTCAGCCTGGCGAGGCGCTCGATGCGGGTGGCGAGATAATCGGCGGGCTGGCGTTGATAGGTGATCTGCGTGAGCAAGGCTGCCAGGTGCTTGTTCTGTGCCACATCGCGCAGCAGTTGCCCTGCCAGCTGTTTACGCGCCACTTGCAGCTCGGCCTGGGTTGGCCCTTGGTCGATGAACTCGCGCAGCAATGTCACCACCAGTTCTTGAGAGCCTTCGACATACGCGGGCGTGATGTCCCATTCGGCGCTGAACAGGCCACCCGCGCTCAATGCATTTACCCGGGTATGGATGCCATACGTCAACCCGCGGCGGTGCCGCAGTTCATTCATCAAGCGGGATGCGATTCCCGACCCTAGCACCTCGTTGGCCAGCACCATGGCCTGATATTCCGGATGATTGGCGGGTACGCCCATGGGTAACGCAATCAGGACGGCACTGCTCGCGCCAGGCTGTTCGACGTTGAGCGTGGTGCCGGCTGCCGGGGCAGCCGTCGGCAGCTCGATTGCGGACCAGCCTTGGGGTAGGGCCTGACTGATCCGTTGTGCAATGGCCTGGGCCTGTGCAACAGAAACGTCACCCACTATCACGATGTCCAGGTTGCTTGCGCAGTAGGCACGTTGGTGGAAGCGCTTCAGATCCTCAGGCGTAGTCTGGTCTATCCCTTGCTGGGTGCTCCCCAGCGGGTTGCCATATTGATGCCCACTGAACAAATGACGAAAGGCTTCGCTGCGCGCCCTAAGGCGGGGGTATTGCTCACGAGATGCATTGTGCCGCAGCAGTTGGCATTTTATCTTGGCTAACGCGTCGGCGGTGAAGGCAGGGCGTGCGACGAGGTCAGTGAAAAGCGCCAGCGCCGGGTCGAACAGCGCATGGGTGCTCAGGCTTCGCAGGCTCAGGGTCGCGTGCTCCAGGCGTATCTGCTTCTCCAAAACAGCCCCCAGGCGCTCCAGTTGCTCTGCTTGCTGGGTGGCGGTGTGCAGCTGGCTGCCTTCGTCGAGCATGTACAACACCAGGGATGCCAGGCCGGGGAGTGCGGTGTCCTGAGTCGTGCCGGCCTTGAATCGCAGCACGATATCGACAATTGGCAGCCCTCGGGCTTCGACGAATTTCACACCTGTGCCGTTATCTGTGGTCCACGCTTGCACCTGCGTATCAATGGGTTCCAAGCGGTCAAGATCAACCCCCTGGGCCGAAACCAGGCCACCATGAACTGGACTGATCGCAGCAGGACGCTGTGGGTTTGAGCTCAAGTCATTCATCAGCGCTTGCCTTCTGGTACGTAAAGGTAATGGTGGTCCGGGATTCGGTCAGGAAGTCATAGGCAGCCAGGCCTACCTGCTCGGCTGTCACGGCTTCGATGGCTTGCCGTTCATCCTCCAGTGCAACAGGGTCCAGGCCACAGGCGGCCTGCTTGCCGATGGCATCTGCCTGGTGACTGATATCGTCCCTGTCGAATAATTGCCCGGCCAGAAGCCGTGCCTTGGCGCGCTGGAGGTCTTCTTTGCCGGGCGCTGACTGGCGGAACGCTTCGATCTCCATCAGCAGCCGTTCTGCCGCCGCCTCGGGTGCCACTTGCGGGCTGCAGAACGCGTAAATGATGAGCAGGCTGTCCCCACGCTGCCAGGGCTCGTACTTCGCCCCAACACCTTGCAGTAGCGGTTCATCGTGCACCAGCAGGCGCTGGAGGATGCTGGCTTGGCCTTGGGCAAGAATCTGGGGTAGCAGGCGCAGTGCATATGCTTGTGACTCAGACTGGGCGGTGCATTGACTGGGTAGGTTGAAACTGATGATCACACCCGTGCGCAGGCCTTGCTGGCGTAGGGTTTGGACGCGCCGAGCCAGCGAGGAGGGCTCTGCAGGTATTTGCCGGGCTGGCAGGCGATGCGCGGGGATCGCTGCAAAATGTCGCGTTACCAGCGTTTGCAGTTGCGCCAGGGTAATGGCGCCGGCCACTGCAAGCGTCGCGTTGTTGGGGTGATACCAGGTCTGGTACCAGGTGCGTGCCGCCGCAGGCGTCATGTGGCCAAGGTCGGTCTTGTGGCCGATCACAGGCGTACCATAGCCGCTGTTGCCATAGGCCAGCAGCAGATGATGCTCCAGAGCCAATGCCCACGGGTTGTTATCGACATCCTCGCGTCGTTCGGCCATGACAACCGCCAGTTCGCGGGCAAAGGGTGCATCGCTGAGGGTGGCACTGGCCATGATATCGGCCATGGCTTCCAGGGCGATCTCCAGGCGGCTGGCTGGCAACGTCAGCGGGAAGGCCGTGGCATCCGTGAGGGTGAATGCATTTGCCTCACCACCCAACTGGGTCATGAGGGCGGAGTATTGGCCGCCAGCCAGTTTGCTGCTGCCTTCGAACAACAAATGTTCAAGGGCATGCGAAAGGCCGGTATGGCCTTCGGGCTCGTAGCTGGAACCCACGTGATACCAAAGCTGCACGCTGACCAGAGGTGCGCGGTGGTCTTCACGCAGACAGACGCGCAGGCCATTGGCGAGGGTAAAAGCACTTACCCGGCTAGCCGGTGTGGGCGGGGAGGGGTGTTCGGTCATGGTTGAAGTGCTCCTTCAAGAAACAAAGGAGCAGCTTCAGCCACGCAGGCGGCGGGAATGCGGTAACTAAGTAAGCCAAACCCGGTTTACCGGGTCATCCTCGCTGCCAGAGCGCGTAATGCACCTGGCCGGTTTTCTTCTCGCGGTGCAGGCGCCAGTTGCCGGGCATCGGCAGTGTTGACGGCGCCGCTTCGCTTTCGGTGTAGATCAGCGCCTGTTCGCCCAGCCACTGGTTCTGCTCCAGCAGGTTGCAGGTGTTGGCCAGCAGGTCCTTGTGGAACGGCGGGTCGAGGAACACCACGTCGAACTGCTGCTTGGCCGGGCCTTGCAGGTAGCGCAGGGCATCGGTTTGCAGAATTTGCCCGCGCGGGCAACGAAGGATCTCGAGGTTGTTCTTCAGGTTGCCGATCGCCGCGGGGTTGCTGTCCAGTGCCACGGCATCCTTGGCGCCGCGAGACAGGGCTTCGAGCACCAGAGCACCGCTGCCGGTGAAGGCATCCAGTATGCGGGCACCCTCGATGTGCGGCGCCAGCCAGTTGAACAAGGTTTCGCGCACGCGGTCTGGCGTTGGCCGCAGGCCTTCACCTTCCGGTACCGCCAGGCGGCGGCTACGCCACTCGCCGGCGATGATGCGCAGGTGGCCCTGGCCCTTGCTTTGGCCCGATTGCGGGCGGGCGGGAGGGGTGGATCTTGGCATTAGTGCTCCGGTACCCCGAGCGCTTGCTCGGAGGGCTTTTCAGTAGGTGCTGGCAGGGGTTTCTGTGGCACTTTCGGGCCCACGGTGACGATCACCAGTTTATCGGCTGACAGGTGTTTGTTCATGGCTGCCTTGACCTGCTCGACGGTGAGGGCCTGGGACTGCTGCATGAAGTCTTCCAGCCAGGTCAGCGGCAGATTGTAGAAACCGATTGCACCCAATTGGCCGACGATGCTGGCGTTGCTGGCATTGGACAGCGGGAAGCTGCCGGCCAGTTCGCGCTTGGCATCGTCAAGCTCTTGCTGGGTGGGGCCTGTCGAGAGGTAGTCGGCAAGTATGCCCTGCACCAGCTTGAGCGTGCCTTCACTGAGCTCGGCACGGGTCTGCAGGTTGATCATGAACGGGCCACGCACCTGCATGGGGCTGAACACCGAGTACACGCCGTAGGTCAGGCCACGCTTTTCACGCACTTCGCTCATCAGCCGGGTACCGAAGGCACCACCGCCGAGGATCTGGTTGCCCAGCGACAAGGCTGGCCAATCCGGGTCTTGGCGGTCGATACCCAGTTCTGCCAGCATCAGGTGGGTCTGTTTGGACGGGAAGTCGATGTGGGTCAGGCCAGCCTTGGCTTCGCTGGGCTGGGCCGGCGCGGCAAGCGCCGGGCCCTTGGGCAGGCCTGCCGAAACCTGGGCAGCGATGGCTTCGGCCTCGGCCCGGCTGAGGTCGCCGACCAGTGCGATCACCGCGTTGCCACCGGTATAAGCCTTGGCGTGGAAGGCACGCAATTGTTCCAGGGTAATGCCGTTGATGGTTTCTGCGGTGCCATCGCTTGGGTGGGCGTAGGGGTGGTCACCATAAAGGTTGCCGAACAGGGCCTTGCCCGCGATCTTGCCGGGGTTCTGCTTTTCGTATTCAAAGCCGGCCAGCATCTGGTTCTTGATGCGCTTGAGGGCGTCCTCGGGGAAGGTCGGCTTGCCTGCCACTTCGGTGAACAGTTTGAGCGCAGGCTCACGTTTGTCCTTGGCGCTGAGGCTGCGCAGCGACGCCACAGCCATGTCGCGGTAGGAGCCGTTGCCAAAGTCTGCGCCCAGGCCTTCAAAACCTTTGGCGATGGCGGTTACGTCCTTACCGGCCACACCCTCGTTGAGCATGGCGTTGGTCAGCGCCGCCACGCCGGGTGTTCCACCGTCCTGGCTGCTGCCGGCGGCGAAGGTGACGCGCAGGTCGAACATCGGCAGTTCGCGGGCTTCGACGAACAGCACCCGGGCACCCTCAGCGGTGCTCCAGTGCTGAATGTTCAGCTGGCGCCGGCTGGGGGCCTTGCCATCCAGCTCGGCCAGCGACTGCAACGTGTTGGCCGGCCGGGCGGCGCTGTTGTCAGCCTTGGCGGAGTTGTCGGCCATGGCCGGTGCGGCCAGCACTGCCGCCAGCGCCAGGGCGCGGATGCCGGTGGCCAGCAGGGTTGGGCGTGGTGCGCGACGATCACTCATGAGCGGACTCCTCGGGCAGTACATGGGCAACGCTCAGGCGTTCACGGGTGAAATAGGTGCGCGCGGCGTTCTGGATGTCCTGCGGGGTGACTTGCTTGAGCTCGTCCAGCTCGCTGTCGATCAGTTTCCAGGACAGGCCGACGGTTTCCAGCTGGCCGATGGTGGTGGCCTGGCTGCTGATGGAGTCACGGTCGTAGACCAGGCCCGCAATGACTTGAGCGCGCACGCGTTCGAGCTCTTCGGCGCTGGGCGGGGTGGTCTTGAGTTCTTCAAGCAATTGCCAGATGCCTCTTTCCACATCGTCGAGGGTTTTCTGCTTCTGCACATTCGGCGTGGCCGAGATCAGGAACAGGCTGTCGCCGCGGGTGAAGGCGTTGTAGCTGGACGAGGCGCCGGCGACCAGCTCCTGGCCACGCTCCAGGCGTGCCGGCATGCGCGCGCTGTAACCGCCGTCGAGCAGTGCCGAGATCAGGCGCAGGGCATGCACGGTGCGCGGATCTTTGGCGGTGGGCAGGCCGGGCACGTTGAAGCCATAGATCAGGCTGGGCAGTTGGGTGCGTACGTGCAGGGTCAGCTGGCGCTGGCCAGGTTCGGCCAGCTCCAGGGGCAGTTTGGCTGGCGGTACGGCACGCTTGGGAATGCTGCCGAAGTACTTCTGCGCCAGGCCCTTGACCTCGTCGGCGGTGACATCGCCGACCACCACCAGAGTGGCATTGTTGGGGGCGTACCAGGATTCGTACCAGTGGCGCAGCTCTTCGACCTTCATGCGCTCCAGGTCGGCCATCCAGCCGATGGTCGGCGTGTGGTAGCCGCTGGCCGGATAGGCCATGGCGCGGAACAGCTCGAACGCCTTGGAATTGGGCTGATCGTCGGTGCGCAGGCGGCGCTCTTCCTTGATCACCTCGATTTCGCGGCTGAATTCGTCGGCCGGCAGGCGCAAGCTGGCCAAGCGGTCGGCCTCCAGCTCCAGGGCGACCGGCAAGCGGTCACGGGCCAGTACTTGGTAATAGGCGGTGTAGTCGTCGCTGGTAAAGGCGTTTTCTTCGGCGCCCAGGTCACGCAGGATGCGTGAAGCTTCGCCGGGGCCGACCTTGGCGCTGCCCTTGAACATCATGTGTTCCAGCGCATGAGACAAGCCGGTCTGGCCGGGGGTTTCGTAGCTGGAGCCGACCTTGTACCAGATCTGCGAGACCACCACCGGCGCGCGATGGTCTTCGCGCACGACCACCTTCAGGCCATTGTCGAGGATGAATTCGTGGGTGGGCTGCACATCGGCGGCGAAGGCGGCCAGTGGCAGGCACAGCGTGCCGAGCAACAGGCCAGCGGCGCGGCGGGCTAGAGCATTCATAAGGTGTTTAACCTGTTCGGCGGCCCGCTGGGTTTAGCGTCGACGGGCCAGGAGGTGCTAGGATACTGATCCGGTTGCCTGGCGACCATGCCTGTCGCCGTTCTGGCCCACAGGACACTACGACAAAACGTTGCGCATGAACCAGCCGGCTTCAAGATAGTCTGTTCTGCGTAGAGAGAATTCCCGATGTGCCATTGCTGGCTCATCGCTACCCTGAGATAGCCGTCCTCCATGTTTGGTTCCAACGACGACAAAAAAGCGCCGGCCGAGGCTGGCGAGAAGAAAGGCCTGTTCAGCTGGTTTCGCAAGAAGCCGCAGCAACCTGTCGCCGAACAGCCACAAGTCCCTGAATCCCAGGCTGCAGAGCCTGTAGCGCCGCCGTCTGCCGTCGAGCACCCTGAAGCTGCTCCGGTCGAGCCGGTGGTTGCTGAAGCACCCGCAACTGCAACTGAGGCCCCTCGGGCTGCTGAGCCAGCACCTGCCCCGGTGGCTGCCCCGGTTCCTGAGCCAGTACCTGCCCCGGTTCCTGAGCCAGTACCTGCCCCGGTGGTTGCACCGGTCCCTGAGCCAGCACCTGCCCCGGTGGTTACCCCAGCTCCTGAGCCGGCCCCCGCCCCTGTGGGAGCGGGCGTGCCCGCGAATGCGGAACCTGCGGCCCCGCAGCTCGAAACCCCTGCGCCAGTTGCAGCCCCGGCCCTTCAGGCTGTCGAACCCCCGGTCAGCAACCTGGTCCTGCCCGTTGCCGAGGAGCCCGTCGCGCTCGTCCCTGACCTGGAGCCTAAGGCCCCGCCAGCGATTCCCGAGCGTCCGGTAGCAGAGCCCGTGCAGGCAGAGCCCGAGCCTGTCGCTGCCGCAACCGTTGCCGAACAAGCCAAACCCGGCTTCTTTGCCCGCCTCAAGCAGGGCTTGTCCAAGACCAGCGCCAGCATCGGCGAAGGCATGGCCAGCCTGTTCCTCGGCAAGAAGGTCATCGACGATGACCTGCTCGACGAAATCGAGACGCGCCTGCTGACCGCCGACGTCGGTGTAGAAGCCACCTCGGCCATCGTCCAGAACCTGACCCAGAAGGTCGCACGCAAGCAGCTGGCCGACGCCGACGCGCTGTACAAGTCGCTGCAGGAAGAACTGGCCGCGCTGCTGCGCCCGGTCGAGCAGCCGCTGAAAGTGCAGGCGCAGAACAAACCCTATGTGATCCTGGTGGTCGGCGTGAACGGCGCCGGCAAGACCACCACCATCGGCAAACTGGCGAAAAAACTGCAGCTCGAAGGCAAGAAAGTGATGCTGGCTGCCGGTGATACCTTCCGTGCTGCGGCGGTCGAGCAGTTGCAGGTGTGGGGCGAGCGTAATCAGATTCCGGTGATTGCCCAGCATACCGGCGCCGACTCTGCGTCGGTGATCTTCGACGCAGTGCAGGCCGCCAAGGCCCGTGGCGCCGACGTGCTGATCGCCGACACTGCCGGCCGCCTGCACACCAAAGACAACCTGATGGAGGAGCTGAAAAAGGTCCGCCGGGTCATTGGCAAGCTGGACGCCGACGCACCGCACGAGGTGTTGCTGGTACTCGATGCCGGCACCGGCCAGAACGCCATCAGCCAGGCCAAGTACTTCAACCAGAGCGTCGAACTGACCGGTCTGGCCCTGACCAAGCTGGACGGCACTGCCAAAGGCGGGGTGATCTTCGCCCTGGCCAAGCAGTTCAACATCCCGATTCGCTTCATCGGTGTCGGTGAAGGTATCGATGACCTGCGCACCTTCGAAGCCGAGCCGTTCGTGAAGGCTCTGTTCGCCGAGCGAGACTGACCATGATCCGATTCGAACAGGTTGCCAAGCGCTATCCCAACGGTCATGTGGGTTTGCATGAGCTGAGTTTCCGGGCGCGCCGGGGCGAATTCCTGTTCGTCACCGGCCACTCGGGCGCTGGCAAGAGCACCTTGCTGCGTCTGTTGCTGGCCATGGAGCGCCCGACCAGCGGCAAGCTCATGCTGGCAGGGCAGGACCTGGGCCAGATCAGCAATGCGCAGATCCCGTTCCTGCGTCGGCAGATCGGCGTGGTGTTCCAGAACCACCAATTGTTGTTCGACCGCACTGTGTTCAACAACATCGCCTTGCCCCTGCAGATTCTTGGCCTGTCCAAGGCCGAGATCGCCAAACGTGTGGACTCGGCCCTGGAGCGTGTCTCGCTGGCCGACAAGGGCGAGCTGTTCCCGGCCGACCTGTCTACCGGGCAGCAGCAGCGGGTGGGTATCGCCCGCGCCATCGTTCACCAGCCGGCCCTGCTGCTGGCCGACGAACCCACCGGTAACCTCGACCCGCGCCTGGCAGCAGAGATCATGGGTGTGTTCGAGGACATCAACCGCCTGGGGACCACGGTATTGATCGCCAGCCACGACCTGGCACTGATTGCGCGCATGCGCCACCGCATGCTGACCTTGCAGCGCGGCCGCTTGATCGGCGATGGGGAGGCCGGGCAATGAGCACTACACGTACGCCGAAGGTTTCCGAGCGGGTTGCGCCAAAGCCTGCCGACCCGCAGCCGACGAAGAAAAAGCGCGGCGAAGACGATGACGGCCCGGATTTCCGTACGCTGCTGCATGCCTGGCTGGAAAGCCACCGTGCCAGCATGGCCGACAGCCTGCGCCGCCTGGGCAAGCAGCCGATCGGCAGCTTTTTCACCTGCCTGGTGATGGCGGTGGCGCTGAGCATGCCCATGGGCCTGTCGTTGCTGCTGAAGAACGTCGAGCAGCTTGGCGGTTCGTGGCAGCGCGCTGCGCAAATATCGCTGTACCTCAAGCTCGATGCTGGCAGCCGCGATGGCGAAGCGCTGCGCGACGAGATCAAGGGCATGCCGGGTGTGGCGGACGCGCAATTCGTCAGTCGCGAGCAGGCACTGGAAGAATTCCAGCAGCAGTCCGGTCTGGGCGAGGCCCTGCGCGAACTGCCCGACAACCCGCTACCAGGGGTGGTGGTAGTGACCCCGACCGAGGTCGACAAGCCGGCCCTGGACGCCTTGCGTCAGCGCCTGTCGGAGCTGTCGCGGGTGGAAGTGGCGCAACTGGACCTGGTGTGGGTCGAGCGCCTGGCGGCAATCCTCAAACTGGGTGACCGCTTTGTCTTCGGCCTGGCCGTGATGCTGATTTCTGCGCTTCTGTTAGTAATCGGTAACACAATTCGTCTACACATTGAAAACCGCCGTGTGGAAATTGAAGTGATCAAGTTGGTAGGCGGCACTGACGCCTACGTGCGCCGGCCTTTCCTGTACATGGGCGCCCTGTATGGCCTGGGTGCGGGCCTGCTGGCTTGGGGTATCCTGGCGTTTGGCCTGAACTGGCTCAACGACGCGGTGGTAGGGCTTTCCGGGCTGTACGGCAGTGACTTCGCCCTGGGTGGGGTGCCGGCGTCCGATGGTCTGTCGCTCTTGATCGGAGCGGTGTTGTTGGGGTATATCGGTGCATGGATTGCCGTCGCCCGCCACTTGAACGAGCTGGCGCCGCGATAGTTTTTACGTGCCAGCATTGACATTTTCTTCACTACGGAACTTGTACCGTCGTTCCAGGTCAATGTTGGCAGTGCCCACAAGGCGCGAGTTTAGTAAGTCGGAGGTTCTTGAATGACCACATCGTTGCAACCTGCCTATGCCCTGGTACCCGGTGCAAACCTGGAAGCCTATGTGCACACGGTCAACAGCATTCCGCTGCTGACGGTCGAGCAGGAGCGTGATCTGGGCGAGCGTCTCTATTATGAGCAGGATGTCGAGGCCGCTCGTCAAATGGTGATGGCCCACCTGCGTTTCGTCGTACACATCGCCCGTAGCTATGCAGGCTACGGGCTGGCCCAGGCCGACCTGATCCAGGAAGGCAACGTCGGCCTGATGAAAGCCGTCAAGCGCTTCAACCCGGAGATGGGCGTGCGCCTGGTGTCGTTCGCCGTGCACTGGATCAAGGCAGAAATCCACGAGTTCATCCTGCGCAACTGGCGCATCGTCAAGGTGGCCACCACCAAGGCCCAGCGCAAGCTGTTCTTCAACCTGCGCAGCCAGAAGAAGCGTCTTGCCTGGCTGAACAACGACGAAGTGCATCGCGTGGCAGAAAGCCTTGGTGTCGAGCCGCGTGAAGTGCGCGAGATGGAAAGCCGCCTCAGTGGCCAGGACATGGCCTTCGACCCGGCAGCAGAAGCTGACGACGACAGCGCCTTCCAGTCGCCTGCGCATTACCTGGAAGACCACCGTTACGACCCGGCGGTGCAGTTGGAAGATGCCGATTGGAGCGACAACTCCACCAGCAACCTGCACGAGGCACTGCAAGGTCTGGACGAACGTAGCCGCGATATTCTCTACCAGCGCTGGCTGGCGGAAGAGAAGGCCACGTTGCATGAGCTGGCCGACAAGTACAGCGTATCGGCTGAGCGGATTCGCCAGCTGGAGAAGAATGCGATGAACAAGGTCAAGGCACTGATCGCAGCCTGATCGAGCCTTGGTTGTAGAGAAAGCCGCTGGCCCCGATGGGGCGAGCGGCTTTTTTGTGCTCGGCGTGAATGTTGTGACGCCCGTGAGATCGAGCGCCGCGCGGGCGGCGCTCGATTTGCGCATCACCGCAAAACTCAAGGCTTGCGCGATGTATCCAGCTGCATCAGGTAACCGGGCCCGCCCAACTGGCTCATTTGCCGGCGAATCCAGCCAGCCCGGCTGGCCACGTAGGTACTTGGCCTGCTGGCACTCCACTTGATCGGGCTTGGCAGCACCGCAGCCAGTTGTGCGGCCTGCTGGCGGCTGAGTCGGCTGGCATCGACACCAAAGTGATAGCGCGCCGCCGCCTGCGCACCAAACACGCCCTTGCCCCATTCGGCACTGTTCAGGTAAACCTCGAGAATGCGCTCTTTCGACCAGAACAGCTCAATCAGCGCGGTGAACCAGGCCTCTAGCCCTTTACGGAACCAACTGCGCCCGGACCACAGGAACAGGTTCTTGGCCACTTGCTGGGTCAGGGTGCTGGCCCCGCGCACATTGCCGCCACGCTCGTTGTAGGCCAGCGCCGCCTGGATGGCCGGGATGTCGAACCCCCAGTGAGTGGCGAATTTTTGGTCCTCGCCAGCAATGACCGCGACCTTGAGCTCATCGGAGATGTTCTCCCACGGCTCCCAGTCGCGCTGCAGGTCGATCGGCTCGCCATTAACCCAGGACTGGACCTTTCGCTCGACCATCAGCGCCGTGCCGGGCGGTGGCACCCAGCGGAACACCAGTACCAGCACGACGCTGCCGGCAGCGAACCAGAGCAGGGCGCGGAAGAGGCGACGGATAAAGGTTGGCAGCATGGCGATGGCTTGGCCGTACGGGTGGAAGGGGCCATTATACAGACCCGATACAAGGAGTCGTCCCATGCTTCGCAGCTTCCTGATGCTTGCCGCCTTTTTCGGCTTTACCGGGGTCGCCCTGGGTGCCTTCGCCGCCCATGGCCTGAAAAGCCGGCTGACGGCAGACTACCTGGCGATCTTCCACACTGGCGTGACCTACCAGCTGGTGCATGCCCTGGCGATCTTCGGTGTCGCCGTGCTATCGGCGCACCTGCCCGGGCGCCTGGTTGGCTGGGCTGGCGGCCTGTTTGCGCTAGGGATAGTGCTGTTTTCCGGCAGCCTGTACCTGCTGACCCTCAGCGGGGTGGGCAAGCTGGGCATGATCACCCCGATTGGCGGCCTGTGCTTCCTGGCCGGCTGGCTGTGCCTGGGCCTGGCAGCTTGGCGACTGGGCTGACCGAGTGGTCCACAATCGCGACTAATGGCGTGCACCGGCCTTGGGTTGCAGGCCGGTTCGGCGCTAGAATGCGGGCCCCAAAGAACAATGGTGGCCGTGCGCATGCGCATTCAACTGAACGGTGAACCTTACGAACTGCCTGCTGGCGAAAGCGTTGCAGCCCTGCTGACGCGCCTGGAGCTGGCCGGGCGCCGTGTGGCAGTGGAACTGAACCTGGATATCGTGCCGCGTAGCCAGCACGACAGCACGCTGCTGAACGACGGCGACCAGGTCGAAGTGGTCCACGCCATCGGTGGCGGCTGACAGCAGCCCGGCGGTTTACAAGCAAGCCCAGCAACCTTTTCCCGAGGAACAACGATGAGCAACGTTCGTAGCGACAAGCCCTTCACCCTGGCCGGGCGCACTTTTCAGTCGCGCCTGCTGGTCGGTACCGGCAAGTACCGTGACATGGAAGAAACCCGCCTGGCCACCGAGGCCTCGGGTGCCGAAATCGTCACCGTCGCCGTGCGCCGCACCAACCTTGGTCAGAATGCGGGCGAGCCGAACCTGCTCGACGTACTGTCGCCCGACAAGTACACCATCCTGCCGAACACTGCAGGCTGCTTTGACGCGGTAGAAGCGGTACGTACCTGCCGTCTGGCCCGCGAACTGCTCGACGGGCGCAAATCGCACGAGTCCCGGACGCTGGTAAAGCTGGAAGTGCTGGCCGACCAGAAAACCCTGTTCCCCAATGTGATCGAAACCCTCAAGGCCGCCGAAGTGCTGGTCAAGGAAGGTTTCGACGTGATGGTGTACACCAGCGACGACCCGATCATCGCCCGCCAGCTGGCTGAAGCCGGCTGCATCGCGGTCATGCCGCTGGCTGGCCTGATTGGCACTGGCCTGGGTATCTGCAACCCCTACAACCTGCAGATCATTCTGGAAGAGTCCAAGGTGCCGGTGCTGGTCGATGCCGGCGTGGGTACTGCTTCCGACGCCACCATCGCCATGGAAATGGGTTGCGAGGCGGTGCTGATGAACTCGGCCATCGCCCACGCCCAGCAGCCGGTGCTGATGGCCGAAGCCATGAAGCACGCCATTGTCGCCGGTCGTATGGCCTACCTGGCCGGCCGTATGCCGAAGAAACTCTATGCCAGCGCCTCTTCGCCGCTGGATGGTCTGATCAAGTAAGAGCTCCTGATGACTGAATCGCACGATACGCCGATCACTCCCGACGGCGAAGCCCGCCCACACCGCCGCATCAAGAGCTTCGTGATGCGCGCCGGGCGCATGACCGAAGGCCAGCAACGCGGCCTGGATCAGGGCGGCCCGCTGTACATCCTGCCGCTGGCCGACAGCCCGGTGGACTATGACCAGGTATTCGGCCGGTCGGCGCCGCGCACCCTGGAGATCGGCTTCGGCATGGGCCATTCCTTGCTGGAAATGGCTGCTGCCGCACCTGAGCAGGACTTCATCGGTGTGGAAGTGCACCGCCCGGGTGTTGGCGCGCTGCTCAACGGCGTACTGACCCAGGGGCTTAAGAACCTGCGTGTGTACGACTGCGATGCCATCGAAGTGCTGAACCGCTGTGTGGCGGACAACAGCCTCGACCGCCTGATGCTGTTCTTCCCCGACCCTTGGCACAAGGCGCGCCACCACAAGCGCCGCATCGTACAGCTTGAGTTTGCCGAGCTGGTCCGTCGCAAACTCAAGCCTGGTGGCGTGTTCCACATGGCCACCGACTGGGAACCGTATGCCGAGTACATGCTGGAAGTGATGAGCGCCGCCCCGGGCTACCGCAACCGTGCGGCTGACGGCACCTACGTGCCACGCCCGGAAGAGCGCCCGATCACCAAATTCGAGCGCCGCGGTGAGCGGCTGGGGCATGGGGTGTGGGATTTGAAGTTCGAGAAGGCGGATTGATCGGCTGATCTGGCCCTTCGATGTGCTGGTGCTTGCAGAAATGCAGGCGAAAAAAACCGCCTTGAGAAAGGCGGTTTTTTTGTGAGCGCCAGGACTGAGTATCCTTGGCTCTGAGACTTCACCTCAAACATCCCCACAGAAATTACGCAACCGTCAGATTTTGAGCAAGGCAGTGGCCCTTGCAAGGGCCTTTGTAGGTGGAATCAACCCCTGCGATCAGCCACCACGCCAATCAAGACCAGCACCACCAGCAACACCGGCGCCAGCGCGTAGTTGTTGAACTGGCCCAACCCCTTCACTACCCACGGCGTGGCATAGATTAGCGCTGCACCGCTGCCGACCACCACCATCAGCGCCATGAACGGCACCCGCAGTGCGCCCGCCAGCCCACCCAGGCGTTGCTCGGCCCAGGCTTTGACATCGGTGCCGAACAGCACCAGCAGGCAGCCTACCAAGGCCAGTGAAATCTCCGACAGGTTGCTGCGGCTCCAGCGGGAAACCGTCGCGAGCAGATCAAGTACCAGATCCATGGGTCATCCTTAGGTCAAGAAATACTGCAGCAGGTCATTGAGAAACAACTGGCCCCTTGGCGTGGCTGCCAGTCGATCCGGTTCGACCTGTAAAAGGCCCTTTTGTTCGGCGGCGCGGCGTGCCTCGCGCAGCTGTGCCAGCGGCAATCCCGTGCGCTGGGTGAACAGTTCGGCCTCCACGCCATCGGTAAGCCGCAGGGCGTTCATCAGGAATTCGAACGGCAGCTCGTCGACCGGCAGCAGCTTCTCGCCGGCCTTGAACGGTTTGGCCAGGTTAAGGTAGTCCTTGGGCAGGCGGGTTTTCCAGGTGCGCAGGATGCGCCCGTCGGCGAAGGTCAGTTTGCCGTGGGCACCGGCACCAATACCTATGAAGTCGCCGAAACGCCAGTAGTTGAGGTTGTGTTGCGCAGCACGGCTCGCCTGGGCGTAGGCCGAGACTTCGTACTGGCGGAACCCGTGCTTGGCCATCAATGCCTGGCCGGCTTCCTGGATGTCCCAGAGGATGTCGTCTTCGGGCAGCTCTGGCGGCTGGTTCCAGAACACCGTGTTCGGCTCCACGGTCAGCTGGTACCAAGACAGGTGCGTCGGCCCAAGGTCGATGGCCTGTCGCAGGTCGCCCAGTGCGTCATCCAGTGATTGGTCGGGCAGGCCATGCATCAGGTCCATGTTGAAGTTGTCGAAGCCCGCGGCACGCGCCATGCCGGCGGCACGGACTGCTTCGTCACCATTGTGTATGCGCCCCAGTGCCTCCAGCTTGGCGGCCTGGAAGCTCTGTACGCCGATGGACAGGCGGTTGATGCCGGTTTGCCGGTAGGCCTTGAACTTGTCCTGCTCAAACGTGCCCGGGTTGGCCTCCAGCGTGATTTCGATGTCTGGGGCGAACGGGATGCGTTGTTCCACGCCGCGTAGCAGCCGGCCCAAGGCGTTGGCACTGAACAGGCTGGGCGTACCGCCACCAAAGAAGATCGAGCTGATCGGGCGGCCCTGTACCGCGGCCTGCTCCTGGTCCAGGTCGTCCAGCAGGGCTGTGACGTAGGCGTCTTCGGGCAGTTCAGGCCCGGCAGCGTGGGAGTTGAAGTCGCAATAAGGGCATTTGCGCACGCACCACGGTATGTGGATGTACAGCGCCAGCGGCGGCAGGCTGGTAAAGCCCGCCGCGCCGGGTGAAGACAGCGTTGCGATCATGCCAGGCCCAGACGTTGGCGCAGCAGGGCCATGGCACGGGCGCGGTGGCTGAGCTGGTTTTTATCCACAGGGGCCAGGTCGGCGCTGGAGCAGTTGCGCTCCGGTACCCAGAACAGCGGGTCATAGCCAAAGCCGTGCTCACCGCTGGCCTCGAACAGGATGCTGCCGTGCCACAGGCCTTCGCACAGGATCGGCAGCGGGTCGTCGGCATGGCGCACCAGCGCCAGGACGCAGACGAACTGTGCGCCGCGTTCGGCCTCGGGCACGTCTTTCAGGGCCTCGAGCAGTTTGGCGTTGTTCGCCGCGTCACCCTTGCCGTCGGCATAGCGTGCCGAGTAAATGCCCGGCGCCCCACCGAGGAAGTCCACGGCCAGGCCGGAATCGTCGGCCAAGGCGGGCAGGCCGGAAATACGCGCGGCATTGCGTGCCTTGAGGATGGCGTTCTCGACGAACGACAGGCCGGTTTCTTCGGGCTCGACCTGGCTGAACTCACCAATCGAGCGCAGCTGCACGGACTGGCCGAGCATGGCCTGGAGTTCCTTGAGTTTGCCGGCGTTATGGCTGGCCAATACGAGTTGCTGGAAATTCATCATTCGCCTGGGAAAACTTCCTGATTGAAACTGAGGGAGTTGCTGATGCCGCCGGTTTCGATGTTCAGGTCGAAGGTGACGGTTTCTGGCTGTTCGATCTTGAACTGAGCGATGTAGTACACCGCGCCCTGTTCGGTAACCTGCTTGAATGACAGCGGGCTGCTGCGCCCGGTCAGGTCCTTGACTGTGCCGCTGACCAGCGCCGGGGCGGGCTTGCCGGCCTTGAGCACGGCAATGTTGAGCACGCCCTGGTTCTTGCTGCGCACCAGGCCGGTGGCTGCGGCCACCTCGGGTGTGAGCATGCTTGATGTGAATGCGCTGTAGTGCACCGTCACGTCGCCAAACACTTCCTTGCGCTCGGGCCGGGCGGCATCGGCAGCCAGTACCGGCAATGCCAGGCACAGGCTGAACAGGAACAGGGCTAGGCGACGCATGGTGCGATTCCTCCAGTGGGCGTCAGACGGCGAGCTGATGTTCTTGCAGGGCCGGGCTGCTGACGCGATAGATGCCGATTTCACCTAGAAGATTAGGCCATAGCCGGCCACCCCACCCGTTGCGGTGCAAGTGATCGACGGCCAGGCGGTCTAGTACCTTGGCCCTGCGTTCGTGCACCAGTTCTTCGAAGTCGGCGAAGGTGCAGAAGTGGATGTTCGGCGTGTTGTACCAGGTATACGGCATGAAGTCCGATACTGGCATGCGGCCTTTGGTCGCCAGGTACCAGCGGCAGCGCCAGTGGCCGAAGTTGGGGAAGGTGATGATGCACTGGCGGCCCACGCGCAGCATCTCGTCGAGGATGCGGTCGGGGTACTCCACGGCCTGCAGGGCCTGGGTCATGATCACGACGTCGAAGCTGTTGCTGGCAAAGTTGCCCAGGCCCTTGTCCAGGTCCTGCTCGATAACGTTGACGCCTTTGGCCACGCAGGCGGCGATGTTGTCGGCGTCGATTTCCAGGCCATAGCCGGTGACCTGTTTACGGTCACGCAGCGAGGCCAGCAGTTCGCCGCTGCCGCAGCCCAGGTCAAGTACCCGGCTGCCGGCGGGGATCCAGTCGTGGATGATTTCCAGATCGGCTCTCATGCTGTCCTCAGATGACAATGCGGTTCATGTAGTTCGAGAAGCCCTGCATATAGCGAGGTGTAGGGATCAGGAAGGCATCGTGCCCGTAAGGCGAGTCGATCTCCAGGTAGCAGACGTTCTTGCGTGCAGCCATCAGGGCGTCGACGATCTCGCGCGAACGGGCCGGCGAGAAGCGCCAGTCGGTGGTGAACGACATGATGCAGTAATCCGCTTTGACGTGGGCCAGGGTAGCGGCCAGGTCGCCGCCTTGGGCTGCGGCCGGGTCGAAATAGTCCAGCGCCTTGGTCATCAGCAGGTAGGTGTTGGCGTCGAAACGGCCGGAAAACTCCTCGCCCTGGTAGCGCAGGTAGCTTTCGACCTGGAACTCGACGCTGTGGAAGTCGTAGTTGAGCTTGTCGCTCTTCAGCTCGCGGCCGAATTTTTCGCCCATCGAGTCGTCGGACAGGTAGGTGATATGGCCGACCATGCGTGCCAGCATCAGGCCGCGTTTGGGAATCACGCCCTGGTCCTGGAACGAACCGCCGTGGAATTCGGGGTCGGTGAGGATTGCCTGGCGAGCCACTTCGTTGAAGGCGATGTTCTGCGCCGACAGCTTGGGGGCCGAGGCGATGTCGACGCAATGGCGCACACGCTCCGGGTAGCTGATGGTCCATTGCAGTGCCTGCATGCCGCCCAGGCTGCCGCCGACCACAGCGGCCCATTGCTGGATGCCCAGGCGCTCGCCCAGGCGCACCTGGCTGTGCACCCAGTCCTCTACGGTCAGTACCGGGAAGTCGGCGCCATAAGGCTTGCCGGTGGCCGGGTTGACGCTGCTGGGGCCGGTGCTGCCGTTGCAGCCGCCAAGGTTGTTCAGGCTGACGACGAAGAAGCGGTTGGTGTCGATCGGTTTGCCAGGGCCAATGCAGCTGTCCCACCAGCCTGGTTTGCGGTCGGTGGCGGCATGATAGCCAGCGGCATGGTGGTGGCCGGACAGGGCATGGCAGATGAGCACGGCGTTGCTCGCGCTGGCGTTCAGGGTGCCATAGGTCTCGTAGACCAGCTCGTAACTGGCCAGGGAGCGGCCACAAGCCAGTGCCAGCGGTTCATCGAACCGGGCGGTTTGCGGTACTACCAGACCGACGGAATCTTCGGGAAAGACAGTGGACATCGACCCTGCTCACGCTTGACGGAGGCGTAAGTCTAAAGAGCGCTACCCCCAGCGGCAAGCAAAGGCTTGCCGCTGGAAGCAACCAGGGTCAGATCATGCGCCACAGTTCTTGTGGCATGCCTGCGTAGGCGGCCAGCGGGGGCATGACGAACGACTGGATTACCTGGATCGCCAGGAAGGCGAAGATCGGCGAGATGTCCATGCCGCCCAGGTTGGGCACGATGCGGCGGAACGGTGCCAGCACCGGTTCGCTGATCTGGTAGGCCAGTTCCGCTGCCGGGTTGTGACTGTTGGGGGCAACCCAAGACACGATCACCATGACAATCATCGCCACCCAGAAAATTTTCAGGAACAGCGAGGTGATGCCAATGATCGCCCACATCAGCAGGTGCAGGACGTCACCGAAGGTGCCGTAGGTGACCATCAGCACAAAGCCCATCAGCAGCGCCTGGATGACGATCGCCAGCAACAGCGACGAGGTGTCCAGCCCGCCGATGCTGGGGATGATCCGGCGGATCGGCTTGAGCAGCGGCTGCGTGGCACGCACAGCGAACTGGCACAGCGGGTTATAGAAGTTGGCTTTGACCAGTTGCAGGACAAAACGCAGCAGGACGATCACCAGGTAGAGGCTGACCAGGGTTTGCACCACGAAGATCGCGGCGCCAGACAGTGCATTCATCTAAAGCTCCTTATTTGCCCAGTTGTTCGGCCAGCTCGGCGGAGCGCGTGGCCGCAGCCTGCAGTGCCTGCTCGACGATGGCTTCGAAGCCGCTGGCCTGGAACGACTTGATGGCCGCTTCGGTAGTGCCGGCGGGCGAGGTGACGCGGCGGCGCAGCTCGGCGGCATCGACATCGCTTGCAACCGCCATGCGGGCAGCACCAAGGGCAGTCTGCAAGGTCAGCTGGGAGGCGGTTTCACGTGGCAGGCCGAGTTTTTCGCCCGCTGCCGTCATGGCCTCAATCAGCAGGAAGAAATACGCAGGGCCGCTGCCGGATACAGCGGTCACAGCGTCCAGTTGTTGTTCCTGCTCCAGCCACAGGGCAGTGCCGACGGCCGACAGCAGCTGTTCGGCCTGCTGGCGCTGCGCGTCGGACACTTCAGCGGTGGCGTACAGGCCGCTTACGCCCTGGCGCAGCAGCGCTGGGGTATTGGGCATGCAGCGCACCACCGGGCGAGCGCCCACCCAGCTTTGCAGGCTGGCACAGGTGATGCCGGCGGCGATGGAAACGATCAGCTGGCCATCCTGCAGGTGGGGTTGCAGGGCCTGGCACACGGTTTTCATGACCTGCGGCTTGACCGCCAGCACGATGACGTCAGCGCCGTCGATGGCCTGGGCGTTGTGCTCGAAGGTTTCGATGCCGTGCTCGGCCTGGATACGGGTGCGGGTCTCGACGCCCGGGTCGCTGGCGCGGATCTGCGAGGCGTCCAGGCCCTGGGCACGCAAACCACCGATCAGGCTGGCGGCCATGTTGCCGGCGCCGATAAAGGCAATACGTGTCTTGCTCATGTCAGGTCCTTGTGGGGAAGAGTGAGTAAAGCATGGAGTCAGTGTTGGCCGTAGTCGCGGGCGCCGAACAGGGCGGTACCAATGCGTACCCAGGTCGCACCCTGTGCAATAGCCGCTTCAAGGTCGTGGCTCATGCCCATGGAGAGCGTGTCCAGGCCAAGGCCCAGGCTTTCCTGCAGCTGGCGCAAGCGGGTGAACGCTGCCTCTTGGGCGGCGCGGTCGTCGGTGGGCTCGGGGATTGCCATCAGCCCACGCAAGCGCAGGTTGGGCAGCCCGGCCACTGCCTGGGCCAGGGCCGGAAGGTCAGCGGGGGCGCAGCCAGACTTGCTGTCTTCGCCGCTCACGTTCACTTGCAGGCAGAGGTTCAGTGGCGCCAGGCCGGCAGGGCGCTGCTCGGACAGGCGTTGGGCAATTTTCAGGCGGTCCACGGAATGCACCCAGTCGAAATGCTCGGCGATGGCTTTGGTCTTGTTCGACTGAATGGGGCCGATGAAGTGCCAGATCAAGGGCAGGTCGCTTAGCGCCTGCTGCTTTGTCAGCGCTTCTTGTAGGTAATTTTCCCCGACATCGCGCACGCCAGCGGCGTGGATTTCGCGAATGGCGCTGGCGGGCTTGGTCTTGCTCACGGCCAGCAACTGGACGCTGGCCGGATCGCGCCCGGCAGCCTGGGCAGCGCTGGCAATACGGGCGGAAATAGCGGAAAGGTTGTCTGCTAGGGTGGACATGGACGGATGCCGACGGCTGTAGGGTCTGCGGCATTCTACCTACTTGAAGGCCTTTGGGGAGTCTCATGGATGTGACCGACCTGTTGGCCCGTGCTGTGGATGCAGGGGCTTCGGACCTGCACCTGGCGGCGGGTCAGATCCCGATGCTGCGCCTTGAGGGCGACTTGCAGCGCCTGGACATGCCGGCGTTGGTGCCGGCAGACCTGGCCGACGGCATGGCGGCCTTGCTGGCTGAACGCCAACGGCGGCAATGGGCAGAGGGCGATGAGCTGGACCTGGCGCTGCAGCTGCCCGCCCTGGGCCGTTTTCGGCTGAACCTGTTTCGCCAGTTGAACGGCCCTGCGGTTACCTTCCGGTTGATCCCGGGGCGGATCGCCACGGTCGGTGAACTCGACCTAGGGGATGTGTATCAAGCTGTTGCGCAGTGCACTGATGGCCTGGTCCTGGTAGGTGGGCCTACGGGCAGTGGCAAGTCCAGCACCCTGGCGACCTTGCTCGACCAACTGAACCGCGACCGGGCGCTGCATATCATCACCCTCGAAGACCCCGTCGAAGTTATCCACAGCAGCCAGCGCAGCCTGATCAATCAGCGTGAGATTGGCCGCCATAGCGGCGGGTTCGCCCAGGGGCTGCGCAGTGCGCTGCGCCAGGACCCTGATGTGATCATGATCGGTGAGCTACGGGACCTGGAATCCGTTCGCCTGGCCTTGCGCGCCGCCGAGACCGGGCACCTGGTGCTGGCGACCGTGCATACGCGCTCGGCGGCCAGCAGCATTGACCGATTGGTGGAGGTATTTGCTGCCGAGGAAAAACCGTTGGTGCGGGCAATGCTGGCCGAATCGTTACGCCTCGTGGTGGTGCAGACGCTGGTCCGGCGTGTGGACGGTGGGCGGGTGGCGGCGCGGGAAGTGCTGGTGGCGACGCCGGCGGTGCGCAACCTGGTTCGGGAGGGGCGAATGGCGCAGTTATGTTCGGTGATGCAGGGCGGGGCGTCGCAGGGGATGCGGACGATGGAAGGGGCGATGCGGGGGCTTAAGGAGAGCGGACTGATCAGAGGGTGATAGTGCATGCTCAGGCCTCTTCGCGGGCGTGCCCGCGAAGAGGCCGGGCGCTGTTAGCGCTTGGCCAGGTTCAGCTGCTGCTGTTCCTTCGGCAGCACCCGCTTGGCCACTACGTAGTGCTTCTGCCAGTACGGCTTGCTCAGGTTGTCGATGCTTACCCGCTTGCCACGCCGGGGTGCGTGGATGAAGCGGTCGTTGCCCAGGTAGATGGCAACATGGTTTACGCGGCGGCTCTTGATGTTGAAGAAGATCAGGTCACCAGGCTTCAGGTCACCCTTGGCTACCTTGACGCCGTGGCCCTGGGCCATGGCATTGGAGGTGCGCGGCAGGTCGACGTCAGCGACATCGTTGAAGGCGTATTTAACCAGCCCGCTGCAGTCAAAGCCTTTTTTCGGGCTGCTGCCACCCCAAACATAAGGGGTGCCGAGCACATTCACCGCACGGCTAAGCACATCGCTGCTCTGCTTCGGCGACATGGCAGCGACAGGCAAGCCGCGGTTGCTGGCGGCATTGCCTGGTCGCGTGCGCAGGGAGGTCTGTTTGACCGGCGCGTGTTTCACCGAGGCATTGGAGGTATAGCCGGTGAAACCATTAGGAAGACGTTGCTCACGATTGGTGGCGTGGGCGGCCAGGGGCAATAATAGGCAGAGGGTCAGCCATGTCTTGATCAAAGGCGGCATAGATGAAGCTCTTATGAATAGTTATGTGTTGGGCGCGCAACTTTATAACAGCTTTTTGATCAATCTTTGATCCGTTGGTCGATTGCCCAGGTGCCGTACGTCGGCCTGCAACGAGAAAGTCACATTTTTTTTTAGAAAATTTTCGGATAACCCACGAGGGCTATGCATGAACAGTTATCAACAGGGGGCGCCCTTTCACGACACCCATAGCAAGACCATCGGTTACCTGCTGTGGATTTTCGGCTTCACCGGGTCGCATCGGTTCTATTACGGCAAGCCGATTACCGGAACCCTCTGGTTCTTTACATTCGGCCTGCTGGGCATCGGTTGGCTGATCGACCTGTTTCTGATCCCGTCCATGGACCGTGAAGCCGATCTGCGGTTCCAGTCTGGTCGCATCGATTACAACATCGCCTGGGTTCTGCTGACCTTCCTTGGGGTGTTCGGCCTGCACCGGCTGTACCAGGGCAAATGGATCACCGCGATCATTTACTTCTTTACTGGCGGCTTGTTCCTGGTGGGGGTGCTGTACGACTTCTGGACATTGAACAGCCAGGTGTCCGAGCGCAACGCCTTGCGTTGAAATGCTTTGCGGGTAATGAAAAAGGCCTTGTCGCACCGAAGCGGCAAGGCCTTTTTTGTTGCTGGGTTACTGCCGGGTCTGCCGTTGTTGCAGCAGCAGGTTGGTGAACCCGGCCCCGGCCAGTTGCTTCTGCGCGCCGGTCAGTTGCTCGCGGTTGCTGAAGGGCCCGACCAGTACGCGGTACCAGGTCTCGTCCTTGACCGTACCCGACTCCACCTTCACCGACTGGCCCAGCAGGATGATCTGCGCGCGGACCTTGTCGGCATCGGCCTGCTTGCGGAACGAGCCGGCCTGCAGGAAATACTGGGTGGTCGCTGCCGGCTTGATCACCGGCGGGGGCGGTGGCGGGGTCTGGCCCAGCAATGCCGCCTGCGCGCGCGCGGTGTCGATCTTCGCAGCTTCTGCCGGCGTTACCGGGGTCACCGGCTGGGCGGGTACCGGTGGTGTCTTCTCGGGCACGGCCTCCGGTGGCACGATCACCTCGGACTCTGGCAGCAGCGTGTAGAAGTCATACTTCGGCTTCACGGGCTGCTGTGGGGTGGCCTGCGCAGGCTTGCTGGCTTCGGCCGCTTTCTCCACCTTCTGTTGCTCGGGCTTGGCGCGCTTGATGTCTTCGCCGCCTGGCTCGAGCTTCATCAGGAACACGATAAACGCGCCGACGGTGAGGCCGACGGCCATCCATACCCAACCAGGGATCGGCTGTTTGGCCGGCGCCGTCTGGCGGCTGGCGCCGCGTTTGGGGGCGGGTTTTTTCTTGGCAGCCAACTTACATGCGCTCCAGGGTTTCCAGGCCGAGCAGTTCCAGACCTTGTTTGAGGGTGCGGCCGGTCAGGGCGGCCAGACGCAGGCGGCTCTGCTGTTGTTCCGGGGTTTCGGCGGCCAGGATCGGGCAGTTCTCGTAGAAGCTGGAGAACAGGCCGGCCAGGTCGTACAGGTAGCTGCACAGCACATGCGGCGTGCCTTTTTCGGCGACGCTGTTGAGGGTTTCGCCAAACTGGGCCAGGCGCGCAGCCAGGTCCTGCTCGTGGGGGGCCTGCAGCACGATCTTGCCGTCGACTTCGTCAAAGCCCTTGCCCAGCTTGCGGAACACGCCGGCTACGCGGGTGTAGGCGTACAGCAGGTATGGAGCGGTGTTGCCTTCGAAGTTGAGCATCAGCTCGAAGTTGAAGCTGTAGTCGCTGGTGCGGTGCTTGGACAGGTCGGCGTACTTCACTGCGCCAATGCCCACCACTTCGCCGATGTGGCGCAGATCTTCGTCGGCCAGGCTCGGGTTCTTTTCCTTGACCAGCGCGTAGGCACGCTCCTTGGCCTCGGTGAGCAGGTCGATCAGCTTGACGGTGCCGCCGTCGCGGGTCTTGAACGGGCGGCCGTCGGCGCCGTTCATGGTGCCGAAGCCCATGTGCTCCATCTGCATCGGGTGGCCGACAAAGCCTGCGCGGCGGGCGACTTCGAACACCTGGTTAAAATGCAGGGCCTGGCGCTGGTCGACAAAGTACAGGGCGCGGTCAGCGTGGAGTACGTTGCTGCGGTAGCGCACGGCGGCCAGGTCGGTGGTGGCGTACAGGTAGCCGCCGTCGGCTTTCTGCACGATCACCGGCAGTGGTTCGCCTTCGCTGTTCTTGAATTCCTCGAGGAACACGCATTGGGCGCCTTGGTCCTCGACCAACAGGCCCTTGGCCTTGAGCTCGGCTACCACGTTGGCCAGGTCGTCGTTGTACGCGCTTTCGCCCATCACGTCGGCCATGGTCAGCTTGACGTTGAGCAGCTCGTAGGTCTTCTGGCAGTGCGACAGCGAAATGTCCTTGAAGCGTGTCCACAGGGCCAGGCACTCGGGGTCGCCGGCCTGCAGCTTGACCACCAGGCCACGGGCGCGATTGGCGAACTCTTCCGATTCGTCGAAGCGTTTCTTCGCCGCCCGGTAGAAGTTTTCCAGGTCTGACAGCTCGTCACTGGTGATCGGGTTTTCCTGCAGGTAGGCCATCAGCATGCCGAACTGGGTACCCCAGTCGCCGACGTGGTTCTGGCGAATGACGTTGTCACCCAAAAATTCCAGCACGCGTGCGACGCTGTCACCGATGATGGTCGAGCGTAGGTGGCCGACGTGCATCTCTTTGGCCAGGTTTGGCGCCGACATGTCGATGACGACCTTTTCGCTCGGGCCGGCCTTGCGCACGCCCAGGTGGTCATCGGCCAGGGCAGCATCCAGGCGGTTGGCCAAGGCGTCGGTGTTCTGGAAGAAGTTGAGGAAGCCGGGGCCAGCGATTTCCACCTTGCTGATGTCGGCGCTGGCCGGCAGGGCGGCGATCAGTTTTTCGGCCAGGTCGCGTGGCTTCATGCCTGCCTGCTTGGCCAGCATCATGGCGATGTTGCTGGCGAAGTCGCCGTGGGTCTTGTCCCGGGCGTTTTCCACCTGGATCGCCGGCGACAGCCCTTCAGGCAGCACACCGTCGGTGACGAGTTGGGTGAGGGCTTGCTGGATCAGCTGGCGAATGGTGTCTTTCATGGGGATCTCTTTTCGACCGCAAGCGCGGTGAGCGCCTGGATGCGCAGGTGGAAAAACTGGGCATTATCCGTTGCCGGGAGCGGGTTGCCAACCTTTGGGGCTGCAAAGCAGCGCCAGACGTCAATACAGGTCGACCGGGTCGACGTCCAGCGACCAACGTACCTGGCGCCCGCTGGGCATCTGCTCCAACACTAGCAACCAGGCGCTGATGAGTCGATGCAAAGGCGCCCGGGTATTGGCCTGTATCAACAGTTGCGCGCGGAAGCGCCCGGCGCGGCGCTCCATGGGCGCCGGCACCGGGCCCAGCAGTTCGATGCCCGGCAGGTGTTGCTCGGCGACCAGGCGCTCGGCGGCGGCGCAGGCTTCGTCGAGAAAGCCTTCGGCCTGCCCCGGCTTGTGCGCTTCGGCGCGTAGCAGGGCCAGGTGGGAGTAGGGCGGCAGCCCGGCGGCGCGGCGTTCGTCCAGGGCCTGTTCGGCAAAGGCGAAGTAGCCCTGCTCGGTAAGCTGCACCAACAGCGGGTGGTCGGCCAGGTGGGTCTGGATGATGACCTTGCCTGGCTCTTCGGCCCGCCCGGCCCTGCCGGCCACCTGCACGATCAGCTGCGCCATGCGCTCACTGGCGCGAAAATCACCCGAGAACAGCCCGCCATCGGCATCGAGGATGGCCACCAGGGTCACCCGGGGGAAATGGTGACCCTTGGCAAGCATCTGCGTACCGACAAGGATGCTCGGCTGGCCCCGCTGAATAGTCGTGAACAGGTTGTGCATGGCGTCTTTGCGCGCTGTGCTGTCGCGGTCCACCCGCAGGATCGGGTAGTCCGGAAACAGCACTTTCAGGCGCTCTTCGGCCCGCTCGGTGCCTGCGCCGACCGGGCGCAGGTCCACGTGGTTGCACTGCGGGCACTGGTGCGGCAGGCGTTCGTCATAGCCGCAGTGGTGGCAGCGCAGCACGCCAGAACGCTGGTGCACGGTCATGCGTGCATCACAGCGCGGGCACTCGGACAGCCAGCCACAATCGTGGCACAGCAAGGTAGGGGCGAAGCCGCGGCGGTTGAGGAACACCAGCACTTGCTGGCCTGCTTCCAGGGTCTGGCGGATGGCTTGTTGCAACGGGCCGCTGATGCCGCTGTCCAGTGGCAGGCTCTTTACATCCAGGCGCAACATGCGCGGCGGGCGGGCTCCGCCAGCGCGCTGGTTCATGCGCAGCAGGCGGTAACGGCCGGTAAGGGCGTTGTGCAGGGTTTCCAGCGACGGCGTGGCAGAGCCGAGCAGGATCGGGATGTTTTCCTGGTGGGCGCGCACCAGTGCCAGGTCGCGGGCGTGGTAGCGCAGCCCTTCCTGCTGTTTATAGGAGCCGTCGTGCTCCTCGTCGATGATGATCAGGCCGGGGTTTTTCATCGGTGTGAACAATGCCGAGCGGGTGCCGATGATGATGTCGGCTTCGCCGTCCCGGGCAGCCAGCCAGGCGTCCAGGCGCTCGCGGTCGTTCACTGCCGAATGCAGCAGGGCGATGCGGGCGTTGAAGCGTTGCTCGAAGCGCGCCAGGGTCTGTGGGCCGAGGTTGATCTCCGGAATCAGCACCAGCGCCTGTTTGCCGGCTTCCAGGGTTTCACGAATCAGCTGCAGGTAGACCTCGGTCTTGCCGCTACCAGTAACGCCCGCCAGCAGGAACGCGCCAAAGCCCCCAAAGCCTTCGCGCACAGCATCAAAGGCGTCGCGTTGCTCCTCGTTGAGCGGCAATTCCGGCTGCGCCAGCCAGTGTTCGTGGCGTAGCCCCGGCAGGTGCCGGCGTACTTCAATTTGTACCAGTTCCTTGGCCAACAGCAGGTCGAGGCTGTCCTTGTTCAGGTTGAGCTTGGCCAGCAGGCTGTGGGCCACGCCGTGTGGGTGCTGGGCCAGGGTCTTGAGCGCGTCGCGCTGGCGCGGCGCGCGGGCGATGCGCGGGTCTTCCAGGCGGGCGCCGGGGGCGACGTGCCAGAAGCGCTCCTGGCGCATCTCGGCGGGCTCGCCCTGGCGCAATAATGTCGGCAGGGCCCAGCTCAGGGTGTCGCCCAGGCTGTGCTGGTAGTACTGGGCGGTCCACAGGCACAGCTTGAACAGCGATGGCGGGATCGGTGATACCGGATCGAGCAGGGCGCTGGCCGGCTTGAGCTTGTCGGCGGGCACCTCGCTTTGCGCGCATACCTCCACCAGCACGCCGATCATTTCGCGGCGGCCGAATGGCACACGAATGCGCATGCCCGGGGTCAAGGCCTGGCGCGCCATGCTCGCGGGTGCCTTGTAGTCGAACAGGCGACGCAGCGGGGAGGGCAGGGCAAGGCGCAGGATGACGTCGGGCACGCGGAAGGTCTCGGAGGGCGTATCAAAGACTGGCGAGCCTAGCAGACGACGGCCGGTGCAAGCGACACCTTGCACTGACGCAGCGCTCTGGTATTATTTGCCGCCTAATTACGTGCGGTATTCAACAATTGGTGTTGGATGGCGGCACGCAGCTCGAGGAAGCGACCATGAAAGAAGGTATCCACCCGAACTATGAAGTAGTTGCAGTCACCTGCAGCTGCGGCAACAAGTTCGAAAGCCGTTCGACCCTGGGCAACACCCTGTCGATCGACGTTTGCAACCTGTGCCACCCGTTCTACACCGGTAAGCAGAAAGTCCTGGACACCGGTGGTCGCGTACAGAAGTTCGCCGATCGCTTCGGCATGTTCGGTGCCAAGAAGTAATCATGCGCATGGCGAACCCCTCGGGTTTCGCATTGCTGCACAAAAAAGCGTCCCTTGTGGGCGCTTTTTTTATGGGCGTCATCTGGCATTTCCCGGCGCTGGCGTTCTGCCCGCTGCCGCAGCAGGCGCAGCAAGTGGTTGTGCGCCAGGTAGTGGATGGCGATACCTTGCGCCTGGTTGATGGCCGCAGCGTGCGGCTGATCGGCATCAATGCTCCGGAAATTGGCCGCAAAGGGCGCACCAGCGAGCCCTATGCCGAGGCTGCCAGGCGGCGCCTCCAAGCATTGGTCAACGCCAGTGACGGGCGCATCGGGCTGGTACCGGGCGTTGAGGAAAAAGACAAGTATGGCCGCACACTGGCGCATATCTACGGCATCAGTGGGGACAATATTGAAGCACGGTTGCTCAGCGAGGGTTTGGGCTACCGGGTGGCAGTTGCCCCCAATGTAAGCCTCAGCGGCTGCCAGCAGGTTGCCGAGCAAGCAGCGCGCAAGGCCGGCAATGGTGTGTGGCGGCGCTCGCCTGTGGTGGCTGCAGCCGATGTCAGGCAGTCGGGTTTCGCGGTGGTCAGTGGCCGCATCAAGGGTGTCGAGCGCAACCGTGGCGGGGTCTGGTTGACCCTGGACGAGGCTGTTGTGCTACAGGTTCCCACTCGTCTGCAACGCAACTTCCCCGCCAGCTTCTTCGATAATCTCAAGGGACGCCAGGTCGAAGCGCGTGGCTGGGTGCTGGATCGTTCCCGCAAGGGCGGCCTCAAGCCTGGGCAGCGACGCTGGGTATTGCCATTGACCGATCCGAGCATGTTGGAGCGTTTTTCAGGCTAAAAGATGTAGACATTTCGCTATTGGATTGTACACACTGTGAGCCGTATGCCCCCGTGGGTTATAGCGTAAAGTCGTAGGCTAAAGGCCTTGACACAAGTGACCGACCAGTCTTGTGACTCCCCGGCTCTTTGCGTATCCTCGGCGGTCCGTCAGAACAGTAAATAGCGGAATGCCCACCATGTCAGACCTGAAAACCGCCGCTCTCGAATATCACGCTCACCCTCGTCCGGGGAAACTGAGCGTCGAACTCTCCAAGCCCACTGCCACCGCCCGTGATCTCGCCCTGGCCTACAGCCCAGGTGTTGCTGAGCCCGTGCGTGAAATTGGCCGTGATCCAGAGCTGGCTTACAAATACACCGGTAAAGGTAACCTGGTTGCGGTGATTTCCGATGGCACCGCCATCCTCGGTCTGGGTGACCTCGGCCCACTGGCTTCCAAGCCGGTCATGGAAGGCAAGGGTGTTCTGTTCAAGCGTTTCGCGGGTATTGACGTGTTCGACATCGAAGTCGAATCGGAAAGCCCACAAGCGTTCATCGACACTGTCCGCCGCATCTCGATCACCTTCGGTGGCATCAACCTTGAAGACATCAAGGCGCCAGAGTGCTTCGAAATCGAGCGCACCCTGATTGAACAGTGCGACATCCCGGTGTTCCACGATGACCAGCACGGTACCGCCATCGTTACCGCGGCCGGCATGATCAACGCCCTGGAAATCGCCGGCAAAAAGCTCGAAGACGCCAAGATCGTCTGCCTGGGTGCCGGTGCTGCCGCCATCTCCTGCATGAAGCTGCTGGTGAGCATGGGTGGCAAGGTCGAAAACATCTTCATGATCGACCGCAGCGGTGTCATCCACGCTGGCCGTGACGACCTGAACCAGTACAAGGCACAGTTCGCTCACGCTACCGACAAGCGCACCCTGGCTGACGCACTCGACGGTGCGGACGTGTTCGTAGGCCTGTCCGGCCCGAACCTGCTCAGCCCGGAAGGCCTGAAGTCGATGGCTGCCAACCCGATCGTGTTCGCCTGCTCGAACCCGGACCCGGAAATTTCGCCAGAGCTGGCGCACGCCACTCGCAGCGACGTGATCATGGCTACCGGTCGTTCCGACTACCCGAACCAGGTCAACAACGTACTGGGCTTCCCGTTCATCTTCCGTGGTGCTCTGGACGTTCGTGCCAAGCGTATCAACGAAGAAATGAAGATCGCCGCGGCCATCGCCCTGAAAGACCTGGCCAAGCTGCCAGTGCCGAAGGAAGTGTGCGAAGCCTACGGTGTCGAAGGCCTGGAGTTCGGTCGTGAGTACATCATTCCGAAGCCGCTGGACGCACGCCTGATCACTGTCGTTTCCGACGCTGTGGCCAAGGCCGCTATCGAATCCGGTGTGGCTACCCTGCCGTATCCGAAGCACTACCCGCTCACCAGCGTGGATGACGTGTTCAAGGGCTGATTACCCCACCCCTGTCGCGACACAAAAAGCCCCGGCTCACATGAGCCGGGGCTTTTTGTTGGGGCGTTGGAATGCGTCAGGGCTGCCAGGTGTTCGTCAGGGTACTTGTGGCGCCTATGAGACCGAGCGCCGCCCGCGCGACGCAAGGCCGCTCCCACATTTGTTGCAACGTGGCCATGTCTGTGAGGCCATGGTTGTCAGCCTTGCTGGCATGACTGGATTTGGAGGTGGGCATTGATGCCGCCCTGCCTGTCTCAAGGCATGCACCCAGGCGGGCAACCATGGCTTGGCAGGTTCGGCACGTTGCAACAGATGTGGGAGCGGCCTTGCGTCGCGATGCGCCGCGCGGGCGGCGCTCGATTCACGCGCCCACGCAAAACCTGAGTCAGGCGCCCTGCCTTAAAACAGATCCATCGGCGCCGCTTCATCGGCCGGCAGCGGGCTGCCCGGTGCTGCGCCATTGCCCAGTTCGTCCACCGAGGGTGGCGAATCTTCGGCCTTGAACAGCTCGAAGAAGGCATTCGGCGTGCTCGGGGAGGCAGCACGGCCGCTGACCGGGTCGACGCGCAAGCTGAGGATGCCTTCAGGTTCTGCTGGCGCATGCGCCGGCTTGTCCTTGAGTGCCGCGCCCATGAAGCTCATCCAGATCGGCAGCGCCGCCGTGCCACCGTACTCGCGGCGGCCGAGGGTTTCCGGCTGATCGAAACCGACCCATACCGTGGTCACATAATCGGCGTTGTAGCCGGAGAACCAGGCATCTTTGGACTCGTTGGTAGTGCCCGTCTTGCCTGCCAGATCGGTGCGGCCCAGGGCCAGCGCCCGGCGCCCGGTACCGCGTTTGATCACGTCTTGCAGCATGCTGGTGAGGATATAGGTGGTGCGCCCGTCGATGATCTGTTCGGCCACAGCCGGCGCTTGCGGTGCAGCGGCCACCTGGTTGAAGGCAGAAGGTGCCTCACCTGGCATGGCCGCGGTGCTGATCGGCTGCTCGGGAGCCGCCAGGCCAGCCTGATCCTGGGCCCCTTGGGGGACGCGGGCCGGGTTGGCGGTGAACAGTGTTTCGCCGCTGCGGCTTTCGATGCGCTCGATCAGGTATGGGCTGATCTTGTAGCCGCCGTTGGCGAAGGTGCTCCAGCCTGTGGCGATTTCCATAGGGGTCAGGGTGGCGGTGCCCAAGGCCAGCGACAGGTTGCGCGGCAGGTCCTGCTTGTTGAAACCGAACTTGGCGATGTAGTCGATGGTGCGGTCTACACCCATGGCCTGCAGCAGGCGAATCGACACCAGGTTGCGCGACTTGTACAGGGCTTCGCGCATGCGGATCGGGCCGAGGAAGGTGTTGGTGTCGTTCTTCGGTCGCCATACTTTGTCCACGGATTCGTCGACGAACACGATCGGCGCATCGTTGACCAGAGTGGATGCGGTGTAGCCGCTGTCCAGTGCGGCGCTGTAGATGAACGGCTTGAAGCTCGAACCCGGCTGACGCTTGGCCTGCATGGCGCGGTTGTAGTTGCTCTGCTCGAACGAGAAGCCGCCAACCAGCGCACGAATGGCACCGTTGTAAGGGTCGAGGGTGACCAGCGCACTTTGCGCGCCAGGCACCTGGCTGAACTTGAGCTTGCCGTCTTCCAGGCGCTGCAGGCGTACCAGGTCACCGACCTGTGCCACGTCGGCCGGCGATTGTGGTGCGCGGCCCTGGGCGTTGCTGTTGATGAACGGGCGCGCCCACTTCATGGTGTCCCAGGCCACTTCGGCTTGCTGGCCGTCCCGGGTCAGTACCTGGAGGCCGGTTTTATCGACATGGGTAACGATGGCCGGTTCCAGGCCACCCAAGGTGCGCTGCTTGCCCAGTTCCTGTAGCCAGGCTGCCTGGGTACGCCCCGGAAAGCGTGCTTCGGGGCCGCGGTAGCCGTGGCGCTCATCGTAGTCGGACAGGCCTTTGAGGATGGCCTTGTTGGCCATTTCCTGCATGTCGCTGGGCACCGTGGTGGTAACGCGGAAACCTTCGGTGTAGGCCTCGCTGCCGTAGCGCCCGACCATTTCGGCGCGGGCCATTTCGGCGATGTAAGGCGCATTCACCTCAGGCGTCGGCACGTGGTAGCTGGCATTGAGCGGCTCAGCCAGGGCCGCCTGGTAGCTGGCCTGGTCGATCTTGCCCAGCTTGTACATGCGGCCGAGGATCCAGTCGCGGCGCTCCTTGGCGCGCACCGGGTTGGCCAGCGGGTTGAAGCGTGACGGTGCCTTGGGCAGGCCGGCGATCATCGCCATCTGCGCCAGGCTCACGTCGCGGATCGATTTGCCGTAGTACACCTGCGCGGCGGCGTCGATGCCGTAGGCGCGGTTGCCCAGGTAGATCTTGTTCACGTAAAGCTCAAGGATTTCGTCCTTGGTCAGCTCACGTTCGATCTGCAGTGCCAACAGGATTTCGTTGGTCTTGCGCGAGAAGCTGCGTTCGCTGGTGAGGAAGAAGTTTTTCGCCACCTGCATGGTGATGGTGCTGCCGCCGGTCTGGATATGCCCGGTTTTCACCAGCTGGGTCGCCGCGCGCATCAGGCTGCTGGGGTCGACACCATAGTGATTGAGGAAATTGTCGTCCTCGGCTGACAGAAGCGCCTGAATGAACTGTGGCGGAATTTCTGCGAAGCGGATCGGCGAACGACGCATTTCGCCGAACTCGGCAATCAGCTTGCCGTCGCTGCTGTACACCCTGAGGGGGATCTGCAACTGGATGCTTCTGAGGGACTCGACCGAGGGCAGGCTGGGGCTAAGATACAGAAACGCACCGCTCACACCGAGTACGAGCGCGCAAATGACGGCGACGGAAGACCACCAGAAGAACTTCAGCAGGCGTATCAAGGCTTTTCGGTGTCCAGGTTGGGAGTGAGTTGCACGCAGGTCCGGCGGACCAGAAAACGCTGGGCATTATAAGCATTTTTTCGCCCCTCCGGGTTACCGGCCAGGCTGTCCGTCGCCTCGATGGGCAGGCCGGGCCTGGTGTTGACGCGGGGTTGCGACAGACCGCTGCACCACGCAGCAAGGAAGCCGCGATGCTAGGACGCTTCGGCAAGGATGCCAGTTCAATCGTGGGGGTGGAAATCGCCCCTGACGCTGTTCGTGTTGTGCAACTGCAGCGGCGCAGTCGGCGCTACAGGGTACTTGCATCGGCACAAGAACCATTTGAATCCGCAGCTGGCAAGGATTGGGTCGCAGAGCCCGATGCCGTGGTGGCTGCCTTGCGCCGTGCCTACCTGCGTAGCGGCCTCAGGCAGCACCGGATAGCGTTGGCGTTACCGGCCAGCCAGGTGATCTGCAAGCGGTGCCATGTGCCGATGGAGCAGGTCGGGGCTGAACTGGAGACGCAATTGCTGGCCGATGCCGAGCGGCTGTTTCCATTTCCATTGGAGGACCTGGCCTTGGACTTTCAGGTCTTGGGGGCATCCGGAACGCAACCGGGGTGCGCCGAACTGATGGTGGCCGCGTGTCGGCAAAGTGCCTTGGCGTCACTGGATGCCATCGTCGAGGCGGCCGGGTTGCAACTGGAGGCCATCGAGGTCGACAACATTGCCTTGTGCCGCATGTTGCCCGTGGGCTGCCTTGAAGGTTCGGCGCTGCTGCGGGTCGAAGCGCACAGCGCAGTGCTTTATGACTGGCAGCCTGGCCGGCCTTACCAGCGTCGTGAACTAAACATGCAGGGGCTGAAGGGCATGGCGCAGTTGCCGGAGCACCTGCACGCGCTGCTTGCCGATGCGCAGTTGCCGGCGGGCCTGTGGATTACCAGTGGCTCATCGGTGGAGCCTGGCGTGTTGCAAAACCTTGGCCGCCAGCTGAATACGCCGTGCAGGCACTTGCCTGGCCTGAAAGGGTTGGAGCACGTTGACGGCACGATGGTCCTGGCGTGCGCCCTGGCACTTGGAGGGTTGCACCCATGATACGGCTTAACCTGCTGCCTTGGCGGGAACGGCAGCGCGAGGCGGCGCTCAGCCGCTTTCGCACCCAGCTGGTTGCCGGCGCACTGCTAGCGCTGTGTGCCGTGACCCTGGTCGACCAGTTGGCCCGACAGCGCGGTCAGCAGCAGGCGCTGGTCAATGCCCAGCACCAGGCCGCCCTTGAGGTGCTGGCCGAGCAACTGCAGCCGCTGGCAGATGTGCGTGCGCAGCATGATGCACTCAATGCCCGTGCAGCTGCACTCGAAAGCTTGCGCGCCCAGCAGGGGGTGCTGGGTAATGTGTTCGCTGAGATCGAAGGGGCGCTGCCGGTCGGGGTCCAGCTACTCGACCTCAGCTTTGAAAACGGCCATCTGCAGGTGACTGGGCTGGCTGCCTCTGGCGCCTTGGTTGCGCAGTTCATGCGCGATCTGGAGCGATCGGGTGTGCTGCTCGATCTGACGCTCAAGCGTGTCAGGAGCATGCCGGCTGGCGATGAGTTTCTGCTGGCTACGCGTGTTGCGGCGTTCTGGTCGTGAAAGCAGCGCAGGTCTTTGCCTGGTGGGCGGTTGCCGAACGTTCCAGAAGCATCAGGCTCATCGCCCCAGTGCTGGTGGCCGGGATGGTGTTCGGCCTGGGTTGCGCGCTTCGCCTGCCGGCAGGGTTGCAGCAGCAGGCACAGGAAGCGGCCCGGCAGGCCACATTGAACGAGCAGCAAGCAGCCAGTGCGGCAAAGCTGGAGGAGCTGCAGCGATTGCGGGCGTCTCTGGCTTTTGCCGAACGGCGGTTGCTGGAGGCTCACTGGCACCTGGCCGCCGGGGAAGGCATGAGTGAGCTGGTTGACCGCCTGGCGGCTTCGGGGCATGCACATGGCTTGCTGGTTGAGCGGTTCGACGTGCAGGAAGTCGAGCAACAGGCAGGCTATTGGAAAGTGCCGTTGCAGGTGCAGGTGGTGGGCCGGTACATGGATTTGCGCCAGTGGCTGGGTGACTGGCTGGGCCAGGCACGCCTGCTGCGCAGCGGTGACATGAAACTGGCCGCCGTCGCGGGGCAGCCCGGGCTTTTGCGTCTGCAACTGCAGGTAGATGCGTTTCAGGCCTCAGCGCCCGTACCGACACCTGAGGTGCTTGCGCTTATGCCGGCCAAGGCCGCCACGCCAGTGCCTGGGGTCGATCCCTTCGCCCCTGGGGCGATACGAGTGGCCGGTTCCGGTCTGGGCAGCGTGCCACTGGCACAGCTGGAAATGGTCGGCAGCCTGTCGCGAGGGGCGGCCCATGAGGCGCTGCTGATGGCGGCTGGCAGGCTCTACCGCGTGCGGGCGGGTGAGCGCTTGGGGCGTAACCACGGAGTGGTGGCGCGGGTCGATCAAGGTCAGGTCGAAGTGCGAGAACGGTTATTCATGGCGGGGGTGTGGCATGAGCGTACGGCGTTCATCACCCTGGCAAAGCGCCCGGGCAAGGAGGCCCCGAACCAGAATGAAGAACGTGATGAAATGGGTGTTGGCGGCCCTGCTGCCGATCCCGCTGGTGTGGGCGACGCCGTATCAGGGTGAGCCACTGTCTTTGAATTTCCAGGATGTAGAGGTTCGCTCGGTGCTGCAGGTGCTGGCCGATTACGCGGGCATCAATCTGGTTGCCAGCGATGACGTGCAGGGCAACGTGACCTTGCGTTTGCAGGACGTGCCCTGGGATCAGGCGCTTGACCTGGTGCTGCGCAGCAAGGGCCTGGCACAGCGGCACGAAGGCAATGTGTTGCTGGTGGCCCCTGCGGCAGCGTTTGCCCCGCAGCCGTTCGATGCCCATCCGGTGCCGGATGCGCAGATGCAGCCGTTACGCCGTGAACTGATACCGATCCATCATGCCAAGGCGGCGGAGCTGGTTGAGTTGTTGCTGACCAGCCTGGCGGATGACAGCACCTTCACCGTTCGTGGCAGCCTGGGTGTCGATGAGCGCACCAATACCCTGGTGGCGCATCAGCCGGCCGATCGCCTGGCCGAATTGCGGCAACTGGTTACGCAGCTGGACGTGCCGGTGCGCCAGGTGGCGATCGAGGCGCGTATCGTCGAGGCCAACGTCGACTACGAGAAAAGCCTGGGGGTGCGCTGGGGCGGGCCGCTGTACGGGGAAAGCCTGCGCCCGGGCAAGGAACTGTTCGTCGACCTCGGCGTGGAGCGGGCGGGCAGCAGCGTCGGCCTGGGCCTGCTGCGCGGTGACGTGTTGCTCGACCTGGAACTCAGCGCCATGGAAAAAAGCGGCAACGGCGAGATCATCTCGCAGCCCAAGGTGGTCACGGCCGACAAGGAAACGGCCAGGATCCTCAAGGGCACCGAGGTGCCCTACCAGGAAACCAGCCAGAGTGGCGCCACCTCGGTCGCCTTCCGCGAAGCCTCGCTTTCGCTGGAGGTGACCCCGCAGATTACACCTGACAACAAGGTAATCATGGCTGTCAGGGTGACCAAGGACGAGCCTGATTACGTCAATGCCGTGAACAACGTACCGCCGATCCGCAAGAACGAGGTCAATGCCAAGGTTCGTGTGGCTGACGGCGAAACGATCGTGATCGGTGGCGTGTACTCGACTTCGCAAAACAATGTGGTCGACAAGGTGCCATTTTTTGGCGATCTGCCGTATGTTGGGCGGCTGTTTCGACGCGATGTATTACAAGAGAAAAAATCCGAGCTGCTGGTCTTCCTGACTCCGCGTATCATGAGTGACCAGGCGATTGCTGTGAGTCGTTGATTCTGTGCGAAATTTGATACTTGTGGGACCCATGGGCGCTGGTAAAAGCACCATTGGACGCCTATTGGCCAAAGAGCTGCGCCTGCTGTTCAAGGATTCCGACAAGGAAATCGAACTGCGATGCGGCGCCAACATCCCGTGGATTTTCGACAAGGAAGGCGAGCCAGGTTTCCGTGAGCGCGAGCAGGCGATGATCGCCGAACTGTGCGCACTCGACGGCGTGGTTCTGGCGACCGGCGGTGGCGCGGTGATGCGCGAAGCCAACCGCCAGGCATTGCGCCGGGGTGGTCGGGTTATCTACCTGCATGCTTCGGTGGAGCAGCAGGTTGGCCGTACCGCGCGTGATCGCAATCGCCCGCTCCTGCGCACCGCCAACCCCGAGGCCACCCTGCGCGCCCTGCTGGAAGCCCGCGACCCGCTCTACCGCGAGATCGCCGACGTGGTGGTGGAAACCGACGAGCGGCCGCCCCGCATGGTGGTGATCGATATTCTCGAGCGCTTGCAGCAGTTGCCGCCCCGTTAGCCCGGGTCTATTCTCGGCCACCAGCGCCGAGGCGAGGTTCAACGTTAGCGCGTGGTTGCCCGAACGGCGCCGCGCCCAAGTACATTGTGGGGATACATGCAGACACTTAAGGTCGACCTGGGCGAGCGCAGCTACCCGATCTACATTGGCGAAGGCCTGCTGGGCCAGCCCGAGCTGCTGGCGCCGCACATTGCCGGCCGGCAAGTCGCCATCGTTTCCAACGAGACCGTCGCACCCCTGTATCTCGAACGCCTGAGCAACACCCTCGGCGCCTACTCGGTGCTGTCGGTGATATTGCCCGATGGCGAAGCCCACAAGAACTGGGAAACCCTGCAACTGATCTTCGATGGCCTGCTGACAGCTCGCCATGATCGTCGCACAACCGTGGTTGCCCTGGGCGGCGGCGTGATCGGTGACATGGCCGGCTTCGCTGCCGCCTGCTACCAGCGCGGTGTCGACTTCATCCAGGTGCCGACCACCCTGCTTTCCCAGGTTGACTCTTCGGTGGGCGGCAAGACCGGTATCAACCACCCGTTGGGCAAGAACATGGTCGGTGCCTTCTATCAGCCCAATGCGGTGCTGATCGATACAACCAGCCTTAAAACCCTGCCAGCGCGCGAACTGTCGGCCGGCCTGGCGGAAGTGATCAAGTACGGTCTGATCTGCGACAAGCCGTTTCTCGCCTGGCTCGAAGATAATATGCAAGCCCTGCGCGCCCTCGACTCGGCAGCCCTGACCGAGGCCATCCGCCGCTCGTGCGCGGCCAAGGCCGCAGTGGTGGGTGCCGATGAGCGTGAGTCCGGCGTGCGGGCCACGCTGAACCTGGGGCATACCTTCGGGCATGCCATCGAGACCCATATGGGCTACGGCGTCTGGCTGCACGGCGAAGCCGTGGCGGCGGGCACGGTGATGGCCCTGGAAATGTCCATGCGCCTTGGCTGGATCGACCAGGCCGAGCGTGATCGCGGGATCCGCCTGTTGCAGGACGCAGGTTTGCCGGTGGTGCCACCACAGGAAATGACCCCGGCGCATTTCATGGAGCACATGGCGGTCGACAAGAAAGTGATCGACGGACGCTTGCGTCTGGTGCTGTTGCGCCAGATGGGCGAGGCCGTTGTGACCGACGACTATCCGAAAGAGATTCTTCAGGCCACGCTGTCGGCGGATTACCGCGCGATCGTGGCCCAGCTTTGAGGTTGTGACAGCGCAATGACCAGTTTGCATGCCGATGAGGCCTTTCTCGACCATTACCAGTTGAGCCACGATCCGTTCGCGCCCCGTGTGCCCGGCTTCAAGTTCTTCCCGGCGCAGCGCAAGCCCGTGCTTGGCCAGCTGCACCACCTGGCGCGCTACAGCCAGCTGATGCTGGTGGTCAGCGGCCCGCTGGGCAGCGGCAAGTCGCTGCTGCGCCAGGCCCTGGTGGCCAGCACCAACAAGCAGGCTGTGCAGAGTGTGGTGGTGTCTGCCCGCAGTGCCAGCGATGCTTCCAGCATGCTTGCCCAGGTCGCTCAAGACCTGGGTGTGGCCCAGCCCGAAGTGCAGGCGATCCTGTCCAAGGTGGTGCAACTGGCACTGACCGGGCAGGAAGTGTATTTGCTGGTGGACGATGCGGAACAACTCGACGAGTCGGCACTCCAAGCGTTGCTGGAGTTGGCGGCGGGGGTACCGGAAGGGCGCCCGCACGTGTTCCTGTTCGGTGAGCCTTCACTGATTGCCGGGCTGGACGAGCTCAATGTCGAGGAAGAACGCTTCCACATCATCGAGCTTGCCCCCTACAGTGAAGAAGAAACCCGCGAGTACCTGGAGCAGCGCCTGGAAGGGGCTGGCCGGGGCATCGAGGTGTTCAGCCGTGAACAGATCGTCGATATCCATGAACACTCCGACGGCTGGCCTGGCAACATCAACCAGGTCGCCCGTGACACTTTGATCGAAGCCATGATCGCCAGCCGTTCGACGGTCAAGCGACCATCCATGGGGTTCAAGATGCCTAAAAAACATGTGCTCGCGCTGTCCGCTGTGGTCGTGGTCGCTGTCGCGGCCGCTGTGTTGATGCCCAAGAAAGGCGACAAGCCACCCGCTGAGGCGCCGGCCGCCCAGGCCCAGTTGCCGCTTGGCGACGGCAAGCAGGGTGCCAATATCGAGTTTTCCGGGTCTTCCCAGCCGATGCCGCTGCCGCTGGTTGGCCAGTCCCAGCCTGTAATGCGCGAGCCGCTGGCCCAGGCCGCGGGCATGGGGGAGGGTGAAGAAGGCAGCCCGGCGGGTGACACTGCCCTGCAGCCTGGCAACCCGCCGCCAACCGTGACCACCATTGCGCCGCCGCAAGGCGTGCCGGCTGGCCCGGCACCTGTGCCTGCACAGCCTGTGGCTACTGCGCCGGTCCAGCCGGTTGCACCTGCGCCCAAGCCTGTCGCAACCCAGCCTGCGAAGCCGGTTGCACCTGCCAAGCCTACGCCTGCGCCTACCCAGGTCGCCGTGGCCAAGCCGGCCGCCAAGCCTGCCGAGAAACCTGCCGCCACTGGCAGCGGCAACAGCGGCTGGTACGCCGGGCAGAAGCCGGGCAATTACGTGGTGCAGATCCTGGGCACCAGCTCCGAGGCCTCGGCCCAGGCGTTCGTCAAGAGCCAGGGTGGCGACTATCGCTACTTCAAGAAAAACCTGCAGGGCAAGCCGCTGTACGTAGTCACCTACGGCAGCTTCGCCAACCGTGATGCAGCGGTTGCGGCAATCAAGAACTTGCCAGAGAAGGTCCAGGCTGGTAAACCTTGGCCACGTACCGTCGGCAGCGTCCAACAAGAGCTGGCCACGGCCCGCTGATACCTTCCGGGCGGCATCACCCCGCCGCCCAGTTGCTGAGCGATTACTGACTTTCGAATAGCCTGCTGCGTTTCAACGCGGCAGGCTTTTCTGTCCCAGACTGCCGGCCACAAGCCCCTAGTTGCAGTCATGGCTGAAACGCTTCAGACTCACGCCAAGCCGCTATCACGGCGCATGGCGCAAAAACATTCAAAATTGCGACATAAATTTTCAATGGTGAGACATGAAAATTTGTGGGCGTCGCTGTCGCTGTGCAACAATGGTTTTCCATGGCCACCGCAAAAAAGCTGGCGTTTGATCGGCGTGGATGGTAAGTGGTTGTTAAAAAAGAGATTTACCTCCGTTGAGAGGTGAACCTGGTGAGAATGTGTCTATGAAAACAGGTCTGTACCATCCCGAAGAATTCAAGGACAACTGTGGTTTTGGCCTGATCGCCCATATGACGGGCGAACCGAGCCACCACCTTCTGCAAACCGCCATGCAGGCGCTGACCTGCATGACCCACCGTGGCGGTATCAACGCCGACGGCAAGACCGGTGACGGTTGCGGTCTGCTCATGCAGAAGCCCGATCAATTCCTGCGAGCCGTGGCCCAGGAACACTTCGCCGTCGAGCTGCCCAAGCAGTACGCCGTCGGCATGGTGTTCTTCAACCAGGACCCGGTCAAAGCCGAAGCGGCCCGCGCCAACATGGACCGCGAGATCCTCGCCGCTGGCCTGAAACTGGTCGGCTGGCGCAAGGTACCGATCGACACCAGCGTACTCGGCCGCCTGGCCCTGGAGCGCCTGCCGCAGATCGAACAGGTGTTCATCGGTGGCGAAGGCCTGAGTGACCAGGAATTCGCCATCAAGCTGTTCAGTGCCCGTCGCCGTTCGTCGGTGGCTAACGCCCACGACAGCGACCACTACATCTGCAGCTTCTCGCACAAGACCATCATCTACAAAGGCCTGATGATGCCGCGCGATCTCGCGGCGTTTTATCCAGACCTGGGTGATGAGCGCCTGCAAACCGCGATCTGCGTGTTCCACCAGCGCTTCTCCACCAACACCCTGCCGAAATGGCCGCTGGCGCAGCCGTTCCGCTTCCTCGCCCACAACGGCGAGATCAACACCATCACCGGCAACCGCAACTGGGCCATGGCCCGTCGCACCAAGTTCGCCAATGACCAGATCCCCGACCTCGAAGAACTCGGTCCGCTGGTCAACCGTGTCGGTTCCGACTCGTCGAGCATGGACAACATGCTGGAACTGATGGTGACCGGTGGCATCGACCTGTTCCGCGGCGTGCGCATGCTGGTACCGCCAGCCTGGCAGAACGTCGAGACCATGGACGCCGACCTGCGTGCCTTCTACGAATACAACTCCATGCACATGGAGCCGTGGGATGGCCCGGCCGGTATCGTCATGACCGAAGGCCGCCACGCGGTGTGCTTGCTGGACCGCAACGGCCTGCGCCCGGCGCGCTGGGTGACCACCACCAACGGCTACATCACCATCGCCTCGGAAATTGGCGTGTGGGGTTACCAGCCTGAGGAAGTGTTGGCCAAGGGCCGTGTCGGCCCGGGCCAGATCCTGGCGGTGGACACCGAAACCGGCCAGATCCTCGACACGGACGCCATCGACAACCGCCTGAAGTCGCGCCACCCGTACAAGCGCTGGCTGCGTCAGCACGCCACCCGTATCCAGGCGACGCTGACCGACGACCAGGGCGCGGCCAGCTACGACGCTGACCAGCTCAAGCAATACATGAAGATGTTCCAGGTCACCTTCGAAGAGCGTGACCAGGTACTGCGCCCATTGGGTGAGCAGGGCCAGGAAGCCGTTGGTTCGATGGGTGACGACACGCCGATGGCCGTGCTGTCGCAGCGTGTGCGTTCGCCTTACGACTTCTTCCGCCAGCAGTTCGCCCAGGTGACCAACCCGCCGATCGACCCGCTGCGCGAAGCCATCGTGATGTCGCTGGAGATCTGCCTGGGCGCCGAGCGCAACATCTTCCAGGAGTCCCCGGAGCACGCTTCGCGGGTCATCCTCAGCTCCCCGGTCATTTCGCCCGCCAAGTGGCGTTCGCTGATGAACCTGGAGCGCGAAGGTTTCGACCGTCAGCTGATCGACCTCAACTATGAACAGGGCGTCGGTCTGGAAGCGGCCATTCGCAACATCGCCGACCAGGCTGAAGAAGCCGTGCGCGCTGGCAAGACCCAGCTGGTGCTGAGCGACCGCTACATCGCCCCGGGCAAGCTGCCGGTGCACGCTTCGCTGGCCGTTGGCGCGGTACACCACCGCCTGACCGAACAGGGCTTGCGTTGCGACAGCAACATCCTGGTGGAAACCGCTACCGCCCGCGACCCGCACCATTTTGCCGTGCTGCTGGGCTTCGGTGCCTCGGCCGTCTACCCGTACCTGGCGTATGAAGTACTGGCTGACCTGATTCGTACCGGCGAAGTGCTGGGCGACCTGGACGAAGTGTTCAAGTACTACCGCAAGGGCATCTCCAAGGGCCTGCTGAAGATCCTGTCGAAGATGGGTATCTCCACCATCGCCTCATACCGCGGTGCGCAGCTGTTCGAAGCCATCGGCCTGGCCGAAGAAGTGGTCGGCCTGAGCTTCAAGGGCGTGTCCAGCCGCATCAAGGGGGCGCGCTTCGTAGACCTTGAAAGCGACCAGAAGCTGCTGGCGGCCGAAGCCTGGAGCGCGCGCAAGCCGATCCAGCAAGGTGGCCTGCTGAAGTTCGTTCACGGTGGCGAATACCACGCCTACAACCCGGACGTGGTCAACACCCTGCAAGCCGCCGTGCAGCAGGGCGACTATGCCAAGTTCAAGGAATACACCACGCTGGTCGACCAGCGTCCGGTATCGATGATCCGCGACCTGCTGAAAGTGAAGGTGGCCGACCAGCCACTGGCGCTGGAGCAGATCGAACCGCTGGAGGCCATTCTCAAGCGGTTCGACTCGGCCGGTATCTCGCTGGGCGCACTGTCGCCGGAAGCCCACGAGGCGCTGGCCGAGGCCATGAACCGCTTGGGCGCGCGTTCCAACTCTGGTGAAGGCGGTGAAGACCCGTCGCGCTACGGCACCATCAAGAGTTCGAAGATCAAGCAGGTGGCCACCGGCCGCTTTGGTGTGACCCCTGAATACCTGGTCAATGCCGAGGTGCTGCAGATCAAGGTTGCCCAGGGCGCCAAGCCTGGTGAGGGCGGCCAGCTGCCGGGCGGCAAGGTCAACGGCCTGATCGCCAAGCTGCGTTATGCGGTACCGGGCGTGACCCTCATCTCGCCGCCGCCGCACCATGACATCTACTCGATCGAAGACCTGGCCCAGCTGATCTACGACCTCAAGCAGGTCAACCCGCAGGCCCTGGTGTCCGTGAAGCTGGTGGCAGAAGCCGGCGTGGGCACCATCGCCGCTGGCGTGGCCAAGGCCTATGCCGACCTGATCACCATCTCCGGTTATGACGGTGGTACCGGTGCTTCGCCGCTGACCTCGATCAAGTACGCCGGCGCCCCGTGGGAACTGGGCCTGGCCGAAACCCACCAGACCCTGCGTGGCAACGACCTGCGCGGCAAGGTGCGGGTTCAGACCGACGGCGGCCTGAAAACCGGCCTGGACGTGATCAAGGCGGCCATCCTTGGCGCCGAAAGCTTCGGCTTCGGTACCGCGCCAATGATCGCCCTGGGTTGCAAGTACCTGCGCATCTGCCACCTGAACAACTGCGCCACCGGCGTAGCCACGCAGAACGACAAGCTGCGCAAGGACCACTACATCGGCACCGTCGACATGGTGATCAACTTCTTCACCTTCGTCGCTGAAGAAACCCGTGAGTGGCTGGCCAAGCTGGGCGTGCGCAGCCTGGGCGAGCTGATCGGCCGTACCGACCTGCTCGAAATGCTGCCAGGCGATACCGAGCGCCAGCAGTACCTGGACCTGTCGCCGCTGCTGGGCAGCTCGCACATTCCGGCAGACAAGCCGCAATTCTGCGAAGTCGACAAGAACCCGCCGTTCGACAAAGGCGAGCTGGCCGAGAAGATGGTGGACATGGCCCTGCCGGCGATCCGCGACCAGGCCGGTGGCGAGTTCAACCTCGACATCTGCAACTGCGACCGCTCCATCGGTGCCCGCATCTCTGGCGAAATCGCCAAGCTGTACGGCAACCAGGGCATGGCTGCCAACCCGATCACCTTCCGCTTCAAGGGTACTGCGGGCCAGAGCTTTGGCGTGTGGAACGCCGGTGGCTTGAACCTGCACCTGCAGGGTGATGCAAACGACTACGTCGGCAAGGGCATGACCGGTGGCAAGGTCACCATCGTGCCGCCAGCCGGCAGCCCGTTCGAAACCCAGCACAGCGCCATCGTCGGCAACACCTGCCTGTACGGTGCCACTGGCGGCAAGCTGTTTGCCGCGGGCACTGCGGGCGAGCGCTTCGCTGTGCGTAACTCCGGCGCCCACGCTGTTGTCGAGGGCACTGGCGATCACTGCTGTGAGTACATGACCGGCGGCTTTGTCTGCGTCCTGGGCAAGACCGGTTACAACTTCGGTTCTGGCATGACTGGCGGCTTCGCCTACGTGCTCGACATGGACAATAGCTTCGTCGACAAGCTGAACCACGAGCTGGTGGAAATCCAGCGTATCAGTGGTGAAGCGATGGAAGCCTACCGCAGCCACCTGGCGCGGGTACTTGGCGAGTATGTGGAAGAGACCGGCAGCGAGTGGGGGCGTGAGCTCTCGGAGAACCTGGACGACTACGTGCGGCGCTTCTGGCTGGTGAAGCCGAAGGCAGCCAACCTGAAGCAACTGTTGTCCAGCACACGTGCCAACCCGCAGTAAAAACAGCTGCAAGTGGCAAGCCTCAAGCTGCACCTGAAGGCAGTACGAGGTTTGCCCGGCTTAAGTGATCGTCTTGCGGCTTGCAGCGTGTAGCTTGCAGCTGCTGTAAAGAGGTTTTGAAAAATGGCTGAACGTCTGAACAACGACTTCCAGTTCATCGAAGTGGGCCGCAAGGACCCTAAGAAAAAGCTGCTGCGCCAGCGCAAGAAGGAGTTCGTGGAAATCTACGAACCGTTCAAGCCGCAGCAGTCAGTAGACCAGGCGCACCGCTGCCTGGGCTGCGGTAACCCGTATTGCGAATGGAAGTGCCCGGTGCACAACTTCATCCCTAACTGGTTGAAGCTGGTGTCCGAAGGCAACATCCTGGCGGCGGCTGAGCTGTCGCACCAGACCAACACCCTGCCGGAAGTGTGCGGCCGTGTGTGCCCGCAAGACCGTTTGTGTGAAGGTGCCTGCACCCTGAACGACGGCTTCGGCGCGGTGACCATCGGTTCGGTGGAGAAGTACATCACCGACACCGCCTTTGCCATGGGCTGGCGCCCGGACATGTCAAAGGTCAAACCAACCGGCAAGCGCGTCGCCATCATCGGTGCCGGCCCTGCTGGCCTGGGGTGCGCCGACGTGCTGGTGCGCGCTGGCGTAACCCCGGTTGTGTTCGACAAGAACCCGGAAATCGGTGGCTTGCTGACCTTCGGCATTCCAGAGTTCAAGCTGGAAAAGACCGTGCTCAGCAACCGCCGCGAAGTGTTCACCGGCATGGGCATCGAGTTTCGCCTGAATACCGAGGTGGGCAAGGACGTGACCATGGAACAGCTGCTCGCCGAGTACGACGCAGTGTTCATGGGCATGGGTACCTACACCTACATGAAGGGCGGCTTCCCGGGCGAAGACCTGCCGGGCGTGCATGACGCACTGGATTTCCTGATCGCCAACGTCAACCGCAACCTGGGCTTCGAGAAGTCCCCGGAAGACTTCGTCGACATGCAAGGCAAGAAGGTGGTGGTACTGGGCGGTGGTGACACCGCGATGGACTGCAACCGCACCTCGATCCGCCAGGGCGCCAAAGCGGTGACCTGCGCCTATCGCCGTGACGAAGCCAACATGCCGGGTTCGCGCAAAGAGGTGAAGAACGCCAAGGAAGAAGGCGTGAAGTTCCTTTACAACCGCCAGCCTATCGCCATTGTCGGCGAGGACAAGGTCGAAGGCGTGAAGGTGGTCGAGACCCGTCTCGGCGAGCCGGATGCCCGTGGCCGCCGCAGCCCTGAGCCGATCCCGGGCTCCGAGGAGATCCTGCCAGCCGATGCCGTGGTGATCGCCTTCGGCTTCCGCCCAAGCCCGGCGCCGTGGTTCGAGCAGCATGGTATCCAGCTGGACAGCCAGGGCCGTGTAGTAGCCCCGGAGAAAGGCAAGTTCAAGCACCAGACCAGCAACCCGAAAGTGTTCGCCGGTGGCGACATGGTGCGTGGTTCGGACCTGGTGGTGACGGCGATCTTCGAAGGGCGTACGGCTGCGGAAGGTATCCTGGACTACCTCGAAGTCTGATTTTCACTCTATTCGCGGGCATGCCCGCTCTCACAGGGTTAAGCGCAGAACCTGTGGGAGCGGGCATGCCCGCGAAGCTTTTGTATACAAAAACGCTTGATCTATAGCATCCAATAGACAAAACGCATGGCCATGGCCGTGCCTTTTGCGCTGGCGTCTGAGAAAATGCCCGCACTATTTTTCCGGATGCCGACATGACTGCCCTGAAGAACGATCGTTTCCTGCGTGCGCTGCTCAAGCAACCCGTAGACGTCACCCCGGTGTGGATGATGCGCCAGGCCGGCCGCTACCTGCCGGAGTACCGCGCCAGCCGCGCCAAGGCCGGCGACTTCATGAGCCTGTGCATGAACCCGCAGTTTGCCTGCGAAGTTACCCTGCAGCCGCTGGACCGCTACCCGCTGGACGCGGCGATCCTGTTCTCGGACATCCTCACCATCCCTGACGCCATGGGCCTGGGCCTGTACTTCGAAACCGGCGAAGGCCCGCGTTTCAAGAAGGTCATCAGCACCCCGGCCGACATCGAAGCGCTGCCGATCCCCGATCCGCAGAAAGACCTGGGCTATGTGATGGACGCGGTCAGCACCATTCGCCGTGAGCTCAATGGCCGTGTGCCCTTGATCGGCTTCTCCGGCAGCCCGTGGACCTTGGCCACCTACATGGTCGAAGGCGGCTCGTCGAAGGACTTCCGCAAGACCAAGGCCATGGCCTACGACAACCCGCAAGCCCTGCACCTGCTGCTGGACAAACTGGCCCAGTCGGTCACCAGCTACCTGAACGGCCAGATCCTGGCCGGTGCCCAGGCTGTGCAGATCTTCGACACGTGGGGCGGTAACCTGTCGGCGGCGGCCTACCAGGAGTTCTCCCTGGCCTACATGCGCAAGATCGTCAGCGGGCTGATCCGCGAGCACGAAGGGCGCAAGGTGCCGGTGATCCTGTTCACCAAGAACGGTGGCTTGTGGCTGGAAAGCATTGCCGAAGCCGGCGCCGACGCACTGGGCCTGGACTGGACCTGCGAGATCGGCGATGCCCGCCGCCGTGTGGGTGACAAGGTGGCGCTGCAAGGCAACATGGACCCGACCGTGCTGTACGCCAAGCCTGAGGCCATCCGCCAGGAAGTGGCGCGCATTCTGGCCAGCTATGGTCACGGCACCGGCCACGTGTTCAACCTTGGCCATGGCATTACCCCGGAAGTCGACCCGGAGCATGCGGGCGTGTTCATCAATGCCGTGCACGAGCTTTCGGCGCAGTACCATCAGTGACCTGAGCGCTGAAAGCAAAGCCCGGCCCTGTGCCGGGCTTTTTGTTGCATTAAGTTTGGATTCAGCGAACGTCGCTAATCTGGTCCCATCGAAACCTAAACAGGACCCGATCCTCATGAAAGCACGTTATCTCGCCCTTATCTTTGCCCCGCTGTTCAGCACTGCTGCACTGGCCGCCAGCTATACCGGCCCCGGCGCCCAGTCGGTCACCACCGTGGCAGCTGCCAACGACGCTGCCGATGACACGCCCGTGGTGCTGCAGGGGTATGTGACCAAGAAGATCAACAACGACGACAAGTACGAGTTCAAGGACAACACCGGCACCATCACTGTTGAAATCGACGATGAGGACCTGCCGCCGACGCCGTTCAACGACAAGACCAAGGTGAAGCTGACCGGTGAGGTGGAGAAGCACCTGATGAGCAGGGAAGTGGATGTGGATATCGTCGAGATCATCAACTGACCTGATGGCCTCTTCGCGGGCACGCCCGCTCCCACAGGGATTGCACTGAACCCTGTGGGAGCGGGCGTGCCCGCGAATGTTTCACACCGATTTGGGCGGTAACTTGCTGAGGTGCAACGCCACCAGCAACGCAACCGCCAGCAAGCTGCCAATGAACAGCCCGATGCCGTTCCAGCCCCACTGGTGCCAGAACACCCCGCCCGCCGTACCGGCCACGCTGGACCCTGCGTAATAGCTGAACAGGTACAGCGACGATGCCTGCCCCTTGGCTTTGAGCGCCCGGCGGCCAATCCAGCTGCTGGCCACCGAGTGTGCGCCAAAAAAGCCGAAAGTGAACACCAGCATGCCCACGATCACCATCGCCAGCGGGCTGGCCAGGGTCATCAGCAAGCCACCGGCCATCACCACGATACTGGCCCAGAACACTTTGCGCCGGCCTAGCTTGTCTGCCAGGGCACCGACTTGCGCCGAGCTGTAGATCCCGGACAGGTACACTACCGACAGCAAACCGACCAGCGCCTGGTTCATGTGGTAGGGCTCGGCCAGCAAGCGGTAGCCGATGTAGTTGAACAGGGTGACGAAAGCCCCCATCAGCAGGAAGGCTTCCAGGAACAGCCAAGGCAGCCCGGCGTCTTTGAAGTGCATGACAAAACCGTCCAGCAGGCTGCGCGGGCTCATCATCTGCGGGCGGAAGTTGCGCGATTCGGGCAGCACCTTCCAGAACACCAGTGCGGCGACCAGAGCCAGGCCACCGATGGTCAGCATGGCCGTGTGCCAGCTGACGAAGTCGATCAGCACGCCGGTAATCAGCCGCCCGCTCATGCCGCCAATCGCGTTGCCGCCGATGTACAGGCCCATGGCCAGGCCGATGTGCTGTGGGTGGATCTCTTCGCTCAGGTAGGTCATGGCCACAGCGGCCAAACCGCTCAGGGACAGGCCAACCAGGGCGCGGGTGGCCAGTACCAGTTCCCAGCTTGGCATTACCGCGCTGGCCAGGGTGGAGAGGGCGGCGCAAACCAGGGCAAAGACCATCACCGGCTTGCGCCCGATGCGGTCAGAGATGGGGCCGGTGATCAGCAGGCCGAACGCCAGCATGGCGGTGGAAACCGACAGCACCAGGCTGCTCTGCGCCGCGTTGATGGCAAATTCTTTCGACAATAGCGGCATCATCGGCTGCACGCAGTACAGCAGGGCAAAGGTGGCGAAGCCGCCGCTGAACAGTGCCAGCACGGTCTTCATGAAGGCGGGGGTGCCTTTTTCAATCCACATTTCGTTCAGGGAGGCAGGCTCTGGTTCGGCAGGAAGGGGAGCTACAGCAGTTTTCACGGGCGGGTACCTCTGGCGCAATGAAAAAAGCATATAGCTGGCTAATGATTAGATCCAATATATTGTTCGACCTATTTAAGACGTTTTTCGACTCATTAGGAGCTGGTCATGGAACTGCGTCACCTGCGCTACTTCATTGCTGTGGCTGAAGAGCTGCACTTTGGCCGCGCCGCCCAGCAACTGGGCATTTCCCAGCCGCCCCTGAGCCAGCAGATCCAGGCCCTGGAGCAGGAACTGGGAGCGCGGCTGTTCGAGCGTACCAACCGTCGGGTCGAGCTGAGCGAGGCGGGGCGACTGTTCCTTGAGGAAGCGCGGCAGGTGCTGGCGCAAGTGGAGAAGGCCGCAGATGTGGCGCGGCGGGCGCAGTTGGGTGAATTGGGCGAAATGAAGATTGGCTTTACCTCGTCTGCGCCATTCACCTCGAAGATCCCCAAGGCCATCCATGCCTTTCGCCAGCGCTTCCCGGCTGTGCACCTGAACTTAAAAGAAATGAGCAGCCGTGATATCGCCGAAGCAGTGTTCGACGAGTCCATCGAAGTAGGGCTGATGCGGCCGATGCCTTTGCCGGAAGGCTTGCTGGCCACCGAATTGTTCCGCGAGCCGCTGGTGGCGGTGATCAACGCATCGCATCCGCTGGCTGAAGGCACGGAACAAGGGGTGCACATGGCGGCGCTGGCCCATGAGCCGTTTGTGTTCTTCCCGCGCAGTTATGGCAGCGGCCTGCATGCACAGTTGCTCAGCCTGGCGCGGCAGGCGGGCTTCAGCCCGCACTTTGCCCAGGAGGCTGGGGAGGCAATGACCATCATCGGCCTGGTCTCGGCGGGGTTGGGGGTATCGGTGTTGCCAGCGTCGTTCCAGCGTATGCGCATCGAAGGGGTGGTGTACCGCACGCTGCTGGATGAAGGGGCGATGTCGGCGGTGTGGCTAGTGCAGCGCGAGCGGGGCAATTCGGTAATGGCCAAGGCGTTTGCCGAGCTGTTGACCGGGCAGGTGGTCGGCCAGGGCTAATGTTGGCCAAATGGCGCTGGCCATTGCCGCAGTGCCGCCACATACTCGGGCATTCGTTGAAACACGGAGGTCAATCATGCGTCGCGTGGTGTTCAATCAGAAAGGTGGGGTGGGCAAGTCGAGCATCGCCTGCAACCTGGCGGCGGTCAGTGCCAATGAAGGCTACCGGACCCTTTTGATCGACCTGGATGCCCAGGCGAACTCGACCCAGTACCTCACCGGCCTGACCGGCGAGGATATCCCGATGGGTATTGCCGACTTCTTCAAGCAAAGCCTGTCCAGCGGGCCGTTCAGCAAGAAGAACAAAGTCGATATCTACGAAACCCCGTTCGACAACCTGCACGTGGTCACTGCCACTGCCGAGTTGGCCGACCTGCAGCCCAAGCTTGAGGCCAAGCACAAGATCAACAAGCTGCGAAAGTTGCTCGACGAGCTGGACGAGGACTACGAGCGTATCTACATCGATACCCCGCCAGCGCTGAACTTCTATGCCGTTTCTGCGTTGATCGCCGCAGATCGCGTGCTGATTCCCTTCGACTGTGACAGCTTTTCGCGCCAGGCCCTGTATGGCCTGCTGGCGGAGATCGAAGACCTCAAGGAAGACCACAACGAAGACTTGATGGTCGAAGGCATCGTGGTCAACCAGTTCCAGTCCCGTGCCAGCCTGCCGCAGCAGATGCTCGACGAGCTGCTGGAAGAAGGCCTGCCGGTGCTACCGGTGTACCTGGGCAGCTCGGTGAAGATGCGCGAATCGCACCACGCCAGCCTGCCGCTGATTCACCTGGAGCCCAAGCACAAGCTGACCCAGCAGTTTGTCGAGTTGCATGATCTGCTGGAGGAGAGAGGTTAGACGTCTGGTAGGTATCAAGGCTGCCAGGTGCCTGGCGCAGCATTTTCGGCGCCTGTGACATCGAGCGCCGCCCGCGCGGCGCTTCGCGGGACAAGCCCGCTCCCACATCTGTTTTGGGCCAGTCCCTCCTGTGAGTTCACCGCTGTCCGGCTTGTTTGTTCCATTCGATATCAAAGGTTACGCAGCTACCCTTCACCCATCTTTCGCCATATACCAAGGGTGCGCGCGCCTATGGCACAGGAGTAATTGGCCAGAAACAAATGTGGGAGCGGGCTTGTCCCGCGAAGCGCCGCGCGGGCGGCGCTCGATCTCACAGGCGCCATCCTGCTAACGGCATGCACCAGAAAACACACCTAAACCCCTTGGCTACGCACCCACTCCAGCAACGACTGGAGTGGAAATGCTCCGGCCTGGCGGCTGACTTCGCGGCCGTTCTTGAACAGCAGCAGGCTGGGGATCGAGCGGATGCCCAGTTGCCCGGCCAGGTTGCGGTTGGCTTCGCTGTCGAGCTTGGCCAGGCGGCAGCGGCCGGCCAGTTGGCGGGCGGCTTGTTCGAAGGTGGGAGCGAAGGATTTGCAGGGGCCGCACCAGTCGGCCCAGATGTCGACCAGCAGCGGCAGGTCGCCTTTGATCTGGCTGGCGTAGCTGGCTTCGGTGAGCTCGAAGGGGGTGCTCAACAGCACCTCCTGTTTGCAGCGGCCGCATTTCGGCGCGTCGCCCAGGCGCTCGGCGGGCAGGCGGTTGAGGCCGTTGCAGTGGGGGCAGGGGATTACCAGTGGGTCGGACATATCAATTCCTTGTGTTGTTTGTTCGGGCCCTATCGCCGGCAAGCCAGCTCCCACAGGGGGACCGCTTGCCTCAGGTCTGGCACGTTACCTGTGGGAGCTGGCTTGCCGGCGACAGGGCCGGTAGAGCAATCATCAATCAGGAAGAGCAGCTGATTTCCAGGTGCTTGCCCCATTCCGGCGGTCGCTGGGCGTAGGCCTGCATCCCGGGCTGTTCCTCGAAGGGGCGGGTCAGTACCTGGTGCAATTGCCGTACTTCACTGTAATCCCCCGCCTCAGCCGCTTCGATGGCCTTTTGCGCCAGGTAGTTGCGCAGCACATACAGCGGGTTCACCGCATGCATCCGTTCACGGCGGCCTTCGGTATTGCCGGGTTCGCGTTCACAGCGGGCCAGGTAGTCTGCACCCCAGGCATCGAAGCCGGCCAGGTCGATAAAGTCGTCGCGCACCACCTTCAGCGCCTGTGCCGCAGGCTGTTCACCCAGCTTGCGGAAGAACAGGCTGTAGTCCACGCCACCACGCTGCATGCACTGCAGCAGGCGCTCGACCAGTGCCATATCGTCGTCTTCGGCAGTGGTCAGGCCCAGGCGCCGGCGCATCAGGTCCAGGTAATGCGCCTGGTACAGCGGCAGGAACAGCCCCAGTGCTTCCTTCAGTGGCTCAACCTCGATGACAGTGGTCAGGGCCTGAGCCAGCGCGCTGAGGTTCCAGTGGGCGATGGGCACCTGGTTGGCGTAGCTGTAGCGGCCACGGTCGTCGGAGTGGTTGCAGATGAAGTTGGCGTCGAAGTCGTCGAGGAAGGCGTACGGGCCGAAGTCGAAGGTGATGCCCAGGATCGACATGTTGTCGGTGTTCATCACCCCGTGGCAGAAGCCATAGGCCTGCCAGCGGGCGATCAGTTCGGCGTTGCGCTCGACGATGGTACGGAACATGGCCAGGTACGGTTGTTCGGCGTCACGGCATTCGGGGTAGTGCTGCTCCAGCACATGGTCGATCAGCACACGCTGCTGTTCGGGCTGCTTGGTGTAGTAGAAATACTCGAAATGGCCGAAACGTACATGGCTCTGCGCCAGGCGGGTGAGCATGGCGGCGCTTTCACGGGTTTCGCGCCACACCACGGTGCTGGAGCCGATCACGCACAGCGCCCGGCTGCTGGGGATGCCGAGGGCGTGCAGGGCTTCGGAAGCAAGGAATTCGCGGATCGACGAGCGCAGCACGGCGCGGCCGTCGCCCATGCGTGAATACGGGGTCTGGCCGGCGCCCTTGAGGTGCAGGTCCCAGTGCTCGCCTTTGTCGTTGAGGACTTCGGCCAGCAGCAGGCCGCGGCCATCGCCCAGGCGGGGGTTGTACGAGCCGAACTGGTGCCCGGAATAGACCATCGCCCGTGGGTCGGCTTCTTCCCACAACTTATGGCCGCTGAACAGCTCGGCGAACACTGGCAGGTCGGCTTGCGCGGGGTCGAGCTCGAGCAAGGCCATGGCCGACTCGCTGGCTACCACCAGGCGCGGGTCTGCAATGGGCTCGGGCAGCACCTGGGTGGAGAACGCATCGCCCAGGCGGGCGAAGCGGTTGTCGAAGGTGAGTTGGTCGAGGGCTTTCACGGGCTGCTCCTGAGATTCAGCACAGAATAAAGCATTCGAGCCCACTCAGGCCGGTGCAGTGCCATCCGGTTTAGGTTGCTCCAGCGGAATCAACTGCTGCTTGCCGTCCTTCTGGTCCATCAGGAACACCTCCACCTGGCGTACCGAGATCTTGATATTGTGGGCCTTGAACTCGCGGTTGATGTAGCGGTTGATCTCGTCCAGCGTCGGGTTGCGGTCGCCCAGGTCGCGCACGTGCATGCGCAACTCGTGGTCCAGCGAGCTTTCACCGAAGTTGAGGAAGTACACGATCGGCTCCGGGTCCTTGAGCACGCGCGGGTTTTCGTGTGCGCCCTTGAGCAGCAGGTCGCGTACCAGGTCCAGGTCGGAGCCGTAGTCGATGCCCAGCTTCAGCGTCACCCGGGTGACCGTGTCGGTCAGCGACCAGTTGATCAGCTGGCCGGTGATGAAGGTCTTGTTGGGGACGATGATGTCCTTGCGGTCGAAATCGGTGATGGTGGTGGCGCGGATGCGTATCTTGCTCACCGTGCCCGACAGGTTGCCGATGGTGATGGTGTCGCCGATCCGTACCGGGCGCTCGAACAGAATCATGATGCCGGAAATGAAGTTGGCGAAAATTTCCTGCATGCCGAAGCCCAAGCCCACCGACAACGCGGCCACCAGCCATTGCAGCTTGTCCCAGCTCACCCCCAGGGTCGATAGGGTGCTGACGATACCGATGCCGACAATGGTGTACGACAGCAGGGTCGTGGTGGCATAGGCACTGCCTTGGGCCAGGTTCAGGCGTGAAAGCACCAGCACCTCGAGCAGGCCTGGCAAGTTGCCCGCCAGGGCGAAGGTGATGCCGACGATCACCAGCGCACCCAGCAGGTCGCCGAGGCTGATCGGCACCATACTGGCGGCCGTGCCGGTGCCGCTGGTGTATTCGTACAGGACGAAGTTGTTGAGGTAGGCGAACACTGAGATCAGGTCTGCCCACACCCAGTACAGGCCGGCGATGAAGCCGCCGAGCAGGGCCAGGCGGATCAGGCGCAGCGATTGCTGGTTGACCTGCTCGATGTCCAGCGTCGGCTCTTCGGTAATGACTTCGCCATCCAGCCCTTCCTTGGCCGCAGCCCGTTTGCTGAGCGCGCGTTGGTAAGCCAGGCGCCGTGCCGCCACTGACAGGCCGCGCACGAATGCCGCTTCGATCACCAGCCAGAACATTAGCAGGTACAGGGTGTAGATCAGCCGGTCGGTGAGTTTAAGCGCGGTGTAGTAGTAGCCGAAGCACACAGCGACGAACAGGGCGATGGGCAGGGCGGTGAACGCGACGCCCACGGCCTTGCGGAACAGAGAGGTATTGCGGTGCGCGGGGCTGCTGAGCAGCAGGCGGCTGAGCAGCCAGGCCATCAGTGCGTAGCAGGTCAGCACCACGCCGATACCCAGCACGTCGTCGGCCAACGCCGAAGGCTGGTGTTCGGCCACCGCCACCACACCGACCAGTGCCAGCACCACGGTGCCCAGGCGCCGCACCCAGCCACGCAGGAACTCGACCTGCGGTTTGTGCCAGCGGAAGTGGATTTCTGCCACGCCACCGGGGGCGAGGATGCGGTAGGCGGTGTAGAACACCAGCCAGGCCTGGGCCAGCTGCCAGAGTGCGGCGCCCAGGTTGGCGTTTTGCCCGCGGGCGTCGATCTGCAAGGCGTAGCTGCACAGCGCCAGGCCAAGGCTGACCGGCATCGCCAGGAGGATGTTGATAAGGATCGCCTGGGGCGTGTGCCATTGGCTGTCACGGCGGAAGTGGCCGATGTCCTGGTGCACCTTGCCTAGCCGTTGGTACAGGTACTTGCGCCGCCACAACAGCGCGCCGATGACCAGCAACAGTGGCAAGAACAGCAGCGGACGCTGGCTCAGGCCGTCGGCCAGCTCTTTCAGGCCCGAGCCCCACGGCAGGTTGGCGACCTGGTCGGCCAGGCGCTCGGGTACATAGCTCAGCCAGTCCCAGTCCAGCGGCTTGTTGCTGGGGATCCAGAACATCTGCTCGTCCAGGGTGGTGCGCAGGTTCTGCGCGGTGCCCAGCAGCTGCTTCTGGTTGAGCTGCAGGGTGATCGATTCGTTGAGCAGCGCCGACAGTTCGCGGTTCAGCCGCTCCAGCAGGTCACTGCGGGTGATCGCCACTTCCAGCAACGCCTTGCGCAGCTGGGGAGTCACGTCTTCCTGCGGTTGGGCGGCCAGCAGCTTGTCGACGTAGGTGACCGGGTTGCTCATCTGCTCGCGTTGCTGGTTGACCTCGAACTGGTACAGCCGGGTGTCGGCGATCTGGTCGGCCAGGTCGCGGTCGACTTTCAGGTGCGGCAGGGTCTGCTTCTGCTTGTAGAGGATCTTTGACAGCAGCAAGCTGCCCTTGAGCACGTTGATCTGCTCGTCCAGCGCCTGGTCGGCCTGGGTCAGGCTGTCCAGCTGCTGCTTGGTGCGCAGGTTCTGCTGGGTCAGCTCGTTGAGGCGGTCGGTGCTTTTCAGCAGGTAGTCGGAGAGCTTGAGGTTGATCGCGCTTTCGGTCGCCAGCAGGCTGCTGCCACCGGCCTTCTGGGCCTCGATCGACTGTTGGGTAACCGCTTCCTGGGACTGGGCCAGGCGCTTTTCGTTGATCAGGGTCTGCAGGTCCTGGATTTCCTGCTCCAGGCGCGCGGCGCGCTCGATCAGCAAATCATGACGAGCATTGCCGAGATCTTGCAGCAGGGTGTTGCCGGCCAGTTCCTGGCGGCGCAACAGGGTCAGCGCGTTGAGCGAGGCAAGTTCGGCGTTGAGCTGGTTGCGCTGGTCGGCGTTGATCGATTTGCCGCCGTCCTTGCCGGTTTTAAGGATGGTGTTGATCTGCTGGGCGCGGGCCTGGCTGTTGCTGATTTCGGCCTGGGCGCGTTCCGGGCGGGTTTGCGAATTGATGATCAGGCTGTTGGCTTCGGACAGCGCCTTCTGCAGCTCGCCCTGCTGGGTGTTGCGTTCGCTGAGCATTTGCTCGAGCTGCGGCACGGTGAGTGCGGCGTACCGTTGAGCGACGGGCTGCGCCTTGCTTTGCTTGAGCCTGGCGAGCTCCTTCTGGCTGTCACTGGTTTCCTTGGGCGCACTGGTCAACTGCTGCTTGAGCGCGGCGAGCTTCTTTTCGTTGTCTTCCTTGCTGGCAAGCAGGCTCAGCGTTTGCTCGAGCACTTGCTGCAGGGCCTTCTGGTCAGCCTCGGGCAGTTTGCGCTCGGCGATCTTGTCGAGGCTATTCTGGATGCTGGCGGTGGTCGGGGCTTCTGCCGCGGTGGCGGCAAAGGAAAGGGACAGGCACAGCCCGAGCAGGGCTGTGCGAAGGTACGCGCGCAGGGACATAGGCAGACTACTTGTGGATCCGGCAGAAACGAAGTTTAGAGGAACAATCCTGGTCCGGGTCGCGTTCCTTCGGGGAATCTGACGCCTACTTTCTGAATCTTGTTCCCGTCCATGGTCGCCACGGTCCAGATCGTGCCATGCCAATCGACCTGGTCACCTACTACTGGAGCGCCTCCGACCTTCTGTCGGATGAACTGCGCCAACGGCATTTTCGCGTCCAGGCCATCGAGTTTCAGGCCGTAAAGCGCTGCAACGGCTCCCAGTTCGGCATCGCCTTCGAGCACGAAGTCGCCAAAGAAACGCAGGTCCAGGCCGCGTTGTGGCGCTTGGCTGAACAACTTGCCCAGGGCAGGCAGGTTGTGCTCATGACCGATCACGCAGAGCATGTCGTCAACTTGCAGCACGGTACTGCCTGAGGGGTGCAGCAGTTGTTCGCCCCGGAACAGCGCGGCAATCCGCGTGCCTTCGGGCATTTTCAGCTCGCGCAGGGCGGCCCCGATGCACCATTTTTCGGCGCCCAGGCGGTAGACGAACATTTCCCACTCGCTGGTGATGTGCACTTCCAGGGCAGAGCGGGAGATTGGCGCCGGGTCTGGCGGTACGGTCACTTTTAGCAGTTTGGCCACCCACGGCAGGCTGGTGCCTTGCACCAGCAGTGATACCAGCACGATGAAGAACGCCAGGTTGAAGAACAGCTGAGCGTCTGGCAGGCCGGCCATCAGCGGGAACACCGCCAGAATGATCGGCACCGCGCCGCGCAGGCCTACCCAGGAGATAAAGCCTTTTTCGCGGCCATGGAAGGCCTTGAACGGCAGCAGTGCCGCGACCACCGACAGCGGCCGCGCCACCAGGATCATCCACAATGCCAGGCCTAGCGCCGGCAAGGCGATGGGCAGCAGGTCGTGAGGTGTGACCAGCAGCCCCAGCACCAGGAACATGCCGATCTGGGCCAGCCATGCCATGCCGTCGAGCATGTGCAGGATGCCATGGCGGCTGCGGATAGGCTTGTTGCCCAGCACCAGGCCGCACAGGTATACGGCGAGGAAGCCGCTACCGTGCAGGGCGTTGGTCAGCGAGAACACCACCAGGCCGCCGGCTACTACCAGGATCGGGTACAGGCCACCGGCCAGGTTGATGCGGTTTACCAGTTGCAGCATCAGCCAGCCGCCACCCAGGCCCAGCAGCCCGCCGATGCCGAATTCGCGCAACAGGTGGCCCAGCAGGCTCCAGTGCAGGCCGGTCTGGCCGCTGGCGATCATGTCGATCAGGGTGACCGTGAGGAACACGGCCATTGGGTCGTTGCTGCCCGACTCGATCTCCAGGGTGGCGGTAACCCGTTCGTTCAGGCCTTTGCCGCCCAGCAGCGAGAACACCGCAGCCGCATCGGTAGAGCCAACGATGGCGCCGATCAGCAGGCCCTGGATCAGGCTCAGGTTGAACAGCCAGGCGGCGACCAGGCCGGTGAGGGCGGTGGTGATCATTACCCCGACCGTGGCCAGCGACAGCGCCGGCCACAGCGCTACGCGAAAGCTTGCCACCCGCGTGCGCAAGCCACCGTCGAGCAGGATCACGGCCAATGCCAGGTTGCCCACCAGGTAGGCGGTCGGGTAGTTGTTGAAGATGATGCCGCCACCATCGACACCGGCGACCATGCCGACGGCGAGGATGATGACCAGAATGGGGATGCCCAGGCGCGAAGACAGCGAGCTGACCAGAATACTTGCACCCACCAGCAATGCGCCGATCAAGAACAGGCTGTTGATGGTGCTTGCATCCAAAGGCAGGTACTCCGAGACAGCGGCGGGAAAGGACGTGGTAGCGCGTTTTTCAGCAAAAGCTAGCAGGTCGCGTGCCAATCGATTCTAACCTGAGGCCGATGCGGGCTGTAAAGCGATACCGCATCGTTACTGCGGCTTGCCTGTGTAGTGGAACGCCTTGTCCCAGGTAGCCAAGATCCATGAACGATCGAGAAACCTTGTCACTCGCCCAGCTGGCCCAACGCATGCTGGGGCATTTCCCTGATTTGCACAGGATGGCGCGTCAAGCGGCCGGCCAGGTGCTGCACCAGCAACTAGGGTACTGGGTGGATCCGGACAGGCTCTATTGGCACGAATTCCACGCCGCAGCAACGAGCTCGCGCAGCTACACCGGCTGGTGCCACAGCGGGCCGCCTTGGCGCTCCCTGAGCCTGACCGAGCTGGTGATCCAGCGCTTCAGCCCACAGCAGCAGGACAGTGCAGATGAATTAAGCGTTTACGGTGGCTTCTACCGGGTGGACGCCAGCCACATTGACTATGACGAGCGCAACGAAGTGCGGCTTGACCCACAGCACGTGCTGAAGGCGTTCTGGCAACTGGATTTTGCGGGGCGCTATACCGAGGCTCTGAGCAGGTTCCGGTCGCTGCATGGCGAAGATTATTGCGTGCTGGCCCGCGCCCGTTTCCTTGCCGCCGTGGGCCAATCGACGCTCAGCGAGCCAGAGCGGCGGGAGCTGATGGTGGCGACGTTTGCGGTACCCGCACTGCCGATCAGTGTGCAAGGTCTGCGACAGACCCGGCCAGTGAATGCCCAGCGGGGTTGGAGCACGCTTGCCATCGGCGGTATCAGCGCCAGGCTGCTGTTCCAGCATAAGCTGAAGACTGGCAAGTTGTGCCTCTATCTTGCCGATGCGCAGGCTGTTGTGCAGGTATTCGACAATCGCCACGCACTTACAGCATGGCTTGCTGATCAGGCCGTCACGCCTGAGGGGCGGGAGCGCCTGGTCAGGCTGTTCGTCGGGGATGGAGTACTGGCACAGCCGCTACGCCTGCGCATAAGCACATACCTCAAGTGGCTTGCCCAGTCACGGGGCGATATCACGATTGCCGGGCAGGCGATTGCAGGGGACCTGTTCGTCCACCTGCGCGAAGCGGTCATGGATGATCTGACCAGCGATGCCCACGAGCGGCTGACCACCAACGCACAACTGCGCAAGGCCAACTGGTTGGCGGGCTTACAAGCTGCCAGTCTGGTCATTGCACCGATGGCGCCGTTTGGCTGGCCAGTCTTATTGACCTCGCTGGGGCTTGGCACCGTGAGCCTGGCGCTGCACCTGGACCGGGCGCTCAATGGCAAACGGGCCTGGCGCACGGCAGCATGGTGGGCAGTACTGACGGATATCCTTTTCATCCTGCTTGATGCAGCAATGATGCGTGCCGGTGAGCTGTTCAGCGATAGCCGCGTACCCCCGCGCATTGTTGGCCAGGCGCAAACCGCGGTTGCCAAGGTCGATTGGGGGCTTTACATGGCGCCGGCGGCAGACGAATTGCTGGCTGTGTCGGACGGGGCGCTGGCCCGCCAGGAAGCCCTGATGGGCGCGGTGCCGTGGGCTGACCTGGATGCCTTGGGCGCCCGCGGTGAGTATCTGGATGCATTCAGTGAGCCCTTTCCCGTCTATCGCGATGAGCACGGCTTTGGCTCGCCCGCCATTGCCGAGTACACCAGCTCACCAGAGCGCTACAACAACCTGTGGCGGGGGCTGCCCCTCGAGGGTACTCACGCCGAGAATATCCAGCGCAGTCACGACCTTGCCCGTGCCCTTGGCGAGATAGGCGTAAGCAACCAGGTACGGCTGTACCGTGCTGCGTCGGGCTTGCGGGGTTCCGGTATACCGGCGTTCGGCGATGGCGCCATTGAGGTGGGGGACGTGCTGGTGACCACCGACTTCACGTCTTTCACGGAAAACCGTTATGCGCTCTGGGAGGTTTTCAACGACCCGCAGACCCAGGTCAGTGGCAGAGGGGCGTTTGATGACAACGCGTTGGTGTACGTGCTGGAACCGGGCGAGGACATGCAGGCCACGCCTATCGGGCCTTTCTCAAGGCGACCGGATGAGGCAGAGTCGCTGATGTTGCCAGGGCGCTACCTGCAAGTGGAAAAGATGACAGCCGTTCAGGGCCACGATTATCGCTTCATGGAGGTGTGCCTGAAGGCACTGGCGCAAGCGCCAAGCGGGGTGACAGTGCGGGAGATGCGCACGGGGGTATTGTTCGATCGCCAGGCACTGGCTGAGCGGTTGGGCACAGAGGATGACGCGTTGATGCGCACCTTCTTTGCGCTGCCCACCTGACTGGAAGGCGTAAGAGGGGCCGCAGCGCGGCCCCTGATCAGGGTGTCAGCCCTGCTTCACTTCACGCATCGGCTTGCCTTTCACCGGCGCATCCCCTGCCACATAGTACTTGGCGGTGCTGCGCGGCAGCGGCTTGCGACCACGGATCTTGTCCGAGATCTTCTCGGCGATCATGATCGTGGTGGCGTTGAGGTTGCCGGTGATGATCAGCGGCATGATCGACGCATCGACCACGCGCAGGCCCTTCATGCCATGCACACGGCCTTCGCCGTCAACCACTGCCATGTCGTCGGTGCCCATCTTGCACGAGCACGACGGGTGGAAGGCGGTTTCGGCGTGCTCGCGGATGAACTTGTCCAGCTGTTCGTCTGTTTGCACGTCGGCGCCCGGGCTGATCTCGCGGCCACGGTATGGGTCCAGTGCCGGCTGGGCCATGATTTCGCGGGTCAGGCGGATGCCGTCACGGAACTCCTGCCAGTCCTGCTCGGTGGACATGTAGTTGAACAGGATGCTCGGGTGCTGGCGCGGGTCTTTCGACTTGGCCTGGATGCGGCCACGGGCAGGCGAGCGCATGGAGCCCATGTGCGCCTGGAAGCCGTGTTCCTTCACGCCATTGGAGCCGTTGTAGTTAATGGCCACCGGCAGGAAGTGGTACTGAATGTTCGGCCACTTGAATTCAGGGCGCGTACGGATGAAGCCACCAGCCTCGAACTGGTTGCTGGCGCCGATACCGGTGCCGTTGAACAACCACTCGGCGCCGATGGCCGGCTGGTTCCACCACAGCAGCGATGGGTACAGCGACACCGGCTGGGTGCAGGCGTACTGCAGGTACAGCTCAAGGTGGTCCTGCAGGTTTTCGCCAACGCCCGGCAGGTCGTGCACAACCGGGATGTCGAGGCTTTCCAGCAGTGCGCGCGGGCCCACGCCGGAGCGCTGCAGCAGCTGCGGAGAAGCGATGGCGCCGGAGCTTACGATCACCTCCTTGCGGGCACGGGCTTCAACACGCTCTTCGCTGTCGCCGACCAGGTAGGTCACGCCAACGGCGCGTTTGCCGTCGAACAGTACGCGGTCGCTCAGGGCGTGGGTGACGATGGTCAGGTTCGGGCGCTTCTTGGCTTGGTCCAGATAGCCACGGGCGGTGCTGGAGCGGCGGCCGTTTTTAGTGACCGAACGGTCCATCGGGCCGAAGCCTTCCTGCTGGTAGCCGTTGAGGTCTTCGGTGCGCGGGTAACCGGCTTGTACGCCGGCCTCGACCATGGCGTGGAACAGCGGGTTGTTGCCGGCCTTTGGCGTGGCAACGCTGACCGGGCCTTCACCACCGTGGTAATCGTTCGGGCCGATGTCACGGGTTTCGGCTTTACGGAAGTACGGCAGGCAATCCAGGTAGGTCCAGTCTTCCAGGCCTGGCAGTTCTGCCCAGCCGTCGAAGTCCATGGCGTTGCCGCGGATGTAGCACATGCCGTTGATCAGCGACGAGCCACCCAGGCCCTTGCCACGGCCACACTCCATGCGGCGGCCGTCCATGTGCGGCTCCGGGTCGGTCTCGTAGGCCCAGTTGTAGCGGCGGCCCTGCAGCGGGAAAGCCAGGGCGGCTGGCATCTGGGTGCGGAAGTCGAAGCGGTAGTCAGGGCCACCGGCTTCGAGCAGCAGCACGGTGACGCCGGCGTCTTCGGTCAGGCGGGTGGCCAGGGTGTTACCGGCCGAACCGGCACCGACGATGATGTAATCGAATTCTTGGGACATGAAAGTACCCTCGTGTTGGCGGTGATCAGGGAGCGGGAACGCCCGTGCACAGCGGCACGGGCGTGGCTAGACAGGGTTTAGAAAACCGAGTTGTAGCCGCCCAGCTCGACCTGGACCGACTTGATGCGAGTGTATTGAGCCAGCGAGCTGACGCCGTTCTCACGGCCGACGCCCGACTGCTTGTAGCCACCGACCGGCATTTCGGCCGGCGATTCACCCCAGGCGTTGATCCAGCAGATACCGGCGTCCAGCTTGTGGATGATGCGGTGGGCGCGGGTGATGTCGTTGGTGCACACACCGGCGGCCAGGCCGTACTCGGTGTCGTTGGCACGGCGGATCACTTCTTCCTCGGTCTCGTAGGACAGGATGCTCATGACCGGGCCGAAGATTTCTTCCTTGACGATGGTCATGTCGTCGGTGCAGTCGGTGAACACGGTCGGGGCCACGAAGGCGCCCTTGGCGAAGTCACCTTCGGTCAGACGCTCGCCGCCGCACAGTACGCGGGCACCTTCTTCTTTACCCTTGGCAATGTAGCCCAGCACGTTTTCCATGTGAGCGAAGCTGACCAGCGGGCCGAAGTTGGTGTTTTCGTCTTCCGGGTTGCCAACGCGGATGCGCGCAACACGCTCGGCGATCTTGGCTTCGAACGCCGCCTTCATTTCAGCCGGGATGAACACGCGGGTGCCGTTGGTGCACACCTGGCCCGAGCTGTAGAAGTTGGCCATCATGGCGATGTCGGCGGCCTTGTCCAGGTCGGCGTCGGCGCAGATGATCAGTGGCGACTTGCCGCCCAGCTCCATGGTGACTTCCTTCAGCGAGGAGCTGGAGGCGCTGGCCATGACTTTCTTGCCGGTGGTGGTGCCGCCGGTGAAGGAGACTTTTTCGATGCGCGGGTGCTCGGTCAACCAGGTGCCAACTTCGCGGCCGCTGCCGGTCAGCACGTTGAACACGCCATTCGGCAGGCCGGCTTCGGTGTAGATCTCGGCCAGTTTCAGGGTGGTCAGCGAGGTGACTTCCGATGGCTTGAAGATCATCGCGTTGCCGGCGGCCAGGGCCGGGGCGGATTTCCACAAGGCGATCTGGATCGGGTAGTTCCAGGCGCCGATACCTGCGGTCACGCCCAGCGGCTCGCGGCGGGTGTAGACGAAGGACGATTCACGCAGCGGAATCTGCTCGCCTTCGATGGCCGGTACCAGGCCTGCGTAGTATTCCAGCACGTCGGCGCCGGTGACGATGTCGACGTAGCGGGTTTCGGAATACGACTTGCCGGTGTCCAGGGTTTCCAGCTGGGCCAGTTCATCGTTGCGCTCGCGCAGAATTTCGACGGCACGGCGCAGGATGCGCGAACGCTGCATGGCGGTCATCGCAGCCCAGACTTTCTGGCCACGCTCGGCGCTTTCCACGGCCTTCTCGACATCGGCCTCGGTGGCACGTTGTACGTGGGCGAGGACTTCGCCGGTGGCCGGGTTGATGGCTTCGAAGGTGGCATCGCTGCCAGCGTCGACGTAAGCGCCATCAATGTAGAGTTTTTGCGTTCCGAAACGGGCCATAGTGTCCTCGCAAGTGCAGTGTGTGGTTTGGCTTGCGCGTCACGCTCCTGCCGGGTTGGCAAGGGCCGTGCGTGCTGGTTCGGCAGCCTGGTCGTTTGTGCCCAGGGTGTGCTGTTTAGCCAGTTGTAGATCCATGTATTCGTAAGCAATCCGTATCGCCTGGTCGGTGTCGAATGCATCACCCGACAGGGCGCCACGCAGCCACAAACCGTCGATCAGGGCTGCCAGGCCGCGGGCTGCCTTGCGCGCATGGTAGAGCGGCAGGGCGCGGCGGAACTGGCAGCACAGGTTGGAATACAAGCGGTGGTCGTTGATCCGCTGCAACCTGTGCAAATCGGGCTGGTGCATGCTGGAAGCCCAGAAGGCCAACCAGGTTTTCATTGCCGGGCCGTTCACCTGGCTGGCATCGAAGTTGCCTTCGATGATCACTTTCAGATGAGCGCGCGGGCTGTCATCCGCCAGGGCCTGTCGGCGTGCTCTGACACCTTCGTTGAGCATGCTCATGATGTAACCCATCGTCGCTGCGATCAGGCCGTTCTTATCCCGAAAGTAGTGACTGATGATGCCGTTTGACACACCGGCCAAGCGGGCAATCAGCGCAATGCTGGCGTCCCCCAGACCGACCTGATCGACCGCCTGCAATGTGGCTTCGATCAACTGCTGGCGGCGGATGGGTTGCATACCGACCTTGGGCATCTTGCTATCTCCTCAGGTCTGCGAGCAGGCGACGGGCGGCTGACTCGGCGAAGACCAGTCTATTTTGTTTTGATTGAACGTTCAATCAATAAAGAATAAGCTCTGCGACAATTTGTGCCATTGACAGCTTTCAGGGCGGTCGAGAAGGCACGGATTGACACCCTAGGAAATCGTGTAACCCCCGGAATACAAGGCGTTGACGGGCATGAGCGATGCGAAATACAGATTCTGCCGCACGGCCCCTGGCCCTGCGACAGGCCCTTGGAGCGGGCGAGGTAGTCTGTGACGAATGCGCGCACCCCTGCGGATGCTTGGCATTTTTCAGCAGCCCCAGTCTGTTTTTTTGCAACGTATCGATTCGGGATCACGGTTTCCAAGGTGCTTTTATAACACCTGACGCAGTGGGGATATTCCACCAATTGCTCGGGAAAGACTGATTAGCCTCCACAGCCGTACTGCCCGGAGCATTCGTGCAATGAGTTCTGCCTCACTTACCAAGCCCCCCGCCGAGAGGGTACGGGTCAACCGCGTGGTGTTCTTCACCTCCGCGCTGATGATCCTTGTTCTGACTGCCTTGCTGATCGCTGTACCCGATACCGCTGGCCAGGTGCTGGGCGTGGCCCAGAAATGGCTGACGCGCACCTTTGGCTGGTACTACATGCTGGTGATCTGCGGTTACCTGCTGTTCGTCGTCTACCTGGCCTTCTCCGATTACGGCAAGCTCAAGCTTGGCGGCAAGGACGACCAGCCTGACTTCAGCTACGGCGCCTGGGCCGGCATGCTGTTCTCTTCCGGTATTGGCATTTCGCTGCTGTACTTCGGCGCTTCCGAGCCGCTGGACCATTACTTCAACCCACCGGAAGGCACCCCGGCCAGCCTCGAAGCTGCGCGCCAGGGCCTGCAGCTGACCTTCCTGCACTGGGGCCTGCATGGCTGGGCGATCTACGCCTTGGTCGGCCTGGCTGTGGGTTACTTCGCCTACCGTCACAACCAGCCGCTGGCATTGCGCTCAGCGCTGTACCCGCTGGTGGGCGAGCGTTGGGTCAAGGGCGCTGCCGGCAACGCGGTGGACATCTTCGGCATGTTCGTCACCCTGCTGGGCCTGGTGACCAACCTGGGGATCGGCTCGATGCAGGTGTCCTCGGGCCTTGAATACCTGTTCGGCATGGAGCACAGCCAGACCAACCTGCTGGTGGTGATCCTGGTCATGGCCGGCGTGGCCACCGTGGCGGCGGTATCGGGCGTGGAAAACGGCATTCGCCGCTTGTCCAACCTGAACATCCTGCTGTTCAGCGGCCTGCTGCTGTTCGTGCTGCTGGCGGGCAACACGCTGCACCTGTTCAACGGCTTTGTGCAGAACGTTGGCGACTACCTGAACGGTATCGTGTTGAAAACCTTCGACCTTTACGTGTACGAAGGCGAAGCCGGCAAGTCCGAGCGCTGGTTGGGCCTGTGGACCGTGTTCTACTGGGCCTGGTGGATTTCCTGGGGCCCGTTCGTCGGCATGTTCATTGCCCGTATCTCCAAGGGCCGTACCGTGCGCCAACTGGTCAGCGGCGTGCTGTTGATCCCGCTGGGCTTCACCTTGGCCTGGCTGTCGATCTTCGGCAACACCGCACTGGACCTGGTGATCAACCAGGGGGCGGTGGAGCTGGGCAAGACCGCGCTGGAACAGCCGTCAATGTCGATCTACCAACTGCTGGAATACTTCCCGGCGGCGAAGATCGTGATTGGTGTGGCGGTATTTGTCGGCTTTGTACTGTTCCTCACCCCGGCCGATTCCGGCGCGGTGATGATGGCCAACCTGTCGTGCAAAGGCGGCAAGGTGGATGAAGACGCCCCGCACTGGATGGTGGTGTTCTGGTCGGTTGTCATTACCCTGGTCACCATCGGCCTGCTGTTTGCCGGTAACTTCGAAGCCATGCAAACCATGGTCGTGCTGGCAGGCCTGCCGTTCTCGGTGGTGCTGGTGCTGTTCATGTTCGGCCTGTACAAGGCCATGAAGCAGGACGTGGCGGTCGAGCAGGAGCGCGCCGAACTGGCGGCCCGTGGTCGTCGTGGCTTCAGCGAGCGCCTGACCCAGCTGGAGCTGCAGCCCACCCAGGCTGTGGTGCAGCGCTTCATGGACAAGCAGGTCAGCCCGGCGCTGAAAGAAGCGGCCGCGCAGTTGCAGACTCTGGGCTTTGAGGTGGAAACCCGCGTTGGCCAGTCGCGCAACATGATGGGCCTGCGGGTGATGATGGACGAGGGTAACCCGTTCGTTTACGAAGTGAGCCTGGACGGCTACATGGCCGCGCCGAGCGAGGCGCCGGTTGAAGGCGAACCGGAAGTGCGTCAGCGCTACTATCGCGCCGAGGTGTACCTGCACGATGGCAGCCAGGAGTATGACCTGATGGGCTTTGCGCCCGAGCAGATCGTGCGTGATGTGCTGGATCAGTTCGAAAGCCACCGCCAGCTGCTGGGGCGTGTGTACAGCTGATTGCTGTTGATGCAAACAAAACCCCGCTCACTGAGCGGGGTTTTTTATTGGGGTCGCTTTGCGGCCCTTCGCGGGCATGCCCGCTCCCACAGGATTGTCACAGGGCCTGAAGCCGGCGCGATCCCTGTGGGAGCGGGCGTGCCCGCGAAGGGCTGCAAAGCAGCCCCAGCTTCTCAGCGATTGGTGTAGCGGCCATTCTTGCCATGCCCAGGCATCGCCTGGTTGCTGCGCACGGCAATCATCTGGCTGAGCCTGATCAGTTCGACGCCCTGGGCCTTGAGCTGTGGCAGTGCCCGTTCCAGCACGTCGAGGGTTTGTGGGTAAGGATGCCCGATCAGCACCGCAGACCCTTGCTTGCGCGCCAGGGCGATGCCTTGCTGCAACTGCCCGGTGATCGCCTCGGTTGTGCGCACATCGTCGAGGAACACATCCCGCGAAACGTGGGCCAGGCTGATGCGCTGGGCCTCGGCTGCGGCCACGGTGGCGGCGCTGGTGCGGCTGTCGACGAAGAACAGGTGGCGTTGCTGCAGTTCACCCATCAACCAGGCCATGGGTTCACGCTGTGCCGTCATGCGGCTGCCCATGTGGTTGTTGATGCCGGCGGCGTAGGGCACTTTCGCCAAGGCCGCATCCAGGCGCTGCGCCAGCGCTTCGATGGCTATGCCTGGGTGCCAGGCATAGGGCCCGGTGGCCGGGTCCATGGGCATGTGCAGGATCACCGTTTTGCCGGCCTTGTGGGCCTGGCGGGCGAAGTCAGTGGCATGCGGGGTATCGGGCATGATCGCCATGGTCACCGGGCCGGGAAGGGCGAGGGTACGGCTGTCACGCTCGGTGCTTTGGCCCAGGTCGTCGATGATGATGCTCATGTAGGCCTTGCTGACCGGCGCCGCGTGCGCGACACCGGCCATCAGGGAGAACAGCAGACACAGCAGGTAACGCATCGTGTGGATCATTTGCCCGAAGTGATGTTCAGCCCCTTGAGCAGGCTCAGAGCCTGGCTCAGCTGGAAGTCATCGTCCTGCGGGCGTTCCTTGCGTTTGCTGCTGCCGGTCGGGCGGTCGGCGCCGCCGTTGCCGTTGCCCAGGTGGCCCTGCAGGTCGGCTTCCTTGAAATTGTCGGTATCGACTTCGGCGGTAAGTTTGGCCGGGCGCACTTCGATATCGGGGACGATGCCCTGGGCCTGGATCGAGCGGCCATTCGGCGTGTAATACAGCGCGGTAGTCAGCTTCAGGGCGCGGTCGTTGGCCAGCGGCAGCACGGTCTGCACCGAGCCTTTGCCGAAGCTGTCGGTACCCATCAGTACGGCGCGCTTCTGGTCCTGCAGGGCGCCTGCGACAATTTCCGAGGCCGAGGCACTGCCGCCGTTGATAAGCACCACCAGTGGCACGCCATCGCTGGCGTCGGCCGGGTCGGCAGAGAAACGCAGTTCGGAGTTGGCGATGCGGCCCTTGGTGTAGACGATCAGGCCCTTGGTCAGGAAGTGGTCGGCCACTTCCACCGCCGACTGCAACACGCCGCCCGGGTTGTTGCGCAGGTCCAGCACTACCCCGCGCAACTTCTTGCCGTTGTCTTTGCGCAGCTTGGCCAGCGCCTTGCCCACTTCGTCGCCGGTCTTGACCTGGAACTGGGTGATGCGGATGTAGCCGTAATCGTTCTCCAGCAGCTGGCTCTTCACGCTCTTGACCTGAATAACCGCGCGGGCCAGTGTCACGTCGAACGGATTGCCGCCGTCACGCACCAGGGTCAGGGTGATCTTCTCGCCGATCTTGCCGCGCATCTTGTCGACCGCTTCGGTCATGGTCTGGCCACGGGTCGGGGCGCCGTTGATCTTGACGATCAGGTCGCCTGCCTGCACGCCGGCACGCGAAGCCGGGGTGTCGTCGATTGGCGACACCACCTTGATAAAGCCGTCTTCCTGGCCAACCTCGATGCCCAGCCCGCCGAACTCACCGCTGGTGCTTTCCTGCAGCTCCTGGAAGTCCTCCGGGCCGAGGTAGGCGGAGTGCGGGTCGAGGTTGCTGAGCATGCCCTTGATGGCGTTTTCCAGCAGGGTCTTGTCATCCACCGGTTCGACGTAGGCAGCCTTGATGCGGTCCATGACCTCGGCGAAGGTGCGCAGCTCTTCCAGCGGCAGCGGCGCCTTGGCGGTTACCTCGGTGGCTGGCACTGCGGCGGCCTTGGCCGGCTCTGCGGCGGTGGCCAGGGGCGCGCCGACCGCCAGGGCGATGGACAGGGCCAGCTGGGTGAGACGAGGCGAGTGCAGCATGTCGAACGAACTCCTGATCCTGTAAGTGCTCCCTGGGGAGCATCGGCGCAGCTCTCAGTCTACGCCGTATAAATTTGACTAGCCCCGGCACCATTGCGAAGGGTCGGTAGGCCGGCCCTGCTGGCGGATGGCGAAGTACAAGCCTGCCGCGTCCTGGCCACCGCTGTCACCAACGGTGGAAATGGCTTCACCGGCCTTGACGATATCACCGGCGTTTTTGAGCAGGCTCTGGTTGTGACCGTACAGGCTCAGGTAACCATTGCCATGGTCGAGAATGACCAGAAGCCCCGCGCCGCGCAACCAGTCGGCGAACACCACGCGCCCGCCGTGCACCGCACGGACCTGGGTGCCCGGGTTGGCACTGATCATCACCCCATCCCACTTGGCACGGGCGTCGCTGCCGCGGGCATCACCGAAGCGTGCCAGCAATCGACCGTTCACCGGCCATGGAAGTTTTCCCCGTGCCGAAGAAAATGCACCGCCGTAGCTTGCGCCGTCGGTGGAAACCATCGGGCCGAGTGTGGTGCGGGCCTTTTTCGGTGGTTCCACAGGTTCCTGGGCCTGCTCGCGGGCAGCGGCGGCGGCCAGCGCCTCCTGCTGACGGCGTTTTTCCGCTTCCTGCTGGGCCAGCAAGGCTTTCTTGCGCGCCTCTTCAGCTTCGCGGGCCTGCCGGGCCAGGGTTTCCTCGATGGTCTTGAGGACTTTGGACAGGTCGGCCTGGTCCTGCTCGCGGGCTTGCAACTTCTGATCGCGGTCCTTCATGTCGCCATTGAGCTTGGCCAGCACCTGCTGGCGCTTGCCGCGTTCGGCTTCCAGCGCCTGGCGGCGGCTGTCGAGGTCGGCGCGCTGGGTCAGCAACTGTTGCTGCTGGCCGGCAATTTCCTGCTCGACGTTGGCCAGTTGGCGCAAGGTCTCGTTGAAGGTGCGCAATTGCTCCAGGCGCGCTTTGCTGAGGTAGTCGTAGTACGTCAGGGTGCGGGCGAACTTCTCGGGGTTCTGCTGGTTGAGCAGCAGTTTGAGGTATTCCTCGCGGCCGTTGTTCTGGTAGGCCGAGCGGGCCTGTATGGCAATCAGTCGTTGTTGTTCAACGCGGGCGCTCTGGAGTTTTTTTTTCTCGGTATCAAGGCGCTCCAGATCGCCCTCGGTCTTTTTTAGTTCTTGCTGCAGTGCCTCCACCTGCTTTTCGAGGTTGCCGATGTCGGTCTCGGTGGCTTTGAGGTCCTTTTGCACACCGGCCTTTTCTTCCTGGAGCTTGCCCAGCGTCTTCTTGAGCTCGGCAATATCCTGGCGGGTGGCGTCCAGTTGCTGCTGGGTCTGGGCACGCTCATCGGCAAAGGCCGGGCTGAGCAGGCAAGACAGGGCGAGTAGGATCAGGGCGCGAAGCATGGGGTTTGGCGTACCAAGGATGGAGACCGGCCTAGTATGCCCGCCCGGGCAGGCAAAAAAAACGCCTCGCTGCGGGTGCAGGGGGGCGTTGGTCTGGAAGTCATGTGCGATCGGGGCCGCTTTGCGGCCCATTCGCGGGGCAAGCCCGCTCCCACAGGTACCCACGCAGTGCGTTGTGGGAGCGGGCTTGTCCCGCGAATGGCGCCAATCAGGCGTCGATCAGGATCGACGTCCCGGTCATTTCCACCGGCTTTTCCAGCCCCAGCAGCTTCAGCATGGTCGGTGCCACATCGGCCAGCACACCGCCTTCGCGTACCTTGACGTTGCGCTTGCCCACATAGATGAACGGCACCGGCTCGGTGGTGTGCGCGGTGTGCGCCTGGCCGGTGCATTCGTCTTCCATCTGCTCGACGTTGCCATGGTCGGCGGTAATCAGCGCTTCGCCGTCTACCTTCTCCAGTGCTTCGACAATGCGCCCTACACAGGTATCCAGCGCTTCGACCGCCTTGACCGCTGCCTCGAACACGCCTGTGTGGCCAACCATGTCACCGTTGGCGTAGTTGACCACGATCACATCGTAACGCTGCTGCTCAATGGCTTCGACAATGCGATCGGTCACTTGCGGCGCGTTCATCTCCGGCTGCAGGTCGTAGGTGGCGACCTTCGGCGACGGGATCAGAATGCGTTCTTCACCTTCAAACGGCTCTTCACGCCCGCCCGAGAAGAAGAAGGTAACGTGGGCGTACTTCTCGGTCTCGGCGATGCGCAGCTGGGTCTTGCCGTTCTTGGCCAGGTACTCGCCCAGCACATTGTTCAGGCTGGAGGGTGCAAAAGCCGCCGGGGCCGGGATCTTGGCCGAATACTGGGTCAGGCCGATGTAGGCCGCCAGTTTTGGCAGGCGGGCGCGTGGGAACTCGCTGAAGTCGGTTTCCACAAACGCACGCGACAGCTCGCGGGCGCGGTCGGCGCGGAAGTTCATGAAGATCACGGCGTCGCCATCTTCAACCTTGACCGCCTCGCCAATGCGCGTGGCCTTGACGAACTCGTCGCTCTCGTCACGGGCATAGGCCGCTTCCAGGCCGGCCTGGGCGGTGTCGGCGGTGTACTCGGCGGTGCTGTCGACGATCAGGTTGTAGGCGGCGCTGACACGGTCCCAGCGGTTGTCGCGGTCCATGGCAAAGTAGCGGCCGATCAGGCTGGCGATGCGGCCCTTGCCCAGCCTGGCGAAGGTGGCGTCGATCAGTTCGATGGACGACTGGGCGCTGCGTGGCGGGGTGTCGCGGCCATCGAGGAAGGCGTGCAGGTAGATCTTTTCTGCCCCGCGCTGCGCAGCCAGTTCGGCCATGGCAACCAGGTGGTCCTGGTGGCTGTGCACGCCGCCATCAGACAGCAGGCCGAGAATGTGAACGGCCTTGCCGGCACTGGTTGCCTTGTCCACAGCGCCGGTGAGCACCGGGTTCTCGAAGAACTCGCCATCGCGGATGGCTTTGGTGACGCGGGTGAAGTCCTGGTAGACGACGCGGCCGGCCCCCAGGTTCATGTGACCGACTTCGGAGTTGCCCATCTGCCCGTCCGGCAGGCCGACATCCATGCCCGAGCCGGAAATGAGCCCATGCGGCCGGGTGGCGCGCAGGCGATCATAAACCGGCGTATTGGCGGCAAAGATGGCGTTGTGTTCGGGGATTTCACTGTGGCCGAAGCCATCCAGGATGATCAGGACCAGGGGTTTGGGCGTACTCGTCATCAATCAAACTCACGGTTGTTCAAAGATGATAAAGACACGCATTTTAGGGCAAATACGCCACCTGCGGCGAATATTCGTCCTGTTCCCTGACCAGCGCGGCCAATGCGGCAACATGAAGGTACCTTTGCAGCCCGCCCGTCGGGCTTTGGTGGTACTGGGGGGCTGTGTATACTGGCCGGCATTTTCAATCGCCTGGAACACCGCTGATGGTTGCTCACCTGATTCAATTCGCGACAGATCACTACATCCTGGTTGCGATTTTCGTTGTTCTGCTGGTCCTGCTGCTGCTCAACGAAATCCGCCGCGGCGGCCAGAGCCTGAGCAATGGCCAACTGACCGCCCTGGTCAACGCCGACAAGGGCCTGGTCATCGACATCCGTACTGCCAAGGAATACGCCGCTGGCCACATCGTCGGTGCCATCAACATTCCGCAGGACAAGCTGGCCGCTCGCATGAGCGAGCTTGAAAAGCACAAAGAGAAGACCCTGATCGTTGTCGACGCAATGGGCCAGCAGTCCGGCACCCACTGCCGCGAACTGCTCAAGGCTGGCTACACCGCTGCCAAACTGAGCGGTGGCGTTTCCAGCTGGAAAGCCGATAACCTGCCCCTGGTGAAGTGATATGAAGCCCGTCATCGTCTATTCCAGCGACTACTGCCCCTACTGCATGCGCGCCAAGTACCTGCTCGAGAGCAAGGGCGTGGCCTTCCAGGAAATCAAGGTCGACGGCAAGCCGCAGGTTCGCGCCGAGATGAGCCAGAAGGCCGGCCGTACGTCGGTGCCGCAGATCTGGATCGGCAGCACCCACGTCGGTGGATGCGATGACCTCTATGCCCTGGAGCGCGCTGGCAAGCTCGACGCGCTGCTGGCGGCCTGATTTGCACTGCATTCAAAAACATTAGGATAAGGACCTGCCATGACTGACCAACAGACCAACGGCGCTGCTGCAGAAGACAACAGCCCTCAGTTCTCCCTGCAGCGCATCTATGTGCGCGACCTGTCGTTCGAGGCCCCGAAAAGCCCGCAGATCTTCCGTCAGACCTGGGAGCCAAGCGTTGCGCTGGACTTGAACACCAAGCAGAAGGCTCTGGAAGGTGACTTCCACGAAGTGGTGCTGACCCTGTCGGTTACCGTCAAGAACGGTGACGAAGTGGCCTTCATTGCTGAAGTGCAGCAGGCCGGTATCTTCCTGATCGCCAACCTGGATGCGGCTTCGATGAGCCACACCCTGGGTGCGTTCTGCCCGAACATCCTGTTCCCTTACGCCCGTGAGACCCTGGACAGCCTGGTGACCCGCGGTTCGTTCCCGGCCCTGATGCTGTCGCCGGTCAACTTCGACGCACTGTACGCGCAAGAAATGCAGCGCATGCAGGAAGCGGGCGAAGTGCCGACTGTGCAGTAATCACTGCCGGTATCAAGAAAGCGCCTCTCGGGGCGCTTTTTTGTTGCCTGTTCCGGCCTCTTCGCGGGGCAAGCCCGCCCCCACGTTGAACTGTGTACGCCCAACCCTTGTGGGAGCGGGCTTGCCCCGCGAAGAGGCCGCACCTGCCAATGCATCAGCTACCGGCAAACCCGTTCTGCCGCCAGGCCTCATACACCGTCACCGCCACGGTATTGGACAGGTTCAGGCTACGGCACCCCGGCCGCATTGGCAGGCGCAGGCGTTGTTCAGCCGGCAGGCTGTCCAGCACCTCGGCCGGCAACCCGCGGCTCTCTGGCCCGAACAGGAAGGCATCGCCCGGCTGATAGGCCACTTCATGGAACGGGTGCGAGCCTTTGGTGGTAAAGGCGAACAGCCTTGGATTACCCAGGCTTTCCAGGCATCCGGCCAGGCTCTCGTGGCGCTTGAGCGTGGCATACTCATGGTAATCCAGCCCCGCGCGACGCAGGCGCTTGTCATCCAGTTCGAAGCTGATGGGTTCGATCAGGTGCAGGTCGCAGCCGCTGTTGGCGCACAGGCGAATGATGTTGCCGGTATTCGGCGGAATTTCTGGTTGAAAAAGGATGACGTGAAACATGCACGGCTCCAAGCGTGAAAATGACGGGCATTCTACCCCTGAACCGGACGTGCGTTCGAAGGCCTTCCCACGGGTAATGCTGTCACTGGCGATTGTCGGCTTGATGGTAGGGCTGATGATCGGCCGCCTGACCGCGCCCGACGAGCGTGAGCTGCAGCAGGTGGAGGTGGTGCAGGATGGCCTGACGCTGTGGTTCAACGAAGAACCCAAGCTGCATGGCGAGAATGTGGAAGGCACGGTTGCGCTGCTGTTCCAGGCTCAGGGCAAGGCTCAGCAGGGGCAATTGAGCCTGCAGGGCAAACCGGTCAGTTGGCGGGTACAGAAGAGTCAGGAAGGGTTGTTGCTGACGGTGATTGCCGCGCGTCCCCTGCACGGCGAGTGGGCCGGTGCAGAGGACGATGGGCGTTGGCGGGTACAGGTGAAACTGCACGAATAAAAGAGGGGATATCCCGGCCTGCCTGTACCAGGGTCCCCAAAAGGGGTTACTGCGTATAAAGGGGGGATGACCCGGCCTGCCTGTACCGAGGTCCCCAAAACGGGCGGTGCTGCGAATAAAAGAGGGGTTCACCCGGCCTGCCTGTACCAGGGCCCCCGAAACTGGGTATGTATTAGCTATTGCAGGGGGCGTGCCAATTTTGCAAAGCCCGTGAATGTTGGGCTTTGAGGGGGATTTGGCCGAGTTTTGAGGGGGTTTGTGCCTTCCAGCGGTGCATCGGGCACAGGATCGGTGCATCGGGGCTGAAATAGCTGGGGCCGCTTTGCGGCCCTTTCGCGGCACAAGGCCGCTCCTACAGGAGAACGCGAACCCCTGTGGGAGCGGCCTTGTGCCGCGAAAGGGCTGCAAAGCAGCCCCGGGAGATTACGGGTTTACCGATAAGTCAGTGCTCGTCACCTTCCTCGTCATCCCCACCCGCCACGTTCATCCCCAGCTCCTTGATCTTGCGCGTCAGGGTATTACGCCCCCAACCCAGCAACAGCGCCGCATCCCGGCGCCGTCCGGCGGTGTGCTTGAGCGCCGTCTCGATCATGATCCGTTCAAAACTCGGCACCGCGCTGTCCAGCAGGTTCGACTGCCCGCGTGCCAGCGCCTGGTCGGCCCACTGGCGCAGGGCCTGCTCCCAGTTGGTGACCGGTGCAGCATCCTGTGGCAGGTTCAGCAGCTCGGGGGGCAGGTCGCCAATCAGCACCTCGCGGCTGGAGGCCATCACGGTGATCCAGCGGCAGGTGTTTTCCATCTGCCGCACATTGCCCGGCCATGGCAGGTTGCGGATGAACTCTTCGGTTTCCGGTTTCAGAATCTTCGGCTCGACGGCCAGCTCCTGAGCGGCCCGGGCAAGGAAGTGGCGGGCGAGGGCAGGGATATCCTCGCGACGGTCGGCCAGCCGCGGAATGTGGATGCGGATCACGTTCAGGCGGTGGAACAAGTCCTCACGGAACTTGCCCGCCTGCACCAGCGACTCCAGGTTCTGGTGAGTCGCAGCAATGATGCGCACGTCGACCTTGACCGGCACATGCCCGCCAACGCGATAGAACTCGCCGTCGGCCAGTACCCGCAGCAGGCGGGTCTGGGTGTCGGCGGGCATGTCACCGATTTCGTCGAGGAACAAGGTGCCGCCATCGGCCTGTTCAAAGCGGCCCCGGCGCAGGTTGGCAGCACCGGTGAAAGCCCCTTTTTCATGGCCGAACAGCTCGGACTCCATCAAGTCCTTGGGGATGGCCGCCATGTTCAGGGCAATGAACGGCGACGCCGCACGCGGGCTGTGACGGTGCAGGGCATGGGCGACCAGCTCTTTGCCGGTGCCGGACTCGCCGTTGATCAGTACGGTGATGTTGGAATGGCTAAGGCGGCCGATGGCGCGGAACACCTCTTGCATTGCCGGGGCTTCACCGATGATCTCCGGGGTGCGTGCCAGATTCTGTGGCACATCCAGGCCTTGCTGCTCTTGGGCATGCTGGTTGGCGCGCTTGACGAGCGAGACGGCCTCGTCCACATCGAACGGCTTGGGCAGGTACTCGAAAGCACCGCCCTGGTACGACGCCACGGCGCTGTCGAGGTCGGAATGGGCGGTCATGATGATGACCGGCAGGCGCGGGTGGTGTTCGCGGATCTGTGCCAGCAGGTCAAGACCGCTGGCGCCCGGCATGCGGATGTCGGAAATGATCACGTCCGGCTGCTGGCGTGCCAGGCGGCCCATCACGCCATCTGCGCTGTCGAAGCTCTGGGTGGTCATGCCTTCTTGTTGCAGGGCTTTTTCCAGGACCCAGCGGATGGAGCGATCATCGTCGACGATCCATACGGTTTCACTTCGGCTCATGAGGCGGTGGCTCCTTGTTCCAGGGGCAGGTAGATCGAGAAGGCGGTGTGGCCTGCGTGGCTTTCGCACTCGATCAGGCCCTGGTGCTGGCTGATGATGTTCTGGGTAATGGCCAGGCCCAGCCCGGTACCGTCCGGGCGGCCACTGACCATGGGATAGAAGAGGGTGTCTTGCAGTTCCGGTGGAATGCCCGGGCCGTTATCGATGATCTCCACCCGCGCGACCAGGCGATGGCGAACATGGCCGATGGTGAACTGGCGCAAGGCGCGGCTGCGCAGGGTGATGCGGCCCAGGCGCAGTTCGTTCTGCGAACTGATCGCCTGCATGGCGTTACGCACGATGTTGAGCACGGCCTGGATCATCTGCTCGCGGTCGATCAGCACGTCCGGCAGGCTTGGGTCGTAATCGCGCACCAAAGTGATGCAGCCCTGGCTTTCGGCGTCGACCAGGCTGCAGACCCGCTCCAGCACTTCGTGGATGTTGGTCATGGCCAGCGATGGCAGTTTGTTCGAGCCGAGCATGCGGTCGACCAGGTTGCGCAGGCGGTCGGCCTCTTCGATGATTACGTTGGTGTAGTCGCGCAGGCCTTCTTCGGGTAGCTCGCGGGCCAGCAACTGGGCCGCGCCGCGAATGCCGCCAAGGGGGTTCTTGATTTCGTGGGCCAGGCCGCGCACCAGCATCTTGGTGGTTTCCTGCTTGCTCAGCTGGGCCTCTTCCTTGGTGATGCGCAACAGCCGGTCGCGGGGGTGCACCTCCAGCAACAGCAGGGTCTGGCCCTGGTTGAGGATGGGCGTTACCGCATAGTCCACGGTGATGGTCTGCCCGGTCAGCGAGGTGAGCTGCGCTTCGCGCTTGGTGAACGGGTGCGCCTGCTCGACGGCCTGGCGCAACGAGCTGAGCGCCTCGGTCGATTCGGTAAACAGCTCGCTGATGAACTGCCCATGGCTACGTTGACCACTGACGGCCAGCAGCATTTCCGCGGCCGGGTTCATGTATTCCAGGCGCAGCTCGGCGTTGAGCAGCAACGTGGCGGTGGTCAGGTTGTCCAGAAGCAGACGGTGCTGCGCATCGCTGATGGTCATAAGGCGTCGTTGACCTCTTTTGGCGCTTGCCTGGCACTTCTTTGGCCAGGGCCGGGCTCGGGGTGCATCGGCTGATGCGTGTCTCTCCGCAGAAAAAATGCAAGAAACAAACCAAAGCTCCGAAAAGAAGCGGGATTTGCCGATAAAGGCCTGGATCTGCGCAAATTCGGATCAGAAAGTCTTGATGAAACGTTTAATGTGAACCAGATTGGGGAGCAAATCGGGGCACTGTACTCAATCTTGCACCAAGATAGAGCATAGCGTGGCGGGCGAGGGTTCTGCGTGTGGCGCAAACGAAAACGGCCTCCCGAAGGAGGCCGTCTTGATCATGTCATCGGCGCGAAGCGGCGATCAGATCAGCAGCTGTAGTACAGCTCGTATTCCAGCGGGTGCACGAAGGTACGGACCTTGATCTCTTCTTCCGACTTCAGTTCGATGAAGGCATCGATGAAGTCGTCGGAGAACACGCCGCCCTTGGTCAGGAACGCACGGCCTTTGTCCAGCTCTTCCAGGGCTTCTTTCAGGCTGCCGCAGACTTGCGGAATGTCCTTGGCCTCTTCTGGTGGCAGGTCGTACAGGTTCTTGTCGGCAGCATCGCCTGGGTGAATCTTGTTCTGGATGCCGTCCAGGCCGGCCATCAGCAGGGCCGCGAAGGCCAGGTACGGGTTGGCCGATGGGTCCGGGAAGCGTGCTTCGATACGGCGGGCTTTCGGGCTGCCGACGTAAGGAATACGGATCGAGGCGGAACGGTTGCGAGCCGAGTAGGCCAGCATTACCGGAGCTTCGAAGCCTGGGACCAGACGCTTGTAGGAGTTGGTCGACGGGTTGGTGAAGCCGTTCAGGGCCTTACCGTGCTTGATGATACCGCCGATGAAGTACAGGGCGGTGTCGGACAGGCCGGCATAGCCTTCACCCGAGAAGGTGTTCTTGCCGTCTTTCCAGATCGACATGTGCACGTGCATGCCCGAACCGTTGTCGCCGTACAGTGGCTTCGGCATGAAGGTAGCGGTACGGCCGTAAGCGTCGGCAACGTTGTGCACGACGTATTTCAGGGCCTGTACTTCGTCAGCTTTCTTCACCAGGGTGTTGAACTTGACGCCGATTTCGTTCTGGCCGGCAGTCGCCACTTCGTGGTGGTGAACTTCAACGGTCTGACCCATTTCTTCCAGTGCGTTGCACATGGCAGTACGGATTTCGTGGTCGTGGTCGAACGGCGGAACAGGGAAGTAGCCGCCTTTCACGCCTGGACGGTGGCCTTTGTTGCCGCCTTCCACGTCAGCGCCGGTCATCCACGAGCCTTGCTCGGAGAAGATCTTGAACATCGAGCCGGAGATGTCCGAGTGGAACTTCACTTCGTCGAAGATGAAGAACTCTGGCTCCGGGCCTGCGAATACGGTGTCACCGATGCCGGTGCTCTTCAGGTACTCTTCGGCGCGCTTGGCGATCGCACGTGGGTCGCGATCGTAGCCCTGCATGCTCGACGGGTCGACGATGTCGCAGGTGATGATCAGGGTTGGTTCTTCGGTGAACGGGTCCAGCACGGCGGTGTCGTCGACCGGCATCAGGATCATGTCGGACGCTTCGATGCCTTTCCAGCCAGCGATGGAGGAGCCGTCGAACATCTTGCCGACTTCGAAGAAGTCTTCGTCCAGCGCATCACGCGACGGCATGGTCACGTGGTGCTGAATGCCTTTGGTGTCCGTGAAACGCAGATCAATCCACTTGACGTCATGATCTTTGATGAGTTGAACCGACTTCGACATGTTGTCCTCCGGATGGTCTAGAGCGCGGTGGGCCGCTGCCCTGGAAAAAGGGTGTTGCCGGGCGCGGATAGTCGGCCAAGCTTACCTGCCTCACAAGGGAGCAAATTGCATGCCAGTGCCCGAAAATGGCGAGGGTGGGATAAAAGCAGGCGTTTGCGGGCATTTGGCGGCGGGTTGGCGGGGAAAAGTGCACCCTTACGATGCGGTTTTTGGCATCAACGCACCAATAGGGTGCATTGGTTGGTTGTGTGCTTCCTTTAAGGGCCTCATCGCCGGCAAGCCAGCTCCCACTGAGAGGGCGCAGGTGTTGAAGCCTGCCGAAGTCCTGTGGGAGCTGGCTTGCCGGCGATGAGGCCAGTACAGGCAATATAAATCCAACCTTCTGTACAAAAGTTGGTCAAATCCTGAGCAGTTTCCGCTATAATTCGCGCCCCACATTTTCGGCAGGCCCTGCGCGCGCTGTTAACCAATGAAACTTATCGTCAAAGTCTTCCCAGAAATCACCATCAAGAGCCGGCCGGTGCGCAAGCGCTTCATCCGTCAGCTCGCCAAGAACATCCGCAACGTGCTCAAGGATCTCGATCCTGAGCTCGCGGTCGATGGTGTCTGGGACAATCTCGAAGTGGTCACCCGCATCGAAGACGAAAAAGTCCAGCGCGAGATGATCGAACGCCTCACCTGTACCCCGGGTATCACCCATTTCCTGCAGGTAGAGGAATACCCGCTGGGTGACTTCGATGACATCGTTGCCAAGTGCAAGCAGCACTTCGGCCACCTGCTGGCCGGCAAGCACTTTGCCGTGCGCTGCAAACGCGGGGGCCACCATGACTTCACCTCGATGGACGTCGACCGTTACGTCGGCAGCCAGCTGCGCCAACAGTGTGGCGCGGCCGGCATCGAGCTGAAGAAGCCTGAAGTGCTGGTGCGCATCGAAATCCGCAACCAGCGCCTGTACGTGATCCACAACCAGCACCAGGGGATCGGCGGCTACCCGCTGGGCGCCCTGGAGCAGACCTTGGTACTGATGTCCGGTGGCTTCGACTCCACCGTGGCAGCCTACCAGATGATGCGCCGTGGCCTGATGACCCACTTCTGCTTCTTCAACCTCGGCGGCCGTGCCCACGAGCTGGGCGTTATGGAAGTGGCCCACTACCTGTGGAAGAAGTACGGCAGCAGCCAGCGCGTGCTGTTCATCAGCGTGCCGTTCGAAGAAGTGGTCGGCGAGATCCTCAACAAGGTCGACAACAGCTACATGGGCGTGACCCTCAAGCGCATGATGCTGCGCGGTGCCGCGCACATGGCTGACCGCCTGGAAATCGATGCCCTGGTCACGGGCGAGGCCATTTCCCAGGTGTCCAGCCAGACCCTGCCGAACCTGTCGATCATCGACTCGGCCACCGACAAGCTGGTGCTGCGCCCGCTGCTGGCCAGCCACAAGCAGGACATCATCGACCAGGCCACCGAAATCGGCACCGCCGACTTCGCCAAGCACATGCCAGAATACTGCGGCGTGATTTCGGTAAACCCGACCACTCACGCCAAGCGCCACCGCATGGAGCATGAAGAGAAGCAGTTCGACATGGCCGTGCTGGAGCGCGCCCTGGAGCGCGCCAAGCTGATCTCCATCGACCATGTGATCGACGAGCTGGGCAAGGATGTCGAAATCGAGGAAGTGGCCGAGGCGCTGTCGGGCCAGATCGTCATCGACATTCGTCACCCCGATGCCCAGGAAGACGAACCCCTGGTGCTGGACGGTATCGAAGTCCAGGCCATGCCGTTTTATGCCATCAACAGCAAGTTCAAGCACCTGGACCCCACGCGCCAGTACTTGCTGTATTGCGACAAGGGTGTGATGAGCCGTTTGCACGCACACCATCTGCTCAGTGAGGGACATGCCAATGTGCGTGTTTATCGTCCGACATAAGACGCCGGGGCTGTATGGCGGCAGTATCCGCCATCGCCCTCCCGACCACCGGGCCCGCTGAGCCTTAAACAGTACATATTGGCCGCCTACACTGGGCGGCAACCGAATCCTCTGATCGAGATACACTTGTGATCGAAAATCTGCGTAACATCGCCATCATCGCCCACGTTGACCATGGTAAAACCACCCTGGTCGACAAACTCCTGCGTCAGTCCGGCACTCTGGAGCGTAACGAGCTCAACGACGAGCGCGTCATGGACTCCAACGACCAGGAAAAAGAGCGCGGTATTACCATTCTGGCGAAAAACACCGCCATCAACTGGAACGGCTACCACATCAACATCGTCGACACCCCCGGCCACGCCGACTTCGGTGGCGAGGTTGAGCGTGTAATGTCGATGGTCGATTCCGTGCTGCTGCTGGTCGACGCTCAAGACGGCCCTATGCCGCAAACCCGCTTCGTAACCAAGAAGGCTTTCGAAGCTGGCCTGAAGCCAATCGTCGTGATCAACAAGGTTGACCGCCCGGGCGCGCGTCCTGATTGGGTTCTGGACCAGATCTTCGACCTGTTCGACAACCTCGGCGCTACCGACGAGCAGCTGGACTTCAAAGTGGTCTACGCTTCGGCCCTGAACGGCATTGCTGGTCTGGACCACACCGAAATGGGCGAAGACATGACTGCCCTGTACCAGGCTGTCATCGACCACGTTCCAGCGCCAGCTGTTGACCGTGACGGCCCGTTCCAGATGCAGATCTCTGCACTGGACTACAACAGCTTCCTGGGTGTTATCGGCGTTGGCCGTATTGCCCGTGGCCGCATCAAGCCGAACACCCCGGTTGTCGCCATCGACGCTGACGGCAAAAAGCGTAACGGCCGTATCCTCAAGCTGATGGGTCACCACGGCCTGCACCGCGTCGACGTTGAAGAAGCCCAGGCTGGCGACATCGTTTGCATCAGCGGTTTCGACGAGCTGTTCATCTCCGACACCCTGTGCGACCCGACCGCCGTTGAGGCGATGAAGCCGCTGACCGTTGACGAGCCAACCGTTTCGATGACCTTCCAGGTCAACGACTCGCCGTTCTGCGGCAAGGAAGGCAAGTTCGTCACCAGCCGTAACATCAAGGACCGTCTGGACAAAGAGCTGCTGTACAACGTAGCCCTGCGCGTTGAAGAAACCGATTCCCCAGACAAGTTCAAGGTCTCGGGCCGTGGCGAGCTGCACCTGTCGGTACTGATCGAAACCATGCGTCGCGAAGGCTTCGAGCTGGCCCTGGGCCGCCCAGAAGTAATCATTCGCGAAGTAGACGGCGTCAAGCAAGAGCCGTTCGAAAACGTCACCATCGACATCCCTGAAGAATCCCAGGGCAAGGTCATGGAAGAAATGGGTCTGCGTAAAGGCGACCTGACCAACATGGTCCCGGATGGCAAGGGCCGTGTTCGCCTGGAATACAACATCCCGGCGCGTGGTCTGATCGGTTTCCGCAACCAGTTCCTGACCCTGACCAACGGTGCAGGCATCCTGACCTCGATCTTCGACCGCTACGACGCTGTGAAGTCCGGCCACATGTCCGGCCGTCAGAACGGCGTACTGGTTTCGGTCGAAACCGGCAAGGCGCTGACCTACTCGCTGGAAACCCTGCAGGCGCGTGGCAAGCTGTTTGTCGAGCACGGTCAGGAGATCTACAACGGTCAGATCATCGGCCAGAACAGCCGCGACAACGACCTGGGCGTCAACCCTACCAAGGGCAAGAAGCTCGACAACATGCGTGCTTCGGGTAAAGACGAAGTCATCGCCCTGGTTCCGCCTGTTCGCTTCACCCTGGAACAGGCTCTGGAATACATCCAGGAAGACGAGCTGTGCGAAGTAACGCCGAAGTCCATCCGTCTTCGCAAGAAGATCCTGGACGAAAGCGAGCGTACCCGCGCTGCCAAGAAAGCCAAGAACAGCTAAGTTAGCTTTGGCTGAATGAAAACGCCCCCGGTCGAAAGGCCGGGGGCGTTTTTTTATGCCTTCAGGATTTGTGTTGGCCCCTTCGCGGGCTTGCCCGCGAAGGGGCCCTTGAAGCCTGACGATCAGCGCCCGACCACCTTGGGCTTATAGGCGCAATACCCTGGCCGCGGCCCGACCTTGGGGTGGTTGCGGCAGGTATCCGGGCGCTTGTCATAAATGGTGCACAGCCGGCTTTTACGATCCAGATACATGCAGTCATCGTTGCTCATCCGGGTCAGGGTGAAGATCCCTGACTTCTGGTTGAAGCGCTCGATGATGCCTTCCTTCTGCAAGCGTTTAGCCACGTTTTTGGGGGGTTCGTCTTTCTCGAACTCGTCCACCACGCCGATACGGATCAGATCCTTGATCTTCACCTCTACCGGCAGGGTGCAGCAGGTCGAATGGCAGCCGTGGCACATGTGGCTGGCGTAGCGCTGCCAAGTCTCCAGGCGGTCGACTTCGGCGGCGGCGATCAGGGTCGTTTTCATCTTTATAGGGTGGATCACGGTCTTGGGGCGCGCGATGATACCGGAATTGCTCAATTTATGAACAACCTTTTGCCGGATTCGCAGAGTCGGCATGAAAACTGCGAACAGTCACTGTCACTCCCTGTCGAAGGGTCTAGTCTGATCAATCTCCCTCCGCTTTCGTCAACTTGCCAGAGGATGCCGCATGTCTCAGGAACCCAAAGCACGTGACGCCGAGGTGGCCGAATTTCGCGCCGCTGTACTGAACAAGCTGACCTACGCGGTCGGCAAGGACCCGGAACATGCGTTCGACCACGACTGGTTCGAGGCCATCGCTCTGGCCGCGCGCGACCACATGGTCGACCACTGGATGGACCACACCCGCCTGGCCTATCGTCGTAGCCAGAAGCGGGTCTATTACCTCTCCCTCGAGTTCCTAATCGGGCGCTTGCTGTACGACAGCCTGAGCAACCTGGGGCTGCTGGACGTCGCCCGTGATGCGCTGGAAGGGCTGGACGTGGACCTGGAGCGCATCCGCCTGCTCGAGCCCGACGCCGCCCTGGGTAACGGTGGTCTCGGCCGCCTGGCTGCGTGCTTCATGGAAAGCATGTCCACCCTGGGCATCGCCGCCCATGGTTACGGCATTCGCTACGAACATGGGTTGTTCCGTCAGGCTGTAGTCGATGGCTGGCAGCAGGAACAGACCGAAAACTGGCTGGACTTCGGTAACCCTTGGGAGTTCGAGCGTGCTGAGGTGATCTACCCGATCAGCTTCGGCGGCAGTGTCGAAACCGTCAACGATGCCAGTGGCAACCAGCGGCAAGTATGGTCGCCGGGCGAAACGGTGCGGGCGGTGGCCTACGACACGCCCGTGGTCGGCTGGCGTGGATCCAGCGTCAACACACTGCGCCTGTGGCGTGCGCGGGCGCTGGAAGAGCTGCACCTGGAGCGCTTCAATGCCGGTGACCACCTGGGGGCCGTGGCCGAAGTGGCGCGGGCCGAGAGCATTTCGCGCGTGCTGTACCCGGCCGACAGCACCGAGGCGGGGCAGGAACTGCGCCTGCGTCAGGAGTACTTCTTTGTGTCGGCTTCGCTGCAGGACTTGCTGCGCCGTCACCTGAACATGCACAAGGACCTGCTCAACCTGCCCGACGCGGCGGCCATCCAGCTCAACGACACACACCCTTCGATTGCCGTTGCCGAGTTGATGCGGCTGCTGGTGGACCAGCATGAAGTGCCCTGGGACAAGGCCTGGGAACTGACCGTTGGCACGCTCGCCTACACCAACCACACCCTGCTGCCCGAAGCCCTGGAAACCTGGCCGGTAGCCCTGATGGAGCGCATGCTGCCGCGGCACATGCAGATCATCTACCTGATCAACGCCTACCATATCGATGCATTGCGGGCCAAAGGCCTGCACGATTTCGACGTGCTGCGCGCGGTGTCGCTGATCGAGGAAGACAATGGGCGCCGGGTGCGCATGGGTAACCTGGCGTTTCTGGGCTCGCACAGCGTCAACGGTGTGTCCGCGCTGCACAGCAAGCTGATGAAGAGCACGGTGTTTTCCGAGCTGCACAAGCTCTACCCGCAACGGATCAACAACAAGACCAACGGCATTACCTTTCGCCGCTGGCTGTACCAGTCAAACCCTCAGCTGACCGAGATGCTGGTCGAAGCGCTCGGGCCGGAACTCAAGGACGACCCTGAAGGGCTTCTGGTTGGCCTGGTGCCATTTGCCGACAAGGCCAGTTTCCGCAAGCAGTTCGCTGCTCAACGGCTGCACAGCAAGCGTGCCCTGGCCAGCATCATCCAGGACCGCATTGGTGTCACCGTGAACCCTGAAGCGCTGTTCGATGTGCAGGTCAAGCGTATCCACGAGTACAAGCGCCAGCTGCTCAACCTGCTGCACACCGTGGCGCTGTATCAGGCCATTCGCAACGATCCCGGCACCAGCTGGGTGCCGCGGGTGAAGATCTTCGCCGGCAAGGCTGCGGCCAGTTACCACCAGGCCAAGCTGATCATCAAGCTGGCCAACGACATTGCCCGGGTGGTGAACAATGACCCGACCGTGCGCGGTCTGCTCAAGGTGGTGTTCCTGCCTAACTACAACGTCAGCCTGGCCGAAAGCATCATCCCGGCGGCCGACCTGTCCGAGCAGATTTCCACCGCAGGTTATGAAGCCTCCGGTACCAGCAACATGAAGTTCGGCCTGAACGGCGCGCTGACCATCGGCACCCTGGACGGTGCCAACGTGGAAATGTGCGAACAGGTGGGTGCCGACAACATGTTCATCTTTGGCCTGACTGCGCAGCAGGTCGAGGCGCGCAAGCGTGCCGGTGATTTTGGTGCAAACGCCGCCATAGCCGCTTCCAACCGCTTGAGCGACGTGTTGCAGGCGATTCGCAGTGGTGTGTTCTCGCCAGACGACCCATCACGCTATACCGGGTTGATCGACGGGCTGGTGGCCTATGACCGCTTCCTGGTGTGTGCCGACTTCGATGCCTACTGGGATGCCCAGCGGCGGGTCGAAGAACTGTGGCACACACCGCAGGAGTGGTGGCGTATGGCCGTGCTGAACACGGCGCGGATGGGCTGGTTCTCGTCGGACCGGACCATTCGCGAATATGCGACCGAGATCTGGAAGGCACTGGATTGAGCATGTGGGGCCGGGTTGCGGCCCATTCGCGGGGCAAGCCCGCTCCCACAGGATCTGCGTTGTCTTGAAGGCAGCGCAAACCTGTGGGAGCGGGCTTGCCCCGCGATTGGACTGTAAAGCAGCTTCACTCGACAGCCGGCCTGGCGCAGGCTGAACTAGCGACCTATTGTGCCGTCTGAGAGCCGTGGCGAGTCTCATTGCTCGCTAGCCTGCCACTCTCCCTGTAAACTGCGGGGGTTTTTACTCCCACAATCCTTTCGGAGCCATACATGTCCCGCGTTACCCTGAGTCGCTATCTGATTGAGCAGACCCGCAGCAACAATACCCCTGCCGATCTGCGCTTCCTGATCGAAGTGGTGGCGCGTGCGTGCAAGGAAATCAGCCATCACGTGTCCAAAGGCGCCCTCGGTGGCGTGCTGGGCAGCATGGGCACTGAAAACGTGCAGGGCGAAGTCCAGAAGAAACTGGACGTGATTTCCAACGATATCCTGCTGGAAGCCAACGAGTGGGGCGGCCACCTGGCCGGCATGGCCTCCGAAGAAATGGACAACGCCTACCAGATTCCGGGCAAGTACCCGAAAGGTGCGTACCTGCTGGTCTTCGACCCATTGGACGGTTCGTCGAACATCGACGTCAACGTCTCGGTCGGTACCATCTTCTCGGTGCTGCGTTGCCCTAACCAGTACCTGAGCCAGAACGAAAGCCTCAACGAAGAAGCCTTCCTGCAGCCAGGCACCGAGCAGGTCGCCGCCGGTTACGCCATCTACGGCCCGCAGACCATGCTGATCCTGACCTTGGGCAACGGCGTCAAGGGCTTCACCCTGGACCGTGAACTGGGCAGCTTCGTCCTGACCCACGAAAACATCCAGGTGCCGGCAACCACCGCCGAATTCGCCATCAACATGTCCAACCAGCGTCACTGGGAAGCCCCGGTACAACGCTACGTGGGCGAACTGCTGGCCGGCGAAACCGGCCCGCTGAAAAAGAACTACAACATGCGCTGGATCGCCTCGATGGTGGCCGATGTGCACCGCATCCTGACCCGTGGCGGCCTGTTCATGTACCCACGTGACGCCCGCGAGCCAAGCAAGCCGGGCAAGCTGCGCCTGATGTACGAAGCCAACCCGATGTCGTTCATTATCGAACAGGCAGGCGGCGCCTCTACCAACGGTTACGATCGCATCCTCGACATCAAGCCAGAGAGCCTGCACCAGCGCGTGTCGGTGATCCTTGGCTCGAAGGAAGAAGTAGAGCGCGTCACCGCCTACCACAAGGAGTAAGTCATGCTCGCACCTTGGCAGCCGTTGCTGGAATGGTGGTTCGGTTGGGGCACCAGTGCCCAGGCCGTGGCTGACGAGAAGAGCACGCTGTGGTTCGGCAAGCACCACGATGCCGATGCCCATGCGCTGTTTGGCGACCTGGTCGAGCACGCCTTGGCGGGCGGGCTCGATGATTGGCAGCAAAGCCCGCAGGGCTGGCTGGGCCTGTTGATCTTGCTGGACCAGTTGCCGCGCATGATCTACCGCGACACGCCGCGCGCCTTCGAGGGCGACCGGCGCGCCCAGGTGGTGGCGATGCAGGGCCTGCAGAAGGGCTGGGACTACCAGTTGCTGCCGATACAGCGTGTGTTCGTGCTGCTGGTGCTGGAGCATGCCGAGGTGCTGGACTGGCAGAACCTGTGTGTCGAGCGCTATCAGTTGTTGCTGGACGAGCAGCCCGAAGCCAGCCGGCGGCTGTTCGAAGGCTTCCTGGACTATGCCGAGCAGCACCAGCGGGTGATTGCCCGGTTTGGCCGCTTCCCGCACCGCAACCTGGTGCTTGAGCGGCCAAGCACCAGCGAAGAGATGGACTTTTTGCTGGAGCCTGGGTCCAGGTTCTGATGCCCACGGGGCCTGCTGCGCAGGCCATCGCGATGCGAGGCCGCACCTGCAAGGGTGCGGCCTTTTTATTGGGAAGTGATTAATGCTTTGTGATTAATCGCACAGTAGTGGCCATCCGACCAATGGTGTAGGGGTAAAGTGGGTAGGGCAGGGAACCTGGGAGGGATTTTCCCGTCGAAGGTCACTGCAGGCCACTCGCCTGTTTCCCCTCTTCAGGAGTGTCCTTCATGTCGTTGCGTTCCCTCGCCCTGTTGTCGCTGTGCGTCGTCCTGACTGCCTGCAGCAAGATCAACCAGGAAAACTATTCCAAGATCAAGGCCGGTATGAACAAGGCCGAGGTCGAGCAGTTGCTCGGTACGCCGACCGAGTGCTCTGGCGCGCTGGGCATGAGCAGCTGCACCTGGGGGGACGAGAAGAGCTTCATCAGCGTGCAGTACGCGGCTGACAAGGTGCTGATGTATTCAGGGCAGGGCCTCAAATGAGGCGTCTGTACCTGCTGATGGGGGTATGCCTGGCATTGCTGCTGGGCGGTTGTGCAGGCTCCGTGCACGACCCGCTGGCGCCGAAGACCGCTGGCAACGTCGACCTCAAGCGCTACCAAGGCAAATGGTTCGAGCTGGCGCGCCTGCCCATGCGCTACCAGACCGGCTGCGAGCAGTCCGAGGCGCATTACAACCTCAAGCCTGATGGCACGTTTGGTGTGCTCAACCGCTGCCGCACCATGGGTGATGAGTGGCTGCGTGCCGAGGGGCACGCAAGCATCCAGGAGCCGGGGCACACCGACAAGCTGTGGGTAGAGTTCGATAACTGGTTCACCAAGCTGGTGCCTGGCGTGGCGCGGGGCGAATACTGGATTCTGTACGTGGACGATCGCTACCGCACGGCAGTGGTCGGCAGCCCGGACCGCAAGTACCTGTGGATACTGTCACGCACGCCGACGTTGCCGGCCTGGGAGCGCGAGCACCTGCTGGCCAAGGCACGCCAGCAGGGGTATGACACCAGCCGGCTTATCTGGCGGGCGTCCGATCAGCAAATCGTAAAAATGCACTGATTTTTGGGGCCGCTTTGCGGCCCTTTCGCGGCACAAGGCCGCTCCTACAGGGATACGCGTTCCCCTGTAGGAGCGGCCTTGTGCCGCGAAAGGGCTGCAAAGCAGCCCCAATACGCTCACCCCAAGAGCTGCCGCAGCACCCCGGCAAACGCCCGCGCGCTTTCCTCTTCCTGGGCATGCCGCCCCTGGCGCACCACCCATTGCCCATTCACCATCACATCGCGCACCTGGCGATCCCCGCCAGCAAACAGCCAGCGGTTGAGAATGGCATCGCCATCCGCCATGGCGATGTAAGGGTCTTGTCCATCCAGTACCAGCCAGTCGGCGCGCTTGCCCACGGCCAGTTCACCGACCGCTTGGCCCAGTGCCTGTGCACCGCCCGCCAGCGCGGCGTCGTACAGCGTGCGCCCGACCATCGGCTGGTCGCCACGGTACAAGCGGTTGCGTCGTTGGTCCCGCAGCCGCTGGCCATATTCCAGCCAGCGCAGTTCTTCCACCACGCTTAGTGACACATGGCTGTCCGAGCCGATGCCCATGTGCCCGCCCTGGGCCAGGAAGTCCACCGCCGGGAAAATCCCGTCGCCCAGGTTGGCCTCGGTGGTCAGGCACAACCCGGCCACCGCGCCACTGTGGGCCATGGCGGTGACTTCATCCGGCTCGGCATGGGTGGCATGCACCAGGCACCAGCGACGGTCCACATCCACATGCTCGTACAACCATTGCAGCGGGCGCAGGCCGCTCCAGGCCAGGCAGTCGTTCACCTCCTTTTGCTGCTCGGCGATATGGATATGCACCGGGCATTGTTTGTCGCTGGCCGCCAGCACTTCGGCGATCTGCCCCGGCGTCACCGCACGCAGCGAGTGGAAGCACAGGCCCAGTTGCTGCGCAGGTTGCGCGGCCAGCAGCGGGGCCAGTTGCGTTTGCAGTTGCAGGTACTGTTCGGTGGTGTTGATGAAGCGCCGCTGCCCGTCGTTCGGTGCCTGGCCGCCGAACCCGGCGTAGCTGTACAGCACCGGCAACAGGGTCAGGCCAATGCCACTGTCGGCCGCGGCCGCGCTGATGCGGCGGGACAGCTCGGCCGGGTCGGCGTAGGCCTTGCCTGCCTGGTCGTGGTGCACGTAATGGAATTCGGCCACCGAGGTGTAGCCGGCCTTGAGCATTTCGATATACAGCTGGCGGGCGATGACCTGCAACTGGTCCGGGGTGATCTGCCCGACCAGGCGGTACATCAGGTCGCGCCAGGTCCAGAAGCTGTCGTTGGGGTTGCCGGCGACTTCCGCCAAGCCCGCCATGGCACGCTGGAAGGCATGTGAGTGCAAGTTGGGCATACCGGGCAGCAACGGACCTGCCAGGCGCTCGGCGCCTTCGGCCGAAGCGCCCGGCTCGATGCGGGTCACATGGCCATCGCTGGCGACCTCGATACGGACATGGCGGGCCCAGCCCGTAGGTAGCAGGGCGCGTTCGGCGAAATAGGCGGACATCGGTGAAATCCTGTTATTGTTAACTTGTATATACATATACAGGCGTTTGCCTGCCGGGTAAACTGCGGCAAGCTACCGCTCATTCCATACGCACAAGGATCCAACGCCGTGCCGACACCTCCTGTCTCCGCGCTGGTTGCCCAGATGGGCGAGGGCCCGGCGCCGCTGTACGCCCGGGTCAAACAGATGATCATCCAGCAGATCGACAACGGCAGCTGGCCACCCCATCACCGGGTCCCCTCGGAGAGTGAACTGGTCAACGAACTGGGTTTCAGCCGCATGACCATCAACCGTGCCCTGCGCGAACTCACGGCCGAAGGCCTGCTGGTGCGCATGCAAGGGGTTGGCACTTTCGTAGCCGAGCCCAAGGGCCGTTCGGCGTTGTTCGAAGTCAACAACATTGCCGATGAAATTGCCGCACGCGGCCATCAGCATAGCTGCCAGGTGATCACGCTCACCGAGGAAGCAGCCGGTTCCGAACGGGCCCTGGCCCTGGACATGCGCGAAGGCCAGCGAGTGTTCCACTCGCTGATCGTGCATTTCGAGAACGGTGTGCCGGTGCAGATCGAGGACCGCTACGTCAACGCCGCGATCGCACCCGACTACCTCAAGCAGGATTTCACCCGGCAGACGCCATATGCCTACCTGTCCCAGGTAGCGCCGCTGACCGAGGGTGAGCACGTGGTCGAAGCCATCCTGGCAGAGCCGGAAGAATGTCGCCTGCTGCAGATCGAGCGGGGCGAACCATGCCTGCTGATTCGCCGCCGTACCTGGTCCGGTCGCCAGCCGGTGACCGCTGCACGGCTGATCCACCCCGGTTCCCGTCATCGCCTGGAAGGACGTTTCAGCAAATGAGCCAGTTGCAGTTGTTGCGCGCGCAGGATTACCCGCGCATGCCGTGGAAGAACGGTGGCGGTTTCACCGAAGAGATCACCCGCGACAGTGGTGAGGGCCTGGACGGTTTTGGCTGGCGCCTGTCGATTGCCGATATCGAAGAGTCTGGCGGCTTTTCCACCTTCGCCGGTTACCAGCGGATCATCACAGTGCTGCAGGGCGATGGTATGCGGCTGTTGGTCGATGACCAACCCAGCCGGCCGTTGCTGCCGTTCGATGCCTTTGCCTTCGGCGGTGAGAGCCAGGTCAGCTGCAAGCTGCTGGGTGGGGCGATCCGCGATTTCAACCTGATCTATGCACCGCAGCGGTACCGGGCGCGGTTGCAGTGGTTCGATGGCACAAGCCGCTTGTACAGCTCGGCGTCGACGGTGCTGTTGTTTGCTGCCAGCAGCCACGTGGAAGTGACCATGGCGGGGCGTGAGGTGCAGCGGTTGGGGTTGTATGACTGCCTGCGCCTGGAGGGCAACGATGAGTTGCTTGGGTTGGAGGTTCAGGGGCGGTTTTGCTTGATTGAGCTCATTTCTCGCTGATGGGCTTGGCGATACATTTTCATCGCCTGTGAGATCGAGCGCCGCCCGCGCGGCGCTTCGCGGGGCAAGCCCGCTCCCACATTTGTTTCGGGCCAGTTTCTCCTGGGAAGTCACTGCTGCCCGCCCTGTATGTTTTGTTTGATATCCAGGGTTGCACAAGGGCAGCTCCCCGATTTGCAGCCATGCACCAAGGCTGCAACCCACCTGACTCAGGAATGATTGGCCCGAAACAGATGTGGGAGCGGGCTTGCCCCGCGAAGCGCCGCGCGGGCGGCGCTCGATCTATGCGCCGCCACACAACTCAAGCCAGGAACGGCAAGGTCCAATTATTTTGGTTGTCCATGCTTGTACATACAAGTAAAGGTGTGTTTGTATATTGACCACGACATACCCGCCCGCGGACGACCGCAGAGGACCTTTCCCGTGACCGACAACAACAAATACCGTGACGTTGAAATCCGTGCCCCACGTGGCAACAAGCTGACCGCCAAAAGCTGGCTGACCGAAGCGCCACTGCGCATGCTGATGAACAACCTCGACCCACAGGTTGCGGAAAACCCGAAAGAACTGGTGGTGTACGGCGGTATCGGCCGCGCCGCGCGTAACTGGGAATGCTACGACAAGATCGTCGAAACCCTGACCCGCCTGGAAGACGACGAAACCCTGCTGGTGCAGTCGGGCAAGCCGGTCGGCGTGTTCAAGACCCACAGCAATGCCCCGCGCGTGCTGATTGCCAACTCCAACCTGGTGCCGCACTGGGCCAACTGGGAGCACTTCAACGAACTGGACGCCAAAGGCCTGGCCATGTACGGCCAGATGACCGCCGGCAGCTGGATCTACATCGGCAGCCAGGGCATCGTCCAGGGCACTTATGAAACCTTCGTCGAAGCCGGTCGCCAGCACTACGGTGGCAGCCTGAAAGGCAAGTGGGTACTCACCGCAGGCCTCGGCGGCATGGGCGGCGCCCAGCCATTGGCGGCTACCCTGGCCGGCGCCTGCTCGCTGAACATCGAATGCCAGCAGAGCCGCATCGACTTCCGCCTGGAAACCCGCTACGTCGACGAGCAGGCCACTGATCTCGACGACGCTCTGGCGCGTATCGCCAAATACACCGGCGAAGGCAAGGCCATTTCCATCGCCCTGCATGGCAACGCCGCCGAAATCCTGCCAGAGCTGGTCAAGCGTGGCGTACGCCCCGACATGGTCACCGACCAGACCAGCGCCCACGACCCTCTGAACGGCTACCTGCCTGCGGGCTGGACCTGGGAACAGTACCGCGACCGCGCGCAGACCGAACCTGCTGCTGTGGTCAAGGCGGCCAAGCAGTCGATGGCTGTGCACGTGCAGGCTATGCTGGACTTCCAGAAGCAGGGTGTCCCGACCTTCGACTATGGCAACAACATCCGCCAGATGGCCAAGGAAGAGGGCGTGGCCAATGCCTTCGACTTCCCGGGCTTCGTCCCTGCCTATATCCGTCCCCTGTTCTGCCGCGGCGTAGGCCCGTTCCGCTGGGCGGCGCTGTCTGGCGAGGCCGAGGACATCTACAAGACCGACGCCAAGGTCAAGGAACTGATCCCCGACGACGCCCACCTGCACCGCTGGCTGGACATGGCCCGCGAGCGCATCAGCTTCCAGGGCCTGCCAGCACGTATCTGCTGGGTTGGCCTGGGCCTGCGCGCCAAGTTGGGCCTGGCTTTCAACGAAATGGTCCGCAGCGGCGAGCTGTCGGCGCCGGTCGTGATCGGCCGTGACCACCTGGACTCGGGTTCGGTCTCCAGCCCCAACCGCGAAACCGAAGCCATGCGTGATGGCTCGGACGCTGTGTCCGACTGGCCGCTGCTCAACGCCCTGCTGAACACCGCAGGCGGCGCTACCTGGGTGTCGCTGCACCATGGTGGTGGCGTGGGCATGGGCTTCTCGCAGCACTCGGGCATGGTCATTGTCTGCGACGGCACCGATGAAGCCGCCGAGCGCATCGCCCGTGTACTGACCAACGACCCAGGGACTGGCGTCATGCGCCACGCCGATGCCGGTTATGACATCGCCATCGACTGCGCCAAGGAGCAGGGCCTGGACCTGCCGATGATCACTGGCTGATTGCCACGCTTTGGATCGCACCCCGCCAGGGGTGATACTGAACAACAAGAAGGAGCGCGCAGGCACCCACGAACGGGCCTGCGGCTCCACGCGATTTGGAGTAGTAACGTGACCGAACTCACCCTCAAGCCCGGCACCCTGACCCTGGCCCAGCTGCGCGCGATCCATGCCGCGCCTGTGCGCCTGCAACTGGATGCCAGCGCCGCGCCGGCCATTGACGCCAGCGTCGCTTGTGTCGAGCAGATCATTGCCGAAGACCGCACCGCCTACGGGATCAACACCGGTTTCGGCCTGCTGGCCTCGACCCGCATCGCCAGCCACGATCTGGAAAACCTGCAGCGCTCGCTGGTGCTGTCCCACGCCGCCGGTATCGGCGCGCCGCTGGATGACGACCTGGTGCGGTTGATCATGGTGCTGAAAATCAACAGCCTCAGCCGTGGCTTCTCCGGCATTCGTCGCAAAGTCATCGACGCGTTGATCACCCTGGTCAACGCCGAAGTCTACCCGCACATCCCGCTGAAAGGCTCGGTGGGTGCTTCCGGTGACCTGGCGCCCCTGGCACATATGTCACTGGTGCTGCTGGGCGAAGGCAAAGCCCGTTACAAGGGCCAGTGGCTGTCGGCCACCGAAGCCCTGGCAGTTGCCGGCCTCGAACCGCTGACCCTGGCTGCAAAAGAAGGCCTGGCCCTGCTCAATGGCACCCAGGCGTCCACCGCCTATGCCCTGCGCGGCCTGTTCCATGCCGAAGACTTGTACGCGGCGGCCATCGCCTGCGGCGGCCTCAGCGTCGAGGCCGTATTGGGCTCGCGTTCGCCGTTCGATGCGCGTATTCACGAAGCGCGTGGCCAGCGCGGCCAGATCGACACCGCCGCCTGCTTCCGCGACCTGCTGGGCGAAGCCAGCGAAGTGTCGTTGTCGCACAAGAACTGCGACAAGGTTCAGGACCCGTACTCGCTGCGCTGCCAGCCGCAGGTCATGGGCGCGTGCCTGACCCAGCTGCGCCAGGCCGCCGAGGTGCTGGGCATTGAAGCCAACGCCGTGTCCGACAACCCGCTGGTGTTCGCTGCCGAAGGTGACGTGATTTCCGGCGGCAACTTCCACGCCGAACCGGTGGCCATGGCCGCCGACAACCTGGCCTTGGCCATCGCCGAAATCGGTTCGCTCAGTGAGCGCCGCATCTCGCTGATGATGGACAAGCACATGTCCCAGCTGCCGCCGTTCCTGGTGGAAAACGGTGGCGTCAACTCCGGCTTCATGATCGCGCAGGTTACCGCTGCCGCTCTCGCCAGCGAGAACAAGGCCCTGTCGCACCCGCACAGCGTGGACAGCCTGCCGACCTCGGCCAACCAGGAAGACCACGTGTCGATGGCCCCGGCTGCCGGCAAGCGCCTGTGGGAAATGGCCGAAAACACCCGTGGCGTGCTGGCCATCGAATGGCTGGGCGCCTGCCAGGGCCTGGACCTGCGCAAAGGCCTGAAAACTTCCGCCAAGCTGGAGCAAGCGCGCCAGGCGCTGCGTAGCGAAGTGCCGCACTATGACCGTGACCGTTTCTTTGCACCAGACATCGAAAAGGCTGTGGAACTGTTGGCCAAGGGTAGTCTGACCGGTTTGCTGCCGGCGGGTGTACTGCCAAGCCTGTAATGCCCCTAGGGCCGCGTTGCGGCCCATCGCGAGCAAGCTCGCTCCTACAAAGGCAACGCGTTCCCTTGTAGGAGCGAGCTTGCTCGCGATGGGGTTGCATGGCGCCCCCCTGATCTCACGACCACAAAAACAATTTAAGGACGTGACATGCAACAAGCTCAAGGTCTCAAGCGCGGGCTAAGTGCCCGCCACATCCGTTTCATGGCCCTCGGTTCCGCCATCGGTACCGGGCTGTTCTACGGATCGGCCTCGGCCATCCAGATGGCCGGCCCGGCCGTGCTGCTGGCCTACCTGATCGGCGGCGCCGCCGTGTTCATGGTCATGCGCGCCCTCGGCGAAATGGCCGTACACAACCCGGTGGCCGGCTCCTTTGGCCACTACGCCAGCACCTACCTCGGCCCCATGGCCGGCTTTATCCTCGGCTGGACCTACGCTTTCGAGATGGTCATCGTCGCCATCGCCGACGTTACCGCCTTCGGTATCTACATGGGCTTCTGGTTCCCGGAGGTAGCCCGCTGGGTCTGGGTGCTGGGCATCGTCTTCGTCATCGGCGGCCTCAACCTGTGCAACGTCAAGGTCTTTGGCGAGATGGAATTCTGGCTGTCGCTGCTCAAGGTCGGCGCCATCGTCGCGATGATCCTGGCCGGCCTCGGCATCATGGCCTTCGGCTTCAGCCAGGTCGGTACCGGGCATGCCGTGGGGGTAAGCAACCTGTTCGACCACGGTGGCTTCATGCCCAATGGCGTGGGCGGGCTGATTGCCTCCTTTGCCGTGGTGATGTTCGCCTTTGGCGGTATCGAGATCATTGGTGTCACTGCCGGTGAGGCCAAGGACCCGCAGCGTGTTATCCCCAAGGCAATCAACGCCGTGCCGCTGCGCATCCTGCTGTTCTATGTGCTCACCCTGTTTGTGCTGATGTGCCTGTACCCGTGGCCGCAGATCGGCAGCGAAGGTAGCCCGTTCGTGCAGATCTTCAGCCACCTGGGGATTGGCTCTGCCGCCGCAGTGCTGAACGTGGTGGTGATTTCTGCCGCGATCTCTGCCATCAACAGTGACATCTTTGGCGCAGGCCGCATGATGTATGGCCTGGCCCAGCAAGGCCATGCGCCACGCAGCTTCGGCAAGCTGTCGAAACACGGCGTGCCGTGGATGACCGTGGTGGTGATGGGCGCTGCGCTGCTGATCGGCGTGTTGCTCAACTACCTGATCCCCGAGAACGTGTTCCTGCTGATCGCTTCGATCGCCACCTTCGCCACCGTCTGGGTGTGGCTGATGATCCTGCTCACCCAGGTGGCCATGCGCCGCAGCATGAGCCGTGAAGAAGTGGCCCAGCTCAAGTTCCCGGTACCCTTCTGGCCTTATGGCCCAGCCATGGCCATTGCGTTCATGGTGTTCATCTTTGGCGTGCTCGGCTACTTCCCGGATACCCAGGCGGCATTGATCGTCGGCGTGATATGGGTGGTGTTCCTGGTGGCGTCCTACCTGCTGTGGTGCAAGCCGCGCGCAGGGCAGGGCCAGCCAGTAGCAGAGCCGGTCGAGCTGCACCGCTAGCAAAGGAGATTGTGCATGAGAACCCTCTGGCAGCATTGCCATGTGGCAACCATGGCCGAGGGCCGTTATTCGGCCATCGAAGACGCGGCTATCGTCACCAGCGCCGGCCTGATCGAATGGATCGGCCCACGCGCCGAGCTGGCAGCGGTTGACGCTGACCGCACGGTGGACCTGGGCGGCGCCTGGGTCACCCCCGGGCTGATCGACTGCCACACCCACGCGGTGTTCGGTGGCAACCGCAGCGGCGAGTTCGAGCAGCGCCTGCAAGGCGTCAGCTACGCTGAAATTGCCGCGCAGGGCGGCGGTATCGCCAGCACCGTGCGGGCCACCCGTGCGGCCAGCGAGGACGAGTTGTTCGCCAGTGCCCGCCAGCGGGTGCAGGCGCTGATGCGCGATGGCGTAACCACCCTTGAGGTCAAGTCCGGCTACGGCCTGGACCTGGCCAACGAGCGCAAGATGCTGCGCGTGGCCCGGCGCCTGGCAGACGAGCTGCCATTGGCGGTGCGCGCCACCTGCCTGGCTGCGCATGCCCTGCCGCCGGAGTATGCCGGCCGGGCCGACGACTACATCGCGCACATCTGTGACGAGATGCTGCCGGCCCTGGCCGCCGAAGGCCTGGTGGACGCGGTGGATGCCTTCTGCGAACACCTGGCGTTCTCCCCGGCCCAGGTCGAGCGGCTGTTCATCAAGGCCCGCGAACTGGGCCTGCCCGTCAAGCTGCACGCCGAACAGCTGTCGTCGCTGCATGGCTCCAGCCTGGCGGCCCGCTACCAGGCGCTGTCGGCCGACCACCTGGAGTTCATGACCGAGGAGGACGCCATTGCCATGGCTGCAGCCGGCACGGTCGCCGTGCTGCTGCCGGGCGCCTTCTATTTCCTGCGCGAAACCCAGTTGCCACCCATGGATGCACTGCGCCGCCACGGGGTGAAAATTGCCCTGGCCAGCGATCTCAACCCCGGTACTTCGCCAGGGCTGTCGCTGCGGCTGATGTTGAACATGGGCTGCACCTGTTTCCGCATGACCCCGGAAGAAGCTTTGGCCGGCGTCACTGTGCATGCCGCCACGGCGTTGGGCCTGGGGGACAGCCACGGCTCGCTGGAAGTGGGCAAGGTAGCCGACTTCGTCGCCTGGCAAATCGAACGCCCCGCCGACCTGGCCTACTGGCTGGGTGGCGACCTGCCCAAGCGCGTGGTGCGCAAGGGCCACGAAATCTCCAACTGAGCGAGGCACGATGGACAAGGTTCTGAGTTTTCACCAAGGCCGCTTGCCGCTGTTGATCAGCATGCCGCACGCCGGCCTGAAACTGACTCCCGCCGTGGACGAGGGGCTGGTCGATGCGGCGCGCAGCTTGCCCGACACCGACTGGCACATCCCGCGTCTGTACGATTTTGCCTGGGAACTGGGTGCGAGCGTGGTGGCGGCGGAGTATTCGCGCTTTGTAATCGACCTGAACCGGCCTGAAGATGACCAACCGCTGTATGTCGGCGCGACCACCGGGCTGTACCCGGCCACGCTGTTCGACGGCGAGCCGTTGTTCAAGGAGGGCAAGGCACCCTCGGCAGCCGAGCGCGCGAGCTATCTGGAACGTATCTGGCGGCCGTACCACGACACCCTTCATGAAGAGCTGCTGCGCCTGCGTGATCAGTTCGGTTATGCACTGCTATGGGACGCCCACTCGATCCGCTCCCAGATCCCGCACCTGTTCGAGGGCAAGTTGCCGGACTTCAACCTCGGTACGTTCAATGGCGCCAGTTGCGATGCGCGACTGGCAGAGCAACTGCAAGGCGTTTGCGCCGAGGCGGTGGATTTCAGCCATGTGCTGAACGGGCGCTTCAAGGGCGGCTACATCACCCGTCATTACGGCCAGCCATGCGACGGCATCCACGCCGTGCAGCTGGAGCTGGCGCAAAGCACCTATATGCAAGAGCGCGAGCCGTTCGCCTATTGCGAACAGCTTGCGCACCAAACCCAGGGTGTGCTGCGCAAACTGCTCGAAACCATGCTGGCATGGAAGCCGGCCGCTTAGGGCCTTGAACCAGGTCACTCGCTCGAGGAACGAGGCCTGCGATCAGGGTCGGCCCAGGCGGTGAGTTCGCGGATCAAGTGTAATTCGCGAGCCTGCCGTCTTCTTTCCAGTGCGTTGAACTCATCCGCCAGGGTGTCCAGTGACCGTTCTGGATAACGATCCTGCAATTCGATCACCTGGCCCCGGTAGCTGTCTTCGATTTGCGCGAAGCGCTCCGGGTAGGCCTCGCGCAAATGCTGGACCCACACTTCATTGGCGGAGGCAAAGCGCAGGAGGTCCTCCCCGAGCTCGCCGCGCTGAACCTGCACCTCGGCATCGATCAATTCGTCGATACTGGGGTTGATCGCATAGCGCAGCCTGTCGACAGGCAGGCCTAGCTGCAGGGGCGCATTCAGTTCACGCAGGTAAGTCAGGCGCACTTCGGCTATATCCCGGTCCCCGGCTTCGCGGGTCGCCAGTTCATCCACCGCATGCACGCGGTACAGCCGGCGCACTTCACGGTAGAGGTTGGCCTGGTTGTCCGCGCCTTCGAACTGCAGGTACTCACTGGCGATGTAGAACTCGATGTTCTTGAATGTCAGCAGTGCACCGTCGTGACAGGTTCGGCTGCCATTTTCCTGCGTCAGGGCTTCACTGGCCTGGATGTTGAACAGTGCCCGCTCGTCCGGGTTGAGCAACGCCCTGACCAGCACCTGTCGCACCCGCTTGCAGAACGCCACGCGGGTTTCGTTATTCTGGTAGGTGGAGGTGTTTTTCAACCGGCCTATCAGGGCAAGCAGGTCCTGGGCGTCGCCCGACGCCTGAAGTTGCTCCCAAATGTCGCGCAGGGCTTCGTTTTCAGGCTCCGAGGCCTGGAGCCAGTCCGTGAGCACGGGGGCGTCGTCGATGACCTGTCCGCCAAAGTTGCGGAAAAATTCGTCAAGCAAGTCTTGGTCCCATTCGTCTGGGGCATCGTACCTCAGGGTGAAGCTGCCTTCGCTCTCCGATATCCCTCGTGCGCGGTGAACCGCTTGCTCCGACAATGGATTGCCGCCCAGGTCGATCGTGCTGACGAGCACGTTGTTGTGAAGGTTTTCCTGAATGTGCTGTGGCAGCTCCCTGATATGGTTATGGCGTAGGTCCAGCACCTCCAGGGGCAACAGACGATCCACCCAGGCGGGCCACTGCTCGAGGTCCGCCCGGGAAAGATCAAGGCGTCGCAGCGACCCCAGCGCAGGTGGCGCACTGACGATCGTGCCCAAGCGGTTGTTGCTGAGGTCCAGCACTTCGAGTCTTTGCAGGGGTGCCAAGGCATCCATGAAACGCTGATCGATCTCCAGCCCGACATTGTTCAAGGACAGAGAATGAAGTTCAGAGGACCGCTGCAGTGCCATCGGCAGGTCTTGTTGAGCCCGGACGAAATTATCTGCAGTCAAGCGGACCAAGTGCGGGAATCGACCAAGCAGGTCTTGCAACTGTGCTGTGGTGCCGCTGACATTGTTCAGGTAGAGGGTATGTACGCGTTCGTTGAGGAATGTGGGCAGACGAGTCGGGAACAGCTCCAGTGCAATGCCTGACAGGTACAGCGCGGGGCTGTACTGACGCGTCTCCTGAGCAATCCAGAACTGATTCAAGGCATTCTCGATGCGCATTCTGCCCGCCAATACAGCCTGGCTGACCACTGTGGTGGAGGAGGAAGCGTTGACATAGTTGTCCAGAAGGTCGTGCAACTGTTGACGCATCTGCAGGTGCTGGTCAAGGAGCTCACGAAAATCGGCTGGCTGGTCCCACTCGAAACGTGTCTGAAATTCGTCTCGGCGGAGCATCACGGTCAGCATGTCGTCATAGCTGATCGGGTTGCCTTGCAGAAAGAGCTGGGGATGTCGGGTAATACCGACAATGTGTTGCAGCAGGAAATGGGGCAGTAAGGTGATCCGGTTGTTGCGCAGGGAGATTTCGCGGATTTCGTGGGCAACGTGCCAGCCAAGCCCGTTGGGCCAATGCTCCAGCTGCATGTTATCGAGGCCGAGATGAGTCAGCTCCAGGCGGTTGAAATCGGGCGGCGAGTCGTCGGAAAAGCGATTTCCGCTGAGGTCCAGGCGGCGCAGCTCGCCCAAGGCCGTAAGGCTGTCGATATCGGAGGTGGCAATTACCATATTCTGGTTGATCAGGCTCAGCGATTGCAGTGAGGGCAGATGCTCTGCGATCAGGGGCAAGCTGGACTGGAACGGCGAAGGAGGCGCCTCAGGCCGGTAGGCGCGGCTGATCTCCAGCGTTGTGAGATTGGCGAATTGCCGCAGCAGGCTGTTCAGGCGTGAGGTGTGTTCGCCTAAGCCTTCAAAGCGCTCGGGCTGGGTCTCGAGCAATTGCAGCTCACGTACGCCTGCGGTGAAGAACGTCGGTAACTCAAGGGGGAAATCCAACAGGGACAGGCGCTGCAGCCGTAACGGATTGCCCGGATCGGGGCTTGCTGCGAAGGCTCGATCATACCAGTGCTGCAAAATGCTACCTGCCAACTGCTCGAATTCGTTCGCACTCTGGTGGGTCAGCGCTTCGCCCCTCTGCCGCCAGTTGTCAAGGCTCGACTGCAACTGGTGGCGTTGCTCCAGGAGCGTGTCGAGCAGGTCGTTGATCGCACTGCGGTCCAGGTTACGGCTTTCCAGCGTTGCCAGCGTCTGTTCGGCGGGGTGGGGCAGGGGGAGGTACAGGCCGATCTGCCTGATTCTGTTGAGCAGTGTATGCCGTGAAAAACTGGTGGCGCGCGGGCGGGCTCCGCCCAGCGGGTAGCCGAGACGGCCATCGGCCAGGCGCATGGGCGAACGGAATTCAGGCTTTATCGGCTGCATGCCCAATACCTGCCTCAGTGCTGGGCGTGGCAGCCACTGGGCGTGTACCACCAATGCCTTGAGTGCCGCCTCATCGTCGATCCCCAGCGCCGTGCGCTGTGCTTCGCTGAGGGCTTCGAACAGGGCGCCATACAAGGTGGCATGGGCATTCAAGGGGGCATCGGGTGTTTCGCTGTGCATCAGCAAGTAGCCAGCCCGGGCACTGATGATCGTCGGATTCTGCGCCGCATCAACGGGACCGATCCGGGCGCTCTGGTTGGGCGAGTGCATGCGCTGTTCCAGGGTGATGCCGGTATCCGCCGGCCAGTCGGGCAATCGCGCAAGGGTATGCAGGACCAGGCAATCGGTGTCCCAGTTGCGCAACTGCTCAAGGTACAACCCTTCGTAAGCACGGTTGAGCCTGAGCTGTTGCTGGAGCAGGCGAACTTCGTCGGCCAGGCGCCTGGGGATCTTGCCATCGCCCAGGTCGGCCAGTTCGCTGGCGGTAGCATTGTGTAGCAGCTCTTCGATGACCGGGGAAGGGAGCTGCCGATAGCGGGTGCGCAGCAGGTCTGCCCCCGGCGCCTGGCTGGCAGGAAGGCGCTGGTACTGCTGGTAAAAGTCGCGTTGAATCTGACCGGGTAATGCCTGGGCGTTCGCCTGCTCAATGGCCCGGTACAATTTGAAGCGGGTGAAGGTATCTTCCAGCTGTCCAGGCAGGCGCTGGCTGTCGCACAGCACCTTGCGCAGCACATCCTCGCTGATGCCGCTGACCCGCAAGATGCGCTGCGCGGTGTCGTCGTCAAACCCTTCGTTGGCTGTTCCGGAGCGACGCAACAATTGCTGTTCCTGCCATTGTTCGGGATGTTCCAGTGGGTGCAGCCAGATGTCGGCGCCGTTGTGACGCAGTGGTGGCTGGTAGGCATTCGCCCGGGTTGGGTGTTCGATGCGATATCCATCGCCCTGGGGTGAGCGCCTGACCGCGTAGGTCTGGCCGTCCAGCTTCAGCCAGGTTCTACCTTGGTGATGATGCAGGCCCAGCTCGTCTGGTCCGAGTGTGTCGGGTATGTTGATGGGCTGGGCATAGGGCGCCAAGTCGGGTTTCCAGAGCTTGATCTGGCCCTCGGGGAGTTCTACATCGTCGAGCTCTTCGATGAAAGAAGGGGTCTCAACGGGCATTGGCTCTGGTAACACCGTTGGCTCGCCCGGCCCGCCAGCAGCGGCCCTCACGCCGCCCTCGGCCGCTTTGATGGCCAGGCTGAATGCGGCCATCTGCGCAACGTTTTGCACCACGTCCAGCAGGTACTGGTAAGCCTGCTGCTTATCGTCGTGGGCCCAGCTTTCGATACCTTCATAAACCTCGTAAGCCAGTTGCAGTGCGCAGATCCCCAGCATGACCTCGCCGATCGCAGGCACGAAGAACCCGGCAATGTTGAGCGTGGTCAGTGCTTTTTGCAGCAGGTGCTCGCGGTGGCTTACCGCACTGATGGTATCCATGAGCGTTGTGGGCAGGGCATGGAAGGCGACGTCTTCTTCATGGCGAAACACCTTTTCCGTCACCAGCCCCTGTAACAGGGAGCCACTGAGCTGGCGTGCCTGCAACAACACCTTGGCATGTGGGTCTGCGGTGCGCTCATGGGCGCCCGTTACCGTCAGCGTCAACGGCATCAGTCGGTCGAGCAGCCGGACCCTCAGGTGGGCCTTGTCTCGTTCTTTCATGCAGTGGTCGAGGTAGTGAATGTCGCCAAGCAGGCGATCGCGCAGCCATTGCTCGCATTCTGTCTGCGACGCAAATTCCTTGAGCGGTGTTTCAGGATCGTCCGGAATGTAAAGCGCCACTGATGGGTGCCCGTCCGTTGCCTGGTAATCGAACAGGCGCAGTCGGGTCAGCTGCACATCCCACAGCGAAAGTGCACTGAACGTCAGGCTGGAGGACTGCACTGGAACATCCAGGGGCAGCGCCAGAGCGGTTTCATAGAGAGCCTGGCTGATGTCATTCTGCAGCCGGGCGAGGTGCAGGCTTTGCGTGAAAGTGCAGCGTTCGAGCTCGGCGAGCTTGTCGAAGGTTGCCGGGTTGCTCGCACCGGTCTTGATGTCGCTGTAGTAGATTGCCTGCAACTTTGCCTGGTACTGGCCACCGATATCCAGCTCGCGGCACAGACGGGCGAAGCGTTCGGGTGCGATGTCGAGGGAATTGGGGATGGGCACTGTGCCCATGAAACCTTTGTGGTCAAGGATCACCGATTTCTTCAGAAGGGCATTATCGTTGTCCATGCCACCGGGCTCTGCTGCGCTGGCCTCGAAGTTGTGCAGCGCACTTTCCAGCAATGTATGGGTGGCATGTTTGTAAGCTTCCAGCGCTTGTCCGGGTTGCTTGTCGAGGTGACGGACGTCCAGCAGATAGCTGTTGCAGACGTCTACCTCAAACCCGAAGGTTTGCTTGATGGCTGTGCTCAATTGTTCGCTGGCGAATGCTTCCAGGTTCGGCAAGGCACGATACAGCGCCTGCACCTCGGCCATGGCCGCCTGCAGCCGCGCATGCTCGCTTGTCAGCGCGCTGGCGATGGCCGGTTGGGTCTGGCATGCCTGCTCCAGTGCAGTTGCACGGGTGCTCATGACCTGCTTCATGAGGGCGTGGGTCGATGGCGCCGCGGTTTTCAACCAGTTGGGGGTTTTACCTGCGATCAGCGCATACGGGAGGCGGGTGTCTTGTTCCATGGTCATATGAACCTGTGTGCAGTGAAAGGCTCAGCGACTATGGCTACATGGCCAGGGAGAATGTGGTAGATATTCGTACGGTGGTCCTCGAACTTTCATGTTCGAGGGTACGAGAACATGCTCAAAGCGCAATTCAGGTTTATGATGCCCAACGGCAGTCAATATCCTCACACGGAGTGCGCAATGCAGACCCTCTACCCGCAGATCAAACCCTACGCCCGGCACGATCTGGCCGTGGAAGCGCCGCATGTGCTGTATGTCGACGAAAGTGGCTCGCCCGAAGGTCTGCCCGTGGTGTTCATCCATGGAGGCCCGGGTGCTGGCTGCGACGCCCAGAGCCGCTGCTACTTTGACCCCAACCTGTACCGCATCATCACCTTCGACCAGCGTGGCTGTGGTCGCTCCACGCCCCATGCGAGCCTGGAAAACAACACCACCTGGCACCTGGTCGAGGACCTGGAGCGCATTCGCGAGCACCTTGGCATCGACAAATGGGTGCTGTTTGGCGGCTCGTGGGGCTCGACCCTGGCCCTGGCCTACGCCCAGACCCATCCCGAGCGTGTCCATGGGCTGATCCTGCGTGGCATCTTCCTGTGCCGGCCGCAGGAGATCGAGTGGTTCTACCAGGAGGGTGCGAGCCGCTTGTTCCCCGACTACTGGCAAGACTACATCGCACCGATTCCGCCGGAAGAGCGCGGGGACCTGGTCAAGGCCTTCCACAAGCGCCTGACCGGCAATGACCAGATTGCCCAGATGCACGCTGCCAAGGCCTGGTCAACCTGGGAGGGCCGTACCGCCACCCTGCGCCCGAACCCGCTGGTGGTCGACCGCTTCTCCGAGCCGCAGCGGGCGCTGTCGATTGCGCGTATCGAGTGCCACTACTTCATGAACAACGCCTTCCTCGAACCGGACCAGCTGATCCGCGACCTGCCGAAGATCGCCCATCTGCCAGCGGTGATCGTGCACGGTCGCTATGACGTGATCTGCCCGCTGGATAACGCCTGGGCCCTGCACCAGGCCTGGCCGAACAGCGAACTCAAGGTCATTCGTGACGCTGGCCACGCTGCGTCCGAGCCGGGCATCACCGATGCGCTGGTGCGTGCCGCCGACCAGATGGCCCGCCGCCTGCTTGACCTGCCCCTGGAAGAAGCATGAGGGGCTTGCTGCAGCGCGTGCGCGGTGCGCGGGTTGAAGTGGCGGGGGAGGTTGTCGGCGCCATCGACCAGGGTTTGCTGGTGCTGGTGGCAGTCGAGCCTGAAGATTCCCGCGAGCAGGCCGACAAACTGTTGCACAAGCTGCTGAACTACCGTGTGTTCAGCGATGAGCAGGGCAAGATGAACCTGTCGTTGAAGGACGTCGGGGGTGATTTGCTGCTGGTGTCGCAGTTCACCTTGGCCGCAGACACCCGCAACGGCATGCGCCCGAGCTTCTCGACGGCAGCGCCGCCGGCCCTCGGAGCTGAATTGTTCGACTATCTTTTGCAGCGAGCGAAGAGCCAGCATGCCAACGTGGCGAGCGGGCAGTTCGGTGCGGACATGCAGGTGCATCTGGTCAATGATGGCCCCGTAACATTTATGTTACAAATATGAGGTCAAAAACCCTTTGTTTATAAGAAAACAAGGGGTTTTGTACGATAAATAGTTGGTTCAGCCTGATGCGTTGTCACGCGACCTGCTGGATAATCGCGCGCTGCATGGACCTGCGTTCGCAGGTTCGTTTCACTCTGACTCGAGCATTGTCTGGATCCGTTTGGGGAATCATTACGCCCTCACGGGGTCCGAACAGTGCTCGCCAACCCGGCATTTGTCGCTGGCCGTTGGTTTCATGATCTGTTTTCGGCGAGGGTTGCTCGTGATTGTTAGTCCCCAAAAAGCATCAAGAATCCCCGGCATCCGGCTACGCAAGGCCCTGATGGCCAGTGTGGCACTGGTCGGCCTGATGAGCGCGGGCCAGCTGTGGGCATTCAATCTTGACGATGTTGCAGCCAAGGCAAAGGATCTGGCCGGCCAGAAGTACGACGTACCCAAAAGCAACCTGCCGGCGGTGTTCCGCGACATGAAGTTCGCGGACTACCAGAAAATCCATTTCCTGCAGGAAAAGGCCGAGTGGGCCAAGGACAAGACCCCGTTCAAACTGTCGTTCTACCACCAGGGCATGCACTTCGACACCCCGGTGAAAATCAACGAAGTCACCGCTACCAAGGTCGAGGAAATCAAGTACGACCCGAGCCGCTTCGAGTTCGGTGACGTGCCCCACGACCCGGAAACCACCAAGAACCTGGGTTACGCCGGTTTCCGCGTGCTGTACCCGATCAACAAGGCCGACAAGCAGGACGAGATCATGACCCTGCTTGGCGCCAGCTATTTCCGCGTGGTCGGCAAGGGCCATGTCTATGGCCTGTCGGCCCGTGGCCTGGCCATCGACACCGCGCTGCCGTCGGGCGAGGAATTCCCGCGCTTCACCGAGTTCTGGGTCGAGAAGCCCAAGCCGGCCGACAAGCATCTGGTGATCTACGCCCTGCTGGATTCGCCGCGCTCTACCGGCGCCTACAAGCTGACCCTGCGCCCGGGCAACGACACCGTGGTCGACGTGCAGTCCCGCGTGTTCCTGCGTGACCAGGTCAGCCGCCTGGGCATTGCCCCGCTGACCAGCATGTTCCTGTTCGGCCCCAACCAGCCGTCCAAGGTCCTCAACTACCGTCCGGCCCTGCACGACTCCGAAGGCCTGTCGATTCACGCCGGCAATGGCGAGTGGCTGTGGCGCCCGCTGAACAACCCTAAACACCTGGCCGTGAGCAACTTCAGCGTCGAGAACCCGCGTGGTTTCGGCCTGATGCAGCGCCAGCGCGCGTTCAGCGACTACGAAGACCTCGACGACAACTACCAGAAGCGCCCAAGCGCCTGGATCGAGCCGAAGGGCGACTGGGGCAAGGGCACCGTCGACCTGGTCGAAATTCCGACCGCCGACGAGACCAACGACAACATCGTAGCCTTCTGGAGCCCGGAGAAACTGCCGGAGCCAGGCAAGCCGTTCGAGTACGCTTACCGCCTGCACTGGACCATCGACGAGGCGAAGTTCCAGGCCCCTGAGCTGGGCTCGGTCAAGCAGACCCTGCGTTCCACCGGTGACGTGAAACAGTCCAACCTGATCCGCCAGCCAGACGGCAGCGTGGCCTTCCTGGTCGACTTCGCCGGGCCGGCCCTGGCCGCATTGCCGGAAGACACCGCGGTGCGCAGCCAGATCAGCGTTGGCGACAATGCCGAGGTGGTCGAGAACAATCTGCGCTATAACCCTGAGACCAAGGGCTGGCGCCTGACCCTGCGCCTGAAGATCAAGGAAGCTAACAAGTCGACCGAAATGCGTGCCGCGCTGGTGCGTGATGTGCCGGCCGAAACCGCCAAGCCTGCCCAGGACGCCAAGCAGGACAAGGCCGCAGCCAAGCATGCCAAGGCCGAGAAAGCCGTCAAGGCTGAGCAACCTGCCAAGGCCGAACAACCTGCCGCCGATGCGGCGCCCACCAACGGGACCCCGGCCACCACCGAGAAGGTGCTGACCGAGACCTGGAGCTATCAGTTGCCTGCCGATGAGTAACTCAAACGCAAGGCCAGTATCGCTTGGCGAGTACCTGGCTCACCTACCACTGAGTGACGAGCAACGGGCGGAACTCGCCAGCTGCACGTCGTTCAGTGAGCTGCACCAACGCTTGGCGGCCAACCCGGCCGCCAACGCTGCCGAGGCCGTGCAGGCCTCGGTGGGCCCGCGCCTGACCGTGGGCAGCGCCGCCGAGCTGGAAGAGGCCGAAATGCTCGGCGTCGACGGCAGCGGCCGCCTTTGCCTGAAGATCGCCCCGCCGATCAAACGCACCAAAGTTGTGCCCGAGCCTTGGCGCACCAACGTGCTGATCCGCATGTGGCGGCGCATGACCGGCCGCACCAACGCGCCGCAGCCGCCCAAGCGCGAGCTGCCGCCGGCACGCTGGCGCACGGTGGGCTCTATCCGCCGTTACATCCTGCTGACCCTGATGATCGGCCAGACCATCATCGCCGGTTGGTACATGAAGGGCATCCTGCCGTACCAGGGCTGGTCGTTCGTCGACCTTGACGAAGTCCTCAGCCAGCCGCTGTGGGATACCGTGGTGCAGGTGTGGCCGTATGCCTTGCAAACTTCCATCCTGATCCTCTTCGGTATCCTGTTCTGCTGGGTGTCGGCGGGCTTCTGGACCGCGCTGATGGGCTTCCTTGAGCTGCTTACCGGGCGCGACAAATACAAGATTTCGGGCAGCAGCGCCGGCAACGAGCCGATTGCACCCGAGGCGCGTACCGCACTGGTGATGCCGATCTGCAACGAAGACGTGCCTCGCGTGTTCGCCGGTCTGCGCGCAACGTTCGAGTCGGTGGCCGCCAGCGGCAACCTCGACCGCTTCGACTTCTTCGTGCTCAGCGACACCAACGACACCGACATTGCCGTGGCCGAACAACAAGCCTGGCTGGACGTGTGCCGCGAAACCAAAGGCTTCGGCCGCATCTTCTACCGCCGCCGTCGGCGCCGTGTGAAGCGCAAGAGCGGTAACCTCGACGACTTCTGCCGTCGCTGGGGGGGCGAGTACAAGTACATGGTCGTGCTGGACGCAGACAGCGTCATGAGCGGTGAGTGCCTGAGCAGCCTGGTGCGCCTGATGGAGGCCAACCCGGACGCCGGCATCATCCAGACCGGGCCTAGAGCCTCGGGCATGGACACCCTGTATGCACGCATGCAGCAGTTTGCCACCCGCGTGTACGGCCCGCTGTTCACCGCTGGCCTGCACTTCTGGCAGCTGGGCGAGTCGCACTACTGGGGCCACAACGCGATCATCCGCATGAAGCCGTTCATCGAGCACTGCGCCCTGGCGCCGTTGCCGGGCAAGGGGGCGTTTGCCGGTGCGATTCTCTCCCACGACTTTGTCGAAGCTGCGCTGATGCGCCGTGCCGGCTGGGGCGTGTGGATCGCCTACGACCTGCCGGGCAGTTACGAAGAGCTGCCGCCCAACCTGCTCGACGAGCTCAAGCGCGACCGGCGCTGGTGCCACGGCAACCTGATGAACTTCCGCCTGTTCCTGGTCAAGGGCATGCACCCAGTGCACCGTGCGGTGTTCCTCACCGGGGTGATGTCGTACCTGTCGGCGCCGCTGTGGTTCCTGTTCCTGGTGCTGTCGACGGCGTTGCTGGCCACCAACACCCTGATGGAGCCGCAGTACTTCATCGAGCCGTACCAGCTCTACCCGCTTTGGCCACAGTGGCACCCGGAGAAGGCCGTGGCGCTGTTCTCCACCACCATCGTGCTGCTGTTCCTGCCCAAGCTGCTCAGCATCATCCTGATCTGGGCCAAGGGCGCCGTCGAGTTTGGCGGGCGGATCAAGGTCACCCTGTCGATGCTGATGGAGATGCTGTTCTCCATGCTGCTGGCACCGGTGCGCATGATCTTCCACACCCGCTTCGTGCTGGCCGCGTTCCTCGGCTGGGCGGCGACCTGGAACTCGCCACAGCGTGACGACGACTCCACGCCGTGGAGCGAGGCTGTGCGTCGCCATGGTCCGCAAACCCTGCTGGGTATTGCCTGGGCCGCGCTGGTGGCGTGGTTGAACCCGAGCTTCCTGTGGTGGCTGGCGCCAATCGTTGGCTCGCTGGTGCTGTCGATCCCGGTTTCGGTGATTTCCAGCCGCACTCGCCTGGGCCTTGCGGCCAAGGACGAGAAGCTGTTCCTCATCCCGGAGGAATACGCCACCCCACAAGAGTTGCTGGCCACCGACCAGTACACCCACGAAAACCGCTGGCATGCCCTGCATGACGGCTTTGTGCGGGCTGTGGTCGACCCCCGGCAGAACGCCCTGGCCTGTGCCATGGCCACTGCCCGTCATGGCCAGGCGGCGCCGATCGAAGCGCTGCGTGCCGAGCGCGTGGGCAAGGCCATGGAAGTCGGGCCGAAAGGGCTGGACCTCAATACTCGCCTGGCCCTGCTCAGCGACCCGGTTGCGCTGGCCCGCCTGCACGAGCAGGTATGGGCAGAGCACAACGCGGCGTGGATCGATGTGTGGCGCGCGTCGATCAAAAATGACCCGCACTCGCCGTTGTTGCCGCTGCATCCGGAGAATGAAGGCCAACCGGCACTCGTCGGCGCCTGATCCGTCCATTCGCGGGGCAAGCCCGCCCCCACAGGGACCTCACAGTTGTTGAATGCTGTGCGGTCCCTGTGGGGGCGGGCTTGCCCCGCGAAGCTTTTAACAGCCCATGCATTCGATTTTGGCCAACAAAGTCCCCCCCGGCGCTAGGTCCCCGAGCCGCCATGCGTTAGCATCCCATTCCGATACGACGCCTCGGCCAGTACGGCCGTGCCAACACAATAAGATTCGCTACTTTTCTTGCTAGGGGACTTGGTGATGATCAAGCAATACCTTTCGCGACTGCTGGTCGGTGTAACCGCCCTGGTCGCTGTAACTGCGGCCCAGGCAGGCGCCATTGATGACGCGGTCAAGCGCGGTACCCTGAAGGTGGGCATGGACCCGACCTACATGCCGTTCCAGATGACCAACAAGCGTGGCGAGATCATCGGCTTCGAAGTCGACATTCTCAAGGCCATGGCCAAGTCCATGGGCGTCAAGTTCGAGGCAGTGTCCACCGCCTATGACGGCATCATCCCGGCCCTGTTGACCGACAAGTTCGACATGATCGGCAGCGGCATGACCCTGACCCAGGAACGCAACCTGCGCCTGAACTTCAGCGAACCCTTCATCGTGGTTGGCCAGACCCTGCTGATCCGCAAGGAGCTGGCGGGCGAGATCAAGTCGTACAAGGACCTGAACAATGAGAAGTACCGCCTGACGTCCAAGCTGGGCACCACCGGCGAAATGGTCTCCAAGAAGCTGATCGGCAAAGCCAAGTACCACGGCTACGACAACGAACAGGAAGCGGTCATGGACGTGGTCAACGGCAAGGCTGACGCCTTCGTTTATGACGCGCCGTACAACGTGGTCGCCGTGGAGAAGGCCGGTGCCGGCAAGCTGCTGTTCCTCGAAGAGCCCTTCACCTACGAGCCGCTGGCCTTCGGCCTGAAGAAAGGCGACTACGACAGCATCAACTTCATCAACAACTTCCTGCACCAGATCAAGCATGACGGGACCTACGATCGTATTCACGACAAGTGGTTCAAGAACAAGGACTGGCTGAAGGACATGGAATAAGGCCCAGGCCACAAGCCCGGCTTTGACCCCGACGCGCAGGCAAACCCTGCGCGTTCGCATTTACGGAAGTACCCCACGTGATCAAACACAAGAAAGCCCAGTGGCCCTGGCACGGGCTGACCGCCCTGGTGCTGGTCGGCCTGGCGATCAGCCTGTACATGGCCACCTCGATGATGTCCTACGAGTGGCGCTGGAACCGTGTACCCCAGTACTTCGCCTACAAGGCCGAGGACGTACAGCGCGCCGCCGGTTACGGCACCGTGCAGGACATCGTCATTGCCGGCGATAACGCTCGCGTCACACTGAAGGACGAGCAAGGTGACGAGCAGGTGCTCGACGTGGCCAAGGACAGCCTGCAACTGAGCCGCGGCGACGATGTTGCCGAAGGCGACCAGATCGGTGTCACCCGCCACTGGGCAGCCGGCCCGCTGGCCTGGGGCCTGTGGACCACATTGTGGCTGTCGGTGGTGTCTGGCGCCCTGGGCCTGGTCATCGGCCTGTTCGCTGGGCTGTGCCGGTTGTCCAGCAACCCGACCCTGCGCGACCTTTCAACCGTCTATGTCGAATTGGTGCGTGGCACGCCGCTGCTGGTGCAGATCTTCATTTTCTACTTCTTCATCGGCACCGTCCTCAACCTGTCCCGCGAGTTTGCCGGGGTGGCCGCGCTGGCACTGTTCACGGGCGCCTACGTGGCGGAAATCGTCCGTGCTGGCGTGCAGTCCATCGCCAAGGGCCAGAACGAAGCCGCCCGCTCGCTGGGCCTGAACGCTGGCCAGTCAATGCGGCACGTGATCTTGCCGCAAGCCTTCAAACGCGTGCTGCCGCCGTTGGCTGGCCAGTTCATCAGCCTGGTCAAGGACACCTCGCTGGTCTCGGTGATTGCGATTACCGAACTGACCAAAAGCGGCCGCGAGGCCATCACCACCTCGTTCTCGACCTTCGAGATCTGGTTCTGCGTGGCAGGTCTGTACCTGCTGATCAACCTGCCGCTGTCGCACCTGGCCAGCCGGCTCGAGCGGAGGCTTGCGCAAAGTGATTGAAGTCCGTGACCTGCTGAAAGTGTTCGACACCCGTGGCCAAGTGGTCCGGGCTGTGGACAATGTCACCACCCAGGTCGCCAAGGGCGAAGTGGTGGTAGTGCTCGGCCCATCGGGCTCGGGCAAGTCGACCTTCCTGCGCTGCCTCAACGGCCTGGAGCATTTCGACGAAGGCCATGTGGCCATCGACGGCCTGCAGTTGGCCGACCCAAAGACCGACATCAACGCCTACCGCCGCGAAGTCGGCATGGTGTTCCAGCACTTCAACCTGTTCCCGCACATGACCGTGCTCGAAAACCTGTGCCTGGCGCAGAAGGTGGTGCGCAAGCGCAACAAGGCCGAGCGTGAAGCCAAGGCCCGGGCGTTGCTGGAGAAGGTGGGTATTTCGCAGAAGGCCAACGAGTACCCGTCGCGCCTGTCCGGCGGCCAGCAACAGCGGGTGGCAATTGCCCGCGCCCTGGCGATGGACCCGAAAGTGATGCTGTTCGACGAGCCGACCTCGGCGCTGGACCCGGAAATGGTCGGCGAGGTGCTGGACGTGATGAAGACCCTGGCCCAGGAAGGCATGACCATGGTCTGCGTCACCCACGAAATGGGGTTTGCCCGCGAAGTGGCGGACCGGGTGCTGTTCTTCGACCATGGCAAGCTGCTTGAAGATGCCGCGCCTGGGGCGTTCTTCGATGCGCCGAAGGACCCGCGCGCGCAGGCGTTCCTGCGCCAGGTGCTGTAACCGCACCGGCCTCTTCGCGGGACAAGCCCGCTTCCACAGGTGCCCGGCTGCTGTCAGGGTGCGTGATGCTTGTGGGAGCGGGCTTGTCCCGCGAATGGGCCGCAATGCGGCCCCGGCATTTCACAGGTTGAACCGCCCCACCATCCCCCGCAACTGCTGCCCCAGCTGCTCAAGCTCCCCGCTCGAAGCCGCCGTCTGCTCACTGGCCGCACTGGTCTGATCCGACACATCCCGCACATTGATCACGCTTCGGTTGATTTGCTCGGCCACCACGCTCTGTTCTTCGCTGGCCGTGGCAATCTGCTGGTTCATGCCCTGGATGCTCGACACTGTGTCGGTGATCTGGCTCAGCGCCTGCCCGGCCCTGCGGCTCAGCGCCACGCTCTGCTCGGTCAGGCGCTTGCTGCTGTCCAGCAAACGGGTCACGTCGTCCGTACCGTTGTGCAGGCTGTCGATCAGCTGGCCAATCTCCTCGGTCGCCGTCGAGGTACGCTGGGCCAAACCGCGTACTTCATCGGCCACCACGGCAAAGCCACGGCCGGCTTCGCCTGCACGGGCCGCCTCGATGGCGGCGTTCAGCGCCAGCAGGTTGGTCTGTTCGGACACCGACTTGATCACGTCAAGGATGCTGCCAATGCGCTGGCTTTCGCCCGCCAGGTGCTGCATGGCCGCCAGGCAATGATCCATCTGCCCGGCCAGTTGCTCGATACGGCCGATGGCTTCGGACACGACCTGGTCGCCCATCTGCGCCTGCTGGTCAGCGTTGGTCGCGGCCTGCGAGGCTTGTTCGGCATTCTGTGCCACTTCCTGCACGGTTGCGCTCATCTGGTTCATGGCGGTAGCCACCTGGTCGGTTTCCTCGCGCTGCTGGTTGATGCGCAGCTTGGTGTCCTCGCTGCTGGCCGCCAGTTGTGTAGCAGCCTGTGACAGCTGCCCGACCCCCTGGTCGATGCCGCCGATCAACTCGCGCAGGCTCAAGGTCATTTCGCGCATGCGGGTTTGCAGCTGGCCCATTTCATCACGGCGTTGCACTGCGTCAACCTGGCTCAGGTCACCCTTGGCGATACGTGCGGCTACGGCCAGCGTCTGGCGCAGCGGTTGGGTGATCTGCAAGGTGATCAGCCACGCAGCCAATACGCCCACCGCCAGTGCCAGCAGCGCCACACTGGTCAGCAGCGAGCGTGCGGCCAAGGCTTCGCTGTCACGTTGTTCGACCTTGCGTTTACCCAATTCGAGGCTGACCGCGCGCAGCTCATTGCCCATATTTTCCATATTGTTCTGCAGCTGCTCGACACGTATGGCGGCGTGGCGGTACTCGTCCAGGGCGGCGCGGTACTTGGCCAGCTCGACACCGGGCTGCTCGCTGACTGCGCGTGGCAAACCCAGCGGCGCAAGGCCGGCAAGCAGTTGCCCAAGGCTATTTTTGGCAGCATCCAGGGCGTTGTCGCCGACTTTTGCGAAATCCTCGACCGGAGTGAAGGTATAGGCTGGCACCAGGCTTTGCTGATTGGCCCCTTCGACCTGCCGGGTGAGGGTGTCCATCAGGCCCAGTACACCACTTTGCTGGCTGTCGGCTGGCATCCTCAGCAGGGCTTGGGTCTGCAGCTCGTCGATCGCATCATTAAGTGCCTGTTCCCGAGCCTGCATGGCTTCGCGCAGCGTGCTGCGGTTACCGGTGCTACGTTGCAATTCGCTGAAATCGCCGCGCAGGCGCTGTAACAGCGCCAGCTTTTCGGTCAGCAACTGTCTTGATTCATCGACGTTGCTGCGTTTTTGCAGGGTGGTCAGCATGTTGTTGAGTTGTTCGAGGATGCTGCTGATGCGCGCTTTGCTGGTGTCGTCGTTGAGCACGCGGTAGGTGATGCGTTCTGCCCGCAGGTCTTTGGTCAGGTCGTTGATCAGGCCTATTTCGCTGAGTTGCTGTGAGCGCACGATGGCGTCATCCAGGGCGCGCCACCCGCTGATGGTGGTGGCCAGTGTGAGCAGCAGCACTACGGCGAAGCCGAGGGCCAGCTTGGCAGCGACACTGATATTGCCAAGCTTGCGGTTGAGGTAGGCGAACATAGAGCGTCTCCGAGCGAATGAGAGGGAGGATGCAGGCGCATTGCTGGCATCACATCTCTGCCAATCGGCAGGGGAGCTGTAGGACTTGACCTGATAATCAGGTAGGAATAAGCACTGGCGACTGTAGGAAGAATCGCCCTGCGGCGCAGCCTCTACGGAGGCTGCCAGGCGTCGCAAAAAGGGCCGCAAAGCGGCCCCGGCAATAGGTGCGGCGAAGCTGAAATGGCGGGGTCAGAGTTTGAACCGCCCCACCAACCCCTGCAGGTGGGTCCCCAGCCGCGCCAGCTCCACACTGGAACTGGCCGTCTCTTCACTTGCCGCCGAGGTCTGGTCGGATATATCCCGCACATTCATCACGCTGCGGTTGATCTCCTCGGCAACGGCGGTCTGTTCCTCTGCAGCAGTTGCAATCTGCTGGTTCATCGCCTGGATCGACGACACCGTGCGGGTGATGGTTTCCAGAGAGGTACCGGCACGGCGGGTCAGCTCGACGCTGCTGTCGGTCAGCTGGCGGCTGTTGTCCATCACGCTGGCCACCCGTTGTGTGCCGCTTTGCAGGCCGGCGATAAGCTCTTCGATCTCTTCAGTCGACTGCTGGGTGCGCTGGGCCAGGCTGCGCACCTCGTCGGCGACCACGGCAAAACCACGCCCGGCCTCCCCAGCGCGGGCGGCTTCGATCGCGGCGTTCAGGGCCAGCAGGTTGGTTTGCTGGGCCACCGACTTGATCACGTCGAGCACACTGCCGATCTTGTCGCTTTCAGTCTTGAGCTGGTTCATCGCTTCGCTGGAGTTGATCACTTCACCCGCCAGCCGCTCTATCTGCGCCACGGCCTCGCCCACCACACGGTCGCCTTCGCGGGCCTGCTGGTCGGCCATCAAGGCAGCTTCCGAGGCCTGTTCGGCATTGCGTGCCACTTCGTGCACGGTGGCCGTCATCTGGTTCATGGCGGTCGCAACCTGGTCGGTTTCGACCTTCTGGTTGTTGACCCCGGCGCTGGTCTGCTCAGTCACCGCCGACAGCTCCTCTGCGGCACTGGCGATCTGAGTGACACCGTCACCGATGCCGCCGATCAGTTCGCGCAGGCCTTGGGTCATGCGCTGCATGCTCGCTTGCAACTGGCCCAGTTCGTCGCGGCGGTTTACCTGCAGGTTCTGGGTCAAGTCGCCACTGGCGACCCGCTCCGCGGCGCGCAGGGTCTGGCGCAGGGGAATGATGATCTGCCGGGTAATAGCCCATGCCGCCAGCAGGCCGAGGGCCAAGGCCAACCCGGTGGCCACGGCGAGCAGGGTCTTGGCCTGGGTGGCCCCGGCGTCACGCACGGCGGTCTGCGAGGTGGTCATCGCCTGGCTGGTCTGCAGCAGCAACGTACCTTGCTCGGCCATGTGCTGCAGGGCCTGCTCGCTGGCAGCCTGTGCATTGCCGAACTGGGTGACCGCATCACGGTAGCCGCCCATGGCGGTGGCGGCATCGTCGAGACCGGCGGCATGTTCGGCCGGCACTTTGGCTGGCAATGCACGCAGCTCGGCCAGGGCCTGGTCGATGGCCTTCAGCGCCGTTTGCTGGAAGTCGGTATTGCCGCTGTAGGTGTAGCCACGCACCTGGAAGCGCGCTTGTTGCAGCAGGGCGCTGACGTCTACCGCGTGCTGGTACTGGCTGATATCGCCAGCTTGCAGGAGGCCGCGCTGGACGCGCCCGATCAGCTCTGCCGCCTTGTCGGCGCTGTCGCCGAGCACGCTACGGCTGGCCTCGCGGCGCTGGCCCGCCTGCTTCAGCTCGTTGAACGCCTGCTGGTAGATGCGCACCGCCTCGCGCTGCTGCTCCAGGCGCTGGCGGTCGGCGGGGTGTTCGATCTGGCCGAGCATCAGCTGCACCTGGCGGTCGAGGTTGGCCAGTGCTTTCTCCAGCTCGGCCACCGATGCGTCATCACTGCGGCGCTCGTAATGCTGGCGGGCGATGCGCAGTTCCTGGGTGTACTGCTGGATGACCGAGATGTTACCCAGCTTGTCGCCGCGGTCGATGATGCTGTCCATGCCGTGCCAGCCGGCCAGGGTAATAGCCAGGGTCAACAGCAGCACCAGGCCGAAACCCAGCCCCAGTTTGCGATTCACGCTCACATTGCCCAGCGATTGGGCTAACCATTGATACATGTACGACTCCCCGGCGGCTTGGCAGCACAAATAGTTGTTGTGTTGCCAAGGCCATCGGCCCGGGGGAGGGAAACTTGATGGCCAAAAAAGTGGCGTTTGCGTCAGAAAATACGCGAAAGCAGCGCAGTCACGGCGGTCTCTACCCGCAGGATGCGATCACCCAGTTGCACCGGTGCCAGGCCAGCCTTGCCCAGCAGCTCGATTTCGTAGGGTATCCAGCCGCCCTCGGGGCCGATGGCCAGGGTTACGGGTTGTTCCACGGCACGCGGGCAGGCAGGGTAGGGGCCGGGGTGACCGACCAGGCCCAGGGTGCCCGCGGCGATGGCGGGCAGCCGATCTTCGACGAAAGGCTTGAACCGTTTCTCGATGATCACCTCGGGCAGCACCGTGTCACGCGCCTGTTCCAGGCCGAGGATCAGGTTTTCGCGAATGCTCTCGGGCTGCAGGAAAGGTGTTTGCCAGAAGCTTTTCTCGACCTTGTAGCTGTTCACCAGAATCAGCCGTGATACGCCGAGGGTCGCCACGGTCTGGAACAGCCGTCGCAGCATTTTTGGCCGCGGCACTGCCAGTACCAAGGTCAACGGCAGCTTGGCCGGTGGCTGCTGGTCGAAGGTCACTTCAAGTTCGGCTTCGTGCTTTTCCAGGCGCAGTACCGTGGCTTGGCCCATCAGGCCGTTGAGCCGGCCCACCCGCAGGTGGTCGCCCACCGCCACGCGGTGGATCTCCTGCATGTGGGTGAAGCGCCGGTCGGCGAGAACGACGCGGTCGGCCGAGACGAAGTCGGCCTCTTCGAGGAGCAACAGGTTCACGGTTGGGTCGCTGGTGGCTGGTCGTTGTGGTCGTTGGCTGCTTCGTCGTGGGCGCTACGCTTGCGGATCAGGCTGCCACATAGCACGCCGACCTCGAACAATAGCCACATAGGTACGGCCAGCAGGGTCTGGGAGAAAATGTCCGGCGGGGTGAGGATCATGCCGACCACGAAGCAGCCGATGATCACGTAAGGGCGGATCTTCTTCAGGTACTTCACGTCGACCACGCCTATCCACACCAGCAACACCACCGCCACCGGGATTTCGAAGGCAACGCCAAAGGCGAAGAACAGCGTCATCACGAAGTCGAGGTAGTTGGCGATGTCGGTCATCATTGCCACGCCTGCCGGGGTGGCGGCGGCAAAGAACTTGAACATCAGCGGGAACACGAGGAAATAGGCAAAGGCCATACCGGCGTAGAACAACAGAATGCTCGACACCAGCAGCGGAATGGCAATGCGTTTTTCATGGCGGTACAGGCCTGGCGCGATAAAGCCCCAGATCTGCTGGAGAATGAACGGAATGGCCAGGAACAGCGACACGATCATGGTCAGCTTGAACGGCGTAAGGAACGGCGAGGCCACGTCGGTGGCGATCATCGTCGCGTTGGCCGGCAAATGGTCGCGCAGCGGCGCCGAGACCAAGGTGTAAATCTGCTGGGCGAAGGAAAACAGCCCGGCAAAGATCAGGAAAATGACGGCAACGCAGCGCAGCAGGCGGGTGCGCAGTTCGGTCAGGTGCGAGACCAGCGGCATCGGCTGGTCGTGTTCCGGATTCTCGCTCATGGGGCTCGCGGCGGTTGAGGCGGTTCAGAGGGTACGGCCGGGGCAGCAGGTGCTTCGACCGGCCTGGCTTCGAGCCCGGCAGGTGGCTGCACGCTGGCCGTGGTTACCGGCGGCTGCGCGGGTGGCGTCATCGGGTTGAGGATGCGCTTGGCTTCCTCTTCCATCTGCAGGATGTGCTCGTTGTGCAGCTGGCGGCGGATGTCGTCGGCGCCAATTTCGCGCTCCACTTCCATCTTGATGCTGTTGAAGCTGCGTTTGAGCCGGCCAATCCACAGGCCTGCCGTGCGCGCGGCTCCGGGCAGGCGCTCGGGGCCGAGCACCAGCAGCGCGACCAGACCTACGAGTAGCAGCTCGCTGAAACTGATGCCGAACATGGGTCAGTCTTTCCGCTGCGGCTCTTGGACCGGTTGGGCCTGGCCTTCGATGGTGTGGCCTTGTTGCGGCTGGGCAGTGTTTTGCACCGGCGGCACCGGTTGGGCTGGCGGCGGCGTTTGCTCGGCCGGCTTGGTTTCTTCTTCGTTCATGGCCTTGCGGAAGCCCTTGATCGACTCGCCCAGGTCACTGCCGAAGTTTTTCAGCTTCTTGGTGCCGAACACCAGGACCACGACAACCAGCAGGACGATCCAGTGTTTCCAGTCAAAAATACCCATGGTGCTCTCCTAGAATGCGTTGTGCTCAAGCCGAAGGCTGTCGAGCGGCCTTTTCATCGTGCCCGGACAGCCCGAAACGGCGGTCCAGCTCATCCAGCACGGCTTGCGGATGCTGGCCCAGCGCGCTGAGCATCACCAGGCTATGAAACCACAGGTCGGCGGTTTCGTAGATGACATCGCTGTAATCCTTGCTGACGGCAGCATCCTTGGCGGCAATGATCGTTTCGACCGACTCTTCGCCGAGCTTTTCGAGGATCTTGTTCAGGCCTTTGTGGTACAGGCTGGCCACATAGGAGCTGTCAGGCGCCGCTTGCTTGCGTTCTTCAAGCACTTCGGCCAGGCGGTTGAGGGTGTCGCTCATGTCAGTGTCCTGCGCTGTAGATGGCATCCGGGTCCTTGAGGACCGGGTCGACGATTTTCCACTGGCCGTCTTCATGGACGCGGTAGAAGCAGCTTTCCCGACCGGTATGGCAAGCGATATGGCCCAGTTGCTCGACCATCAGGATGATCACGTCGGCGTCGCAGTCCAGGCGCATTTCATGCAGCTTCTGCACATGCCCGGACTCTTCGCCCTTGCGCCACAGCTTGCCTCGCGAACGCGACCAGTAGATGGCGCGCTGTTCGCTGGCGGTCAGCGACAGCGATTCGCGGTTCATCCAGGCCATCATCAGCACGCGTCCGGTCTTGTGGTCCTGGGCGATTGCCGGTACCAGGCCGTCGCTGTTCCACTTGATCTCGTCCAGCCAGTCTTTCATCGTCGACTCCAAAGCGGGCCCGCTCCTGTATCGGGCCCTTTGCGCTAGTGTGCCAGCCGCAGGCGCGGCTGGCTATTGGCGCACGATCAGGTAAAGGCCTGCGGCCAGCATCAGCCAGGCCGGCCAGGCTGCAGGGGCGGCCAGGCTGGCGGCCTCGGCGGCGCCAGCGGCCAGCACCGCGCCGCCACCGAGCAGGCCGGCGCCCAGCAGGCGCAGTGCCCAGCGATCACCCTGGCGGCGGCGTTCCGGCATTTGCGGATCGTGCAGGTGCGGTTGCGACAGGCGTTCGAGCAGGTCTCGGGCCATGTTGGTCAGGTGCGGCAACTGCTCCACCTGCCCATGAATGTTGCCGAGCACGGCCTTGGGGCTGTAGCGGTCGCGCATCCAGCGTTCGAGGTAGGGTTTGGCGGTGCTCCACAGGTCCAGGTCGGGGTACAGCTGGCGGCCCAGGCCCTCGATGTTGAGCAGGGTCTTTTGCAGCAGCACCAGTTGCGGCTGCACTTCCATGTTGAAGCGCCGCGCCGTCTGGAACAGGCGCATCAGCACCTGGCCGAAGGAAATATCCTTTAACGGTTTTTCGAAGATTGGTTCGCACACGGTGCGGATCGCCGCTTCGAATTCGTTGACCTTGGTATGCGCCGGCACCCAGCCGGAGTCGATATGCAACTCGGCAACGCGGCGGTAGTCACGCTTGAAGAAGGCAAACAGGTTGCGCGCTAGGTAATCCTGGTCCTCGGCGGTCAGGCTGCCGACGATGCCGCAGTCGATGGCGATGTACTGCGGGCTCCACGGCTTGACCGTACTGACAAAGATGTTGCCCGGGTGCATGTCGGCGTGGAAGAAGCTGTCGCGGAAAACCTGGGTGAAGAATACCTCCACCCCGCGCTCGGCCAGCAGCTTCATGTCAGTGCGCTGGTCGGCCAGGGTGGCCATGTCGGTCACCGGTACGCCGTAGATGCGCTCCATCACCAGCACTTTAGGGCGGCACAGGTCCCAGTAGACCTGGGGCACGTACATCAGCTCGGAGCCTTCGAAGTTGCGCCGCAGCTGGCTGGCGTTGGCAGCCTCGCGCAGCAGGTCGAGCTCGTCGTAAATGGTTTTTTCGTAGTCGCCTACGATTTCCACCGGGTGCAGGCGGCGGGCATCCGCCGAGGCGCGCTCGGCGGCCTTGGCAATCAGGAACAGCCAGGCCAGGTCCTGGGCGATCACCGGCTTCAGGCCCGGGCGCACGACCTTGACCACCACCTCTTCGCCCGTCTTGAGGCGTGCGGCGTGCACCTGGGCCACCGAGGCCGAGGCCAGCGGTTCGACGTCGAAGCGGCTGAACACCTCACCAACCTTCGCGCCCAGCTGCGCTTCAATCAGTGCCACGGCCTGTTTCGGGTCGAACGGCGGCACGCGGTCCTGCAGCAACATCAGCTCGTCGGCGATATCGGTGGGCAGCAGGTCGCGGCGGGTGGACAGCAGTTGGCCAAATTTGATGAAGATCGGGCCCAGGTCCTGCAACGCCAGGCGCAGGCGCGCGCCACGGCTGAGCTCAGTGGGCTTGCGTGGCAGCCAGCGCCACGGCATCAGCAGGCGCAGGCTGGCCAGCCACCAGGGCAGCAATGGCTGATCGAACAGCAGGTCATCGAGACGGTAGCGAATCACCACACGCTGGATGCGAAAAAGACGGCGGACGGCGAGCAGCTTCATGCGTTTTCGCTGGTATCAAGGGATCGGGAGAGGCGCTTGATGCGCGCCTCGAGGCGTTCTGTATCGAGCTTCAGGGCATCGAGTTCGCTGAAGGCGGCTTCGGCTTCGCGTTTGCCTACCAGGGCGCGGGACTCTTCGGCCAGGTACTCGGAAAGGTTCTGGCTGAAGCGCGCCAGGCCCTGCCGGGTCCAGCGTGCACGCAGGCGGATGTGGCCTGCCAGCAGCGCCGTGGCGACCGGGCCGAGCCAGCGTTGCAGTTCGTGCTCCCAGTCCAGTTCCAGGTCCTGCAGCACGCCGAACAGGTCAAGCAGCACGGCGCTGTCGCCATGCAGTTCGACCTGCGGGCTGTGCAGCACGGCGGTCTTGTCCCCGGCCAAGGCCAGTTGCGCCAGGCTGCCGGCCGGTGCGCGCAGGCTGCAGTCGACCTCGCCCTCCCAGTGGGCGGCGAGCATCAGGCCGTCTTCATCGGGCAGGATGAAGACCTGCAGGGCCGGTTGGCGGCAGTCTATCTCGATGACCTTGCCTTCCAGCGCGGCCAGCCGCGGCAGGGCCGTGCTGTCCATGCGCAGGACGCGGTTCAGGCCATGTTCGACGCTGGCGAGCAGCCCGGCCAGCAGCATCAGGGTTTGATCCCCCGGTGCACGGCAACGATGCCGCTGGTCATGTTGTGGTAGGTGACGCGGTCGAAACCGGCCTCGACCATCATACTCTTCAGGGTTTCCTGGTCCGGGTGCATGCGGATCGATTCGGCGAGGTAACGGTAGCTTTCGGCGTCGTTGGTGATCAGCTTGCCCGCCAGCGGCATGAAGGCGAACGAATAGGCGTCGTAGGCCTTGGACATCAGCTTGCTGGTCGGTTTGGAGAATTCCAGGATCAGCAGGCGGCCACCGGGCTTGAGCACGCGCAGCATCGAACGGATGGCTTCGTCCTTGTGGGTGACGTTGCGCAGGCCGAACGCGATGGTTACGCAGTCGAAATGGTTGTCCGGGAACGGCAGTTTTTCGGCGTCGGCCTGGACGAACTCGATGTTGCCGGCTACACCACGGTCCAGCAGGCGGTCACGGCCAACCTTGAGCATCGACTCGTTGATGTCGGCCAGCACCACCTGACCCGTCGGGCCGACCAGGCGCGAGAACTTGGCAGCCAGGTCACCGGTACCGCCGGCGATGTCCAGCACCCGGTTGCCGCTGCGCACGCCCGACAGCTCGATGGTAAAGCGCTTCCACAGGCGGTGCATGCCGCCGGAAAGCACATCGTTCATCAGGTCGTACTTGGCTGCCACCGAGTGGAACACTTCGGCGACTTTTTTCGCCTTCTGGCTTTCAGGTACGTCCTGGTAACCAAAGTGGGTGGTGGGTTCGGCGTGGTCGCCTTTGCGCTGGTCGTTCATATCGCTTCACCGGAAAAAATTACCGCCATTCTAGGGCGAACGGGCGGATTTGTCTTGGCGGGGTGTGCCAGTGGGCAGGGGCGGGCATAATGCCAATTATGTCTACATCTTCAGGAATGCCCGTATGACCCAGATCAGCGTTGAACGCAAACACTCCCTCGGCCGCGATGCTGCCCGCGCCAAGGCGCAAGCGCTGGTCGACAAGCTCAGCCGCGAATACGACCTCAAGGCCACCTGGAACGGTGACCGGGTCGATGTGGCGCGCAGCGGTGCCAACGGCAGCGTGCACATTGGCGAAGACATCATCCGTGTGGAGCTGAAACTGGGCATGATGCTGTCGATGATGAGCGGCACCATCAAGGGTGAAATCGAGCGGGCGCTGGACAAGGCGCTGGTCTGAGCCTGACGGGCCGACCGAGGTCGGCCCGTCCCACGATCAATCGGCAGGGAACGGTATGATGTCTGCCACATCTTCGCGCTTCAGATCGCCCCGGTAGATCTTGATCCGCTCGGCGGTTGTGGCCTGCTTGAGTTGTTCCTCTCGCTCCAGGCTCCGGGGCTCCCAGAACTTCAAGTGACCCTTGGCGAAGTCGAGGGCGCTGGCCTGCTTGCTGCGGTAATGAAAATGCGCCTCCCAAAGCACCGCTGCGGGGGCATGCGTGTCTCTGATCTCATACACGTCCAGAAAATCATCCGCGCGACGCGTCGGTTTTCTTGCCACGGTTGGCGTGATCTGCAGGCGCTGTTGTTCATGCAGGTAGCGCAATGCGGTGGCATCGGGGTGATGTGTGGTGAGGTAGGACTGGGTAAGCAGCCGTTGTTTCTCCGCCCGCACGTAGGCTACCGCTTCACGCAGTTCGCCAGTTAACGCGGCCAACCGGGGATCGTCCTTGATGCCCTTGATTTTGACGGCGATCTCGAGCATGTCTTCGATATGCCAGTCCATGAGGTTGGACAGGGCATTCGGCTCGTGGATATGGCGTGCGGCCTTGGCGATTCGCTCCTCACGGCTGGCGAGCAGGCTGGTGGCGCGCTGGCGCAGTTCGGAGGTGTCGAGGGCCACCGGTGGTTCCGCCGGTGCCAGCTCGAACCACTCGCCGTCGCGCTGCTCGAAGGTGCTGGCAGGTTGCTGAGTGACGGGGTCATGTTGAACCGCCCGGTTGCTGCCTTGCGCCCGGTCAACCAGTAACCTGCGACCTTGCGCCGTCCTGATCACCATGCTCTTGCGAGGATGTACACGGTACATCACTGGGGCGGGGGCGGGGCTTGCGCCGCTGTCGACGTTGACCAGGGCGCTGGCTAGTTGTGATTCCGTGATGTGCACCAGTACCGACAATTCCTCGATGTACGCTTGCAGTATGGTCTGGTCGATGGCCGGATGCTCGAAGGATTGTAGGTACTGGGCCTTGCCGAGCGTGGTCTCATACTCGCGCAATGCGTCGCCGAGCAACGCTGCCTGCTCTTCCTGGGGCAGGTTTGCAGTCGCGATCCCATCATGTGTCCAGACGGTTTGTGAGAACTGCCTGCTGTCCAGTGATTGCTGCACCGGTAGAAGATCGATGGCCACCTGTTCGGTCAGGCGCGTCTTGTCCAGCAACAGGTACGCCATGTCGCTCAGCTGCTGCGCACGAATGACCAGTGTTGAATAGGGCCGCAGCGCGATGGCCGCTTCGACCTTGGCTTTCTTGTCCTTGTTCGGGAACGTGATCAGCGGGTCCTCCAGCATTCGGGGCAAGAGGGTGTCAAGCCGCTCACTGACCGTGCGCAGGCGGCTGACGATGTCCAGCGTGTCACGCACTGCCTGGCGAAACGAAACATGGCGCTGTTTTTGCTCATCGGTCACAGGCACTTTTTTCAGGCCGACAGATTTTTGCTCAAGGCCCTGGTGGTCCGATTGTTCCAGCAGACGGCGAAGCAAGAGGATGTCGTTCTCGACCTGCGTTTCGGAAAGGACACCCAGGCTGCGTCGGGCGGTGCCTAGCGGGTCGAGCCTGGCGAACCTGGGCTCCATCAGCTGGCGCAGGAGGGAGGCATTGGTCTGCAGCAGTGACGCTTGTTTTTCCAGGCACAGCGATATCGTGCGAATCTGCGGCATAAGCTCGAGACGCCGGGCAGCCAGGTCCCGGTTCTGTTGCTGCAAGTGCTCGTCCATGGCTGCCTGGCCACCTGCCCTGGCCAGGGCCTTCCCGAAGGCGTTCGCCTCGGCATCGTAGTCGGTCATCAATTGCTGGTTGGCATCCAGCAGCGGCTTGATCTTTTTCAGGGCATTGTGATTGGCAGACACCGCTTGGTTCAAACTGTCGAACTGCTGTTGGTTTTGCGCAATGATCTGCTGCCGGCTTTTCGGCATGCCGCCTGCCAGGGCGAGGTCCAGTACCCAGGTATCGTTCCGGCGTGTCAGCCAGGGGCCGTAACTGCGTTGGCGGCCAACGATATGGTAGCCGTCCGGGTTGCCACCCCAGCGGGCTTGCCATTCATCCACGTTTTGCGGCGGGCCGATGATCCGCAGGCCTGTCTCGCTTTCCAGCACCTCGTAGGCGACCTCGTGCAACTTCACGTAGTAGCGGTCTTCGATGGCATACAGCCCTCGAAGCCTGCCTTGGCGCTGCACCGTGCGCCCCTGCAGGGAAATGTTGGCCTGCAGTTGACCCAGCGCTTGTCGGGTTGGCGCTGGAAGGTTGCCCAAGCGTTGGTTGTCGCCCCAGCTCAACAGCGTGACGTGGGTTTGGGTCGGAACCGGCGATTGCCAGGCGCCTTCGTCCGGTGCCTCCCGCCAGGCCGCAGCAGCTGACGGTCGGGCTTCCAGGCTTTCAAGCCGTGGCAGAGGGCCTTGCAGCCGGGCCGAAGGGGGCTCAGGTGTGACGCTGCCAACGTCATGAATCAACAACATGGCGACATTGGCCAGCAGGTCAGTGACTGCCAAGGCCTGCGCTTCGGGTGTGCCTTGAGTGAGGGCAGACAAATCGTCCTTCAATGCTGCCACTGCAGCCACCACCCAGGCCACGGCCGCCGCCGGGCCTCGCAGCAGTGGCGTGGTGGCGTTGAACAGCATCCAGCCAAGCTGCCAGGCCAGCGCCCAGCGCTGCTGTGAGTTCGAGACCGTCTGGCGCGAGGCAAGAAGCAATAGCGCCTGGACTCTCGCCTCGTGCAGCTTGATGTCCAGATCGCCCTGCCAAGGCTCATGCACCAGGGTAACCGGGGTCCGCAGCGACTCCAGCGCAGCATCTGTCCACGCTGTGCCACCGCCCAGCCAGTGCGCCAGTTTCGACATGCGCGGATGCAGGTGGGGCCGAAGGAAGCCGCCATTCTGATAGACGGCCCGGTTTTCGTCATCTACCCAGTCGAGCACGTTCTGTTGCAGTTGTGGATTGGTCTGGATCTGAGTCATCAGTGCATCCAGGCTGGCATGTTCTGCCAAGGGTTGTTCGGCAAACAACGGGCGGTAAAGCAAATAGCTGGCGCTGGCCTGGACGTGCAGCACAAACATGCCCTGCACAGTGTCGCCTTCAGGGGCACCCTTGAACGGTTGCAGCACCAGTGGCGAGAAGGTCAACGGTTCTGCTGGCAGCGCTTTGCCCAGGCAGAATTCGACAACAGCCAGGCAGGCGGTCTCGCCAATCTGGCCGTCAATTTTCGCCTTTAGGGCCGTGAACGCCAGATTGCCACGCCATTCTCGGGCGAAGCGCTGGACTTGTTCGGGGTCATGCTCGAATGCCTGCAACTGGGCCGCCACGTGCACCGGGTACTGGCCGCCGATGTCCACCTCGGTGACCAGTGCCTGGAGGTAATCAAGGGTCATCCAGGCTTGCTCCGGCTGGCGCCCCTGATAGGTCAGGCCAGATGCCACTTCGTTCAGGTCGGTGTGCAGGCGCACTACGGCCATCTCGGTCAGGGTTATGCGTTTGAGGTGCCGCAGCACGGCCGGCCCTGTCGAAGACACAGGAACCACGACGGAAATCTCTATCAGCAGCAGGTCAGGGTCGAGCGGCGCCTGGTCGGGGTGGTCGAGCTGCATGCGCTCGCGAAGGCGCCTTCTGGCATAGGTGTCCAGGGGTTCGATGTCGTCCAGCGAACCTTTGCTGCCCGCCTGCGCCTGGCGAGCGCATAGCCGCAGCACTGCGTCGCTGTACAGCAGGCGGTCACTGGCGGCCGCCGAAGCCAGCCAGGCCGGCAGGGCGATGTCTGGTTGGGCTTCGTTCACCAGCCACTGGCCGGAAATATCGGAGGCGGGGTCTGTAACGGCGTCGAGCGTCTGTTCCAGCTCCTCGACGGTGCTGAACGAGGCCAGGCTCAGGCGGCCGAGGCGCTCAAGAATGCTGTTGAGCATGGCGGTGGCCTGGTGTTCGAAGGGGTCGCCCAGCAAGGGGCGATGTGCCCAGCTGAACGCCTCGAAGCGATAGGCTTGCGCCAATTGGTCGCGCAGGGCGCTGGCAAAGGTGGTTGCATCCACGTAGCGGCGTACTTTGCCCGCAGGGCTGCACCACAGCACCTGATCGGGGCCGAACAATACAAGGTCCGCCAGGGTGAACGACTGGGTGTTGCCCGACATGCCCAGCGATATCTGCAGGCCGCTGACGGCGGGGGTGTCGGCCCCATTCTCCAGCAAGCGATAGAGCGTGCCTTTGGCGGTGTCATCCAGCCCTTGGCGTTCAACCCCGTTCAGCAGCGAAGCTTTCAGCAGATGTGCCAGCCAGCGCACGTTGGAGCGCTCGGAAATGCCGTCAGTGCCGGCCCAGAAGCTGATTTGGGCCTGCTCGAACGCATCGCCCAGAGCGGCCAGCAGTGTGTCGAAATCCTGGTTGAGCATTGCCATATCAAGCGTGATTCGCGGCTGACTGGCAGGGTTTGCACCTTGCTCCTGGGGGTAGAAGGGTTGCGGTGGTGCGATGCTGAGCTGATCCGCCGCCCCCAGGTCCATGGGGCGGCCGTTCAGGTAGTGCTCGAGCAGCAGGGGTACCAGTGGCTGTACTGGCGGCTCGGAAGGTGCTGCCCTGAGCACGGTGAAACGCTCGAGGCCTTCAAGGTCCGGATAGTTGCGAACGATCCACGGGTAGCGATCGGCAAGCACGCTGAAGCCTTCGCTAGCCAGCAGCTGACGTAGCGTGGGGCGTTTGGCGAAGCGGCTGGCCACCAGCTGCCGATAGGTGGTTGTCGAGGAGGAAACAGCCATGCGATTCGAGCTCCGGTTAGTCAATGAGCGCGAACGGTAGAAGCTGCATGGGTACCGGGTGAGGTAGATAGGTCGTGATGCGTGTTCTTAGGGTGTGGTTTCTAATTTTGTTCCCTACCTTAGGCGTCAGCCCAGCATTCATGGGCGCATCCTCCTCCACTGATGAACATGAGGCACTGAGCATGGCCAAAGTGACTGTGAAGAAAAAGGAAGACGCCCAGGGCACGCTGGGTGAGGTGCGCGGCTACGCGCGCAAGATCTGGCTAGCAGGTATCGGCGCTTATGCCCGCGTCGGCCAGGAAGGTTCCGAGTATTTCAGCGAGCTGGTCAAGGCCGGCGAAGGTGTTGAAAAACGTGGCAAGAAACGCATCGACAAAGAGCTCGATGCTGCAAACCACCAGATCGACGACGCCGCTGAAGAAGTCAGCCGCGTACGCGGCAAGGTCGAAATTCAACTCGACAAGATCGAAAAAGCTTTCGACGCGCGGGTAGGACGCGCCTTGAATCGCCTCGGCATTCCGTCTAAACATGACGTTGAGGCGTTGTCGGTGAAGCTTGAACAGCTGCACGAGCTGCTTGAGCGCGTCGCGCACAAACCATAAGGAGAGCAGGATGGCTGGCAAGAAGAATTCCGATAAAGAAAGCAGCTCCTGGGTCGGCGGGATCGAGAAGTACTCCCGCAAGATCTGGCTGGCGGGGCTGGGTATCTATTCGAAGATCGACCAGGACGGCCCTAAGCTGTTCGACTCGCTGGTGAAGGATGGCGAGAAGGCTGAGAAACAGGCGAAGAAGACCGCTGAAGATGTGGCCGACACCGCCAAGGCTTCGACCACCTCGCGTGTGTCTGGTGTGAAAGACCGTGCGCTGGGCAAATGGAGCGAGCTCGAAGAAGCCTTCGACAAGCGCCTGAACAGCGCCATATCGCGTTTGGGTGTGCCAAGCCGCAACGAGATCAAGGCCCTGCACCAGCAGGTGGACAGCCTGACCAAGCAGATCGAGAAACTGACCGGTGCTTCGGTTACGCCGGTTTCGTCGCGCGCTGCGGCGGCCAAACCGGCTGCGAGCAAGGCAGCGGCCAAGCCACTGGCCAAGGCAGCAGCGGCCAAGCCTGCGGCGAAAACCGCGGCAGCCAAACCTGCCGCTAAAACGGCAGCGGCCAAACCTGCTGCCAAGCCGGCGGCCAAACCTGCCGCCGCCAAGGCTGCGGCGGCCAAGCCAGCGGCAGCGAAGAAACCTGCGGTGAAGAAAGCACCGGCCAAGCCGGCAGCCGCGAAACCGGCAGCCCCAGCGGCCAGCGCGGCCCCGGCCGCTACCACAGCACCGACACCTGCCACCGCCCCGGCCAGCAGCGCCCCGTCGGCACCAAACGGCACCGGTACCTTGATCTGATACCGCATCGCCTTCTTCGCGGGCTTGCCCGCTCGCACAGGGACAGCGCCGATCAACGGGTCAGCGCAGGCCCTGTGGGAGCGGGCATGCCCGCGAAGGCCCCAGCGCCGAAACAGCAGGCCTACCCCTCCAGGTAGCGCACAGCCAACTGCTCCGCCGCCGCCCGCGCCTGTGCCTGCAGATGCGGCGCCACCAGCATCATCACCTGGTACACCACGATCCCCACATCCCCCTCGCGCCCCAGCACACGCTGGTAATCCAGCGAGAACAGCAGCGTCATCGTGATCTGCTCCACCAGCTGCCCCAGCGCCTGCGTACCACTCTCTACCAGCCCCTGGCCCTTGAGGCTGGCCAACAGCGCCGCCAACGTGCGCTTGAGGGCATTGATCAGGCTGCGCATGCCGCGTGCCAGCTTTGGCAGGCGGCCAGTGAGGTTGGAGAGGTCCTGAAACAGGAAGCGGTACTGCGACATGTGCTCGACAATCAGGTGCAGGAACAGCCAGTAGTCCTCGGCGTCCAGGCGCACTTCCAGGGGTGGGTCAAGCAAGGGCATCAGCGCGTCCTCGAAGCGCTCGAACAGGCCCAGCACCAAGGGTTCCTTGCCGTGGAAGTGGTAATACAGGTTGCCCGGGCTGATGCCCAGTTCGTTGGCAATCTCCAAGGTGGATACGTTCGGTTCGCCCTGCTGGTTGAACAGCTGCAGGGCGCATTCCAGGATACGGTCGCGGGTCTTCATCCGGTCGTCGGGCTCATCGGGTCAGGACATAGGTGCCTGGCGCCGGGCCGAGCGGTGGGTAGGTACTGTTGCCCAGCTCGGTACGGGGAGCCTTGAGCGGACCAGAGCGCGGTGTGATCCATTCCAGCCACAACGGCCACCAACTGCCGTCGCTGCGTTTGGCCTCGTAGAACCAGGCGCGCGGATCGCTCGCAAGCTTGGGGTTTTCCAGGTAGTAGGCCTTGGGGTTGCCCGGTGGGTTGATGATGCTTTGAATGTGCCCGCTGTTGGCCAGCACGAAACGCCGGTCGCCACCGAGCAGCAGGGCAGAGCGATACACGGCGTCCCACGGGGTGATGTGATCGTTGCTGCCGGCCACGGTAAAACTGTCCAGGTCGACCTGCTTGAGGTCGATGGGCGTGCCGCATACTTCAAGGCCGGCCGGGTGGGTGAGCGGGTTGTGCTTGAAAAAGTCCAGCAAGTCGCCGTGCAGTGCCGCCGGCAGCCGTGTGTTATCGGCGTTCCAGTAGAGGATGTCGAACGCGGGTGGGGCTTTGCCAAGCAGGTAGTTGTTGACCCAGTAGTTCCAGATCAGGTCGTTGGGGCGCATCCAGGCGAAAATCCTCGCCACCTCGCCGCCGTCCAGTACACCCCGTTGATAGGAACGGCGCTTGGCCGCCTCGACGGTCTGCTCGTCGGCGAACAGGCTGGCCGGGCTGTCGAACTTGCTGTCGAGCAGGCTGACCAGGTAAGTGGCGCTGCGGATCTTGCGCAGCTGATGTCTGGCCTGCAGGTGGCCCTGCAGTGCAGCCATGGTCAGGCCGCCGGCACAGGCACCCATCAGGTTGGGGTCGCGGTTGCCGCTGATGCTGCGGCAGGCGTTCAGCGCTTCTTCCAACGCCTGAACGTACGAGGACAAGCCCCATTCGCGGTGGCGCGGGTCGGGGTTGCGCCAGCTGATCATGAACACCTGCAGGCCGTTCTTGAGCATGTACTGGACGAAGCTATTGTGGGCCTGCATGTCGAAGATATAGAACTTGTTGATTTGCGGTGGTACCACCAGCAGGGGCCTGGCGTGCTGTTTTTCACTCATCGGCTTGTACTGGATCAGCTCCAGCAGCTCGTTGCGAAACACCACCGCACCGGGTGTCGCCGCCAGGCTGCCACCCACCTCGAAAGCGCGTTCGTCCACTTGGCGCGGCAGGCCGTCATTGTGACGCAGGTCGTCCAGCAAGTGGGCCAGGCCACGCACCAGGCTTTGCCCGCCGGTGTTCAGCAGCTCTTTGACGGCCAGCGGGTTGAGCAGCGAATTGCTCGGCGCCAGGGCGTCGTTGATCATGCCGAACAGGAAGTGGGCGCGTGCCCGATCATCGTCATCCAGGTGGCTTTCGTCGATCCACTGGCGCGTCTGCTTCTGCCAGGCCAGATAGGCCTGCAGGCCCCGGCGGTAAAACGGGTTCTGGCTCCAGGTAGGGTCGTTGAAGCGGCTGTCGCGAGGGTTGGGCTGATAGGGCGTGTCGCCCAGCATCACGCGGCCCAGTTGGCCGCCGAGCGCCAACAGGTGCCGCGCAGTGTGCAGCGGGTTGGTCAAGCCGTGGCGGCCAACCCTGCGCAGGGTCGACACCAGGTCGCGCCCACGCAGGCCAAGCATGGCGTTATGCACGTTCATGCTGGTGGCGGGCAGCGGTTGCGTTCCTTTGGCCGGTTTGTCTGTCATGGCAACACTCCCTCGTCTTCCCGATGCTTGGGCAGCGACAATCAACCGCCAGAGGCGGGGCGCGGGTGCATGACCGCGCGCTGACGTTCTTCCTGGAGAAACTTCATGATGATCGGTGCGACGGCCTCGGCCCGGGTAATCAGGAACAGGTGGCCATCGTCGATTATGTGTAGCTGGGCATTGGGAATCCGCCAGGCCAGCAGGCGCATGTTGACCAGCGGGATCAGCGGGTCGTCGTCACCGGCCAGTACCAGCGTCGGCTGATGGATCTTGTGCAGCCAGTGGATGCTGGTCCAGCCCAGGCCGGCGAATAATTGCCAGTAGTAGCCCAGCTTGCCGCCCGAGCGCACCTTGGATGCATGATGCATGGCCAGGTCCGGGTCGCGGCGGAAGGCACCGCCGTAGATCAGCGGTGCAATACGGATCACATGGGAGGGCTGCACGTAGCGCCGTGGACTGGCCATCATCCACAACACCTTGGGTTTGCCCGGCACCATTACCGCGCCGGCGGCAGTGGCGGCCAGCACCAGTTTTTTGCAGCGTTCCGGATAGTCGTGGGCGAACTGCTGGGCCAGGGCGCCGCCCCAGGACACACCGATGGCGTTGACTTGGCCGTAGTCCAGGTAATCGAGCATGCGCGCTGTGAGCTTGGCCAGGCCAGGAAAACGATAAGGGTGGCGCGGTGTGGATGATCCACCCACGCCGGGTACATCGAAGGCAATGACCTCCAGGTCCGGGTCCAGCGCCTCGATGAACGGGAACACCAGCTCCAGGTTGGCGCCGATGCCGTTGAAGATCAGCAACGGGGTCAGGTGCGGCTTGCCTGGGCGGACGGCGGTGCGAATGGACTGGTCGTCCAGCTCGACGGTCCTGAAGATATAGGGTTCCGGCATGCGTTCGACTCTTTCGTGAAAAAAGTGCCGTGGCGCGCTCATGGCTGCCACGGCAATGCAACTCAACGCTCGTGAACGTAGGTGCCTGGGGCGGCTTCGCCAGCTGCATAGGCACGGTTGCCCAGGCGGGTTGGCGCTTTTTTCAGCTCCCCGGCCCGCTCGATCAGCCAGCTTTGCCAGTGCAGCCACCAGGAGTCGGCGTGCTTGGTGGCGTTTTCCTGCCAGGCCACCGGGTCACCCGGGCGATCAGCCCCGGTCATGAAGCGTGCCTTGGGGTTGCCCGGCGGGTTGAGGATGCTCTGTATGTGGCCGCTGTTGGACAGCACGAACTCGATCTTGCCGCCGAACAAGTGCGCCGAGCGGTAGCACGATTGCCACGGGGTGATGTGGTCGGCGGTGCCGGCAACGCTGAAGATGTCGCAGTGCACATTCTTCAGGTCGATCGGGGTGCCGCACACTTCCAGTGCGTTCGGGCGGATCAAAGGGTTGCTTTTGAACATCTCGATCAAATCGCCGTGGAAGGCGGCCGGCAGACGCGTGGTGTCGTTGTTCCAGAACAGGATGTCGAACACCGGCGGCTCGTTGCCGAGCAGGTAGTTGTTGACCCAGTAGTTCCAGATCAGGTCGTTGGGGCGCATCCAGGCGAACACCTTGGCCATTTCGCTGCCTTCCAGCACGCCAGCCTGGTACGAGTGGCGCTTGGCGGCTTCCAGGGTCTGTTCGTCGACGAACAATGCGACCTGGTTGTCCATGGTGGTGTCCAGCACGCTGACCAGCAGGGTCAGGGCATTGACCTTGTTTTCGCCAATGGCGGCGTAGTGGCCCACCAGCGCAGTACAGGTGATGCCGCCAGAGCAGGCGCCGAGCATGTTCAAGTCTTTGCTGCCGGTAATCGCCAGTACGGCGTCAACGGCTTCCTTGAGTGCATCGATGTAGGTGGACAGGCCCCATTCCCGCTGGGCCTTGGTCGGGTTGCGCCAGCTGATGATGAAGGTTTGCTGCTGCGAGCGCAGGCAGTAGCGCGCCAGGCTCTTTTCCGGGCTCAGGTCGAACACGTAGAACTTGTTGATCTGCGGTGGCACCACCAGCAGCGGGCGAGCATGCACCTGTTCGGTGATGGGGCTGTACTGGATCAGCTCCAGCACATCGTTGCGGTACACCACCGCGCCTTCACTGGTGCCCAGGTTCTTGCCCACTTCAAAGGCGTCCATGTTCACCTGGCTGGGCATGCCGCCATTGTTGACCATGTCCTTGGCCAGGTTGGACAGGCCATCGAGCAGGCTCTTGCCGCCGGTTTCGAAGAAGCGCTTGACCGCTGCCGGGTTGGACAAGGTATTGGTCGGCGCCATGGCTTCGGTCATCAGGTTGATGACGAACTGGCCGCGGCTGATGTCCTGGGGTGGCAGGTCGCTGTTGCCGATCCAGTCCTGCAACTCGTTGCGCCAGGCCAGATAGGTTTGCAGGTAGCGGCGGTACAGCGGGTTGTTGCTCCAGGCCGGGTCGTTGAAACGGCGGTCGTCGCTTTCCGGGGCCAGGCTGGACTTGCCCAGCAGCACGTTTTTCAGTTCCAGGCCAAAGTGGGCCACATGCTTGGCGCTGTGCAGCGGTTGGCGCACGGCCTGGCGCAGCACGGTGCGTGCCGAGCTCAACAGGTCCTTGCGGCGAATGCCGATGACCGGGTTCAGCCCCAAGGTGTTCTCCGAGGCCTGCCGCTGCAGCTCATCGTTGTTCTTGTTACTCATCTACGACGCTCCGTTGTCCTGAGACGAGTACCGGTTGCTGTGGCGGGGGCACAGCCCTGAGCCCGGAACTGCTACTCGGGTGACCAGTGATAAGGAACAGCGGTGCTGCGGGGGTTCTGACTGCCTGCAAAGTGATGCAGGGAACTTGCCACACCCATTGGTTACCCGACTTTCATGTAATGCGCAAGACAGCCCTTCACTGGCCTGTCTGTAAGTCATTCAAACAGATGAATTTAGAAAATGCGCTCTAAACCCTGAAGACCTTGCGCTAGAGCATGAGTTTGACCACCGATTCGGCCGGGTCGCGGGATTTTCCGGCCTTGTGCAGCTCGTCGAGGTATTCGGCCCACAGCTGTTCCTGGCGCAGACACAGCTGTTCCAGGTATTCCCAGGTGAACAGGCCGCTGTCATGGCCGTCGTCGAAGGTCAGTTTCAGTGCATATTGGCCGGCAGGCTCCAGGCCGACCAAGCCGACGTTGATCTTGCCGAACTGCAGGATGGGGTTGCCGTGGCCCTGGACCTCGGCGGAGGGGGAGTGCACGCGCAGGAGTTCGGCGGGCAGGTGGTAGACCTCGCCGGGGGCGTAGGTGAGGGTGAGGGTTTTCGAGGCTTTGTGCAGGTTGATGGCAGTGGGCAGGCGGGCCATGGGCAGAATCTCTCGGGAGCTGATGATGCACAGCTTCGGGACATTCTGGGGATTGTGCAAGGGGGCTGCTTTGCAGCCCAGTCGCCGGCAAGCCAGCGCCCACAGGTACTCCACAGCATTCAGGATTGTGATAATCCTGTGGGGGCTGGCTTGCTGGCGATTGGGCCGCACAGCGGCCCCCTGCGGTCTTACAGAATGTAACGCGACAGGTCTTCGTTCTGCGCCAGTTCACCCAGGTGGCTGTTCACATACGCAGCGTCGATCTGGATCGGCGTTTCGTCATGTGCGCTGGCCAGGTCGCCGGCGCTGAACGACACTTCTTCGAGCAAACGCTCAAGCAGTGTGTGCAGGCGACGGGCACCGATGTTTTCGGTCTTTTCGTTGACCTGGTAGGCAATCTCGGCCAGGCGCTTGATGCCGTCGGCGATGAACTCGATGTTCAGGCCTTCGGTTTTCAACAGGGCCTGGTACTGCTCGGTCAGCGAAGCGTGCGGCTCTTGCAGGATGCGCTCGAAGTCTTCCGGGGTCAGTGCCTTGAGTTCGACACGGATCGGCAGGCGGCCTTGCAGCTCGGGCACCAGGTCGCTCGGCTTGCTCAGGTGGAACGCACCCGAGGCAATGAACAGGATATGGTCGGTCTTGACCATGCCCAGCTTGGTGTTGACGGTGCAGCCTTCGATCAGCGGCAGCAGGTCGCGCTGTACGCCTTCACGGGACACATCGGCGCCGCCAACATTGCCGCGTTTGGCAACCTTGTCGATTTCGTCGATGAACACGATACCGTGCTGCTCGACTGCTTCCAGGGCCTTGGCCTTGAGCTCTTCCTCATTGACCAGGCGGCTCGCTTCTTCATCGCGAACCATCTTCAGCGCCTCTTTCACCTTCAGCTTGCGCGCCTTGCGCTTGCCTTTGCCCATGTTGGCAAACAGGCTCTGCAGCTGATTGGTCATTTCTTCCATGCCGGGCGGCGCGGCAATTTCGACGCCCACGGCATCGGCCACTTCGATTTCGATTTCCTTGTCGTCCAGCTGGCCTTCACGCAGGCGCTTGCGGAACAGCTGGCGGGTGTTGGAATCGCTGCTGGTCTGCGCGGCTTCCTCGCTGAAGCTGGTCACCCGCGCCTGCGGCAGCAGGGCATCGAGGATACGGTCTTCGGCGGCGTCTTCGGCGCGGTGGCGCACGCGGATGATTTCCTGCTCGCGCAGCATCTTCAGCGCGGCGTCGGCCAAGTCACGGATGATCGACTCGACGTCGCGGCCCACGTAGCCCACTTCAGTGAACTTGGTGGCTTCGACCTTGAGGAATGGTGCGTTGGCCAGCTTGGCCAGACGACGGGCGATTTCGGTCTTGCCGACACCGGTAGGGCCGATCATCAGGATGTTCTTGGGGGTCACTTCGGCACGCAGCTCGACAGGCAGCTGCATCCGGCGCCAGCGGTTGCGCAGGGCAATGGCCACGGCGCGCTTGGCGTCGTCCTGGCCGATGATGTGGCGGTTGAGTTCGTGGACGATCTCGCGGGGGGTCATGGACATGATCAATAGGGTCCTTGGGCAGATGAGTCAGCGTGGAAAAGCCCCTTCACCGGGAAGAGGCGCCAGAGCAGCTGAATCAGTCGGCCAGGTCCTGCTCCTCGATGGTCAGGTTGTGGTTGGTGAACACGCAGATGTCGCCGGCGATGTTCAGGGCGGTTTCAGCGATTTCACGGGCCGAGAGGTCGGTCTTGTTCAGCAGGGCGCGGGCTGCGGCCTGGGCATAGGCGCCGCCGGAACCCATGGCGATCAGGCCATCTTCGGGTTCGACCACGTCACCGTTACCGGTGATGATCAGGGAGGCATCCTTGTTGGCCACGGCCAGCATGGCTTCCAGGCGGCTCAGGGAGCGGTCGGTACGCCATTCCTTGGCCAGCTCGACGGCAGCGCGGACCAGGTGGCCCTGGTGTTTCTCCAGCTGGCCTTCGAAGCGCTCGAACAGGGTGAACGCATCGGCAGTGGCACCGGCGAAGCCGGCGATGACCTGGCCGTGGTACAGGCGGCGCACTTTCTTGGCGTTGCCTTTCATCACGGTATTGCCGAGGGAAACCTGGCCGTCGCCGCCCATGACGACTTTGCCGTTACGGCGGACAGAAACGATGGTGGTCAAGGGGAGAGTCTCCACGCAGCGGGGCGAAAGTGCCTGATGCAGACTCATATGGGGGTGGGGTGAAAGATTTCAACCGGGGGGGATGAATGGTTAATGCTCTCCAGCACAGGCCTGATCGCCAGCAAGCCAGCTCCCACAGGTCATCACAGGGCTTGAGGGCAGTGATTTCCTGTGGGAGCTGGCTTGCCGGCGATGGGGCCTGTGAGGGTTACTCAGGCCTCGTGGCAGATGTGGCCATCGACCAAGGTATAACGCACCGCACCCGGCAGGCAGTGGCCGATGAACGGGCAGTTCTCGCCCCGCGACAACCACTGCTCGCCAGCCACTGTCGAGGCTTGTGGGTCGAACAGCACCAGGTCAGCTGCGCCACCCACCTTCAGCTCGCCCGCGGGCAGGCGCAGGGCGGCTGCCGGGCCGCTGCTTAGGCGGGCCAGCAAAGTTGGCAGGTCGAGCAGGCCGTCCTGCACCAGGGTCATGGCCAGTGGCAGCAACAGCTCGACGCTGCTGATACCCGGCTCGGTGGCACCGAACGGTGCCAGCTTGGCGTCGCGCTCGTGCGGCTGGTGATGGCTGGAAATCGCCTGGATCACGCCCGATTTGACTGCGGCGCGCAGGCCATCCCGGTCTTTGGCAGTGCGCAGCGGTGGCTGCACGTGGTACAGGCTGGAAAACTCGCGCAGCGACTCATCGGTGAGTATCAGCTGGTACAGCGCCACATCGGCGGTCACCGGCAGGCCGAGCTCCTGCGCCTGGGCAATCAGCTGTGCACCACGGGCGCTGGTGATCTGGCTGAAGTGCGCACGCACACCGGTCTGTTCCACCAGCAGCAGGTTGCGCGCCAGGGCCACGGTTTCTGCGGTTTCCGGGATGCCCGGCAGGCCGAGGAAACTGGCCATGGCACCTTCATGGGCCAGGCCGCCTTGGGCCAGGTCACGGTCCTGGGAGTGGAACACCACGGTCAGGTCGAAGGTGGCGGCGTACTCCAGGGCGCGGGCCAGGGTCCGGTTGTTGGGGATTTGTTTCAGGCCGTTGCCGAAGGCCACGCAACCGGTATCGCGCAGGGCCACCAGCTCGGCCAGTTGCTCACCTTCAAGGCCTTTGGTCAGGGCGCCAATCGGGTACACCTTGCTGTTGGCGGCCTCACGGGCGCGGTCCAGGATCAGTTCGGCCACCGCCGAGGTGTCCAGCACCGGCTTGGTCTGCGGCGGGCAGCACAGGCTGGTGACACCGCCGGCAACGGCAGCGCGGGTTTCGCTGGCGATGTTGCCTTTGCGGCTGTAACCCGGCTCACGCAGGGACACGCCCAGGTCGACCAGGCCCGGTGCGGCGACCAGGCCATCGGCCTGTATCGTACGGCTGGCGCTGAAACCGGCCGGTGCGGCGCCAATGGCGGCAATGCGGCCACCGTCCAGGTGCAGGTCGGTCACCTGATCCAGGCCGGTCGTGGGATCGATGACCCGGGCGCCAAGAATGCTGATGGTCACTGGGCGTTCTCCTGGTCGAATTGACGTTGTGCGTTCTGCCCGCTCATGGCCATGGACAGCACGGCCATGCGCACGGCGATGCCGTAGGTGACCTGGTTGAGGATCACCGAGTGTTTGCCGTCGGCCACCGCTGATTCGATTTCCACGCCCCGGTTGATCGGGCCCGGGTGCATGACGATGGCATCAGGCTTGGCCCCGGCCAGGCGCGCGGTGGTCAGGCCGAACAGGCGGTAGAACTCGCCTTCGCTGGGCAGCAGGCCGCCGGCCATGCGCTCACGCTGCAGGCGCAGCATGATCACCACGTCGACATCCTTCAGGCCTTCGGCCAAGTCGGTGTAGACCTTCACGCCGTACTGTTCGATGCCGATCGGGATCAGGGTTTTCGGGCCGATCACGCGGATGTCCGGGCAACCCAGCGCTTTGAGCGCCAGCATGTCGGAGCGCGCCACGCGCGAGTGCAGAATGTCGCCGACGATGGCCACCGAGAGGTTTTCGAAGCTGCCTTTGTGGCGGCGAATGGTCAGCATGTCGAGCATGCCCTGGGTCGGGTGCGCGTGGCGGCCATCACCGCCATTGATCACGGCGACATCCGGGCACACGTGCTCGGCGATGAAGTGCGCGGCGCCGGAGTCGGAATGGCGCACCACGAACATGTCGGCCGCCATGGCCTCGAGGTTGCGCAGGGTGTCGAACAGTGTCTCGCCCTTGCTGGTCGAGGAGGTCGACACGTTCAGGCTGATCACGTCGGCCGACAGGCGCTGGGCTGCCAGTTCGAAGGTGGTGCGGGTGCGGGTCGAGTTCTCGAAGAACACGTTGCAAACGGTCTTGCCGCGCAGCAACGGGACTTTCTTCACGGCCCGGGCACCGACTTCCAGGAAGGAGTCGGCGGTGTCGAGGATCTCGGTGAGCAGTTCGCGGGGCAAACCGTCGAGCGAGAGGAAGTGGCGCAGCTGGCCCTGATCATTGAGCTGCAGCGGGCGCTTGGCGTCGATTGGCGTCATCGCGGGGGACTCTTAAAGGGCGGAAGCGGAGGCGAGGTCCTGGCGCTCGAGGGCGAGCGGTGCGGGTCCGGTCAATTTTACCCGTTCATGGGCGGCCAGCGACAGGGTGGCACCGAGCACATTCGGACGGATCGGCAATTCGCCGGCGTCCAGGTCCAGCAGGCAGACCAGGGTGACGCTGGCCGGGCGGCCGTAATCGAACAGTTCGTTGAGCGCCGCGCGGATGGTGCGACCGCTCATCAGTACATCATCCACCAGCACCAGGTGCTGGCCCTCGACCTCGAACGGCAGCTCGGACGGGCGCACTTGTGGGTGCAGGCCGTTCTGGCTGAAGTCGTCGCGGTAGAAGGAGACGTCCAGGGTGCCCATCGGGCTGCTGTCGCCCATGGCTTCCTGCAGGGCCTGGGCAACCCAGACACCGCCGGTGCGGATACCGATGTAACGGGGCTCGGTGATTGCCCGGCGCGCCAGGTGGGCACGAAGGTCGACAGCCATCTGCCGAATCAGGTCGGCGGGATTGGGTAGGCTCATTGCGGGCTCCTCGGAAGGGGGCGCCGGGCGGGCCCGGCGGCAAAGATGATCAGGTATTGGCCTCCAGCCAGCCTTGCAGCAACAGGGCGGCGGCGATGGCATCGACCGGGTTGTCGCGGTAGCTGCCGCGCTGGCCGCCACGGGCCATGCGTTCGCCTTTGGCTTCGAAGGTGGTCAGGCGTTCGTCGTGGGTATGAACCGGCAGGTTGAAACGGCCGTTAAGGCGGCGGGCGAACTTCTCGGCGCGGGCGCTCATTTCGCTGGGTGTGCCGTCCATGTTCAACGGCAGGCCGACGACAATGGCATCGGGTTTCCACTCATTGATGAGCTTTTCCACCTGAGCCCAGTCCGGCACGCCGTTCTGCGCCTTCAGGGTGCACAGCTCGCGTGCCTGCCCGGTGATCACCTGGCCGACGGCCACGCCAATCTGTTTGCTGCCGTAGTCGAAACCCAGCAAGAGGCGTAGTTCGGCCATCAGGCGTGGCCCGCCTGGCTGGTCAGCAAGTGCAGGTTGATCCCCAGGCTGGCGGCCGCTGCTTCAAGGCGCAGGTCGCTGGCCCGGTCAAAGATGATTTGCGCGTCGAACGGGCAGTTGAGCCAGGCGTTGTCGGCCAGTTCCGCTTCCAGCTGGCCCGCCTCCCAGCCGGCATAACCCAGTGTGATCAGGCTCTGTTTCGGGCCTACCCCTGCGGCAATCGCAAGCAACACATCCTGCGATGTGCTCAGTGACAGCCCTTCCAGGGCCACGGTGGCCTGGAAGCTGCATTCGCTGCTGTGCAGCACGAAGCCGCGATCGGTCTGCACCGGGCCGCCCTGGTAGATCGGCACCTGCAGGGTGCTGGCCGGCGGCGTTTCGTCCGGGCGCAGCTGCTCGAGGATGTCGGCCAGGCTCAGTTCCTGCGGCCGGTTGACCACCAGGCCCATGGCGCCATGTTCATTGTGCTCGACAATGTACGTGAGGGTCTGGGCGAAGTTCGGATCGGCCATGTGCGGCATGGCGATCAGGAACTGGTGCTTGAGATAGCTCGGGGCGAGGGTTTTCATGGGGATAGTGTGGCGCCAGGCGGCGAGGCTGACAAGGTGCGGATTTGTGTCGCTTGGTTGGCGGCTGTCTTGAGGTTTTTGGCGCTTATGAGATCGAGCGCCACCGCATATAGCGAGCCCTACACCGAGGCCCTGAGTCAGTTGCTGGACAAACGGTCCCCCCGGGCAAAGCGCCAGGTGCGGATGATCTCCAGCCGGTCAAACTCGGCCAAATCCCCGGTGAACGGTGCAAACGGCGCTGCCAGCCGCACGATGCGTTGCGCTGCCTGGTCCAGCACCTGCTGCCCGGACGATTCCAGTACCAGCACTTCGTACAGCGATCCATCGCGGTTGATCGACACCATCATGCGCAAGTTGCCGTAGATCTGTTGCCGACGTGCTTCGTCGGGGTAGTTCAGGTTGCCCACCCGTTCGACCTTCTTGCGCCACTCTTCCTTGTACCAGGCGCCCTTGTCGCGCATGGTCGAGGCGGCGTTCAGGCGGTGGATGCGCGGGCGCTTGGCGTACATCTGCTGTTCGTTGGACAGCTCCGCCTCCAGGCTGGCGATCTGGCTGGACAGCTGCGAGCTGTCGAAGTCTGGCGCGGGCGCCGCCGGCTTGGGCTGTGCCTTGCTTTCCTTGGGCTTGGGTTCGACCTTCTGCGGCTTGGGCGCAGTCGTCACTACCGCCGACTTTTGTGGGGTAGGGGGGGGTACCACCTCGGGCCTGGCGGCGGGTGGCGGGGTGATCTTGTTGATCTTGCTGTCCTGGAACGGCGCCAGTTCGGTGGTGGTGGGCACCGCTTTCTTGTCCAGCGTGCCGCTGCCCTGCTGGTTTTCCTGAGCCTGGAAATCGGCCTTCTCGGGCGCTTTCTCGCTCTTGAAGGTGGCCAGGGTGATGTCCATGGTGTGGCGGATTTCGGCAGGCTTGACCACGGTAAAGCCGACGCCAAGAATCAGCGCCAGGTGCACCAGGGCAGCCAGGAACAGGGTAAAGCCGAGCCGGTCCACCGGGCGAACACGGGGCGGCAGCAGGTCGGCGGGGATGTCAGCGGGCAGCGTCATCAGGTATCCAGCAACTGCAGGGCGGGGCAGCAGCTCAGTCGATTAGGACCGGCATCATACCCCACTCTGCGGTTTAGCTTCGCGTTGGCTGTCAGCGCGCCTTGAGCTTGCGATCAATGGCATCCATCAATTTGCCACCGATATCGGTGTTGTAGGCAGCATCGATCTCGCGGATGCAGGTGGGGCTGGTGACGTTGATTTCGGTGAGGTAGTCGCCGATCACGTCCAGGCCCACGAACAACAGGCCCTTCTCGCGCAGGGTCGGGCCGACCTGGGCGGCAATCCAGCGGTCGCGCTCGGTCAGCGGGCGCGCTTCGCCACGCCCGCCAGCGGCCAGGTTGCCACGGGTTTCGCCGCTGGCCGGAATACGCGCCAGGCAGTAGTCCACCGGCTCGCCATCAATCATCAGGATGCGTTTGTCGCCGTCCTTGATCGCCGGCAGGTAGGCCTGGGCCATGATCTGCTGGGTGCCCAGCGCGGTCAGGGTTTCCAGGATCACCGACAGGTTGGGGTCGCCAGCCCGGTGGCGGAAGATCGACGTGCCGCCCATGCCATCCAGTGGCTTGAGGATCACGTCAACATGCTTGGCCGCGAATTCGCGAATGATGTCCGGGCGGCGGCTGACCAGGGTTGGGGTGGTGCACTGCGGGAACAGCGTGGCGAACATTTTTTCGTTGCAGTCGCGCAGGCTCTGCGGGCGGTTGACCACCAGCACCCCTTCATTCTCGGCCTGCTCCAGCAGGTAGGTGCTGTAGACGAACTCCATGTCGAAGGGCGGGTCCTTGCGCATCAGGATCACGTCCAGCTCGGCCAGCGGGCTGTCCTGCTCCTCGCCCAGCTCGAACCAGTGCGCCGGGTCGGCAAACACCTTCAGCGGGCGCATGCGGGCGCGGGCCTTGCTTTCGCCCTGGTACAGGTCTTGCTGTTCCATGTAGAACAGGCTCCAGCCGCGTGCCTGGGCGGCCAGCAGCATGGCCAGCGAACTGTCCTTCTTGTAGGAGATGGACGCGATGGGGTCCATGACAATGCCGAGGCGAACGCTCATGGGGTGGTTCCTCTTGGCGGCAGGTGGCCGCGATGGCGAAAGAAAAGTGGCTCAGGGTGGCGCCGCGAACGCCGCCGGTCAAGGGGCGGCGCAGATGGAATGGCCACCCGGAGTATGCTAAAAGTGCAGCTAATTTCCATTGGTAGGCGTCTATGGAACAACCCCTGAAGGTGATGGTGATCGACGATTCGCGCACGATCCGCCGCACCGCCCAGATGTTGCTCGGTGAAGCGGGCTGCGAGGTGATCACCGCCAGCGATGGCTTCGATGCCCTGGCCAAGATCGTCGACCACCAGCCCAGCATCATCTTCGTTGATGTGCTGATGCCGCGCCTGGACGGCTACCAGACCTGCGCCGTGATCAAGCACAACAGTGCTTTCAAGGACACCCCGGTGATCCTGCTGTCGTCGCGCGATGGCCTGTTCGACAAGGCCCGCGGCCGGGTGGTCGGCTCTGATCAGTTCCTGACCAAACCGTTCAGCAAGGAAGAGCTGCTCGACGCGATCCGCGCCCACGTGCCTGGGTTTACCGCGCCTCCACAACACGCACCCTGACCGCGCCCCGCCATGGCACGGCCTTACTTTCCTGATGGGGAAACAGCATGGCCCGAGTTCTGATTGTCGACGACTCGCCGACAGAGATGTACAAATTGGCCGGATGGCTTGAAAAGCACGGTCATGAGGTGCTCAAAGCCAGCAACGGTGCCGATGGCGTGGCGCTGGCGCGTCAGGCAAAGCCCGATGCAGTGTTGATGGATATCGTCATGCCTGTTCTCAACGGCTTTCAGGCCACCCGGCAATTGAGCAAGGACCCCGAGACCAGCGCCATTCCAGTATTGGTCGTTACCACCAAAGACCAGGAAACCGATCGCATCTGGGCAAAACGCCAGGGTGCGAGGGGTTTCGTGACCAAGCCCGTGGAAGAAGACGACCTGATCGCCAAGCTCAAAGAAGTGCTGGGCGCTTGACCACCCGCCCGCAAGGCGCGTCGCTGACCGCCTTCGAGCTGTTGCTGGACATTGACCGGCGCTGCCGCCTGCTGGTTGCCGACCAACCGCCGCAAGACAACCGCCTGCAACAGTGGAGCGGTATCGGTTTTCGCATTGCCGGGCAGTGGTTTGTCGCGCCCATGGGCGAGGTGGCCGAGGTGCTGCGTGAACCGCGCAGCAGCCGCGTCCCCGGTGTGCAGCCATGGGTGTGCGGGGTAGCCAACCTGCGCGGCCGGTTGTTGCCGGTGATGGACCTGAGCAGCTTCTTCGGCCTGGGCCACGCCGCCCCGGGCAAGCAACGGCGGGTACTGGTGCTGGACCACGAGGCCCTGTTCGTCGGCCTGCTGGTGGACGAGGTACTGGGCTTGCAGCACTTTGACCTGGACAGCCTGCAGCTGTCGCCGCCGCAGCCACTGCTGCGCGCCGCTGCACGTTTTGTGCAGGGGCATTTCCCGCGTGAACGCAATTGGGCGATCTTCAGCCCCTTCGCCCTGGCCCAGGCGCCGGGCTTTCTCGATGTGGCGTTATAGGACCTGCGAACGTGAACAAGCCTGCCACCTCCGTTACCGCGACCACCGTGAGCCCGCGTACCCGCAGCATCGCGCAGATCACTGTGCTGTTTTTGATCCTGATCCTGTCGATCATCCTGTTGTTCGCCAACTTCGCGTACCTGAACACCCAATCCAATTACGACAAGCAGTACATCGGCCATGCCGGGGAACTGCGGGTGCTGTCGCAACGCATCGCCAAGAACGCCACTGAAGCCGCCACCGGCAAGGCCCTTGCATTCAAGCTGCTGTCGGATGCGCGCAACGATTTTGAGCGGCGCTGGGGCTACCTGCGCCAGGGTGACAAGTCCACCGGGCTGCCGCCCGCGCCGCCCACGGTGCGTGACGAGATGGAATCGGTACGCCGCGACTGGGAAAACCTGCGCAAGAACACCGACACCATCCTGGCCAGCGAGCAGACCGTGCTGTCGCTGCACCAGGTGGCGGCGACGCTGGCCGAAACCGTGCCGCAGTTGCAGGTGGAATACGAGAAGGTGGTTGAGATCCTGCTGCAAAGCGGCGCCCCGGCCAACCAGGTGGCGGTGGCCCAGCGCCAGTTGTTGCTGGCCGAGCGCATCCTCGGTTCGGTCAACACTGTGCTGGCCGGTGACGATGCCGCAGCCCAGGCGGCCGACGCTTTTGGCCGTGATGCCGGCCGCTTTGGCCAGGTGCTGGAGGGCATGCTCAGCGGCAACGCGGCAATCCAGATAACCCGCGTCGAAGACGCCGACGCCCGCGCGCGGCTGGCGGAAATCGCCGAACTGTTCCAGTTCGTCGCCGGTTCTGTGGATGAAATCCTCGAAACCTCGCCCGAACTGTTCCGCGTGCGCGAAGCTGCCGGCAACATCTTCAGCCTGTCGCAAACCCTGCTCGACGAAGCGTCGCACCTGGCCAACGGTTTCGAGAACCTGGCCGGCGGGCGCACCCTCGATACTGTGGGCGGCTATGCCCTGGGCGTGCTGGCGCTGGCCTCGATCATTCTCATCGGCCTGGTCATGGTGCGCACCACCAACCGCCAGCTGCGCGAAACGGCGGAAAAGAACGAACGCAACCAGCAGGCGATCATGCGCCTGCTCGACGAAATCGAAGAGCTGGCCGATGGCGACCTGACCGTGACCGTATCGGTAACCGAAGACTTTACCGGCGCCATTGCCGACTCGATCAACTATTCCGTAGACCAGCTGCGCGACCTTGTGGCCACCATCAACCACAGCGCCGTGCAGGTGGCCGCAGCCGTGCAGGACACGCAAAACACCGCTCGCCAGCTGGCCAAGGCCTCCGAGCACCAGGCCGAGCAGATCAGCGAGGCCTCCGAAGCCGTCGGCGACATGGTCGAGTCGATCGACCGGGTATCCGCGCATGCCTACGAATCGGCCAAGGTGGCCGAACGCTCGGTGGCCATCGCCAACAAGGGTAACGAGGTGGTCCACAACACCATCAATGGCATGGACAACATTCGCGAGCAGATCCAGGACACCGCCAAGCGGATCAAGCGCCTGGGTGAGTCTTCTCAGGAAATCGGCGACATTGTCAGCCTGATCGACGACATTGCCGACCAGACCAACATCCTTGCCCTTAACGCGGCGATCCAGGCCTCGCTGGCCGGTGAGGCCGGCCGTGGGTTTGCCGTGGTCGCCGACGAGGTGCAGCGCCTGGCCGAACGCTCATCATCGGCTACCCGCCAGATAGAGGCGCTGGTGCGCACCATCCAGGCCGACACCAACGAGGCCGTGATCTCCATGGAGCAGACCACCGCCGAAGTGGTGCGCGGCGCCCGCCTGGCCCAGGATGCCGGGGTGGCGCTGGCCGAAATCGAAGGCGTATCGCAGAACCTGGCCGACCTGATCCACAGCATCTCCGACGCTGCCCAGTTGCAGACCTCGTCGGCCGGGCAGATCTCACACACCATGGCGGTCATCCAGCAGATTACCGCGCAGACCTCCGCCGGCTCCGGGGCCACTGCCGACAGCATCCGCCACCTGGCCCGCATGGCCAGCGAGATGCGCCGTTCGGTGTCCGGCTTCACCCTGCCGCCACCTGCCGAGCCCAAGTGAAGCGCCGCGTTGAGGAAGTGACAATGGCATCTGTTGCTGTAAGCCCCGAGCGCCACGACACGGTGGCGCTGGCCTGGACCAAGGCAGCCATCCTCGACTGCCTGGGCCAGGCGCGTCAGGCGCTGGAGCGTTTCGCCGGCGAGCCAGGCGACCTGTCGATACTCGCCTTTGTGGTCGACAACCTGCACCAGGTGCATGGCTGCCTGCGCATGCTCGAGCTGCGAGGTGCGACGCGTCTGGCCGAAGAACTGGAGCTGTTCGCCAAGGCCATGGCCGACGGCCAGGTGAGCCCACGGGGTGATTGCCTGGGTGCGCTGTTCCGGGGCCTGGAGCAGTTGCCCTCATACCTTGAGCGCTTGCGCGGTGCCCGCCACGACCTGCCATTGGTGATGCTGCCGCTGCTCAACCAGCTGCGCGCCTGCCGTGGCATCGAGCCGCTGGCCCAGGCCAGCCTGATCAGCGGTGCTGCGCAGCGCTTTGCCGGCTCTGACGACCTGGCCAACCTCGACCTCTCGCTGGGCAACTGGCGCGAACAGTTGCAGGCCGGGCCGGGCCGCGATGCCCTGCGCTCGGTGGTGACCGCACTGTGCGACGACCTTATGCGCATCAAGGAGCGCCTGGACCAGTTCGTGCGCAGCGACCGCCAGCACAGCGAGCAGCTTGATGCCCTGCTGGCGCCGCTGCGCCACGTGGCTGATACGCTGGCTGTACTGGGCTTCCAGCAACCACGGCGGGTGATCATCGACCAGGTGTTGGCGCTGCAGGCCCTGGCTCAGGGCGAACGAGCCGTGGACGACGCGGTGTTGATGGATGTAGCGGGCGCCTTGTTGTATGTGGAAGCCTCCCTGAATGGCATGGTCGGCCCACTGGAGGAAAACGGCCAGGCCGGCCTGCCAGGCTCGGACCTGGCCGAGATACGCCAGCTGGTGCTGAACGAATCGCTGAACGTGTTGCAGCAGGCCAAGGACCTGATCGGTGACTATGTGGAGTCCGACTGGCCCCGGCAGCGCCTGCAGCCCTTGCCAGGGCTGTTGCAGCAGGTTCGCGGGGCCTTGGCCATGTTGATGCTGCCCGCCGTGGCCGAGCTGCTTGCCGGCTGTGCAAGCTATGTGCAGCGTTGGTTGCAGCACCTGGAGGAGGAGCCGCCTGCCGACGAGCTGACCCACCTGGCCGAGGCCCTCAGCGCCGCTGAATGCTACCTGCAGTGGCGGGTGGCCGACCCGCTGGCGGATGGCCAGCCGTTCATCGACATGGCGTGTGCCAGCCTGGCGGCGTTGGGTGTGCACTGTGCGCAGGCGGATGCCCGAGCGGGCCTGGATGCCAATGGCGATGGCATCGATGACGAACTGCGCGAGGTGTTTCTCGAGGAAGCGGGCGAGTTGCTGCCGGAAATCGAGCGCCACTGGCTGCGCTGGCGTGCCGATAACCAGCAGCGCGGGGCGCTGGGGGAAGTGCGCCGTGCGCTGCATACCCTCAAAGGCAGTGGCCGCATGGTGCATGCCGAGGCGGTGGCCGAACTTGCCTGGGGCGCCGAGCACCTGCTGAACCGGGTGCTGGAGGGCCGCAGCGCGCTCAGCCCGGAAGGCGTGGTGGCCCTGCAACAGGTGTTCGTCCATTTGCCCGATCTGCTGGCGGACTTTGCCACCGGCCAGCTGCCGCAATTGACCGAAATCGAACAACTGGCCGGGCACCTGCATGCCCTGGCTGAAAACGATGCACCGGCGGCCAGTATCGATGGCCTTGAGCCACAGTTGCTGGATATCTTCCGCAGTGAGGCGCAGGGCCACCTGGCCAGCCTTGATGATTTCCTGCAGGGCGCCGACGGCCACGACACGCCGGTCAGCGATGGCCTGCAACGTGCCCTGCACACGCTCAAGGGCAGTGCCGCCATGGCCGGGGTGATGCCGATCGCTGAGCTGGCCACCGCCTTCGACCGCCTGGCCCGTGAATACAAGGGCCATCAGTTGCCACTGCAAATGGCCGAGATCGAATGGCTGGAAGCCGCGCGCTCGCTGTTCCATCTGGGCCTGGCGCAACTCGACAGCACACCACTGGCCGCCATCCCTGGCGCCGCGGAGCTGATCGAAGCGGTTGGCCAGGCAGTCGATAGCCGCCTGGCCAGCGGGCATGACGACCCGCAGCATGCCCGGCGTAGCAAGCGCGACCCGCAGCTGGTTGCCAGTTTTCTGGCCCAGGCCATGGACATTCTGCTTGATGCCGAGTCGTTGTTGTCGCGCTGGCAGCAACAGCCCGGCCAGCGCGACGCGCTGGATACCCTGCTCGACCAGATGACCAGCCTGGGCCATGCCGCGCACCTGGCCGACTTGTGGCAGATGGATGACGTGTGCGAGGCCTTGCTCGATCTGTATGGCGCCGTGGAAGAGGGCAGCCTGCCAGCCGATGCACGCTTTTTCGCCCACACGCAGCGGGCCCATGAGGCACTGCTGGACATGCTCGACGAAGTAGCGGCGGGGCAGGACATCGTGTCACGCCCGGAACTGGTCGATGGCCTGCGCACGCTGCTGGACCAGGCATTGGCACCGGATGCCACCGGCCTGGTGGGCATCGACAAGGTGACACCGCTGCACCCGGACATGGACCTGAGCGGTACTTTGGGGCTGTCGCATGACCCTTCGCTGCCAGAGGTGGGTGAGCCACTGCCAGACGAGCCGGAAAGCCCAGGCGAAGAGTTGCTGGAAGTGTTCCTCGAAGAAAGCTCGGACATTGTCGAGAGCGCCGCTGCCGCCCTGGCGCGCTGGCAGGCCGACCCGCGTAGCAGCGTCGAGGTGGACAACCTGATGCGCGACCTGCACACCCTGAAGGGTGTGGCGCGCATGGTTGAAATTGCCCCCATCGGTGACCTGGCACACGAACTGGAATTTCTGTACGAGCTGCTGGCTGCCGGGCGTTTGCCGCCGAGCCCGCCACTGTTCGCGCTGTTGCAGAATTGCCATGATCGCCTGGCGCACATGCTGGATGCCGTACGCCTGGGGCAGCCGTTGCATGCGGCCACGGCACTGATCGACTATATCCGTAACTTCAGCAGCGCGGCCCTGACCGACAGTGCGGCCGGCCAAGGGCCTGTCGAGGCAGCCGCCAGCGAGTTGCCGGCGGCAGCGCCAGAGCGGGCCGCAGGCGACATGGTCAAGGTTGATGCCGAGTTGCTCGATGACCTGGGCAACCTGGCTGGCGAGCACTCGATCATTCGTGGGCGCATCGAGCAGCAGGTCAACGATGCGCAGTTCGCCCTCAACGAGATGGAAACCACCCTGGAGCGCATGCGCGACCAGTTGCTGCGCCTGGATAACGAGACCCAGGGGCGGATCTCCAGCCGGCAGCCGTTCGAAGGCGATGCCTACGACGACTTCGATCCCCTGGAAATGGACCGCCATTCGCAGTTGCAGCAATTGTCGCGGGCCTTGTTCGAGTCTGCCTCGGACTTGCTCGACCTGAAGGAAACCCTGGCCCAACGCGCCCAGGAGGCCTACAGCCTTCTGCAGCAGCAGGCCAGGGTGAACAGCCAGTTGCAGGAAGGCCTGACCGCCACTTTGATGGTGCCCTTCGAACGCCTAGTGCCACGCCTGCAGCGTGTGGTGCGGCAGGTGGCCAGCGAACTGGGCAAGCAGGTGGAACTGGTGGTCGGCAACGCCGAGGGCGAACTGGACCGCAGTGTGCTCGAGCGCATGGTCGCACCGCTGGAGCACATGCTGCGCAACGCTGTCGACCATGGCCTGGAAAGCCGCGAAGCACGGCTGGCCGCTGGCAAACCGGAGCAGGGCACCATCCACCTGAATTTGCTGCACGAAGGTGCCGATATCGTTATCGAAATGACTGACGACGGTGCCGGTGTGCCACTCGACGCGGTACGGCGCAAGGCCATCAAGCGCGGCCTGCTGGATCCGCACGCAGACTTGAGCGATCACGAGATCCTGCAGTTCATTCTGCGCCCGGGGTTTTCCACCGCCGAGAAGATCACCCAGATTTCCGGGCGCGGTCTGGGCATGGACGTGGTGCACGAGGAGGTCAAGCAGCTCGGTGGCTCGATGAGCATCGAGTCGGCCCAGGGCAAGGGTGCACGCTTCTTGATCCGGCTGCCGTTCACCGTATCGATCAACCGTGCGCTGATGGTGCACCTGGGCGAAGAGCAGTACGCCATCCCGCTCAATACCATCGAGGGCATTGTCCGCGTGCCGCCGGCAGAGCTCGCAGCGTGCTATCAGCTGGACACGCCGCGCTATGTCTACGGCGGCCACGAATACGAGCTGCGTTACCTGGGCGAGTTGCTGCAAGGTGTGCCCCGCCCCGCGCTGCTGGGGCAGAGCGTGCCGTTGCCAGTGCTGCTGGTGCATTCCAAGGAGCAGTCGTTCGCCATCCAGGCCGACAGCCTGTCGCCCAGCCGCGAGATCGTGGTGAAGAGCCTGGGGCCACAGTTTGCTGCGGTGGCCGGGTTATCGGGGGCGACATTGCTGGGTGACGGGCGGGTCGTGCTGATTCTCGACCTGCTCGGCCAGCTGCGCGGCCAGCAGCGGCGCCTGGCACGTTTGCCCGGTGGCGAAGCCCAGCGCCAACTGCTCGGCCCGGCGCCGCGGCGTGCGTTGCTGGTGATGGTGGTGGATGACTCGGTGACCGTGCGCAAAGTCACCAGCCGCCTGCTGGAACGCCACGGCATGAGCGTGCTGACGGCCAAGGACGGGGTTGATGCCATGGCCCTGCTGGAAGACCACCGCCCCGACGTGTTGCTGCTGGACATCGAAATGCCGCGCATGGACGGCTTCGAGGTGGCCACACGCATTCGCCGTGACGAGCGGCTGAAAGACCTGCCCATCATCATGATCACCTCGCGCACCGGGCAGAAGCACCGCGACCGTGCCATGGCCATCGGCGTCAACGAATACCTGGGCAAACCGTACCAGGAGTCGCTGCTGTTGCAGAGTATCGCCCATTGGAGCCAGCCCCATGCTTGAACTGATTTCCGGCCAGCGCAGCAGCCTGACCGGGCTGTTGCTGCCTTTGGGTGATCGCACCCTGGTGCTGCCCAACGTGGCGGTGGCTGAGTTGAGCGGGCAGCGCAACCTGGTGTGCCAGCCCGGCGACCCCGCCTGGCACCTGGGCTGGATCGACTGGCGGCAGCAGCGCCTGCCGCTGATCGGCTTCGAGGCGGCGTGTGGGGGTGAAACCCCGTGCGGTGAGCGGGCCCGGGTAGTCGTGCTCAACGCACTGGGTGATACCGGCCTGCGCTACCTGGCGCTGTTGCTGCAAGACATCCCGCGCTCGTGCAAGCTCGACAGCCAGCTGAACTACGTGGACGTGGCGCTGGGCAGGCTGGAGCTGGCGGCGGTGCAGGTGGGCGAGCAGGTGGCTCGGGTGCCGGACCTGGTTGCACTGGAAAGGCTGGTGCGTGACGCGGATCTGCAACCTGACCTTGGCTAGGATGATGCTTGTGCGGGCCTCTTCGCGGGCAAGCCCGCTCCCACAGGTACACCACTGACCTTGAGTCCTGTGCATTACCTGTGGGAGCGGGCATGCCCGCGAAGAGGCCATCAGCATCACATCAGGAACCCAGCCCACCTGAAGAGGTCTGTGTTTGCATGTATTACGGTGAACGCTTCAATGCCTGGACCCACCTGGTCGGTGCTGTCCTGGCCTGTATCGGTGCCATCTGGCTGATCGTGGTCGCGGGCCTGCAAGGGGACCCGTGGAAGATCGTCAGTTTCTCCATCTACGGCAGCACCCTGCTGTTGCTGTACAGCATTTCCACCCTGTACCACAGCACCCGCGGGCGGGCCAAGGTAATCATGCGCAAGCTCGATCACCTTTCTATCTACCTGCTGATCGCTGGCAGTTACACGCCATTCTGCCTGGTCAGCCTGCGCGGCCCCTGGGGCTGGAGCCTGTTCGGCGTGGTCTGGGGGCTGGCGGTGATCGGTATGCTGCAAGAGATCAAGCCGCGTTCCGAGGCGCGGATCCTGTCGATCATCATTTATGCCGTGATGGGCTGGATCGTGCTAGTGGCAGTGAAACCGTTGCAGCAATCGCTGGGCAGCGCCGGCTTTGCCTGGTTGGCCGCCGGCGGGGTGTTCTACACCGTGGGCATCATCTTCTTCGCGCTCGACAGCCGCTTGCGCCACGCTCACGGCATCTGGCACCTGTTCGTGATTACCGGCAGCCTGCTGCATTTCGTGGCGGTGTCGTTCTACGTGCTCTAGTCAAAAGTCGCCCCACAGTTGCTGTGCCACCGACAGCGCCACAACGGGCGCAGTTTCAGTGCGCAGCACGCGCGGGCCGAGGCGGGCGGCGTGGAAGCCGGACGCTTTGGCCTGCTCGACTTCGGCCTCGCTCAGGCCGCCTTCGGGGCCGATCAGAAACGCCAGGGTCGCAGGTTTTTCGTGGCTGGTAAGCGGCTCGGCCACCGGGTGCAGGACCAGTTTCAGGTCCGCCTTGCTGCTGCCCAGCCATTCGGCCAGGGTCACGGGTGGGTGGATGACCGGCAAGGTAGAACGACCGCATTGTTCACAGGCGCTGATTGCCACTTGCCGCCAATGGGCCAGGCGCTTGTCGGCGCGCTCGTCTTTCAGCCGCACTTCGCAGCGCTCGCTGACGATCGGGGTGATTGCATTGGCGCCCAGCTCGGTGGCCTTCTGGATCGCCCAATCCATACGCTCGCCGCGGGACAGGCCTTGGCCGAGGTGCACGTGCAGCGGTGAATCGGCCTGGCCGGCAATGACCCGGTCAAGGTTGACGCGTACGGTTTTCTTGCCCACTTCAAGCAGCTGACCGAGGTATTCCTGGCCGCTGCCGTCGAATAGCTGCACGGCGTCGCCGGGGGCCATGCGTAGTACGCGGCCGATGTAGTGGGCCTGGGCTTCAGGCAGGTCGTGCTCGCCAAGGCTCAGGGGGGCGTCGATGAAGAAGCGGGACAGTCTCATGGGTTTGCTCGGTAAATAGAGAGACACAGATCCCCTGTGGGAGCGGGCGTGCCCGCGAATCAGGCGCTGCGGTGCCTGGCAAGGGCTTCGCCCTTGTTCGCGAGCACGCTCGCACCCACAGGAAAAGTGGTGTGGCGAATTGCCGGGCTAGCCCGGGTCGCGGAAATCGGGGTGGAAGTTGGCCGGCACGGCAACACTGACGCTGTCGCGGGTGGCGATGTCGATGCCTTCGCTGGCGACCTCGGCAAGGAAATCGATCTGCTCAGGGGTGATCACGTACGGTGGCAGGAAGTACACCACGCTGCCCAGCGGCCGCAGCAAGGCGCCGCGGGTCAGGGCATGCTCGAACACCTTCAGGCCGCGACGCTCCTGCCAGGGGTAGGCCACCTTGCCAGCCTTGTCCTGAACCATTTCGATAGCCAGGGCCATGCCGGTCTGGCGGATTTCGGCAACGTGAGCATGCTCGGCCAGGTGCGCAGTGGCGGTGGCCATGCGCGTGGCCAGGGCCTTGTTGGCTTCGATCACGTTGTCCTGCTCGAAGATATCCAGGGTCGCCAGCGCCGCAGCACAAGCCAGCGGGTTGCCGGTGTAGCTGTGCGAGTGCAGGAACGCGCGCAGGGTCGGGTAGTCGTCATAGAACGCCTGGTAGACCTTGTCGGTGGTCAGGCAGGCGGCCAGCGGCAGGTAGCCACCGGTCAGGGCCTTGGACAGGCACAGGAAGTCCGGGCGGATACCGGCCTGTTCGCAGGCGAACATCGTGCCGGTGCGGCCAAAGCCCACGGCGATTTCGTCGTGGATCAGGTGCACGTCATAGCGGTCGCAGGCCTCGCGCAGCAGCTTGAGGTACACCGGGTGGTACATGCGCATGCCGCCGGCACCCTGGATCAGCGGCTCGACGATCACGGCGCTGATCGAGGCGTGGTGTTCGGCCAGGGTCTGCTCCATGGCGGCGAACATGTTGCGCGAATGCTCCTCCCAGCTCATGCCTTCGGGGCGCAGGTAGCAGTCGGGGCTAGGCACCTTGATCGTGTCCAGCAGCAACGCCTTGTAGGTTTCGGTGAACAGCGGCACATCACCTACCGACATGGCGGCGATGGTTTCGCCGTGGTAGCTGTTGGTCAGAGTGACGAAGCGCTTCTTGCCCGGCTTGCCGACGTTCTGCCAGTAGTGGAAGCTCATCTTCAGCGCCACTTCGATACACGACGAGCCGTTGTCGGCGTAGAACACCCGGTCAAGGCCGGCCGGGGTCATGGCCACCAGGCGCTCGGACAGCTCGATTACCGGCTGATGGCTGAAACCGGCCAGGATCACGTGCTCCAGTTGGTCGACTTGGTCCTTGATGCGCTGGTTGATGCGCGGGTTGGCGTGGCCGAACACATTGACCCACCAGCTGCTCACCGCGTCCAGGTAGCGCTTGCCTTCGAAGTCCTCAAGCCACACGCCTTCGCCGCGCTTGATCGGGATCAGCGGCAGCTGCTCGTGGTCTTTCATCTGGGTACAGGGGTGCCACAGGACCTTGAGGTCACGTTGCATCCACTGATCGTTGAGGCCCATGGGCACTTCTCCTGGCTTTGCGGCGTGGTTCGACCGCGTAAGCCTAAGCAATGCCGCAGGGCAGGACAACCGCTGCCTTTCAATGACGTTGGGTGCCGGTCCATTCCAGCCGGCGGATGTGCACGGTTCCGGCCTGCGAAGTGGAGATGGTCAGGCGGCGGAAGGGGCCGTCGATCACCTGGTGGTAGGGGTACGTGGCAATGGGGCCGGGGCGCAGGTCGCTAAACCCGCTGCCTTCCACTGTGAGCCAGTAAAAGGTGCGCGGGACCGGGGCGACCAGGTCGTAATCAACCCTTTCAGCATCGAACAGCATGTGCAGGTCGTCGCAGAGAAAGTCGCTGACTACGTAGTATTCCAGGCGCAGGCACTCGACTTCCTGGGCGAAGACGATCTCTACGTCGCTGTGTTCACCGATGACCAGTTCGGTACCGTCTTCACCCTTGAACGCTTCATGAAAGCCGGTCCAAGAGGTGCTGTTGGAGCGGATACTTAGGCCGGAGGCTGTATGAAGCGTTTTTTTGTGCCATAGAAACTGCCGTTCGACGTGTTGGAAGTGCTCCTCGAAGATCATGCGCATGCCCTCCTGGCGGGGCTTCTGGCCAGTTTCGCCAGCTTCGCCTGCCGCCGTGTGACATGGCTACTGGCAAAAATGTCAGTTGCCAAAAGGACTTGATGTCACTGCGCTGGCAGGGCCGGCGGAGCTGACGTATTCTTAACGCATCTCTCTCGGGGCATTCCTGCCTCTCCCTGTTTCTGTAACCTCTGACTCGGAGTTCGCCGACATGGCTGCTGCTTGGGTGCGCCTGTGCGCGTTGGTATTGATTGGTGTCACCAGCGGCGCCGCGCTGGCAAAGGACAAGACGCCCACGGCGATTGTCGTGGGTGGCGGCCTGGCTGGCCTGACGGCAGCCTATGAGCTGCAGGACAAAGGCTGGCAGGTGACCCTGCTGGAGGCCAAATCGGGCATGGGTGGGCGTTCGGGCCTGGCCACCAGCGAGTGGATCGGCAATGCCAAGGCGCAGCCGGTGCTCAACCATTACCTGGACCGTTTCAAGCTTGAAACACTGGCGGCACCGGAGTTCGTGCGTACCCCTGGTTACCTCATCGACGGTGAGTACTTCAGCGCCACCGACCTGGCCACCAAGCAACCGGCTACCGCCGAAGCGCTCAAGCGCTACGAGAAAACCCTCGATGACTTGGCCCGTTCGATCGATGACCCGCTGAACCCGCAGGCAACCAGCACGCTGTTCGCACTCGACCAGATCAACGTCTCCACCTGGCTGGACAAACTGCAACTGCCGGCCACTGCCCGTCAGCTGATCAACCAGCAGATCCGTACCCGTTACGATGAGCCGTCGCGTCTGTCGCTGCTGTATTTCGCCCAGCAGAACCGAGTGTACCGTGGTGTCAGCGACCGCGACCTGCGTGCCGCGCGCCTGCCCGGTGGCAGCCCGGTGCTGGCCCAGGCCTTCGTCAAGCAGCTGAAGACCATCAAGACCAGTTCACCTGTCACTGCCATCGTCCAGGACAAGGATGGTGTAACGGTCAAAGTTGGCAGTGTCGGCTACCAGGCGGATTACCTGGTCATGGCCGTACCACTGCGCGCCCTGGCCAAGATCCAGATGACTCCAGGCCTGGACAACCAGCACCTGGCGGCGCTTAAAGGCACCAATTATGGCTGGCGCGACCAGCTGATGCTCAAGTTCAAGAAGCCCGTGTGGGAAAGCCGCGCGCGCATGTCGGGCGAAATCTTCAGTAATACCGGCCTCGGCATGCTGTGGATCGAGCCCGCGCTCAAGGGCGGCGCCAACGTGGTGATCAACCTTTCCGGCGACAATGCCCGCCTGCTGCAGGCGTTTGGCGACAAGCAGATGGTCGACCAGGTGCTGATCCGCCTGCATGCGTTCTACCCGCAAGCCCGCGGTGCCTTTACCGGTTACGAGGTGAAGCGCTACAGCACCGATGCTGGTACTGGCGGCGCGTACCTGGCCTATGGCCCGGGGCAGATCAGCAAGTACTGGCGCCTGTGGGAGCGCCCAGTGCAGCGCATCACCTTTGCCGGTGAGCACACCGACGCCCTGTACCCAGGCACCCTGGAAGGCGCCCTGCGCAGTGGCCAGCGTGCGGCCAGCCAGGCGCAGGACCTGCTGGCCGGCAAGTCGTTCGTCCCCGCCAAGGCGGTGCCGGTTGCGGCGGCAGCGGCAGCCGGTGCAGCGGCCACCAAGGACAGCAAGGGCGGGTTCTTCTCCAATATGTTTGGTGGTTCGTCCGATAAGGGCGACAAGGCTGACAAGGCGCCGGCCAAAGCTGAGCCTAAGCAGCCCGAAGAGGCCAAGCAGGACAAGCCAGGCTTCTTCAAACGCCTGTTCGGTGGGGCGCAAGCGCCAGAGGTGAAGGCTGAGCCAATCGCCAAAGCTGAGGAAGTGGCGCCGGCACCTGCGCCTGCTCCACAGGCCGCGTCGGCCCCGGCAGCGCCTGCGCCTGTAGCCAAGGAACCGGCTGCCAAGCCTGCGGCAACCAAGGCCGCCCCGGCCAAGCATGCCCCGGCGCACAAGCCAGCTCCCAAGCCTGCCGAAACCAAGAAGGCGACAGCCAAATCCGAGCCGACCAAGAAACCTGTGGCCAATAACCAGGCCAAGGCTGGCTGATTGATCGAAGGTGCTGGCTGCTCCCTCAGAGTCACGCTAACTCCCTGAGTTAGCGGGGACTCTGTGGGAGCGGGCTTGCCCCGCGAACACCGGCAAAGCCGGTGCCAGACACCGCGTGCCCTCCTTCGCGGAACAAGCCCGCTTCCACAGCAGCTTGCTTGTTGCCGGTGTTCTCCCCGACTATCGTTAATGTTTCCTTAATGGGAAGCTTACACAATACATATCGGATTTCTCGATAATCCGAAGCAATTTTTCCCGCTTTTATTCGATACGTTACGCGTTAGTCTGTGCACAGCTTCCACGGAGAAACACGCCAACATGCAACTGCGCAATTCACCTTCTCGCTACGGCGTGGTCAGCATCATCCTGCACTGGGGCGTGGCGCTGGCAGTTTTCGGCCTGTTCGGCCTCGGCCTGTGGATGGTCGGCCTCGACTACTACAGCCCTTGGCGCAAGGCCGGCCCGGACCTGCACAAGAGCATCGGCCTGGTGCTGCTGGCGGTGATGCTGTTGCGGGTAGTCTGGCGTTTCATCAGCCCGCCACCACCGGCACCTGCCAACCACGGCGCGGCCACACGGCTAGCGGCCAAGCTGGGCCATCTGGCGCTGTACCTTGGCCTGTTTGCGGTGATGGCTGCCGGTTACCTGATTTCTACCGCTGACGGCGTCGGCATATCGGTGTTTGGCCTGTTCGAAGTACCGGCACTGGTCAGCGACCTGCCTGATCAGGCAGATGTGGCTGGCGTGATTCATCTGTGGCTTGCCTGGGGCCTGGTGATTTTTGCCGTGCTGCATGGCCTGGCAGCGCTCAAGCACCATTTCATCGACCGTGACGCGACCCTGACCCGCATGTTGGGCCGCAAAGCTTGACTCTCAACCTCAATTGCATAGGAAGGAAATAAGGATGTTGAAAAAGACTTTTGCCGCTCTGGCGCTCGGTACCGCTCTGCTTTCCGCCGGCCAGGTCATGGCTGCCGAGTACAAGATCGACAAGGAAGGCCAGCACGCGTTTGTCGACTGGAAGATCAGCCACCTGGGTTACAGCTTTATTCACGGTACCTTCAAGGATTTCGACGGCAACTTCACCTGGGATAGCGCCAAGCCTGAAGCCAGCAAGATCAGCGTCGACCTGAAAACCGCCAGCCTGTGGTCGAACCATGCCGAGCGTGACAAGCACATCGCCAGCGCCGACTTCCTAGACGTGAAGAAGTATCCTGAAGCCAAGTTCGTCTCCACCGCCGTCAAGTCGACTGGCGACAAGACTGCTGACGTGACCGGCGACCTGACCCTGCACGGCGTGACCAAGCCGGTCACCTTCAAGGCCACCTTCAACGGTGAAGGCAAGGACCCATGGGGTGGTGAGCGTGCTGGTTTCAACGCCACCACCACCCTTAACCTGAACGACTTCGGTATCAAAGGCCCAGGCCCGACTTCGCAGACCCTCGACCTGGATATCAGTGTCGAAGGTGTGAAGCAGAAGTAAGCATTGCCTTGGCAATAGAAAACGCCGCCCATTGGGCGGCGTTTTCATTTCCCGTTCAGGGCCCTGACAGGGCCGCTACAGGCTGCCTCTAGCTTAACCTTTTCGGGTCAACAGGGCGGGACGCTCACCGCGCGGGCGGCTCGGCAGATCATCCAGTTGCTCAGGCGTCGGGAAACGGTCGAGCTTGGACTCCTTGCGGATGATCACCGGCTGTTTTTCCGGCTGGCGCGTGTTGCGCACGGCCGGCTCTTGCCGGGCAGCATCGTCACGGGCCGGGCGCCCACGGCCACCGCCATCACGGCGAGCACCACCACCGTTGTTATTGCGCGGCGGGCGCTTCTCACCGTTTGCAGTGCGTGGCTGGCCGCCGTTGCGAGCCTGACCACCGCCACCGTTGCTACGCGGGGCAGCACCTCCTTGGCTCTGGCCTGCACCAGTACCACCGCCAGGACGACGGTTACGTCCCTGGTTCTTGCCTTGGTACGGGCTGACGTAATCGGCGCGGTTACCGAAGTTGTCGACTTCGTCATCCAGGAACTCATCCGGGGCACGGTCGGCTGGCGGCTTGGGCACGCTGTTCTGGCTGGCCTGCTGCTGGCGCGGCTTGTTGTCACGCGGCTTGCGCTGCTGCGGCTTGTCGCCGGACTTTTCCTTGTCTGCAGGCTTGCCGGCCGCTGGCTGCTTGGCCTTGCCTTTATCCTTGCCTTTGTCCTTGCGGCCACCGTTGGCGTCTTTGCCACCTTCGCCGCGGGGCTGGTTGCGACCGCCACGGCCGTTGTTCTGCGGGCGTTCGCGTACTTCCGGTTTTTCGGCTTCTACCTGGCTGGCGTCGAAGCCCATCAGGTCGCCGTCCGCGATCTTCTGCCGGGTGACCCGCTCGATGCTCTTGAGCAACTTCTCTTCATCTGGCGCGACCAGCGAAATGGCCTCGCCCGAGCGACCGGCGCGGCCAGTACGGCCGATGCGGTGCACGTAATCTTCCTCAACATTCGGCAGCTCAAAGTTGACCACGTGGGGCAACTGGTCGATGTCCAGGCCGCGGGCAGCGATGTCGGTGGCGACCAGTACGCGGACGCTGTTGGCCTTGAAGTCGGCCAGGGCCTTGGTGCGGGCGTTCTGGCTCTTGTTACCGTGAATCGCGGCAGCGGTCAGGCCTTGCTTTTCCAGGTACTCGGCCAGACGGTTGGCGCCGTGCTTGGTACGGGTAAACACCAGTACCTGTTCCCAGGCACCCAGGGTGATCAGGTGTGCCAGCAGCGCACGCTTGTGGCTGGCAGGCAGGCGGTAGACACGCTGCTCGATACGTTCGACAGTGGTGTTCGGCGGCGTGACCTCGATACGCTCCGGGTTATGCAGGAGCTTGTCGGCGAGGTCGGTGATGTCCTTGGAGAAGGTGGCCGAAAACAGCAGGTTCTGGCGCTTGGATGGCAGGCGCGCCAGTACCTTCTTGACGTCGTGGATGAAGCCCATGTCGAGCATGCGGTCGGCTTCGTCGAGCACCAGGATTTCCACATGGGCCAGGTCGACCTTGCCTTGGCCGGCCAGGTCGAGCAGGCGGCCCGGGCAGGCAACCAGCACGTCAACGCCCTTGGCAATCGCCTGGACTTGCGGGTTCATGCCAACGCCGCCGAAGACGCAGGCGCTGACCAGTGGCAGGTCACGGGCATAGACCTTGAAGCTGTCGTGCACCTGGGCTGCCAGCTCCCGGGTTGGGGTCAGGACCAGCACGCGAGGCTGGCGAGGGCCGTGGCGCTGCGACTTGTCGGGGTGACCGGCGGGGAACAGGCGCTCGAGAATCGGCAGGGCGAAGCCGCCGGTTTTACCAGTACCTGTCTGAGCGGCAACCATCAGGTCGCGGCCTTGCAACACGGCGGGAATCGCCCGCTGTTGCACGGGGGTCGGCTGGGTATAGCCCGCAGCCTCGATAGCGCGGACAAGAGCCTCGGAGAGACCGAGGGAAGCAAAGGACATGGGCGATCCTGTTCTCGTGTGGGCTGGGCCCGTTGGGATGTTCTGCCTGGCGCGACGGGCATCGGTGGGATGCGATCGCGTCCGGTCCAGCTGGGCTTTCACTGCACATCCGGGAAACGGAGGGTGACGCGAAGGTGCGTCGGTGCCGATCGGGATGCCTGTTACGAGGCCGAGCGTCCGGGCGTGAGCCGGGCGGGAAGGCCCGAGTATAACAGAGCTATCGCGCTGTGCTGCTTTCCTGCTGCTCAACGGCGTTGAGAATGTTTCCGATGTCGCCTGTGTAACGGTGGCTGATGGCGGCAAAGGCCGGTTCGTGCTTGAACCGCTGCAGTTCTTCGGCAAAGGCCAGGGCCAGTGTTTCGCGCCCTGGCTTGCGCACCAACCCCAGGTACTGGGCTTGGCGGCTGATTGCCAGCGGGAGTTCCTCGACTTGTTGTTCAAGGCCCAGACGGCGAATCAGGTAATGCCCGACCACGCGGTCGGTGATTGCCAGGTCGATACGGCCCAGCAGCAGTTTGCCGAAGTTGGCTTCCTGCGTTGGCGCGGCTTCACGCCGAAAATGGGTCGCCTGGTTGAACGCGTCGCCATAGGCGTAGCCGGGCGAGGTGCCGACGGTGAGGCCCGCCAGGTCCTTGAACCCGGCCACGGCATGGCGGCGTGCGCGGGCCTGAAACAGCACGAACTCGACCTCCGACATGGGCTCGGGGGCGTACACCAGATAGGGCCGCCGCGTCTCGCTCTGGAAGATGTCCAGAATACCGTCGGCCAAGCCTTTCTCGATCATTGCCAGGCAGCGCTTCCATGGCAGGAACTGCCATTCCACCTCAACCCCAAGGCGTTTGAATACCTCGGTGGTGACTTCGTAGTCGATACCGAGGGGCTGGCCCTCGTGCTGATAAATGTAGGGCGCCCAGTCATCGGATACCAGGCGCAGGCGCTCGCCCAGAGCCAACGGGCTCAGGCAGGCGAGCAGCAGGATCCAGAACAGGCGGGCGACGAGTGGCATGGCCGCAGATTACGCGCTCGGCCGATTCAAGGCCAGCACAGGGCTGCTCAAGCCTGGGAAGACCTCAGCAAATATGCCTCGACATCTTTGCGCCGTTCGCCCAGCGACAACCGCAGCCCCGGGTGACGCAGGCATTGACGTAGCCGCTCGGGTGCCATACGGCCATGGCGTGCATGGAGGTTTTCCAGGGCTTTGTCCCACCAGGCCGGCGCGCAGGCGCGGTCGAATTCATTGGGATAGGGGTAGCAGCCATAGAGCAATTCGCGCGCAAACTGGCGCTCGTGGCTGGGCAGGGTCAGGCTCAGTGCCTTGTAACCCAAGCGGTGCAGGGTAGGGGGGCGCGGCAGTTGGTCGTTGACCAACGCAACGTCAGCCAGCGCTTCGCCGCCCAATGGGTCGTGGCCGTGCTTGCGCAGCCAGGCTTGGATCTTGGCACGGAACTGGGCTTTGCGGCTCCAGTAGTGGTGGATGACGTCGGTACACTCGGCCACCTCCAGTTTGCGGTATGCCGCCACTGCCAGGCAGAACTCCTCAAGGGTATAGGCCTCGCGAGCCAAGGGGTAGAACTCGTCCATCATGTCGATGGAGCGGTCCAGGGTGCCGGCATCCTCGGCTGTGAGGCCAATTACCCCAGAGTTGACCAGTGGCATCTGGCAGTCGGCCAGGCCCCGGGTTTGCAGGATGGACAGCAGGTTCCGGTACAGCAGGCACTTCTGGTTTGCGCCATAGCGCGGGCCGATGGCATTGCACAGCAGCTTGCCTGGGGCCACTCGGGCGAACAGGTGCAGCGGCGATGTGCGGAAGAAGGTATCGGTGTCGATCAGCACTGCCAGCGGGTGTCGTTGTAGCACCTGGCGAAGCAGCACATGCTTGCTGCGAAAATGATAACCGTGAGGAGCGTTCCATGCCTGGCGCGTGGCTTCGCCCAGCAAGTGGACAGTGACGGGCAGCTTGGCGTAGGGCTGTGGGTTGTCGGTGTACACCTGGATGCCAATGGCATCGGCTGCTGTCGTCCCCAAGTGGGCGAGGGCGCTGACAATGCTGAAGCAGGCTTCCTGATGATAGGTTGCCGGGCCAAAAGCCAGATAGACAAGCTGTGGGCGCGATGGCTGGGGATGCTGCATGGCTGGCAAGACCTGTATACCCGAAAATGATTAAGGCTTTAGTCTATGACCAAAGCCTTAATCATTTCTTAAGCAGACTTTGCCAAAAGGTTTCAGCGCGGCAGCTTCAGGTTGTTCCAGATCGCCAGGCTTGGGTCGGCCTGGTTCAACGTGTAGAAGTGCAGGCCCGGTGCGCCGCCTTGCAGCAGCTGTTCGCACATGCGGGTAATCACTTCTTCGCCGAATGCCTGGATGCTGGCGGTGTCGTCGGCATAGGCCTCCAGCTGCTTGCGGATCCAGCGCGGGATTTCGGCGCCACAGGCGTCGGAGAAGCGCGCCAGCTTGCTGTAGTTGGTGATCGGCATGATGCCGGGTACCACCGGGATGTCCACGCCCAGCTTCTGTGCGCGCTCGACGAAGTAGAAGTAGCTGTCGGCGTTGAAGAAGTACTGGGTGATGGCGCTGTCGGCGCCCGCCTTGACCTTGTGCACGAAGTTGGCCAGGTCGGTTTCAAAATTACGAGCCTGCGGGTGCATTTCGGGGTAGGCGGCCACTTCCAGGTGAAAGTGGTCAGCGGTTTCCTGGCGAATGAACTCGACCAGGTCGCTGGCGTAGCGCAGTTCACCACTGGCCATGCCCATGCCGGAGGGCAGGTCGCCACGCAGGGCGACGATGCGCTTGATGCCGGCAGCCTTGTATTCCGCCAGCAAGGCGCGCAGGTCGTCCTTGGAGTCGCCCACGCACGACAGGTGCGGTGCGGCCGGTACCTTCACTTCGCTCTCCAGCTGCAGCACGGTGTTCAGCGTGCGGTCGCGGGTCGAGCCACCGGCACCGTAGGTGCAGGAGAAGAAGTCCGGGTTGTAGGTGGCCAGCTGGCGAGCGACGCCCATCAGCTTTTCGTGACCGGCGTCGGTCTTGGTCGGGAAGAACTCGAAACTGTAGCGGCGTTCTTGTGACATCACTCGTTCCTCAAGCAGCCTGCTTCAAGCGGCAGGCTGCAAGTAAAAGCCAGGGCGGTGTGGGCCGGCCTGGCTTGGGCATCGTTGCGAAGCGTTGCCTGCGGCTACTTAGTAGCGGTAGGCGTGCGGCTTGAACGGGCCTTCGACGGTCACGCCGATGTAGTCGGCTTGCTGCTTGGTCAGCTTGGTGACCACGCCGCCGAAGCCGCGGACCATTTCCAGGGCCACTTCTTCGTCGAGTTTCTTCGGCAGTACTTCAACGGTCAGGCGCTCGGCTTTCTGCTCGGCCGACAGGTCGGCGTACTTCTGCTCGAACAGGAAGATTTGTGCCAGCACCTGGTTGGCGAACGAACCGTCCATGATGCGGCTTGGGTGGCCAGTGGCGTTACCCAGGTTGACCAGGCGGCCTTCTGCCAGCAGGATCAGGTAGTCGTCGTTCTGCGGGTCGAAGCTGCCAGCGCCGGTGCGGTGGATCTTGTGCACCTGCGGCTTGACCTCTTCCCAGGCCCAGTTCTTGCGCATGAAGGCGGTATCGATCTCATTGTCGAAGTGGCCGATGTTGCAGACCACGGCACGCTTCTTCAGGGCCTTGAGCATGTTGGCATCGCAGACGTTGACGTTACCGGTGGTGGTGACGATCAGGTCGATCTTGCCCAGCAGGGCCTTGTCGATGCTGGCTTCGGTGCCGTCGTTGATACCGTCGATGAACGGCGAGACCAGCTCGAAGCCGTCCATGCAGGCCTGCATGGCGCAGATCGGGTCAACTTCGGTGACCTTGACGATCATGCCTTCCTGACGCAGGGACTGGGCCGAGCCCTTGCCCACGTCACCGTAGCCGATCACCAGCGCTTGCTTGCCCGACAGCAGGTGGTCGGTACCACGCTTGATGGCGTCGTTCAGGCTGTGACGGCAGCCATACTTGTTGTCGTTCTTGCTCTTGGTGACCGAGTCGTTGACGTTGATCGCCGGGACTTTCAGCTCGCCCTTGGCCAGCATGTCCAGCAGGCGATGCACGCCAGTGGTGGTCTCTTCGGTTACACCGTGCACGCGGTCCAGCACTTGCGGGTATTTCTTGTGCAGCAGCTCGGTCAGGTCACCACCGTCGTCGAGGATCATGTTGGCGTCCCATGGCTGGCCATCCTTGAGGATGGTCTGCTCCAGGCACCACTCGTACTCTTCTTCGGTTTCACCTTTCCAGGCGAATACCGGGATACCGGCGGCGGCGATCGAAGCGGCGGCCTGGTCTTGAGTAGAGAAGATGTTGCAGGACGACCAGCGCACTTCGGCACCCAGGGCAACCAGGGTTTCGATCAGCACGGCAGTCTGGATGGTCATGTGGATGCAGCCCAGGATCTTCGCACCCTTGAGCGGTTGCTCGGCCAGGTACTTGCGACGCAGGCCCATCAGCGCAGGCATTTCCGATTCGGCAATGATGGTTTCGCGACGGCCCCAGGCGGCCAGGGAGATGTCAGCGACTTTGTAATCGGTAAAACCAGCAGGCATGTTTGCAGCGCTCATGAGAGCCTCCATTCGTAGTGCGCGAATGGGCGCCGTTGTGCGTTAAGCGCCCGCGAGAGCGAGCAACGCCCCATCCGAGCCTGACAGGCCTAGCCTGCTGCAGCGCCCCTCGGACAGGTGGCGGGCATGGCACCGCTGTGGGCAACCATGTGAAGCGGCGCAGATTATAGCCGCCCCCGGCAGCTTGCCCAAGGTTTTCCGTCGATTAATCGCGACGATAGTCGATGTTCAATGGAGCGAAGGCAGCCGCTCTGCCATCATTGCTACACGTTAGCCAAGCAGGTCAGGAGCAAAGATGAACTTTCACACCCGTAAGTGGGTTAAACCCGAAGACCTCAACCCTAATGGCACCCTGTTCGGTGGCAGCCTGTTGCGCTGGATCGACGAAGAGGCGGCCATCTACGCCATCGTCCAGTTGGGCAACCAGCGTGTAGTGACCAAGTACATTTCCGAAATCAACTTCGTCAGTGCTTCGCGTCAGGGTGACATCATCGAACTGGGCATTACTGCCACCGAATTCGGCCGCACCTCGATCACCCTCAAGTGCGAAGTGCGCAACAAGATCACCCGCAAGAGCATTCTTACCGTCGACAAGATGGTGTTCGTCAACCTCGGTGACGACGGCTTGCCGGCAGCGCACGGGCGCACCGAGATCAAGTATGTCCAGGACCAGTTCCCGGATTCGGCAGTCGAGTGATTTTCTGGGGCTGCTCCGCAGCCCATCGCGACACAAGGCCGCGCCCACAGGAAGTCGCATTCTCGCTGTGGGAGCGGCCTTGTGCCGTGAGTGGCCGCAAAGCGGCCCCGGCAATCTCAAGGCTGGGCGCTGACCTTGCGCACCACTCGCCCGATGCTCAAGCCCTGCACCAGGATCGACGACAACACCACGATGTAGGTGATCGACAGCAGCAGGTCACGCTCCTCGCCCAGTGGCAGCGACAGCGCCAGGGCCACCGACACCCCGCCACGCAGGCCACCCCAGGTCAGCACCCGCACCGTGCCTTTGGGCACCGGGCGCCAGCGGCGCAGCAGGACGATGGCCGGGGCCACGGTCAGCAGCCTCGACAGCAGCACCGCCAGCGCCAGCACGCTGCCGGCCGCCAGGTGCATCCAGTTGAACGGCAGCAGCAACAGCTCCAGGCCGATCAGTGCGAACAGCAGGGCATTGAGCATGTCATCGATCAGCTCCCAGAAACCGTCCATGTAGCGACGGGTCATGTCGTTCATCGCCAGGTTGCGTCCCAGGTTGCCGATGATCAGGCCGGCCACCACCATGGCGATCGGCGCCGAAACGTGTAGCTCGTAGCACATGGCCGAGCCACCGATGACCAGCGCCAGGGTCAGCATGACTTCCACCTGGTACTGCTCGATGCTCTTGATCATGCGGTAGGTGGCGTAGCCGATCAGGCCACCAAACACCACGCCACCGATGGCCTCGCGGGCGAACAGGATCGCCGTGTCGGTCATGCTCGGCGTTTCACCCAGCTGGATGATGCCCAGCAACACGGTGAACACCACTACCGCAGTGCCGTCGTTGAACAGCGACTCGCCGACGATGGTGGTTTTGAGCGGTTTGGAGGCGTTGGCGGTACGCAGCGCGCCCAGCACGGCAATCGGGTCGGTGGGCGAGATGAGCGCACCGAACAGCAGGCAGTAGATCAGCGGCACTTGCCAGCCAAACATCGCGAATACCCAGTGCGACAGGTAGCCGATGACCACGGTGGCGATCAGCACCCCAATCGTTGCGAGCAACCCTATCGGCCAGCGGTAACTGCGCAAATCGCTGAGGTTCACGTGCAAGGCGCCGGCAAACAGCAGGAACGCCAGCATCCAGTGCATCAACAGGTCGTTGAAATCGATCTGGTTCATCAGCCCTTCGACGCGCTCTTCCAGGCCAGGGAAGCCGATCAGGCTAAGGCCCTGCAGTATCAGGGAGAACAGCAGTGCCGTGACCATCACACCGATGGCGGGCGGCAGGCCGATGAAACGGTAATTTACATAGGTGAGGAGGGTGGTGAGGCAGATAAACGCGGCAACTAATTCAAGCATCCCGAATCCTGTGACAGTGGCTTCCAAGTCGTTACCCGAATGGCTCGGGCAGTTCTTTGATGACCTGGCACGGGGTTCGGGACACAAGCTTTGACCGGATTCGTTCCAATCGTTCCCATGTAAGGGGGCCGCACAGCGGCCCCTGAACGCTATATATTCACAGCAATAAAAAAGCCATTAAGGATAAGAAGGCGTGTTGGCAACATCCCTGGTGCTGGTCGCCGCCCTGCTGCATGCGACCTGGAATACCCTGATCAAATTCAGCGGCGAGCGCTTGCTGGTGATCGCCAGCATGGACACGGTGGCCCTGGTGTTCGCGGTGCTGGCGGTCGCCTTCGTCGATGTGCCGCCGGCGGAAATATGGCCCTGGTTGGTTGCCTCGGCGCTGGCCGAGCAGCTGTACCGCTATCTGCTGATCAAGGCCTACCGCGTGGGCGACCTGGGGCTGGTCTATCCTCTGATGCGCGGGCTGTCACCGTTAGTGGTGCTGGGCTTGACCTTGGCCTTTGCCGGGGAGTCGCTGAGCCAGCAGCAGATCATCGGCATCTTGCTGATCCCTTGTGGCATGGCTTGCCTGTTATGGCAGGGCGGTGGCGGTGACCGGCTGCCCTGGTCGATGCTGCCGGTGGTCGCCCTGATCGGTCTGTGCATCGGCTGTTACACCTGGTTCGACGGCCAGGCGGTGCGCTTATGGGGCAAACCGTGGGATTACCTGGTGTGGCTGACTCTGCTCAGTGCCTGGCAATTCCCGCTGCTGGCCGGTGTGGCGCGGCGGGCTCCGTTCGCCCTGTTCTGGCGAACGCAATGGCGCCTGGGCCTGGCGGTAGGGCTCTGCGTGTTGTTCAGTTATGCGCTGGTGTTGTGGGCCATGCACCTGGGGTCGGTGGCCGAGGCGGCTGCGTTGCGGGAGTTGAGCGTGATCCTGGTGGTGTTGCTGGGTATGCGTTACCTCAAAGAACCTTTTGGCGGGCCAAGACTCCTAGCTTGCGGGCTGGTCCTTGCAGGCATGCTGGTGATGAAGCTCTAACCTATTTTCGAACAAGGAGTCCTGAGCATGACCGTTGCCCTGTGGTGCATCCTGATCGCGCTGATGCTGAACCCGCTGTGTGCCTTGATCGCCAAAGTGGCCAGCGGCCGGTTTGGCCTCAAGGACAATCACGACCCGCGCGCTTTCCTTGATACCTTGTCGGGCTTGCCGCGGCGGGCCCATGCAGCGCAGCAGAATGGCTACGAGGCGTTCCCGGCGTTTGCTGCTGCGGTACTGGTGGCGGATATCGTCGGCAATGCCGAGCAGGTGACGCAGGATGTGCTGGGGGTGATGTACATCACCAGCCGCTTGCTTTACATCATCTGCTACCTGGCCGATTGGGCGGCCTTGCGCTCGCTGGTGTGGTTTGCCGGGTTGGCAATTATCGTGTCGTTCTTCGTGGTTTCCATCTGAAACCGCGTTGCCTGCTTCGCGGGCGAGCCCGCGAAGAATCCACCGCCGATCAAGGTACCTTAGGTACCTCAGGTAGTGGCTGGCCTTTAGGCCAGAGCATCCAGATCTGCCCCTGCTGCTTCATGTTCCCCGCCAGCTCGCCGGCTTCCGGCCCGGTGCCCCAGAACAGGTCGGCGCGCACTTCACCCGCAATCGCCCCTCCCGTGTCCTGCGCACCCACCGGGCGCACCACTGGCGAGCCGTCCGGGCGCGTGGTGGAAAGCCACAACAGGCTGCCCAGCGGAATCACCTTGCGGTCGATGGCCACGCTGTAGCCCGCTGTCAGCGGTACGTTCAACGAACCGCGCGGGCCTTCGTTACTGTCCGGGCGGGTGCTGAAGAACACATAGCTGGGGTTGCTGGCCAGCAGTTCCGGTACTCGCTGCGGATTGGCCTGGGCCCAGGCATGAATGGCACCCATGCTCACGTCTTCTTTTTTCAACTGACCCTGCTCCACCAGCCAGCGGCCGATCGGCCGGTAGGGGTGGCCGTTCTGATCGGCGTAGCCCAGGCGCAGCTGACGGCCGTCTTCCAGTTGTACCCGCCCAGAACCCTGGATCTGCAGGAATTGCAGGTCCATCGGGTCGGTCAGCCAGGCCAGCACCGGTGCCTTGACGCCGTTACGGTTGATCACTTCGGCAGTGTCGTATGGCTTGAGCACCCGGCCATCAAGCCGGCCGCGCAGGCGTTTACCCTTGAGTTCGGGGTACACGCTGGCAAGGTCGACCACGATCATGTCATCAGGAATGCCGTAGACCGCCACATGGTTGGTCGCTGACTGGCTCAGGCTGCCGGGGTAGACCGGCTCGTAGTAGCCGGTAATCAGGCCGTTGGCCTTGTTCTCGGCGGAGCGCAGGCCGTATACCTGCAGGTTCTGTTCAAGGAATGTACGTACCTGGGCGGCGCTCGCCGTGGCGTTGCCGGCCGCTTCGCAGGTGGCGGCCCACACTGGGTCGCGCTTGAGTTTCTCACAGCCGTTGCGCCAGGCGTAGAAACCGGCCAGCAGGTCTTCGTCGCTGACTGCGGGCAGGTCTTTGAATGTGGCCGGAGCATAAGTGGCGATGGCGTGGGGCTCGGGCTTGGCGGTCTCGCCGCCGTTGCAGCCGGCCAGCAACGCCAGCACCGGAAGTGTCCAGGCCAGGTGGCGCAAGGCAGATGTCATGTGTGCATTCCTGTCATGGGCGAACATGAAGATTCGCCCCTGTTTTTTATGTGGCTATTGGTGTTTGGCCCTTGGACGGCGATACTGGCCGCCCATTTGCGTAGGCCGAAGTGAGCGTGATGTTGAAGCGATTGACCGTTGTTCTGCTGGCAGCCCTGGCCCTGAGCGGTTGCGACCGGGTTGACCCGAACTCGCCGCTGGGCAAGCGCAAGGTAATCTTCAAGGACATGCTCAAGACCAGCGAAGACCTGGGCGGTATGCTGCGTGGCCGGCTGCCGTTCGACGGGCTGAAGTTTGCCGATGGCGCGCTGAAGCTGGACAGCCTTTCGCACCAGCCCTGGCAGCACTTCCCCGAGGTACGCGATGGCGGTGATAGCGCCGCGCGCGCAGCGGTATGGGAGCGCCAGGCGCGCTTTCATGAACTGGCCCGGCAGCTGGAAAGCGTTACGGGCGAGCTGGTCGATGTCAGCCGCAGCCAGCCGCTGGACGCTGCACAGCTGAAAGCGCCGATGGACAAGGTCGAAGCGGCGTGCAAGGCGTGCCATACCGAGTTTCGTAATCATTGATGGCCTGCTGTGGCCTCATCGCCGGCAAGCCAGCCCCCACAGGTACTGCGCAGTAATTGAGGGCAGTGTGATACCTGTGGGAGCTGGCTTGCCGGCGATGAGGCCAGTAAGGGCAACGCAAATCGCTGTCAGTGATCCAGATCGTCTACCGCTTTCTGCAATTCTTTACGCGATTCGGCAAGCTTGTCCTTGCGCTTGTTGATCTTCTCCGCGTCGCCTTTTTTCTCGGCTTTCTTCAGGTCTTTTTCCCGCTGCACCACTTCGTGACGTGCATCCAGCACCTTCTGCTCACGCTCTTTGCGCAGGCTCGCGTCGGTGCAGTTGTCCACGCCACGCAGTGCTTCCTCCAGCCCTGCGACCTGGTCGCTGTTGCCGTGGTCGCGGGCGATTTTCAACTGGTTCTCGATGGCGCTGCGTTTGGCGGCGCAACCGGTCAGGCCTGGGTCCGGCTGGGCCGCTTGTACAGCTCCCGCAGCCAAACCCAGTGATGCGAGCAGGAAAAGAGTCGAAATGCGTTTCATGAAAAGCCTCCTGAACGGGGCGGGGCAGCAAAAGTTGGTGGAAATCCTGCCTTGGTTTTGCCCATTTAGGAACCCTTGGTGAGGTTTTCGGCTTGAATCTCGGGTTTTTCCTACGAGCTAAATGGTAAAAAATCATTGCTCAATGCGCTGGGGGCTAGCGGGGAACCCCTCTATGCCGGTTTTCGCCAACCGTGCAGCAATGGCCTGCACCTCAGGGGCCGCGAAGAAATCCACAAGTTGGCGCGAGCGTTTTGCGCCAATGCCGGGCACGGTTTGCCATTGCCCGGCACTGCGTGAAGCCAGCTCTGCCCAGTCGCCCGTCAGTTGCAGATGCTTGCTGACGGGCGCGCCAATGCCCCGCAGCCACAGATCGAATGGCCGTGAGCGTGCTTGGTCGAAACTGCCCAGCAGCTGTGCGGCCGTCAGGCTACTTATGCCGGGTACCTGCTGCAGGCGCTCGGCATCAAGATGCAGCCAATCGGTCATTGATGTTACCAAGCCCGCTTCGACCAGCCGGCGCCACGTGCCGGGCCCGGTACGCGGCAAGGCCAGGCCTTGTTTTCCGCCAAGCCAGGTAAGCCGGGCGATGAATTGCTCTTCACAGCCTTCGCTGGCCTGCCAGCAGCTGTGGGCATGATGCTGGTCGGGTGCAGGCGCGGCCAGTGGCTGGCGCTCGACAGCGCGGTGCACGACGTGGTCCAGGCGTGGAATGGTCAGCCCGGCAAGACTGATGGCCACCTGGTCGCCGGGGCGGATGTCCAAGGCTTGCCAGCGCGCCAGCGAGCCAAGGCTTACCTGGGAAATGCGCCGGTCATCGAGGGTTACCGGCTGTACCTGCACAATGGGCGTGACCCTGCCGGTGCGGCCAACCCGAAAGCGCACGTCGCGCACTTCGGCCAAGGCTTGTACATAGGGGTATTTCCAGGCCGCGATCCAGTACGGTGCCTTGGCCTGCCAGCGCTTGGCGGGCGGCCGGCGGCCCTGGCGCAGGATCACGCCGTCGGTGGCGAAGGGCAGGGGGGAGTTGTACCAGTGCCCACGCCAGTGCGTTGCATCTTCCAACGTGTCGATGGCGATGCTGTAACGCTGGCTATCCGGGAAACCCAGGTGCGCGAGCTGTGCGAGGCGTTCGGCTTGTTGGTCGGGGCCCTGCGGCCAGCCCCATACGAACAGGCCGATAGTGTCCCCTTGCTCGGCGGTCAGTTGCTTGCGTGCGAGCAGCCCGGCCACAGTGCCGCGGGCGTTGGTACTGCCTGCCTTGGCTTGTATATGTTCGTTCAGGCGCAGATACAGCTCACCTTGCAAGTGCAGGTCAATCGGCATGGGCAACTGTCGGGTGACTGCGCCCAGTTGTGGAATGTGTCGGCTCCAGTCATGGCCATGTACACCGTCACCCCGGCTGGTGAGCTGCACCAATCGACCCTGCTGGTAAGTGAGGGAAACTGCAACACCGTCGACCTTGGGCTGTACCCACACGCCGGTCTTGCCGGCCATCCATCGCGCTACGGCCTGGCGGTCTGCCAGCTTGTCGACGCCGGTATGCGGCACGGGGTGGGTGACCGGGCCACGAGCGCTGGCCAAAGGGGAGGGGCTGCTGCCAACCGCGAAGCACTGCTGCAGGTGATTCAGGCGCTCGCGGCTTTGGTCGTACAGTTCATCGGCGACCAGGGCAACACCCTGGCGATGGTAGTGCTCGTCCCATCGGGTGAGCGTGGCGCGCAGCTGCGCAACTTCGGCCTCGGCCTGTTGCGGGCTCCAGTCAGGGCATGAGGTAGCCCTGGCCAATGGGGCGTTCAGCGTAAATAGCAGGGTGAACAACAGCAGATACGGCATGGCCAGCATCCTTGCATGGCGGGTGGGCCCTCCAGCCTAGGCAGGTTCGCGGGCGCTTGCCGCCGCGCGATTGTCAGCCGATATGTCACAAAAAAGCCCCTGCCGATTGCTCGGCAGGGGCTTTCGCCTGGTGCTGTAGGAGGCTTACAGGCCGGCAGCGTCACGCAACGACTGGGCGCGGTCGGTGCGCTCCCAGGTGAAGGTGGTGAAGGTGTCGTCGCCGACAGTCTTCTGCTGCGGCTCGCGGCCGAAGTGGCCGTAGGCAGCGGTTTCCTGGTACATCGGGTGCAGCAGGTCGAGCATGGTGGTGATGGCGTACGGACGCAGGTCGAAGCACTCGCGCACCAGCTGGATGATCTTGTCGTCGGAGACCTTGCCGGTACCGAAGGTGTTGATCGAGATGGAGGTCGGCTGGGCCACGCCAATGGCGTACGACACCTGGATCTCGCAACGCTCGGCCAGGCCGGCGGCAACGATGTTCTTGGCTACGTAGCGGCCGGCATAGGCGGCGGAACGGTCGACCTTGGACGGGTCCTTGCCGGAGAACGCACCACCACCATGGCGGGCCATGCCGCCGTAGGAGTCGACGATGATCTTGCGGCCGGTCAGGCCACAGTCACCCACCGGGCCACCGATGATGAAGTTGCCGGTCGGGTTGATGTGGTACTGGGTGCCCTTGTGCAGCAGCTCGGCAGGCAGGGTGTGCTTGACGATCAGCTCCATCACGGCTTCTTGCAGGTCTTTCTGCGAGACTTCAGGGTTGTGCTGGGTCGACAGCACCACGGCGTCGATACCGACCACCTTGCCGTTTTCGTAGCGGCAGGTGACCTGCGACTTCGCATCCGGGCGCAGCCACGGCAGCAGGCCGGACTTGCGCGCTTCGGCCTGGCGCTCAACCAGACGGTGCGAGAAGCAGATCGGTGCCGGCATCAGTACTTCGGTTTCGTTGCTGGCATAACCGAACATCAGGCCCTGGTCACCGGCGCCCTGGTCTTCAGGTTTGGAGCGGTCCACGCCCTGGGCGATGTCCACAGACTGCTTGCCGATGATGTTCATCACGGCGCAGGTGGCGCCGTCGAAGCCGACGTCGGAGCTGTTGTAGCCGATGTCGATGATGACCTTGCGCACCAGGTCTTCCAGGTCGACCCAGGCCGAGGTGGTGACTTCGCCGGCAATGATGGCGACACCGGTCTTGACCAGGGTTTCGCACGCTACGCGGGCATATTTGTCCTGGGCGATGATGGCATCAAGGACGGCGTCCGAAATCTGGTCGGCGATCTTGTCCGGATGCCCTTCGGACACGGACTCGGAGGTGAAAAGGGAGTATTCGCTCATCTCGAAGGTTCCTGAAATTTACCGATGGTGTATGTCGCCAGCCGTCCGCTGGAAATGGCGGACCTGGATCTGGAAACCGTTACGCAAGCCCACGTACAGGCTGTCCCCATGGGCCAGCCCGGCAGCGTTGGCCCAGCGGGCCAGGTCGTCCTGTTCAAAGCCAAGCCAAAGGTCGCCGCAGGCGTCCCGCGCCCACCCTTGGTCATGGCTGCACAACTCGGTGACCAGCAGGCTGCCGCCTGCCTTCACCCGCTTGGCCAGCTGGCGCAAGGCCAGGGCCGGATCGCTGAAATGGTGCAGCACCATGTTCAGCACAACGCAGTCGGCGGCCACATCCGTTGCACCCAGTGCATCGGCCAACTGCAGGTTCACGTTGTCGAGCCCCTCGCGCTGGCAGACCTGGCGCGCCAGTTCGAGCATGGTCGGGCTGTTGTCCAGCGCGGTGACCCGGGCGAAGCGCCGGGCCAGGTCGGGGAGGAAGCCACCGTCCCCGGGGCCGACCTCCAGGGCACTGGCGGCCGGGTCGAAATGCAGTTTGTCGAGCAGCGCCAGCAGGCTTTCGCGGTACTGCGGCAGCCCGGCGATCAGGTCTTGCTGTGCGCGAAACTTCTCTTCCACGCGCAGGAAGAAATCCTGGCTGATAACCGCGCGGCGTTGTTGCACCTGGGCTATTCGCGCCTGCACGGCCGGCGGCAGGGCCAGCTCGTCGACTTCTTCGAGCAGCGCCGCATGCAGCCGACCGCCCAGGCGCAGGCTGTCGGGCAGTGCACGGCGATAGAAGATGGCGTTGCCTTCGCGGCGCGTTGCCACCAGCTCGGCCTGGGCCAGCACCTTCAGGTGGTGGCTCATGCCCGACTGGCCGATGTCGAAGATCTGCGCCAGCTCCAGCACGCCGAACGAGTCGTTGGCCAGGGCGCGCAATACGTTCAGGCGCAGCGCGTCCCCACTGGCTTTGCACAAGGCGGCCAATGTTTCGTGTTGCTCGGGGTTTGATTGCGCACGCAGGTTCATGGGGCGGCAGTCTAGACAGGCATCGATGCCCTAGCAAGGCCAATATCAAAAAGTTTTGATATTGGGTGATGGGCGGGGCGGTTAACCCGGTTTTGCCCCGAATTGAATGCCAATCACAGGAAAATCCCCCGACTGCGACCATACGTCATTGCCCCAAGCCCCCCCAGTGGGCGAAAATGGCCGCCTTTTTCGTAACACTACCTATTCAAGCCCCCAGGAGATCAGCGATGCCCAGCCGTCGTGAACGTGCCAACGCCATTCGTGCCCTCAGCATGGATGCCGTGCAAAAGGCCAACAGCGGCCATCCAGGTGCCCCCATGGGCATGGCGGATATCGCCGAAGTGCTTTGGCGCGACTATCTGAAGCACAACCCGAGCAACCCGAGTTTCGCCGACCGTGACCGCTTTGTGCTGTCCAACGGCCACGGCTCGATGCTGATCTACTCGCTGCTGCACCTGACCGGCTACGACGTCACCCTCGATGACCTCAAGTCGTTCCGCCAGCTGCACAGCCGTACCCCGGGCCACCCGGAGTTCGGCTACACCCCGGGTGTCGAAACCACCACCGGCCCGCTGGGCCAGGGCCTGGCCAACGCCGTGGGCTTTGCCCTGGCCGAGAAAGTACTGGGCGCCCAGTTCAACCGTGAAGGCCACAACGTCGTCGACCACCACACCTATGTGTTCCTGGGCGATGGCTGCATGATGGAAGGTATCTCCCACGAAGTCGCCTCGCTGGCCGGCACCCTGGGCCTGAACAAGCTGGTCGCCTTCTACGACGACAACGGCATTTCCATCGACGGTGAAGTGGAAGGCTGGTTCACTGACGACACGCCGAAGCGTTTCGAGTCCTACAACTGGCTGGTGATCCGCAACGTCAACGGCCACGACGCCGACGAGATCCGTACCGCCATCGAGACCGCCCGCAAGAGCGACCGTCCGACCCTGATCTGCTGCAAGACCATCATCGGTTTCGGTTCGCCGAACAAGCAGGGCAAGGAAGACTGCCACGGTGCTCCGCTGGGCAACGACGAAATCGCCCTGGCGCGCAAGGAACTGAACTGGAACCACGGTCCGTTCGAAGTCCCTGCCGACATCTACGCCGAGTGGGACGCCAAGCAAGCCGGTGCCAAGGCCGAAGCCGAATGGAACCAGCGTTTCGATGCCTATGCCGCTGCCTTCCCGGAACTGGCCAGCGAACTCAAGCGCCGCCTGAGCGGTGAGCTGCCGGCCGACTTCGCAGAAAAAGCCGCTGCCTATATTGCTGAAGTCGCGGCCAAGGGCGAGACCATTGCCAGCCGCAAGGCCAGCCAGAACACCCTGAACGCCTTTGGCCCGCTGCTGCCGGAATTGCTGGGCGGCTCGGCCGACCTGGCCGGCTCCAACCTGACCTTGTGGAAAGGTTGCAAGGGCGTCAGCCATGAAGATGCCAATGGCAACTACATGTACTACGGCGTGCGCGAGTTCGGCATGACCGCGATCATGAACGGCGTTGCCCTGCACGGTGGCCTGGTGCCTTACGGCGCGACCTTCCTGATGTTCATGGAATACGCCCGCAACGCCGTGCGCATGTCTGCCCTGATGAAGCAGCGCGTGATCCACGTCTACACCCACGATTCCATCGGCCTGGGCGAAGACGGCCCGACCCACCAGCCGATCGAGCAGCTGGCCAGCCTGCGCAGCACGCCAAACCTGGACACCTGGCGCCCGGCCGATGCGGTGGAATCCGCCGTGTCCTGGAAGCACGCTCTGGAGCGCAAGGACGGCCCGTCGGCGCTGATCTTCTCGCGTCAGAACCTGCAGCATCAGGTGCGCAGCGATGCGCAGATCGCCGACATCGCCCGTGGCGGTTACGTGCTCAAGGATTGCGCTGGCGAGCCTGAGCTGATCCTGATCGCCACCGGTTCGGAAGTGGGCCTGGCTGTTCAGGCGTTCGACAAACTGACCGAGCAAGGCCGCAAGGTGCGTGTCGTGTCGATGCCGAGCACCAGCGTGTTCGACGCTCAGGATGCAGCCTACAAGCAGTCCGTGCTGCCGCTGGAAGTGGGTGCGCGCATCGCCATCGAAGCTGCCCACGCCGACTTCTGGTACAAGTACGTCGGCCTGGAAGGCCGTATCATTGGCATGACCACTTACGGTGAGTCGGCGCCAGCTTCGGCACTGTTCGAAGAGTTCGGCTTCACCCTGGAAAACATCCTCGGTACTGCCGAAGAGCTGCTGGAAGACTGATACAAGGAAGGCGAGGGCCGTTGGCCCTCGTTCGCGGCACAAGGCCGCTCCCACAGGGTATTGCGCATGCCGTTCTCTGTGGGAGCGGCCTTGTGTCGCGAATGGGCCGCATGGCGGCCCCGTTCAACTGCCGGAGTTCAAGAGCTACCTATGCCCCACCTGCGTCCCTACAAAGTTGCACTCAACGGTTATGGCCGCATCGGCCGCTGTGTCCTGCGCGCGCTGGTCGAGCGGGGGGCAAAGGCCGGGTTCGAGATCGTCGCGCTGAACGACCTGGCCGACCAGGCCAGCCTTGAGTACCTGACACGCTTCGACTCCACCCACGGGCGTTTCCCCGGCGAGGTGAAAGTCGACGGTGACTGTCTGCATATCAATGGCGACTGCGTGAAGGTTATGCGCAGTGCCACCCCCGAAGGCATCGACTGGGCTGCGCTGGACATCGACCTGGTGCTGGAGTGCACCGGTGCCTACAACACCCGTGCTGATGGCCAGCGCTTTCTCGACGCCGGCGCGCCGCGCGTGCTGTTCTCGCAACCGATGGCCAGTGAAGCCGACGTCGATGCCACGGTGGTCTACGGCATCAACCAGGCGTGCCTGACCGGCAGCGAGCGCCTGGTGTCCAATGCCTCGTGCACCACCAACTGCGGCGTGCCACTGCTGCGTGTGCTGGACCAGGCGTTCGGCATCGAATACGTGCAGATCACCACCATCCACTCGGCGATGAACGACCAGCCGGTGATCGACGCCTACCACCACGAAGACCTGCGCCGCACGCGTTCGGCCTTCCAGTCGGTGATCCCGGTGTCCACTGGTCTGGCCCGTGGCATCGAGCGCCTGCTCCCGGAACTTGCCGGGCGAATCCAGGCCAAAGCGGTACGTGTACCGACCGTCAACGTCTCGTGCCTGGACATCACCCTGCAGACCGCCCGCGACACCAGCGCGGCCGAGGTCAACCGGGTGTTGCGCGAGGCCGCGCTGGAAGGCCCGCTGAAAGGCTTGTTGGCCTACACCGAGTTGCCGCACGCCAGCTGTGATTTCAACCATGACCCGCATTCGGCGATTGTCGATGCCAGCCAGACCCGTGTTTCCGGCCCCCGCCTGGTGAACTTGCTGGCCTGGTTCGACAACGAATGGGGTTTTGCCAACCGTATGCTCGACGTTGCCGAACACTTTCTGCACGTCGTTCACCCAACCCGCAACAAACAGCCCTGAAGGACTGCATTCATGACCGTGTTGAAGATGACCGACCTCGACCTGCAAGGTAAGCGCGTACTGATCCGCGAAGACCTCAACGTGCCTGTGAAGGACGGTGTGGTAACCAGCGACGCGCGTATCCTGGCAGCGCTGCCGACCATCAAGCTGGCGCTGGAGAAGGGCGCGGCGGTAATGGTCTGCTCGCACCTGGGCCGCCCGACCGAAGGCGAATTCTCTGCCGAGAACAGCCTCAAGCCGGTTGCCGACTACCTGAGCAAGGCCCTGGGCCGTGATGTGCCGCTGGTGGCCGACTACCTGGACGGTGTCGCGGTACAGGCCGGTGAGCTGGTGCTGTTCGAGAACGTGCGCTTCAACAAGGGCGAGAAAAAGAACGCCGACGAGCTGGCGCAGAAGTACGCTGCCCTGTGCGATGTGTTCGTCATGGACGCTTTCGGCACCGCTCACCGCGCCGAAGGTTCGACCCACGGTGTGGCCAAGTTCGCCAAGGTTGCCGCTGCCGGTCCGCTGCTGGCGGCCGAGCTGGATGCCCTGGGCAAAGCTCTGAAAGCCCCGGCCAAGCCGATGGCGGCCATTGTTGCCGGCTCCAAGGTGTCTACCAAGCTGGACGTGCTGAACAGCCTGAGCAGTGTGTGCGACCAGCTGATCGTCGGTGGCGGTATTGCCAACACCTTCCTGGCTGCGGCCGGCCACCCGGTGGGCAAGTCGCTGTACGAGCCGGACCTGGTAGACACCGCCAAGGCCATCGCCGCCAAGGTCAGTGTACCGCTGCCAGTCGACGTGGTGGTTGCCAAGGCGTTCGCCGAGAGCGCCGAAGCTACCGTCAAGGCTATTGCCGACGTTGCTGCCGACGACATGATCCTGGATATCGGCCCGCAAACCGCGGCCAACTTCGCTGAGCTGCTGAAGTCGTCGAAGACCATCCTGTGGAACGGCCCGGTCGGCGTGTTCGAGTTCGACCAGTTCGGCAACGGCACCAAGGTGCTGGCCAAAGCCATTGCCGAGAGCGCAGCGTTTTCTATCGCCGGTGGCGGTGACACCCTGGCCGCCATCGACAAATATGGCGTTAGCGAGCAAATCTCCTACATTTCTACCGGTGGTGGTGCTTTCCTCGAGTTCGTCGAGGGCAAGGTCCTGCCAGCGGTAGCAATCCTGGAAGAGCGGGCCAAAGCCTGATGACGTCGGCGCTTGGCAAAGGGAGTGGCCTGATGGTCAAGCAATTGCCTGTGATGATGCTGGCTGGCCTGCTGAGCGCCTGCTCCGGCAGCCCGGCCTCGGATGGCGACCCGGCGCATCCGCCCAAGGGTGGTTGCTACCAGTCCGAGTGGCAGGCCGAAACCGTGCCGGTCATCAGCAAGCGCGTAGGCCCGGAAGGCCTGGAAAAGTACGACGAAGACCACCAGCGCAAGGCGCCGGGTTGCCCATGACCCCGCGTTTCGTCGGGCCAGGCAACCAAGCGGCTGCTCTGTGGTCATCTAGAGGAAATGTAATGAAAGCGCTTTTGGCCGTAACGGCCCTGGCGACACTGGCAGGATGCTCACTGCTGCAGCCGGCGCCACCCGCCCCGGCAGACAACTGGACCCGTTGGGTCTGCGACACCCAGGTCGAAGTGCTGTGGCGCTTCGCCGATGCACAACGCGACCAGGTCGACGTGCGCCTTGGCGGCGGTGACCAGGTCTACCGGCTCAAGTCCGAGCCGGGTGCTTCGGGTGCGTTGTACAGCGATGGCATGCTGGCCTTCCACACCAAGGGCGAAGAAGGCCTGGTGTACTGGGTGGCAACCAACGATCTGATTGGGCGGGGCTGCAAGGCACCGTGACTGGCCGGGCTGCGTGAATGGCCCACACTACTTGAACAGCAACCGCCCCTGCGGCAGGCTTGCACGAAACAAACGACGCTTGTCGGGAGAGAGATACACAATGGCACTCATTAGCATGCGCCAGATGCTGGACCACGCCGCCGAGTTCGGTTACGGCGTACCAGCTTTCAACGTCAACAACCTCGAGCAGATGCGCGCCATCATGGAAGCGGCTGACAAGACCGACTCCCCGGTGATCGTCCAGGCCTCGGCCGGCGCCCGCAAATACGCCGGTGCCCCGTTCCTGCGTCACCTGATCCTGGCCGCCATCGAAGAATTCCCGCACATCCCGGTGTGCATGCACCAGGACCACGGCACCAGCCCTGACGTTTGCCAGCGCTCCATCCAGCTGGGCTTCAGCTCGGTGATGATGGACGGCTCGCTGGGTGAAGACGGCAAGACCCCGACCGACTACGAGTACAACGTCCGCGTTACTCAGCAAACCGTTGCCATGGCGCACGCTTGCGGCGTTTCGGTTGAGGGCGAGCTGGGCTGCCTGGGTTCGCTGGAAACCGGCATGGCCGGTGAAGAAGACGGCATCGGTGCCGAAGGCGTGCTGGACCACAGCCAGATGCTGACCGACCCGGAAGAAGCGGCCGATTTCGTCAAGAAGACCCAGGTGGACGCCTTGGCGATCGCCATCGGTACCAGCCACGGTGCTTACAAGTTCACCAAGCCACCTACCGGTGACGTGCTGGCCATCGACCGCATCAAGGAAATCCACAAGCGCATCCCCAACACCCACCTGGTGATGCACGGTTCTTCCTCGGTCCCGCAAGAGTGGCTGGCGATCATCAACCAGTACGGCGGCGACATCAAGGAAACCTACGGCGTACCGGTCGAAGAGATCGTCGAAGGCATCAAGCACGGCGTGCGCAAGGTCAACATCGACACCGACCTGCGCCTGGCGTCCACCGGTGCAATGCGTCGCCTGATGGCGCAAAACCCGAGCGAGTTCGACCCACGCAAGTTCTTCGGTGAAACCGTCAAGGCCATGCGTGACGTGTGCATCGCCCGTTACGAAGCCTTCGGCACTGCCGGTAATGCCTCGAAGATCAAGCCGATCTCCCTGGAAGGCATGTACCAGCGCTACCTGAAAGGTGAGCTGGCCGCCAAGGTCAACTGATCGACTGGCAGCAGTAAAAAAACCCGCAGCGATGCGGGTTTTTTTATGGGCAACAAAAAGGCGGAACATAATTCCGGCAAACCGACCGTTAGTCGGCTACCGTACAGTTGAACCACTGATAGCGTTCTGATTCCATTGCGTGTTGACACCTCAGGGCTAGAGTACTCATGGATCCAACCGTATTTTGAAGTCGGTCACATAACAGAGAAGCAGCATGGATGGCGCTCAAGCTCAAGTTCAACCACAGCCACTGGATGGCAGCTCGGTCCTTCTGGTGGTAGATGACTACCCCGAGAACCTCATCAGCATGCGGGCGTTGCTGGCCCGGCAGGATTGGCAGGTGTTGACGGCAAGCTCGGGGACGGAAGCCTTGAGTGCGTTGCTCGAACACGATGTCGACCTGGTGTTGCTGGATGTACAGATGCCGGAGATGGATGGTTTCGAAGTCGCCCGGCTTATGCGTGGCAGCCAGCGCACCCGGCTGACACCGATCATATTCCTCACCGCCAACGAACAGTCCGAAGCGGCCGTACTCAAAGGGTACGCCAGCGGCGCTGTGGACTACATGTTCAAACCGTTCGACCCGCAAATTCTCAAGCCCAAGGTCCAGGCCTTGCTCGACCAGCAGCGCAACCGGCGCATGCTGCAGCGCCTGACCCGCGAGCTGGAGGCAGCCAGGGCGTTCAATGCGTCGGTCCTGGAGAACGCTGCCGAGGGCATTCTGGTGGTGGATGCCCAGGGCGTGATCAGTTTTGCCAACCCGGCCATTTCGCGCTTGCTGGCGGCCCCGGTGCAGCATTTTCAGGGGGTACACCTGCTCGACCTCGTGCAACTGGCCAGTGCCAGCCTGTGGGCGGAGTCTGACTTCTACCAGGCCTACCTCGGGCGGCGTATTTTCCGCGTGCATGATGCTCAGTTGCGTACCCTCGATGGCGAACTGGTGCCGGTGGCGTTGTCCTGCGCACCGTTGCCGGCGGACCAGCAGGCCATGGTTGTCACCGTGCTGGACATGTCGGTGGTGCGCAACCTGCACCAGCAGCTGGAATATCAGGCCGTCACCGACCCGCTGACCGGCCTGCTCAACCGCCGTGGTTTCTACCAGGCTGCCGAAGGTGCGTTGCTGCGCAACGAGCGCTCGGACAAGGCGCAGGCATTGATGTACATGGACCTGGATGGCTTCAAGCGCATCAACGACTCGTTGGGCCACGACACCGGTGACCGTGTGCTGCGTTGGGTGGGCGAGCAACTGAAGGATTGCCTGGGCAGCCAGGCCCTGCTGGCACGGATGGGAGGGGATGAATTCACCGCGCTTTTCGACAGCCTGCCCTATCCCGAACAGGCCGGGCGCTATGCCGAGCAATTGCTTGAGCGTATTTCGATCAGCCACCAGATCGAAGGGCTTGATGTGTGCCTTGGGGTCAGTATCGGCATTGCCACCTACCCGGACTGCGGAGCCAATGTCGAAGGCCTGCTGCGCGCAGCCGATGCGGCGATGTACGCCGCCAAGCAGGCTGGGCGCCAGCAGTACCGTTTCTACGACCAGGAGCTCAACGGCCGGGCGCGCTCGCGGCTGATGCTGGAAGACGGTGTGCGCACCGCCATCGAACAGCAGGATTTCACCTTGGTGTATCAGCCGCAAGTGTCTTTCATTGATGGCCGTCTGCGTGGCTTCGAGGCCTTGTTGCGCTGGCAGCATCCCAGCGTGGGCGACGTACCGCCGGGGCTGTTCATTCCGTTGCTGGAAGAAGCACGCCTGATCAACCGCCTGGCCAGCTGGATCTACCGCCAAGGGGCGGCCCAGCGCCAGGCCTGGTACGAACGCTTCCCGGCAGACCTTGTGCTCGGCATCAGCCTGAGCCGCGCGCAGTTTGTCATGCCCGGCCTGGTCGAAGAGTTGCAGCGGGTGATCCAGCTTTACCAGCTTGACCCGGCGCAGCTGGAGGTGGAAGTCGCGGAAACCTCGCTGATGTACAACATTGATGCAGCTATCAAGCAGATACACCGCTTGCGTGAGCTGGGGGTACGTGTGGCCCTGGACGATTTTGGCGCAGGCGACTGTTCGTTGCGCATGCTGCGTGACTTGCCGATCGACACCTTGAAGCTCGACCGCCACCTGGTGGCGCGCTTGCCTGATTCGGCGGTGGATGCTGCCTTGGTCCGCAGTGTGATCGGCCTGTGTGCCGACTACGGCATCACGGTGATCGCCGAGGGTGTTGAAACCCAGGCCCAGGCGGCCTGGCTGAAGGCCAATGGTTGCGAGTATGTGCAGGGTTTTCTGGTGGCTCACCCGATGACCGCGGCGGATGCCAGCGGCTTTCCGGCAATTTTCTCCTGGCTTGGGCCATGATTGGCTAGAATCGGCATTCGTTACGCCGAATGCAGCGCCATGACCGTATTACGTTATCTGCAAGCCTACCCACCGCACCTGCAAGAGCAGGTGCGGCAGATGATCGACAGCGACCGCCTGGGTGACTACCTGCAGCGCCGCTACCCCGACCGCCATGATGTGCAAAGCGACAAGGCGCTGTATGGCTATGCCCAGGATCTGCGCCAGCAGTACCTGCGCAGTGCGCCGAACCTCGACAAGGTGCTGTTCGACAACCGTCTCGACCTGACCCATCGGGCCTTGGGCCTGAACACGGCAGTGTCGCGGGTGCAGGGCGGCAAGCTCAAGGCGAAGAAGGAAATCCGCATTGCCTCGCTATTCAAGGAGGCTGCGCCGCAGTTCTTGCGCATGATCGTGGTGCACGAACTGGCGCACCTGCGCGAGCGCGATCACAACAAGGCGTTCTACCAGCTCTGCCAGCACATGGAGCCGGACTACCACCAACTGGAATTCGACCTGCGCGTCTACCTGACCTATCGGGAGCTGCCGGGCAACTGCTAAGGACCACGCAGCATGGAAGTGAGCAAGACCAAGAGCAGCTTCTACCGTCGCCTGTACGTCGCCTGGCTGATTGACAGCCAGACCGCGACCAGCGTGCCCGCCCTGATGGAGGCTACCGGCATGCCACGGCGCACGGCCCAGGACACCATCGCCGCGCTGGCCGACCTGGACATCGTCTGCGAGTTCGAACAGCTGGAAGGTGCACGCAACCACGCCGGGCATTACCGCATTCATGACTGGGGGGCGATCGACAAGCAGTGGATCATCCGCCACTTGCGCCAGATCCGCGAAGTGCTGGGTTACCCCTGAGATTTCTGGCGTCTGTACTGGCCTCATCGCCGGCAAGCCAGCTCCCACAGATAAGGCGTGTCTCTGAGGCCTGCGCGGAACCTGTGGGAGCTGGCTTGCCGACGAAAGGGGTGCAAAGCACCCCTGGCAATGTCAGCCTTTGCGCATCCCGATGTGCGGGATGTCATCTTCAAGATGTTCCTCGCCCACCACCGCAAACCCATGGCTGGCATAAAACGCCTGCAAATGCGTCTGCGCCGACAGGTAGACCGGCACCCCCGGCCAGCAATGCTCCGCTGCCTCTAGCCCTTTGAGCAGCAGCTGTTCTTCAAGACCTGACTCGCGTGCCGCAGGTGAAGTCACCACTCGCCCGATCACCACATCCCCGCCTTGGGACTGCGGATCGAGCAGGCGCAGGTACGCCACCAGCTTGTCATCCTGCCAGGCCATGAGGTGCAGGGTATCGTCCGTAAGGTCCTGGCCATCGACTTCCTGATAGGCGCAGCGCTGCTCCACCACGAGCACTTCCGTGCGCAATTGCAGAATGGCGTACAGCTGGTCTTTGCCGAGGTCGGTGTGGTGCTTGCAGAGCCAGTCGACGGACATTGGCGCGAACTCCTTGAGTGGGCCTTCGATCATCGCATGGTCTATGCCCTTCGGCCAAAATAGAGGCTAAATGACACTATTGGCGGCTGCCCTCGGCGGCAGCTTTGTGTAATCTCGTCGGCAGTGTGTGCCCTCCATAACGAAAGGACGTGAGCATGCGGCCACTGCTTTGTGTTCTGGGGTTACTGGCAATGATGCTGGCAACCCCCGCACCGGGTCACGGCAAGCTGCGCCTGGTGGCTGATAGCTGGCCACCGTTTACTGATGCCAATATGCCGGGCGGCGGCCTGGCGACCAGCATCGTCACCACGGCGCTGGCCCGTGCCGGCTACACCAGCGGCTATGAAGAGGCGCCCTGGGCGCGGGCGCTGCTGGGGGTAGGTGAGGGGCGCTACGACGTACTGATCAATGCCTGGTACAACGACTCACGCGCCAACATCGGGCAGTTTTCCAACGCTTACCTGACTAACCGTATTCATCTGTTGCAACGCAAGGGTGAGACATTCCACTACAAGCGCCAGTCGGATTTGTACGCCTACAGCATCGCCGTGGTGCGTGATTACGCCTACTCGCCGGAATTTGACGGCGATACCCGTCTGCACAAGGTGCCGGTGCGCAACTTTTCATCGGCGGTGCGAATGCTGGCGGCAGGGCGGGTGAACCTGGCGGTGGAAGACGAGTATGTGGCCCGCTACAACTTGCAGCGTGAGCCGCAGGAAGTGCGTGATGGGGTGATGCTGGTCGAGCCGCCGCTAGGGGAGAACACCCTGCATATTCTGGTGAGCCTGAAGCACCCGGAACATAAGCGCATCGTCGAGCGCTTCGAGCAGGCGATTGCGGCGATGAAGGCCGATGGCAGCTATGCCCGGCTAATGCGCCAGCATGGCTTCTGATCTGTATCGCCTGTGCCGGCCTCTTCGCGGGCACTCCATATGTCTCAAGCCCTGTGAAGTCCCTGTGGGAGCGGGTTTACCCGCGAAGAGGCAATCACAGGCACCCTAAAATCAGGCCGGAGCACCTTCCTTGATCAGGTGTGCCGCCAAGGTCCGTAACGGCCCCAACTGTCGGCAAATCAACGCCAACTGTGTCTGCACCAATCGCTGATGTTCATCCAGCTCTTCCGGCATCTGCTCCAGTGCATTGGCCAGCGCCTCTTCGGCATCGCTGTGAATCGCCACCGGTAACCGCGCGGCCAGGCCGTTGGCAATCTCGTCCAGGCTGCTGGCCAGGCTTTGCCCGGCGCCTTCGATCAACTGCTCCTGCACCTCTGCCGGCAAGGCCGTGTCGCGGTGCGCGCCCAACCCCGAGAGGTAGCTGAGCAAGGTGTGCGACAACACCAGGAAGCGGAAGCCAACGTCGGCCTCCTTTCGGAAATGCCCTGGCTCCATCAGCATGTTGGCCAGGGTAGTGGACAGCGCCGCGTCGGCGTTATGGGCATTGCGCCGGGCCAGGCGGTAGGCCAGGTCGTCCCGCTTGCCATGGGCATACTGCTGCATGATCTGGCGCAGGTACACGCTGGCGCAGGCCAGGGTATTGGCCAGTGCCTTGTTCAACCGTCGTCCTTGCCAGTCAGGCAGGAACAGGAACACCGCCAGAATGGCGATCAGGCTGCCCACCAGGGTATCGAACAAGCGTGGCAGGAACAGCCCATAGCCATCGCCGATCTGATTGAAGCAGAACAGCACCATCAAGGTGATCGCGGCCGTGGCCAAGGTGTAGCGGGTGGTGCGGTTGACGAAGAACACCACCCCGGCGACCACGGCGAACAAAGACTGGATGACCGGGTTGGGGAACAGGTCGAACAGGGCCCAGCCCACTGTCAGGCCGACGGCAGTGCCGAAAATTCGCTGCACCAGTTTGCGCCGGGTTGCCCCGTAGTTTGGCTGGCACACGAACAGCGTGGTCAGGATGATCCAGTAGCCCTGGGTCGGGTGAATCAGGTGCACCATGCCGTAGCCGATCGACAGCGCCAGCGGCAGGCGCAGGGCATGGCGGAACAACAGCGAGGTCGGCGTGAGCTGGGTGCGCAGGCGTGTCCATACGTCTTTCAGCGAGCGTGGCGAGCGGTCGAGCAGGCTGCTGTCGCTGGCATCGGCCAGGCTGTCCGGGTTGCTGGCGGCGCTCAGCAGGCGGTCCAGTGTTGCCAGGTTGGCGGCCAGTGCCCGCAGCGAGCGCAAAAGGCTGCGCCAGGCCGGGTTGTTCTGGAGGCGCAGGTGCTCCAGCGAAGCGTTGAGGTCTTCGAGGGCTTCTGGGTAACCACTGGCCAGCACAAACGGCTGGCGCAGGCGGATCGAGCGGGCCAGCTCCTGGCAGGACGAGCCTTGTTTACGCAGCAGGCGCTGGCAGCGGAACATCACGTCGCTGTGGAAAAACGCCTCGGTCAGGCCGTTGTAGGGGTAGTGCGAGGCACTGACCCGCTCGTGAATGTCCTGGGCCAGGAAGTACAGCTTCAGGTAGCGGCTGACCTTGGAGTTTGGCTGGCTGTTGCCCACCCGGTGCAGGATGATCTCCTTGGCTGCGTTGAGCGCTGCCACCACCTTGCCGTTCTGCTGGGCCAGCTCCAGGCGCCTGGCCTCGACGTCGAGGGTGCGGATGGGCTCGAACAGGCTGGCCTTGAGCTTGAGGTAACTGCCCAGTTCGAAGAACAGCTTGGCCAGGCTCTGCTGCACAGGCTGGTTGGAAAACAGTGCCTGCCACAGTACCGAAAGCAGCCCGTACCAGGCCGCCCCAGCCACCAGCAGCAGCGGTTCGTGCCAGAAGTCCGTGACTTGGCCGCCGCGCTGGTCCACCCCGATCATGGTGTAAACCGCCGTGATCAGTGTCGCCGAGGCAATCGCACCATAGCGCTCGCCCAAGGCGCCGAGCATGGTCAGGCCAAACGCCGCCAAGGCCAGGGCGACGGCAAAGATCCAGGGGTAGGGAAACAGCAACTCGACCGCCAGTGCAGCGATGGCGAAACACACCAATGTAACGGCCAGGGCGCTGAGGCGGCCCTGCCAGCTATCGTCGGTTTCGGCCAGGGCGCTGGCGATAATGCCGAGGAACAGCGGAATCAGCAGGGCCATCTCGTTCTGGTACCAGCACAGGGCCAGGCTGCCGGTGAGGGCGATGGTGACCCGGATGCTGTAGCTGAACTTGTCTTGGCCCCACAGGCGACGCAGTGACTGACGGAACGAGCTCGATGACATGATGGCCTGCTAGGCAGTGATCAGAAGAATACCTTTCAGGGCCGGTTATTGGGGCGCGCGGCGGCCCCAGTAACGGCTCCAAGCACGGGCCAGCAAGAAGCGTTCCGTGCTGCTGAATGGATTCTACTCTACACGAACTGCGCTGCGGCGTTGGCCGACGCCCACGCCCACTGGAAGTTGAAGCCACCCAGGTGGCCAGTGACATCCAGCACTTCCCCGATGAAATACAGCCCGGGGCTTTTCAGCGATTCCATGGTCTTGGACGACACCTCGCGGGTATCCACGCCGCCCAGGGTCACTTCGGCGGTGCGGTAGCCTTCGGTGCCGGCCGGCACCACTTGCCAGTTCGCCAGTTTTTCTGCGATCTGTGCCAGTTCCGCAGGGGTGTACTGCTTCATCGGCCTGGACTCGAACCATTGCTCGGCCAGCAGGTTGGCCAGCTTGCGGGTGAATACCTCGCCCAGCACGGTCTTCAGCTCGGCATTGGCACGTTCGGCCTGCATCTGTTGCAGCCAGGTCAGCGCATCGCGGTCCGGCAGCAGGTTGATCTCGACCGTGTCACCGGCTTCCCAGAACGACGAAATCTGCAAGATCGCCGGGCCGCTCAGCCCGCGGTGGGTGAACAGCAGGTTCTCGCGGAAGCTGGTGCCGTTGCAGCTGGCGGTGCAGTCCAGCGAGGTGCCGGACAACTCGGTGCACAGTGCCTTGAGTTGGGGCTCGGTGATGGTGAACGGCACCAGCCCGGCGCGGGTTGGCAGCAGGGTGTGGCCAAACTGGCGCGCCACCTGGTAGCCGAAGCCGGTGGCGCCCAGGGTCGGGATCGACAGGCCGCCGGTGGCGATCACCAGTGACTGGCAGGCGAACTGGCCGCCGCTGGTCTGCAGCAGGTAGCCGCTTTCGGTCTTCTCGATGTGTTCGATGCTGGTGTGCATGCGGATCTCGGCGCCGGCCTCGTCGCATTCGGCCAGCAGCATGTCGAGGATGTCGCTGGCCTTGTTGTCGCAGAACAGCTGGCCGAGTTTCTTCTCGTGATACGCAACGCCATGCTTGCACACCAGTTCGATGAAGTCCCACTGGGTGTAGCGGGCCAGGGCCGACTTGCAGAAGTGCGCGTTGTGCGACAGAAAGTTGGCTGGCTCGGTGTACATGTTGGTGAAATTGCAGCGGCCGCCGCCGGACATGAGAATTTTTTTGCCGGGCTTGTTGGCGTGGTCGAGCAGCAGCACCCGGCGACCACGGCGGGCGCTGAGCTGGGCGCACATCAGGCCTGCGGCGCCGGCGCCGAGGATGATCACGTCGGTGGAGTGCACGGTATGAACCTTCAGATTTGAAATGCTGAACCCTGTGGAAGCGGGTTAATCGGAGCGCCCACAGGGACCTTGCCGAATTTTAGAGAATACGGACTTTCAGGGCGCGGCCCTTGATCTTGCCGCTGTTCAGCCGCTGCATGGCCTGCTTGGCCAGGGCGCGCTCGACGGCAACAAACGCCTGGAAGTCGAAGATGGCAATCTTGCCCACCTGCTTGCCCGGGATGCCGGCATCACCGGTCAGCGCACCAAGAATATCCCCAGGGCGCAGTTTGTCCTTGCGGCCTGCGGCAATGCACAGCGTGGTCATCACGGGCAGCAGCGGTTCACCGCCCTTGTTCTTCAAGCTGTCCAGCGAGTCCCAGCGCAGCGGGCTTTTCTGCAGGTCTTCGATGGCCTGGGCACGGTGGCCTTCGGCTGGCGCCACCAGGCTGACCGCAACACCTTTCTCGCCGGCACGGCCTGTACGGCCCACGCGGTGCACGTGGATTTCTGCATCACGCGCCAGTTCCACGTTAATGACCATGTCCAGGCCATCGATGTCCAGGCCGCGTGCGGCCACGTCGGTGGCCACCAGCACCGAGCTGCTGCGGTTGGCGAACATGGCCAGTACCTGGTCACGGTCGCGCTGCTCCAGGTCACCGTGCAAGGCTTGGGCGACGATGCCCTTGGCCGTCAGGTGGGCAACCACGTCCTCGCACTGCTGCTTGGTGAAGCAGAACGCCACGCAGGATTGCGGGCGGTAGTGGCCGAGCACACGGGTGACGGCTTCAAGGCGGTGCTGTGGGTCGATCTCGATGAAGCTCTGTTCGATCTGGTTGTCGGTGTGCAGGCTCTCGACCTTGACCTGTTGCGGGTTGCGCATGAAGTCGGCGGCCAGCTGCTTGATGCCGGACGGGTAGGTGGCCGAGAACAGCAGGGTCTGGCGGCGCGATGGGGTCTTGCCGATGATGCTGGCGATGGCGTCGAAGAAACCCATGTCGAGCATGCGGTCGGCTTCGTCCAGCACCAGCGTGTTCAGGCCGTCGAGCACCAGGGTGCCTTTGTCCAGGTGCTGCTGGATGCGCCCCGGGGTGCCGACGATGATGTGCGCACCGTGCTCCAGCGAAGCGATCTGCGGGCCCAGCGAAACGCCACCGCACAGGGTCAGGATCTTGATGTTGTCCTCGGCGCGGGCCAGGCGGCGCAGCTCTTTGGCCACCTGGTCGGCGAGCTCGCGGGTAGGGCACAGCACCAGCGCCTGGCAGCCGAAGTAGCGCGGGTTGATCGGGTTGAGCAGGCCGATGCCGAAGGCGGCGGTCTTGCCGCTGCCGGTCTTGGCCTGGGCGATCAGGTCCTGACCCTTGAGGATGACGGGCAGGCTCTGGGCCTGGATCGGCGTCATCGAGGCATAGCCGAGGGCGTCCAGGTTCGCCAGCATGGCGGCGGACAACGGCAAAGTGGCAAAGGCGGTGGATTCGGTGGTCACGAGGCGGGCCTGCGTTGCGAAGCGAAAAAATGCCGCACAGTCTACCAGCCTCGTGGCCATTCGCCCTACGGTTCCATGTGTTGTTCCGGACGACGGGCACGCCTTCCGTCCGTCGGCGCCAGTTGCAGGAAGATCGCTGCCGCCAGCATCGCCATTATGCCAATGGTGACAAACGTCAGCTGGAAGGCGCCGAGGGTGGTCTCCACGCCTTCGGCACTGCCCGCCGCGGTAAAGCCGCCCAGCAGGGCGCCGGCACAGGCTACGCCCAAGCTCAGCGCCAACTGTGCGACTACTGACAGCAGGCTGTTGCCACTGCTGGCGCTGGCGTCGTCGAGGTCGATCAGGGTCACCGTATTCATCGCGGTGAACTGCATGGAGTTCACCGCGCCCAGAAGGCCAAGTTGGACCAGCAGCAGCCAATAGGGCGTCTGCTCGTCCACCAACCCCAGGCTTGCCAGCAGCACCCCCAGCAGCAATGTGTTGCCAGTGAGAATGATGCGATAACCGAACCGTTCGATCAGCGGCCGGGCAATCGACTTGGCCAGCATGGCCGCCGCTGCCAGCGGGATCATGCTCATGCCGGCCTGCGCCGGCGAGTAGCCCAGCGCCACCTGCAGCAGCAACGGCACGAGGAACGGCAGGGCGCCGCTACCCAGGCGAGCGAACAGGTTGCCGAGGATCCCGATGGCGAAGGTGCGCACGCGGAACAGGCTGGGCGAGAACAGCGGCTCGGGGTCGCGCCCGGCACGCAGCCAGTAGGCGGCCAGGCAGGCCATGCCGGCGAACAGCAGCAACATCACCCGCAGGTGCGGCAGGTGCAATTCGCCCAGGCCTTCCATGGCGATGGTGATGAGTACCATGGCTGCGCCAAACAGCAGGAATCCAGGGCCGTCGAACGAGGTTCGTTCCGCGCCGCGCAGGTCCGGGATGAACTTCCACACGGCAATGCAGCCGATCAGCCCTACTGGCAGGTTGAGCAGGAAGATCCAGTGCCAGCTGAGGATTTCCACCAGCCAGCCGCCGACGGTTGGCCCTAGCAATGGCCCGAGCAGGCCTGGGATGGTGATGAAGCTCATGATCCGCACCAGCTCGCTGCGCGGGTAGGCGCGCAGCACCACCAGCCGCCCGACCGGCAGCATCAGCGCACCGCCCAGGCCCTGCACGACGCGGGCGAAGATCAGAAAACCGAGGCTGTTGGCGGCGGCGCACAGCAGCGAGCCGAAGCTGAACAGCAAGATGGCGCTGAAGAAGATGCGCTTGGTGCCAAAGCGGTCTGCAATCCAGCCCGAGGCGGGGATCAGCAGGGCCACCGTGAGCATGTAGGCGATGATCACACCCTGCATGCGCAGCGGGTCTTCAGCGAGTGAACGGGCCATGGCCGGCAGCGCAGTGTTGAGGATGGTGCCGTCCAGGGATTGCATGAAGAAAGCGATGGCTACCACCCAGGGGATCCAGCGGGCGGTGACGGGGTCCAGCGGGGTGCGCTCAGGCATGACGTCCTCTTTTGTCTGTGCCGGCCTCTTCGCGGGGCAAGCCCGCTCCCACAAAATCTCCACTGCCCTCTGATGTGGTGAGATCTCTGTGAAAGCGGGCTTGCCCCGCGAAAGGGTCGGTAATGCCAATCACAATGTCAGGGTCAGGCCTTTGACCAGTGCGCCGGGTAAATGACTCGACCCGGTGCTGCGCTGCCCATAGGTGCTGGTCGACAAGATCATCTCGCGCTCCCGGGTCAGGTCCTCCAGCTGGCTACCCAGCAGGCTGTACAGGCTGTCATCGAAGCGCATGGTGCTCACCGGCCCCTGGATCTGCCCGTTTTCCACCCAGAAGGTCGCGAAGCGGGTCAGCCCGGTCATCCGCGCTGCCGGCAGGTCAGAGTAGTTCAGGTACCACAGGTTGCTGATGTACAGCCCGGTGCCTAGCCGCTCAAGGATCTGTTCGCTGGCCAGGTTGCCAGGCGCCAGGCTGAGCGCGCAGGGCGACTCGTAGCTGTCGGCACCGTTGGCCTGCAGTTCGAACTCGGCCGCACTGCGCGCACTGACCAAGCGTTGCAGCGCTGCGCCTTGCTGGATCAACGGCACATCCAGGCGTGGCGCTCCTTCATCGGAAAACGCCGGGCTCAGCGAGCCGCTGACCTGTTCGGTGAAGCTCACCAGCGCGCTTAACCGTGCATCGCCGTTGTACAGGCGCTGCAAGGCGCTGTTGCCGGTGGCGAGGGCCTGCGCGGAAAACCCGCCCCAGCACAGCATGCCGGCAATTTCGTCCATGGCCGCAGGCGCCAGGTAGGCGCGGTAGCTGCCGGGCTTGAGGGTGACCGCCGTGCGACCTAGGAATCCCAGTTGTTCACGTGCCTGGCGCAAGCGTGCGATGAAGTCGTCGGCGCTCCACAGCTGGCCGGCACAGTTGGCCTTCACCGCCTGGCCGTTTTCGTGGAACAGGCTCCAGTCAAAGTTGAAGCTGTTGGCCTGGTGCCAGCCAAAGGCCCCGAAGGAACTGGCAAAGCCCCGGCAGATCGGGCCGGCGGCGTAGATGCCGACCAGGTCCAGGTCGCCAGCTTCACGGTCGAGCAGGGCCAGTACTTCGTCCAGTGCGGGCAGGGGGTGTTCCTGCTGGCTGTGGCTGTGCCAGGCGCTTTGGTCCAGGCGCAGGTAAGGGTCGAGGGCCAGCAGCGGCAAGGTCTGGCGCAGCTGCTCAAGCGCATCGCTCAGGCGCTGGCGATCCAGTTGCACGTCGCCACTCAAGGTCACCTGCTGTTCCGCCTGGCGCCCATCGCGCACCAGCCGCAGCTGCGCGCTGGCCTGGCTCACTTCACCGGCCTGGCGAACCTTGGCGTGATTGAAGCGCACGAATTGCGACTGTTCTGCGCTGTAGCCGAGGGTGAACTGCTCGCCTGCTTGCAGGGCGGCGCGCACATCCGCAACCAAGGTTTCGAAAGCATGCTTCATCAGGCGTCTCCTCCGAATACATCGATCTGGCGGAACACACAGGCCGGCGATGCGTGGCCGACCCGCACCACCTGGTTGGGTTCGCCCTTGCCGCAGTTGGGCGTGCCCAGCACCTGGAAGGTACTGCGGTCGCCGACCGCCGACAGGTTGCGCCAGAACTGCGCGGAGATGCCACGGTAGTTGGGGTTTTTGACGATGCCTTTGAGCTCGCCGTTTTCAATCAACTGGCCCCATTCACAGCCAAACTGGAACTTGTTGCGCGCATCGTCGATGGACCAGGAGCGGTTGGTACGCATCAGGATGCCGTGCTCGATGCCCTGGATCAGCTGGTGCAGGCTCTGGTCACCCGGCTCGATGTTGAGGTTGGCCATACGGTCGATCGGCGCACGGTTCCAGCCACAGGCGCGGCTGTTGGCCACGCCGTCCAGGCCTGAGCGGAACTGCGACAGCGCGCCGCCCAGTGGGCGCAGCAGCAAGCCGTCGCGGATCAGGAACTGCTTGCTGGCCAGGGTGCCGTCATCATCAAAGCTGTAGCTGGCCAGTTCTTCGCCGATGGTCGGGTCGAAGGTCACGTTCAACAGACGGGAGCCGTACTGCAGGTGGCCGAAGTCGCTGGCTTTGACGAAGCTGGTGCCCGCGTAGTTGCGCTCGTCGCCAAGGATGCGGTCCATTTCCAGCGGGTGGCCGATGGACTCGTGGATCTGCAGCATCATCTGGTCGGGCATCAGCAGCAGGTCGCGCGGGCCGCTGGGGGTGTTGGGGGCCAGCAGCAGTTGCAGTGCCTCGTCGGCCACCCGCCGGGCGGCGCCGACCAGCCCGCAGCGCTCGATGATTTCGAAACCGCCCTGCTGGCCGAAGTTGTCGCGGCCCAGGCTGCGGCTCTGGCTGTCCTGGCCATCGCTGGCGGTTACGCCCAGCCCCGGGAACAGGAAACGCTGTGCGTGGCGCAGTTCGGCGCCCGCGGAGTTCAGGTAGGTTTGCTCCACCAGGCTCAGGCCCAGACTGGCCTGCCAGTCCACAAGACGGCTGTCTTTGGGCACGCTGGCCGATTCGGCGGCGAGCAGGCCAAGGCAGTCGGCGAGGGAGGGGACGGGCTGGTCGAAGTTGGGCGAGATATGGTCGTGGCGTGCGCTGGTCACCGGCTGGTTGCGCAGGTCCAGCAGGCTGTGTCGGGCAATCTGCCGGGCCAGCGCCTCGGCTTGTTCCAATGCGCGTTGCAGGCCAGCCTTGGAGAGGTCGGCGGTGGCCGCATAGGCCTCCACGCCATTGACCCGCGCGGTGAGCATGGCGCCTTCGTCCTGGCTGAAGAGCGGCGGTTCGGCAACATTGCGGCGAACCGACAGCGCCTGGTGCGACTGTTTCACATGGCGCAGGGAAAACAACTCGGCCGTACTGCGCAGCGCGGCAAAGCGCTGGCGCAGCAGGGCGCTGGAATCGAACATGCAAAAGCCTCCGTGTACACGGTGGCTCCCCCTTAGAACCACTCGTCCTGCATGGTGAGGCAAGTGTTGTCGCGCGCCTCTAGCAATGCCAGCTCATTATGGCAGCCCGGTACTTCCCAGGTCAGGAAATAACGCGCGGCCTGCAGCTTGCCCTGATAGAAGTCGCGATCGGCAGGGCGACCTTTCTGCAGGCCAAGCTCGGCGTGAATGGCCTGTTCCAACCAGCGCCAGCCGATCACGCAATGGCCGAAGGCCTTGAGGTACAAGGCCGAATTTGCCAAGGCACCAGCGACTTCGCCTTGGGCCATGTCGCCGAGCAGGGCCAGTGTCACGCCCTGCAGGCGGTTGACCAGTTGCTCCAGTGGCTGGCGCAGTGGGTCGAGTTTGGGGTGGTGGCTTGCACGTTCGCCGGTGGTGGCGATCAGGCGGATCAGTTGCTTGAGGCCGGCACCATGGTTCTGTGCCAGCTTGCGGCCGAGCAAGTCGAGCGACTGGATGCCTTCGGTGCCCTCGTGGATCGGGTTCAGGCGATTGTCGCGGTAGTACTGTTCCACCGGGTATTCGCGGGTATAGCCGTGGCCACCGAGAATCTGGATCGCCAGTTCGTTGGCCTTGAGGCAGAACGTCGAGGGCCACGACTTGACGATCGGGGTCAGCAGGTCGAGCAGCGCCTGCGCTTGTGTGCGGGACGTTTCGTCATCGGCGGTGTGGGTATCGTCGAACAGGCGCGCGGCGTAAAGGCCCAGGTCGAAGGCGCCTTCCACGTACGCCTTCTGTGCCAGCAGCATACGTTTCACATCGGTGTGCGCGATGATCGGCACCGCCGGGCTGAGCGGGTCTTTGTTGTCCGGCATCCGGCCTTGCGGCCGTTGGCGGGCATATTCCAGCGAATACAGGTAGCCGGCGTATCCGAGCATCACCGCGCCCATGCCAACGCCGATACGCGCCTCGTTCATCATCTGGAACATGCAGGCCAGGCCTTGGTGCGGCTGGCCGACCAGGTAGCCGACGCACTGGTCGTTGTCGCCGAAGTTCAGCGCGGTGGAGGTGGTACCGCGCCAGCCCATCTTGTGGAACAGCCCGGCCAGCAGCACGTCGTTGCGCGGGCCACGGCTGCCGTCGGGGTTGACGTTGTACTTGGGCACGATGAACAGCGAGATGCCTTTCACCCCGGGCGGTGCGTCCGGCAGCTTTGCCAGCACCATGTGCACGATGTTTTCCGACAGTTCGTGGTCGCCACCGGAGATGAAGATTTTGTTGCCCTTGAGCCGGTAGCTGCCGTCGCCCGCAGGTTCGGCACGGGTGCGGATGTCGGCCAGAGACGAGCCAGCGTGGGGCTCGGTCAGCGCCATGGTGCCGAAGTAGCGGCCCTCGATCATTGGCTGCAGGAACAGACGCTTCTGTTCCTCTGTGCCGAAACTTTCGATCAGGTTGGCTGCGCCCATGGTCAGGAACGGGTAGGCCGTGGTGCCGGCGTTGGCAGCCTGGAAGTGAGCGAAGCAGGCCTGCGAAACCAGGCTGGGCAGCTGCATGCCGCCGAACTCGAAGTCCCGGTTGGCGTTGAGGAAGCCGGCTTCGAGGAATGCGTCGACGGCAGGCTTGACCTCGGGGATCAGTTCAGCGCGGCCGTCCACGTAGCGCGGCTCGTTTTCGTCGGCCTTGCGGTTGTGCGGGGCGAAGTACTTTTCGGCGATGATGCGGGCGGTAGCCAGTGCCGCGTCGAAGGTTTCGCGGCTGTGCTCGGCAAAGCGCGGGCGCTGGGTGAGGGCTTGGGCGTCGAGCACTTCGTAGAGCTCAAAGGCCAGGTTGCGGGGGCTGAGCAGGGTCTCGGGCATGGGGGCGGTCCTGAGGCGGGATGCTGCGAGTGTAGGGAATCGGGTGGGGTGGGGGGAGGTTAATAGGTTTGGGTGATATGGGTTTAGAACGGGTGGGGCATACAGGTGCTTGCCTTGATTTTTTCTGCGCCTGCAAGACCGAGCGCCGCCCGCGCGGCGCATCGCGACGCAAGGCCGCTCCCACATTTGTTTCGGGCCAATCCATCCTGTAAGGCCACCGCTGTCCGCCTTGGTTGTTCCATGCGGTATTGAAGGGGGTGCAGTCGCTCTTTATCGATCTCCAGCCATGCACCCAGGGTGCGCGCGCCATAGGCACAGGAGAGACTGGCCCGAAACAGATGTGGGAGCGGCCTTGCGTCGCGATGCGCCGCGCGGGCGGCGCGCGATTTCACAGGCGCTGCAAAAGGTGAGCGAACACCTTCCAGCCTCACCGCATTCCGGCCAGTTTCGGCAGATCATTTTAGGTTTTCACCTATTCCATGTAGTCCATTTCCCAAACATACTCCCAACCCCCTTCAAGCCATTGCGGTGCTCTGGATCGGGCCCTAGTCTCGGGTGGTCGCTGCCAAATCAGTGACCGGCTTTGACAGGCCGCTTAGGTCAAACCGCATCGCTTTGCCTTTATGGCAGCTGTGCATGGGGCACTTCGTGTGCGCCGGGTTTTGGTTTGCCTACCGGTCTGTCAACCCATGTACAGCTGCCACCCTCTTGTTTGACAGCAGGTGTGTAGTGGTCTTTATCACTAGGTGAACCATGATGCTGAAGATAGTCCCCGATCCACCCCTTAACGCCCATTCCCTTGAAGACACCCTGATCCAGGCCACGGATCACGCGCTGTGTGCCGCAACCGTGGTGCACCACGCCATACAGCTGCAGCCCAGGTCGCCGGCTTCGATCCTGATGATGACCACGATGCATGAACTGGAGGCGCTGCGGGCTTTGCTTGAGTCTGCATTGGTTCAGGTGCAGATGCCCGCTGAGGCCAGGCCTGTGCATTGAGGCTGCGTAATGTGTTGCCTGGGCTGGCCTCTTCGCGGGTAAACCCGCGAAAGGGCCAGGCCAGGCAGTCGAGAATTATCAGGGGATTGAACAATGACAACAGAAGACACCCAGTTCACCGTCGGCAAGACAACTTTCTACCAAGGCGAAAACCGCACGCATCGATTGTTCCGCATCGAGCCCGGTATCCCGTGCAGGGATGCCCGCGAGCAGTCGTCGGAATTGATGGGCTATGTGCGCGAACTGACCATTACCGGGCTGATGGATGAGAAGCCAATGATGATATGGGCTGCCCATTACCTGAGTGCCATGGCAAAGGCACTGATGGATGATGCCGAGTTGGGCATGAAGCAGTGAGGGCTTGCCTTCCGGTTGCGTGAAGGCGGCCAGGTGTTAGTCACAACATTTTCTGCGCCTGCAAGACCGAGCGCCGCCCGCGCGGCGCATCGCGACGCAAGGCCGCTCCCACATTTGTTCCGGGCCAGTCCATTCTGTGAGGCCACCGCTGTCCGCCTTGTTTGTTCCATGCGGTATTGAAGTGGGCGCAGTCGCTCTTTATCGATCTCCAGCCATGCACCCAGGGTGCGCGCGCCATAGGCACAGGAGAGACTGGCCCGAAACAGATGTGGGAGCGGCCTTGCGTCGCGATGCGCCGCGCGGGCGGCGCTCGGTCTCACACGCGCAGAAAATGTTGTGGCGAGCACCTGTCAGCCCAACCCAATCTCAAACAAACCCCCATAAAAAAGGGAGAGCCGAAGCTCTCCCTTTACTTTCAACAACCCTCAGCCTCAGCCAATGGTCATCAAGCTGGCATTACCGCCGGCAGCAGCAGTGTTCACACTCACCGCCCGCTCAATCACCAACCGCTCCAGCGCAATCTGGTGATCCCCGCTGGACAGCCCGTGCACACCGACGATGGCACCAGCACGCTTGGCCACCTGCTGGCAGACGCTGCGCAGCTGGTCCGAATCGCCATGGTGAATCACGGCGTCGAACGCCACTTCATCCTTGTTCCAGTCTGCCACCAGCTTCACCTTGGCCTGCAGCTCACGCGGCAGGCGGGCACGCAGGGCTTTGCCAGGCTCGCTGTCTGCCCACACCGCCGAGCTGCCGACGGCCAGTACGGCGGCCAACTGCGCCAGCAGGTCAGCCTCGTTGTCGGCCAGGCACAGCACGTGCTCACGCGGCAGGATGGTGTAGCTGTTGCGCTCGCCGGTCGGGCCTGGCAGCAGGCGGGCGATGCCGCTCTGCGACTGGCTGGCGAACTGGTCACAGAGCGCAGCCAGGTCGGCCAGTTGGTTGCTCTGGGCCCAGGCCTTCAGGCCGTGCAGCGGCTTGACCAGCTGTTCGTGCAGGGTGCGGTCTGGCTTGCCTTCGCCGTCCTGCTGCTGGAAGTAGCGGCCAATGGCATCGGCCGGGCGGGTCGACAACAGGCGGTACAGGTACAGTGGGCCGCCGGCTTTCGGGCCGGTGCCAGACAGGCCTTCACCACCGAACGGCTGCACGCCCACCACTGCACCCACAATGTTGCGGTTGACGTACATGTTGCCGGCGTTGGCGGTTTCCACCACCTTGGCGATGGTCTCGTCGATGCGGGTATGCACGCCGAGGGTCAGGCCGTAGCCGGAGTTGTTGATCTGCTCGATCAGTTGGTCCAGGTTGCGGCGGTTGTAACGCACCACGTGCAGCACCGGGCCGAAGATTTCACGCTTCAGTTCGTCGAAGCTTTCCAGCTCGATCAGGGTCGGCATCACGAAGGTGCCACGTTTGACCTCGGTCGCGTCGGCAATGGCCACCTGATAGACCGCGCGGCCTTTCTCGCGCATGCCCTGGATGTGCTTCTCGATGCCGGCCTTGGCTTCGGCGTCGATCACCGGGCCAATGTCCACGGCCAGGCGGTCCGGGCAGCCCAGACGGCTTTCGGCCATGGCGCCCTTGAGCATTTCGATTACGCGGTCGGCGGAGTCTTCCTGCAGGCACAGCACGCGCAGGGCCGAGCAACGCTGGCCGGCACTGTCGAAGGCCGAGGACACCACGTCGATCACCACCTGCTCGGTCAGCGCCGAGGAGTCGACGATCATCGCGTTCTGGCCGCCGGTTTCGGCAATCAGCGGGATCGGGCGGCCCTGGTTGTCCAGGCGGCCGGCGACGTTGCGCTGCAGCAGGCGGGCAACCTCGGTGGAGCCGGTGAACATTACGCCTTTAACGCGCTCGTCACCCACCAGGCCGGCGCCGACGGTTTCGCCGCGGCCCGGCAGCAGTTGCAGCACGCCCTCGGGGATGCCGGCTTCCAGCAGCAGGCGCACGGCCTGGGCGGCGATCAGCGGGGTTTGCTCGGCGGGCTTCGCCAGCACCGGGTTGCCGGCAGCCAGGGCCGCAGCTACCTGGCCGGTAAAGATCGCCAGCGGGAAGTTCCATGGGCTGATGCACACCACTGGGCCCAGGGGGCGGTGGGCGTCGTTGCTGAAATCGTTGCGTGCCTGCACGGCGTAGTAGCGCAGGAAGTCCACGGCTTCACGCACTTCAGCGATGGCGTTGGCGAAGGTCTTGCCGGCTTCGCGGATGAGCAGACCCATCAGCGGCTGGATTTCGGCCTCCATCAGGTCGGCGGTGCGTTCCAGAATGGCCGCGCGCTCGGCGGGTGGGGTGGCCTGCCAGATCGGCGCGGCGTTCAAAGCGCACTGGATGGCGTTGTCCACGTCGGCAACGGTGGCTTCCTGTACATGGCCGACCACGTCGCGGTGATCCGCTGGGTTCAGTACCGGCGCGGCAGCGCTTTCACTGGCGGCGCAGGCCAGCATCGGGGCGGCCTTCCAGTCGTTGTGAGCGGTGGCCAGCATGGCGCAGGACAGTGACGCCAGGCGGTGCTCGTTGGCCATGTCGATGCCGGCCGAGTTGGCCCGCTCAGTGCCATACAGGTCGCGCGGCAACGGGATACGCGGGTGTGGCAGGCCGATGTTGCCTTCCTGGGTGCCCATGCGCTCGATGCTGGCGACCGGGTCGGCGACCAGTTCCTGAATGGAGATCGAGTGGTCGGCGATGCGGTTGACGAACGAGGTGTTGGCGCCGTTTTCCAGCAGGCGGCGTACCAGGTAGGCCAGCAGCGTCTCGTGGGTACCAACCGGCGCATAGACCCGGCACGGGCGATTCAGCTTGCCATCGGCAATCTTGCCGACCACTTGCTCGTACAGCGGCTCGCCCATGCCGTGCAGGCATTGGAACTCGTATTGGCCCGGGTAGTAGTTCTGCCCGGCAATGTGGTAAATGGCCGACAGGGTGTGGGCGTTGTGGGTGGCGAACTGCGGGTAGATGGCTTCTGGTACGGCCAGTAGCTTGCGGGCGCAGGCGACGTAGGAAACGTCGGTGTACACCTTGCGGGTATAGACCGGGTAGCCTTCCAGGCCTTCGACCTGGGCGCGCTTGATCTCGCTGTCCCAGTAGGCGCCTTTTACCAGGCGGATCATCAGGCGGTGGCGGCTGCGCTTGGCCAGGTCGATGACGTAGTCGATCACGTACGGGCAGCGCTTCTGGTAGGCCTGGATAACGAAACCGATACCGTTCCAGCCCGCCAACGACGGCTCGAAGCACAGGCGCTCGAGCAGGTCGAGCGACAGCTCCAGGCGGTCGGCTTCTTCGGCGTCGATGTTCAGGCCGATGTCGTACTGCTTGGCCAGCAGGGTCAGCGACAGCAGGCGCGGGTACAGCTCTTCCATCACGCGCTCGTACTGGGCGCGGCTGTAGCGCGGGTGCAGTGCCGACAGTTTGATGGAGATGCCCGGGCCTTCATAGATGCCGCGGCCATGGGAGGCCTTGCCGATCGAGTGGATGGCTTGCTCGTAGGAGGCCAGGTACTTTTGCGCGTCGTGCTCGGTCAGTGCGGCTTCGCCGAGCATGTCGTAGGAATAGCGGAAACCCTTGGCCTCGAAGCGGCTGGCGTTGGCCAGGGCTTCGGCAATGGTCTCACCGGTGACGAACTGCTCGCCCATCAGGCGCATGGCCATGTCGACGCCCTTGCGGATCATCGGCTCGCCGCTCTTGCCGATGATGCGGGTGAGCGAGGAGGTGAGGCCGGATTCGTTGTGGGTGCTGACCAGCTTGCCGGTCAGCAGCAGGCCCCAGGTGGCGGCGTTGACGAACAGCGACGGGCTGTTGCCCAGGTGCGGCTGCCAGTTGCCGGTGCTTATCTTGTCGCGGATCAGCGCATCGCGGGTGCCCTTGTCGGGGATGCGCAGCAGGGCTTCGGCCAGGCACATCAGCGCCACGCCCTCCTGGGACGACAGCGAGAACTCCTGCAGCAGGCCCTGGACGATGCCGGCGCGACCGCCAGCACTCTTCTGATTACGCAGTTTTTCGGCAATGCCGGCGGCCAGCTTGTTGGTGGCTTCGGCCAGCGGTGCGCTCAGGCGCGCCTGTTCCAGCAGCATCGGCACCACCTCTTGCTCGGGGCGGCGGTAGGCGGCGGTGATTGCCGCGCGAAGTACCGACTGCGGCAGGATGCTCTCGGCAAATTCGAGGAAGCACTGGTGGCTGTGGTCGGCCGGGATCTCACCGGCATCGTCGACAAGGTTGCCGACATGGCCGTTAAGTTCGGTCAGGGTGGCACCACCCTCAAGCTTCTCCAGATAATTGAAGATCGCTTGCTTGATCAACCAGTGCGGCGTGCGGTCAATGGACTGCGCAGCTGCTTTGAGTCGCTCACGGGTCGGGTCGTCGAGTTTGACCCCAAGGGTGGTAGTCGCCATTTCTTATCCTCGTTATTGCCACGGCTGTGGCCTAAGCTGGCGCCAAGAGTAGCTGTAGGACAATTCGGGTGCAACCAGGTGCAACCGCATTTTTTGGCGCTATAGGTGCAACTCGTCTGACAGACATTTCCATGCCCTTCAATAAGGGCTTTAAGGGTGAGTTTTCTTATGAAAAACCCCTGTGATGCTCCAAAAAGGAGCAAAAAAGTGCCTCCTACGGAATATTGACGAGCGGGTGCAACTTCCAAATGAAAAATGGTTGCACCTGCTTTGCGTTGTTGCATAGGATTCGCCGCCTGGGTGCAACCGTCACGACTATGGTTGTGCATGAGATAAAAACAAACGCCAGGGCACACGCATGGGCAATCCACTTACGATCACTTTCGTGGTCTACATCGCAGCAATGGTACTGATCGGCTTCGCCGCCTATCGCGCCACCAACAACCTTTCCGATTACATTCTGGGTGGTCGCAGCCTGGGTAGCGTTGTTACAGCGCTGTCTGCCGGGGCATCCGACATGAGCGGCTGGCTGCTGATGGGCCTGCCGGGCGCCATCTACTTTTCGGGCCTGTCCGAGGCCTGGATCGCCATCGGTTTGACCGTTGGTGCTTACCTGAACTGGCTGTTCGTCGCTGGCCGGTTGCGTGTCCAGACCGAGCACAACGGCGATGCGCTGACTCTGCCGGACTACTTCTCCAGCCGATTCGAAGACAATAGCGGCCTGCTGCGGATTATTTCGGCGATCGTCATCCTGGTGTTCTTCACCATCTACTGCGCTTCTGGCATCGTTGCCGGTGCCCGCCTGTTCGAAAGCACCTTTGGCATGTCTTACGAGACTGCCCTGTGGGCTGGCGCCGCAGCGACCATCGCCTACACCTTCGTCGGTGGTTTCCTGGCGGTGAGCTGGACTGATACGGTTCAGGCTTCGCTGATGATCTTCGCGCTCATCCTGACCCCGGTGATCGTGCTGATTTCCACGGGCGGTTTCGACACCACCTTTGCTGCCATCGAGGCGGTGAACCCAGCCAATTTCGACATGTTCAAAGGTGCTACCTTCATCGGCATCATCTCGCTGATGGGCTGGGGCCTGGGCTACTTTGGCCAGCCGCACATCCTGGCGCGCTTCATGGCCGCCGATTCGGTGAAGTCGATCGCCAAGGCTCGCCGCATCTCCATGACCTGGATGATCCTGTGCCTGGCCGGTACCTGCGCCGTGGGCTTCTTCGGCATCGCCTACTTCTCGGCCAACCCTGACCTGGCGGGCCCGGTCACCGAGAACCATGAGCGTGTGTTCATAGAGCTGGCCAAGATCCTGTTCAACCCATGGGTCGCCGGCGTACTGCTGTCGGCCATTCTTGCGGCGGTAATGAGCACCCTGAGCTGCCAGTTGCTGGTGTGCTCCAGTGCATTGACCGAAGACTTCTACAAGGCCTTCCTGCGCAAGAACGCTTCGCAGCTCGAGCTGGTGTGGGTCGGTCGCCTGATGGTGCTGGCCGTGGCCCTGATTGCCATCGCCATGGCTGCCAACCCGGAAAACCGCGTGCTGGGCCTTGTGGCCTACGCCTGGGCTGGCTTCGGTGCCGCCTTCGGTCCGGTGGTGCTGATTTCGGTGCTGTGGAAAGGCATGACCCGAAACGGCGCGCTGGCCGGTATCGTGGTGGGTGCACTGACCGTTATCCTGTGGAAGCAGATCGATACCTGGGGCCTGTACGAAATTATCCCGGGCTTCCTGCTGGCGAGCATCGCCATCGTTCTGGTGAGCAAGCTGGGCAGCCCCTCCAGGGCAATGGTGCAGCGCTTCGAGACGGCAGACGCGGCGTATCACGCTGACAAGTGATGAGTGCTGGGTAGGCAACGAGTACGGCCCGAACAACAGTGTTGTTCGGGCCGTACTCGTTTGTAGCGGATGATTGCTTACAGGGTGAACTCGCACCGCGTTGGTTCGAACGCACCGGCCACACGTGGCACGATCAGGGCTTCATACTTGCCAGGGCCATGCCGGTCCAGGCCAACCTCCCATTCGTCGGATTTCGAGCTTGGCACTACCAGTGTCTCAGTAACGCCTTCAGGGTTCTTGAGTTTGAGCTGGGCGGTATAAGGCACATTGTCCAGGCCCAGTTTGCCGTGCAGGCGGTTTTGAGTTTTATCGTATTGGATGGAAGCTTTCATTTCATTTGCTCCTGGTTGGTGGAGACTCGATTCTTGGGATTTGCAGGGGCGCAGCGAATCAGGAATTCATTCCGAACGATGAGGGTTTTCATGGCTTCTCAACGGCGCGAGGGCGTTTGCGGTTGATTGCTGCACCTGACTCCGTCTGCAAGGCAAGGTAAACTTGCCACCCCCGCAGGAGTTGCCATGAACTATCGTCACGCCTTCCACGCCGGCAACCACGCCGACGTCCTCAAGCACATCGTGCTGACCCGCCTCATCGCCTTGATGTCGCGCAAGGAGCAGCCATTTGCCTACATCGATACCCACGCTGGGCTTGGTCTGTACGACCTGCAAGGCGACCAGGCAACCCGGACCGGCGAGTACCTGGAAGGCGTCGCCCGCTTGTGGGGCCGCGATGATGTGCCAGCCATGGCTGCCGACTACCTGCGCGTCATCAAGCGCCTGAACGCGGACGGCGAGCTGCGTTACTACCCCGGTTCGCCCGAGCTGGCTCGCCGCCTGATGCGCCAGCAAGACCGCGCCCTGCTCAACGAAAAGCATCCTGAAGACGGGCCGCTGCTCAAAGAGAACATGAAAAAAGACCCGCGTGTGGTCGTGCACCTGGGCGAAGGCTGGCATGTGCCCAGGGCCCTGCTACCGGTGCAGGAAAAGCGCGCGATCATGCTGATCGACCCGCCGTTCGAGCAGGCCGATGAGCTCAAGCGCTGCACCCATTCCATGAAAGAGGCCATCAGCCGCATGCGCCAGACCGTCGCGGCTATCTGGTACCCCATCAAGGACCAGCGCTCGCTGACGCGTTACTACCAGGACCTGACCAGCACTGGCGCGCCAAAATTGCTGCGGGTCGAGCTGTATGTGCACCACCAGGACAGCCCGCAGGGCCTTAATGGCTCGGGCCTGGCCATCGCCAACCCGCCATGGGGCCTGGAAGAAGAGCTCAAGGAGCTGCTGCCGTGGCTGGCCAAGGAGCTGGCGCAGACGGACGGTAGCTATCGCATGGACTGGCTCATCGCCGAATAGTATTGCCTGCCTGTACTGGCCTCATCGCCGGCAAGCCAGCTCCTGCAAGTACTGCATCTCCCTTGAGGGCAGCGGTGTTCCTGTGGGAGCTGGCTTGCCGGCGATGAGGCCAGTACGGGTTGCCGCGTTGCGCGCATGTTTGCGTTATAATCCCGCCCTTTAGCCGCCACCCGCCCATGAGGCCGCTGGCGCATTTTTACCGAATGAAGAGGCTAATCCCTTGGCATTGACGATTCTTGGCCTGTCCGGCGCCCTTAGCCATGACCCTTCCGCGGCCCTGTACATTGACGGCAAGCTGATTGCCGCCGCCGAAGAAGAGCGCTTCGTGCGTGACAAGCATGCGAAGAACCGCATGCCCTACGAGTCGGCGAAGTTCTGCCTGGAGCAGGCAGGCATCAAGCCGTCCGACGTCGACGTGGTAGCCATCCCGTTCGCCCCGATCAGCCTGTTCGGCAAGGCGCGCTGGCACTATGCCAAGCGCTATTGGTACGCCCCGGATCGCGCCCTCGATGCGATCCTGATGGGCAACCGTCGCTACAAGCGCTATCGCAAGAAAATCGTCTGGTGCCTGGAGCAGCTGGGCTTCGACCCGAAAAAGGTCAAGATCGAGCCGGTCGAGCATCACCTGGCCCACGCCTCCAGTGCCTACCACTGCTCTGGCTTCAAGGAAAAAACCGCGATCCTCGGCATTGATGGTAAAGGCGAATACGCCACCACCTTCTTTGGCTACGGCGAAAACGGCAAGATCCACAAGATCAAGGAATTCTTCGACCCGGACTCCCTGGGTGGCCTGTACGGTGCGATCACCGAGTTCCTCGGCTTCGAAATGCTCGACGGCGAGTTCAAGGTCATGGGCATGGCGCCGTACGGCGACGCCAGCAAGTACGACTTCTCGCGGTTGGCCAGCTTCGAAAACGGCGAACTGGTGATCAACACCGATTACGCCAACGTCATTGGCCTGCGCCGCTATAAAGAGAAGGGCAAGGGTTTCTACTTCTCGCCGAAGCTGATCGAATGGCTGGGCCCCAAGCGCGAAGGCGACATCGCAGACGAGCCGTACATCCATTACGCCGCCAGCATGCAGGCGCTGTTCGAGAAGCTGGCGCTGCAGATGATCGACCACTACCTGGGCGACACCCTGCGTGAAACCGGCAAGCTGGCCTTCGCCGGCGGCTGCGCGCTGAACGTCAAGCTCAACCAGAAGATCATCGCCCGCCCGGACGTGAAAGAGCTGTTCGTCCAGCCGGCCTCCGGCGACGCCGGTACTGCTGTCGGCGCCGCAGCCTATGTTTCCCACGCCCGCGGCGTACCGGTGGAGAAGATGGAGCATGTGTATCTCGGCCCTTCGTACTCCAACGAAGACGTGATCGCCGCCTGCGCCCGTCACCCGAACCAGCCCAAGTGGCGCAAGCTCGACAACATGCCGCAGCAAATCGCCCAGATCATGGTCGACGGCAACCCGGTGGCCTGGTTCCAGGGCCGCATGGAGTTCGGCCCGCGCGCCCTGGGTGGCCGTTCGATCATCGGCTGCCCGAGCGTCGAAGGCGTGGCTGACCGCATCAACCACCAGATCAAGTTCCGCGAGCGCTGGAGACCTTTCTGCCCGTCGATGCTCGACACCGTCGCCCCGCAGATGATCAAGGTCGACCACCCGGCACCGTTCATGACCTTCACCTTCGAAGTGGCTGAAGAGTGGAAGACCCGCGTACCGGAAGTGGTGCACGAGGACGGTACTTCGCGTGCCCAGGTGCTCAAGCGCGAGTACAACCCGCGCTACTACGACATGATGAAGGCGCTGGAAGACCTGACCGGCAATGGCGTGTCGCTGAACACCTCGCTCAACCGTCGCGGTGAACCTATGATCTGCTCGCCGACCGATGCCCTGAACATGTTCTTCGGCTCGGACCTGCAGTACCTGATCATGGAAGACATCCTGGTGGTGAAGGACGGCGCGGCCGCCTATGACCAGCCGCTCTGAACCGCGCATCCTGCAGTTCTGCCATGGCTATGACGGGCCGTTCCTCGACTGTGCCCGTCAGTACGCCAGCCTGTTCCAGGGGCGTGGCTACCAGGTCACCACGGTGTTCCTCACCGGTGCCGCCGACCCGCAGGTGGCGGCCGGTTGCGCGTCTGACGAGGTGCTGTTCCTTGAGTTCAGCTCCAAGGCCGTGCGTGGCCTCAAGCTCGGTGCCATCCGTGCCTTGCGGCGCATTGCGGCCGAGCGCAACTTCGCCTTCTGCATTGCCCACCGCTTCAAGCCCATCTACGTGGCCCTGCTGGGCACCGGCCTGCCGGTGATCGGCGTGCACCATGCCTTTGGCGACTATGAGCGCAAAGGCCGCCGGCTGTTCGCCAACCTGTTCAGCAAGCGCCTGATCCTGCTGGGCGTGTCAGACGCGGTGCGTGACGACATGCGCCGCTGCCTGCCACAGTGGCCAGCCGAACGCATCCAGACTTTGTATAACCGCATCGACATCGACGCCCTGCAAACGGCCCTGGTGCCGCGCGCCGAGGCTCGCCGGGCTCTGGGCCTGGACACGCAGGCGTGGGTCGTCGGCAATGTCGGTCGCCTGCACCCGGACAAGGACCAGGCCACTTTGTTGCGTGGTTTTGCCCAGGCGCTGCCCAAGCTGCCGGCCGGCGCGCGCCTGGCGATCCTCGGCAAGGGCCGGCTAGAGGCCGAGCTCAAGGCCTTGGCCGCCGAGCTGGGGATTGCCGGCCAGGTGAGCTTCCTGGGCCAGGTGCCGGATGCACGCCGCTACTTCGAGGCATTCGATGTGTTCGCCCTGAGCTCCGACCACGAGCCGTTCGGCATGGTCCTGCTCGAAGCCATGGTCGCTGGCGTACCGGTGCTGGCCACGGCTTGCGGCGGGGCTCGTGAAGTGGTCGAGGGTGTGGGTGTGCTGTTCCCGTTGGGCGATGCTGCCCAGTTGGCTCAGGGCCTGGAGCATATGGCCACGCTGAGCGCCGAACAGCGCCAGGCCTGTGCTGAGCACATGCTGCAACGCCTGCGTGAACGCTTCTCCGACCAGGCGGTACGCGAGACCTTCTGGCAGTTGCCGCAGGTACGTGCACTGGTGGGGCAGGCTTGATGCTCAATCGTATCCAGGCCTTCCGCGAGCGCGGGTGGCAAACGATCGACGCCAAGGCCTACGCCGAGGCATGGGCGCGTTTTGGTGGCAGTGTCGCCACCCATCCGCTGGTGGTCGAGCAACTGGCTGACCTGGCGCAGATCCCGGTACGTTACCTGGGCTGGTATCAGGCCGGCGAGCTGAAAGCCGCCATCCCGACCTGGGGGCGCCACCTGGCGCTGGCCAAGGACGTGCTCAAGCGTGCCGGCAAAAAAGCCCTGTTCGACTTGGGCAATGCCGAAATCATCCTGCCAGCTGCGGCCGATGCCGCTGCACCGTTGCGCCATACCGCACGCTACCTGTCCGAACTGAGCCAGGGCCGTTTCACGGGCCTCAAGGAACAGAAGGAACAGCTGGCGATGGCGCGGGCGCACGAAGACCTGTCGAAGAAATTCCGCTACAACCAGCGCCGCGAACTGCGCCTGCTGGAAGAGGCGGGTGGCGTGGTGCGCCCGATCAGCGACTTCAGTGCCCAGCAAATCGCCAGCATGTACTGCGACCTGTTCCAGCGCCGCTGGGGCTTCCCTGCCACCGGTGCCGAGCGCATGGCCGAGGTGCTGGAGCGTCTGCGCGAGCTGCTGATCGGCTCTGTGCTGATGCTGGACGGCAAGCCGATTGCCATTCAGCTGGTGTACCGCGTCGAAGCGCCGGACTGGGTCAGCGTCGAGTACATCAATGGCGGTGTAGACCCTGAAACCAAGGCCTTCAGCCCAGGCAGCGTGCTGAGTTTCCTCAATACCCAGGCCGCCTGGGAAGACGCCCGGGCGCGCAACAAACCATTGCGGTTCTCGTTCGGCCGTGCCGACCGCGAATACAAGGACCGTTGGTGCAACCCTGTGCCGGTGTATCAGGCGTGAGCCGTAAGCAGCAGTTGCTCAAGCGCCACCGGCGCAACAAGCGTCTGGGCTTGCTGGCAGGCCTGGTTGCGCTGGTCGCCCTCGGTGTACTGGCCTGGTGGTGGCTGCCGCTGTTGCTGTTGCCGCTGCTCTGGGCCGCCCACGAGGCCTGGTTTGCCGACCACCTGTTCTACGCACCCGGCGAGGACTACGCCTACGACTTCGGTGACCAGGCGCGGCAAGTACCTGCCAGCCTGCACGCGGGCCTGCTCAAGGCCGACTGCGTGCTACAGGGCGATGAAACCCTTGTGCTTGAGCTGCGGGTAAAAGGCAGCTGGCTCGGTCGGTTCCTGGACCCGCAGGTCGCGCTGCTGGCGGGTGAGCAGGCCGATCGGCAAACCTTCGAGCGTGGCGTCGATGGCGTGCGCTTCCTCAACCTGACCGGCCTGGCTGCGCCGCTCCAGGCCGGCGCATTGCGCCTGCGTGGTCGCCATTGCCGGCTGCTGGGCGAGCCGCGTCTGTGGATAACGCCGGCGGTCGAACTGCAACGGCGCCGGGTGATGGTGATTGCGCCGCATGCCGACGACGCCGAGCTTGCTGCGTATGGCCTTTACAGCCAGGCAGATGAAACCTGGGTAGTGACGCTGACCGCCGGTGAAATCGAGGCCGAGCACTATCAGCAGATGGGCCTGGGCAAGGCCGAGGCCGCGCGCCTGAAGGGCCGCCTGCGCGCCTGGGACAGCATCGCCGTGCCGCGTTGGGCCGGTGTGCCGGAGTCGCGTTGCGTACAGCTGGGCTACTTCTGCCTGCAGTTGCCTGCCATGCAGGCCGCGCCAGAGCAGCCTGTTGCGTCACGCGAGGCCGAGCTGGCCGATATCCGCGTATTTCGCCAGTTCAACCCGTTCCCGCTGCCGGCCGACAGCGATGGTGCGCCAACCTGGAACAACCTGCTGGCCGACCTGCGTACCTTGCTGGAAATGGCCAGGCCGCAAGTCCTGGTAATGCCGCACCCGCAACTCGACCCGCACCCCGATCACATCTGCGCTCAGGCAGCGGTGCTGGAGGCCTTGCAAGGCCTGGCCTGGCAGCCACAAACCCTGCTGTGCTACGCCAACCACCTGCATGACAACGACCGCTGGCCCATGGGCGACAGCGGCGATGGTGTGGCCTTGCCTCCGCAGTTGAGTGCTGTGCAGGCCTGGGCACCTTGCAGCCTGGTCCTGGACGTGGCTACCCAGCACGACAAGGCCATGGCCCTGGGCATGATGCACGACCTGCAGCCGGCCCCGCCATTCAAGCGCCGCCTGCGCCGCTTGCTGCAACGCTGGCTGGCCGGACGGCGGCCGTCGCCTTATGGGGAGAACGAGTTCTTCCGCAAGGCCGTGCGCCGACACGAACTGTTCTGGCGGCGCGAGCTGTAAGTACGCCCAATGGTTGACCGCGATGGCGCAGAGCGCCCAAGGAAAGCAATGAAAGTCCTATTTCTGGTGCAGAAGGAACAGCGGGCGATTCTCGACCGCCTGTACGATGGCGTCGCGGCCAACTGCGAGTGCGACCTGCGTTGGCTGACCAGCGAAGACCAGCGCAACCTGCGTCGCTACTTCAAGCGTGAAGTGCAGGTCGAGCGTTATGACCGCATCGTGTTCTTTCTGCGCTTCAAGCAGGAAATCCGTCAGGTGGCCTTCATCCGTACCGTACCGAACCTGGTCATCCTCGAGCACGACGCCTACCAGAACTACATCCCGTGCAAGTACACCGGCAAGTTCAGCGCCCATTACCGCCAGTTGCCATGGGCGCGGGTGATCAGCTCTGGCTACATGGTCAGCGAGCGCCTGCGCCAGGAAGGTTTCGATGCGGTGTTCGTGCCCAAGGGCTATGACGAGCAGTTGCTGGCCGACCAAGGGCGTGAGCGCGACATCGAACTGGCCTTCGTCGGCAGTGTCAACAGCGTGGCCTACAGCGGTCGCAAGGCGCTGCTGGATGAGTTGGGGCAGGTCGAGAACCTGCTGGTCACCCGCACCAAGTCGGGTGAAGACTACTGCAACACGCTCAACCGTATTCGTTTCTTCGTCAGTGCCGACGTCGGCATGGGCGAATACATGATCAAGAACTTCGAAGCCATGGCCTGCGGCTGTGTACTGCTGGCGTACGACCAGGGCGAGGAGGAAAACCGCGCGCTGGGCCTGGAAGACATGCACAACGTGGTGTTCTATGACAACATCCCGACCCTTCAGGAAAAGCTCCGCCGTTTGCGTGCAGACCCAGAACTTGCCCGGCAGATTGCTGAAAATGGCCGCCATCTGGCGGTTTCCCGTTTCAGTTTCGCCGCCGTTGGACGTAGCATCGTCGACCACATGCGCCCGGCGCTCAGGCCCCACCCGCCGTTGTCTGCGTGGCAGCGGCTACGCCTGACGCTGGGCATCTAAACAAGAGCTTTCGCGCCCAGGAGCGGGTGTTGAAAGCCGATAGTCGCAATGCGGAGGGAGTCCGGTGCGCTTTTCAGAAGAAAGTGATGTCACGCTCGTCGTGACCAGTTGTGGGCGGTTCGATCTGCTCAAAGACACCCTTGAGAGTTTCGATCGCTACAACACAGCGCCCATTCGCGAAGTGTTCATCACCGAAGATTCCGGTGACGATGCCGTGCATGCTGCGGTGCCTGAGCACTGGAGACCGTACTGCAAGGTGTTCGTCAACCGGCCCAAACTCGGCCAGTTGCCCTCGATCGACCTGGCCTACAGTCACGTCACGACGCCTTACATCTTCCACTGCGAAGACGACTGGCACTTCTACCGCCAGAGCTTTGTCGAAGACTCGCGGGCTATCCTGGATGCCAGGCCTGACCTGCTGCAAGTGTGGCTGCGCAGCCATGCCCATGACTTGGCTATCCACAGCCCTTACATTCACCTGGGCGATCGCCAGGTCATTGCCGGCGTGCCGTGTTATCCGCTGCTGTCCGACAAGGCCGAATGGCAAGCGTTTTCGCTCAATCCCGGCCTGCGTCGATTGAGTGATTATCAGCGCTGTGCGCCATTCGCCGCCTATGCTGGAGAGAAGGCGCTTTCCCGACGCTACGCTGAGTTTAATTTGACAGCGGTCACCTTGGAAGGTGATGCAGTGTTGCACACTGGCTTTGGCAATCACGTGACCTTGCCCATCGAAGTGGCGCGCAAGGCCAAACGTCGTCAACGTGATCGTATCAAGCTGGCATTGACGCTGGTGACAGGTGCTTTGATCGGCATGGGTATCACCCTTTTTGTTCAATGAAGTCGCTGTCCCACCTGACATGAGCGGGAGAGGGCCCATGAACATCGTCAATATGATGTGGGCGGGTGGAACGCCGTACATGTCCATCCACAAGGTGCATCGGCAAGTGCTGTCGCACGCCGGCACCGATGCCCGGATCAGTAACTGGTTGCTGCTGGGTAGCGGGCTGTGCTGTGGGCTCGGTTCAACACGGGAGTGGCACATGCCACCACGAGCTCTGAAAGGGCGGCACCTGTGGCGCCTGCTGCGGCCGTGGTTGCGCATGCGCTTGCGCAAGGGGCTGACAGAGGCCAAGGCAGAAATCGTACTGCTCGATGGTATTGGGGTTGCGCGGCTGGTATTGCCGCTACTGCGGAACATTCCCCATGTTCGGGCCAAGGTGCTGTTCCATGGCAAAACGCGCCTGAACAACAGTGACATTCGCCTGTTGCGCATGTTTCCGGGCGAGCGGCTGAGCATCGCGGCCGTGTCGCATACGCTGGCCAAATCGCTGGAACATGACCTGGGCAGGCCAGTGCAGACCCTGCGCATGGCGCTCGACCCGCTGGCGTTCGTCGAACCGTTGCTGAGCCGGAACCAGGCCAGGCAGGCGTTGCAGCTGCCTCAGGCCGACGGGGTGATGCTGGGCGCGGTAGGGCGGTTGGTAGAGAGCAAAGGATTTGAAATGCTGATCGAGGCCTTCGCCAAGGCCAGTGCGCGGCAACCAGGCCTGCAGCTGGCGATTATCGGCGAGGGGCCACAGCATGCCTTGCTGCAGCAGCGTATCAATGCGCTGGGCCTGGCTGGGCGCGTGCATCTGCGCGGTCACCGCGAAGACCTGCAGCTGCTGTATCGAGCGTTCGACTGGCTGTTGGTGCCCTCGCGTTCCGAGGGCTTGGGGCTGGTGGTGCAAGAGGCTGTGATGGCCGATGTACCGGTCGTGTGCAGTGACCTGCAGGTGTTCCGCGAACAGTTGTGCGACACCGGGGTCTACCTGCCCATCGCCGACGAAAGCGCCTGGGCTGATGCGATCGAGCGTTGCACAGCCCTCAGCGCCCCGGCGGTTGCCGCGCGGCAGCGTCAGGCACTGGCGCCGGAGCAGGCCTGGCAGGCGTTCTGTACCGGCTCACAGAGCCTGTTGCGCAACTGACGCTCAGCGCGCCAGCAGGGCTGCCTCGAAGGCGGCGAGGGGGAACTGGTCGCCCAGGTTCTCCCGCTCGATATAACGCACCATGTGCTGCACATTGCGACGAATCATGCGTGCCGAGAGCGGCGGGCGCAGGAAGCGCATGTCGGCCACATCGATCAGGCCCAGGTGCTGGTCGGGGGTAACCACCACATTGCCCAAGTGCAACGAACGGAAGTACACGCCACTGCGGTGCAGCTGGCGAACCAGCTGGATCAGTTGCGGCAGGTAAGTATCCCAGCTGAAGCCGTCATCACGCGACATTTGCAGCAAGGTGCGGCCGGGTAACGGGCGGTACAGCACGGCAGTGCGGCCTGGCACGTCGAGCTTGTGCTGGCTGATCACTTCGAGCGTGGGGATACCCAGTTCCGCCAGCCGCGCGGCGTTATCGACGAATCGCTGGGAGTATGGGCGCAGCAGTGCAGATGAAATCAGCCGCTTCCTACGAAAAACCTTTAGGAAATTACCATCCGCGAGCAGGTAGACTTTGGCGCCATGGCTGTCTGCCTCAAGCACCTGTGCGCCTTGTGTCAGCTGATCGAAGTCGACCTGGGTGAGCCGGGAGCATTGCATGAATAGAGCCTTGTCGTCTGGCGAGCAAAATGACCGGCAATAATGCCGAAAATAATGTTCTAGCACCATGGATGGTGTTTTTGATTCATCGGGGGAAATGGATGCTGTATCAAAAAAACTGGGCGCAGGCCTGGCTGGGATTGGGTCTGGTCTGGTTTCTGGCAGCGATTGCCCTGGCGCCGAGCAACAAGATTTATCAGCAAGGCCTGGTGCTGTTCCTGTGGCTACCGACATTGGTGCTGGCATGGTCCGCCCGCGAGGTGCTGGTGCAAGGCTGGAAGCGTCAGCCGGCGCTATGGATGAGTGTGATGGTGCTGTTGGCCTGGAGTGGCTTGAGCCTGGCCTGGTCGCCCGCAGAGGACACGGGGCGTGAAATCAAGCGGCTGCTCTACATTCTGGTGTTCCTGCTCGCGTTCCCCTTGTTGGCTCAGCTTGGCCTTGCGAGGATTCGCCAGCTGTTGCTGCTAGGGAGCGGCCTGCTGGCCCTCGCTGCGCTGGTGTCGATCATCAATTTCTACGGGCTGCAGGGTGAGCCGTTGCTGGTCCGCCTGGCCGGGATTGGCGAGATATCACACCCCATTCTGGGCGCTTATGTCGTTGGCTCGGCCGTTCTTTTCCTGCTGTATGAGCCGCCGCAGCAGCGTGGCCCGCAGCTGTTGTGGGTGCTCGCACTGGCTTGTCTTGGCGCGTTTGCCGTGCTCAGTCAAAGCCGTGGCGCGCTGTTGGCCCTGGTGCTCACCGTCATGATCGCACCGCTGTGGTTCCGTGACCGCCACAGCCGGGTGTTCGCCATCCTGGCAGTCATTGCAACCGGCTTTGCCTTGTATGCGGCGTATGACCTGATCGCCGAGCGCGGTTCATCCTACCGGCCAGAAATTTTCCATGCCGTGGTCAACATGATTGCCGCGCACCCCTGGACAGGCCTGGGCCTGGGGGCTGACTACGATGTCAGTGCGGTGGGCAGGCACTTCGACCACACCCACAACATGTTCACCCACGTTGCCGTGGAGATGGGCCTGCCTGGCATGCTGCTCTGGGTCATGGTGTGGTTGTTCACCTTGGGTGAAATCATCCGCGCGCGCGGTACCCTGTTCGGCAAGCTCCTGCTGGGCTTATGGGTGTACTCGACACTGGCCATGCAGTTCGATGCCGCCAGCCTTACCGGTACGCCACGTGCAGAATGGTTCATCAGCTGGCTGCCTGTTGGCCTTGCCATGATGCTGCCATGGGGGCGTGCCGAAAATGACGCCTGTGGTAAAATTTCCGGTTCAACCTGAACAGCGAGCTCGATAATGGCCGAAACACCGCGACCGGCGGAGCACACCTCCAGCCTGAAGATCTATTTCCGGCTGTTGGGCTATGTGAAACCCTATGTCGGCATTTTCCTGCTGAGCATTGTCGGTTTCGTGATCTTTGCCTCGACCCAGCCGATGCTGGCCGGCATTCTCAAGTACTTTGTCGATGGGCTGAGCAACCCTGAAGCGGTGTTGTTCCCCAACGTCCCCTACCTGCGCGACCTGCAATTGCTGCAGGCGGTGCCGTTGCTGATCATCCTGATCGCTGCGTGGCAGGGCCTGGGGTCTTTCCTTGGCAACTATTTCCTGGCCAAGGTTTCCCTGTGCCTGGTGCACGACCTGCGCGTGGAGTTGTTCAACAAGCTGCTGGTACTGCCCAACCGCTACTTCGACAACCACAACTCCGGGCACCTGATTTCGCGTATCACCTTCAACGTGACCATGGTCACCGGTGCTGCCACCGATGCAATCAAGGTGGTCATCCGTGAAGGCCTGACCGTGGTGTTCCTGTTCGCCTACCTGTTGTGGATGAACTGGCACCTCACCTTGGTCATGGTCGCCATCCTGCCGGTGATCGCGGTAATGGTCAGCATCGCCAGCAAGAAATTCCGCAAGCAGAGCAAGAAGATCCAGGTGGCGATGGGTGACGTCACCCACGTCGCGTCGGAAACCATCCAGGGTTATCGCGTTGTCCGTAGCTTCGGCGGCGAGGCTTACGAAGAGCAGCGGTTCAGCAAGGCCAGCCAGAGCAACACCGACAAGCAGCTGCGCATGACCAAGACCGGCTCCCTGTACACGCCAATGCTGCAGCTGGTGATCTACAGCGCCATGGCGGCGCTGATGTTCCTGGTGCTGTTCCTGCGTGGTGAGTCCACCGCCGGTGACCTGGTGGCCTATATCACTGCTGCCGGCCTGCTGCCCAAGCCGATTCGTCAGTTGTCGGAAGTCAGCTCGACCATCCAGAAGGGCCTGGCAGGTGCAGAAAGCATCTTCGAGCAACTGGACGAAGAGCCTGAACTGGACACCGGTACGGTCGAGAAGGACCGTGTGGAAGGCCGCCTGGAAGTGCGCAACCTGAGCTTCACCTACCCAGGTACCGAGCGTGAAGTGCTGAGCGACATCAGCTTTGTCGCCGAGCCAGGGCAGATGATCGCCCTGGTTGGCCGCTCTGGCAGCGGCAAATCGACCCTTGCGGCGCTGATCCCGCGCTTCTATCACCATGACCAGGGGCAGATCCTGCTCGATGGTGTGGAGATCGAGAACTACCGCCTGCGCAACCTGCGCCGCCACGTTTCGCAGGTGACCCAGCACGTTACCCTGTTCAACGACACCGTGGCCAACAACATCGCCTATGGCGATCTGGCAGGTGCCCCACGCGCAGACATCGAAGCCGCTGCGGCCGATGCCTACGCCAAGGAGTTCGTCGACCGCTTGCCGAAGGGCTTCGATACCGACGTGGGTGAAAACGGCGTGCTGCTCTCCGGCGGCCAGCGCCAGCGCCTGGCCATTGCCAGGGCACTGCTGAAGAACGCGCCGCTGCTGATTCTGGATGAGGCCACCTCGGCCCTGGATACCGAATCCGAGCGGCACATCCAGGCTGCCCTGGACCATGTGATGCAAGGCCGTACCACGCTGGTGATCGCCCACCGTCTGTCGACCATCGAGAAGGCCGACCAGATCCTGGTCATGGACCAGGGCCGTCTGGTAGAGCGCGGCACCCATGCTGAACTGCTCGCGGCTAATGGCCATTATGCCCGCCTGCACGCCATGGGCCTGGATGAGCCGGTCAAGGCCGATATCACCTGAGTCCTCCCTCATCGGGGCCGTAACGGCCCCGATTGTCACGGGAATTTTCCGGGGGCGATCTGGCCATAAAGCCGTCGACTACCCTGTGCTAATATCCTGCCCCTGTTCATTATTTCCATATGGGTTGCCCATGAAGTTGTCCATGCCGCGTTTCGATCAAGCCCCGGTTCTGGTGGTCGGCGATGTCATGCTCGACCGCTACTGGCATGGCGGTACTTCGCGTATCTCGCCTGAAGCGCCAGTGCCGGTGGTCAAGGTCGATCAGATCGAGGATCGCCCCGGCGGCGCGGCCAACGTTGCCTTGAACATCGCTGCGCTGGGCGCACCGGCGTCGCTGATCGGCGTTACCGGCCAGGACGAGGCCGCCGACAGCCTGGCCAACAGCCTGCAGGCTGCGGGGGTGCGGTCTGTGTTCCAGCGCATCGCGCACCAGCCGACCATCGTCAAGCTGCGGGTCATGAGCCGTCACCAGCAACTGCTGCGTATCGATTTCGAAGAGCCGTTTGCCACCGACCCGCTATCGCTGGGTGCCGAAGTCGACAGCCTGCTCGAAGGTGTCAAAGTGCTGGTCTTGTCGGACTACGGCAAGGGTGCTCTGAAGAACCACCAAAGCCTGATCCAGGCGGCACGGGCCAAGGGCATTCCGGTGCTGGCCGACCCCAAGGGCAAGGACTTTTCCATCTACCGTGGCGCTAGCCTGATTACCCCGAACCTCAGCGAGTTCGAAACCATCGTCGGCCGTTGCGCCGATGAGGCCGAACTGGTTGCCAAAGGCTTGCAGCTGCTGCAGGACCTGGACCTGGGTGCCGTGCTGGTAACTCGTGGCGAGCATGGCATGACCCTGCTGCGCGTTGGCCAGCCTGCGCTGCACCTGCCGGCGCGGGCGCGCGAGGTGTTCGATGTGACCGGTGCCGGCGATACCGTCATCTCCACCCTCGCCGCAGCCATTGCCGCGGGTGAGGACCTGCCCCATGCGGTGGCCCTGGCCAACCTGGCGGCAGGCATTGTGGTCGGCAAGCTGGGTACCGCTGCGATCAGCGCCCCCGAGCTGCGCCGCGCAATCCAGCGTGAGGAAGGCTCCGAGCGCGGCGTGCTGGGCCTGGAGCAATTGTTGTTGGCCATCGATGATGCGCGGGCGCACAACGAGAAGATCGTCTTCACCAATGGCTGCTTCGATATCCTGCATGCCGGGCATGTCACCTATCTGGAGCAGGCGCGCGCCCAAGGCGATCGCCTGATCGTCGCGGTCAACGACGACGCCTCGGTCAGCCGCTTGAAAGGGCCGGGCCGGCCGATCAACAGCGTCGACCGGCGTATGGCCGTACTGGCCGGGCTGGGCGCGGTGGACTGGGTAATCAGCTTCCCGGAAGGCACCCCGGAAAACCTGCTGAGCCAGGTCAAGCCGGATGTGCTGGTCAAGGGTGGCGACTATGGCATCGACCAAGTGGTAGGCGCTGATATCGTCAAGGCCTATGGCGGCACCGTGAAGGTGCTGGGCCTGGTCGAGAACAGCTCGACTACCGCGATTGTCGAGAAGATTCGCAAGAACTGATACAGCCAGGGCCTTTTTGCGGCCCAATCGCCGGCAAGCCAGCTCCCACACGCACAGCGCAGGCCTTGAGTCCTGCACAGGCCTTGTGGGAGCTGGCGTGCCGGCGATTGGCTGCGCAGCAGCCCCAGGGACTCACTTGTGAAGTGAGGTGCGGGCGCGCTCCAGCAGCGCCCGGGCCTTGTCGCCAAACCGCTGCAGGTGCGACGCCCGCGCCGGCTTGCTCTCCACCAACCCCTGCTGTTTGACCCAGTCCTTCCAGCGCACCCGCTCCTCCGTCACCACCCAGCCTTCCTGCCGGGCAAAACTCTCGGCCAGATACAACCCGCGTGTGCTCGCCGGCACCAGCTCATCTTTTTTCAGCGTATACAGCTCCGCCACTGGCTGGCCGTCCTTCAACGGCATCAGATACAGGTCTGGCCGCTTGCGGTTGAGGCGGGCTTCCAGTTGGTCACCCTCCAGTCGCTCGTCGACATGGAACAAGCTGAGCTTCTTGGCTTCCCGAGGCACCTGCAGACGCATGTCGTAGATCAGCTGGAGCGACGCGGTGGGCAAGTGCACGTAGGCCCGTGGCCGCTCCATTAGCATCAGCTTGCTGCAGTGCACGGGGCGGGCGGCACCGGACTGTGGGGTAAGCACGAAATGTGGCGTTTCGCGGTAGTGCAGGGCGGCGGCGTAGGGCACGGGCAGCCAGGTGTCGTTGAAACGCCCGCCCAGCCAGCCTTCCGGGGTTTCCAGCAGGCATTCCTCGGCCACTTCCTGAACCGCCGTGTGCAGCGGGAGGTTCAGTTCCTGCGCCGGCACATAGCCAGAAATCAGTTTCAACACCACATCGCCCCGGTCTTGCCGACGCTGACGTACCAACACCCAGTAATCACGGTTTTGCCAATGCAGGGTAAGCCGCACCGACACACCCAGATTGGCGAGTTCGACCACGAAGCGCTGTGTGTCGGGCAGCTGAATGGCCTTGCGCCGCTGCTGGGTCTGGGCAAAGTTAAGCGGCATGCCGATGCTCTGATAGGTCAGGCCTTCGGGCGTTGCCTCGACATGCAGTGGTAGTGTCTTGAAGTTGCTCGGGTTTTTGCGGATCAACGTTCGCGCCACGAGGCTCCTCCTTGCGTCGGGTCGTACCTCTGGCCCTTGGGCCAGAGGTAACTCAGTGCTGGCCCAGGATACGGGCGACGGTGGCCACGTTGTGGGCCAGGTGCAGCGGATTGATGGTGCCGACGATAGCACTGCTGACACCCGGGTGGGCGAACAGCAGCTCGAAGCTTGCCTGCACCGGGTCAACGCCCGGGGCCAGGCAGATATGCCCGCTGGCCAGGGCCTTCTTTACCAGGATGGCCTTGCCGTGTTCGGCAGCGTAGTCCAGCACCGGGCGTTCTGCCTGTTCGTTGAGGTTATAGGTGACCATGGCACAGTCGCCTTGCTCCAGCGCTTTCAGGCCGCCTGCCACGGTCTTGCCGGACAGGCCAAAGCCGAGGATCTTGCCCTCTTGCTTGAGCTCCGCCAGGGTCTGGTAGACCTCCTGCTGTTCGAGGATGGCCAGGTCGTTGCCGTCGGAATGCACCAGCACCAGTTCGATGCGGTCGGTTTCCAGGCGGCGCAGGCTGCGCTCCACCGAACGGCGGGTGTGGGCCGCACTGAAGTCGAAGTGCGACAGGCCGTTGTCGAATTCTTCGCCGACTTTGCTGACGATTACCCATTCATCGCGCTGGCCGCGCAGCAGCGGGCCCAGGCGTTCTTCGCTGCGGCCATAGGCGGGGGCGGTGTCGATCAGGTTGATGCCCAATTCGCGGGCCTGTGCCAGCAGCATGCGGGCTTCGTCATCGCCGGGGATGGTGAAGCCGGTGGGGTATTTCACGCCCTGATCTCGGCCAAGCTTGACTGTGCCCAGGCCTAAGGGGGACACCTTGAAGCCGGTGCTGCCCAGGGGGCGGTGGAAGTCGTGCAACGTAGGCAGGGTCATGGCAGCAGTTGCTCCCAGGCGGGTACACCCAGCGGTGGACGTGGCAGGCCGGCCAGGTCGGCTTGTGCCTGTGGGCGGATGCCGTCGCGCTCCAGGTTGGCGATTACCCGGTCGCTGAAGTCGGGTGCTAGAGCCAGCTTGGTCGGCCAGCCCACCATCAAGCGTTGCTGGTCGGCGAGGAATGCGTTGTCCGGGCGTACCAGGCCCGATTGTGCGGGTTCTGCACGGTCGACTCGCAGGGTGGCCCAGCGCACCTGGCTCTGGTCGACCCAGGGCAGCAGGTTGGCGATTTCCTTCTGCGCCGCAGCAATCTGAGCGGCAGGTTCGCGCGCCACGCCTTCGGCTTCGGCCAGGTCACCACCGAGGTACCACACCCACTGGCCATCGGCCGCCGGGTGGGTGGTCACCGTCACGCGCGGCTTGGGCCCGCCACCGAGGCAGTGGGCGTACAAGGGTTTGAGGTTCGGTCCCTTGGCCATGACCATGTGCAGCGGGCGGGTTTGCATGGCTGGTTGGTGCAGGCCCAGCGCCTGCAGCAAACCTTCGGTGCCGGCACCGGCGCTTGATACGATGCGTTGGGCACGGATTTCCCGGTCGTCCACGCGCAGGCCGACCAGCGCATCACCTTCACGCAACGGTTCGATGTGTTCACCTGCCAGCAGGGAGTCGCCGGCCAGCTCGGCCAGGTTGGCCAGCAGGCTCGGGACATCGATTACCAGTTCCGCCAGGCGATAGACCTTGCCTTTGAACGCGCGGTCCTGCAATGCGGGCGGCAGATGCTCACCTTTAACCTGGTCGACCCGGCCGCGCACGGCCTTGCTGGCGAAGAAGCTGGTGAGGTTCCCGGCCAAGGTCCCCGGCGACCACAGGTAGTGGGCATCGGATAGCAGACGGGTACGCCCCAGGTCGAGTTCGCCGTCGCCAGCCAGGGCCTCGCGCCAGCGCCGTGGCATGTCGGCGATGGCTTCCGAAGCGCCGGTCAGGGCGCCGTGCAGGGCGTACTTAGTGCCGCCGTGAATAATGCCCTGAGACTTGATGGTCTGCTCGCCGCCGAGGCTGGCGCGTTCCACCAGCACGGTCGAGTAGCCCAGGCGGCGCAGCCGGGCATTGAGCCACAAGCCAGCGACCCCGGCGCCGACGATCAGCACGTCAGTGGAAATGGCGGTTGGCATGGATTACCTCCAAGGTTGGACAGCTGGGCAGTATACAAGCTAAGGCCGTGCCTCTGTGTGCCCAGCCTTCTGATAGTAGCGCGCTGCAGCAGGGGGATGATTCGAACTACATGTGGGTTTGCCCAGTACTTCCTTCAAGTCGGCATGGCAACTGTCATATTTGCTAGTTTCGAGTTCGCGAGGGGGGGGTTACGCTGGATTCTCGGTTGTCTATCGCTTTGAATGGCGTTGAAAATACTGAGGGTAAAAATATGAATAGTCTTATTCATCTGACTGATTTCTCGCTTCAGGCAGGCGTTGATTACAAAGAAAAAGATATTCTTAAATATGGTTTGAATGGGTGGCGGCTTTATAACCAGTCTGCGCTCGTGAAAATTCAGGAGGATCCTGAAAAACCAGAACAAGGTTCTGTCCTGCGGTTTGGCAGTAGCGGCAGCGAGGGGCCTCTGCGCCCAGGAATCATAATGTATAAAGTGATTTCGGGTTTTCCACCTGGCTATAAACTGAAATTCGCTATGACCGCCAGGCGCCAGGGTGCTTATAATCAACCTAGATTGTCATTTCATTATAACGGCACCATTCTCAAGACAGGTTTTCACTTAAAAGATGATTACGATAATTATTTTGGAGAATTTACTGTCCGTGATGACGTAACCATACTCGCGATAGAGAACTCGATTACCGAAACTTCTGGGAATGATTTTTTCATTTCGAAATTGGAAATTCGGCCGCAGGGGGTTGGTGAGATATCCGACGAGGGGTGATTCCAATTTCCGAGTGTTTTTTATGTTGCCGGCGCGGCCATTTACTAGCGTGCCGGCAATTTTTTAGAGCGTTCAATGTCCAGCTGATTTCGAGTAGAGCTGAATTATCACCACGCCTGCAACAATCATCGCCATTCCCACCATTGCCGGTAGATCCAGCTTCTGCCCGTATATCACCAGCGCCGCCACGCTGATCAGCACAATCCCCAGCCCCGACCAGATCGCATAGGCGATGCCCACCGGAATGCTGCGTACCACCAGCGTCAGCATCCAGAACGCGATGCCGTAACCCACCACCATCAAAAGCAAAGGCAACGGCGTGCTCAGGCCTTTGACCGCTTTCATGGAGGCAGTGGCGACGACTTCGGCGCAGATGGCGATAGCGAGATAGGTATAGGCGTTCATGATGCGTTTCTCCGGTGACTGGTCGAGCATTCTAGACGCGCCCTGGATGCGGTAAAGTCATTACCTATCAGAAATGGAGATAGGTTAATGGCAGAGCGCTGGGATCTGGAACAACTGCGCCTGTTTGCACGGGTTGCCGAGCTGCGTTCGTTCTCCGCCGTTGCGCGCGAGCAGCGCAAGGCGCAATCGGCCGTAAGCAACGCCATCGCGCTGCTGGAAACCGACCTTGGCGTCACCTTGTTCGAGCGCAGCAGCGGCCGCCAGCCCAGGCTGACCGAAAACGGTACGGCCTTGCTGGAAGATGCCCGTGAACTGTTGCGTCAGTGCGAACGCCTGGATGGCCGGGCGCTCGCGCTGATGCGTGGCCAGGAAGCCCTGCTGCGGGTTGCCCAGGACGAAGCCATGCCGTATCAGCCGGTGATCGACAGCCTCGACGAACTGGCCAGCCGCTACCCGTTTCTGGAGGTGCAACTGGCCAGCGGTGCCCAGGGCGATGTAGCGCGTAAGCTGGTGGAGCGGCGCGCCGATCTGGGCCTGTTCTTCCTCCACGAGAGCATCCCGGCATCGCTGGAGCGGCGGGCGCTGGGCAGTGTGGAGATGGTTACGGTGTGCGCGGTCGGCCACCCGCTGGCGGGCGAAGGCCGGGTCACCCGGCAACAACTCGCACGCCACCGGCAGTTACTGATCACCCCACAGCAAAGCGGTTATCCCGGCGGCGAGGCGATCAGCCCTCAGGTATGGCGCGCCGACAGCTTCTACGCCATGGCCGAACTCCTGATGCGCGGCCTGGGCTGGGCATGGTTACCACGGCATGTGGTGCAGTATCCGACCTACCAAGCGCATATGGTTGAACTGGACAGCGATTGGCGGCCTCCGGCCTTGGTGGCCGAGCTGGCCTGGCGCCGCGATGAACCCTTGGGCCCGGCCGCGCAGTGGCTGGCAGAGCGCTTTGCAGTGCACCTGCGCGCGATCGGGTAAACTTCGCCGCCATGAACAGAACACTCTATACCTTGCTGTTTCACCTGGGCCTGCCGCTGGTTGCGCTGCGCCTGTACCTGCGCGCGCGCAAGGCGCCAGCCTATGGGCAGCGTATCGGCGAGCGTTTTGCGCTCAACCTGCCCCTTATGCACCAGGGCGGGATCTGGGTGCACGCGGTGTCGGTAGGCGAGAGCATTGCTGCAGCGCCCATGGTTCGCGCCTTGCTCAAGGCTTATCCCGAACTACCGATCACGCTGACCTGCATGACGCCGACCGGTTCCGAGCGTATTCGCGCCATGTTCGCCGACGAACCGCGCGTGCAGCATTGCTACCTGCCCTACGACCTGCCGTGGGCTGCGGGGCGTTTTCTCGACCATGTCCAGCCGAAGCTGGGCATCATCATGGAAACCGAACTGTGGCCCAACCACATTCACCAGTGTGCCAAACGCGGGATTCCGGTGGCGCTGGCCAATGCACGATTGTCCGAGCGCTCGGCACGCGGCTACGGGCGCTTTGCCAGGCTGACCCGGCCGATGCTGGCCGAGATGAGTCTGATTGCCGTGCAGACTGAAACCGAGGCTCAGCGCTTCCGTGATCTGGGCGCACGCCCTGAATGCGTAAAAGTCACCGGCTCGATCAAGTTCGACCTGAAGATCGATGAGCAACTGCTACCGCGTGCCAAGGCATTGCGTGAGCAGTGGGGGGCCGAGCAGCGCCCGGTGTGGATTGCCGCCAGTACCCATGACGGTGAAGATGCGCTGATTCTGCAGGCTCATCGGCAGTTGTTGCAGGTGCATGGCGATGCCTTGCTGATCCTCGTGCCGCGTCACCCTGAGCGGTTTGCTGCGGTGCATGCGCTGTGCAGCGAGCAATTCGCCACCGTGCGCCGTTCTTCTGCAGCGCCGGTCGATGCCCAGATCCGCGTGTTGCTGGGCGATACCATGGGGGAGTTGCTGTTCCTCTATGCGTTGGCCGATATCGCCTTTGTCGGCGGTAGCCTGGTGCCGACGGGAGGGCACAACCCGCTGGAGCCTGCGGCGCTGGCCTTGCCGGTGCTCATGGGGCCACATGTGTTCAACTTCCTCGAAATCAGCGCGATGTTGCGTGAAGCGGGGGCGTTGCAGCAGGTGGACGATGCCGACGGGCTGGCCGGTGCGGTGCGGCGGCTGGTCGAGTTGCCGCAGGATGCGCAGCGCATGGGCGAGGCGGGCAGGGCGGTGATGCGGGCCAATCAGGGCGCGTTGCAGCGCTTGCTCGATGGCCTGGATGCGCTTGTCCGCTGACGTTTGCTTTGGTTGTCCTGGCCTCATCGCCGGCAAGCCAGCCCCCACAGGTACTGCACAGGGTTTGAGGCCAGTGAGGAACCTGTGGGAGCTGGCTTGCCGGCGATGAGGCCATCAAAAGCAACCCGGTCTGTGAGAAATACGCCCCTATTTCAAGGGCGACGCTCAAAGTTCTTGGCCGCTGCCGCAGCCAGGTCTGGCGGCAGGAAGTCCTTGTCCGGGTTGTAGTCCGGTTTCAGGTAGCGCTTGAGGTCTTGCAGGTCTTGCGGGCTCAGGGTGCCGGCCGCCTGCTTCAGGCTCAGGTTGTCGAGGATGTAGTCATAGCGGCTGTTGTTGTAATCCCTCACCGAGGTGTACAGCTGGCGTTGGGCATCGAGCACATCGACGATGTTGCGGGTACCTACCTGGTAGCCGATTTCAGTGGCTTCCAGCGCGCTCTGGTTAGAGATGATCGACTGCTTGCGCGCCTGTACCTGTTCTACATCGGTGTTCACCGCGCGGTGCAGGTTGCGGGTGTTTTCTACCACCTGGCGGCGCAGGCTTTCACGCTGCTGTTCGCTCTGGCTCAGGCGTTGGTATGCCTCGCGTACCTGCGAGCTGGTCAGGCCTCCGCTGTAGATCGGGATGTTCAGTTGCAGGCCAACGCTGGTCTGTTCGACATCGCCGCTGTAGCGCACGCCCAGTTGCGAAGGGTTGGTAAAGCCGAGGCTGTCGTTGTCACCTTTCTGGTACTTGGCCACGGCATCCAGGGTCGGCGCATGGCCGGCCTTGCGCTGGCGCAGGGTCTCTTCAGCAGCAGAAACCGCATAGTTGGTGGCCAGCAGGTTGAGGTTCTGGCGGCCGGCGGTTTCGACCCAAGCCTTGGCGTCGTTTGGCGTGGGGACCTGCACGGGCAGGGTATGCACCACGCCTTGAATCGAGGTGTATTCACGGTTGGTCAGGGTAACCAGCGCTTCAAAGGCATCCTGCACCTGGCGCTCGGCGATGATCCGGTTGGCCCGCGCCGTGTCGTAGCTGGCCTGGGATTGCAGCACGTCGGTCTTGTCCGACAGGCCCACATCGAAGCGTTCGTTGGACTGGTCCAGCTGGCGCTTGAACGCGGCTTCCTCAGCCTTGGTCGCGGCCAGGTTGTCCTGCGCGCGCAGCACGGCGAAGTAGTTTTGCGCGGTTTGCAGGATCAGGTTCTGTTCAGTGGCCGACAGCTCCAGCGCTGCCTGTTCGTTGACCGCTTCGGCGGCCTGCAGCTGGAACCAGCGATCAGCGCGGAAGATTGGCTGGGCCAGGGTTGCGCTCCATGAATTGCCGCTGCGGTTGGAGGTGATGGAGGGCTCGTCCAGCTTGGTGCGGGTGTTCATCATTTCGGCATCGGCCGACAGGTTCGGCAGCAACCCGGCGCGGGCCTGCGGTACCACTTCGCGGCGGGCGCCATAATCGGCGCGTGCTGCTGCCAGGTCGGCGTTGTTGTCTACCGCTTCCTGATAAACGCTGACCAGGTCGGTTTTAACTGTCGGGAGCATATCCGCTGCCCAGACCATTCCGTTGGACGCACAAGACACGGCTATCGCCAGTGAGAGTTTGCGCAGCATAGAGGCAATCCTTGTACGAAATTTAATTACTGAACTGTTGAGTATCGAGCGATGGGCCAGTGTAGTGCCATGCGCACCCGGCAACAATCGCTCGGTGTGCCTTTCATCATCCGCGCATTTACCCGCTTGGCTTTGCCGACCACTCCAGTCTAGACTGCGCATGTTCTTGTCGGGGTGCCTTGAAGCAAAGGCTGAGATCGCAGAGGTGCGGATCCCGTTGAACCTGATCAGGTTAGCGCCTGCGTAGGGAACAAGATTGCTCGCCTTCCCGGGGAGCCTCTTGTGCCAGGTCCGGGAATGTCGCAGCTGCATGCAGCTTCAGGCACCCCCTATCCGGCACTGCACGCCTCCATGGGTGCGTCCGCGCTTTTCAGGTTCTCCCCGACATTCCACTGCTAGGAAGCCGTCTGGAGAGCCTGTGATGACCAAACAAGAAAAAGCGATCAACCTCAGCGAATCGGCACAAGTCGATCAGCAGTCCGTGCAACCGTTCCCGCGCTCGCGCAAAATCTATGTCGAAGGCTCGCGGCCGGACATTCGCGTGCCCATGCGTGAAATCAGCCTGGACGATACCCCGACCGATTTCGGTGGCGAGACCAACGCGCCGGTACTGGTCTACGACACGTCGGGCCCGTACACCGACCCCAACGTCATCATCGACGTGCGCAAGGGCCTGGCCGACGTGCGTTCGGCGTGGATCGAGGCCCGCGGCGACACCGAGCGCCTGGGCGGGCTCAGCTCCGACTTTGGCCAGCAGCGCCTGAACGACGCCGAACTGGCCAAGCTGCGTTTCGCCCACGTGCGCAACCCGCGCCGTGCCAAGGCCGGCGCCAACGTCTCGCAGATGCACTATGCCCGCCAGGGCATCATCACCGCCGAGATGGAATATGTAGCCATCCGCGAAAACATGAAGCTGCAAGAAGCCCGCGCCGCTGGCCTGCTTAACGAGCAGCACGCCGGCCACAGCTTCGGTGCCAACATCCCGAAAGAAATCACCCCCGAATTCGTTCGCCAGGAAATCGCCCGCGGGCGCGCGATCATCCCGGCCAACATCAACCACCCGGAGGTGGAGCCGATGATCATCGGCCGCAACTTCCTGGTGAAGATCAACGGCAATATCGGCAACAGTGCCCTCGGGTCCTCGATCGAGGAAGAAGTGGCCAAGCTGACCTGGGGCATTCGCTGGGGTTCGGACACGGTCATGGACCTGTCCACCGGCAAGCACATTCACGAAACCCGTGAGTGGATCATTCGCAACTCGCCGGTGCCAATCGGTACCGTGCCGATCTACCAGGCCCTGGAAAAGGTCAATGGCGTGGCCGAGGACCTGACTTGGGAACTGTTCCGCGACACCCTGATCGAGCAGGCCGAGCAGGGCGTGGACTACTTCACCATCCACGCGGGTGTGCTGCTGCGCTATGTGCCGCTGACCGCCAAGCGCGTCACCGGTATCGTCAGCCGCGGTGGCTCGATCATGGCCAAGTGGTGCCTGGCGCACCACAAGGAAAACTTCCTCTACACGCACTTCGACGAAATCTGCGAAATCATGAAGGCCTACGACGTCAGCTTCTCGCTGGGTGATGGCCTGCGCCCTGGCTCGATAGCCGACGCCAACGACGCCGCGCAGTTCGGTGAACTGGAAACCCTCGGCGAGCTGACCAAAATCGCCTGGAAGCACGACGTGCAGTGCATGATCGAAGGCCCTGGCCACGTACCGATGCAGCTGATCAAGGAGAACATGGACAAGCAGCTGGAGTGCTGCGACGAGGCGCCGTTCTACACCCTCGGCCCACTGACCACCGACATTGCCCCGGGCTACGACCACATCACCTCGGGCATCGGTGCGGCGATGATCGGCTGGTTCGGTTGCGCCATGCTCTGCTACGTCACGCCCAAGGAACACCTGGGCCTGCCGAACAAGGATGACGTCAAGACCGGCATCATCACCTACAAGATCGCCGCGCACGCCGCCGACCTTGCCAAGGGCCACCCCGGCGCGCAGATTCGCGACAACGCCCTGTCCAAGGCGCGTTTCGAGTTCCGTTGGGAGGACCAGTTCAACCTGGGTCTGGACCCGGACACTGCCCGTGCCTTCCACGACGAGACCCTGCCGAAGGAATCGGCCAAGGTGGCGCACTTTTGCTCGATGTGCGGGCCAAAGTTCTGCTCGATGAAAATTACCCAGGAAGTGCGTGAATACGCCGCCAAGATCGAGGCCGTGGATGTAACGGTCGAGCAAGGTATGCGCGAGCAGGCCGAGCGTTTCCGCCAGGAAGGCAGCCAGCTGTACCACAAAGTGTAAGAACGTCATTTCCCTTTGTGGGAGCGGGCTTGCCCCGCGAATGCGTCAGCTGCGCCAACGCGTTCGGCAGGCCAGACGCCTTCGCGGGGCAAGCCCGCTCCCACAATGGCTCGGCGAAGCCCCATCCATTCCTCTGGCGAACATGACAATGACCACCCCCAGCCAATTCTCCCCCGACCACCCGGTCCCCACCCACCAGCGCATCTTCGGCGCCCGCGACCTGTTCTCGCTGTGGTTCTCCCTCGGCATCGGCCTGATGGTGCTGCAAGTCGGCGCCATGCTCGCCCCAGGCCTTGGCCTTGCCAGCGCGGTGCTGGCCATCGCCCTGGGCACCGGCGTGGGTGTGCTGTTGCTGGGCGCCGCCGGTGTCATCGGCAGCGACACCGGCCTTTCTGCCATGGGCACCCTGAAACTCAGCCTGGGCAGCCATGGTGCGCGCTTGCCGGCTGTGCTCAACCTGCTGCAACTGGTAGGTTGGGGCGCATTTGAGATCATTGTCATGCGCGATGCCGCCAGCCTGCTGGGCGCGCGGGCGTTCGGCGAAGGCAGTGCCTGGAACAGCCCGATGCTCTGGACCCTGTGTTTCGGCGCTCTGGCCACCCTGCTGGCCGTCAGCGGGCCGCTGGCCTTCGTGCGCAAGGTGCTGCGCGCCTGGGGTATCTGGGTGTTGCTGGGCGCCTGTCTGTGGCTGACCTGGAACCTGTTCGCCAAGGCCGACCTGGCTGAACTGTGGGGCCGCGCCGGTGACGGTTCGATGTCGCTGGCCGTGGGCTTTGACATCGTCATCGCCATGCCGCTGTCCTGGTTGCCGCTGATCGCCGACTACTCGCGCTTCGCCCGCAACGGCAAGCACGTGTTCGGCGGCACGGTACTTGGCTATTTCATCGGCAACACCTGGCTGATGAGCCTGGGCGTGGCCTACACCCTGGCCTTTGCCGCCAGTGGCGAAGTCAATGCCTTGCTGCTGGCCCTGGCGGGCGCAGGCATGGGTATTCCGCTGCTGCTCATTCTGCTGGACGAGTCGGAAAAGGCCTTTGCCGACATCCACTCGGCGGCTGTTTCCACCGGCGTGCTCGTACCTGTGAAGGTTGAGCACCTGGCGCTGGGCATTGGCGTACTGTGCACCCTGATCGCCCTGCTGGCCCCGCTGGCCCAGTACGAAAACTTCCTGCTGCTGATTGGTTCGGTGTTCGCGCCGCTGTTTGGCGTGGTGCTGATGGACCACTACGTGATCCGTCGTCGTCGCCTGCCGGCGCAGGTGGGTGGCTTGCACTGGCAGGCACTGGTGGCCTGGTTTGCGGGGGTGGCGGCCTATCACCTGATTGCCGCCAACGCTCCAGAGCTGGGGGCTACCCTGCCAGCACTGTTACTGGCAGGTGTGCTGCACGGGCTGCTGAGCTTCAGCCGCGGCCGGGAAACAGTTCAGGCTTGAGTACGCCATTCAGGCGCGGGTAGGGGATCTTCAGTTCCACGTGGCCCATGGAATAGGGCGCGATGGCGTAGACCTCGTACTTGACCACTACCGCGCCGTACGTCAGGGCGATGTGCGGCGACTTCTTGAACGGCCAGGTCTTGACGAACTCGGCGTCCTTGTCCATGCCCACGCTCATCAGCCAGGCCCGGTGCGACTCCTCGACGGTTTTCCAGAAGGTCTCCTCCTGGCCTGGCACAAGCATGTCCTGCAGGGTCAGCACCTTGTCCAGCTTGCGCGAGTAGTTGATGAAGCCGCGCCCGGGCATGCCATGCGCGCCACCACTGTCCAGGTAGCTGGACAATTCGATGATCACCAGCCCGTCATGCTGCTCGCGTACCTTGGCTTGCAAATAACTGCTGTTACGTTTGTCGGCACTGGCCAGGTATTGCTGTTCGTAGGCCTGCAAGGTGCTGGGCGCGGTGCCATGCTGATTGTCTTCGGTCAGTTGCAGCAGGCGCTTTTCGACAATGCCGTCGAGCGCGGGCAGGGCGGGGAAGTGGACCGTGTCGATGTTCACCAGCGGGCAGTCGCTTTCGCTGCAGCCGGGTTTGACATGCTCCCAGGCGTCGCGCTTGACCTCGAGCGGGGCCCGGTAGTTGGGCGTGAACAGGCTCTGGCAGGCGCCCAGAGCCAGTGCCAGCACAGCCACGGAAGTCAGTTTGACAAGTGTCATGGTGATCCTTGCAGAACAGGGAAAGTCGGCCTTTGACCGTCTGCGCGGCCTTCAGTTCGCCACTAAGCTAACAGAGTGAAGACGCGCTGTCCCGAGTGTGCGAACGGTTGCCGGAAAGGGGTGAAACGGGCAAGCGTGCAGAGTAGGATGGCGCGATGCGGTAATTGAGGTAACGAGGATTTCCATGTCAGACACGTTGAATTCGGTGCCCAAGGCGGTCGAGATCGTCAAGCGGGACAATTGCTTCCAGGGCTTCTACAAGCTCGACAAGGTGCACCTGCGCCACGAGCTGTTTGCCGGTGGCATGGGCCGCGAGATCAGCCGCGAACTGTTTGTGCGCCACGATGCAGTGTGTGTGCTGCCTTACGACCCGTTGCGTGATGAAGTGGTGCTGATCGAGCAGTTCCGCGTCGGCGCACTGGACAAGGTCGGTAACCCCTGGCTGATCGAGATGGTTGCCGGGCTGATCGACAAGGATGAAGAACCCGAGGAAGTCGCCCATCGCGAAGCCGAAGAAGAGGCTGGCCTGACGTTCAGTGCCTTGTGGCCGATGACCCGCTACTTCCCGTCGCCCGGCGGCAGTGACGAATACGTTCACCTGTTCCTTGGCCGTTGCAGCAGCGAAGGCGCGGGAGGGCTGCATGGTCTGGAAGAAGAGGGCGAAGACATCCGCGTGCGCGTGTGGTCGTTCGAGGATGCCTTGCAGGCGGTACGCGATGGGCGCATCTGCAACGCGGCGACTATTATCGGCTTGCAATGGCTGGCGCTGAACCGTGACGAAGTACGAGGTATGTGGAAGTGAACCTGCTGCGCGAGCGCTATCGAGTCGACCTGGTCGGGCTGCAGGCCGCCTGCGAGGCCAACTACGCCCGGCTGATGCGCCTGTTGCCCGACATGCGCACCACCCAGAGCTCGCGCCGCATCGGCATGACCCAGGGCGACCAGATGCTCGGCGTGCTGGTGCTGGACGTGGTGCTGGCCTGCCCGTACACCACCACCTTGCATGTGCGTCAGGAGCACAGCCTGCCGTGGCTGCCGGTGCCGCACCTGGAAGTGCAGGTGTACCACGATGCACGCATGGCCGAAGTGGTCAGCGCCGAACACACCCGGCGCCTGCGCAGTATCTACCCGTATCCGAACGAGGCCATGCACCAGCCGGACGAAAAGGCCCAGCTCAACCTGTTCTTGGGTGAATGGCTGAGCCACTGCCTGGCCTGCGGCCACGAACTGGCAAGCGTTCGCTGACATGCATCCAGACCAGACGCGCCCTGTACATGTGCTGCAACTGACCGACGCCCATCTTTTCGCCGATCCGGCCGGCAGCATGCTGGGGCTCAATACCCGTGACAGCCTGCGCCATGTGGTGGCCCAGGTGCGGCGCGAGCAACCGCTTGTCGACCTGCTGTTGTGTACAGGTGATCTGTCCCAGGACGCTAGCGTTGCCTCTTATGAGGCGTTCCGGGAGCTGACGGCGCCGTTAGCCGTGCCCACCCGCTGGTTGCCGGGTAACCACGACGAGGCCCGGATAATGGCTGAAGTGGCCCCGGAGCTGGTGCAAGCGGTAACTGATGTTGGGGCCTGGCGTATTGTCATGCTCAACACTGCGGTGCAAGGGGCGACACACGGTCTGCTGGAGAGCGACCAGCTGGCGGTGCTGGAGGCCGCCTTGAACGAGGCGGGCGAGCGGCATTGCCTGGTGTGCTTCCACCATCAGCCGGTAGACATCGGCTGCGCCTGGATCGCGCCGATCGGCTTGCGCAATGCCCAGGCCCTGTTCGATATCGTCGAGGCTTATCCACAGGTGCGGGCGTTGCTGTGGGGGCATGTGCATCAGGAATGGGATGAGGTGCGCGACGGGCGGCGCCTGCTGGCCACGCCTTCAACCTGTATTCAGTTCGCGGCGCGCAGCGAAGACTTCAAGGTGAGCGAGGAGCAGCCCGGGTACCGCTGGTTGCGCCTGCACACCGACGGGCGGTTGGAAACCGGAGTGGAGCGGGCCACGGACTTTGCGGTGAAACTCGACTTCGATAGCCCGGGGTATTGAGGATCTTGGGGCTGCTGCGCAGCCCATTCGCGGCACAAGGCCGCTCCCACAGGAGACCGGGAATCCCTGTGGGAGCGGCCTTGTGCCGCGAATGGGCGCAGAGCGCCCCCGGTACTTTCAAGTCTGTTGAAGAATTTGTTGCTAAAACCACGGTGCGGCGCCAAAACCCGGCGAACGCGCTACACTGCGCGTCCCTGCGCCCACATCATCAGGCGCGAAGCCACAGATTTCGGGGGCAGCATGTCGGGTTCCATCCTCTATATCCATGGCTTCAACAGCTCGCCGCTGTCGACCAAGGCGCGCCAGCTCGACGCCGTGATGCAGCAACTGGGCCTGTCGGCCCAGCTACGTGTGCCCGCCTTGCATCACCACCCGCGGCAGGCCATCGCCCAGCTTGAAGCGGCCATCGCCGAACTGGGTGCGCCACTGCTGGTGGGCAGTTCGCTCGGCGGCTACTATGCCACCCATCTGGCCGAGCGCCATGGCCTCAAGGCCCTGCTGGTCAACCCTGCGGTAACGCCGCACAAGCATTTCGACGGGTACCTGGGCACTCAGCGCAATCACTACAGCGGTGAAACCTGGGAGCTGACCCACGATCACGTACAGGCCCTGGCCGAGCTGGAAGTGCCGGCCCCGGTGGATGCCGGCCGCTATCAAGTGTGGCTGCAGACCGCCGATGAAACCCTGGACTATCGCCATGCCGAGCGTTATTACCGTGCATGCGCCCTGCGTATCCAGGCCGGTGGCGATCACAGCTTCCAGGGCTTTGCCGAGCGCCTGCCGGCTCTGCTGGCGTTTGCCGGCATTGCTCGCGGGCACTACGCGGCGCTCGATTTTTCTGTATTTTGACCTTTTTGCATTCACCAGACTGACGACGAGACCCTATGGCCAATCCCAGCGCTAGCGCCTATAACGCAGACGCCATCGAAGTCCTCTCGGGCCTTGACCCGGTCCGCAAGCGGCCGGGCATGTACACCGATACCAGCCGCCCCAACCACCTGGCCCAGGAAGTCATCGACAACAGTGTTGACGAAGCCCTGGCTGGCCACGCCCGTTCTGTGCAGGTCATCCTGCATGCCGACCATTCGCTGGAGGTCAGCGACGATGGCCGCGGCATGCCGGTGGACATCCACCCGGAAGAGGGCGTGTCCGGTGTCGAGCTGATCCTTACCAAGCTGCATGCCGGCGGCAAGTTCTCCAACAAGAACTACCAGTTCTCCGGGGGTTTGCACGGTGTGGGTATCTCGGTGGTCAACGCCCTGTCGACCCAGGTACGTGTGCGCGTCAAGCGCGACGGCAACGAATACCAGATGACCTTCGCCGATGGCTTCAAGGCCAGCGAGCTGGAAGTGGTCGGCTCGGTCGGCAAGCGCAACACCGGTACCAGCGTCTACTTCAGTCCAGACCCGAAGTACTTCGACTCACCCAAGTTCTCCATCAGCCGCCTCAAGCATGTGCTCAAGGCCAAGGCCGTGCTGTGCCCGGGGCTGCTGGTAAGCTTCGAAGACAAAGCCAGCGGCGAGAAGGTCGAGTGGCACTATGAAGACGGCCTGCGTTCTTACCTGGTCGATGCGGTCAGCGAGTTCCAGCGCCTGCCTGACGAGCCGTTCTGCGGCAGCCTGGCGGGCAACAAGGAAGCCGCAGACTGGGCGTTGCTGTGGTTGCCAGAAGGCGGCGACAGCGTCCAGGAAAGCTACGTCAACCTGATCCCCACTGCGCAGGGCGGCACCCATGTCAACGGCCTGCGTCAGGGCCTGCTGGATGCCATGCGCGAGTTCTGCGAGTTCCGCAATCTGCTGCCGCGTGGGGTGAAGCTGGCGCCGGAGGACGTGTGGGAGCGCATCTCTTTCGTGCTCTCGATGAAAATGCAGGAGCCGCAGTTCTCCGGGCAGACCAAAGAGCGCCTGTCGTCGCGCGAGGCGGCTGCCTTTGTCTCCGGCGTGGTCAAGGACGCCTTCAGCCTGTGGCTCAACGCCCACCCCGAGCTGGGCATGCAACTGGCAGAACTGGCCATCAGCAACGCCGGGCGCCGCCTGAAGGCCAGCAAGAAGGTCGAGCGCAAGCGCATCACCCAGGGCCCGGCTTTGCCGGGCAAGCTGGCCGATTGCGCCGGCCAGGACCCGATGCGTGCCGAACTGTTCCTGGTCGAGGGTGACTCGGCGGGTGGCTCGGCCAAGCAGGCACGGGACAAGGAATACCAGGCGATCCTGCCGCTGCGCGGCAAGATCCTCAATACCTGGGAAGTGGACGGTGGCGAAGTTCTGGCCAGCCAGGAAGTGCACAACATCGCCGTGGCCATCGGTGTTGACCCGGGTGCCACAGACCTGGCGCAACTGCGTTACGGCAAAGTCTGCATCCTCGCCGACGCCGACTCTGACGGCCTGCACATCGCCACGCTGCTGTGTGCGCTGTTCGTCCAGCACTTCCGTGCGCTGGTGGAGGCGGGGCATGTGTACGTGGCCATGCCACCGCTGTATCGCATCGACCTGGGCAAGGAAATCTACTACGCCCTCGACGAAGCCGAGCGTGACGGCATCCTCGACCGCCTGGTGGCCGAGAAGAAGCGCGGTAAACCGCAGGTTACCCGCTTCAAGGGCCTGGGTGAGATGAACCCGCCGCAACTGCGTGAAACCACCATGGACCCGAACACCCGGCGCCTGGTGCAGCTGACCCTGGATGACGTCGAGGCCACCTGCGAGCTGATGGACAAGCTGCTGGCCAAGAAGCGCGCAGGTGACCGCAAGAGCTGGCTGGAAACCAAAGGCAACCTGGCCGAGGTCATGGTTTGATTCGGCACGTTCTTGCCGTTTGCGTTGCGTTGGTTGCCCTGCCTGCCCTGGCGGGTAACTGGCCCGAGCTGAAGCTCACTGCCGAGCACCCGATTGACGGCATGCGCGGTGGCAACTTGTCCGGCCTGGCGCAATGCCGGGGCGGGCTGTGGGGCGTGTCCGACCGCGACGACGACCGCATCTACCGCTTCGACCAGCAGAACCCGACGTGGCGCGCGCAACCGCTAACCTTTACCCCGCCATCGCCTCCGGAAAGCGGCCTGCCATGGGGCCTGAAATCGCGTAATTGGGCGGCCTCGTACATTCGCGGGGGCGAGCTGGATTTCGAAGGTATCACCTGTGACCAGGCGGGTAACCTGTACCTGGCCAGTGAAGCCCATGCCGCCGTATTGCAGTTACCGGTACAAGGCGAGCCGGACTGGTTGAAGATCGACCCGGCCATGGTGCGCCAGGCCCGCGCCAGCGGCATGCTGCTGAACTTCAATGCCTTGTTCGAAGGCCTGGCGATCAACCCGGCGGGCGACCGCCTGTGGCTGGCCGCCGAACGCGAGCGCCGTGGCCTGGTGGCCATCGAGCGCCAGCAATCGGTGTGGACCTGCGGACGCAGCTGTGTGCTGCTGAGCGAGGCCGGAGTCGAGATGCAGCCTGCACAAATGCCCAATGCCAGGGCGCTGTCGCGCGATTTTGCCGACCTGGCCTGGTTCGAGGGCAAGCTCTTCACCCTCGAACGCAATGCTTACCGGGTCTGCCGGCGTGATACCGACAGCGGTCAGGTCGAGCGCTGCTGGTCGTTTGCGGCCGACGCCCTGGCCGAGGCGCGCCGATACCCGCAACCATTCGGCCTGGCCGAAGCCCTTGTGATTGATGCCAAGGGCGCATGGATCGGCCTGGACAACAACAACGGCGCCCGGGCCGATGGCGAGACGCGCCCGATTGTCTGGCGCTTCGCTGCACCGGAAGGTGGCTGGAGCGCCAAACCATGAGCCAGGCGCCGGGCAAGCGGGCGGGCAGGGTACTGATGATCGTCGCCTGGGCGGCGGCACTGTTCCTCGCCACGCGCTTTTTCGGCCAGTGGGAAGACAGCCAGCGCAACCCTAATGCCCAGGTGCAGTCCGAGCACGGCGAAGGCTTTGTCGAAGTGCGCCTGCTGGGCAACGGCCAGGGCCACTTCATGGTGGATGGCGCGATCAACGGCCAAGCGGTGCATTTCATGCTCGACACCGGTGCCACCGATGTGGCGATCCCCGAGGCGCTGGCCCGTGACCTGAACCTTGAGCGCGGCAGCCCGGTGTTGCTCAGCACCGCCAATGGCCGCACCGAAGGCTACCGCACACGCCTGGTCAGCCTGCAACTGGGCGATATCCGCCTGCAGGATGTGCGCGCCATCGTGGTGCCGGGGCTGGACGGGCAAACCGTACTGCTGGGCATGAGTGCCCTGAAACAACTTGAATTTACCCAGCGCGGCGGCACCATGCTGCTACGCCAGAACCTGAAATGACGAGGCCCGCATGAGCGACTCACTGGAACTCAGCCTGGACGGTGTCGAACGCCGCTCGCTGGCTGACTTCACCGAACAGGCCTACCTCAACTATTCCATGTACGTGATCATGGACCGCGCCTTGCCGCACATCGGCGATGGCCTGAAGCCGGTGCAGCGACGCATCGTCTATGCCATGAGCGAGTTGGGGCTCGATGCCGATGCCAAGCACAAGAAGTCGGCGCGCACCGTCGGTGACGTGCTCGGCAAGTTCCACCCCCACGGCGACTCGGCCTGCTACGAGGCCATGGTGCTGATGGCGCAACCGTTCAGCTACCGCTACACCCTGGTCGACGGCCAGGGTAACTGGGGTGCGCCGGACGATCCGAAGTCGTTCGCCGCCATGCGTTATACCGAGGCGCGGTTGTCACGCTACGCCGAAGTGCTGCTCAGCGAAGTTGGCCAAGGCACCGTGGATTGGGTACCGAACTTTGACGGCACCCTGCAGGAGCCGGCCGTGCTGCCGGCGCGCCTGCCCAACATCCTGCTCAACGGTACCACCGGTATCGCCGTGGGCATGGCCACCGACGTGCCGCCGCACAACCTGCGTGAGGTGGCCAGCGCCTGCGTGCGCCTGCTCGACGAGCCCAAGGCCACCATCGAGCAGCTGTGCGAGCACATTCAGGGGCCGGACTACCCCACCGAGGCGGAAATCATCACGCCGCGGTCAGAAATCCTCAAGATGTACGAAAGCGGCCGCGGCTCGATCCGCATGCGTGCCGTTTACCGCGTCGAGGATGGCGATATCGTTGTGACTGCACTGCCACACCAGGTCTCCGGGGCCAAGGTGCTGGAGCAGATCGCCGCACAGATGCAGGCCAAGAAACTGCCGATGGTGGCGGACCTGCGTGACGAATCCGACCACGAGAACCCGTGCCGCATCGTCATCATCCCGCGCTCCAACCGTGTGGATGCCGACGAACTGATGCAGCACCTGTTCGCCACCACCGACCTGGAGAGCAGCTACCGGGTCAACGTCAATATCATTGGCCTGGACGGCCGCCCGCAGTTGAAGAACCTGCGTGCAATATTGGTGGAATGGCTGGAGTTCCGCACCAACACTGTTCGCCGGCGGCTGCAGCATCGCCTGGACAAGGTGGAAAGGCGCCTGCACCTGTTGGACGGTTTGCTCACCGCATTCCTCAACCTGGATGAAGTGATTCACATCATTCGTACCGAGGAGCACCCCAAGCAGGCGCTGATTGCCCGTTTCGAGCTGAGCGAAATCCAGGCTGAGTACATCCTCGAGACCCGCCTGCGTCAGCTGGCGCGCCTGGAAGAGATGAAAATCCGCGGCGAGCAGGACGAACTGCTCAAGGAACAGGCCAAGCTGCAGGCGCTGCTGGGCAGCGAGGCCAAGCTGCGCAAGCTGGTGCGCAGCGAACTGATCAAGGATGCCGAAACCTACGGCGATGCGCGCCGTTCGCCCATCGTCGAGCGCGTCGAAGCCAAGGCCCTTTCGGAAAACGAACTGATGCCGACCGAGCCGGTCACCGTGGTGCTGTCGGAGAAGGGCTGGGTGCGTTGCGCCAAAGGCCACGACATCGACGCCACCGGCTTGTCGTACAAGGCCGGCGATGGCTTCAAGGCCGCTGCGGCCGGGCGTTCCAACCAGTTTGCCGTGCTCATCGACTCTACGGGCCGCAGCTACTCGGTGGCTGCTCACAGCTTGCCGTCGGCACGTGGTCAGGGCGAGCCGCTGACCGGCCGCCTGACGCCACCGCCAGGGGCCACCTTCGAGTGCGTGCTGTTGCCGGACGACGACGCGCTGTACGTGGTGGCCTCGGATGCGGGCTACGGCTTTGTGGTCAAGGGTGAAGACTTGCAGGCCAAGAACAAGGCCGGCAAGGGTTTGCTCAGCTTGCCCAACGGTGCCAAGGTCATGACCCCGCGCCCGGTGGCCAATCGCGAGCAGGACTGGCTGGCAGCCGTGACCACCGAAGGTCGCTTGCTGGTGTTCAAGGTCAGCGACTTGCCGCAGCTGGGCAAGGGCAAGGGCAACAAGATCATTGGCGTGCCGGGCGACCGGGTGGCCAGTCGTGAAGAATATGTCACCGATCTGGCCGTTATTGCCGAAGGTGCGACCCTTGTATTGCAAGCCGGCAAGCGTACCCTTTCTCTGAAAGCGGACGACCTGGAGCATTACAAGGGTGAGCGCGGACGGCGAGGCAGCAAGCTGCCACGCGGCTTCCAGCGCGTCGATGGGTTGCAGGTGGAAGTGCCGGCGTAACGTGCAGAAATGTCTGGAACGGCAATTTCAGCGCCGTTCCGGGCAGAAATGCTGGAGTCGGACGGTTATTTCGCGGATGATATGGCCCTTGCGGTGCCGACGTAGTCGTGTGCCCGTTTGAATCTATATGTATCACTGCGGTGGCCTATAGGCGACCGCCTGGATGGGATGATGAAACTTCTGCGCCTTCCATTTGCGCTGTTGATGACTGGCCTGCTGGGCCTTGGCGGGTGCACCATGCATCAGCCGGTTGCCTTGTACCAGCTCGACAGTGGTGATCCTGGCCAGCCTTCGCAGAGTGCAGGCATGGCCGTGGTGCTCGGCCCGGTATCGGTAGCCGATTACCTGCAGCGTGAGACGTTCCTGCAGCGTCAAGCCGATGGCAGCCTGAGCGCGGCGACTGACGGCCGTTGGGCGGGTAGCCTTTCGTCGGATATCGACCAGTTGCTGGTGCGTCAACTGGCCTGGCGCCTGGACAGCCAGCGCGTTGTGCTGGCGCCGGCGACCGCTGGCTTCAGCCCGGACGTGCAGGTACTGTTGTCGATCACGCGCCTGGACTCGGGCAAAAACCAGCCGGCCATCCTGGATGCCCAGTGGCGTCTGCTGGACCGCCGGGGCCATGTGCGTGACAACCGTATCGTTCACCTCGAGCAGCAGCATGAGGGTAGCGAGTCGTCGCAGGTACAGGCTCAGGGCCAACTGCTGCAGAAGCTGGCTGAACAGCTGAGCACCGCAGTCAAGCCGCTGGCCAACCAGCCGGCGATTGCCGAAGAAGCCCCGAAAAAGCCCGCTGCACCGGTGCAGGTGAAGAAGGGGCCGGAGAAGTCCAAGATTCCGATGGCCTCGCCGATTCGCACCGACATGGAAGTTTATCGGTTCTGATCCAACAGCCATCCACAAAAAAGCCCGCATAGGTTGCGGGCTTTTTTGTATCTAAAGGATAGATACGGACTTTGTGGGAGCGGGCGTGCCCGCTCCCACAGGGGGAAACTGTCAGGCGCGGCGTTCGTGCATGCGGGCCAGCTGGCGCTCCAGCATCGACGGGTAAGGCTCCATCAAGCGCTCCACACAGCAGGCGCCTTCTGGGCTGGCAATCGGGCGAATGCGGGCGCGCTGGCGAATCAGCGCGTCATCGCTGATCTGCCGCTCCACCAGCAACAGGTTGCGGCTGTGCTGTGACAGCGCCAGGGCATCCTGGGCCTTTTCGGTCATCAGCAGGTCCACCAGCTCCAGCCCTTGCAGGTCGTTGCCCAGGACCAGGCCCAGCTGCAGCTGAAGGGTGATGCCGCTGTCAGCCACTTCGATCTGCAGGGCATGACCCAAGGCGCGCAACAGCTCACCGCAGCAGATGGCGTTGGTCAGGTAGTCCTCGCCACAGTCGCGGCTGTGGAACAGCACCAAGGTGCTGCCGTCGTTGAGCGTGTGGGTTTCACCGTCATAGAGCGAGGCTGCATGCTCCAGGCAATCGCGGTAGCGTTCGGTCAGCTCGGTCAGGCGTGTGCGGGGCAAACGGCGCAGTTGTTCCTGCGAGCCCAGTTGCACGGCAAGTACGGCGCTGTACTGCGGCTCGTCAGACTCGACCGGGGCGGCTTTGGGCGCACTGTCGTCGTCCAGCAGGCCGGCAAAGGCGTCGTCATCCTCCTCAGCCAATGCGGCAACCCTGGGACGCGACGCAGCCGTGGAGGCCGGTGCTGTGTCGTGGAAGTCGTCGAAATGCTCGTCGTCCTCCTCCTCAAGCTCTGGCTCCGGCGGTGGCGGCGGGGCCAGGCGCGCATGCAGCTGGCGCGCGATGTCGCCGATCTCGTCCTGGCGGTCTGTGGCCGGGGTATAGGGTTGCGGGTCACGCAGCCACACCCGCAACTGCAGCAGCGGCAGGGTGATGAAACGGCCCTGTCGCAGGCTCAGGCTGAGGGCCAGGGCCAACAGGATGGCCGCCATGATCCCCATGCTCTGCAGGCTGATCAGCATCGGTTGCTGGAACTGGCTCATGTCCAGGCTGATGCGCAGTTGCCCGGCTGTCACGTCCTGGAAGGTGATCTTGGTCTGGTACAGGCCCTCGGCCTCGCCCAGCAGGCTATTGCGCGGGCGCTGGCCGGCTTCGGCGAGGATACGGTTGTCCACGCTATAGATAGCCGCGTGGGCCACCAGCGGGTTTTTCACCAGGTTGCCCAGCAGCACATTGAGACTGAGGATGTCGTTGGACACCAGCAGCTCGGTCGCCGAGGTGGCGGTCTGGGTGGTCAGGCTCTGGCCAAGGGCATCGGCCTGCTCGTGCATGGCCTGCTTGAACTGCAGGCCCATCACGCAGGCATAGATCACCAACGCCAGCGCGACCAGGAAGATGTTGGTGCAGGCGATGCGCAATGCCAGCGGCACGCGGCGTTGACTCAGGGCACGATAGATCATCAGGAAGAAATTGTCTGGTTTGACGGGCGTGGGCCGGTTCACTGAGCTCGGCTCTTAATGGCAGAAAGTGTGGGGCAGTATAGCGACCCCGGTTTTGTCGGCAAAGTATCGTTGGCGCCCGATGGTCACGGAAAATCGGTAGAATGCGCATTTTTCATCGAAGTCGGAGCCAGGTTGTGCGCGAAATCGTCCTGATCAACATCACCGGTGAGGACCGTCCCGGTCTCACTGCGGCAATCACCGGCGTCCTGCTGCAGGGCGGTGTGAGCATCCTCGACATAGGCCTGGCAGTCATGCACGGCACTTTGTCGTTCGGTATCCTGGTCGACATCCCCGACAACGAAGTGGCTACCGCCCTGCTGCAAAGCGTACAGGCCAAGGCCCACGAACTGAACCTGCAGGCCCGCTACACGCCTATTTCCGAGGCCGACTACCAGCACTGGGCTGACGGCCAAGGTGAAGCGCGCCACATCGTCACCCTGCTCAGCCGCAAGATCACCCCCGAGCAACTGCAGCGGGTGAGTGCGGTGATCAGCCAGTACGGGCTCACCATCGAGCGCATCGAGCGTTTGTCTGCGCGCGTGGCGCTGGATGCCGAAACCGAAAAAGGCAAGGCGGCCATCGAGATCTCCGTGCGTGGCGCACCGAGCGATGCCCAGGCCCTGCGTGCCGACTTCTTTGCCCTGGCCGAAGCGCTGAGCGTCGATATCGCCTTCCAGAAGGACGACCTGTTCCGCCGTAACCGCCGCCTGGCGGTGTTCGACATGGACTCGACGCTGATCGAAGCCGAAGTCATCGACGAACTGGCCAAGGCGGCCGGCGTGGGTGAGCAGGTGGCGGCCATCACTGAGCGGGCCATGCGCGGTGAGCTGGACTTCCGCGCCAGCTTCAAGGAGCGCATGGCGCTGCTCAAGGGCCTGGATGTGGGTGTGCTGGACGAAATCGGTGCCTCGCTGCGCCTGACCGAGGGTGCCGAAAACCTGTTCGCCGAGCTCAAGCGCCTGGGTTATAAGACCGCGATCCTGTCCGGTGGCTTTACCTACTTCGCTCGCCAGGTGCAGGCGCGCCTGGGCATCGACTATGTGTTTGCCAACGAGCTGGAAGTGGTCGACGGTAAAGTGACCGGCGTAGCTGTCGAGCCGATCGTCGATGCCCAGCGCAAGGCCGAGCTGCTGCAAAAGCTGGCCCACGAAGAAGGCTTGCAGCTGGAGCAGACCATTGCCGTGGGCGATGGCGCCAATGACCTGCCGATGCTGTCGCTGGCCGGCCTGGGCGTAGCGTTCCGCGCCAAGCCGCTGGTGCGCCAGTCTGCCAAGCAGGCGATTTCCACCCTGGGGCTGGATGGCGTGCTGTACCTGCTGGGCCTGCGCGACCGCGACGCCCGCGGCTAGTTTGCCGTTTAATCTTCAGCGCCTGTGAGATCGAGCGCCGCGCGGGCGGCGCTCGATCTCACAGGCGCAAAATAAACCGCGACATGCATCCCAAAGCAAAAACCGCAATCAAGCCTGTGCAGGCGCCGCCAACAGTTGCCCCATGCGCACTGCAGAACCAGCGCCCAGGTTCTCTGCCCACTTCACCTGCTCCGGCCCGAACAGCACAATGGCGGTCGAGCCCAGCTTGAAGCGGCCCAGCTCGGCACCTTTCTCCAGGTGGATCGGCGCACGGCTGGCTTCGTCGTAACGGAAGGTCTTCAGCTCACGCTTGGGCGGCGTCACTAATCCAGCCCACACGGTTTCGATCGAGGCGACGATCATCGCACCCACCAGCACCACGGCCATCGGCCCGCGCTCGGTGTCGAACAGGCAGACCACGCGTTCGTTGCGGGCAAACAGCTCGGGAACGTTCTCTGCGGTGGTCTGGTTGACCGAGAACAGACGACCCGGCACATAGACCATTTCGCGCAGGGTGCCGGCCAGCGGCATGTGCACGCGGTGGTAGTCCTTGGGCGAGAGGTAGATCGTGGCAAACTCGCCGCCCATGAACGGCGCTGCCATGGCCGGGTCGCCGCCCAGCAGCTCTTGCGCGCTGAAACCGTGGCCCTTGGCCTGGAAGATGCGACCGTGCTCGATCGGGCCGAGCTGGCTGACGGCACCGTCGGCCGGGCACAGGATGGCGCCTGGGGTTTCGTCCAGCGGGCGGGCGCCCGGCTTCAGGGCGCGGGTGAAGAACGCATTGAAGTGCTCATAAGCGCTCAAGTCCTCGACCAGGGCTTCAGACATGTTGACCTGATAGCGCTTGGCGAACCAGGCGGTAAAGGCATTCTTGAACCAGCGCACGCGGCACTCGGCAATGCAGCCGGCCAGCCGCGACAGCAGGTGGTGCGGCAGCAGGTACTGGCTGATGATGAACAAACGGGATTTCATGCAGGTTCCTTAAACTTCTACAGGCGTGTCCGGGTGGTTGCCCCATTCGCTCCACGAGCCGGCGTAGGCCTTGACGCGTGGGTAGCCCAGGGCCTTGGCCACCAGATAAGTGAAGCCGGAGCGGCGGTGGGTCTGGCAGTGGGTGATCACTTCCTTGTCAGGAGTGATGCCCAGTTGCGCGAGGACTTGTTTGATGTCCTGGCGAATGCGCAGGTTGTCGTTGAGGTCCATGCCGGCTGTCCACTCGAAGTTGATAGCGCCGGGGATGTGACCGCCCTTGGCTGCCAGTACCTTCTCGCCGTTGAATTCCTGCGGGCCGCGAGCGTCCCAGATGACCAGGTCATCGGCGCCCAGGCGGCTTTGCAGGTACTCGCGGGTGGCGGTGGGCGCGTTGTCGATACGCAGGTGCACCGGACTGTTGCTGCTGGCGGGCACTTCGGTGGACAGCGTGTCTGCCGGCCAGGCCTGGATACCGCCATTGAGGTAGTGATACGCCTTGTGGCCAATCACGTCGAGCAGCCAGATGAAGCGCCCGGCCCAGCCACCGCCTTCATCGTCGTACACCACATAGACGGCGTCGTCGCGGTGGCCGAGCTCGCTGAACAGTTTTTCCAGCTCGCCCTGCGGCGGCAGCAGGCCGGGGGCAGGAGGCTGGCCAAGCTGGGTACGCTTGCCTTCGACAAAGCGTGCGCCGGGGATGTGCCCGCTGACATAGCGGTTGGCACTGCTCAGGTCGACCAGGATCAGCTGTGGCGAACCCAGGCGTGGCAGCAGGTCAGCCGCTTCGATCACCAGGGGCAGGCCGGAAAAGTCAGTCATCCACGGTCTCCAGTGTGGAAAGAGGGGCGATTGTAGCGCAAGGCTCAGCCCTTGCGGTTGGCAAACACCGACAGTGCCCGCTCTGTGCATTGTGCGGTCTTGCCGAAGGCCTGCACGCTGATGTCGGCCAAAGGCCGGCAGCCTTGGTCGGCCACCATCAGCATAAGAACCTGGTCATTCACCGCCAGCGAGCGCAGCAGCACGTGCTCGCTGCGGAACAGGGCACGTAGCGGGGCTGGCAGCAAGGCCGAGAACTGGCTGTGGTTTTCCGGAGTGATGCGCAGTTGCCCGGCCTGGGCCATCAGCTTTTGCAGCAGTTTGTTTTGTGACACCGGCAAGGCCAAGGCACCTGCCTCGTTGGGTAGCCCCGCAATCTGCTGCACGCGCAGGCTGTCGCTGGCCTTGTCCAGGCTCAGCAGCATGATGCGTTGCATGCCGCAGGCCAGCAGGGCTTCGCGGGCCTGGGTAGCCAGGTGCACGGTGTTGGTGAACGGGCTGGGCTGTGCCAACAAGTCCTGGCACAGCTTGCGCCAGCGCGCCAGGTCGTCGCTGCTGGGCGGTGGCGGCGCCAGCATGTCCGGGTGCGGGCGGCGCTGGTGCCAGGGCCAGATCAGGGCCTCGGCCGGGTGGAACAGGGCATGCCTGGCGTGGCGGCGGGCGCTGGCGGCAGCCTGCTGGTGTACTTGCTGCTGCACATCTTCCAGCGAAGTTTGCAGGTACAGCGCAGTCAGCAGCTGCCAGCGCAGCAGGTGCGGGTTGTCCCAGCCCACTTGCGCCGCCAGCGCAAGGTTGTTGGCCAGCAGCACGGTGTTGGCCGGCTGGTTGAACCAGCGGCGCAGGCCAGGCTCGGCGTCCAGGCGGTGTTGCTGGCTGAGCAGGTCTTCGTCGCGGGCGATGTTGAGCACCAGGGCCAGTTGATCGCGTTCTTCCAGCAGCAGGCGGTAACCTTGTGTCACCCACTGCGGCAGGCGCCAGTACTCCGCCATGGTCTGGCACAGCGCCATGATGCGCACGCCAAACAGCTCATCCTCTACCAAGGCGGCGTCCTCGCCCTTGTGGATAACCCGAAGCTCCCAGGTGTCAAGCAGCTTGGGGTAGGCCAGTGCCAGCGGCCACAGTGGAGACAGGAAAAGCAGGCTTCCCCAGTGAATTTCCTGCCACAGGCGTGCCAGGCGGCTGGCAAACAGGCCGCTGGCCTGCTGCGAGGCGTGCTGGCTGATCAGCTGGAACTGGCTCAGTACGGGCGGTATTTCTTCGACGGGCAGCGCGGGCAGGCGCTTGAGCAGTTGCTCGCTGCGCTCCAGCCCCAGGCGATTCAGGGCCACCTCCAGGCTTTCGGCGGGCTCGGCCTGGCTGGCGTTGGTGGGATGGTTTGCTTCGCGCATCACCGAAAGCACCAGCGCCGGGCTATCTTGCATCAGTTCGGCGATATCGCGCAGCGAGCGGCGGCTGTCGTGAATGGCAGCCATGACCCGGTCGTAGCTGTGCTTCGGCACGGGGATGCGAACACTCTCTAGCAGCTTTACCCAGGCCTCTAGCGTACGCGGGGCCTGAGCGGGCACCTTGGTTTCGATTGGCATTTTGACATCAGTCCGAACTGGCTTTTCGCATTGAGTGGCTATAGTCTGGCGCAGTTCTGCCGATAAGTAGAAGAAGAGTTTTAAAGCTCCCGTCTCTTCCCCTGACCACGACAGCAAGTGCTTTGAACCTATGGCTAAAATTATCGGCATCATCGTCGTATTCGCGAGCGTGCTCGGCGGCTACGTGCTCTCCCACGGCAAGATCGCGGCGCTGATCCAGCCGTTCGAAGTTCTGATCATCGGCGGTGCCGCCTTTGGTGCATTCCTGCAGGCCAACCCTGGCCACATGACCATGCACGTCATCAAGAAGTCGATGAAGATGTTCGGCTCGCGCTTCACCCACGCCTACTACCTGGAGGTACTGGGCCTGGTGTACGAGATCCTCAACAAGAGCCGTCGCGAAGGCATGATGGCCATCGAGGCCGACATCGAGGACGCCGCCGCCAGCCCGATCTTCGCCAAGTACCCGACAGTACTGGCCGATGAGCGCATGACCGCGTTTGTCTGCGACTACCTGCGCATCATGTCCACCGGCAACATGGCCCCGCACGAACTCGAGGGCCTGTTCGACATGGAGCTGCTGAGCATGAAGGAAGAGCTGGAGCACCCGTCCCATGCGGTGACCGGCATCGCTGACGGCATGCCCGGTTTCGGTATTGTCGCGGCGGTACTGGGTATCGTGGTGACCATGGCCTCGCTGGGCGAGGGCGACCAGGCGGCCATCGGCATGCACGTGGGTGCGGCGCTGGTCGGTACCTTCTTCGGTATCCTGGCTGCCTATGGCTTCTTCGGCCCGTTGGCCAAGTGCCTGGAGCACGATGCCAAGGAGGAGCTGAACCTCTACGAATCGATCAAGGCTTCGCTGGTCGCCTCGGCCTCGGGCATGCCGCCTTCGCTGGCCGTCGAGTTCGGGCGCAAGGTGCTGTACCCCATGCACCGCCCAAGTTTCGCCGAGCTGGAACAAGCGGTTCGCGGTCGCTGAGTCATGGAAAACAACCAGCCCATCATCGTCAAGCGCGTCAAACGCTTTGGCGGCGGCCACCACGGCGGCGCCTGGAAAATCGCCTTTGCCGACTTTGCTACGGCAATGATGGCGTTCTTCCTGGTGCTGTGGTTGATGTCCACAGCCACCCCGGAGCAGAAAATCGCCATTGCCGGCTACTTCAAGGACCCGATCGGCTTCTCGGAAAGCGGCACGCCCTATGTCATCGACCTGGGTGGCTCACCTGAACTGGCACCGGAAAAAACCATCAACCCGGAAGTCAAATCCGAGCCGATGCCCGAGTCCAGGACCCAGCTGAGCAAGGACCAGGTCGAGACCATGGCCGAGCAGGTCGAGCGCGAGCGCCTGGAGTTGCTGCTGCAGGAGCTGCAGAACAAGGTAGAAGAGAACCCGCAGCTGCAGAAGTTCAAGGACCAGATCCTGTTCGAGATCACCCAGGACGGCCTGCGCATCCAGATCATGGATGCCGAGAACCGGCCGATGTTCGACATCGGTAGCGCCCGCTTGCAGCCGTACTTTGAAGACATCCTGCTGGCCATGGCCGACACCATCAAGGCGGTGCCGAACAAGATCAGCATCAGCGGCCACACCGATGCCAAGCCGTATGCCGGCAGTGGCGAGTTCGGCAACTGGGAGTTGTCGGCCAACCGTGCCAACGCTGCGCGCCGTGCACTGGTAGCCGGTGGTTACCCGGATGGTCAGGTGGCGCGGGTGGTGGGTTATGCCTCGTCGTCGCTGTTTGACCGCAAGGACCCGTTCAACCCGGTCAACCGCCGTATCGATATCATCGTGCTGACCAAGAAGGCCCAGCGCAATATCGAGGGTGAGCAGGGTGCGCCCGAAGCGCCGGCCGCCGACCCTGCTGCACCGCCAGCCACTGGCGCTGCGCCAGGGGCTGGCGTGCCGGATGCCCCAGGGGCAGCGGAACAAGCGCCGATGCAGCCGCGTGAGCTGCGCCAGAAGCTGAACATCTTTGAAGATGGCACGCTGAAGATGGATGAGGCCAAGGAGCAGTAAACGGCTTTTTTTGTGCGGGCGACTGCTCTACACAAAACCTGAACGCTGGCGCGATCAGTGTGGGAGCGGGTTTACCCGCGAAGCATCCAGCGCGGTGGATGGCACCGGCGTTGCCGGTGTTCGCGGCTAAAGCCGCTCCCACAGGGGATCGCGGCAGCTTTCATTTCAAGCGTTTCAGTAGCTGTCTTCTGTCAGGCTGGCGATGATCGAGCGGTAGCTGTTCATGCGTTGCGGCGTGATGCGCCCCTCGTCCAGTGCCTTGAGCAGCGCGCAGCCCGGTTCGCGGTCATGCTTGCAGTCGCGGAAGCGGCAGGTGCCGAACAGGTCGCGGAACTCGATGAAGCCATCTTCCACGTCGTCGCGGCTGACATGGCCAAGGCCAAACTCACGGATGCCCGGCGAGTCGATCAGGTCGCCGCCATTAGGGAAGTGGTACAGCCGTGCCGTGGTGGTGGTGTGGGTGCCCTGGCCAGACCATTCCGACAGGTCGCCGACACGGGTGCCCGCGTCCGGCAGCAGGCTGTTGACCAGCGACGACTTGCCCACCCCGGACTGGCCGACGAACACACTGATGTGGCCGTCAAGTAGTTGCTGCAGGCGCTGCATGCCGTCGCCCTGGTGTGCCGATACTTCCAGCAGCGGGTAGCCCAGTTCGCGGTAAACCTCCAGCAGCGCATGCAGGCCGGGGCCGTTCTCGTCGTTGATCAGGTCGGCCTTGTTCAGCAGCAGCAGCGGCCGCAGGCCGGCGTGCTCGGCCGCTACCAGGTAGCGGTCGATCAGGTTCGGGTGCGGCTCCGGTGCCGGGGCGAACACGATCACGATCAGGTCGACGTTGGCTGCCACCGGCTTGAGTTGCCCGTGGTTGTTCGGCCGGCACAGCTCGGTGCTGCGTGGCATCTGCGCCACGATCACGCCAATGCCCTGGTTGCCCGCACGCCACACGACACGGTCGCCGGTGACCAGCGCCGGCAGGTTGGCCCGCAAATGGCAGCGGAACACCTGGCCTGCGGTTTCGCCATCCTGGGCTTCAACTTCTACCTGCACGCCGAAGTGCGCGATCACCAGGCCCAGTTGCTCGGGCCCCAGGTCGCCGCCCTCCAGTTCCTGCAGCGCATGCTGCTCGCGTTTGGCGGCGCGAGCGGCGCGCTCGCCCTGGATTTTTTCGATCCGCCAGTTTTGGCGGCGATTGAGCTGGCGTTTGGCCATGAAGGTACCGTGAGAAAGGCCCGGGTAGGGCATTGAAAACGGCTGGCAGTTTAGCACGCCAGGCGCTGGACCATTCCGCTTACCTTTGATGCAGTGAATGGGTTTGCTTTGACCACTAGGCTAATATGACGGCCTATATGAGGAGCCCCTGCATGCAAAACCCACAGAACCTGATCTGGATCGACCTGGAAATGACCGGCCTGGATCCGGACAGTGATGTCATCATCGAGATGGCCACCATCGTTACCGACAGCGAGCTGAACACCCTGGCTGAAGGGCCGGTGATCGCCATCCATCACAGTGACGAAGTGCTGGCGCGCATGGACGAATGGAACACCCGTACCCACGGTGCTTCGGGCCTGACCCAGCGCGTGCGCGAGAGCAAGCTCAGCATGGCAGAAGCCGAAGCGCAGACCATCGCCTTCCTCGAGCAGTGGGTGCCCAAAGGCAAGTCGCCGATCTGCGGCAACAGCATCTGCCAGGACCGCCGCTTCCTCTATCGCCACATGCGCAACCTGGAAAACTACTTCCACTACCGCAACCTGGATGTCTCCACCCTGAAGGAATTGGCCGCGCGCTGGGCGCCGGGCGTGCGTGACAGCTTCAAGAAGGGCAACACCCATTTGGCGCTGGACGATATCCGCGAATCGATCGCCGAGCTGCGTCACTACCGCGAGCACTTCATCAAACTGTGAGCCCACAAGGCGCAGATATTGTATCTGCGCCCCCTTTTGGTGCCTTGGGCAACTGGTTAGACTGCGCGCCTTTCCTGCACGGACCCGCGCCATGTTGTTGATGCTCTACCTCATCGCTATCACCGCCGAAGCCATGACCGGCGCGCTGTCTGCCGGGCGCCGCGGCATGGACTGGTTCGGCGTGGTGCTGATCGCCTGCGTCACCGCCCTGGGCGGCGGCTCGGTGCGCGACGTGCTGCTCGGGCATTACCCGCTGACCTGGGTGAAGCACCCGGAATACCTGGTGCTGACCAGCTTTGCGGCGTTGCTGACCATCTTCATTGCGCCAATGATGCGCCGCCTGCGCTCGCTGTTTCTGGTGCTCGATGCCCTGGGGTTGGTGGCCTTTACCTTGATTGGCTGCATGACTGCACTCGAGATGGGGCAGGGCATGCTGGTGGCGTCGATCAGCGGGGTGATCACCGGGGTGTTTGGTGGGATCTTGCGCGATATCTTCTGCAACGACATTCCACTGGTGTTCCGCCGTGAGCTGTATGCCAGCGTGTCGTTTGCGGCGGCCTGGTTCTACCTGGGGTGCGTGTATTTCAAGGTGCCGGCAGAGCAGGCGATGCTGCTGACCTTGTTTGGCGGGTTTCTGGTGCGGTTGCTGGCTATCCGCTTCCACTGGGAAATGCCCAAGTTCCACTACAACGACCAGCAGTAGGTCATTTTCAGCCCTGATGCAGTCTTTGTGGGGCGGGTGGTTACTGGATGTTGTGCCGGGCCAAAGCCCACGCCACATGCTCGCGCACCAGTTCTGATTCATCCTCGCGGCGGGCCTTCAGGGCCTCGATCACAGGAATGGTGGAAGGCGCATTGCCCAACCCCACCGCCAGGTTGCGCAAGAACCGCTCATACCCCGCCCGCCGCAGCGGCCCGCCCTCGGTCTTGCGCAGGAAGGTACGTTCATCCCACAGGAACATCTGCGCCAACTCGGCATTCTCCAGCCCATGCCGTGGCTGGAAGTCCTGTTCCTGGCTGTGCTTGGCAAAACGGTTCCAGGGGCAGACGATCTGGCAGTCATCGCAACCGAACACCCGGTTGCCCATCATTGCCCGCAACTCGACAGGGATCGCGCCCTTCAGTTCGATGGTGAGGTATGAGATGCAACGCCGGGCGTCCAGCACATAAGGCCCGACAAATGCCTGGGTCGGGCAAATGTCCAGGCAGGCCTGGCAGCGCCCGCAATGCTCGCTGGTGGTCGCTTCGTCCACCGGCAACGGCAGGTCCACAAACAGCTCGGCAAGAAAGAAGTAACTGCCCGCCTTGCGGTTGAGCAGCAAGGTGTTCTTGCCGATCCAGCCCAGCCCGGCCTGTTCGGCCAGGGCCTTCTCCAGCACCGGGGCGCTATCGACGAATGCGCGGTAACCGAACGGGCCGATAGCCTCCTGAATGCGGTCGGCCAGGAACTGTACGCGCTTGCGCACCAGCTTGTGGTAGTCCCGGCCCAGCGCATAGCGCGATATGTAGGCCTTTTCCGGCTGCGCCAGGCGCTGCGCCATCTGTGTGTCGCCGGGCAGGTAGTCCATGCGCAGCGAGACCACCCGCACCGTGCCGGGAATCAGTTGGTCGGGGTGCGAGCGCTTGCTGCCGTGCGCGCCCAGGTACTCCATTTCGCCCTGGTAGCCGGCATCGAGCCAGCGCTGCAGGTGGTGTTCGTGTTCGCCAAGGTCGACCCCGGCGATGCCGACATGGGCAAAACCGAGTTCCTGGCCCCAAATCTTGATCGATTGGGCCAGTTGGGCGAGGTCAGGTGTGCAGCTGGACATGGATGGGTAAGGCAATACGGGCTCAGGTGCGTATAATTCTGCCAGACAATGGAGCCTTTGACCCCATGCCGCAGACCAAACACCCCAGCCATGCCCCGCAACTGCTCAGCAGCGTGACCGTCGCGCACCTGCCGACACGGCATGCGCATGCCCATAAAGGCGACTTCGGTCATGTACTGGTGGTCGGTGGCGACCTTGGCACAGGCGGCGCTGTGCTGTTAAGCGCTGAAGCCGCCCTGCGCTGTGGCGCCGGGCTGGTCAGCGTGGCGACGCGCCCTGAGCATGTCGGCGCGAGCCTGGCCCGTCTGCCCGAAACCATGTGCCTGGGTGTCAGCTCGGCCAACCAGCTGATGGGCGTGCTGGAGCGCGCCTCGGTACTGGTGGTTGGCCCGGGGCTGGGGCAAGCGGCGTGGGGGCGTAGCCTGCTGTCGGCAGTGGCCAACGCCGAGCAGCCGCAGGTATGGGACGCCGATGCCCTGAATTTGCTGGCGCGTACCCCCCTGGCCCTGCCCAGTGGCAGTATCCTCACCCCGCACCCGGGGGAGGCGGCGCGGCTGCTGGGCATTTCCACCGAGGCGGTGCAGGCCGACCGCCAGGGCGCTGCGCGCAAGCTGGCGCGCCGTTACAACAGCGTCTGCGTGCTCAAGGGGGCCGGTACCCTGGTCGCCGACCCCGCCGGGCAACTGATGCTGTGCGAGCGAGGCCACCCGGCGATGGCCGGGGCCGGCTTTGGCGATGTGCTGACCGGTGTGCTGGCGGCCTTGCTGGCCCAAGGGCTGGACGCCTGGCAGGCCGCTGGGCTGGGTGTGTGGTTGCATGCCTGTGCGGGGGAGCGGCTGGGTGTGCAAGGTAGAGGCCTGGCGGCCAGTGATCTGGCGCCGGTCATTCGTGAGTTTCTGGAGGAGCATTCTGCGTGTCTGGCATAACCCTGTTTCTGGCCGATGAAGATGCCACGGTCAAGTTTGGCGCAGCCCTGGCTGAGGTGACCGGCGGTCGCGGCGTGATCTTTCTTGAAGGCGACCTGGGTGCGGGCAAGACTACGCTTTCCCGAGGGCTGATCCGTGGCCTGGGCCATACGGGTGCAGTGAAAAGCCCGACCTTCACCGTGGTCGAACCCTACGAAATCGGTGAGGTGCGGGCCTTCCACTTCGACCTGTATCGCCTGGTCGATCCGGAGGAACTGGAGTTCATGGGAATCCGTGACTATTTCGAAGGCGACCCGCTCTGCCTGTTCGAGTGGCCACAAAAGGGTGCGGGCGTTTTGCCAAAGCCTGACCTGACCATTACCATGACCCCCCAAGCGGGCGGACGCTCGCTGATCCTTTCGCCGCAGGGGGCTCGCGGCGAGGCCTGGTGCGTGGCACTGGCCAAACACTATAAACAGTAAGTGGGGTAGGTATGCGCATACGCGCACTGGTTGCCATCGTTGGGCTGCTGCTGACAACGGTGACCGTTGACGCTCTGGCCGTCACTCAAGTCAAGAGCGTGCGCCTGTGGCGCGCGCCAGACAACACGCGGCTGGTCTTCGACCTGTCTGGCCCCGTGCAGCACAGCGTCTTCACCTTGAGCGCGCCTGATCGTCTGGTTATCGACATCAATGGCGCCACGCTGGCCGCGCCATTGAACGTGGCCACCTCCAACACGCCGATCAGTAGCGTGCGTTCAGCCCAGCGCACCCCCACCGATCTACGGGTGGTGGTAGACCTGAAAAAGTCGGTCACCCCGAAAAGCTTTACGCTGGCGCCGAATGCCCAATACGGCAATCGCCTGGTGGTCGACCTGTACGATCAGGAAGCCGACGCCATTGCGGCCAGCGCGCCACCTCCGGCGCCCGTGCCGGTGCAGACGCCGGCGACCACGCCAGCGGTGCCGGTATCCCCGGCCCAGCCCGCCATCAAGTTGCCGCCGGTGCCTAGCGGCAAGCGTGAAATCGTGGTTGCCATCGACGCCGGCCACGGTGGCGAAGACCCGGGTGCGTCCGGTTCGCGTGGCCAGCATGAAAAAGACATCGTGCTGCAGATTGCCAAAGAGCTCCAGCGCCAGATCAACAGCGAAAGAGGCTTTCGTGCCGAGCTGACCCGTACGGGCGATTACTTCATTCCGCTGCGCAAACGCACGGAAATCGCCCGCAAGAAGGGGGCCGACCTGTTCATCTCGATTCACGCCGACGCCGCGCCGTCGCGTGCTGCATTTGGTGCCTCGGTGTTCGCCCTGTCTGACCGCGGCGCCACCTCCGAGACCGCGCGCTGGCTTGCCGACACGGAAAACCGTTCTGACCTGATCGGCGGTGCTGGCAACGTCAGCCTCGATGACAAGGACCGGATGCTGGCCGGCGTGCTGCTGGACCTGTCGATGACTGCCACGCTCAGCTCCAGCCTCAATGTGGGGCAGAAGGTGCTGGGCAACATGGGCCGTGTCACCTCGCTGCACAAGCAGCGTGTGGAACAGGCCGGCTTCATGGTGCTGAAGTCGCCAGATATTCCGTCGATCCTCGTTGAAACCGGGTTCATCTCGAACAACAACGAAGCCGCCAAGCTGGCCACCGCCAGCCATCAGCAGGCCTTGGCCCGTTCGATCCATACCGGTGTGCGCCAGTACTTCCAGCAGAACCCGCCGCCGGGTACCTATATTGCCTGGCTGCGTGATACCGGCAAGCTTGCCGCCGGCCCACGTGAGCACACAGTGCGCCCTGGCGAGACCCTGGCGATGCTCGCCGTGCGTTACCAGGTCAGCGTGGCCAGCCTGCGCAACACCAACAGCCTCAAGACGGATGAGCTGAAGGTCGGCCAGCGCCTCGACATCCCTGCTACCACATTGGCCGCGCAATGAGTGGCGGTTCGCGCATCCAGCTGCTCAGCCCGCGGCTGGCCAACCAGATCGCCGCCGGTGAGGTAGTCGAGCGGCCGGCCTCGGTTGCCAAGGAGCTGTTGGAAAACAGCCTGGACTCCGGTGCCCGACGTATCGACGTGGACGTGGAGCAGGGCGGCGTCAAGTTGCTCAAGGTGCGGGACGATGGCAGTGGTATTTCTGCTGACGACCTGCCGCTGGCCCTGGCCCGTCACGCCACCAGCAAGATTCGCGAGCTGGAAGACCTTGAAGGGGTATTGAGCCTGGGTTTCCGTGGCGAGGCCCTGGCGTCGATCAGTTCGGTGGCGCGCCTGACCCTGACTTCGCGTACCGCCAATGCCAGCGAGGCCTGGCAGGTCGAAACCGAAGGCCGTGACATGACCCCGCGCGTGCAGCCGGCGGCGCACCCGGTGGGTACCTCGGTAGAAGTTCGCGATCTGTTCTTCAATACCCCGGCGCGGCGCAAATTCCTGAAGGCCGAGAAAACCGAGTTCGATCACCTGCAGGAAGTGATCCGCCGGCTGGCACTGGCGCGTTTCGACGTCGGCTTTCATCTGCGCCACAACGGCAAGAGCATCCTCAGCCTGCACGAGGCCCATGACGAAACGGCCCGGGCGCGGCGGGTAGGCGCCATTTGCGGCCCCGGTTTCATGGAGCAGGCGCTGCCGATCGACGTCGAGCGCAACGGCCTGCGCCTGTGGGGCTGGGTTGGCCTGCCGACCTTCTCGCGCAGCCAGGCAGACCTGCAGTACTTCTTCGTCAATGGCCGTGCGGTGCGCGACAAGCTTGTTGCCCACGCTGTGCGCCAGGCCTACCGTGACGTGCTGTTCAATGGTCGGCACCCCACATTCGTGCTGTTCCTGGAGCTGGAACCCAACGGCGTCGACGTCAATGTGCACCCGACCAAGCACGAAGTGCGCTTCCGCGAGGGGCGCTCGGTGCACGACTTCCTGTATGGCACCCTGCACCGCGCATTGGCCGATGTGCGTCCGGAAGACCAGTTGGCCGCGCCTGCCGCCGTACCTGAGCTGATCCGCCCCACCGGTCAGCAGGCCGGTGAGTTCGGCCCACAGGGCGAAATGCGCCTGGCTTCGCCAGTGCTTGAACGGCCTCAGGCGCCGCAGCATGCGATCTCCAACGGCGGCAGTGGCGCCGGTTACCAGTATCAATACACCCCACGCCCTTCGCAGCCGCTGCCGGCCGCCGAGGCACAGGCGGTGTATCGCGAGTTCTACAAACCGCTGGAAGGCGGTGCGGCACCGGTCACGACGTTGCCCGAAAGCCAGGGTGATATTCCCCCGCTGGGCTACGCACTGGCGCAGCTCAAGGGCATCTATATCCTGGCCGAGAACGCGGTTGGCCTGGTGCTGGTGGACATGCACGCTGCTCACGAGCGCATCATGTACGAGCGCCTCAAGGTGGCCATGGCCAGCGAAGGCCTTAGCGGCCAGCCGCTGCTGGTGCCCGAAACCCTGGCCCTGAGCCAGCGTGAAGCTGATTGCGCCGAAGAGCATGCGCAGTGGTTCCAGCGCCTGGGCTTCGAACTGCAGCGCCTGGGCCCCGAGACGTTGGCGATACGCCAGATTCCGGCCTTGCTCAAGCAGGCCGAGGCCAACCGCCTGGTTCAGGATGTGCTCGCCGACCTGATGGAGTACGGCACCAGCGACCGTATTCAGGCGCACCTCAATGAATTGCTTGGCACCATGGCCTGCCACGGCGCCGTGCGCGCCAATCGGCGCCTGGCCATTCCTGAAATGAATGCCCTGCTGCGCGACATGGAAAATACCGAGCGCAGTGGCCAGTGCAATCATGGCCGTCCCACCTGGACCCAGATGGGCCTGGACGATCTGGACAAACTCTTCCTGCGCGGTCGATGAAATGAGCGGCAAGCCCCCTGCAATATTCCTGATGGGCCCGACGGCGGCGGGCAAGACCGACCTGGCTATCGAACTGACCAAAGTGCTGCCGTGCGAGCTGATCAGCGTCGACTCGGCGCTGGTCTATCGCGGCATGGACATCGGTTCGGCCAAGCCGTCCAAAGAAATCCTGGCTGCCCACCCGCACCGGCTGATCGACATCCGCGACCCGGCCGAGAGCTATTCGGCCGCGCAATTTCGCGCCGATGCCCTGGAGGCCATGGCCGACATCACCGCGCGTGGCAAGATCCCGCTGCTGGTAGGCGGCACCATGCTCTATTACAAGGCGTTGATCGACGGCCTGGCCGACATGCCGGCAGCTGACGCTGCGGTGCGGGCCGACCTGGAAGCCCAAGCCGAGGCGCTGGGGCTGGCCGAACTGCACCGCCAATTGGCCGAGGTCGACCCGGAATCGGCGGCGCGCATCCACCCCAACGACCCGCAGCGGCTAATCCGCGCGCTGGAAGTGTATCGGGTGAGCGGTGAGAGCATGACAGCCCATCGCCAGCGTCAATTCGCGGAAAGTCGCGCCGCAGACGCAGGCGCTGGCGGACATTTGCCCTATACTGTCGCGAGTTTGGCGATTGCTCCTACAGATCGTCACATTTTGCATCAGCGAATTGCGTTACGATTTTCGCAGATGTTGGAACAGGGCTTCGTTGACGAGGTCCGATCGCTGCGAGCCAGAAGTGACTTGCACGCCGGGCTGCCGTCTATACGGGCTGTGGGGTATCGGCAGGTCTGGGATTACCTGGACGGCACGCTGACTGAGAATGAGATGCGAGAACGCGGTATCATTGCTACCCGGCAGCTGGCCAAGCGGCAGTTCACCTGGTTGCGTGGCTGGCCTGATGTGCACTGGCTTGACAGCATGGCCTGCGACAATCTGTCCCGCACCTTGAAATACCTTGGGGCCATCTCCATATTGAGCTGAGTCCCTGCTGATTGCCGTCTATTCTTGCGAAGGGGCGGCCTAATTTATCGATTTTCTTGATTTTCTATTATTTATCCTTACAGGAGTGCGGCATATGTCAAAAGGGCATTCGCTACAAGACCCTTACTTGAACACCTTGAGAAAAGAAAAGGTTCCGGTATCCATCTACCTGGTCAACGGCATCAAATTGCAGGGCTCGATCGAATCGTTCGACCAGTTCGTGGTACTGCTGAAGAACACCGTCAGCCAAATGGTCTACAAACACGCCATTTCGACTGTAGTGCCTGCCCGTCCGGTTCGCCTGCCAAGCCCGTCCGATTCCGACCTCGGCGACAGCGAGCCAGGCAACGCCTGATAGGAGCCTGCATTGTTCTTTGAGCGCCACGGTGGTGGTGAGCGGGCGTTGCTCGTTCACTTGGAAGGTCAGAACCCTGAGGCGCGCGAAGATCCGCAGGAGTTTCGGGAGCTGGCATTGTCGGCCGGGGCGGACATCGTCTCGCTGGTGACAGTGACAAGGCATCAGCCCACGGCCAAATACCTGATTGGCAGCGGCAAGGTCGAGGAATTGCACGACCTGGTCCATGCCGAACAGGTAGACCTGGTGATTTTCAATCACACCCTTACGCCCAGTCAGGAGCGCAACCTTGAACGTGTGTTCGAGTGCCGTGTGCTCGATCGTACCGGGCTGATCCTCGATATTTTCGCCCAACGGGCGCGTACCCATGAAGGCAAGCTGCAGGTCGAACTGGCCCAGCTTGATCACATGAGCACGCGGCTGGTGCGTGGCTGGACCCACCTTGAGCGACAAAAAGGTGGTATCGGCCTGCGTGGCCCGGGTGAAACCCAGCTGGAAACCGACCGCCGCCTGTTGCGGGTGCGCATTCGCCAGATCAAGTCACGCCTGGAGAAGGTACGCAGCCAGCGTGAGCAGGCGCGTCGCGGGCGCAAGCGCGCGGATATCCCTTCAGTATCGCTGGTGGGTTACACCAACGCCGGCAAGTCCACGCTGTTCAACGCCCTGACCGAATCCGAGGTGTACGCCGCGGACCAGCTGTTCGCCACCCTCGACCCGACCCTGCGCCGGCTCGAGCTCGACGACCTGGGGCCGATCGTGCTTGCCGACACCGTGGGCTTCATTCGCCACCTGCCGCACAAGCTGGTCGAGGCTTTTCGGGCTACGCTCGAAGAGTCGAGCAACTCCGACCTGCTGCTGCACGTGATCGACGCCCATGAGCCAGAGCGCATGGAGCAGATCGAGCAGGTGCTGGCCGTGTTGGGTGAGATTGGCGCTGAAGGCTTGCCGATCCTTGAGGTGTATAACAAACTCGACCTGCTCGAAGATGTCGAGCCACAGATCCAGCGCAATGCCGACGGCAAGCCGGAACGGGTCTGGGTATCGGCACGTGATGGGCGTGGTCTGGAGCTGGTTGGTCAGGCGATTGCCGAGTTGCTGGGGGATGATCTGTTTGTCGGTACCCTGTGCCTGGAGCAGCGTTTTGCCCGCTTGCGCGCGCAATTCTTTGCTCTGGGTGCCGTGCAGAGTGAAGAGCATGATGAAGAAGGGCGCAGCCTGCTGAGCGTGCGACTGCCCAGGGTCGAATTGAATCGCCTGGTCAGCCGCGAAGGCATGGAGCCGCAAGTGTTTGTCGAGCAACACACTTTGCAATAAATGCTCGTCGAGGTCGCCGGGCAGCAGTGACAGGCATTCTGTAGCATTGGACGGCGCGCCGTGGGCGCGTCTTTGCTTTATCAGATGGAGAGCGCTATGGCTTGGAACGAGCCGGGTGGCAACTCGAACAATCAGGATCCCTGGGGCGGCCGCCGTGGTGGCGGTGGCGGTGGTGGTGACAAGAAAGGTCCGCCGGATCTGGACGAGGCCTTCCGCAAACTGCAGGACAGCCTGAATGGCATGTTCGGCGGTAACAAGAAACGTGGCGGCGGTGACCGCAATGTCGGCAAGGGCGGTGGCCTTGGCCTGCTGGGCATAGGCCTGGCGGTGCTGGCTGCCATCTGGCTGTACAGTGCCGTGTACGTGGTCGACGAGCAGGAGCAGGCCGTGGTGCTGCGCTTCGGCAAGTACCACGAGACGGTCGGTCCCGGCCTGAACATCTACTTCCCGCCGATTGATCGCAAGTACATGGAAAACGTCACGCGTGAGCGTGCCTATACCAAGCAGGGCCAGATGCTGACCGAAGACGAGAACATCGTCGAGGTACCGCTGACCGTCCAGTACAAGATCAGCAACCTGCAGGACTTCGTGCTTAACGTCGACCAGCCTGAGGTGAGCCTGCAGCACGCGACCGACAGTGCCCTGCGCCACGTGGTGGGTTCCACCTCGATGGACCAGGTGCTCACCGAAGGCCGTGAACAGATGGCCGTGGATATCCGCGAACGTCTGCAGCGCTTCCTCGACAACTACCGTACCGGTATCACCGTTACCCAGGTCAACGTACAGAGCGCGGCAGCCCCGCGTGAAGTGCAGGAAGCCTTCGACGACGTGATCCGTGCCCGCGAAGACGAGCAGCGTGCCCGCAACCAGGCCGAGTCCTACGCCAATGGCGTGGTGCCGGAAGCCCGTGGTCAGGCCCAGCGCATCATCGAGGACGCCAACGGTTACCGCGACGAAGTCATCGCCCGGGCCAAGGGTGAGGCCGACCGCTTCACCAAGCTGGTTACCGAGTACCACAAGGCACCTGACGTGACCCGTCAGCGTCTGTACCTGGAGACCATGCAAGAGGTCTACAGCAATTCGAGCAAGGTCATGGTGGCGACCAAGGACGGGCAGAACAACCTGCTTTACCTGCCACTGGACAAGATGGTCGAAGGCAGCCGCAACCCGTCCACGCCAACCACCAGCGTGTCGCCATCGGCCAACGATGCGGCCGCCCGTGCGGCGCAGGACCTGCAACAGCAACAGCAGCCGCTGCGTACTAGGGAGAGCCGCTGATGAGCAATAGATCGCTGATCGCCCTGATCGCCGCCGTCGTTCTGGCCATTGTGGCCTGGAACAGCTTCTACATCGTGTCCCAAACAGAACGTGCGGTACTGCTGCGCTTCGGTAAGGTGGTCCAGGCAGATGTTCAGCCCGGCCTGCACGTGAAGATTCCGTACGTGAACCAGGTGCGCAAGTTCGACGCCCGCCTCATGACCCTCGACGCCCCGACCCAGCGGTTCCTGACCCTGGAGAAAAAAGCGGTGATGGTCGACGCCTACGCCAAGTGGCGCGTCAAGGATGCCGAGCGCTTCTACACCGCCACGTCCGGCATGAAGCAGATCGCCGACGAGCGTCTGTCGCGTCGTCTGGAAAGCGGCCTGCGCGACCAGTTCGGTAAACGTACCCTGCACGAGGTGGTTTCCGGTGAGCGTGACGCACTGATGGCCGACATCACTGCATCGCTGAACCGCATGGCCAACAAAGAGCTGGGCATCGAGGTGGTCGACGTGCGCGTCAAGGCCATCGACCTGCCGAAGGAAGTCAACCGCAGCGTGTTCGACCGCATGAGCACCGAGCGTGAGCGTGAAGCTCGCGAGCACCGTGCCAAGGGTAACGAGCTGGCTGAAGGTATTCGTGCCGATGCCGACCGCCAGCGCCGTGTGCTGCTGGCCGAGGCCTACCGCGAAGCAGAAGAAACCCGTGGTGACGGCGACGCCCAAGCGGCTGCCATCTATGCCAAGGCCTACAGCCAGGACGCTGATTTCTATGCGTTCCACCGTAGCCTGCAGGCATACCGCGAGAGCTTCTCGAGCAAGAGCGACGTGCTGGTCCTGGACCCGAAGAACGAGTTCTTCCGTTACCTGGACAAGAGCAAGCCGTGATGCTCAGGCCCTGATTTTCATGCAGCGGTGCCCCGCCTGGCAGCTAAAACACCAGGCGGGGTGCATCCTGAATGAAAAGGGGTGTATGATGAGGCAGCCGGGAAATTTCCCGGCTTTTTTGCGTCTGAAAGGTTGATTGGCACAGCGCCAGTTGACGGTTTGGTCAGCTCGCAAGGCAATTCGAGGGTATCGGGTACGGTGGCTGCGCTGGGATCAGTGCTGCCCGCTGCTGTGCGCGATACCGGCTTTACTGACGGCTCGCCAGCTGGCAAGCCGCCCGGACCAGAGGGGAAAAGGCGTAATGGCAACGGTAGACCGCTGGCTGCTGCCAGATGGCATCGAGGAAGTACTGCCACCTGAAGCCGCGCGCATCGAGATCGCGCGCCGCCAGGTGTTGGACCTGTTCCAGAGTTGGGGCTACGAGCTGGTCGTCACCCCGCATATCGAGTACCTGGAGTCGCTGCTCACCGGCGCCGGCCAGGACCTGGATCAGCGCACCTTCAAGGTAGTGGACCCGCAGTCCGGTCGCCTGATGGGCTTCCGCGCCGACTTCACCCCGCAGGTGGCGCGCATCGACGCGCACACCCTGCGCCGTGAAGGCCCGAGCCGCCTGTGCTACGCCGGCAGCGTGCTGCACGCCCAGCCGCGTGCACTGTCCACCTCGCGCAGCCCGATCCAGCTAGGCGCCGAGCTGTATGGCGATGCCAGCCCGACCAGCGACGTGGAAGTCATCAGCCTGATGCTGGCCACGCTGCAACTGGCCGATGTGCCGGACGTACACATGGACCTGGGCCACGTCGGTATCTACCGCGGCCTGGCCCGTGCTGCCGGCTTGTCCGGTGCGGTCGAGCAGCAGCTGTTCGACGCCCTGCAGCGCAAGGCCGTCGATGAAGTGCAGGCATTGACCGCCGACCTGCCGAAGGACCTGGGCAACATGCTGCGTGCATTGGTCGAGCTGTGCGGTGGCCGTGAAGTGCTGGCCGAAGCCCGCGTGCGCCTGGGCCGTGCCCCGGCCAGCGTGCTGGCGGCGCTGGACGACCTGCTGGCGATCGCCGATCGCCTGACGTCGCGCTATCCGGACCTGCCGTTGTACTTCGACCTTGGCGAGCTGCGCGGCTACAACTATCACACCGGCGTGGTGTTTGCCGTGTTCGTGCCGGGCGAGGGTCAATCGATCGCCCAGGGCGGGCGCTACGACGACATCGGCGCCGACTTTGGCCGGGCCCGCCCGGCCACCGGTTTTTCCACGGATTTGAAGACCCTGGTCACACTGGGGCGAGCGGAGGTCGTATTGCCAACTGGCGGCATCTGGATGCCGGACAGTGGCGACGCGGCCCTCTGGCAGCAAGTCTGCCAGTTGCGCAACGAGGGCCAGCGTGTGGTCCAGGCCCTGCCTGGCCAGCCGTTGAGTGCTGCTCTCGAGGCGGATTGTGATCGGCAATTGATTCAGCAAGACGGGCGCTGGCAGGTTCTGCCGCTGGCCCAGTGAGTTTCTGCGTCGGCAACAGGCCGGCAACCAAGTTTGCGTGAATGAGGACCAATGTAATGGGTAAGAATGTCGTCGTCCTGGGCACCCAGTGGGGTGATGAGGGCAAAGGCAAGATCGTCGATCTGCTGACCGAACATGCTGCCGCCGTAGTGCGCTACCAGGGGGGCCACAACGCGGGTCACACCTTGGTGATCAACGGTGAAAAGACCGTTCTGCACCTGATTCCGTCCGGCATCCTGCGTGAAGGCGTACAGTGCCTGATCGGCAACGGCGTGGTCGTTGCCCCGGACGCCCTGATGCGCGAAATCACCAAGCTGGAAGAAAAAGGCGTACCGGTGCGCGAGCGCCTGCGCATCTCCCCGGCTGCGCCGCTGATCCTGTCGTACCACGTGGCCCTGGACCAGGCCCGCGAAAAAGCCCGTGGCGAAGCCAAGATCGGCACCACCGGCCGTGGTATCGGCCCAGCCTACGAAGACAAGGTCGCGCGCCGCGGCCTGCGCGTGGGTGACCTGTTCCACCGCGAGCGTTTCGCTGCCAAGCTGGGTGAGTTGCTGGACTACCACAACTTCCAGCTGGTGAACTACTACAAAGAGCCGGCCATCGATTTCCAGCAAACCCTGGACGAGTGCATGGCCTACGCTGAACAGCTCAAGCCGATGATGCTCGACGTCACCGCCGAGCTGCACAACCTGCGTCGCGCCGGCAAGGACATCATGTTCGAAGGTGCCCAAGGCTCGCTGCTGGACATCGACCACGGTACCTACCCGTACGTCACCAGCTCCAACACCACCGCTGGCGGTATTTCCACCGGTTCCGGCGTTGGCCCGATGTACCTGGACTACATCCTGGGTATCACCAAGGCGTACACCACTCGCGTAGGCTCCGGTCCGTTCCCGACCGAACTGTTCGACGAGACCGGCGCTACCCTGGCCAAGCGTGGCCACGAGTTCGGTTCCACCACCGGCCGCGCTCGCCGTTGCGGTTGGTTCGACGCTGTGATCCTGCGTCGCGCCATCGACGTCAACAGCATCTCGGGCATCTGCCTGACCAAGCTGGACGTGCTGGACGGCCTGGAAACCATCAACATCTGCGTTGGCTACAAGAACGAGAACGGTGCTGTCATCGACGCGCCTTCCGATGCCGACAGCTACATCGGCCTGGAGCCGGTGTACGAAGAGATGCCAGGCTGGAGTGAGTCGACCCTGGGTGCAAAAACCCTGGAAGAGCTGCCGCAAGCTGCGCGTGACTACATCAAGCGCATCGAAGAGCTGGTTGGCGCGCCGATCGACATCATTTCGACCGGCCCGGACCGCAACGAGACCATCGTGCTGCGTCACCCGTTCGCCTGATCTGCCCTCCAGGCTGATCTGACGCCGTGGCCCTGAAAGGGGCCGCGGCGTTTTCATTTGTGGGGTATGCCTGCACTGGCCCTATCGCCGGCAAGCCAGCTCCCACAGCATCTCCACAGATCTCGGGATAGGCCGGTACAGGCAACCCTCTTCCTGAAACTTGGCGTTTATCCCTGCTGCCTTCGGCACAACCCTTGCTGTAAGAAGTTTCTGTAGATGCCATCAAAATAGTGGCGCCAGTAAACACGAGGGTTACACCGTGTCTGCCATCCTCTCACTGTTACGAAGCCGCCTTTTGCGGCCTGTGTTTGTTGCCCTTGGTATCGCTCTTTTGGTGCAGGTGCTGGTTGCCGTTGCGCTCACCCGAAGCACGGTCACCGCCCTGGAAGCCGACCTTGGCGAACGCCTGGGCAACGACAGCCGCCAGCTGGCCAACGACCTGGAGCAAGCCGGGCAAGACGTGCGCTCGGGCCTGGACAGCCTGTCCAGCAGCACCCGCCAGCGCCTGAGCGCCGGGTTGTCGGAGCGCCTGCAAAGCGAACAGCAGCAACTGCGCAGCACCCTGGAAAAGAACCTGAAGGACTCTGCCAACGACATGGCCGAGCTGCTGGCTTCGGTGGCCCCGCGGGCGATCTGGGACAACGACGTGCCAGTGCTCTCTGACTTTGCCCGGCGTGCCCAGCGTAACCCCAACGTGCTGTTCGTGGTGTACGACGATGCCCAAGGCCAGCACCTGACCCGCTACCTGAACCGGCAAAACCCGATCAACCAGGCGTTGATGGACAAGGGCCAGGGCGAGCGTGCGCTGGACAAGGTGATCGATGCCGCCCGGCGCGACCCGGCGGTGTACTTTGTCGAAGCCTCGATCAACCCTAATGGGGCGGAAATCGGCAAGGTGGTGATGGGTGTTTCTACGGCCGCTATCGACCAGGAGCTCAAGGCCCTGGATCAGCGTTTCACGGCGCTGATTGCCAGCGGTGAGCAACTGGTTGCAGACAGCCTGGTGGGCGCTGCCGCCGACAGCGGCAAGACCCTGCGCGAGCGCCTGGAAAAGGCGCAAGGCAGTGCTGCAGCAATGCAGGCCAATACCGCGCAGACCGTGCGTGATGCCGCCGCCGAGCTGCGCTGGCGCATTGGCCTGGGTCTGGTGCTCGTTGGTCTCGGCGTGCTGCTGGTGGTGGCCGTGGTGCTTGGCCGCCGAGTGCTGAGCAAGCTGCGCCTGTTGATTGCTGCCCTGGACGACCTGGCGGCGGGCGAAGGCGACCTGACCAAGCGCGTGCCGCTCGACAGCCGCGACGAAATTGGCGACATGGCTTCGGCGGTGAACCGCTTTGTCGACAAGTTGCAACCGATCGTGCGTGAGGCGGGCGAGGTGGCCCAGCGTACCGGTGTCGAGATTGGCGCGATGGCCCAGCGCAACGCCGGCGCGGATGCTGCCGCCGCATTGCAACGCGATGAAGTGGCAGCCAGCCTGCGCGACCTTTCGAGCATGGCCGATGAAGCCCAGGCCGAAAGCCATGCGATGCAGGCGGCCTTGAAACAGGTGGTGGATATCCGCCAGGCCACCGACGAAAACAGCCGCACCTCGACCCAGCTCGCGGGATTGATCGAGAACCTGGCAGGCCAGGTAGAGACCGGCTCCCAGGTGATCGAGCGCCTGGCCAAGCAAAGCGAGCAGATCGAAGTGGTGCTGACGGTGATCCACGGCATTGCCGAGCAGACCAACCTGCTGGCGCTGAACGCGGCCATCGAGGCCGCCCGGGCAGGTGAGACCGGGCGCGGGTTTGCCGTGGTGGCCGATGAGGTGCGGGCGCTGGCGAGCAAGACGCAGAGCTCCACAGGGGATATCCAGTCGCACATCGCGGCGCTGCAGAAGGGCGCCAAGGAAGCCGTGGCGACCATCAGCCAGGCCGGGCTCAAGGCCAGCGAAGGGCTGCTGGTACTGCGTGATAACGAGCGCCGGCAGCAGTCGGTGCAGGCGGCGGTGGAGCAGGTGCATGCGGCCATTGGCCTGGCCACCCGGGCAGCTGAGCAGCAGGCGAGCGGGGCGCAGGCCGTGCGGGGGCGGGTGGAGACTATCCATGCCCAGGCTGAGCGCTCGGCCGAAGTGGTGATCCAGACCACGGCCAGCAGCAAGGTGCTGGATGACCTCGCCGCGCAGCTACGGGCAAGCCTGGGGCAGTTTAGAGCTTGAGATGGAGGCGGTCGTGAGGTTTTCGGCGCCTGTGAGATCGAGCGCCGCCCGCGCGGCGCATCGCGAGCTGTCGCTCGCTCCTACGTTTGTTTCGGGCCAGTTACGCTTGTGACAGGCGCGCGCGACCGCTTTGTTCGTACGACGCGAAATCGAGCCGTGCGCCAAGGCGTTCGCGCGCAAATCCAACAGGAATCATTGGCCCGAAACAAACGTAGGAGCGAGCGACAGCTCGCGATGCGCCGCGCGGGCGGCGCTCGATATACGCAACGGCACAGCAATCGAGGTGGACCATTCAAGCCTTGTTCAGGTACATCCGCGTAGTCAGCAAATACACCGGCAGCCCCGAAACCACGATCAGCAGTGCCGCATAAGGCGCCGCTGCCGCGAACTCGACGTTGGCCGTATGCGCCCACACCTCGGTGGCCAATGTGGTCATGCCCGTGGGGCTGAGCAGCAGCGTGGCCGTCAGCTCCTTCATGGCATCCAGGAATACCAGCGCGAAAGCCGCCGCCATGGCCGGGAAGATGATCGGCAGCGTCACCCGGCAGAACGCAGTAAAGCTGCTCGCGCCCAGTGTGCGTGCAGCTTCCTCCAGCGTTGGCGAAGCCTTGTTCAGCGCGGTGCGCACTGGCGACTGCGCCAGTGGCAAAAACAGCAGCGCATAGGCCAGCAGCAGCAGTGCCGTGGTCTGGTACAGCGCCGGCACGTAGTGCAGGGCGAAGAACACCAGGGTCAGGGCAATCACCAGGCCGGGCAGGGCGTGCAGCAGGTAAGGCAGGCGCTCGGCCCAGATCGCCAGGCGACCCTTGTAGCGCACCACCAGGAAGCTGATCGGCAGGGCCAACAACACGCAGAAGCCAGCACCGCCAAGCGACACCGACAGCGAAGTAAACAGAGCCTTGGAGATAGCCGCCACCGGGAACGCTGCCGACGAACCCACGCTGAGCCAGTAGCCGAGCATGGCCAGTGGAATACCGCTGCCCAGCACCGCCAGGCCCACGCAGAACAGCTGCGCCAGCACCGCCCAGCCGCGCAGCCGCACCGGTTGCGCCCGCCGCGCTACGCCCTGGCCGATGCGTACATGGCGGGCTTTGCCGCGTACGCGCAGTTCCAGCCACAGCATCACCAGGCACATTGCCAGCAGCACGGCAGACAGCATGGCCGCGTTGGCATTGCTGAACTCCAGTTCGAACTGTTGGTAGATGGCGGTGGTGAACGTCTGCAGGCCGAGGATCGACAGCGCGCCGAACTCCACCAGCATGTGCAGGGCAATCAGCAGCGCGCCACCGAGCATCGACGGCCACAGCAGTGGCAGGGTGACCTTGCTGAACACGCCCCAGCGGCTGCAACCCAGGGTGCGCGCCGACTCTTCCAGCGAGGTATCGAGGTTACGCAGGGTTGCGGCCACCGGCAGAAACACCAGCGGGTACTTGGACAGGGCCATGACCATGATCGCCCCGCCGAGGCCTTCGAAGTCCGAACTCAGCGACACCCAGGTGAAGCTGCTGACGAACGACGGCACGGCGAACGGCAGGCACAACACCACGCCCCACAGTCGACGACCTGCCAGGTTGCTGCGCTCCAGCAGCCAGGCCAGCGCCAGGCCGACCACCATGCAGGTCAGCGTCACCCCGACCATCAGCAACAGGGTGTTGCGCATCAGCCCCCAGACAAAGGGGCGCCACAGCAGGTGCAAGGCTTCGCGCCAGCCGGCTTCCCAGGCTTTGATGGCGACATAAGCCAGGGGCAGCAGGCTCATCGCGACCAGGAACAGCACAGGCAGCACGACCCAGATGGAGGGGCGCTTGCGGCGCGGTACAAAGCGCACCGGCGCCGGTGCAGACAGGGCGGCAGTCATCAGAGCAGGCCGACCTCGCGCTCAAGCTCGATGGCTTCCTCGGCGTTACCCAGGTCGGCCGGCGAGATCTTCGGCGGGCGCAGCTCGTCGAACGGCTTCAGGCCGCGGTCAGAAACCATGCCCTTGTGCAGCGGGTACTCGGCGGTGGTCTGGGTGATGACGCGCTGGCCTTCTTCGCTGGCCATCCAGTTGAGCAGGGCCTGGGTCTCTTTCGGGTGCTTGCTGGCCTTCACCACGGCTGCGCCGGAGATGGTGACCAGGTTGCCGGCGTCACCGTCGGCCAGGTAGTAGAGTTTGGTGTCCAGTTTGCCGCGTTCGCGTTCAAGCGCGTACCAGTAGTAGTTGTTTACCAGTACCGCAGCCACTTCGCCTTTTTCCACGGCTTTGAGGGCGACCATGTTGTTGGTGTAGGTCTTGCCGAAGGCTTTCAGGCCGGTCAGCCATTCCTCGGTGGCTTCACGACCGTGCATTTTCAGGATGGCCACAGCCTGTTCCTGGAATGCACCACTGGTAGGCACATAGCCGACGCGGCCTTCCCACTCAGGGTTGGCAAAGTCCATCACTGTGGTAGGCAGGTCTTTTTCGTCGACCTTCTTCGGGTTGTACACCACGATGCGCGTACGGGCCGTGATGCCCATCCACGTACCGTTGGCGCCAACGTATTCCTTGGGCACCATGTTTGCGGTGGCGTCGTCGATCTTCGCCAGCAAGCCCAGCTCGCCCAGGTTGTTCAGCGGCGGCGACTCTTCGGTATAGATGATGTCGGCTGGCGAGCGGTCGCCTTCCTCGATTATCTGGCTGGCCAGCTGGTTGCTGCTGCCTTTGCGGATATTGATGTGAATGCCGGTCTTGGCCTCGTAGGCCTTGGCGATGGCTTCGCCGATTTCCTTATGCTGACCGTTGTACATGGTCAGGGTGACCGGTGCGTCTGCCATGGCGGCCGGAGCGCCGATGACCAGGCTCAGCACGGCGGCGGCCAGAGTACGCATCAGCAGTTGCGGGCGGATCGTCATGCGGGTACTTCCTCGCTTACGGCTACATATTTGGAAACAATGGTAAACGAAATTGTTTCTCAAGTGGCCGGGTGACGAGAAATTCATGGGCAGACCATGGTGCAGGACGGGGAGTGCGCGGGGAGGGTGGGGGCAAAAAACGCAGGCAAGAAAAAACCCACTAGCAAGCTAGTGGGTTTTTGTATGGTGCCCAGGAGAAGACTCGAACTTCCACGACCTTGCGGTCACTGATACCTGAAACCAGCGCGTCTACCAATTCCGCCACCTGGGCAAAGCTTTGCATCATCTGTAGAAGGCGACTATCGTTCGCTTCACACAGTAGTAACAGATCCTTGGTCATCTGTTACTTGAAAATATTTGGTGCCCAGGAGAAGACTCGAACTTCCACGACCTTGCGGTCACTGATACCTGAAACCAGCGCGTCTACCAATTCCGCCACCTGGGCACACATTCGAGATTAAAAGATGCTTTACAGCGCCGTTCATCTCTACTACAACGTTGGGGTTGTCCGTCGTTGTGGTGCGCACTATACGGACGCTCCCCAAGGCTGTAAACCCCCCAATCAAAAAAAATTTCAAAAATTCAACTTGTTGATTCCACAGGCCTATTACTGCTCTGGATGCACAGCAGTGGGGGCTGTCCAAGGCAGACATTTCCGGTTTCAATAGGCCTATGCCAGAATTCATATCTATATACCCCAAGGTGAACCCCTTCTGATGGCCGATTGGCAATCCCTCGATCCCGAGGCCGCTCGCGAAGCGGAAAAATATGACAACCCCATTCCCAGCCGTGAGCTGATCCTGCAACGCCTTGCCGACCGTGGCGAGCCCGCTGCGCGCGAGGAACTGGCGAAAGAGTTTGGTCTGTATGAAGAAGACCAGATCGAAGCCCTCCGTCGCCGTCTGCGTGCCATGGAGCGCGACGGCCAGCTTATCTATACCCGGCGCGGCACTTATGCCCCGGTGGATAAGCTCGACCTGATCTGCGGCCGTATCTCCGGCCACCGCGATGGGTTTGGTTTCCTCATCCCCGATGATGGCAGCGATGACCTGTTCCTCAGCCCGTCGCAAATGCGCCTGGCCTTCGATGGCGACCGCGCACTGGCGCGCGTGTCGGGTACCGACCGCCGTGGGCGCCGTGAAGGCGTGATCGTCGAGGTCATCTCCCGTGCCCACGAAAGCGTGGTCGGCCGTTACTTTGAAGAAGGCGGCATCGGCTACGTAACCCCGGACAACCCGAAGATCCAGCAAGAAGTGCTGGTGACCGCCGGGCGTAACGGTGGTGCCAAGATCGGCCAGTTCGTCGAGATCAAGATCACCCACTGGCCAACGCCGCGCTTTCAGCCGCAAGGCGATGTGGTAGAAGTCATCGGCAACTACATGGCGCCGGGCATGGAAATCGACGTTGCCTTGCGTAGCTACGACATCCCGCATGTCTGGCCCGATGATGTGGTCAAGGAAGCGCGCAAGTTCCGCTCTGAAGTCGAAGAGAAAGACAAAGAGAAGCGTGTCGACCTGCGTCATTTGCCATTCGTCACCATCGACGGTGAGGACGCCCGCGACTTCGATGACGCTGTCTATTGCGAGCCGCTGGGCAAACTGCGCCTGTTCTCCGGTGGCTGGCGCCTGTATGTGGCCATCGCCGACGTGTCCAGCTACGTGCGCCTGGGCTCGGCCCTGGACGTCGAGGCCCAGCAGCGCGGCAACTCGGTGTACTTCCCCGAGCGTGTGGTGCCGATGCTCCCCGAAGAGCTGTCCAACGGCCTGTGCTCGCTGAACCCGCACGTCGACCGCTTGGCCATGGTCTGTGAAATGACCATGAACAAAGCCGGCCAGATGGTCGACTACCAGTTCTACGAAGGTGTCATCCACTCCCACGCCCGCCTGACCTACAACAAGGTCAGCAGCATGCTCGAGCACGCCCGCACCCGTGAGGGCAAGGCGCTGCGCGAGGAGTACAAGGCGGTCGTGCCTGACCTGAAGAACCTGTACAACCTGTACAAGGTGCTGTTGGATGCCCGTCACACCCGGGGTGCGATCGACTTCGAAACCCAGGAAACCCGCATTATCTTCGGCGATGAGCGCAAAATTGCGGAAATTCGCCCGACCGTGCGTAACGAAGCCCACAAGCTGATCGAGGAATGCATGCTGGCGGCCAACGTGGCCACCGCCGAGTTCCTGCAAAAGCACGGCGTGCCTGCACTGTACCGCGTGCACGACGGCCCGCCGCCGGAGCGCCTGGAAAAACTGCGTGCCTTCCTTGGCGAGCTGGGCCTGAGCCTGCACAAGGGCAAGGACCCGTCGCCAAAGGATTACCAGGCCCTGCTGGCGAGCATCGCCGGGCGCCCGGATTTCCACCTGATCCAGACGGTCATGCTGCGCTCGCTGAGCCAGGCGGTGTACAGCACCGAGAACAACGGCCACTTCGGGCTGAATTACGAGGCGTACACCCACTTCACCTCGCCGATCCGCCGTTACCCTGACCTGCTGGTGCACCGCGCCATCCGCAGCATCATCCGTTCCAAGGTCGATACCCCGCACGTCAAGCGTGCCGGCGCCATGAGCATTCCAAAGGCGCGCATCTACCCATACGACGAGAACACCCTCGAGCAGCTTGGCGAGCAGTGCTCGATGACCGAGCGCCGGGCTGATGAAGCCACCCGTGACGTGGTCAACTGGCTCAAGTGCGAGTACATGAAGGATCGCGTGGGCGAAACCTTCCCCGGTGTGATTACTGCGGTGACCGGTTTCGGCCTGTTCGTCGAACTGACCGACATCTATGTGGAAGGCCTGGTGCACGTCAGTGCGCTGCCGGGCGACTACTACCACTTCGATCCGGTCCATCACCGTCTGTCAGGTGAGCGCACCGGGCGCAGCTTCCGCCTGGGCGACTCGATTGAAGTCAAGGTCATGCGTGTTGACCTGGACGAGCGCAAGATCGACTTCGAAGTGGCTGACAAGACGCTGGCTGCGCCAATCGGCCGCAAGCAGCGCGGCGCCGCGTCGGCTGCCGACAAAGCCGACAAGCCCGAGCCAGCACCGGTCGAGGCCAGGGCCACGCCGAAGCCGCGCAGCCGCAAGAGCGAAACCTCCGAGGCGTATTTCCCGAAAGACGCCGTGCAGCGTAACGCCGAAGTGCGCAAAAGCCGTGAAATGAAAAAGGCGCTGATGAGCGATGCCCGCACCGGCAGCTCGTCCAGCAGCAAGTCGGACAAAGGCGGCAAGCCCGCCGGCAAGCCGACCAAGCACCGTAAAGGCCCGCCGAAGTCCGGTGCGCCACGCAAGAGCAAGAGCAAGTCATGAGTCAGCTGGAAAAGATCTACGGCGTGCACGCCGTGCAGGCGTTGCTGCAGCACCATCCGAAGCGGGTCAAGCAGATCTGGCTGTCGGAAGGGCGCAGCGAGCCACGCCTGCAGACCCTGCTGGCGCTGGCTGCAGAAAACCGTGTGCAGGTTGGCCAGGCCGAGCGCCGTGAGATGGATGCCTGGGTCGAAGGCGTTCACCAGGGTGTTGTCGCCGAGGTGAGCCCAAGCCAGGTGTGGGGCGAATTGATGCTCGAGGAGTTGCTTGAGCGCACCGAAACGCCACCGCTGATCCTGGTGCTGGACGGTGTCACCGACCCGCACAACCTTGGCGCGTGCCTGCGCACCGCCGATGCGGCCGGTGCCACGGCGGTGCTCGTGCCCAAGGACAAGTCTGCAACCCTTACGCCTGTTGTGCGCAAGGTGGCCTGCGGCGCGGCAGAGGTGATTCCGCTGGTGGCCGTGACCAACCTCGCGCGCACGCTGGAAAAGCTGCAGCAGCGTGGCTTGTGGGTGGTGGGTACCGCCGGCGAGGCTGAGCAGGAGATCTACCAGCAAGATCTGACCGGGCCTCTGGTGATGATCATGGGCGCAGAAGGCAAAGGCATGCGCCGGCTGACCCGCGAGCATTGCGACTTCCTGGTGAAGTTGCCGATGGGCGGTAGCGTCAGCAGCCTGAACGTTTCGGTGGCCACCGGGGTTTGCCTGTTCGAGGCTGTGCGTCAGCGTCAGGCCAAGCGCTGATCTTCCCCTGTTGCGGGCCATTCGCGGGCGCGCCCGCTCCCACAGGATTTTCACTGGCTTACAAGCAGTGGGGGCCCTGTGGGAGCAACTGTCTTGCTCAACTTCTAAAAGCTGGCGCGATCCCTGTGGGAGCGGGCTTGCCCCGCGAACACGGGCGAAGCCCGTGCCATCCACACGGTGTCTTCTTCGCGGGTAAACCTGCTCCCACCCTGATTTGAGCTGCGCTATGTTTTCATGGCTGCGGTAAGTCATCCCGCCACGGCGTGCCCGATCTGAGCATCGCGTTGAGGCGCACGATGAAGATTCTCATGCAGGCCACAATCGCAACCTTGGCAAGTTTCCCCCGCCCACGCAGCGCTTCATATCGGGCTTTGAGCGTTGGATTATGTTTCACCGCCACCAGGCACGCCATGTACAGCGCACGCCTGACCTCAAATCGGCCTCCTGAAATAAAGCGCTTGCCCACGGACTTTCCGCTGTCGTGATTGAAGGGGGCCACACCGACCAAAGAGGCTATTTCCCTGGACTCCACATGCCCCAGTTCCGGCAAGAGCGCTACCAGCTTGGTCGCGGTTACCATCCCGATGCCTTTGACTTCGTCCAATTTGGCAATCCGTTCATCGTTGAGCACTGTGGCCTGCTGCTTGATCGCTTGCTCCACCAACTTTATCTGCGAGGCAAAGTGCTGGAGATTGGTGTTCAGGAAAATGGCGACCATCGCTGACTGAGCCTGCTTCAGGCGCCGCCGGTCGTCATCTCGCTGTTGGACTAGGCGATCACGCTGCTGAAGGAGTTCCCGTAACAGGGCCCTTTCAGGGCTTGTCTTCAGGGTTGGCTTGTCTGGAATGACCTCAGCGAAATGGGCCAGCACTGCGGCGTCGATGGCATCGGTCTTGGCCTTGATACCCAAGGAATCCGCGAACGATCTGGCTCGTGTGGGGTTTACGCGTATGACCTTGTAGCTGGCGTCTTGGAGAAAGCGCATGACATCACGCTCGTAGCCGCCTGTAGCTTCCAGCAAGACGCGCTTGATGCTGAGCCCTCGAAGGCTCTTCACCAGTTCCTCAAAGCCCGCTGGATCATTGCGCACGCTGATCTTGATGCCCTGGGGCCGCACCAGTGCATCAAGGGAAAGACTGGATACATCGATACCCAAGAAGGAAGCCATCACCAAAACCTCCTAGACTTAACAGTGTGAGAGAGCTTTGGCTTGGCCCACGCTTGTGGTTCGAGATTAGGCCCTCATCCAACTGTTCGGGCTCTCGCCAAAGTGGAACGGTGAATGGCAGCTTGTGCTCCCACACGTGCTCAAGGCACCTTCGGCATTCAGCTTGCCATTCACCGCTCTCACTCCTAATTCTAATCCCCTCTCAAGACACAAGCGGGTTTACCCGCGAAAGGGCCGGTAGCCTGTGAATATGTTTCAGGCTGTTCAAATATTCGCCAATTACCTTGCTTGTGCGCCACGCCTTCTCTACAATTGCGCCCCTTGCCGAGCTGGCAGGCGCACATGTGCCTCCCCTCCGTGCAAGACATACAGTGTCATTCACTCCTTGTCTGACCAGATTCGCTGGCAGACTACTAACCCGTAAGGAGCATTCATGCGTCATTACGAAATCATCTTCCTGGTTCACCCGGACCAGAGCGAGCAAGTCGGCGGCATGGTTGAGCGTTACACCAAGCTGATCGAAGAAGACGGTGGCAAAATCCACCGCCTGGAAGACTGGGGCCGTCGTCAACTGGCCTACGCAATCAACAATGTTCACAAGGCTCACTACGTGATGCTGAACGTTGAGTGCACCGGCAAGGCCCTGGCCGAGCTGGAAGACAACTTCCGCTACAACGATGCCGTTATCCGTAACCTGGTCATCCGTCGCGACGAAGCCGTTACCGGCCAGTCCGAGATGCTGAAGGCTGAAGAAAACCGCAGCGAGCGCCGTGAGCGTCGTGAGCGTCCTGAGCATGCTGACTCCGCCGAAGGCGACGACAGCAATGACAGCGACTCCAGCGATAACGCTGACGAGTAATCCACGGACCTTTAGAGGAGCCTATTAAATGGCACGTTTCTTCCGTCGTCGTAAATTCTGCCGCTTCACTGCTGAAGACGTGAAAGAGATCGACTTCAAAGATCTCAACACCCTGAAAGCTTACGTATCCGAAACCGGCAAGATCGTTCCAAGCCGCATCACCGGTACCAAAGCTCGTTATCAGCGTCAGCTGGCTACCGCTATCAAGCGCGCCCGCTTCCTGGCCCTGCTGCCCTACACCGACAGCCACGGCCGCTGAGACCGGGTCGTCGACAAGCAGTAAGGGATTAGCATGCGAGCGTTAGCAAGTTTCATCATGCGCGGTCGTGTGCAGGCCACCCTCGTGGTGGTCATCAGCGCGGTACTGCCGCTGCTGTTCTGGTTGAGTGCCGCTGCCTGCAGCCTTGTGCTGCTGCGGCGTGGGTTCAAGGATGCTACAACGGTCATCGCCGGCGGCCTGCTGGCGGGTCTGGCCGTGTGGGTCATGGGTGATCCCATCACCTTTCTGGTGATTGCGGGTGCCTTGGCCCTGGCCGCCATGTTGCGTGCCGAGCATCCCTGGAGCCGGGTGTTGCTGGTCAGTGCCGTGTTCGCCGTGGCTTTCAGCCTCGTGCTCGATCTGGCGCTGGCCCAAACCTTCGATGTGCTGGCCAAGGCGTTTGCCGAAGCCATGCCGAAAATCGAGGGGCAGCCGGTACTCTCCGGTGAGCTGATCCGCCCTGTGCTGGTCGCCTCCACAGCAGTGACGGTGCAATTGTTCAGTGTGCTGGCCTTGGTGCTGGCGCGCTACTGGCAGGCAGCGTTGTACAACCCTGGAGGCTTCGGTCGCGAGTTTCGCGCGCTGAAGCTGCCAAAACAGACCATGGCGGTCTTGGTGGCAGTGATGGTGGTGGCTCCGTTTATCGGGCCGCAGTTCATCATCCTGGCATCGGCTTCGAGCCTGGTACTGGTACTGGCCGGCATCGCTTTGATGCATGGGCTGGTGGCACAGGGCCGACTGGCCGGTTTCTGGCTGGTGGGCATGTACGTGACGTTGCCGCTGATCATGCAGCTGATTTATCCGTTGCTGGTGGTTTTGGCCATTGTCGACAGCCTGATTGATTTTCGCGGTCGCAAGTCCCCCAAGGGGAATGACTCCGCGAACGGTGAAGGTTAAAAGTTAAGAGGTTTTACCAAATGGAACTGATCCTGCTGGAAAAAGTCGCTAACCTGGGCAACCTGGGCGACAAAGTAAAAGTTAAGGCTGGTTACGGCCGTAACTTCCTGCTGCCATTCGGCAAGGCCACCGTTGCCAACGCCGCCAACCTGGCTGCGTTCGAAGAGCGTCGCGCCGAGCTGGAAAAAGCAGCTGCTGACCGTAAATCGTCGGCTGAAAGCCGCGCTGCCCAACTGGCCGAGCTGGAAGTGACCATCACTGCCACCGCTGGCGACGAAGGCAAGCTGTTCGGTTCGATCGGCACCCACGACATCGCTGACGCCCTGACCGCCTCCGGCGTTGAAGTGGCCAAGGCTGAAGTTCGTCTGCCGAATGGCACCATCCGTCAGGTTGGCGAATACGACGTAGCCGTGCACCTGCACAGCGACGTTGAAGCCACCGTACGTGTGGTTGTCGTAGCTGCCTAAGCTGCGCTAACTGGCTGGCTCCTTGCGAGTCAGGCGGTTAACATCGGGCACGGTCCTGTTTTATACAGGCCGTGCCCTTTGTCTTTTTCATCCTCCAGAATTCTTTCGTGGCCATGAACGAGATCACAACCTCCGAACAGCTTGACCTGCAAACCGCCGCCCTGAAGGTGCCGCCGCATTCCATCGAGGCCGAACAGGCCGTGCTCGGTGGCCTGATGCTGGACAATGAGGCCTGGGAGCGGGTGCTGGACCAGGTGTCGGACGGCGATTTCTACCGGCATGACCACCGGCTGATCTTCCGCGCCGTGCACAAGTTGGCCGATGCCAACCAGCCATTTGACGTGGTGACCCTGCACGAGCAGTTGGACAAGGAAGGCCTGTCCTCGCAGGTAGGCGGCCTGGCTTACCTGGCCGAGCTGGCCAAGAACACCCCGTCGGTGGCCAACATCAAGGCCTACGCCGCGATCATTCGCGAACGGGCCACACTGCGCCAGCTGATCAGCATCAGTTCCGACATCGCCGACAACGCGTTCAACCCGCAGGGGCGCAACGCTGCAGAGATTCTCGACGATGCCGAGCGGCAGATCTTCCAGATCGCCGAAGCACGGCCAAAGACCGGCGGCCCGGTAGGCGTCAACGAGCTGTTGACCATGGCCATCGACCGCATCGATACGCTGTTCAACTCCGACAGTGATATCACCGGTATTTCTACTGGCTACACCGACCTGGACGAGAAAACCAGCGGCCTGCAGGCAGCCGACTTGATCATTGTCGCCGGTCGTCCGTCGATGGGTAAAACCACCTTCGCCATGAACCTGGTGGAAAACGCCGTTCTGCGCAGCGAAAAGGCGGTGCTGGTGTTCTCCCTCGAGATGCCAGGTGAATCGCTGATCATGCGTATGCTGTCGTCGTTGGGCCGTATCGACCAGACCAAGGTGCGTTCAGGCCAACTGGACGACGACGACTGGCCGCGGCTTACCTCCGCAGTCAACCTGCTCAACGACCGCAAGCTGTTCATCGACGATACTGCCGGCATCAGCCCGTCGGAAATGCGTGCGCGCACGCGTCGTCTGGCGCGTGAGCATGGCGAAATCGGCATGATCATGGTCGACTACCTGCAGCTGATGCAGATTCCGGGCTCTTCCGGTGACAACCGCACCAACGAAATTTCCGAAATCTCCCGCTCGCTCAAGGCCCTGGCCAAGGAGTTCAACTGCCCGGTCATCGCCCTGTCGCAGCTGAACCGCTCCCTGGAACAGCGCCCCAACAAACGCCCGGTGAACTCCGACTTGCGTGAATCGGGTGCAATCGAGCAGGACGCCGACGTGATCATGTTCGTGTACCGGGACGAGGTTTATCACCCCGAGACCGAGCACAAGGGGATTGCGGAAATCATCATCGGTAAACAGCGTAACGGCCCTATCGGTTTCGTACGCCTGGCATTTATCGGCAAGTACACCCGCTTCGAGAACCTTGCGCCGGGCATGTACAACTTCGACGATGACGAATAACGCCAGTAAGTCATAAGTGGTTCAAGACTTTTGGTGCTGCTGCGCCGCCCATCGCCGGCAAGCCAGGCTCCCACAGGTACGGCGTAAATCTCAAGCTTTGCACCGTACCCGTGGGAGTCTGGCTTGCCGGCGATGGGCCGCAAAGCGGCCCCGATTAAAGAAACGTGGCTTTTAGCACTGACTGACAATCCGCCCTTCGCTCATCGTGATTACCCGATCAAATCGCGACAGGGCACTTTGATCATGAGTAACGCAGATCAGCCCCTTCCCGTGGAGTGTTTCGAACAGCAGATCCCAGGTCTGCTCTGCCGATCCGGCATCTAGGCCGCTTGTAGGCTCGTCAAAGAAATTGAAATCGCCAGGCTGGTTAAGTACCCGCAGCAACGTCAGCCTGCGCGCCTCGCCACCCGAAATGGATTCTGCGCGTGCATCCAGATCAAGTTCGTACCAGTCTTTGCTCAAGCCCAGTCGCTCAAGCCATTGTTCGATCTGAGCGCGATCATGAGCATGTTCGAACAGCACTGCGCGGGACAGGGGGCCGGGTATGAAATGCGCATCCTGAGGGCAGAGTCGTAAACGACTGAACTGCTCACACCCCTCGAGCGCAGCCAGGCTTCTGCCATACAAGTGAACGTGCTTGCGCAACTGGAATACCGTTCCTGCGAGCGCATGCAGAAGTGTCGATTTACCACACCCGCTGGGCCCAACCAGCGCGACTCGTTCTCCTGCCCGTATTACCAAGGGCTCATTGATCAGCAGTTGCAGCGTATTTCGAGCGCTGAGTTGGCAGGGGGTGATGCGAAGCCCTGCGTTTTCATCCAAGGGCTCTGCCTCCATGGAGTCTGTCGGGCCGAACACTGGGAGTTGGAGCCAGTGTTCGAGCTTGCGTTTGTCGAGCCGGAACTGGTCGAGTACCCGCCAGGCTTCCGCCAGTTGTGCAACGCTTGCGAGCAACCCAGTCACCAGCGTAATGAGGGCAACAAGCTCGCCCAGGCTCAGATGCGGCGTTGCCTGGGATTGATCATGGATGCCCCACAACAGCAAACCACCACTGCCCAGGCCAATGAACAGGGTACGCAAGCCCTGAAGCCAACCCCCGCTGCGGGCTACCCGCACTGCTGAATCGGCATAGTCCGAGAGTGTCTGGTTGACCGGGAGCATTGCCGCATCCTCAGCCCTTTCCAGTTTGACCGTTGCCGCGCTGGCGAAGGTATCCACCCATTGTTCCGCCAGTTCATCCTCTCGCGAGTTTACGGCCTCGATATGAGGCCTACGCCAGCGTACCAGGCGATCGTTGGCCCATAGATATGCCAAGCTCAAGGGGATGAGGCCGATTAATACCGAAGTAGCCCCGAGGTATGCGAACAGTGTGACCAGCACCACCGCTTCGGCCAGTACCGGCCATGCTGAGCCAATCAGAAAGCCTAGCCATCGTTCCTGGGCCGTTATTCCTCTATCCAGTACCTTTACCAAGGTCCCGCCATGGAGTTGTCCATAAGCCTCGAAGCGTTTGTCCAGCAACCCTCGGCACCAGCGCATCGAAAGCTGCTTCACGCGCTCTTGGCAGAGCCGCGCCAGGCACCAGGCTTGCAAAGGGGTCAACGAGGCTTGTAGCGCGACAAGGCATATGAAGGCACCGAGCAGAATGAATGAAGACGAGGCCGATGTGGACAGGTTGTCGATAATGTCAGCCAGGATCAGGGCTGGTACGACGGTCGCGACTTTCAACACTAGTGTTGCGCTCAGAGCTGCGATGATTCCTCGATAGATATGCATATGCCTTGCGTGCGTTCTGCAGGAGGTGGATGCCGGGCCTGATTGGCTAGAGAGGCTGTGGAATGGTGTGTTGCTGGAAGGGCGTATCTTTCAACAAGTCCGGCTGGTTGTCTGCCTGCCAAGAGTTTGGAAATGTATCCGGCTGGCGCTGTTTGGCAGGACATGATCAGATTTTTCCCGTTGCGCGTAGGCCATTTCTGAAATAGCTTCCTACGGCCTTTACACCATTGCGGTGGTTTTTCTGGGCGGCCTAGTCTGGCCCTGTCGTTGTAAAAACAGCGACCGGGCCTACAAGCCCGATCAGGAACGAATGTTGTTCACCGCAAGCCAATGGCACGCGCCATCGGGCTCGCTTGATGGTGGCTGCGTGCGGGAGGTTTTCGTTCTCTGTCCGGTCTTGCAGACCCGTACGTGGCCGCCACCCATCACACTGCAAGTCATGAGTGCGGCTCTGTGTGAATCTACAGAGAGCTGTAGCATGCTGAAAATTATCCCCGATCCACCCCTCGATCCCCACTCCTTGAACACAGCTCTATTCAGGCCGAATGCCCACCGTAAGGCTTGATTGATAGTGCGTCTGGCCGGGCCCTTTCGCGGGTGAACCCGCTCCCACAAGACACCACAGCTTTCAGGCTTGCACAGTACCTGTGGGAGCGGGCGTGCCCGCGACGCATGAGGGCTGACAGGTGTTCGCCACAGCAGTTTCAGCGCCTATGAGATCGAGCGCCGCCCGCGCGGCGCTTCGCGGGGCAAGCTCGCTCCCACATCTTTTTCGGGCCAGCCCCTTCTGTGAGTCCACCGCTGCCCGCTTTGTTTGTTTCCTTCGATATTGAAGGTTGCATCGCTGCTCTTAATCAATCTTCAGCCATGCACCCGGGGTGCGCGCGGCTATTGCTCAGGCATAACTGGCCCGAAACAAATGTGGGAGCGGGCTTGCCCCGCGAAGCGCCGCGCGGGCGGCGCTCGATCTCACAGGCGCTGAAACTGCTGCGGCGAACACTTGGCGACCTCATCACAAGCCCCAAGCCCAGCACCTGGCAGCCTACACCCAACCGTCGCCCAACCCACCAATCCCCACGAAGACAGTCGGATTTGGTCAAAATTTGTGCTATATTCCGCGCCCGCGATTTCCCTGCACACCAGAACCGGTCACTGACATGCAAGCAGCCAAACCACTCTACGACTATCCCAAGTACTGGGCCGAATGCTTCGGGCCAGCACCTTTCCTGCCGATGAGCAGGGAGGAGATGGATCTGCTCGGCTGGGATTCCTGCGACATCATCATCGTGACCGGGGACGCCTACGTCGACCATCCGTCGTTCGGCATGGCCATCATCGGCCGTCTGCTGGAAGCCCAGGGCTTTCGCGTGGGCATCATTTCCCAGCCAAACTGGCAGTCGAAAGACGACTTCATGAAGCTTGGCGAGCCGAACCTGTTCTTCGGCGTGGCCGCAGGCAACATGGACTCCATGATCAACCGCTACACCGCCGACAAGAAGATCCGTTCCGACGACGCCTACACCCCTGGTGGCCTGGCCGGCAGCCGACCGGACCGCGCCAGCCTGGTGTACAGCCAGCGCTGCAAGGAAGCCTACAAGCATGTGCCGATCGTACTCGGCGGCATCGAGGCTTCGCTGCGCCGCATCGCCCACTACGACTACTGGCAGGACAAGGTCCGCCATTCGATCCTGATCGACGCCAGCGCCGACATCCTGCTCTTCGGCAACGCCGAGCGTGCGGTGGTGGAAGTGGCTCAGCGCCTGGCCAGTGGCGAGACGATCGAGAGCATCACTGACATCCGCGGCACCGCGTTCGTGCGCCGTGATACCCCGCAGGGCTGGTACGAGATCGACTCCACCCGCATCGACCGCCCAGGCCGCGTCGACAAGATCATCAACCCGTACGTCAACACCCAGGACACCCAGGCCTGCGCCATCGAGCAGGCCAAGGGCGACCAGGAAGACCCGAACGAAGCCAAGGTGGTACAGATTCTCGACAGCCCGGCCGTGACCCGGGAAAAGTCGGTGATCCGCCTGCCATCGTTCGAAAAGGTACGTAACGACCCGGTGCTCTATGCTCACGCCAACCGCGTGCTGCACCTGGAGACCAACCCGGGCAACGCCCGCGCCCTGGTGCAGAAGCATGGCGAAGTGGATGTGTGGTTCAACCCGCCACCCATCCCCATGACCACCGAAGAAATGGACTACGTGTTCGGCATGCCTTACGCCCGTGTCCCGCACCCGGCCTATGGCAAGGAGCGCATCCCGGCCTACGAGATGATCCGTTTCTCGGTGAACATCATGCGTGGCTGCTTCGGTGGCTGCACCTTCTGCTCGATCACCGAGCACGAAGGCCGCATCATCCAGAACCGCTCGCACGAGTCGATCCTGCACGAGATCGAAGAAATGCGCGACAAGGTGCCGGGCTTCACCGGCGTGGTCTCCGACCTTGGCGGGCCGACCGCCAACATGTACCGCATCGCCTGCAAGAGTCATGAAATCGAGAAGCACTGCCGCAAGCCGTCGTGCGTGTTCCCGGGTATCTGCGAAAACCTCAACACCGACCACAGCTCGCTGATCGAGCTGTACCGCAAGGCCCGTGCCTTGCCAGGTGTGAAGAAGATCCTGATCGCCTCGGGCCTGCGCTATGACCTGGCCGTGGAGTCGCCAGAGTACGTCAAGGAACTGGTTACCCACCACGTTGGCGGCTACCTGAAGATTGCCCCGGAGCACACCGAGCGTGGCCCGCTGGACAAGATGATGAAGCCGGGCATCGGCTCGTACGACCGCTTCAAGCGTATGTTCGAGAAATACTCGAAAGAGGCGGGCAAGGAGCAGTACCTGATCCCGTACTTCATCGCCGCGCACCCGGGCACCACCGACGAAGACATGATGAACCTGGCCTTGTGGCTGAAGGGCAACGGCTTCCGCGCCGACCAGGTGCAGGCGTTCTACCCGTCGCCGATGGCCTCGGCCACGGCCATGTACCACTCGGGCAAGAACCCGCTGCGCAAGGTGACCTACAAGAGTGAAGGGGTGGAGATCGTCAAGAGCGACGAGCAACGCCGCCTGCACAAGGCGTTCTTGCGCTACCACGACCCGAAGGGCTGGCCGATGCTGCGTGAAGCGCTGGAGCGTATGGGCCGCGCCGACCTGATTGGGCCGGGCAAGCACCAGCTGATCCCGCTGCACCAGCCGCAATCCGACACGTACCAGAGCGCGCGTCGCAAGAACTCGACGCCAGCGGGCAGCCACAAGGTGGGCAAGGAGCAGAAGATCCTGACCCAGCACACCGGCCTGCCACCGCGTGCCAGCGATGGCAGCAAGCCGTGGGACAAGCGTGAGAAGGCCAAGGCCGAGGCGTTTGCGCGTAACCAGCAGGCGGCCAAGGAACGCAAGGAAGCAGCCAAGGGCGGCAAGGGCAACAAGAAGCCGCGTCAGCCCGTTATTCCGCGCTGATTGATCTATTTGGGGCTGCTTTGCAGCCCTTTCGCGGCACAAGGCCGCTCCTACAAGAAACCGCGATTCCCTGTAGGAGCGGCCTTGTGCCGCGAAAGGACCGCAAAGCGGTCCCAAAAATCTCAGCTTTAATCAGGCTGCTTGTCGACCCACTTCGGCACCACCGGCGCCACAAAGCTGTCCATCCCGTCCAGCAGCGCGTCTGGCTTTTGCCCCAGCAGCAACATCGCCCGATGTTGCGGCCGCACAAAGCCTTCTTCGACGATATGGTCGAGGAACCCGCCCAGCTTCGCATAGAAGCCGTTCACATCCAGCAGCCCCAGCGGCTTGGCGTGATAGCCCAGTTGCCCCCAGGTCCAGACTTCGAACAATTCTTCCAGCGTACCCAGCCCGCCCGGCAGGGCGATGAAGGCATCGCTCAGCTCGGCCATGCGTGCCTTGCGTGCGTGCATGCCGTCGACCACTTCCAGGCGGCTGAGGCCCTTGTGGCCGATTTCGGCGTTCATCAGGCTTTCGGGGATGATCCCGATCACTTCGCCACCGGCCGCCATGGCCGCGTCGGCAACGGTGCCCATCAGGCCGACCGCACCGCCGCCATAGACCAGGGTCAGGCCGCGACGCGCGATGGCCTGGCCAAGCGCGATGGCAGCATCACGGTAGGCAGGGTTGGCGCCGATGCTGGCGCCGCAGAACACACAAACGGAACGTACGGGCATTGCTCATCTCCTGTCACTCAGGTGAACAGGGTACGGCGCACGCCCGCCGCTTCCAAGGCCGCGTTCATTCCGGGCGGGAGAATTCGCAGATGGCGCCGGTGGCCCCATGGGCGTAGGCGGCGAGCAGGCTGTTGATAAATGCAGAGATGGGCATTTGGTATTGCTCCTAAATGAGAGGTTGTCCCATCGTCTATTAAAAGGGCATGATGTGCTCTTAGATTGGTTGTATACAATCCATTGAACAATTCTACTGGCTGGCCTGTTGACACCCCCTTGACCCATATCAGCAAGGGGCTGAACGGTTTCAGGCAGTCTCGCAATTGATAAAACCCTGCCAAGGAGATTCATGATGTTTGCGAAAGCTGTAGCGGTATCCCTGCTGACCCTCGCCAGCGCCTCTGTCTTTGCAGCCGAATGCTCGGTGACTGTTGAATCGACGGACCAGATGTCCTACACCAGCAAAGAATTCACCGTCGACAAGAGCTGCAAGGAATTCACCGTCAAACTGACCCACTCCGGCAACCTGCCTAAGAACGTCATGGGCCACAACCTGGTGATCAGCAAGACTGCCGACATGCAGGGCATTGCCACTGAAGGCATGACTCAGGGCATCGAAAAAGGCTACCTGAAGGAAGATAACGCCAACATCATCGCCCACACTGCGATGATCGGCGCACCGGAAAAAGAGACCGAAGTGAAGTTCGACACTTCCAAGCTGGAGGCCGGTGGTGACTACAGCTTCTTCTGCACCTTCCCGGGCCACATCTCGATGATGAAAGGCAAGGTTGTAGTCAAGTAATGACAGCTGTGTAGGCCTCTCGGGCCTATTCGCGGGCACGCCCGCTCCCACAGGGTAAGCACTGTCTTCAAGGGCAGTGAAAATCCTGTGGGAGCGGGCGTGCCCGCGAAGCTTTTATGGGGCGAACGGCAGTTCGCGCTTGTGCTGGGTCTTGCGGTAGGTGGCGACGATGATGTCGAATGCCGCCTGATCAACCGGCAACCCATGCAGGAAGGCGTCGATCTGCTGGTAGGTCACGCCATGGGATGCTTCGTCCGGCTTGCCCGGCTCCAGGTCTTCAAGGTCCGCCGTCGGCACCTTCTCCACCAGTGACTCCGGTGCGCCAAAGCTGCGCGCAATCGCCCGTACCTGGTTCTTCACCAGCCCGCTCAGGGGCGCCAGGTCGCAGGCACCATCACCAAACTTGGTAAAGAAGCCCATTACCGCCTCGGCGGCGTGGTCGGTACCGATCACCAGGCCCGCGCGGGCCCCGGCGATGGTGTACTGGGCAACCATGCGGGTACGTGCCTTGACATTGCCCACCACGAAGTCCACAAGCGTCGGCGAGCCGTTCTTCAATTCCACCACTTCAGCGGCCAATGCCCGCACCGCCGGGGCGATATCCACGGTGTGCACTTCATCGGCCTTGATCACGTCCAGGCACGCCTGGGCGTCATGCTCGTCATGCTGCACCTGGTAGGGCAGGCGCACGGCAATGAAGGTGTATGCCTTGTCGCCGGTTTCTGCGCGCAATTCATTCACGGCGCGCTGGGCGAGCAAGGCGGCAGTCAGCGAGTCGACACCACCGCTGATGCCCAGCACCAGGGTCTTGAGCCGGGCATTGGCCAGGCAGTCCTTGATGAAGGCCACGCGGCGGGCGACTTCGGCCTCGAGCGCGGCGGTGTCGGCGAACGGCGGCTGTACCTTCAGTGCCTGGGCAATCTCTTGCTGAACCGCTTGCATGGGTTACTCCTTGCTGGGGACTTTGAATACGTGACGCATGTAGGCGACGAAGTTTTCGTCACGGCACTGGGTCTTGGCTGATTCATCCGAGATCTTGGCCACTGGCGCGCCGTTGCAGTCGGTCATTTTAAGCACGATGCTCATTGGGGCCACACCCGGTATGTCGCATGTCAGGTTGGTGCCAATGCCAAAGCTGACGTTGATGCGACCGCGCAGGGCACGGAAAATCTCCAGCGAGCGGGTCAGGTTGAGGCCGTCGGAAAACACCAGGGTCTTGGTCATCGGGTCGATCCCCAGTTTCTGGTAATGGGCTATGGCCTTTTCTGCCCAGGCGATTGGCTCGCCCGAATCGTGGCGCAGGCCATCGAACAGCTTGGCGAAGTACAGGTCGAAATCGCCGAGGAAGGCATCCATGGTGATGCAGTCGGTCAGGGCGATGCCAAGCAGGCCGCGGTACTCGCGTACCCAGCAGTCCAGTGCGGCGATCTGGCTGTCGATCAGCCGTGGGCCGAGCTGCTGGTGGGCCATGAACCATTCATGGGCCATGGTGCCCAGCGGCTTGACATCCAGTTTCCATGCCAGGTCGACGTTGCTGGTGCCGACGAAGCGGGCGGGGAAGTCATCGCGCAGCACGCGAACCACTTCTTCCTGCACGCGGCTGGAAAAGCGCCGACGGGTGCCGAAGTCGGCGACCTGCAGTTCGGCCAGTTCGTCATCACTGGCATGCGCACGCAGCCAGTCGAACTTGCGGTACAGCTGGTCGCGCGCTTCGGCCAGGCGCATATGCGGGTGCAGATGGCGGTTGCGCACTTCGCTGATGATGGCCAGCAGCGGCACTTCGAACAGGATCACATGCAGCCATGGGCCTTTCAGGCGCAGGAACAGCTGGTCGTTTTCAACGCCGACGCGCACGTAACGCAGGTTGAAGCGGAACAGGCGCAGAAAACGCAGGAAGTCGGGCTTGAGGAAACTGATGCGTTCAAGAAAGGCCAGTTGGCCATCATCCAGGGTGAGGTCGCTGAGCAGTTCGAGCTGGTTGCGGATCTCGCCCAGGTAAGGGCGCAGGTCCTCGCCGTTGCGGCAGCGGAATTCCCATTCGACGTCGGCGTCCGGGTAATTGTGCAGCACGCCCTGCATCATGGTGAGTTTGTAGAAGTCGGTGTCGAGCAGGTTGTGCACGATGCGCTCGGCGAATGCGCTTTCGCTCATCAAGGGGGCTCCGGAAGCGGCGAATGGCCGACATTGTGCCAGCCTTTTGGGCCTTGATGTGTCTGGGCTGGCCTCTTCGCGGGTGAACCGGCTCCCAAAGGGCTGCGTATCTGCCAAAACAGAGGTGTTTTTCCGTGCACCGGCTAGCCTTGAAACGGTGCCGCCTGTAGCAGTCGCGCACCAGCGGTGTGCACTTCGGTGACGTCCGCTGTTACAGGGCGGTTGCACGTAAACACTTGCCAGGGTTGCAATGATGGCACATGGCGGTTGCTCCTTGTCTGTACGTGTGGTGGCGCCTGCCGCGCAGCAGACGGTTGCACGCTCAATAAAGAAAAGGCCGTCGGTCGCCTGCAGTGCACCTGCGCAGTGTGTTTTCCCGGAAGACAAAACCGATGGCACGGCCCTTGCTCTGAGCACAGGGTTGAGAAGTTGTAGTGCCAACCAAAAAAAACTCTAGGAGCACCACCTCATGTCGCAGACGTTTTACAAGAAAGGTTTCCTGGCACTGGCCGTAGCTACGGCCCTGGGTGTTTCTTCGTATGTTCAGGCCGACGTCAAGATCGGTGTAGCGGGCCCGATGACCGGGGCTAACGCGGCGTTTGGCGAGCAGTACATGAAAGGTGCGCAGGCAGCGGCCGACAAGATCAACGCAGCCGGTGGCGTCAACGGCGAGAAAATCGTACTGGTGGCGGGCGATGACGCCTGCGAACCTAAGCAGGCCGTGGCTGTGGCCAACCGCCTGGCCGATCAGGACAAGGTGATCGGCGTAGTGGGCCACTTCTGTTCTTCCAACACCATTCCGGCGTCTGAGGTGTATGACGAAGCGGGCATCATCGCCATTACCCCGGGCTCGACCAACCCACAGGTGACCGAACGCGGCCTCAGCGCCATGTTCCGCATGTGCGGCCGGGACGACCAGCAGGGCATTGTCGCCGGCGACTACATCGTCGATGTGCTCAAGGGCAAGAAAGTCGCGGTGCTGCACGACAAGGACACTTACGGCCAGGGCCTGGCCGACGCGACCAAGGCGCAGCTGGAGAAACGCGGCGTGAAGCCTGTGCTGTACGAAGGCCTGACCCGTGGCGAAAAAGACTTCAGCGCCGTGGTTACCAAGATCCGCTCCACCGGTGCCGATGTGGTCTACTTCGGCGGCCTGCACCCAGAGGCTGGCCCGCTGGTACGCCAGTTGCGCGAGCAGGGCCTGAAGGACGTCAAGTTCATGTCCGATGATGGCATCGTCACCGATGAACTGGTGTCCACCGCTGGCGGCGCGCAATACGTCGATGGCGTGTACATGACCTTTGGCGCCGACCCGCGCCTGCTGCCAGACAGCAAAGCGGTGGTGGAGGAGTTCCGCAAGGCCGGTACCGAACCTGAAGGCTACACCCTCTACGCCTACGCCTCGCTGGAAGCCTTGGCCGCTGCGTTCAACGGCGCCAAGTCGAACAAGGGCGAAGACGCGGCCAAGTGGCTGAAAGCCAACTCCGTCAAGACCGTCATGGGCGAGAAGAAGTGGGACAGAAAGGGTGACCTGACCGTGTCCGACTACGTGGTCTACCAATGGGACAAAGACGGTAAATACCACCAGCTGGAAAAACAAAAATAATAACGGCCCATGGCCCGGGCTGATGCTCGGGCCCAAGCCCCGCGGTACCTGTCTTTATTCGTAGATCTGCACAGTTCTGCGCTGCGAGGGCCCCGCACCGGTGGCCCGCGCCGTGGTCGGCGCTCGTGCAATCTCAATCAGGTGAGATTGCGTTATGGATGGTATTTTCCTGCAGCAACTGGTCAACGGCCTGACCCTCGGGTCGGTCTATGGCCTGATCGCCATCGGCTACACAATGGTCTATGGCATCATCGGCATGATCAACTTCGCGCACGGCGAGGTGTATATGATTTCCGCGTACCTCGCGGCAATCAGCCTGGCATTGCTGGCCTATTTCGGCGTCGAGTCGTTCCCGCTACTGATGTTGGGCACGCTCTTGTTCACCGTCGTCGTCACGGGCGTTTATGGGTTCACCATCGAACGCATCGCCTACAAGCCCCTGCGTAACTCCACCCGCCTGGCGCCGTTGATCAGTGCCATCGGCATCTCGCTGATCCTGCAGAACTACGCACAGATCAGCCAGGGTGCCCGCCAGCAAGGCGTGCCGACCTTGCTTGAAGGGGCCTTGCGTGTCGAAGTCGGCACCGGCTTCGTGCAACTGACCTACACCAAGATATTCATCCTGATCGCTGCCTTCGTGGGCATGGGCCTGCTCACTTACGTGATCAAGTACACCAAGCTCGGCCGCATGTGCCGTGCCACCCAGCAAGACCGCAAGATGGCTTCGATCCTGGGCATCAACACTGACCGGGTGATTTCCTACGTGTTTGTCATCGGTGCAGTCATGGCCGCTCTGGCGGGCGTGCTGATCACCATGAACTACGGCACCTTCGACTTCTACGCCGGCTTCATCATCGGCATCAAGGCGTTCACCGCCGCAGTGCTCGGTGGTATCGGCTCGCTGCCTGGCGCCATGCTCGGCGGCATCATCCTGGGGATTTCCGAGTCGCTGTTCTCTGGCCTGATCAACTCCGACTACAAGGACGTGTTCAGCTTCTCGCTGCTGGTGATGATCCTTATCTTCCGCCCACAAGGCCTGCTGGGTCGCCCGCTCGTGGCTAAGGTGTGAACATGTCCGTTGCCAAAACTGCCTCTGTTAGCGAAACCAAAGGTTTCGACCTTAAACGCAGCCTGCTGGAGACCCTTGTCGCCGGCCTGCTGGCTCTCATTGTGTTTGGCCCGGTCGTGGGCGTAGTGCTCGACGGCTACACCTTCAATGCCGAACCGCGCCGCGTAGCCTGGCTGGTTGGCGGGGTGATGGTGGGGCGCTTCCTGCTCAGCCTGTTCCTGCAGAGCGCCGCTGGCGTGCGCATGCTCCAGGGCTTCGACAGCGGTGGCTCGGGCGTGCATGTGAACGCGCCGGACTACAAGTCGCGCCTGCGCTACATCATCCCGGCGCTGGTGGTGATTGCCATCGTCTTCCCGATCTTTGCTAACAAGTACCTGCTGACCGTGGTCATCCTCGGCCTGATCTACGTGTTGCTGGGGCTTGGCCTGAACATCGTGGTCGGCCTTGCCGGCCTGCTCGACCTGGGCTACGTGGCGTTCTATGCCATTGGCGCCTACGGCCTTGCTTTGGGTTACCAGTACCTCGGCCTTGGCTTCTGGAGCGTGCTGCCCTTGGCGGCCATCGCCGCAGCGCTGGCGGGGTGCATACTTGGCTTCCCGGTGCTACGAATGCACGGTGACTACCTGGCAATCGTGACCCTGGGTTTTGGCGAGATCATCCGTCTGGTGCTGAACAACTGGTTGTCGTTCACCGGTGGCCCCAACGGCATGCCGGCGCCTTCGCCAACCTTCTTCGGCCTGGAATTCGGCCGCCGGGCCAAGGATGGCGGGGTGCCGATCCACGAGTTCTTCGGCTTCGATTACAACGCCAACCTCAAGTTCGTGTTCATCTACGCGGTGCTGTTCCTGGTGGTGCTGGCCGTGCTGTACATCAAGCACCGCCTGACCCGCATGCCGATAGGCCGGGCGTGGGAAGCGCTGCGCGAAGACGAGATCGCCTGCCGTTCGATGGGCCTGAACCACGTACTGGTCAAGCTTTCGGCGTTTACCCTGGGGGCGTCCACTGCGGGCCTGGCCGGTGTGTTTTTTGCCACCTACCAGGGCTTCGTCAACCCGTCGTCTTTCACGTTCTTCGAGTCGGCGCTGATCCTCGCCATTGTGGTACTGGGTGGCATGGGCTCGACCGTGGGCGTGGTGATTGCAGCGTTCGTGCTGACTGTGGCGCCCGAACTGCTGCGCAGCTTCTCCGAATACCGGGTGCTGCTGTTCGGGGTGCTGATGGTGCTGATGATGATCTGGCGACCGCGTGGGCTGATCCGCATCAGCCGTACCGGTGTGACCCCGCGTAAAGGAGTGGCGCCATGAGCGACGATATCATTCTCTCGGTCGACAACCTGATGATGCAGTTCGGTGGCATCAAGGCGCTGAGTGATGTCAGCCTGAAGGTACGGCGCAACCAGATCTTCGCCCTGATCGGCCCCAACGGCGCCGGCAAGACCACGGTGTTCAACTGCCTGACAGGCTTCTACAAGGCCAGTGGCGGGCGCATCGAGCTGAACGTGCGCGGCAGCCACACCAACGTCATCCAGTTGCTTGGCGAGCGCTTCCAGGCGGCGGACTTCGTGTCGCCGGCGCGCTTTGCCAACCGCCTGTACTACAAGATGTTCGGCGGTACCCACCTGGTCAACCGCGCAGGCCTGGCGCGCACCTTCCAGAACATTCGCCTGTTCAAGGAAATGTCGGTGGTGGAGAACCTGCTGGTGGCCCAGCACATGTGGGTCAACCGCAACCTGCTGGCCGGGGTGCTCAACACCAAGGCCTACCGCAAAGCCGAGAGCGATGCGCTGGACCACGCGTTCTACTGGCTGGAAGTGGTCGACCTGGTCGATTGTGCCAACCGCCTGGCCGGCGAGCTGTCGTACGGCCAGCAGCGCCGCCTGGAAATTGCCCGGGCCATGTGCACGCGGCCAAAGATCATCTGCCTGGACGAACCGGCGGCCGGCCTGAACCCGCAGGAAACCGAAGCCCTCAGCCGCATGATTCGAGTGCTGCGTGACGAGCATGACATCACTGTGGTGCTGATCGAGCACGACATGGGCATGGTCATGAGCATTTCCGACCATATCGTGGTGCTGGACCACGGCAACGTGATTGCCGAAGGCGCGCCGCAGGAAATCCGCCACAACCCGACGGTGATCGCCGCCTACCTGGGTGCAGATGAAGAGGAACTGGTATGAGTGCACCCATTCTCGAACTGAAGGACCTGGACGTGTTCTACGGGCCGATCCAGGCGCTGAAAAAGGTTTCGATGCACATCAACGAGGGCGAGACGGTGAGCCTGATCGGTGCCAACGGTGCTGGCAAGTCGACCCTGCTGATGTCGATCTTCGGGCAGCCGCGGGCAGCGTCCGGGCATATCGTCTATCGCGGCACCGACATTACCCGCAAATCGTCGCACTATATTGCTTCCAACGGCATTGCCCAGTCGCCGGAAGGGCGCCGGGTGTTCCCCGACATGACCGTCGAGGAGAACCTGATGATGGGTACCATCCCCATCGGTGACAAGCATGCTGATGAAGACATGCAGCGCATGTACGAGCTGTTCCCGCGGTTGAAGGAGCGGCGTAACCAGCGAGCCATGACCATGTCCGGGGGGGAGCAGCAGATGCTGGCGATTGCCCGGGCGCTGATGAGCCGACCGAAGTTGCTGTTGCTGGATGAGCCTTCGTTGGGGCTGGCACCGATCGTGGTCAAGCAGATCTTCTCGACCCTGCGTGAGCTGGCAAAGACCGGGATGACCATTTTTTTGGTGGAGCAGAACGCCAACCATGCGCTGAAGCTCTCCGACCGGGCCTATGTGATGGTCAACGGGGAGATCCGCATGACCGGGACCGGGCAGGAGCTGCTGGTCAACGAGGAAGTGCGCAACGCCTATCTGGGCGGGCACTGAGTTACATTCGGGGCTGCAAAGCAGTCCCATTTCCAATGTGGACAACTTACCCCGCGATACTCTCGATCCACGCTAATAGTCTCTCGCAACCCCTTGTTTCCACAGGCTTGATCTTGTCCACGGATAATGTGGAACTGCCTGTGGAAAACATGGTGGCATCTCGCTCCAGCCCTTTGATATCAGGCCCTGCATCGATGCGATCATTTTTTGATCACATCCTTCCTGTGGATGATTTTTCAAGGTTTTTCACAGATCCGAAAGCACCTCGAAACCAGCATCAAGGCTGTGGATAACTCTGTGGGAAAACCTTGGACAGACTGCTGCAGGCAGCATGTTTGAAAGCTTTGCACCATCACCAAAAAACTATCCACCGACCCTGCATCGCTGAAAGGGTTCCGCACAGTAGACAAGTTGCCCCCAATCCGTGGGGAAAGCCTTGTGGATAACATGCGCATAGCTGGCGCCGAGCCTTCTGCCGCAAGGGTTTGCCGGATATGAACAAAAAATGTACAGCGCCCCGAACGGCTTGCTGCCAGCGCGCGGCGCGGGCATGCTGCAAAGCTGCCGATGACAACCTACCGTGAGGAACAGAGCATGACGTCCACCGTATTCATCACTGGCGCCACTTCCGGTTTCGGCGAGGCCACCGCCCGCCGTTTTGCCGACGCTGGCTGGAAGCTGGTGCTCACCGGCCGCCGCAAGGAGCGCCTGGGCGCCCTGTGCGCTGAGCTGTCGGCCAAGACCGAGGTGCACGGCCTGGTGCTTGACGTGCGTGATCGCAAGGCCATGGAGCAGGCGATCGCCGGCTTGCCGACCGGGTTCGAGAAGCTTCGCGGCCTGGTCAACAACGCCGGCCTGGCACTGGGGGTGGATGCGGCGCAGAACTGCAGCCTGGACGACTGGGAGACCATGGTCGACACCAACATCAAGGGCCTGATGTACACCACCCGCCTGCTGTTGCCACGGCTGATCGCCCACGGTCGTGGCGCGTCGATTCTCAACGTAGGTTCTGTGGCGGGCAACTACCCGTACCCGGGCAGCAACGTGTATGGCGGCACCAAGGCCTTCGTCGGCCAGTTCTCGCTGAGCCTGCGCTGCGACTTGCGCGGGACCGGCGTGCGCGTGAGCAACATTGAGCCGGGGCTGTGCGAGAGCGAGTTTTCGCTGGTGCGCTTCGGCGGCGACCAGGCCAAGTACGACGCCACTTACGCGGGTGCCGAGCCGATCCAGCCGCAGGACATTGCCGAGACCATCTTCTGGATCCTCAACCAGCCGGCGCATATCAACATCAACAGCCTGGAGCTGATGCCGGTGAGCCAGGATTGGGCAGGGTTCTCCATCGACCGTTCGGTCAAGGGCTGAAAATAGTCACCGGGGCCGCTGTGCGGCCCATTCGCGGGGCAAGCCCGCTCCCACAAGGTAATTCACTAGCCTAAGGACGGTGCAGCACCTGTGGGAGCGGGCTTGCCCCGCGAATGCGTCAGCTCAGGCGCTGCAACCCTTCCAGGCAGGTCGCCAAATGATAGGGCGTAGTAGAAGGCATATCATGCCGGCTGACGTTGCCCGCACCATCCCGGCACTCATACCAGCCCGCTTCCCGCAAGAACTGCGCTTCCAGCAACTGCAACTGCTCCCGCAACTTCGCCTCGCCGCCAGCACGCAGCACCAGCGCTCGCAGGTACTCCGCCTGTGCCCATACCCGTTGTGTGGCATCCAGCACCTGGCCATCCACATCCAGCATCGCCAGCACTGCCCCGTTCTTCACCCCGAACTGCTCGGCAAAGCCGAACGCCCGGTCGATGGACGCATGCAGCGGCGTGTCACGCAGCAGCGGTGAGGTGTGCAGCAGGTAGAACCACTCGAACTGATGCCCCGGCTCGAACCAGTTATCCACAGCCCCGCGTGGCTTTTCCAGCATCAGGCCATGGGCTGGTTCAATGAAGTGAACCTGCAGCGCTTCACACAACTGCAGCAGCGACTGCTGGGTATGGCTATCGTCACGCACTGCCAACACCTGCAGGAACGCCTCGGCCAGGTGCATCTGCGGGTTCTGCAGCGGGCCGCTGGCGAGGTCTGCCCAGTCTTCGCCCAGGCTGGCTTCGTACAGGCCGTCGTCACGGGCGAACTGCTGGTCGATGATGTCCAGCGCGGCATTCAAGGTGGACTCCACCAGGCTTTCGCGCACCTTGCCCCAGTAGTGCGCGCAGGCAAAGACGATGAACGCATGGGTGTACAGGTCCTTGCGGCGGTCCAGCGGTTTGCCTTGGGCGTCGATGCTGTAGAACCAGCCACCGTGCTCGGCGTCGTGGAAGTGCTTTTGCAGCGAGCGGAACAACGCTGCTGCGCGCTCGGCCGCGCCCGGTTGCCCGATACGGCTGCTGAACAGGTACAGCTGGCGTGCGCAGGCCATTGCCCGATAGCGCTGCACAGGCAACGGCTGGTGGTGGGCGTCCAGGGCCTCGTAGGGCAGGGCCATGTCGGCATTCCAGCCCGGGCCTTGCCACAACGGCACGATGCATTCGGCGAAGTGCTGGTTGAAGCGGGCCAGTTCTGGCAGGGTGGGGCGGGGGTCAGACATTTCGGCGCTCGTCGCTGTCGGGCAGGGCGCAATGGTAGCAGAACTACGGTTGTGGGTTGCCCAGCCCTTGCCAGTGACGGGCGCCAACAAAGATGAAGCGCAATTGCTGAGTGATCTTTTCCTGCGCCGTCAGTGCTTGTGGATAACTTGAGTCGGGGCTGTCGATAAGCTCGGGCAGGGTAGCGAACACGGTCTTCACCACCAGGTCGGCCATTACCGCCAACGCGGCGCTGTCCAGGTGCTGCCAGCGCTTCATGCGCGCCAGGTCGGTGGCAAGGTCGTCGCTTATGTCCTGGCGCAGCCGGGCAATGGCCTGGCGGACGGCTTGTGAGCCCCCGTACTGTTCGCGGGCCAGAAACAGGAACTGCGCGCGGTGAGCGGCGACCACGTCGAGGAAGATGCGCACCGAAGCATCGGTGATGCCGCCCAGCTCGAATTCGTTCTGGCGCACCAGGCGGATGGTCTGGCGGAAGGTGGTATCGATTTCGGCCACAAGCGCCAGGCCCAGGGCGTCCATGTCGGAAAAATGCCGGTAGAAGCCGGTCGGCACGATGCCTGCGGTCTTCGCCACTTCGCGCAGGCTGACACTGCCGAAACCACGGCCACTCTCCATGAGCAGGCAGGCGGCATCGAGCAGGGCCTGGCGGGTCTGTAGCTTCTGTTCGGCGCGCGGCAGCATGATGCGGGCTTCTGTGACGGTAAGGCTGGGCACTCTAGATAAAAAAACAAAGCCCGGTCAATGGACCGGGCCTGGAGGGGAGCAAGCGATGTGACAGAGGTTGTTCTTTTCGGCCATGGTGATCAGCTCACACGGCTGAGTTCAACCAGGCGATCCGAGCCACCTTCAGCAACGCGGCCACTGCGTTCGATCAGGCGATCAGAACCACCTTCAGCTACACGGCCAGAGCGTTCGATCAGGCGATCAGAACCACCTTCGGCTACGCGGCCAGAGCGTTCGATCAGGCGGTCAGAACCACCTTCGGCTACGCGGCCAGCGCGTTCGATCAGGCGGTCAGAACCCCCTTCGGCAACGGTTTTCAGCGGCTGGGCGATTTCGGCAGCGCTGGAGCGGGATTCGGCGGTCAGGTGCTGTTCGTCGGCTGGCAGGGCGAAAGCGTTGGCAGCCAGGATGGACAGGGTCAGGGTCAGCAGGTGGCGTTTCATGATTTCGGTGCTCCTCTCGGGGGCTGGAAAGTGGGTACGGAGCCAATGCTACGCTCGGTAACGCCAGAGAGAAGTTCATACGGGTAATGGTAACAATCGACCGCATTGATAGAGGTCGGCAACCGCTCTGGAAAGCGCTTTACAGGTCTTCTGAGGATGACGTGAAGGTCCTGATGCCGGGTAGCGGGCAGCGCCTGACGCGACGTATTGCTGAGCAAAAGGCCAGGAAAACTTCGCTATGATGCCGCTCTCGATAAAACCCCACGGGTTTTCCACAGTCCGACATATTGACTGCCATCGCTGCACCCGTTTTGTGCCATACCGCAAGGAGAATCACGCAATGACGCGTCCCGCCAGAATCCTCCTCTGGGCCCTCGCCACCCTCCTTACCCTGCTGGCGATTCTGGTGGTGGTGATTGCCACCTTCGACTGGAACCGCGTAAAGCCCCTGCTCAACGAAAAGGTGTCCGAGGCCCTGCACCGGCCCTTCGCTATCAACGGCAACCTTGCCGTTCACTGGCGCACCGAGCCTGAAGAGGGTGGCTGGCGTGCCTGGGTGCCATGGCCGCATTTCATTGCCGAGGACCTGACCCTGGGCAACCCGGAGTGGCTCAAGGAGCCGAAGATGGTCGGCCTGGAGCGCGTGGAGTTCCGCCTGGCGCCTCTGCCGCTGGTGTTCCAGCAGATCAGTATCCCGCGCATCGACCTGACCAAACCCACTGCCAGCCTTACCCGTCTGGCCGATGGCCGTGCCAACTGGACGTTCGACTTCGGCCCCAAGGATGAAAACGCCGAACCTTCCAAATGGCAGCTGGATATTGGTGCGATCGGTTTCGACCAGGGCAATGTCAGCTTCGACGATCAAACCCTGAAAACCAGCATGAAGGTGCAGATTGACCCGCTGGGCAAGCCGATCCCGTTCAGCGAGATTGTCGGCAAGGCCAGCGCCGAGAAGGCGGGTGGTGCACAGGACTACGCCTTCGGGCTCAAGGCACAAGGCCGCTACAAGGATCAGCCGGTGTCCGGCACCGGCAAGATCGGCGGCCTGCTGGCGCTGCAGGACGCCCGCCAGCCGTTTCCGCTGCAAGCCGACGTGCGCATCGCCGACACCCATGTGGTGCTCGCCGGCACCCTGACCGACCCGCGCAACCTCGGCGCCCTGGACCTGCGCTTGCGCCTGTCCGGTGCCAGCCTGGGCAACCTCTACCCATTGACCGGGGTGACCCTGCCGGACACCCCGGCCTACTCGACCGACGGCCGCCTCAGCGCCAACCTGCATGCGCCACAAGGCGCGATGTTCAACTACCAGGGCTTCAATGGCAAGATCGGTGACAGCGACATCCACGGTGACCTGGCCTTCGTCGCCAGCCAGCCACGGCCTAAGCTGTCCGGCAACCTGGTGTCCAACCAGTTGCTGTTCAAGGACCTGGCGCCGCTGATCGGCGCCGATTCCAACGCCGAGCAGAAGGCCCGTGGTGGTGCCAGCAAGCAGCCAACGGGCAAGGTGCTGCCGGTGGAAGAGTTCCGCACCGAGCGCTGGCGCGCGATGGACGCCGACGTCACCTTTGCCGGCAAGCGCATCGTGCACAGCACGCAACTGCCGTTCAATGACCTTTCGGCCCACGTGATTCTCGAAGACGGTCTGTTGCGCCTGGAGCCCCTGCGTTTCGGCGTGGCCGGCGGCAACCTGGCCTCCAGAATTCGCCTGGACGGTCGCAGCGTGCCTTTGCAGGGCCGCGCCCAACTGACTGCCAGGGGCTTCAAGCTCAAGCAACTGTTCCCGACTTTCGCGCCGATGCAGACCAGCTTTGGTGAGTTGAACGGCGATGCCGACATCAGCGGCCGTGGTAATTCAGTGGCGGCGCTGTTGGGTACGGCCAATGGCGACCTGCGCATGCTCGTCAACGATGGCGCGATCAGCCGCAGCCTGATGGAGATTGCCGGCTTGAACGTGGGCAACTATGTCATCGGCAAGCTGTTCGGTGATGAGGATGTGAAGATCAATTGCGCGGCGGCCGATGTGGGTATCAAGGAGGGGTTGGCAACGACCCGTCTGTTCATCTTCGATACCGAGAACGCGATCATCTACATCAACGGTACGGCCAACTTCAGCAGTGAGCAGCTGGACTTGAAAATCACCCCCGAATCGAAAGGCCTGCGGCTGTTCTCGCTGCGTTCGCCACTGTATGTGCGTGGGCCGTTTGCCAAGCCGAGTGCTGGGGTGCAGGCAGTCCCGTTGGCACTGCGTGGTGCGGGGATGGTGGCGCTGGGTGTGGTGGCCGGGCCGGCGGCGGGGTTGCTGGCGCTGATTGCGCCCAGCAGCGGGGATGATCCCAACCAGTGCACGCCGCTGTTGCAGCAGATGAAGGCGGGCAAGGCGCCGGCAGTGGTGAAAGGTCGGAAATAGCAGGGGGCCGCTCTGCGGCCCATCGCGGCACAAGGCCGCTCCTACAAGGGATCGCTTTCCCCTGTAGGAGCGGCCTTGTGCCGCGAAGGGCTGCAAAGCAGCCCCTTGCGATTACAGCCCTTGCAGCAGGTCGGACATGTCGTCCGCGTGCTCTTCTTCCTGGGCCAGGATGTCTTCGAAGATGCGTCGGGTGGTCGGGTCTTTATCACCGATGTACTGGATGATCTCGCGGTAGCTATCAATGGCAATCCGCTCAGCCACCAAGTCTTCCAGCACCATTTCCTTCAGCGAATTACCCGCCACGTACTGGGCATGGGAGTTCTTGGTCAGGTTGTCGGGGTTGAAGTCCGGCTCGCCGCCCAGCTGCACGATGCGCTCGGCCAGCTTGTCGGCATGTTCGGCTTCCTGGTTCGCATGCTCCAGAAATTCCTGGGCAGCCACACTGGCTTTGATGCCGCTTGCCATGAAGTAGTGGCGCTTGTAGCGCAGTACGCAGACCAGCTCGGTGGCCAGCGACTCGTTCAGCAGGCGCAGGATTTCCTGACGGTCGGCGTGGTAGCCCTCGGTCACCGCGCCTTGCTCCACATGCTGGCGGGCACGTTCGCGCAGGGTTTTCACATCGGTCAGTTCAACGTTGCTCATGGTTATCTCCAGGCATATCAGGGTCAGGGTGGGGACGCAGGCTCACGCGCCGGGGACGGCGTCGCTGTCCTCTTGGCGTTGTTTACAAGTCTTGAACCCTTTGGCATCGACGTGGCCAGTGGCGTCGAAGCGCACGTAGTAGGGCTGTTGTTTGCCGTCGCGGTTGAGAATGTAGTCGTTGCAGGTGCCCCCGTGCGGCAGGTCGATCACATTCGATGGGCTGCCACCGATGGCGATGACCTTCTGCATGGTCATGCCGTGCTCCACCTGCTTGACCAGCGGTTCGTCACGGTAGGTGACATAGTCCGCCGGGTTTTCCGGGCGGCTGCCACAGGCGGCCAGGGCGGCGCTTGCCAGAAGGATTGCCAGGGTCTGCTTGTACATGGTCCCGCTCCTTGCAAAGGGTCTGTGTGGTTTGGAACCCCAGCGCGGGCCGGGAGTTCGATTGCGATGGTCATGATTGGCGCTGTAGTGTTGACCGGTCGTCCACGGAAAGGGGCTGGTGCAATGCAACAGGAATTGGCCACGCGATACCCGTTGGTGCTGGTGCCGGGCATGCTCGGTTTTGTCCGGCTAATGCTCTACCCCTACTGGTTCGGCATCGTGCCAGCCTTGCGCAAGGGTGGGGCGCAGGTGTTCCCGGTGCAGGTTTCGCCGCTGCATTCCAGCGAGGTGCGCGGCGAGCAGTTGCTGCTGATCATCGAGGATATCTGCACGCGTACCGGTGCCGAAAAGGTCAACCTCATCGGCCACAGCCAAGGTGCCCTGAGCGCGCGCTACGCAGCGGCCAGGCGGCCAGAGCGCGTGGCTTCGGTCACCTCGGTGGCCGGCCCCAACCACGGCTCGGAACTGGCGGACCACCTGGACCGCACGGCGCCTGGCGATTCACCCCAGGGGCGCATCCTCAAGGCTGTGTTGCAGGGTCTTGCCGTGTTGCTGGTGTGGCTGGAAACCGGCTGGCGCCGCGACCCGCTGCCGGTTGACCTGCACGCCTCGCACCAGTCGATGACCACTGCCGGGGTGGCGCTGTTCAACCAGGCATATCCCCAAGGGCTGCCGCAGACCTGGGGCGGGGAAGGGGCCTATGAAGTCGATGGTGTGCGTTATTACTCGTGGTCTGGCACCTTGCAGCCCGGCCTTACCGACCAGGGTCGCAACCGCTTTGACGGCAGCAATCGCTTCTGCCGCCTGTTTGCCCGCAGCTTCGTCAAAGAAAAGGGGCATTGCGACGGCATGGTCGGGCGTTTCAGTTCGCACCTGGGGCAGGTGATCGGCGACGACTACCCGCTCGATCACCTGGATATCGTCAACCAGTCTCTCGGCGCCGTGGGCAAAGGCGCCGAGCCGGTGCGGTTGTTCACCGAACATGCCGCCCGGCTGAAGGCTGCCGGGCTTTAGCGGCGTATCGGGGTGGTCCAGCGCTCGGCCAGCACTACCCCGGCCAGGGTCAGCAGGCCGCCGACCAGGTGATAGCGCGCCAGTTGCTCATCGAGCACCACGGCGGCGATCAGTGCGGTGACCAAGGGCAGCAGGTTGAAGAATAGCGTGGTGCGGCTTGGCCCCAGGCGATGCACGGCCTGCATCCACACCCGCGGCGCGATCATCGAGGCCAGCACGCAGGCATACAGCACCAGGCCGATATTACGGCTGTTCAGGCCCGTCTTGTCCGACAGCAGGAACAGCGGCAGCAGCACCACGATTGCCACCAGCACCTGCAAATACAGCAACTGCAGGGGTGGCAGGCGCAGTTGCCATTTCTTCAACAGGAAGCTGTACAGCGCATAGGCCAGGGTGGCGACCAGCATCAGCAAGTCGCCGCTGTTCAGGCCCTGCTGCAACAGGCTCGCGGGGTGACCGGCACTGACCACCTCCAGCACGCCGAAGAATGACACCACCGCACCCAGCAGGGCACCGTAGCTCAGGCGCTGGCCCAGCCAGGCGATGGACAGCGCCAGAGACATCAGTGGCATCAGCGAGAGGATGATCCCCATGTTGGTGGCGCTGGTGATGCCGGCGGCAAAGTAGGCCAGGCTCTGGTACATCGCCATGCCCAGCACGCCCAGCACGAACACTTTGCCCAGGTGTGGGCGGATGGCTGCGCGGTTGCGCCACACGGCGGGCAGCAGGAACGGCGTGAACAGCAAGCCGGCCAGCAGCCAGCGGTAGAAGCCGATTTCGGCAGGGTGGATGGCACCGGCGGACATCTTGGTGACCACGGTGTTGCCGGCCCAGATGAGGATGGCGGTGAGGGGGAACAGGTAATTCATGTAGCGGGTTACTCATTGGGGCCTGGATTGGGCCTGCAAGGCAGGCCCTCGATAGGCCTGTATTATCGAGTGTCTGTCCACAAGCCTATACTCTTATCCAGACAACCCACCCCGCAAAGCAGACAGCATGCCGCGCAAATACCTCGATATACCCCAATTCACCCAACTGCCGGCGCCGGTGTACTTCCGACACGATGAGTTCGTTGCCGATACCCACAGCGCCGTGCATAAACACGCCTGGGGCCAGCTGAACTACACCGCCCACGGCGTGATGCAACTGGAGGTCGCCGGCCAGCGTTTCCTGTCTCCGCCGCACTACGCCGTCTGGGTACCGCCCGATACCGCGCATGGCTGTTACAACCCCCAGGCCATCGTCTACCGCTCTATCTATCTACACCGCAGCCTGTGCGCAGCCCTGCCACCGCAACCGTGCAGCCTGATGATCAGCGATATCCTCAAGGCCATCCTCGGCGACTTCGCCCGGCGTGACCTCAAGGTGGCCGAGGACGAGCGCGACCAGCGCCTGGTGCAGGTACTGCTCGACCAGTTGCTGCTGGCGCCCGCCCAGGCCTGCTACCTGCCGTTTGCCCAAAGCGATGGCCTGCGCCAGGTACTGGACGCCCTCAGTGCCGAGCCGGGTGACAACCGCCCGCTGGCCGACTGGGCCGCCCGTGTGCATGTTAGCGAACGCACCCTGGCCCGCCAGTTTCTGCGCGAACTGGGCATCAGTTTTGGCGAGTGGCGCCTGCGCCTGCGTTTTCTGCGTGCCATCGAAGCGCTGGAGGCCGGCCTGCCCATTCAGGCCATTGCCTTCGACCTTGGCTACAGCAGCGCTTCGGCGTTCATCGCCATGTTCCAGCGCCAGGCCGAGTGCACGCCCGAGCAGTACCGCCGGCAGGCGCGGGCGGGGCGCTGAAAAATCTTGGCTACACTCAGCTCGACCCCCGTGCGTCGGGCACGGAGCCAAGGAGACTACTCCATGAAAGTGCTGCACATCCCATTACTGGCGCTGGCAGTGTTGTTCAGTGCCCAAGGCTTCGCGGCCAATACCGCGCAGCAGGAAAAAATGAAAACCTGCAATGCCGACGCTACTACCAAAGCCCTCAAGGGCGATGAGCGCAAAGCGTTCATGAGCACCTGCCTGAAGAAGGACGTGCCACAAACCCAGCAAGAGAAGATGAAGACCTGCAACGCCGACGCCACGACCAAAGCCCTGAAGGGTGACGAGCGCAAGGCGTACATGAGCGACTGCCTGAAGAAGAAATGACCTGCGCCTATGCCTGCGCCGCCAAGGCTGGCAGACTGCGGGCATTCCCGCTGTCTGCCGTCGAGGCTGTATGACCTTTACCCCCCGTCAGATCACCCTGGCCAGCCTGTTCATCGTCATGGCCGGCCTGCTGCTGGCTTTGCCCCTTAAGTTGTTGCCCAGCCTGCTGGCTGGCCTGCTGGTGTTCGAACTGGTCAACATGCTGACCCCGCGCCTTCAGCCGCTGCTGGCCGGCCAGCGTGCGCGCTGGCTGGCCGTGGCGCTGCTTGGCACGCTGGTGGTCATTACCTTGACGCTGCTCATTGCCGGTGCCTTCAGCTTTTTGCTGCACGAGGCGGAAAACCCCGGCGCCTCGCTGGACAAGTTCATGGCCCTTGTCGAGCGTGCCCGCGGTCAGCTGCCGCCCTTCATCGAGGGCTACCTGCCCGCCAGTGCCGCAGAGTTCAAGGTCGCCATCGGCGACTGGATAAAAAGCCACCTGAGCGATTTGCAGCTGGTGGGCAAAGGCATGGCGCACATGTTCGTGACGCTGCTGATCGGCATGATTCTCGGCGCCATCATCGCCCTGCAGCGTATTCCCGATGTTTCCCGGCGCAAGCCCCTGGCGGCAGCGCTGTTTGAGCGCCTGAACCTGCTGGTGAAGGCGTTTCGCAACATCGTGTTCGCGCAGATCAAGATCTCGCTGCTCAACACGGCCTTTACCGGCATCTTCCTGGCGGTGGTGATGCCGCTGTTCGGCGTGCACCTGCCGCTGACCAAGACACTGATCGTGCTGACCTTCCTGCTGGGCTTGCTGCCGGTGATCGGCAACCTGATGTCCAATACCCTGATCACCATCGTCGGCTTGTCGTTGTCGATCTGGGTGGCGGCGGCGGCGCTGGGTTACCTGATCGTTATCCACAAGGTCGAGTACTTCCTCAACGCGCGGATTGTTGGCGGGCAGATCAGTGCCAAGGCATGGGAACTGCTGCTGGCGATGCTTGTGTTCGAGGCGGCGTTCGGGCTGCCGGGGGTGGTGGCGGGGCCGATATACTATGCCTACCTCAAGAGTGAGCTTAAGCGCGAACAGCTGGTCTAACAGATTGTCGGGGCCGCGTTGCGGCCCCAAAATAGCTCAGGCTGCGCCGTAACGCTTGCGGGCCTCGATGGCCAGCCCGCTACCAATGCTGCCAAAGATGTTGCCTTCCACATGCCGCGCATTCGGCAACATCGCAGACACACTGTTGCGCAGCGCCGGAATGCCGCTGGAGCCGCCCGTGAAGAACACCGTGTCTACCTGGCTCTCGCTCACGCCAGCCTTGGCCAGCAGTTCGGTCACGCTGCCGCGTACGCGCTCAAGCAGGCCTTCGATGGCGTCTTCGAACAACGCTCGGGTCAGCTGCGCAGTCAGCTCGGGCTCGACACGGCGCAGGTCGATGTGGCGGCTGTCCTGTTCGGTCAGCTCGATCTTGCTGGCTTCCACTTCCATCGCCAGCCAGTGCCCGGCGCGCTGCTCGATCAGTTTGAACAGGCGGTCGATGCCGAAACTGTCCTCGATGTCATAGCGCATGCTGCTCAGCGCCAACTGCGACTTCTGCGAGTACAGGGCGTTGATGGTGTGCCAGGTGGCCAGGTTGAGGTGGTAGCTGGTGGGCATCAGTGCGCCGCTCTTCATGCGGCTACCGTAGCCGAACAGCGGCATCACGCCCTGCAGGCTTAGCTGCTTGTCGAAGTCGGTACCGCCGATGTGCACGCCGCCGGTGGCGAGAATATCGCTTTGGCGCTCTGCGACCAGGTGGCGCTCGGGCGACAGGCGGATCAGGGTGAAGTCCGAAGTACCGCCGCCGATGTCGACGATCAGTACCAGTTCTTCACGGCTGATGCCCGACTCGTAGTCGAAGGCCGCGGCAATCGGCTCGTACTGGAACGACACATCCTTGAAGCCGATCTTGCGCGCCACGTCGGCCAGGGTGTCCTCGGCTTCCTGGTCGGCAGCCGGGTCTTCGTCGACGAAGAACACCGGGCGGCCCAGAACCACCTGGTCGAACTCGCGGCCAGCGGCGGTTTCGGCGCGCTTTTTCAGCTCGCCGATGAACATGCCCAGCAGGTCCTTGAACGGCAGGGCGCTGCCCAGCACGCTGGTGTCGTGCTTGATCAGCTTGGAGCCCAGCAGGCTCTTCAGCGAGCGCATCAGGCGGCCTTCGTAGCCTTCCAGGTATTCGTGCAGTGCCAGGCGGCCATACACCGGGCGCCGCTCTTCGATATTGAAGAACACCACCGAGGGCAAGGTGATCTTGCCGTCTTCCAGGGCAATCAGCGACTCCACGCCAGGGCGGTGCCAGCCGACCGTGGAGTTGGAGGTGCCAAAGTCGATGCCCAGGGCGCGGGCCGGGGATACGTCAGACATGGGAAATGGGCTTCCGGAGGCAAAACGGCCGCGCAGTGTATGCCAGTTGGCTACAGAATCAAGACCAGTCGTCTGCCTTGAGGCAAACCCAAGTCGGTCTTGAAAGGCTATGCTTGACCCCTATCTTCTGTTGCAACACGCACATTCACATTGGTGATCCACAAATGGACTTCAAAGACTATTACAAGATACTCGGCGTAGAGCCCACGGCGGACGAAAAGGCGATCAAGGCCGCGTACCGCAAGCTGGCGCGCAAGTATCACCCCGATGTCAGCAAGGAGCGCGACGCCGAGGACAAGTTCAAAGAGGCCAACGAGGCCTATGAAGTGCTGGGCGACGCGCAGAAACGTGCCGAGTTCGACGAAATTCGCAAGTATGGCGGCCAACATGGCCGACCGTTCCAGGCACCACCGGGCTGGGAGAGCCGCGGCGGTGGCGGCGGCTTCGAGGGCGGCGACTTCTCCGACTTCTTCAGCTCGGTCTTCGGTGGGCGGGGTGGCAACCCCTTTGGTGGCGCCCGGCAGCAGCAACGCAGTGCCGGCAGGCGAGGGCAGGATGTGGAGCTGGAACTGGCAGTATTTCTTGAAGAGACCCTGAGCAAGGAGTCCAAGCAGATCAGCTTCCAGGTGCCGCAAACCAATGCCATGGGCCAACGCACCGGCTTCACTACCAAGACCCTGAACGTGAAGATTCCGGCCGGTGTTACCGACGGCGAGCGTATCCGCCTCAAGGGCCAGGGCGCGCCGGGCAGCGGTGGTGCGGCCAATGGCGACCTGTTCCTGACCATCCGCATGGCACCGCACCCGCTGTTCGATGTCGAAGGCCATGACCTGATCATTACCGTGCCGCTGGCACCGTGGGAAGCGGCCCTGGGCACCAAGGTGGCGGTGCCGACCCTGGAAGGCAAGATCAACCTCACCATCCGCCCCGACAGCCAGAGCGGTCAGCGCCTGCGCGTGCCGGGCAAAGGCCTGGCGAACAAGCGCGGTGAGCGCGGCAACCTATACGCGCAACTGAAAGTGGTCATGCCGCCGACCTCCGATGAGGCTGCCCGCGAATTGTGGACGAAGCTTTCCGAGAAAGCGGCGTTCAACCCGAGGACACAATGGAGTAAGTGATCATGAGCAGCACCCTGATCGTTCAACTGGACATGCGTACCCTGTGTCAGGAAGCCGATGTCACGGCTGACTGCGTGATCGAAATCGTCGAACACGGCATTGTCGAACCCTCCGGGCGAACGCCTGAGGACTGGTTGTTCGACGATCAGGCGCCGTTGTTAGCCAAACGCGCGGTGAAGTTGCACCAGGAGCTGGAGCTTGAGTGGGAAGGGGTGGCGTTGGCGCTGGAGCTGTTGCAGGAAGTGCAGCAGTTGCGCAGCGAAAACAGCATGCTGCGCCAGCGGCTGGGCAGGTTTACCCAGATATGAGTGTGTTTGCCTGCACCAGCCTCTTCGCGGGACAAGCCCGCTCCCACAGGTACTCCGCTGAATCTCAAGCGAGTGGGGTATCTGTGGGAGCGGGCTTGCCCCGCGAAGAGGCTGGTTCAGCCGGCATCAATTTCAGGTCGGTTCGGTTCCGGGGTTCAGCACCAGTTGCATGAAGGTCAGGTCCAGCCAGCGGCCAAATTTCACCCCCACCTGCGGCATCTGCCCGGTCACCACGAAGCCCAGCCGCTCATGCAGGCGCACCGACGCCGCGTTGCCACTCTCGATGGCTGCCACCATCACATGCTTGCCGCACCCGCGCGCACGCTCGACCAGCGCTGCCATCAATACCGGCCCCAGCCCTTTGCCACGCTGGTCGCCGCGGATATACACCGAGTGCTCCACGGTGTTGCGAAAGCCCTCGAACGGCCGCCAGTCGCCAAACGAGGCATAACCGAGCACGCCACTGTCGTCCACCGCCACCAGTATCGGATACCCCTGCTGCGCCCGTGCTTCAAACCAGGCCTGACGGTTGCCGAGGTCCACCGGGGTTTCGTTCCAGATCGCCGTGGTATTGCGCACTGCGTCGTTATAGATGTCGAGGATGCCCGGCACGTCGGTGGGCAGGGCGTCGCGGATTTGGTAACTCATGACAGGGTCTCGCAGGGTCGTTGCTTGCAGATTAAATGGTTACCAGGCCACGCACACCTTCGGCTTGCATGTTTTCGCCGCGGCCGTGCTGCACGATCTCGCCACGGGCCATGACCAGGTACTGGTCGGCCAGTTCCTCGGCAAAGTCGTAGAACTGCTCCACCAGCAGGATCGCCATGTCGCCGCGCTCGGCCAGGCGGCGGATGACGGCACCGATTTCCTTGATTACCGAGGGCTGGATGCCCTCGGTCGGCTCGTCGAGAATCAGCAGCCGTGGGCGGCTGGCCAGGGCGCGGCCGATTGCCAGCTGTTGCTGCTGGCCGCCAGAGAGGTCGCCGCCACGGCGCTGTTTCATTTGTTCCAGCACCGGGAACAGTTCGTAGATGAACGCGGGGACTTCGCGCGCCTCACGGGCCGGGAAGCGTGACAGCCCCATCAGCAGGTTTTCCTCGACGGTGAGACGCGGGAAAATTTCGCGGCCTTGGGGCACGTAGGCGATGCCGGCCTGCACCCGTTGCTGGGGCTTGAGGCGGGTAATGGGCTTGCCCTCCCATTCGATGCTGCCGTCACGGGCGGGTACCAGGCCCATCAGGCAGCGCAGCAGGGTGGTCTTGCCCACGCCGTTGCGGCCCAGCAGGCAGGTGACTTCGCCGACCTTGGCTTCGAACGACAGGCCACGCAGGATGTGGCTGCCGCCGTAGTATTGGTGCAGGGTGTCGATTTTCAGCATGTCATGTCCTTGGTGTTTTTGTTGTGGCTGCACCGGCCCTTTCGCGGGACAAGCCCGCTCCCACAGGTTCACCACAGTTTTGGAATGAGTGATTTCCCTGTGGGAGCGGGCTTGTCCCGCGAAAGGGCCGGTGCAGGCTGCTTGAATCATCGGCCCAGATACACCTCGACCACCCGCTCATCCGCCTGCACCTGCTCCAGCGACCCTTCTGCCAGCACGCTGCCCTGGTGCAGCACGGTCACATGATCGGCAATGCTCCCCACAAAGCCCATGTCATGCTCCACCACCATCAGCGAATGCTTGCCAGCCAGGCCTTTGAACAGCTCGGCGGTAAATTCGGTCTCGGCATCGGTCATGCCGGCCACCGGCTCATCCAGCAGCAGCAATTGCGGCTCCTGCACCAGCAGCATGCCAATCTCCAGAAACTGCTTTTGCCCGTGTGACAGCAAGCCGGCCTGGCGCTGGGCCAGGGGCAGCAGGCGCAAGGTGGTCAGCACTTCTTCGATGCGCTGGCGCGGCTCACTGCCCAGGCGCGCCGCCAGGCTGGCCCATACCGACTTGTCGGTCTTCAGCGCCAGCTCCAGGTTCTGGTATACCGTCAACGCCTCGAACACCGTGGGCTTCTGGAACTTGCGACCAATACCTGCCTGGGCGATCTGGTACTCGCTCATGCGCGCCAGGTCGAGGGTGTCGCCAAAGAAGGCGCTACCGGTGTCCGGGCGGGTCTTGCCGGTGATCACGTCCATCATCGTGGTCTTGCCGGCACCGTTGGGGCCGATGATGCAGCGCAGCTCGCCCACGCCGATGTACAGGTTCAGCCCGTTGAGCGCCTTGAAACCATCGAAGCTGACGCTGATGTCCTCCAGGCTCAGCACCGTGCCGTGGCGGGTGTCCAGGCCCGCCTCGCGGCGGCTGCCCAGGCCAATGGCATCGCGGCCGGCCCCGAGGTTGTCGAAGACCGGTTCAAGCATGAATTCGGGGTGAGCAGGGGGCACGCCTCTCATGGCTGACTCCTTTTTTTCAACAAGCCGACCACGCCCTTGGGCAGGTACAGGGTGACGAGGATGAACAGCGCGCCCAGGAAGAACAGCCAGAACTCCGGGAAGGCCACGGTGAACCAGCTCTTCATGCCATTGACCAGGCCGGCGCCGAGCAGCGGGCCGATCAGCGTGCCGCGCCCGCCCAAGGCCACCCACACGGCGGCTTCGATGGAGTTGGTCGGCGACATTTCGCTGGGGTTGATGATGCCCACCTGCGGCACATACAACGCGCCCGCCAGGCCGCAGAGTACGGCGCTTAGCACCCACACCAGCAACTTGAAGCCGCGCGGGTCGTAACCGCAGAACATCAGGCGGTTCTCGGCGTCGCGCACGGCGGTGAGCAGGCGGCCGAACTTGCTGCGGGTCAGGCGCCAGCACAGGTACAGGCTGGCCAGCAGCAGGCCGACGGTGAGCAGGAACAGCACCGCGCGGGTCCCTTGGGCGGCAATGTCGAAGCCCAGGATGGTGCGGAAGCTGGTGAAACCGTTGTTGCCGCCAAAGCCGGTTTCGTTGCGGAAGAACAGCAACATGCCGGCGAAGGTCAGGGCCTGGGTCATGATCGAGAAGTACACGCCCTTGATCCGCGAGCGGAAGGCGAACCAGCCGAACACCAGTGCCAGCAGCCCAGGCGCCAGCACCACCAGGCACAGCGCCCAGGCGAAATGCTGGGTACCGGCCCAGTACCATGGCAGCTCGGTCCATGACAGGAAGGTCATGAACCCCGGCAGGCCATCACCGGCCGCCTGGCGCATCAGGTACATGCCCATGGCGTAGCCGCCCAAGGCGAAGAACAGGCCGTGACCCAGCGACAGCAGGCCGGCATAGCCCCAGACCAGGTCCAGGGCCAGGGCGACGATGGCGTAGCAGAGGATCTTGCCGACCAGGGTCAGGGTGTAGGCCGATACCTGTAGCACGTGATCCGCCGGCAGCAGGGACAGCAGCGGCAGGGCCAGCAACAACAGGACGACGATGGCGCCGATGGCGCCGATGGCCAGGGTCAGGCGTGGCCCGGCCTTTTGCGTAGCGGTGACAAGCAGTGGCTGGTTCATCAGTCGATTACCCGTCCCTTGAGGGCGAACAGGCCTTGCGGGCGCTTCTGGATGAACAGAATGATCAACGCAAGGATGAGGATCTTGCCGAGCACGGCACCGATCTGCGGCTCCAGCAATTTGTTGGCGATGCCAAGGCCGAATGCGGCCCAGAGGCTCCCGGCCAGTTGCCCGACGCCACCCAGCACCACCACCAGGAACGAGTCGATGATGTAGCTCTGGCCCAGGTCCGGGCCGACGTTGCCGACCTGGCTCAGTGCCACGCCGCCGAGCCCGGCGATGCCAGAGCCCAAGCCGAAGGCGAGCATGTCGACGCGCCCGGTGGACACGCCGCAGCAGGCGGCCATGTTGCGGTTCTGGGTGACCGCGCGCACGTTCAGGCCCAGCCGCGTACGGTTGAGCAGCAGCCAGGTGAGCAGCACCACGGCGAGGGCGAAGCCGATGATGACCAGGCGGTTGTAGGGCAGTACCAGGTTAGGCAGCAGCTGGATACCGCCCGACAGCCACGCCGGGTTGCTGACCTCGACGTTTTGCGCGCCGAACAGCAGGCGGATGGCCTGAATCAGGATCAGGCTGATGCCCCAGGTGGCCAGCAAGGTTTCCAATGGGCGGCCGTAAAGGTGGCGAATGACCGTGCGCTCCAGCGCCATGCCCACGCCGGCACTGACCGCGAAGGCTACCGGCAGGGCAATCAGCGGGTAGAACTCGATAGCGCCCGGGGCGTAGCGCTGCACCAGCACCTGGACCATGTAGGTGCTGTAGGCGCCGAGCATCAGCATCTCGCCGTGGGCCATGTTGATCACCCCGAGCAGGCCGAAGGTGATCGCAAGGCCCAGTGCCGCCAGCAGCAGGATCGAGCCCAGCGACAGGCCACTGAACGCCTGGCCGAGCAGTTCGCCCACCAGCAGCTTGCGCTTGACCTGGGCCAGGCTGGTCTCGGCAGCAGTACGCACGCCCGGGTCGGCTTCTGCGTCGGGTTGCAGCAGCGCTTCAAGGCGGGTGCGGGCCACCGGGTCACCGGTTTCGCCCAACAGGCGCACGGCGGCCAGGCGTACTGCCGGTTCGCTGGCGCCCAGTTGCAGGTTGGCCAGGGCCAGGCCGATGGCGGCGTGTACGGCGGCATCCGGCTCGCTGGCGAAGCGCCGGTCGAGGAAGGCCATTTGCGCGGGTTGTGCGCTTTTTTGCAGTTGTTGGGCGGCGGCCAGGCGCGTTTCGCTGTTGTCGCTCAGCAACTGGTGGCTGGCCAGGGCGTTGTCGATCAGGCCGCGCAGGCGGTTGTTCAGGCGTACCTTGCGGGTGTCGTCAGTGCCAATGCGGCCCTGGCGCAGGTTGTCCAGCAGCGGCACGCGCGCGGCATCGGGTTGCGCCGCCCAGCTTTCGAGCAGGCGAGCCTGCTCGGCGGGCTTGGCAGTGAGGAAGAATTCGCCCTCGCTGGCCTGGGTGGCCATGGGGAGTAGCAGAAGCAGGGTGAGCAGCATTCTGAGCATGCGGGCAATCCTGGAATACAGTGGTGGATTCTTCGCGGGCTTGCCCGCTCCCACAGGTATTTCACTGGTCCAGAGGGCAGTGAAATACCTGTGGGAGCGGGCAAGCCCGCGAATGGGCCGCATAGCGGCCCCAGTGCACTCAGTTACCTTTCACTGCGTAGTCAGGTCGTTTGTCATTGCCTGGAATGAACGGGCTCCAAGGCTGCGCCCGCAGCGGCTGCTCGGTTTCCCACACCACACTGAACTGCCCGTCATCCTGGATCTCGCCGATCATTACCGGTTTGTGCAGGTGGTGGTTGGTCTTGTCCATGGTCAGGGTAAAGCCCGACGGCGCCTTGAAGCTCTGCCCGGCCAGTGCTTCACGCACTTTGTCGACATCGGTGGACTTGGCCTTCTCGGCGGCCTGCGCCCACATGTGGATGCCCACGTAGGTGGCTTCCATCGGGTCGTTGGTCACCGCCTTGTCAGCGCCTGGCAGGCCCTTGGCCTTGGCGTAGGCCTTCCAGTCGGCGACGAATTTCTGGTTCACCGGGTTATCCACCGACTCGAAGTAGTTCCAGGCAGCCAGGTGGCCCACCAGCGGTTTGGTGTCGATACCGCGCAGTTCTTCTTCGCCCACCGAGAACGCCACCACCGGTACGTCGGTGGCCTTCAGGCCCTGGTTGGCCAGTTCCTTGTAGAACGGCACGTTGGAGTCGCCGTTGACCGTGGAGATGACCGCGGTCTTGCCGCCGGCGGAGAACTTCTTGATGTTGGCAACGATGGTCTGGTAGTCGGCGTGGCCGAACGGGGTGTACACCTCTTCGATGTCCTTGTCGGCCACGCCTTTGCTGTGCAGGAAGGCCCGCAGGATCTTGTTGGTGGTGCGCGGGTAGACGTAGTCGGTGCCCAGCAGGAAGAAGCGCTTGGCGCTGCCGCCATCTTCGCTCATCAGGTATTCAACGGCTGGAATAGCCTGCTGGTTGGGGGCGGCGCCGGTGTAGAACACATTCGGCGACATCTCCTCGCCCTCGTACTGCACCGGGTAGAACAGCAGGCCGTTGAGTTCTTCGAACACCGGCAGCACCGACTTGCGCGACACCGAGGTCCAGCAGCCGAACACCACGGCGACCTTGTCCTGGGTCAGCAGCTGGCGGCTCTTTTCGGCGAACAGCGGCCAGTTGGAGGCCGGGTCGACCACCACCGGTTCGAGCATCTTGCCGTTGACCCCGCCTTTGGCGTTGATCTCGTCGATGGTCATCAGCGCCATGTCCTTGAGCGAGGTCTCGGAAATGGCCATGGTCCCCGACAGCGAATGCAGGATGCCAACCTTGATGGTCTCGGCGGCCTGGATACTCCAGCTCAGGCCCATCGCCGCAATCGATGCGCTGAGGGTAAAGGCCTTGATCAGACTGCGACGCTTCATGTGCTCTCTCCGCTGAGTTTTTTTGGTTTTGGCCAAGCGGGGAGGGCGTTGCAAGGGGTGTGCCTAGTGGCGCAAGGGGCGTGATAGAGGGGTTGTGCGAGGTGTTGGGGCGTTTGCGAGGTCCAGGTTGGTGCCTGGGACATCGATGTGCACAGGATTGGGGCCGCTGTGCGGCCCATCGCGACACAAGGCCGCTCCCACATCTGACGGCGTGTGGGAGCGGCCTTGTGTCGCGATGGGCTGCAAAGCAGCCCCCTAGGCCATCAGCCGTTACGCACAGCCGAACGCGGATGGCGCCTGCTGCGTACAAACTGATACGTCACCGCCAGCAGCACGAACCAGATCGGCGTTACCACCAACGCCGAGCGCGTATCCGCCTCCAGGCTCAGCAACACCAGAATGAAGGCGAAGAACGCCAAACACACGAAGCACATGAAGCGCCCGCCCGGCATCTTGTACTTCGACGCCTGGTGCAGCGCCGCGCGGTTCTTGCGGTACTTCAGGTACGACAGCAGGATCAGCGTCCAGACGAACATGAACAGCACCGCCGAAACCGTGGTCACCAGGGTGAACGCCTCGACCACGTTTGGCACCAGATAGATCAGCACCGCGCCCAGCAGCAGGCAGGTGCACGAGAAATACAGGCCGTTGGCCGGCACCGAACGGCTCGACAGTTTTTCGAATGCCTTGGGCGCGTCACCTTCTTGCGACAGGCCGTAGAGCATGCGGCTGGTGGAGAACACGCCACTGTTGGCCGACGAGGCCGCCGAGGTCAGCACCACGAAGTTGATGATGCTGGCCGCCGCAGGCAGGCCAGCCAGCACGAACAGCTCCACGAACGGGCTCTTGCCCGGTACCACGTCGCGCCATGGGGTCACGGCCATGATCGCGATCAGCGCCAGCACGTAGAACACGATGATGCGGATCGGGATCGAGTTGATCGCCCGCGGCAGGGTGCGTTCCGGGTTCTTGGCTTCGGCGGCGGTGGTACCCACCAGCTCGATGCCGACGAAGGCGAACACGGCAATCTGGAACCCGGCGAAGAAGCCCATCAGGCCATGGGGGAACATGCCGCCGTCATTCCACAGGTTGGCCAGCTGTGCAGTGCGCCCGCTGGGCGAGGTGAAGCCGGTGATGACCATGTACAGGCCGGTAGCGACCAGGCCGAGGATGGCGATGATCTTGACCAGGGCGAACCAGAATTCCATCTCGCCGAACATTTTTACCGTCACCAGGTTCAGCGACAGCAGCAGCCCTACGCAGGTCAGCGCCGGTATCCACTGCGGCAGGTCGGGGAACCAGAATTGTGTATAGGCTGCGATGGCGACCACGTCGGCGATACCGGTGACCACCCAGCAGAACCAGTAAGTCCAGCCGGTGAAGTAACCCGCCCAGGGGCCGAGCAGGTCGGCCGAGAAGTCGATGAACGATTTGTAGTTCAGGTTCGACAGCAGCAGTTCGCCCATGGCGCGCATGACGAAGAACAGCATGAAGCCGATGATCATGTAGACGAAGATGATCGACGGGCCCGCCAGGCTGATGGTTTTGCCCGAGCCCATGAACAGGCCGGTCCCGATTGCGCCGCCGATGGCGATCAGCTGGATATGGCGGTTGGTCAGGTTGCGTTGCAGGTGCTGCTCTTCTTGTGGTTTGGGTGAAATTGCGGTCATAAGCTGCATTCCCTTGAAAGTCGCCGGCTAGGCTAACACGAGCGTTCCAATTCGAGATCGCGACAGATCGACACGATCTTCAGATGGCAGCCGTGCTTTCGCAGGAAAAGTTCGAGACCTTCACCGGCCTCTTCGCGGGCATGCCCGCTCCCACAGGTATCGCGCCACGCCTGAGGGCGGCAGAGATCCTGTGGGAGCGGGCAAGCCCGCGAAGAGGCCAGTGCAGGTTATGCAGGGGTCAGGCGCTGGCCAGCTCCCGGCGGCGGCGCACCACCAGGCTGTCCACCACCCACATCACCACCATCGACACCCCCACCAACGGGAACATCACCCCCAGCACCAGCATCACGCCCACCGCCGCCTTCCAGCGCGGCAGGTCATGGCGCAGCGGTGGCACGCCCAGCCCGCCTTCAGGCCGGCGCTTCCACCACATCACCAGCCCGCTCACCGAACCGAGCAGAATCATCAGGCACACCCCCAGGATGATGATCTGGTTGAACGCCCCGAACATCTTGCCCTCGTGCAGCATTACGCCCATCTCGGTGGCGCGGGCGACCGGGCTGTAGTCTTGCCAGCGCACATCGGCCAGGACCTTGCCGGTGTACTGGTCGACATGCAGGGTAGCGTCGTTGCGCGGGTCGTCGGCGAACACGGCAATGGTGAACACGCCGTCTGCCGTAGTCGGCAGGGTGATGCTGTAGCCAGGCTCGACCTGGCGCGAGGTGGCGATGTCTTCGACCTGCTGCACGCTCACCTGGGGTGCTGCGGGCTTGTCCGACATCATGTGGTGCCCAGCGTGCTCGGCGTGTGCGCCGGACTGCGGCATCGGTGTGTTTTCCATTGCCCAGGGCACGGTCTGGCGGTGTGCGTTGTTCAGTTCGCCTGCCTGCTGGTCCGACTTTGGCACGTCGTTCCACATGGCCGCCGGGAAGCGGTTCCACAAATCGGCGTACTGCTTGCCCCATAGGCCGGTCCAGGTCATGCCGCTGACCAGCATCAGCAACAGCAGGGCCGAACCCCAAAAGCCTGTTACCGCGTGCAGGTCGCGCCAGAACAGCCGGCCGCGTGCCGACAGCCGTGGCCACAGCACGCCAGCGCCATTGCGCCCGCGTGGCCACCACAAGTACAGGCCCGACACCACCAGCACGATGCCCCAGCCTGCGGCCAGTTCCACCAGGCGGTCACCGACCGTGCCGACCATCAGCTCGCCATGCAGGGCGCGGGCGATGGCCTGCAGGTTCTGCTTGCCGTCCTGCTCGCCGAGGATCTTGCCACTGTACGGGTCAACGAACACGTTCAGTTCGCGCCCGCCGTCATGCACCACGAACTGCGCACTGCGCTCGGCGTTCAGCGGGGGCAGGTACTGGCCGACGTGGCCTTCGGGGTAGGCCTGGCGCACTTCGGCCAGCATCGCATCGGCGCCCTGCCGATGGTGGCCGGCTTCGACCACCATCAGGTCGCTGTACAGCAGCGGGTCGAGCTGCGGCTTGAACAGGTAGATGATCCCGGTAATCGCCAACAGGATCATGAACGGGGCCACGAACAGCCCCGCATAAAAGTGCCAACGCCAGGCCAGGTTATAGAAATTGGTGCGTGTTCCTCTCATGGGAACCTCCTGTTTGACCAGCAGAGGGGCGCAACCGAAGCTGCGCCCGTGGTTGTTGTCAGAAGCTGAAATCGACCTTGGTCCAGAAGGTCCTGCCTGGCTCGTTGACCGGCTGTGGGTCTGTAGCCGGGTAGCCGAACCCGGCGTTCCCGGCCAGGTTCAAGTGCTCGGCGTAGGTTTTGTCGAACAGGTTGTCGACCCCTGCGCTGAGCTTGAGGTTGTTGTTCACCTTGTAGGCGCCGTTCAGGGAGAACACGCCAAAGCCGGCGCTCTTGTCATAGTCCTTGCCGACCACGTTGCCCTGGTTCTCGGCGATGCGGTTCTGCGCAGCCACCAGCCGCCACAGTGCGCCGACGCTCCATACATCGCGGCTGTAGGTCAGGCCCAGGCGGCTTTCCAGGGGCGGCATTTGCGGTAACGCTTTGCCGTCACTGCTGTTCTTGCCCCACGCATAGGCCAGCGTGCCGTCGGCCTTCCAGTTTTCCGTCAGTTGGTAGGCCGCACCCAGTTCGCCACCCATGATGCGGGCGTCGATGTTCTGTGCCTGGGAAGTGCTCATGCCCATCATGCCGGTGCGGTAGTCGAACAGGATGTAGTCGCGGATCTGCCCCACATAACCCGAAGCCCAGGCTTCAAGGCGTTCGGTGCGGTACTGGATGCCGAAGTCGAGCTGGGTGGTTTTCTCTGGCTTGATGCCGTCGAAGGCATTAGCCGAACCGGGTGGCGCCAGCTTTGGCGAGAACAGCTCCCAGTAGTCGGGGAAGCGCTGGGCATGGCCGAGGCCGATGTAGGTGGTGGCCGGGATGGCTGCCAGATCGTGCTCGTAGCGGATAAAACCGCTGGGCAGGGTGTCGGCGCGGGTATCGCCTTCGGTGGCGCTGCCTTGGCGGAAGTCGCGGGCCGAGGCACGGTCCAGGCGGGCACCGGTGATCAAACGGTCCTCACCGCTGACGTACCAGGTCAGTTCGCTGAAGGCGCCGTAGTTGTGGAAGTCGGCGTCCTTGGTCCAGGCCTGGCCCTTGTGTGCGTCCACACCCATGCCGCCACGTTGGCGATGTTCGTTGGTTTGCGCGTCGATGCCGCTGATCAGCTGCACATCGGCCCAGCGCCAGGTGGCCTTTATGCGTGCACCCAGGGTGCGGCGATCGACGTTGCTGACCATCGGCATGCCCATCATGCCGCTGCCGGACGGGGTACGCAGGCTGTAGTTGTCCATCACATGATCGGCGTAGTTGTAGTAAACCTGCGCCTCGACCTTGTCGAGCACTTCGCCGAGGTTGGACTTTTCAAACCGCAGGCCCAGGCTTTCACGCTTGAACTGCGAGCCGTCCATGCCGCGCCCGGCATAGCGGGCCTCGCCATCGCCCTTGCCGGCGGTGAGCTCCAGCAGGGTGTCCTGGTCGGGCGTCCAGCCGAGGGCAATATCGCCGTTCCATTTTTCCCAGCGTGACGGCACGGTGTCGTCGTTGCCGTCGTGGTAGTCATCCGACCGTGACTGGTTGCCGACGAAGCGGGCGTAGGCCTGGCTGTTGCCGGCGGCGGCGTCCAGCACCTTGTCGAAGCGGCCATTGGAACCTGCCAGCAGGCTGGCGTTTACGCGGCTGCCGAGGGTGCCGAACTTTTCCGGTTCACGTTCGAAGAGGATGGTGCCTGCCGAGCCGCCCGGCCCCCAGATCACGCTTTGCGGGCCCTTGATCACGGTCAGGCGGTCGTAGGTTTCCGGTGAAATGTAGGAGGTGGGGGCGTCCATGCGGTTGGGGCAAGCGCCCAGCATCAGGCCGCCGTTGGTGAGGATGTTCAGGCGCGAGCCAAACATGCCGCGCAACACCGGGTCGCCGTTGGTGCCGCCTGCACGGATCGCCGAAAAGCCTGGGATGGTCTTCAGGTAGTCGGCGCCGTCGCTGGCCGGCACTGGCTGGCGCGGGTCTTTCGGGTTGGTGACCACGGTCAGTGGCGAACTTGGGGCCACGGCAGTTATCACCGTGGGGCTCAGCTCGGGAGCATCGTGCCCATGGCCTTCATGGCCAGGGTCGGCGGCCAGGGCCACGGGCGCGAGCAACGAGCCGCACACGACGGCGAGGGTCCCACGCAGGGACAAGGCGAAAACAGGGGTGCAGCCGGACATAATGATTCCAGTCGATCAGTCATGAATTAGCGCGAAGCCTCCTGGCTTCGTGCACAAAATGTGGGTTCAGACGCTGATCGAGGAAGGCGGGGCGCGGCTGCGCGCACCGGGGAATACAGCCTGCCGGGCATGGCCTTGGTGCGTTGGTGCAAGCAGGTGGGTGGTGGGGGCGACGCTGCCGGCGCTGAGCGGGCTGAGGGCCTGGGGCAGGGCCGGGCAGTTGAACAACAGGGTGCAATAACCGCACTTTTCCCACATCACATGCAGCTGGCCATCGCCGCCGTGGCCGTGATGGGCGTCGCCGCCATGCTCATGGGCAGCCGCCATCGGCATGTCCATCGGCATGCTCATACCGGCGTGGTGGTCCATCGGCATCGACTGGGAAATCAGCGGGCCGATGAAAATCATCCACATGGCGAACAGGCTCAGCCATCCGCCACCGGCGCGCCTGCGGTCAGGGCGGGTGGTACGGCTGATGCTGTTGCGCGGCAGGCTCATGGCGAGTGCCTGTCAGCAGGTGTCAGTGCGCGTGTTCGTGGGCTTGCGGCTGGTCCGCTGGCGCCTGCTTCTGCACGGCCACTTCGACTGTAATGTCGCCGGCCTTTTCGAAATGCAGGGTCAACGGGAAGCGCTTGCCGTCGCTGAGCAGGCTGCGGTCTTTTGGCTGCATCAGCATCACGTGGTAGGCGCTGGGGGCGAAGGTCAGGTCCTTGCCGGCAGGCACCACCACGCTGGGCACTTGTTGCATTTTCATGGCGCCGCTGGCGCTCATGGCATGCTCGTGCAGTTGCGCGTCATCGCTGATGGGGCTGTCGACGCTCAGCAGGCGGTCATCGGCCTGGCCATTGTTGTGCACCACGAAATACGCGGCGACATTGGGGGCGTTGGGGGGCAACTGCAGCGACCAGGGGTGGGCGATGTGCAGGTCGCCCACGCTGTATTCGTGGGCATTGGCAAAGGCGCCGGGCAGCAGCAGGGCGGCCATGACGAGGGCGTGCTTGAGCATGGTGAATCTCCGTTGTGTTCAGGTTCAGGCAGACAGCGTGATGAACTCAGGCCAGCGGAGAGGCACGGGGATTTAGCGCGGGCCAGAGCTGGCGCGGCGTGGGTTGGTAGTCGGCGGGGGGCGGCAGCAGGCCGGCAAACAGTGTTGGCGGGTTGTGCAGTTGCGGCGGGTAGCCGGGCAGGGCCAGCAGCGGCGCTGCGCCGGAGCAGCACCAGCAATTCATCATGCTGGCGCTGTCGTCGCTTTGCGGGCCAAGGTCGATCTTGGCCAGGGCCTGGACATCGACCTTGGCTTTGTTGGCCATGCTGGAACAGAAAGCCCCCCACAGCAGCTGCTCGGCCGGGCCCTTGGGCGCGGCAGAGGCCAGCGGCATGGCCAGCAGGTTGAACAGCACTGCAAGGCAGGCTATCCAGGCGATGGGCCGACGTGGGGGCATGGAGAGATCCGGTCAGGAATCGTGGTGGCTATTGTAAGGCGCAGTATAGGTAAAAAAGGCAGGGTGCGGTGAAGTGACGCAGGTGGCCGGGTATGGGGGCTGCTGCGCAGCCCATCGCGGCACAAGGCCGCTCCTGCAGAAGTGCCGCAGCCTCGAATACTGCGCTGTCATGTGGGAGCGGGCTTGCCCCGCGAATGGCCGCAGAGCGGCCCCGGCAATCTCAAGCCTTGTTGCGGCCCATCAGGCCACGGACGGTTTCCTGCAGATCCGCCGGCAACACCACCACCTTGGCGTTGTTGCTGCTCGCCAGGTTCTCCATGGCCCCGACATAGCGCTCACCCAGCAAATACATCGCCGGCACGGTTTCGTTGCCCACGGCCTCCTTGACCAGCGAAATCGCCCGCGCCGAAGCCTCGGCCAGGCTGATCTGCGCTTCGGCATCCAGCCTGGCGGCCTGCAGGCGAGCTTCCGCTTCAAGGATCGCGGCCTGCTTGGCGCCTTCGGCGCGGGTCACATCGGCTTTGCGCTCACGCTCGGCCGCCGCCTGGCGCTCCATGGCCAGTTGCATGTTTTCCGAAGGCTTGATGTCCTGGATTTCCACCGAGCGCACGGTCACGCCCCAGTCTTCGGTCTGCTCCGACATTGCCTCGCGCAGGCGTGCCTTGATCTGCTCGCGGCTGGACAGCGCTTCGTCCAGGTCCATGGCGCCGACGATGGCGCGTAGCGACGTCATGGTCAGGCTGGTGACGGCGAACGAGAAGTTCTGCACGCCATAGGAGGCCTTCTGCGGGTCGACCACCTTGGCGAAGCACAGGGCGTTGGCAACGATGACGGCATTGTCCCGGGTGATGATTTCCTGCTGCTGTACATCGAGGATGATGTCTTTGGTCGGCAGGCGATAGGCGACCACATCCATGTACGGGATGAGGATGTTCAGGCCGGGCTTGAGCGTGCTGTGGTAGCGGCCCAGGCGCTCGACGATCCACTCCTCGCCCTGGGGCACGATGCGTACCCCCTTGAACACGGTGATCAGGACGAACAGGGCGATGGCGCCGACGACGATGAGGCTGGTCATGATGCGAAATTCCTTTTAGTGCGGATTCAGGCCCGGATGACGCGGGCGATGTTCCCCTCGATGGCGGTCAGGCGCACCCGTTCGCCGGGAGCGATCTGGCTATCGGCGATGCAGGTCCATTCTTCGCTGCCAAGGATCGGCTTCTGGAAACGCACGCGGCCTTTCTGGAACTCCGAAACGCCAGCGGTCAGCAAGCCCACCTCGCCGATCACGCTGTCGGCGGTCCAGCGCACGTCTGGCTGCTTGCGCCGGAACACGTTGAACCACAGCGCGGTGGTGGCCGATGACAGCACGACCCACAGCAGGCCCTGCATGTCCAGTTGCAGGCTGGGGGCGGCAAGCGAGATGAGAGAGACCAGCACGGCACCGATGCCGAACCAGAGGATGAAGAACGTTGGTAAGACCAGTTCGAGCAGGATCAGCGCGATGCCGAAGACCAGCCAGATCCACCATTGCATTTCCATATGGGTGAAACCTTCCGGGGGAGGGGAGTTGAGTTTACGGCAGCAGTACGACCCAGAGCCACGTGCGGGGTTGAAAGAAAGATCCGAAAGGGCTGTAGGGCAACGGTCATATACAGGTTTCAAGACGGGTACGGTCTTTTGTGGGAGCGGGCGTGCCCGCGCAGAAGACGACTCGATGTATGGCACCGGCTTCGCCGGTGTTCGCGGGCTTGCCCGCTCCCACAGTCATCTCTAGCGTGCTTGCGAGATGTGTTGATGCAGGTCGAGTGCTGCTGCCATGTCAGCCTGCGATTCGAATGCGCGGTCAATATCCGGCAACCCCGGGCGCTTGAGGATCAGCACCGGCAGACCAAGTTCCCGCGCTACCTCGAGCTTCGGCTCGGTCGCCACACTGCCGCTGTTCTTGCTGATCAGCACATCGATACTGCGGCGTTGGAACAATGCCCGTTCATCTTCAATGTTGAATGGCCCACGCGCGCCAATCACTTCGCAGCGCGCGTTTCCAGGGCACGCTTCCAGCGCCCGCAAGGTCCAGAACTGCTCCGGCGGAATCTCGTCCAGATGCTGTAGTGGCTCACGCCCCAACGTGAACAGCGGTCTGCGAAACGGCTTGAGTGCTTCGATCAGCCCTGCCCAGTCCTCGACTTCGCGCCAATCATCCCCCGCTTGCGCCTGCCAGGCCGGGCGGCGCAAGGCCCAGCACGGGATGCCGGCGCTACGTGCAGCACTGGCAGCATTGCGGCTGATCTGCGCGGCATAGGGATGGGTAGCATCGATCAGCAGGGTGATGCCTGCCTCGCGCAGGTAGTTGGCCAAGCCCTCGGCACCGCCAAAGCCCCCGACCCGTACCTGGCATTGCAGGTCCTGTGGCACACGACCGATACCGGCCAGGCTATAGACATGCTGAGGGCCGAGCCGGCGGGCGATGGCGAGGGCTTCGGTGACACCACCCAGTAGCAGGATGCGCGCAGTCATTGCACACCTGCCCGGCCGACGATGCCGCCCTGGCGGTCGATGGCGAACACTTCCACTTGCACAAGCGCCGGCACGACGCTGCGGGCGAAGGCCAGGGCGTGGGCGCACACTGCGTCACCCAAGGCAATGCCGGCCGCATGAGCCAGTGCAAGCGCTTGCTGGCTGGTGTTGGCGCCGATGATGGCTGCCTGCAGTGTTTCGTCAGCGCCAATGTCGGCAGCCCAGCCGGCCAGTTGCGGCAAGTCGATGCTGGAGTGGCGGCTGTGCAGGTCCATGTGCCCGGCGGCCAGTTTGCTGATCTTGCCGAAACCGCCACACAGGGTCAGGCGCGGCACCGGCACCTTGCGCAGGTGCTTGAGCACTGCACCGACAAAATCGCCCATCTCGATCAGGGCGATTTCCGGCAGCCCGTAGACCCGGCGCATGGTGTCTTCGCTGGCGTTGCCGGTGCACGCGGCGATGTGCGTGTAGCCGTTGGTGTGTGCTACATCGATACCCTGGTGGATCGAGGCGATATAGGCCGCACAGGAGAACGGCCGCACGATGCCGCTGGTGCCAAGGATCGACAGCCCGCCGAGGATGCCCAGGCGCGGGTTCATGGTCTTGAGCGCGAGTTGGTCGCCGCCCTGCACATTGACCGTGACCTCGAAACCACCGAGGTAGCCGCACGCGTCGGCCAGGCGTTGCAGGTGTTCAGTGATCATGCGCCGTGGCACCGGATTGATGGCCGGCTCACCCACCGCCAGCACCAGCCCCGGGCGGGTCACGGTGCCGACGCCGGTGCCGGCGACAAAGCGGATGCCCGGCTCGCCCAGCAAGCGCACCTGGCTGTAGAGCAGGGCACCGTGGGTCACGTCCGGGTCGTCGCCAGCATCCTTGAGGGTGCCGGCTTCGGCACGCTCGCCAATCAGGCGGCAGAATTCCAGGCGCATCTGCACCACCTTGCCCTTGGGCAGGGTAATGCTGACGGCGTCGCTGCTTTCGCCGATCAGCAGCAAGCGAGCGGCTGCCAGGCTGGTGGCGGTGGCGCAGCTGCCGGTGGTCAGGCCGCTGCGCAGGGGCGCGGGCTGTTCGCGGGTTTCTTCACGCATCGACGGGTTTCACCACTTCCAGCAGGGTGATCGGCAGCGCCTGGCGCCAGGTGTCGAACGCGCCCAAGGGCTGGGCATGGGCGACATGGATGCGGGTCAGCTCACCACCGTGCTGTTCGCGAAAATGCGCCAGGGCCAGTTCGCTTTGCAAGGTCACCGCGTTGGCTACCAGCCGCCCGCCGGGGCGCAGGTTTGCCCAGCACAGGTCCAGCACGCCTTCGCGGGTGACGCCGCCACCAATGAAGATTGCATCAGGCTGCTCCAGGCCTTGCAGTGCTGCAGGCGCCTTGCCGCAGATCAGCTGCAGGCCGGGTACACCCAGCGCGTCACGGTTGTGTTCGATGAAGCCTTGCCGGCCTTCATCGGCCTCGATGGCCAAGGCGCGGCAGGCCGGGTGGGCGCGCATCCATTCGATGCCGATCGACCCGCAGCCCGCGCCCACGTCCCACAGCAGTTCGCCGGGCTGAGGCGCCAGGCGTGCCAGCGTGATGGCGCGGACATCGCGTTTGGTCAGCTGGCCATCGTGCCGGAAGGCGCTGTCCGGCAGCCCGGCCAGGCGGTGCAGGCGTGGGGCATCGGGCGTGGCCAGGCACTCGATGGCCACCAGGTTGAGCGCAGCGATCTCGGCGTGCGGCCAGTCCTGGGCGGTGCCGGCCAGTTCGCGTTCTTGCTGGCCTCCCAGGTGCTCCAGCACCCGCAGGCGGCTTGGCCCGAAGCCACGCTCGCGCAGCAGCGCGGCAATGGCCGCCGGGCTGTAGCCATCGTTGCTCAGCACCAACAGGCGCACACCGCTGTGCAGGTGGGCATTGAGCGCCGACAGTGGCCGGGCCACCAGCGACACCACCTGCACCTCCTGCAGCGGCCAGCCCAGGCGGGCGGCGGCCAGGGCGCAGGAGGAGGGCATCGACAGCACACGCATCTCACTGGCAGGCACCTGCCGCGCCAAGCTGGCGCCGACACCGAAGAACATCGGGTCGCCGCTGGCCAGCACGCACACTGGCTCGCCGCGCAGGGCCAGCACCGGGCCCAGGGAAAACGGGCTTGGCCAGCCCAGCCGTTCCCCGGGCACGCAGCGCGGCAGCAAGTCCAGCTGGCGCGGGCTGCCGAAGATCCGCGCAGCGCCCAGCAGCGCGCGCCGGGCCTGCTTGCCCAGGCCACTGAAGCCGTCTTCGCCGATGCCTACTACTGTCAGCCAGGGTGCCATGTATTTCATTCCGCCATTTTTTGGGGCCGCTTCGCGCCCTTTCGCGGGCACGCCCGCTCCCACAGGTACAGCGCAGCCATTTAGGGAAGCGATGATCCTGTGGGAGCAGGCGTGCCCGCGAAGAGGGCGACACAGCCCTGAATTTCTCCTCAATCGCTGAGGATGCTCGACCACCGGCTTTTCATGCCGCCGGACAAAGCAGGCATAATACCGCGCCTTCTACACTCAAGCGCATTTTCACAGATTGCCGGACGCCCCTTTGACGCAGGCCCATGCCCCCAACGTTTCGCCCCGCCCCTCGGCCTGCCCGGGGTTGTGGCGTATTGTCAGTGCCCGTGATGGCGGCATCTGCCGCATCAAACTGCCAGGCGGCTTGCTGCTGGCCGACCAGGCCGACGCGGTGGCGACGGCAGCCGAGCGCTTTGCCAGCGGCGTGATCGAGGCCACCAACCGTGGCAACCTGCAGATCCGCGGCATTGGCAACGCACATCGCGCCCTGGTCGAGGCACTGCTCGCAGCCGGCCTGGGGCCGCGCGATGTGGCCGGTGACGATGTGCGCAACCTCATGCTCAGCCCGCTGGCCGGGCATGATCCGGCGATGCTGCTGGATGCACGGCCGTTGGCAGGGCAGATCCTCGACCTGCTGGAAGGCACCCCGCGCTTTCACCAATTGTCGGCCAAGTTTGCCGTGCAGCTGGATGCCGGCGAGCGCCTCGCCATGCTCGAGCACCCCCACGATTTGTGGCTATCGGCCCTGCGTCTGGAGCAGCAGACCTGGCTGGCGTTTGGCCTGGCGGGCTGCCCGGCGGACGGCCAGGTGCTCGGCGCCGTGCCGCTGGCGCAGGGCCTGGCGTTGGTGCGTGCGGTGCTGGAGCGCTTTCTCGACCTGGCCACCCTGACGCAGTCGCGCATGCGCCAGTTGCTCGAGGTGTGCCCGGCAAGCGATTTCGTCGATGGGCTCGGCCTGGACATCCGCCGTGATACCGCCGTGCTCGCCTGGCGCCGTGAACAGCACCGCGCCTCCTGGCTGGGCACGCTGCCGCAGGCAGAAGGCGTTGCCCTTGGCGTAGCCCCGCCGCAAGGCCGCCTGACCCCGGCCATGCTGCGCGGGGCTGCGCGGGTGGCCCGGGAACGGGGCGATGGCAGCTTGCGGCTCAGCCCTTGGCAAAGCCTGGTGCTGACCAACCTGCAAGCACACCACATCGACACCGCCCAGGCCGAACTGTCCGCCCTGGGCCTGCTGTGCCACGACCATGAGCCGCTGGCGCGCATCAGTGCCTGCACCGGTGCCAGCGGCTGCGCCAAGGCGCTTGGCGAGACCAAGGCCGACGCCGTTGCCCTGGCCGCGCTGCTGGGCCCTGGCTTGCCCGCCAGCGTGCACTTGTCTGGCTGCGCCCGTTCCTGCGCCGTGGCCCATGTTGCCCCGGCCACCCTGCTGGCCCGCTCGCCGGGCCGATATGACCTCTATCTGCGTGACGCGCGCCAACCGGGCTTTGGCGCCCTGCGCGGCACCGACCTTACCTTGAACGAAGCAGGCGCCATGCTCGACCTGCCGACGGAGCACCTTGATGATTGACTACATCCGCGATGGTCAGGAGATCTATCGCAATTCCTTCCGGATCATCCGTGAGGAAGCCCGACTCGAGCGGATCCCCGCAGACCTCGAAAAGCTCGCCGTGCGCGTGATCCACGCCTGCGGCATGGTCGATGCCATCGATGGCCTGCAGTTCTCCGAGGGCGCCGGCCGGGCCGGGCGCGAGGCGCTGCTTAACGGCGCGCCGATCCTGTGCGATGCGCACATGGTCGCCGAAGGCATCACCCGGGCCCGCCTGCCTGCCGACAACAAAGTCATCTGCACCCTGCGCGACCCCAGCGTGCCAGGCCTGGCCAAGGACGCCGGCAACACCCGTTCCGCGGTAGCCCTGGAGCTGTGGCGCCCGTACCTGGAAGGCAGCGTGGTGGTGATCGGCAACGCGCCCACCGCCCTGTTCTACCTGCTGGAGATGATCGACGCCGGTGCACCCAAGCCGGCGCTGATCCTAGGCTTCCCGGTCGGTTTCGTCGGTGCGGCCGAGTCCAAGGCGATGCTGGCCGCCGACAGCCGCGGCGTGCCGTTCGTGATCATGCAAGGCCGCCTGGGCGGTAGCGCGATGGCTGCCGCTGCAGTCAACGCCTTGGCTACGGAGGTGGAGTGATGGCGCCGCGTGGACGTCTGCTTGGCCTGGGCGTTGGCCCGGGTGACCCTGAACTGATCACTGTCAAGGCCCTGCGCCTGCTGCGCGAGGCGCCAGTGGTCGGCTACTTCGTGGCCAAGGGCAAGCGGGGCAATGCCTTCGGCATCATCGAGGCGCACCTGCAAGCGGAGCAGACGCTGTTGCCGCTGGTCTACCCGGTAACTACCGAAGCCCTGCCGGCACCGCTGTCCTATGAGCAGGTGATCAGCGACTTCTACGACGAAGCCAGCGTGCAGGTGGCCGAGCACCTGGATGCCGGTCGCGACGTGGCGGTGATCTGCGAAGGTGACCCGTTCTTCTACGGTTCCTACATGTACCTGCACGACCGCCTGGCGCAGCGCTATGAGGCCGAAGTGATCCCGGGCGTCTGCTCGATGCTCGGTGGCGCCTCGGTGCTGGGCGCGCCGTTGGTGTACCGCAACCAGAGCCTGTCGGTTTTGTCTGGTGTGTTACCCGCAGAGGAGCTCAAGCGCCGCCTGGCCGACGCCGATGCGGCGGTGATCATGAAACTTGGGCGCAACTTTCCCAAAGTCCGCGACGTACTGGCCGAGCTAGGCCTGGATGGGCGCGCGCTGTATGTGGAGCGGGCTACCATGGCCAACCAGAAGATCGTGCCGCTGGACCAGGTCGACCCTCAGTCGTCGCCGTACTTCTCGCTGATCATCGTGCCGGGGGAAAAATGGCAGGGATGAGCACGCACAATGCCCCGGCAATCGTCATGCTTGGCCCGGGTAGCCTGGCGACGGCGCAGCGTATCCAGCAATGGTATCCACAGGCGACGATCCATGGTCTGGAGGGGCGTGTCGAGGGTGCAGACCAATCGTACCGTTCGTTCGGCGAGACCCTGCGCGGGTTGTACCAGCAGGACACGCCGATCATCGCCCTGTGTGCTGCCGGCATTGTCATCCGCAGCCTGGCCAGCCTGCTCAGTGAGAAAGGCACCGAGCCGCCGGTGCTGGCCGTGGCCGAGGATGGCAGTGCTGTGGTGCCGCTGCTCGGTGGCCTGGGTGGCGTGAACGTGATGGCACGCGAAATCGCAGAGGCACTGGGCGTTGCTGCAGCGATCACCACCAGCGGCGAGCTGCGGTTCGGCACTTGCCTGCTGAACCCGCCGCAGGGTTATGCACTGGCGGACATCGAGCAAGGCAAGCGCTTTGTCTCTGATTTGCTGGCTGGCGAGGCGGTGCGCATCGAAGGTGATGCGCCGTGGCTGCAACAGGTGCAGTTGCCTGCCAGCGATGCAGCACGGCGAACCATTCATGTGGGGCATCAGGCGCGCCCGGCCAACCGAGACGAATTGCTGATCCACCCCCGCTCGGTGGTAGTGGGGGTTGCAGGTGGCAACCTGAACGGTATTCGAGCTGCATTGCAGCAGGCCGGCATCGCTGAGCGATCCGTAGCCTGCGTGCTGGCGGACGAGCAAACCATGGCCGACAGTGCCTTGCACGAGGCCGCGCAGGCTTTGGGTGTCGCCTTGCGCTTCGCTGCCAGGCCAGGCGATGTGGCCAGCATGGTGGCTGCAGCGTTGCCAGGCGCAGAGTTGATAGAACAGGCCGAAGTGGTCATCGCAGTGGCGCCGGCGCCGGTGGATGCCGCGCAGGTCGGCCGCCGTCGTGGCCGGCTGGCGGTGATCGGCCTCGGCCCTGGCGCTGCCGAGCTTATGGTGCCGGCGGTCAAGGCCGAGCTGGCACGCGCCGAGGATATCCTCGGCTACGAAACCTACGTGCGCATGGCCGGGCCGTTCCGTGACGACCAGGTGATGCACTGCACCGACAACCGTGAAGAGATGCAGCGCGCCCGGCATGCCTTCGAGCTGGCGGCACAAGGCCGTTCGGTGGTGGTGGTCTCGTCGGGCGACCCAGGCGTGTTCGCCATGGCCGCTGCAGTGCTCGAAGCGCTGCACGAATCCAGTGACCCGGCCTGGCAGCGCGTCGACCTCGAGATCCTGCCTGGGGTGTCGGCCTCGCTCGCTACGGCTGCGCAGGCGGGTGCACCGCTGGGGCATGACTTCTGTGTGATGTCGCTGTCGGACAACCTCAAGCCCTGGTCGATCATTGAAAAGCGCCTGGACCTGGCGGCCCAGGCGGACCTGGTGCTGGCCTTCTACAACCCGATTTCCAAGTCCAGGCCGCACCAGCTCGGGGTGGCACTTGAGGTTGTGCGTCGCCACCGCGAGGGGAACACGCCTGTAGTCCTTGGCCGCGACATCGGTAGGCCGGGGCAGACGCTGAAGGTAGTCACCTTGGCCGAGCTGCTGCCGGAAATGGTCGATATGCGCACCATGGTTTTGGTCGGGTCCTCTACAACCTGTGTATTCCCTCGCCTGTCGGGTGGGGTGTGGGCGTACACGCCGCGTTGGTACCCCACCGCCAACTAGTTGCGTCGGAAACCCTTCAGCGCGCTTCGTGGCCAACGCGCTGGCTAAGGTGGTTGCCCCTGACTCAAGGGGCAACCATCAAGGAGTTTCCAATGTCCGATGCAACACAAGTCACCACCACCAACGCTGCCATCCTGGTAGAAGGCAACCTGCTTGCCTGCGGCGCGGGCATGTCTGCGCAAAGCCGTCACGATGTGAAGAATGCCTTCCACTTCGCCACGCTGGTCGCCGACAAAGCCTTTAACGCCGAAAAGCAGAGCCGGGAGTGGTACGACAAATTTATCGACGTCATGCGTGACCTTGGCTTCACCATCCCACGCCGTACCTTCGAACTTGAAACTTCGGCGGAACTGTCTGTCACCGTCGGCGCCGTGGCGATCCGCGCGATCGGTGTGGTGGGCAATGCGATGCTGGGCGGCACGAAGTTGGGCGAAGTGGCAAAGCTGGCCTTCGACAAACTGACCACTGTCGAAAACGATGCCAAGGTGCTTGATCACAAGCGCAAGAACAAGGCCAGGGGCATGGTCGGCATGGCGGCCTGCATTGAAACCGAAAACAACGATGTGGTCATGGTGGTGAGCTGCATCCAGGCCTCTGCCCCGCAACTGGACGACGACGTGCTGGGTATCCAGTGGAAGCTGGACAAAACCTCGTACTACGCCGGTACGGCAGTGCTCACGCTCAACAACTTCGTCTACGACAAAGTGCGCGAAACCGTAGAAAACAAACTTGGCGTGCGCAGCGTCGAGAACGTTCTCGAGTACGACATCTGATTGCTCGGCGGCGTCGTCGCAACGCCGCCTTGTTCGGTTCTTTGTGATGAGGTAACACGATGGATAGAGCAGCTGAGCAATTGATGTTGATTGGCGGAACAGCATTGCTGTATTCGCCGGGCACGGTCGAGGCACAACGCCAGGCCGCTTTTGATTCAATCCTTTACGCACAGTTGGTGGCCAACAAGCACGCCGGTTCACGCATCGACAATTATGAACGCTGGTATGCCGCGTATCGCGAGGCTTACCGCCAATTGGGCTGGATCAAGCTGGCCAGCACACATGACCTCAAGCAGTTGGGGCGACCCGTGCGCAACGCGCATATACAGCCACTTGAAGCCTGGCTGAAAATTCGCTCGTTACGCCATGAGGCCGTGCTGGCGGGAATCAAGTCGGGCCTCGCTCGATCTGCTGAGGGCTTGCGGCACCTGCTGAAGTTCAGCGCACACGACCAGGCCCAGTCCTCCACGCTGGTCATCGAACTCGGCGTACTCAAGCCGGGACCGACACTGGACCTGTGCAGCATCTCGATGCAAATCGACCAGCCACTCTCGCTGGTCTCGACGGAGACATTTACGAGCGAACACGTGCTTGATGGCGAAGCCGAGTTCAATGGCGTTTCCCTGGCGTTGGATGAAGGGCGCTTCCAGCACCAGCGTGGTGAATTGCAAGCCTTGATGCAAAGCAAAGACGCACAAGCTGCTTACCGCTTTGACCCTTACGCGCAACCTACAGGAGCAGCATCATGAGTGAAGCCACGTCTGCCGTGATCGGCGCCGGGATCGTTTCCTTTTTGCCAGGCATTGATGCCGCGCAGAAAGACAAGGTGAAGCTGGCCCTGGCGATGGCCGAACGAGCCACCGATACCGCTTACAAGGAGGGGCTGATACAAGACTGGTTCGCTTATTACCGTAACCAGCTCAAATTCATGGGGTGGGATGCCGTAACGGCCGAGCAGATCCATTGGCCGGACAAGACGCGTACGCAGCAGACGGATCAACTGCTGCAGACGCTGTCCAAAACGGCCGGAGACAGCTTTGCTACATCGGTGAAAGTGTCTATTCAAACATTGCTGAAGAAGCCCTCGGTGCTGAAGGAACTTGAGACAAAGGCATTCGAGAGGCAACACTTTCAAGTGTTGGCCTGCGCGCCGGCTGGCAACAACCGGGTTGATATGGTGGTTTACCACGAAGCGGACAAACAGTCTGTTTTCAGTGCAGGGTTCATCAGCCGCAAGCGCAGTCACAAGAATGTGCGTGCGGAACTGGTACGGTTCAATATTCTGGCCTTTGAGAACAGCGTATTGCCAAAAGTCCAGGAAAGCGTCGTCAAGGTGTCCCAGGCGCGCATTCATGACTATGCCATCTAAGGCACCAGATACCCTTTGATCCCGGTAAAAATGATCTGCGCCGCCAGGGCACAGACGAACAGCCCCATCAGACGGCTGACGATCTGCAGGCCCTGGTCGCCAAGGATCCGCTCGATACCGTGCGACAGGTAAAGCACCAGGCCGACGGTAAAGCTGGCCAGCGCGATACTGACGATGGCCAGCAGTTTGTCGTCCCAGTGCGGTTGGCTCACACCCATCACCAAGAGGGCACCGATGGTACCGGGGCCAACCGTCAGCGGAATGGTCAGCGGCACGATCGTCACGTCCTGCTGCACGTTGTCGGCCTGTACCGCCGGCTTGCCCTGCGCCATCCCCAAAGCCGAAATGAACAGCACGCTGCCGGCCCCGATGCGGAAGGCGTCGGCGGTAATGCCGAAAATACCGAAGATCACCCGACCGAACAGGTAGAGCAGCACGCTGGCGACCAGGGCTGCGAAAGCGACCTTCCAGGCCAGTTGCTTGCGCTCCTTGCTGGAGTGGCCGCGGGTCAGGCTGATGAAGCACGACAGCACGAAGAACGGACTGTAGAGCACGAGCATTTTCAGGTAGACGCTGAACAACTCATGGAGCATGAGCGCTGGTCCTCGGAAACTCAAAAAGGTTGCGCAATTATTGTGGGAGCGGGCCGTATGGATCTGGTGATCAGTGTTCACTGCACGACAGCGTAGTCTAGGAAGTAGGCGCCGGGTCCACCTTGGCTTCCCGGTGATTGGCCCAGTACTGGATCAGTTCGCGCAATTGCGACAGCTCGACCGGCTTGGCCATGTGCCCGTCCATGCCCGCCAGCCGGGCGCGTTCCTTGTGTTCTGTAAGAATGTGCGCGGTCAGTGCCACTACCGGGGTGCGCTGGCGCTGGTTGGCGGTTTCCCACGCACGCAGCTGCTGGGTGGCCGAGAAACCGTCCAGAATGGGCATCTCGCAGTCCATCAGCACCAGGTCATAGCGCTGGTTTTTCATTGCCTGCAGGGCCTCCTCGCCATTGCAGGCGGTGTCGGGCTCAAGGTTGAGCTTGCCGAGCATGCCGCGTATTACCTTGGTCGAAATGCTGTTGTCCTCGGCGACCAGCACGCGGAAGTCGCCTGGCAGGTCCAGTGCCTGGGGGATACCGGGCAGGCTGGCCGGCACCGCCTGATCGCGGCCGCGCTGAGCCAGTTCTTCGGCCAGGGTGGTTTTGAGTGTGTAGCCGGCCACCGGCTTGGCAAGTATCCGTTTGACCCCGGCGTTGCGTGCGATGACCTTGCTCGGTGCATTGCTGATACCGGTGAGCATTACCACCAGAATGTCGTGGTTCAGGCTCGGGTCTTCCTTGATCTTGGCGGCCAGTTGCATGCCGGTCATGCCCGGCATGTTCTGGTCCAGCAGCACGGCGTCGAAGTAGTCACGCAGGTGCGCCTTGGTGCGTAACAGGGCCAGCGCTTCCTTGCCCGAAGGCACCGCGCTGACGTTCATGCCCCAGGCGCTGCATTGTTGCACCAGCACCTTGCGGCAGGTGTCATTGTCGTCCACCACCAGCACGCGGGCATCGCGCAGCGGGCTGTCGAGATCGGTTGGTGGCTGCTCCAGGCGAGAGGGGTCCAGCGGCAGGGTCAGCCACAGGGTGTTGCCCATGCCGGTGCTGCTCTTGATGCCGAACTCGCCCTGCATCAGGCCGATCAGCTGTTTGGCAATGACCAGCCCAAGGTGGCCGCCCAGCTTGTTGCTGGACAGGAAGTGGTGGCTGTGCAGCTCGGCTTGCAACAACGCTTCACGGTCTGCGGCGGCCAACGGTTCGCCGCTGTCCTGCACAGCGATGCGCAGGCGCGGTAGCTCACCCCGTTGGTCCAGTGCCACTACCAGCAGGATTTCGCCCTGATCGGTGTTTTTCAGGGCGTTTTCCAATAGGCTCGACAAGGCCTGGCGCAGGCGTGTCGGGTCGCCACTGATCACTCGCGGTACCTGCGGCTGTGTGAAGCTGATCAGCTCGATATTCTGCTGCTCGGCCTTGGCGCGGAAGATGTTCAGGCAATCCTCGATCAGTGCATTGAGGTCGAACTGCACGTCATCCAGCTCGATCTGCCGGGACTCCAGTTTGGAAATGTCGAGAATTTCGTTGATCAGTGTCAGCAGCTCGTTGCCGGCACTGTGGATGGTCTGCACATAGTCGCGTTGCTTGACTGACAGCGGTGTGCCCAGCAGCAACTCCGTCATGCCCAGCACGCCGTTCATGGGGGTGCGGATTTCGTGGCTGATCTTGGCCAGGAACTCGGCCTTGGCGTTCATTTCGGCATCGCTGGCGGCCAAGGCGCGGCTGGCGCTGAAGCGCTCTTCGCTCATGCGGCGCAGGCGTTCGCTGACTGCCAGGTTGAGCAGCAGGCCGCTGGCCACGGCCAGCCCCAGCAGAATGCACAATAGCCAAGGCGTAGCGGTACGGGTCAGGCCCAGCAGTGCCGGCAGCAGCACCAGGCCACCCAGGTTGAACACCACCATGGCCAGGCTGAACAGCCGGCCGGGTGCATAGCCCCGGTACCAGTGGTAGCTGCTGACCAGCAGCATGCTCACGCTGCCCAGCGCCAGCAAGGCGTAGGTCATCAGGTTGAGGGGCAGGGTGTCGACGAACAGCAGCACCAGCCCGCTGACCCCGACCACCAGCATTTCGCCCTGCAGCAGGCGGTTGATCCGCGGCGAGTTGCACGGGTTGAAGAAGTGCTGGGTGAAATACAGCCCCGCCAGGCCGGCCAGTACCAGTGTCAGGTAGGCGGCCGGGGTTTGCGCGTTGTGCCACACGTGCCACCAAGGGCCGCTGAGGTTCAGCAGGATCAGGCCGCTGAGCAGCATCAGGCTGTGGTAGAGCGCCAGGATCAGGGTGGTGGTGGAGTGGCTGTAGAGGAAGCGGATCAGGTTATGCAGGATCAGCATGACCAAGCCGCCGAACAGCATGCCGAACAGCAGTGGCTGGCTATGGTCCGAGGCGGCTACGGCCGCAGGTTCAAGGCTGATGGCCGGGCGCAACTGGTGCTCGGAGACCAGGCGCAGGTAGATGTCCAGTGGTTGCCTGCTGTTGGGCAGGGGCAGTACATGGTCGCTGCCACGCAGGGTCGGGCTGGCATTGCCGGCCTGGCGCCCGTGGTGCAACTGACGCAGAAGTTGGTCGCCCTGGAGGGCGTATAGGTCAAGCCCAGACAGGTCGGGGGCGAATACCCGAAGCAGTTGCTCCTGGTCGCCTGGTTCCAGGCGGTAGTGCAGCCACAAGGCCTGCTCCGGCGGAGCGGCATCCAGTTCGGCAAGTACCAGCGGGCTGAACTGGTTGCGATAGCGCTCGGAGCGTACATCGCTAAGTTGCAGGTTGGCCTGTTCGTCGAGCAGAACGGTCCAGCCTCCGTCATGCTCGGCTGCAGCCGGTAACATGAAGAGCAAGGTCAGCAAGGTGACGATCAGAGCTGAGGCAATCCGAAGCCGACGCACTACGAAATCCCTTCTTAGCCGATGTGCCGGGTACTAACTATGCGCGGCGCGCCAAGTCGAAGGCAAGGCCCGTGCCGGGCCTTGTCGACGAGCCGGATGCCGTGCGCCGGGCGGTTGACAGCCCCGGGCGGTACGGCGTTCCGGTAGTGCTTACTGCTGGTGTTCACCGCGCTCGCGGGCGATGGCCCGGTAGCCGATGTCAGTGCGGTAGAAACTGCCGTTCCAGCTTACTTCCCTGGCCAGGCGGTAAGCCTGCTGCTGCGCATCGGCAACCGTGCTGCCCATTGCCGTGGCGCACAGCACGCGCCCGCCGTTGGTGACCACTTGGCCGTCCTTGAGCGAAGTACCGGCATGGAACACCTTGCCTTCGATCTTGGCTGCTGCGTCCAGGCCGCTGATCACGTCGCCCTTGGCGTAGTCGCCCGGGTAACCGCCAGCCGCCAGCACAACGCCCAGGCTCGGGCGTGGGTCCCACTGGGCTTCGACCTTGTCCAGCGCCTTGGCGAAGGCGGCTTCGATCAGCAGCACCAGGCTCGACTCCAGGCGCAGCATGACCGGCTGGGTCTCTGGGTCGCCGAAGCGGCAGTTGAACTCGATGACCTTGGGGTTGCCCGCCTTGTCGATCATCAGGCCAGCATAGAGGAAGCCGGTGTAGACGTTGCCTTCCTCGGCCATGCCGCGCACGGTTGGCCAGATCACCTGGTCCATCACGCGCTGGTGCACGTCGGCGGTAACGACCGGGGCAGGGGAGTAGGCACCCATGCCGCCCGTGTTCGGGCCGGTGTCCTGGTCGCCGACGCGCTTGTGGTCCTGGCTGGTGGCCATGGGCAGCACGTTGTGGCCGTCGACCATGACGATGAAGCTGGCTTCTTCGCCGTCGAGGAACTCTTCGATCACCACGCGCGAACCGGCTTCACCGAAGGCATTGCCGGCCAGCATGTCACGCACGGCGGCTTCGGCTTCTTCGAGGGTCATGGCGACGATGACGCCTTTGCCCGCAGCCAGGCCGTCGGCCTTGATCACGATCGGCGCGCCTTTTTCTTGCAGGTAGGCCAGGGCCGGCTCGATTTCGGTGAAATTCTGGTAGTCGGCGGTCGGGATCTTGTGACGCGCCAGGAAGTCCTTGGTGAAGGCCTTGGAGCCTTCCAGCTGCGCTGCACCCTTGGTTGGGCCGAAGCAGTCCAGGCCACGGCTGCGGAACAGGTCGACCACCCCGATGACCAGTGGTGCTTCCGGGCCGACGATGGTCAGGTCGACGTTTTTCTCGGCAAAGTCGGCCAGTTGTTCCAGGGCGCATACGTCGATGGCGACGTTCTCGCACTTGGCTTCAATGGCGGTGCCGGCGTTGCCTGGGGCAACGAAGACTTTCTCCACGCGTGGGTCCTGGGCAACTTTCCAGGCCAGGGCGTGCTCACGGCCGCCGCTGCCGATGATCAAAACTTTCATGTCAAAACCTCGAATTCTTTCGGGCGCAAGGCGAAGCCTCACGCTGTACGAGGTCGCAATGAAGCAGGTAGATGCAAGGCGGGGCCGGTTCCGATGAGCGGAGTTGCCTTCTGGCAATGAGCATCAGCGGAACCGGCCCCAACGCAGCAGATGCCTGCTTCAGTGCGGCCGATTGCCGTAAATCAGTGGCGGAAGTGGCGCATACCGGTGAATACCATCGCGATACCGGCTTCGTCGGCAGCAGCGATGACTTCGGCATCACGCATCGAGCCACCCGGCTGGATCACGGCGCTGATACCCACTTTAGCGGCATTGTCGATGCCATCACGGAACGGGAAGAACGCATCCGATGCCATGACTGCGCCCTGCACCTGCAGGCCAGCATGCTCGGCCTTGATTGCAGCAATACGCGCGGAGTTGACGCGGCTCATCTGGCCTGCACCCACGCCGATGGTCTGGCGCTGCTTGGCGTAGACAATGGCGTTGGACTTGACGAACTTGGCCACTTTCCAGGCAAACACCAGGTCGTGGATTTCTTGCTCGGTCGGGGCCCGTTTGGTGACGATCTTCAAGTCATCGGCGGTGATCATGCCGATGTCGCGGCTTTGTACCAACAGGCCGCCATTGACGCGCTTGAAGTCCCAGCCGGCAGCGCGTTCGGCTGGCCACTCGCCGCATTCCAGCAGGCGTACGTTTTGCTTGGCAGCCACCACGTCGCGGGCAGCCTGGGAAATTTTCGGCGCGATGATCACTTCGACGAACTGGCGCTCGACGATGGCCTTGGCAGTTTCGCCGTCCAGTTCGCGGTTGAAGGCAATGATGCCGCCGAAGGCCGATTCGGTGTCGGTGGCGTAGGCCAGGTCGTAGGCCTTGCGGATGCCGCCTTCGTCTTCAGGCACAACAGCCACGCCGCACGGGTTGGCATGCTTGACGATGACACAGGCCGGCTTGACGAAACTCTTCACGCACTCCAGCGCGGCGTCGGTGTCGGCCACGTTGTTGAACGACAGCTCCTTGCCTTGCAGCTGGATGGCAGTGGAAATGCTCGCTTCGCCTTTTTTGGCTTCTACGTAGAACGCCGCGCTCTGGTGCGGGTTCTCGCCGTAGCGCATTTCCTGGGCCTTGACGAACTGGCTGTTGAAGGTACGCGGGAATTCGCTGCGTGCGGAAGTCGAAAGGGTGTCCTTGGCCTGGTCGATGGTGCCCATGTAGTTGGCGATCATGCCGTCGTAGGCGGCAGTGTGCTCGAACGCCTTGAGCATCAGGTCGAAGCGCTGGGCGTAGGTCAGGCCGCCGGCCTTCAGGCCTTCGACAATGCCGGCGTAGTCGCTGGCGTTGACCACGATGGCGACATCTTTGTGGTTCTTGGCTGCCGAACGGACCATGGTCGGGCCGCCGATGTCGATGTTCTCGATGGCGGTTGGCAAGTCACAGCCAGGCTTGGAAATGGTGGCTTCGAACGGGTACAGGTTGACCGCAACCAGGTCGATCGGCTTGATACCGTGCTCGCTCATGATGGCGTCGTCGGTGCCGCGACGGCCCAGGATGCCACCGTGGATTTTCGGGTGCAGGGTCTTGACCCGGCCATCCATCATTTCGGCGAAGCCGGTGTAGTCGGCCACTTCCACCGCGTTCACGCCGTTGTCCTTGAGCAGCTTGTAGGTGCCGCCGGTGGACAGGATCTCGACACCGAGCTGCTGCAGCTCACGGGCGAATTCGAGGATACCGGTCTTGTCGGAGACGCTGATCAGGGCGCGGCGGACTGGCAGGCGGGTAGTCTGGTCGGTCATTTCGGGTTCCAATAACGCGGTGGAGTCTGCAAAAAAGGCGCCTCTGTTCAGGGAGCCGCCTTTTCTGGTTGGGATTCTGGCTTACAGCAAGTCGTACTGCTTGAGCTTCTTGCGCAGGGTGCCTCGGTTCAGCCCGAGCATCTCGCTGGCCTTGGTCTGGTTGCCCTTCACGTAATTCATCACGCTCTCGAGCAGGGGCGCCTCCACTTCGGAGAGCACCAGGTTGTACACGTCCGTGACGGTCGCGCCTTCCAGGTGGGCGAAGTAGTTGTGCAGCGCCTTCTCGACGCTGTCGCGAAGGGTCTGGCCCTCTTCGCTCGGCGTGTTGAGGTGCTGTTTCAGGTTGGCGTTGTCGCTCACGGGCGTTGTTCCACTCACAAATGTCTCTGTCATCATCGTCATGCGGCCACCCCTTGTCCGTCCTCTGTCCCAAGGCTCTGTCGACGTTCACTGAAAAACGCGCGAACGTTGGCGCACTGCGCTTGTGTGTCTTCCAAAGCGTTGAACCGGGAGCGAAACTCCTTGCCGCCGGGTCGTGTTGCCAGGTACCAGCCAACGTGCTTGCGGGCGATACGTACGCCCATCACATCGCCATAAAAGGCATGCAACGCGGCCAGATGCTCCAGCAGGATGCGTTCCACTTCGTCCAGTTGCGGCGCTGGCAGGTGTTCGCCAGTGCGCAGGTAATGCTCGATCTCGCGAAAGATCCATGGCCGCCCTTGGGCTGCCCGGCCAATCAACAAGCCGTCGACCCCGGTGGCATCCAGCACCGCCCGGGCCTTTTCTGGCGAGGTGATATCGCCATTGGCAAAGACCGGGATCGACACCGCTTGCTTGATGGCTGCGATGGTGTCGTATTCGGCTTCGCCGGTGTAAAGATCGGCACGTGTACGGCCATGCACCGCCAGCGCCTGGATGCCGGCCTGTTCGGCAATTTTCGCCACGTTCAGGCCGTTCTTGTTCGCCCGGTCCCAACCGGTGCGGATCTTCAGGGTCACCGGGACGTCCACAGCGCCGACCACGGCGTGGAGGATCTCGCTGACCAAGGCTTCATCTCTCAATAAAGCAGAGCCTGCAGCTTTGTTGCAGACTTTTTTTGCCGGGCAGCCCATGTTGATGTCGATGATCTGGGCGCCCGCTTCGACGTTGGCCTTTGCTGCTGCAGCCATCATCTGCGCGTCACCACCGGCGATCTGCACCGAGCGTGGCTCGGGATCGCCTTCATGGATGCGGCGCAGGCTCGACTTGCGGCTGTTCCACAGGCTCATGTCGCTGGAGACCATCTCCGATACCACCATGCCTGCGCCCAGGCGCTTGCAAAGCGTACGGAAAGGTTGGTCCGTGACCCCGGCCATGGGCGCGAGGATCAGGTTGTTACGTAGTGTGTATGGGCCGATGCGTACCGCCGACATAGGTGATCCCTGTTGTGGGGCCGAATCTTGGAGTTCGAAAAAGGGTGGGCATGATACCCGCTCTCGGTGACCGGATAAAGATGGATTTGGATAAAATCTGAACAGTTGTCGGCTTATGACTTTTGGTATGAGCCAAGATCCGGGTACCGCGCGTACCCTCTGGGAGCGGGCATCCCCGCCTCCACAGGGTTGCTGGCTATTCCGGCGAACGGAAGCTGAGGCTGTAATTCACGGCCTTCGGCCCCGGGTCGAGGATGTCCAGGGCGATATGGATCGGCGTCTGGCTTGGCATGTCGCCACGCCCGGCCAATTCGCCGGACAGGTACTCGCTGGGTTTGAAGCGCCGGCTGGCGATCAGTTGGCCATTGAGGTCGGCAAAACGCAGTTCCAGCAGCGGGAACGGTTGGGCGAACGGTGCACGGTTGTAAATGATCGCATCGACGATCAGTGCGCCTTTGAAATCCGGGTGGCTGCGCACCACCAGGTTGCTGCTCTTGATTCTTGAGATATCGACGCGGGTCGGTACCTGGCACCCGACCATCGGGCAAATTTGCTGGAAGATCGGCCGGTACTGGTCCTGGCGGGCCATCTCGTCGAAGTGGAACCACACATACTGGAATGCCAGCAGGCCAGCGGCCAGCAGGGTCAGGAAGCCCCACAGCAGGCGTTTGCCCCAGTTGGGTGCGGGTTTTTCCCAGCCCAGTTGCAGTGGGTCGTCGACCACATCGACCAGCGGCTCCTTGCGCAGCGGGCGCTCGGGCTTGCTGGCAAGGCCCGGCTCCAGGCGTTCACCCGGCAGCGGCTCATCAGGGTCATCGTCGCGCGCCGACAGGTGCAGGGCCAGCGGTTCATCATCGCGGGCGCTCAGGCCTTTTTGCGGGATTTCGTCATCGCTGGCGCGCAGCGGTTCGCTGAATGCGGCCTGGTCATCGATTTCGGCTGCGCGGTGTACGGGCGGCTCGTCATCGTTGTCCAGGTCAAGGTTACTGCCCAGTGTCGGCTCGGTGCGTTCGCCGGGTACAGGCTCCAGGTCCAGTTCCAGGGGCTGCGGCTCCAGCACAGGGGCGGGCTCTGCGGGCGTTTTTGGCTCGAAGGGCTCACCGGTGGCGTTGCCGAACAAGTCGTCCGCGTGCTCGTCCGGGCCCGGTTCGTCACGCCGCGCCTGCAGCCCGTCATCCATGTTGGCGGGGCGTGCCTGGGTCGGTTGGCCGCGCCGCTCCAGGCGTGCGAGCTCCTGGTCGAGGTCAAGTGCGTCCAGCGCCTGGGCGGTCAGGGCCCAGTCCTCGTCAGGGGTAATGCTGCGCTCGCGGGGGACAGGCTCGGGCGTGATTGCCGGCGCGGGCACGGGCTCGGCAGGCGCCGCTGGCACAGGTGCAGGTACTGGCACCGGCAGCTCAGGTGCGCTGGCACGGTTCTGCTCCAGCAGTTGCTTGGCGGCATTGAACACCTGCAGGCAATGGCCGCAACGGACTACGCCGCGGGCCACGCTCAACTGGTGGTGGGTGACGCGAAAGCTGGTCTGGCAATGCGGGCACTGGGTGACGAAACTGTCGGTCATGCGGCAATCCGGGAGCTGTGCAGAAGGATATTCTAGGCCCGCTTAGCGGCGGCGACCACTGATGCGCACCCAGCCATCGCGAACGACGATCGGGTCCAGCTCGAAGTCGGCGGCGTAGGCCGCAGCCACGTCCTCACCCTGTTCGGCCAGAATGCCGGACAGCGCCAGCAGGCCACCTGGGCGCACCAGGCCCGACAGCTGCGGAGCCAGCGACACCAGCGGGCCAGCGAGGATATTGGCGACCAGCACGTCGGCCTGCATGGCCGGCATGTGCTCGGGCAGGTACAGCGCCAGCTTCTCATCGGCAATGCCGTTGCGCTGGGCGTTATCGCGCGAAGCTTCGATGGCCTGCACGTCGATGTCGGTACCGACCGCTTCACGGGCGCCCAGCAGTAGCGAAGCGATGGCCAGAATGCCCGAGCCGCAGCCGAAGTCCAGCACCTGGGTGCCTTCAAGTTGCTGGCCGTCGAGCCATTCCAGGCACAGGGCAGTGGTGGGGTGGGTGCCAGTGCCAAAGGCAAGGCCTGGGTCCAGCAGCAGGTTCACTGCGTCCTTTTCCGGGGCGTCGTGCCAGCTGGGCACAATCCACAGGCGGCGGCCGAAACGCATAGGCTGGAAGTTGTCCATCCAGCTGCGCTCCCAGTCCTGGTCCTCGATTACCTCGGCCTGGTGCTGTGGCAGCTCGGCGCCGGTCAGCAGGCGCAGGTGGGCAAACACCTGCTCGGGCTCGGCATCGGCCTCGAACAGCGCCAACAGGTGGGTGTGCGACCACAGCGGGGTGGTGTTGAGGTCTGGCTCGAAGATCGGTTGATCTTCGGCATCCATGAACGTGACCGAGACGGCGCCTACTTCGAGCAGGGCATCTTCGTAGGTTTCGGCTTGTTCCGGGCTGATGGCCAGGCGTACTTGCAGCCAGGGCATGGCGGGCACCTTTGGTAAATCGACGGGGGCAGCCCTAGGCTGCGCGAAGGCTCGCAGTCTACGCGAGTGCGGAAGATTTGTGGATCGGGGCCGCTTTGCAGCCCATTCGCAGCACAAGGCTGCTCAGGAGATCGCATACCCCTGCGGGAGCAGCCTTGTGCTGCGAATGGGGCGCATTGCGCCCCCGGGGGTTACATCAGCCGAAACAGAGCGAGAGCGACTCAGCTATATAAGCAGGCTTCTCTTCACCCTCGATTTCCAGCGTAGCAATTGCCTTGAGCAGCCATTGCCCCGGCTTCTTCTGCACCACTTCGGCCAGGTCCACCTTCAGCCGCACCTGGCTGTTGACCTTGACCGGCTGGATGAACCGTACGCTGTCCAGCCCATAGTTCACCACCATCTTCAGCCCTTGTGGCAGGACCAGGATGTCCTCGATCAGCTTGGGGATCAGTGACAATGTCAGAAAACCATGGGCGATGGTGCCGCCAAAAGGGGTTTCGGCCGCCTTTTCAGGGTCGACATGGATGAACTGAAAATCGCCTGTCGCCTCGGCGAACAGGTTGATGCGCTGCTGATCGATCTTCAGCCAGGCGGAGTGGCCCAGCGCTTTACCAACATACTGCGAAAGCTCTGTAACCGGCACATAGGGCATCGCGGACTCTCCAGGTTGTCAGTTGGTACGAAAGTGCAAGATCAGCACGGCGAACCGTTTCAGTCAAGTTGTCTGTTTTTCGACGAATATCGGTATATCGCTGTGCGTGCTTATAATGGCGGCCGTGCCCGAGGGAGATGCTTATGCTGTTGCGTGGTTTGACCTGGCTGGTGCTGTTCCAGCTGCTGGGGACGGCGATCAACCACTTGTTGGTGCCGTTTCTGCCGGGGCCGATCATCGGCCTGGTGCTGCTGTTGGGCTTCCTCATGGCCCGCGGTGAGGTGGGCAAGCCATTGAACGAGGCGGCCAGCAGCCTGCTGCGCTACCTGCCGCTGTTGCTGGTACCGCCGGCAGTGGGGGTGATGGTGTATGCCAAAGACATCGCCGCCGACTTCTGGGCGATTGCCGGAGCCCTGCTGATCTCATGCCTGGTGACGCTGGTTTTTGTGGGTGTGCTGATGCAAACGCTCATTCACCGCCAGGGCAAGCGCGAGGAGCGGCCATGATGCCCGATTGGCAAGGCGCGCTGGATGCAGTGGTGCACCATCCTTTGTTTGGTATCGGTATCACGCTCGGTGCCTACCAGGTGGTGCTGGCGGCCTACGAGAAAACCCGCTGGATCTTCCTGCAGCCGGTACTGGTATCGATGTTGCTGGTAATCGGCGTGCTGCTGCTGTGCGGCATTGAATACAGCGAGTATCGCAAGAGCACCGAAATCATGAACATCCTGCTGGGCCCCGCCACTGTGGCGTTGGCCGTGCCGCTCTACCTCAACTTGCGGCGTATCCGACAGCTGTTCTGGCCCACATTTACTACGCTGGTAATCGGGGGGCTGTTCGCCACGCTCTGCTGCCTGTTGCTAGGCTGGTGGTTCGGTGCAGAACACATGATCCTGATGACCATGGCACCCAAGTCGGTGACCTCGCCAATTGCCATGCTGGTGGCAGAGCAGATTGGCGGTGTGGCGGCGCTGGCGGCAGTGTTCGTACTGATCACCGGGGTGATTGGCGCCATCTTCGGCCCGGCGCTGCTGAGCCGCTTCGGCGTGCATAGCCCTGAGGCGCGCGGCATGTCGCTGGGCGTCACGGCGCATGCGGTGGGGACCTCGGTCGCCCTGCAGGAAGGTGACGAATGCGGCGCTTTTGCCGCGCTGGCGATGAGCTTGATGGGGGTAGCCACGGCAGTGTTCCTGCCGCTGGCGGTCAGCCTGGTAGCTTGAGGAATTGTGATGACACTACCGCTGTTTCCGCTCAATACCGTGCTGTTCCCGGGCTGCTTTCTCGATTTGCAGATTTTCGAGGCGCGCTACCTGGACATGATCGGGCGCTGCATGAAGCAGGGCGAAGGCTTTGGGGTGGTCTGCATCCTGGAAGGTGAACAGGTTGGCAAGGCGCCACCGATGGTCGCTTCGATCGGCTGTGAAGCGGTGATCCGCGACTTTGCGCAGCAGGATAATGGCTTGCTGGGTATTCGCGTTGAAGGGGTGCGGCGCTTCAGTCTGGCAAGCACCGAGGTGCAGAAGGACCAGTTGCTGGTGGGGCAGGTGCAATGGCTGCCGGAGCACGCGGACAGCCCGTTGCTCGATTCCGATGATGACCTGCTGGCGCTGCTGGTGGCGCTGGGTGAGCACCCGATGGTCGAGGCGCTGGACATGCCGCGCCCGGTGGATGGGCGCCAGGCGCTGGCCAACCAGCTGGCGTACCTGCTGCCGTTCATGGAAGAAGACAAGCTGGACCTGCTGACCCTCGACTCGCCGCAGCAGCGATTGGGGGAGATTCAGAAATTGCTGGAGCGGATTCAGGGTGAGCTTTTCGCCTGATCTCTTTGTGCTGCTTGGGCTGGCCTCTTCGCGGGCTTGCCCGCTCCCACAGGTATGTCACTTGCTTCGAGGCAGGTGCAGTACCTGTGGGAGCGGGCAAGCCCGCGAAGAGGCCATTAAGGGTGACATCAATATTGGTATCTGAGCAAAGCCTGCGGCAACGCATGCATTGCAAAGAACGCCAGCAGCGCGATACATGCCGGCAACACCAGCCACCACACCCGCAGCGGCAGGGCCGGCAGTGTCTGCTGGCGCTGCGCCACAGTCAGGCTAAGCGCGCATACACAGCAGGCCAGCAGGGCGCCGGCCAGGATGTCGGTTGGCCAGTGCGCCCCCAGGTACACCCGTGACAGGGCAATCGCCAGCGCCGGAATGCAACCCAGCATCACCCAGGTCAGGCGCATGCGCGGCGGCTGTCCGCGCCCTGCCAGCACTGCCATGACCAGAAAGAACGCAAACGACGCCGAGCTGTGCCCGCTGGGCATGCTGTAGCTGGTCAGTGGGTCGGTCAGCACTTCCGGCCGCGCCCGGGCAAACAGCCATTTCAGTGTACCGTTGGCGATCGCTGTGCCCATCAGCGCGCCAGCGGCAAAAAACGCGTGCCGCCACTGGCGGGCAAGCAGCAGCAGGCCGGTCAGCAGGGCGCCGAGAAACAGTTGCGTGCGGAAATCGCCCAGCCGGGTCACCAGTACCACGGCGCCGTCGATGGCCTGGCTGCGATGCTCCTGCACCAGTGTCATCACGCCTTGGTCGAACTCGTGCAGGTAAGGCCAGCCGAGGAATAGCCCGGCCAAGGCAGCGAAGCTCATGCCGGCGATCAGTCGTGTCCCATGGCGCTGGTCGCGAATGCTGGTGGTCAGGCTAAGGCCGATGATGACCGCCAGGGTGCCGGCGATGATGCCGGCGTCCAGCCAGAAACCTTCCGGCAGCGGCAGGCGCATGGCCGCGCCGGTAGCCCAGCCTGGCAGCAGGTAGGCGACCGACCAGCCGGCGCCGGCCACCAGGCTGACTGCGATGAAGCGCGGCAACGGCATGTCGAACATGCCCGCGACCATTGGCAGCATGGGCCGCAGCGGCCCGATGAACCGCCCTACCAGCAGGCTGGCAATGCCGTAGCGCTGAAAATAGGTCTCTGCACTGCCAATCCACTCCGGGTGGTGGCGCAGTAGCGGCAGGCGGCGAATGTTCTGGTGGAAGTACTTGCCCAGTGTGTACGACACGGCGTCGCCCAAAAGGCCGCCAAGAAAGCCCAGCAGCAATGTTTCGCCCAGGCTGAAGGCGCCACTGCCGGCCAGTACCGCGACAGCAAACAGCAGCACAGTGCCAGGCACGATGATGCCGGCAATAGCCAGGCACTCAATGCAGGCCACCAGGAAAATCGCCAGGCCAAGCCACTGCGGGTTGGCGCTTAGCCAGCCGGTCAGGCTGTCGAGCCATTGGCCCATGTTCAGCTTCCTTGTTCGAGAATGAAGAAGTCACGGCCTTCGACTTGGCCGCGACGTAACGGGTTCCGCGTGCAGAACCGGGCGTACTCGGCGTCGACGAAGCGGTAGGGCAGGTGCTCGTCGCGCCCGTGCGGGATGCCCAGCCTTGCAGTCTGGATAACCCTTGGTACGGCGTTGCCGCAATCGTCCACATACAGCCGCTCGGCGTCGAAGCGCTGGGCGTCCCACACTGGCACTTTCAGGCCCAGGGCTCGGCACAGCAGGGTCTGGCCGGCGCACAGGCGTTCATCCGGGCGGAGCTTGCTGCTGGCGTCGGGGTTGTTCAGTTGCATCTGCGCCAGGCTGTCGGGGCCCGAGAGGTCGTCCTGCCAAGGATAGGCAGACTTGATCAGCACCGCGTTGCCCGGCCCGTGGGCGCTGAAGTTCAGCGAGTCGCCGCCGCGGGCGTAGTACATGTAGATGTGCCCGCCATCGAGGAACAGCGCCTTGCGCTTTTCGGTGTAGCCGAGCGAGGCGTGGCTGCCTTTGTCGGTGAGGTAATAGGCCTCGGTCTCGATGATGCGTGCGGCCAGCCACAGGTCGCCGTGGCGGTGGCGGATTACCTTGCCCAGCAGGGCCTTGGCCACGGTCTGGGCGTCACGGTCGAAAAAGCTGTCGGGCAGGGCTGGCATGCGGGCAGTTCGTGGCGGGGGACGCGGGGATGATAGCAATGAATGGCTTAATCTTGGCTGAACCTGTGGGGCGATTGATTGGTATCCATATGTTTCATTGGTAGCGGCTGTCAGGGGTTCGCCTTGATGTGTTTGGTGCCTGTGAAATCGAGCGCCGCGCGGGCGGCGCTCGATTTCACAGGCGCAGACAATCGTGAGACGAACACCCATTTTCTACCATCCGCCACCCGCCGCTGGGCGTACACCTGCGCGGCAGTTATAATCAGCCGATTTCCCCTTCGCCAAGACACCGAACCCATGACTGAGTCCGTTCTTGACTACATGACCCGTTTGGGTCGCGCTGCCCGTGAGGCTTCCCGGGTAATCGGCCGTGCCAGCACCGCGCAGAAAAACCGCGCCTTGCAAGCCGCTGCCGATGCGCTGGATGCTGCCCGTGCGGAACTGACTGCCGCCAACGAGCTGGACCTGGCCGCCGGCCGCGCCAATGGCCTGGAGCCGGCACTGCTCGACCGCCTCGCGCTGACCCCTGCACGTATCGATGGCATGATCACCGGCCTGCGCCAGGTCGCCAGCCTGCCGGACCCGGTTGGTGCCATCCGCGACATGAGCTACCGCCCATCGGGTATTCAGGTTGGCAAGATGCGCGCACCGCTGGGCGTGATCGGGATCATCTACGAGTCGCGCCCGAACGTGACCATCGATGCTGCCAGCCTGTGCCTGAAGTCAGGTAACGCGACCATCCTGCGTGGCGGCTCTGAAGCCATCCATTCCAACCGTGCTATCGCCACCTGCATCCAGCGTGGCCTGGCCGCCGCGGGCCTGCCGGCTGCCGTGGTGCAGGTGGTCGAGACCACCGACCGCGAAGCCGTGGGCGCGCTCATCAGCATGCCGCAATTTGTAGACGTCATCGTGCCGCGCGGCGGCCGTGGCCTGATCGAGCGCATCAGCCGCGATGCCCGCGTTCCGGTCATCAAGCACCTGGACGGCATCTGCCACATCTACGTCAGCCAGCATGCCGACCTGGACAAGGCCTGGAACGTGGCCTTCAACGCCAAGACCTACCGTTATGGCATCTGCGGCGCCATGGAAACCCTGCTGGTCGACCAGCAAGTGGCCGAGCGTTTCCTGCCGGAAATGGCCCGCCGCTTCCAGGAGAAGGGCGTGGAACTGCGTGGCTGCGAGCGTACCCGCGCGCTCATCGAGGCCAAGCCGGCCACTGAAGACGACTGGCACACCGAGTACCTGGACGCGATCCTGTCGATCCGCGTCGTCGATGGCCTGGACCAGGCCATCGAGCACATCAACCACTATGGCTCACACCACACCGACTCGATCATCAGCGAACACCAGGGTGAAGCCCGCCAGTTCATGGCTGAAGTCGACTCGGCGTCGGTCATGCTCAACACCCCGACCTGCTTTGCCGACGGTTTCGAGTACGGGTTGGGTGCGGAAATCGGTATTTCCACCGACAAGCTGCATGCCCGTGGCCCGGTCGGCCTGGAAGGCCTGACCTGCGAGAAGTACGTAGTGATCGGCGACGGCCAGCTGCGCGGTCAGGAGTCCTGCTGAGTTGAGCACGGCCCAGGCAGTCCGGCGCATCGGCATTCTAGGTGGCACCTTCGACCCCGTGCATATAGGCCACCTGCGCAGCGCGCTGGAAGTGGCCGAGTTCATGGGGCTGGACGAACTGCGCCTGTTGCCCAACGCCCGGCCGCCGCACCGCGACACCCCGCGGGTGGCCGCGCAGGATCGCCTGGCCATGGTCCGCGAAGCGGTGCAGGGCGTGGCTTGCCTGAGCGTCGATGCGCGCGAGCTTGAGCGGGACAAACCGTCCTACACCATCGATACGCTGGAATCGATCCGCGCCGAACTGGCCGGCCACGACCAGCTGTTCCTGGTGCTGGGCTGGGATGCCTTCTGTGGTCTGCCGGGCTGGCACCGCTGGGAAGAATTGCTGCAACACTGTCACATCCTGGTGCTGCAACGCCCGGATGCCGACGTAGAACCCCCTGACGAGCTGCGCAACCTGCTGGCTGCGCGCTCGGAGAGCGATCCCGCCGCCATGTCCGGCCCGGCGGGAAATATTTCGTTCGTCTGGCAGACGCCGCTTGCGGTGTCGGCTACACAGATCCGACAGCTGCTGGCCAGCGGCAAATCGGTAAGGTTCCTGGTGCCGGACGCCGTACTGGCCTACATCGAGGCGCACGAACTGTATCGTGCGCCTAACTGACGGTGCCTCTGGCGCCTCATCCAACGAGTTGAACGAGTTTTATATGAGCAAGCAGAAAACCAATGGCATCAGTGGCGAAGAACTGGTCAAACTGACCATTAGCGCTCTGGAAGACGTCAAAGCCCAGGACATCCAGGTCATCGACGTGCGCGAAAAGCACAGCCTGACCGACTACATGATCATTGCCACCGGTACCTCCAACCGCCAGATCAACGCGATGCTGGAAAAGGTCCGTGAAGCGGTCAAGAAACAAGGCGCACAGCCGCTGGGCGAAGAAGGCAAGGGTGACAGCGACTGGGTGCTGCTGGACCTGAACGACGTCATCGTGCACATGATGACCGCCGCTGCCCGCCAGTTCTACGACCTGGAGCGTCTGTGGGCGGGTGCCGAGCAGAGCCGTGCTGCTGATGCCAAGCATCACAGCCCGGAAAACGCCAGCGCCTACTTCGATGACAAGATCAAAGACCGGGAATAAGGAAGCGTCGTGCGTCTGCGCCTGATCGCGGTCGGCTCGCGCATGCCGAAGTGGGTCGAGGAAGGTTGGCATGAATATGCCAAGCGCCTGCCCGCCGAGCTGTCGCTGGAGCTGGTGGAAATCCCGCTGAACACCCGTGGCAAGAATGCCGATGTCGCCCGCCTGATCCGTCAGGAGGGCGAAGCCATGCTGAGCAAGGTTCAGCCTGGGGAACGCATTGTCACCCTCGAGGTCCATGGCAAGCCCTGGAGCACCGAGCAGCTGGCGACCGAGCTCGACCGCTGGCGCCTGGATGCGCGAACGGTGAATTTGATGGTGGGCGGCCCGGAAGGCCTGGCGCCTGAGGTTTGCGCGCGCGCCGAGCAACGCTGGTCGCTGTCGCCGCTGACCCTGCCACACCCGTTGGTAAGGATACTGATCGGCGAGCAGATCTACCGCGCCTGGACCGTGTTGTCCGGGCACCCATACCACAAATGAGCCTGTAAGCAGTCAGATGTCGCAGCCGATCCGCCTCAAGGACCACGAGAAAGACGCCCGCCTGGTGCGCAACCGCGTCGTGGTCGGCGCGGTGGCGATCATGCTGCTTATTTGCGTGCTGATCGCGCGGCTGTACTACCTGCAGATCATCCAGTACGACTATCACTCGACGCTGTCAGAGAACAACCGGGTGCATGTGCAGCCGATCCCGCCGACCCGCGGGCTGATCTTCGACCGCAACGGGGTAATCGTTGCCGACAACCGGCCCAGCTTCAGCCTGTCGATGACCCGCGAACGTGCGGGTAACTGGCAGGAAGTGCTGGATACCATCGTCGAAGTACTGGACCTGACGGCCGACGACCGGGCGCTGTTCGAGAAGCGCATGCGCCAGGGCCGTCGGCCGTTCGAGCCGGTGCCGATCTTGTTCGAACTCAACGAAGAGCAGATCGCCCGGGTGGCGGTGAACCAGTTCCGCCTGCCAGGCGTGGAAGTGGTGGCCCAACTGGTGCGGCATTACCCGCAGGGTGCGCATTTCGCCCATTCGGTGGGTTATGTGGGGCGCATCAACGAGAAAGAGCTGAAAACGCTCGACCCGGTGAACTACAGCGGCACCCACCATATCGGCAAGACCGGCATCGAGCGCTTCTACGAAGACGACCTGCACGGCCAGGTCGGCTACGAAGAAGTCGAGACCAACGCCCGAGGCCGCGTGCTGCGGGTGCTCAAGCGCACCGACCCGAAACCGGGCAAGGACATTGTGCTGAGCCTGGACATCAAGCTGCAGGAAGCCGCCGAGGCCGCCCTGGGTGGCCGGCGTGGCGCAGTGGTAGCACTCGACCCACGCACTGGCGAGGTGCTGGCGATGGTCAGTCAGCCCAGCTTCGACCCCAACCTGTTCGTCACGGGCATCAGCTTCAAGGCCTATGCCGAACTGCGCGATTCGATCGACCGGCCGTTGTTCAACCGCGTGCTGCGTGGCCTGTACCCGCCCGGTTCGACCATCAAGCCGGCGGTGGCCATCGCCGGCCTGGACAGTGGCGTGGTCAATGCCAGCAGCCGGGTGTTCGACCCGGGCTATTACCAACTGCCCAACTATGACCACAAATACCGTAACTGGAACCGCTCCGGCGATGGCTGGGTCGACCTGGACACCGCGATCATGCGTTCCAACGACACCTACTTCTACGACCTTGCGCACAAGATGGGCATCGATCGGCTGTCCAGCTATATGAACAAGTTCGGCATCGGCCAGCGGGTTTCCCTCGACATGTTCGAGGAGTCCGCCGGGTTGATGCCGTCGCGCGAATGGAAGCGTGCCACCCGCCGTCAGGCCTGGTTCCCCGGTGAAACACTGATTCTCGGCATTGGCCAGGGCTATATGCAGGCCACGCCGCTGCAACTGGCCCAGGCCACTGCGCTGATCGCCAACAAGGGGGTGTGGAACCGCCCGCACCTGGCCAAGACCATCGAAGGCCAGCAGCCTGTGGACGACAACCCTATGGAAAACATCGTGCTGCGTGACAAGTCCGACTGGGCCAAGGTCACCCATGGCATGGAGCAGGTAATGCACGGCGCCCGCGGCACTGCGCGCAAGGCTGCCGCCGGTGCCCAGTACCGCATTGCCGGCAAGAGCGGTACCGCCCAGGTGGTGGCGATCAAGCAAGGCGAGAAGTACGACCGCAACAAGCTTCAGGAGCGCCACCGCGACCACGCCCTGTTCGTCGCCTTTGCGCCGGCCGAAGCCCCGAAAATCGTGGTATCGGTGATGGTCGAGAACGGTGAGTCCGGCTCGGGTGTCGCTGCGCCCGTGGTACGCCAGATCATGGACGCCTGGCTGCTCGACGAAAATGGCCGGCTCAAGCCCGAGTTCGCGCCTGCCACCGTTACCCAGGAATCGGCCCTGTGATGAACAATTTCGATCGCATGCTCTCCAGTGAGGATGTGATGCGTCGGCGCGCCAGCTTTCTGCAGCGTATCCATGTCGACGGCCCCTTGCTGATCATTCTGCTGACCCTTGCGGCCGGCAGCCTGTTCGTCCTGTATTCGGCCAGTGGCAAGAACTGGGACCTGCTGCTCAAGCAGGCCACCTCGTTCGGCATAGGCCTGGTGTCGATGTTCGTCATCGCCCAGCTGGAGCCGCGCTTCATGGCCCGCTGGGTGCCGCTGGCGTACTTGACCGGGGTGCTGTTGCTGGTGGTGGTGGACGTGATGGGCCACAACGCCATGGGCGCCACGCGCTGGATCAACATCCCCGGGGTGATCCGCTTCCAGCCCTCGGAATTCATGAAGATCATCATGCCGGCGACCATCGCCTGGTACCTCTCCAAGCGCACCTTGCCGCCCCACCTGAAGCACGTGGCGATCAGCCTGGTGCTGATTGGCGTGCCGTTCATCCTGATCGTGCGCCAGCCCGACCTGGGCACGGCGCTGCTGATTCTCGCCTCCGGCGCCTTTGTGCTGTTCATGGGGGGCCTGCGCTGGCGCTGGATCCTCAGTGTGCTGACGGCGGCGGTGCCAGTGGCGGTGGCGATGTGGTTTTTCGTCATGCACGACTACCAGAAGCAACGGGTACTGACCTTCCTCGACCCGGAAAGCGACCCGCTGGGCACGGGCTGGAACATCATCCAGTCGAAGGCGGCGATCGGCTCGGGCGGGGTGTTCGGCAAGGGCTGGCTGCTCGGCACCCAGTCGCACCTGGATTTTCTGCCGGAAAGCCACACTGACTTCATCATCGCCGTACTGGGCGAGGAGTTCGGCCTGGTCGGCATCTGCCTGTTGCTGATCGTCTACCTGTTGCTGATCGGCCGTGGCCTTATGATCACCGCCCAGGCGCAGACCCTGTTCGGCAAGCTGCTCGCGGGCAGCCTGACCATGACTTTCTTTGTGTACGTGTTCGTCAATATCGGGATGGTCAGCGGCCTTCTGCCTGTGGTGGGCGTGCCGCTACCCTTCATCAGCTATGGCGGAACATCGTTGGTGACGCTGCTGTCAGCGTTTGGCGTTTTGATGTCGATCCACACGCACCGCAAATGGATCGCGCAGGTTTGAATAAGGTGAAGAATTTCATGCAAGCAGTGCGTAACTGGGCTGCCCGTTGTGCGCCGTGGATTGGCGCGGTGGGCCTGTTCGGCGCTGTACAGCTGGCCCATGCCGGCGATTATCAAGGCTCACCGCAGGTGGCCGAGTTCGTTGGCGAAATGAGCCGCGACTATGGTTTTGCCCCTGAGCAGTTGATGAGCGTGTTCCGTGAAGTGCAGCGCAAGCAGTCGATCCTCGACGCCATCTCGCGCCCGGCCGAAAAGGTCAAGCCGTGGAAGGACTACCGGCCGATGTTCCTCACCGACGCGCGCATTGCCCGTGGTGTGGACTTCTGGCGCCAGCACGAAGCCGTGCTGGCCCGTGCCGAGCAGGAATACGGCGTGCCGGCGCAGTACATTGTTTCGATCATCGGTGTGGAAACGTTCTTTGGTCGCAACACCGGCAACTACCGGGTGATCGATGCGCTGTCGACGCTGGGCTTCGACTACCCGCCGCGGGCCGAGTTTTTCCGCAAGGAACTGCGCGAGTTCCTGCTGCTGGCCCGTGATGAGCAGCTCGACCCGCTGACGCTCAAAGGCTCCTATGCCGGCGCCATGGGCCTGCCGCAGTTCATGCCGAGCAGTTTTCGCAACTACGCGGTGGACTTCGACGGCGATGGCCACATCAATATCTGGAATAACCCGGACGATGCCATCGGCAGCGTCGCCAGCTACTTCAAGCGCCATGGCTGGGTGGCGGGCGGGGGCGTGGTCAGTCGCGCCTGGGTGGACGGTGCAGGTGCCGAGCAAGGCCTGACCACCGGTATCGAGCCGGTGAAAACGGTAGGGGAGTTGCGCGCGCTTGGCTGGTCGGTTCATGATTCGCTGCGCGATGATCTGCCGGTTACTGCCTTCCGCCTTGAGGGCGACAATGGTCCCGAGTACTGGGTTGGCCTGAAGAACTTCTACGCGATCACTCGCTACAACCGCAGCGTGATGTATGCCATGGCGGTGCATCAGCTTGCGCAACAGCTGGTTCAAGCACGGGGCGTCAAGTAATGCGCGCAATCATCTCTGCCAACTCCTTCAAACTGCTGACCTGCCTCGCCGTTGGCGTGGTGCTGGCCAGCTGTTCATCCAGCCGCCCGACCCCGCAAAGCAGTGGCAACGTGGTGCGTACCCAGCCGGGGCTGGACATCAACCGGGCCCACAAGGACGGCGCGCCCTGGTGGGACGTGGATGTGAACAAGATCCCCGATGCCACGCCGACCGTGCACACTGGCAACTACAAGGCCAACCCCTACACGGTGCTGGGCAAGACGTATTACCCGATGCAGGACTCGCGCAATTACCGCGCCGAGGGCACCGCATCGTGGTACGGCACCAAGTTCCACGGCCAGAACACCGCCAACGGCGAGCTGTACGACCTGTATGGCATGAGCGCGGCGCACAAGACCCTGCCGCTGCCGGCCTACGTGCGGGTGACCAACCTGGCCAACGGCCGTAGCGTGATCCTGCGGGTGAATGACCGTGGCCCGTTCTATTCCGACCGTATTATCGACCTGTCCTACGCGGCGGCGAAAAAGCTCGGCTATGCCGAGACCGGCACCGCGCATGTGCGCGTCGAGGGGATCGACCCGCAGCAGTGGTGGGCCCAGCGTGGGCAGACGCCGCCGATGGTGCTGAAAGAGCCGCAGGTGGCCCAGACCCAGGCGATCCCGGCCAGTACCGGGCGTGTCGAGCAATGGACTCCGCCGGCACAGCAGCATGCGGCGCCGGTGGTGCCGGTGCAGGTGGGTGGCAACAATGTGCCTGGCGGTGCGGGTGGCAGCTTCCTTCAGGTCGGCGCCTTCGCCAACCCGGATGCCGCCGAGCTACTGCGCTCCAAACTCAGCACCATGGTCAATGCACCGGTGTTCATCAGCTCGATCGTGCGTAACCAGCAGACCCTGCACCGCGTGCGCCTGGGGCCGATCGGCAGCCAGGGCGAGATCCAGCAAGCACAAGACAGCATCCGCCTGGCGAACTTGGGGCAGGCCAAGCTGGTCACAGCAGACTGACCGCGTCGTCTTCTTCGCGGGCACACCCGCGCCTACAGGGGTATGCGACACCCTGTGGGCGCGGGCGTGCCCGCGAAGAAGGCAACACCAAACTGTCGGTTTTGTCATGAATTGCCGGGCGCGGCCATGTACAATGACGGCTTTTGCCCGCAGCGACATAAAGCCGCACGTTCGCGGGCCAGGCCAACGGCCATAAAACCAGACTGACTGGCGCTGGGCACATGATCTTGCCCAGGGAACATCTCAGACCATTAGCGATTTTCGAGAGACGGATGAACATCACCAACCTTGCCAAACGACTTTGCCTGCCTGTACTGCTGATGATCACGCCTGCCGCCTTCGCGGCAGAGCAGATGACGCCGGCGCCACCGCAACTGGCAGCCAAGTCCTACGTACTCATGGACGCGTCCAGCGGCAACGTGCTGGTCGAGAACAACGGTGACGAGCGCCTGCCGCCAGCCAGCCTGACCAAGCTGATGACCGCCTACATCGCCACCCTGGACATCCGCCGCGGCCAGATCGGTGAGAACGACCCGGTTACCGTCAGCGAAAACGCCTGGCGTACTGGCGGTTCGCGCATGTTCATCAAAGTCGGTAGCCAGGTGACTGTCAGCGACCTGCTGCATGGCATCATCATCCAGTCCGGCAACGACGCCTCGGTCGCTTTGGCCGAGCACATCGCAGGCAGTGAAGATGCCTTCGCCGACATGATGAACAAAACGGCTGCCGACCTGGGCATGAGCAACAGCCACTTCATGAACCCCACCGGCCTGCCGAACCCGGAGCATTACTCGTCGGCGCATGACATGGCGACCCTGGCCCGTGCGATCATCACCGTCGATCCGGCCCACTACGCCATCTACTCGCAGAAAGAGTTCTTCTGGAACAACATCAAGCAGCCTAACCGCAACCTGCTGCTGTGGCGTGACAAGACCGTCGATGGCCTGAAGACCGGCCACACCGACGAAGCGGGCTACTGCATGGTGGCTTCGGCTGTTCGCGATGGCCAGCGCCTGATCGCCGTGGTGTTTGGCACCAACAGCGAGCAGTCCCGTGCTGCCGAGACCCAGAAGCTGCTGACCTACGGCTTCCGCTTCTTCGAAACCCAGACCTTCTACCAGAAAGGCACCGAGCTGACCCAGGCCCCGGTCTGGAAAGGCGCCACCAGCCAGATCAAGGCTGGCCTGGCTGACGACCTGACCATGACTATGCCTAAAGGCCAATTGAAGCGTCTGCAAGCTTCGATGACCATGAACCCGCAGCTCACCGCGCCAATCGCCAAAGGTGACGTGATCGGCAAAGTGGAAGTCAAACTGGACGAGAAAGTGGTTCACAGCGCCGACCTGATCGCCCTTGATGGCGTCGAGGAAGGTGGTTTCTTCCGCCGTATGTGGGATAGCATCCGTCTATTCTTCTTCGGGTTGTTCAACTGATACGTGACCTGCATGCCCCCGCGTATCTAGCGGGGGCGTTGTTGTTGCCACGGCTTACGAGGCCGTTTCCGCCATGAGCGAACCAGACGTCAAGTCGCACAAGATCGAATTCCCTTGCGCTGATTACCCGATCAAGGTAATCGGCGATACTGTTGTCGGCTTCAAGGACACGGTGATCGAGATTCTCAGCAAGCACGCCAAGGTCGACCTTTCCACGCTGGCTGAACGCCAGAGCAAGGAAGGCAAGTACACCACCGTGCAATTGCACATCGTTGCCACCAGCGAAGATCAGCTGCACGATATCAACAGCGCCCTGCGCGCTACCGGCATCGTGAAAATGGTGCTCTGATGTCCGCCTGTCTCGGTTTTCGCGAGCTTGGCCTGCAGCCCTATGAACCGGTGCTGGAGGCCATGCGTCGCTTTACCGAGCAGCGCAGCCCGTGCAGCCAGGATGAAATCTGGCTGGTCGAGCACCCCGCGGTCTTCACCCAGGGCCAGGCCGGCAAGGCCGAGCACCTGCTGGTACCGGGCGACATCCCGGTGGTGCAGACCGACCGCGGTGGCCAGGTGACCTACCATGGCCCCGGTCAGCAGGTGGCCTACCTGCTGCTGGACGTGCGCCGGCTGGGCTTTGGCGTACGCGAGCTGGTCAGCCGTATCGAACAGGCCTTGATCGGCCTGCTCGCCAGTTACGACGTGCAGGCATCGGCCAAGCCCGATGCTCCTGGCGTCTATGTCGATGGAGCGAAGATCGCCTCCCTCGGCCTGCGAATTCGCAACGGCCGTTCGTTCCACGGCCTTGCCCTGAACGTGGACATGGACCTTGCGCCATTCCGCCGAATCAACCCCTGCGGCTATGCGGGGCTGGCCATGACCCAGCTGCGCGATCTGGCAGGTCCGATCGAACTCGACGAGGTCAGGACAAGGCTGCGCGGACAGCTGGTCAAGCACCTCGACTACGCTGAGCAGACGACCCTCACGGGCGGAATCGACTGAATATGACAACTGTGCAAGAAGCCGTGCCGAACCTGATATCTACCCAGGATGTCACCCCGCGCCAAGCGCCGAAGAAGGTGGAAGCTGGGGTCAAACTGCGTGGCGCCGACAAAGTCGCGCGCATCCCGGTAAAGATCATCCCTACTGACGAACTGCCGAAAAAGCCTGACTGGATCCGCGTGCGTATCCCGGTGTCGCCTGAGGTAGACCGTATCAAGCAACTGCTGCGCAAGCACAAGCTGCACAGCGTATGCGAAGAGGCTTCCTGCCCGAACCTGGGCGAGTGCTTCTCCGGTGGTACCGCCACCTTCATGATCATGGGTGACATCTGCACCCGCCGCTGCCCGTTCTGCGACGTTGGCCATGGCCGACCTAAACCGCTGGACCTGGACGAGCCGAAGAACCTGGCTGTCGCCATTGCCGACCTGCGCCTGAAGTACGTGGTGATCACCTCGGTAGACCGCGACGACCTGCGTGACGGCGGTGCCCAGCACTTTGCCGACTGCATCCGCGAAATTCGCGCGCTGTCCCCGGGTGTGCAGCTGGAAACCCTGGTGCCGGACTACCGTGGGCGAATGGATGTTGCGTTGGCGATCACTGCGCAAGAGCCGCCAGATGTGTTCAACCACAACCTTGAGACGGTGCCGCGCCTGTACAAGGCCGCGCGTCCGGGTTCGGATTACGACTGGTCGCTGGACCTGCTGCAGAAATTCAAGCAGATGGTACCGCACGTACCGACCAAGTCGGGGCTTATGCTTGGCCTGGGTGAGACTGACGAAGAGGTGATCGAGGTCATGCACCGCATGCGCGAGCATGAAATCGACATGCTCACCCTCGGCCAGTACTTGCAGCCATCGCGTAGCCACCTGCCGGTGCAACGTTTCGTTCACCCGGACACCTTCGCCTGGTTCGCCGAGGAAGGTTACAAGATGGGCTTCAAGAACGTCGCCTCTGGCCCGCTGGTGCGTTCTTCGTACCATGCTGACCAGCAAGCTCACGAAGCCAAGATCAAGCTCTGAATCAAAGAGCAGAGCCACGTATGCCGATGCACGCCGACAGGCGGCGTCGGCATTTTTATTTGCGCCCCACGCGCTGCTAGGAGCTGCGATGAATTGCGCCGAAACCCTCCAACCCAGCCTGCCAGCTGCGCTGCCGGCTAACGCCTGCTTTGCCATTGTCGCGCCGGCGGGCGCGGCGCGTCTGGATACGCACAAGGTCAGCCAGTGGTTCGCTGACCGCGGTTATCGTTGCCGTATCTACCCGGGTGCCCTGCAGGCGCAGGGCTATTTGGCGGGACCGGATCAACAGCGCCTGCAGGACCTGCATGACGCGTTTGCCGACCCGGCCATCGACGCCATCCTCTGCATGCGCGGCGGCTACGGCAGCATGCGCTTGCTCGGCCAGCTCGACTTCGAGCTGATTCGGCGCAACCCCAAGCCGTTGATCGGCTACAGCGACATTACCGCGCTGCACACGGCGATCTACCGGCATAGCGGGCTGGTTACCTTCCATGGGGGGATGCTCAATGCCGACCTGCTGGGCGCCAAGTTGCCGCCGACCGAGTCATCGTTGCTGGCGCAGCTGGGCGGGCACGTACGGGCAGGCGAGCAGCTTGTGCACCCGGCGGGCTATGCCTTGAGCAGTGTGTTGCCGGGTGTGGCCAGCGGCCCGCTGCTGGGCGGCAACCTGTCGATGCTGGGTGCGACCATGGGGACGCTTGCCGAGCTGGAGACCCAGGGCTGCATCTTGTTCATCGAGGACGTCAACGAGCCGTTGTACCGGGTCGACCGGCTGCTGACCCAGTTGCGCCTGGCGGGCAAGCTGGAGGGGGTGAAAGGCGTGCTGGTGGGGGACTTTGCCGGGATTACCACGGCGGCGTTGGCGCCGTTGCTGGAGGAGACCTTCGCGCCGCTGGGTGTGCCGGTGCTGGCGGGGTGGCGCAGTGGGCATTGCGACCCGAATGTGTGCTTGCCGCTGGGGGCTCGGGTCAGGCTGGACAGTGATCGGCAGAGCCTGGTGCTGGAGCAGGACCTGTTCAAGGTTTGAGGTTGTCGGGGCTGCTTTGCAGCCCATCGCGGCACAAGGCCGCTCCTACAGGGGATTGCGATACCTTGCAGTTACGCGGTTGGCTGTAGGAGCGCCCCCAGCATTCTCATTGCTGACGCAGGCTCTCAAGCAGCTTGTGGGTCGGGTAGCCATCTGCTGGCCACCCCAGCCCCTGCTGGGCAGTGCGAATGGCCTTGCGGGTATTGGCGCCGATGATGCCATCGGCATTCCCGGCCTCATGGCCACGGCTGTTCAACAAGTTCTGCAACTCCATGCGCTCGCTGCGACTCAACGGCAGGTCTTCTTTCGGCCAACTGCCGGCAATGAAGCCCCAGCCGCTGAAGCGGTCCCCCAGCAGGCTTACCGCCAGTGCGTAGGACGAAGAGTTGTTGTACTTCAGAATGGCGCGGAAGTTGTCCAGTACCAAAAACGCCGGCCCGCGGGCGCCAGCCGGCAGCAGCAGGGCGGCTGACAGCTGGTTGCTGTTGGCGGGCAACTGCGTGCCTGCAGGCAGTTTCACGCCCATTGCCAGCCACTCGCTCACCGGTTTGCGCAGCGCGCCATCGGCTTGCCAGAAATCGAAACCAGCTGGCACTTGTACCTCGAAGCCCCATGGCTGACCACGCTTCCAGCCCGAGCTTTGCAGGTAATGCGCCGTCGAGGCCAGGGCATCCGGTGTGCTGTTCCAGATGTCGCGGCGGCCATCACCGTCGAAGTCCACGGCATGGGTGTTGTAGGTGGTGGGGATGAACTGGGTCTGGCCCATGGCGCCGGCCCACGAGCCACGCATGGCCTCGGGCTGGATGTCGCCATGCTGGATGATCTGCAGCGCGGCGATGAGCTGGTCCTGGGCGAACTGCGGGCGACGGCCCTCATAGGCCAGCGTGGCCAGCGAGCGAATCACCGACTTGTTGCCCTGGAACTGGCCAAAGTTGCTTTCCATGCCCCACACCGCGACCAGCACCTGGCGATCCACGCCATAGCGTTGTTCGAGGCGGGTCAGCAGCTCGGCGTTCTGCTCCAGCAGCTTCTTGCCGTTGCGTACCCGCAGAGGCGACAGGGCGCCGTCGAGGTATTCCCACACCGGGCGGGTGAACTCAGGCTGGCTGCGGTCGGCCTTGATCACGTCCATGTCGGGGGTGACGCCGAGGAAGGCACTGTCGAACGTGCTCGGCGAGATGCCGGCTTGCAGGGCTTGCTGGCGGAAGCCTGCCTGCCACTGGGCGAAGGTTTGCAGAGGCTGGATTTCAGTGCTGACGTCGGGCGTTGTGCCGGGCACAGTCACCACTGGAGCGGGTTGGGCAGGGGCCAGCGGCAGTGCGTCGGCAGCGGTGGGCTTTTCCGCGCAGGCCACAAGCAGGATGAAGCTGGAGGCCGCGATCAGCTGGCGGGTTTCCCAACGGGGGATAAGACGGAAGAGCATGCACAGATCCAGAATTGCAGGTCAGGTGACGACCATACCATGCCTGCGCTTGCGATGCTTTCATGCTGCCAAAAAGTAGGAAGCCTCCCAATCTCTCGATTGGAAGGCTTCGCGGCGGTAGCTGCCTTTGCCCTTGTCCGGTCGTTCCTGGCGGCAGCGGAACAGGGGTTGGGCAACGATGGACTTGGCCTTGTTGGGGCCGTGCTTTTTCGGCTTTTTGCTCATGGCGGGCTTCCCGGTTTGGGTGGGGTTTCGGGGCGCACTGTAGGGCTTGGGCTACGGGGGAGCCAATTGATTGTGTTTATGGCTGGGATCTTAGGGCCGCTTCGCGGCCCCGGCTATTCCGGAGGTAGCGCCAGGCGCTGGCCTGCCATCAACAGCGACAAGCGCGCAAGACCCGTCCAGGGCGATCCCTCGGCCTGGCCCTTGATCTGCGCATCGATACGCTGGGCATCCTGCAGCAACTGTGCCCAGCGTCGCGCCGACAAGCGTTGCAGGGCTTTGCTGACCAGCGGTCGGCGTTTGTCCCAGATCGGCGGGCGGGCCTGGCTGAAGGCCTTGTCCAGCGGCACCCCCTGGCTGAACTGTTGGGCCAGCCCGGCCAGTTGGCGCAACTCGCGAGCCAGGGCCCAGAGGATCACTGGCGGTTCCACGCCTTCACCACGCAAGCCCTCGAGCATGCGCAGGGCATGTGCTGCTTCGCCATTGAGAATGGCGTCGACCAGGCCGAAGACATCGAAGCGGGCGCTGTCGGCGACGGCGGCCTGCACGGTTTCCACGGTGATCGGGTTGCCATCGGCGAGCAGCTTGAGCTTTTCGATTTCCTGCGCGGCGGCCAGCAGGTTGCCTTCCACGCGCGCAGCGATCAGGTCGACAGCGTCACGTTGAGCCGACAGGCCGGCTTGCTGCAGCCGCTGGTTGATCCACTGCGGCAGCTGGTGCACATCCACCGGCCAGATCTGGATGAACTGGCAGTGCGCACCCTCGATCAAGGCCTTGCCCCACTTGGTCTTCTGCGCACTGCCGTCCAGCTTGGGCAAGCTGACCAGCAGCAAGGTGTCTTCGGCAGGGTTGGCGCAGTATTCGATGAGCGCAGCGGCGCCTTTGTCACCGGGCTTGCCCGAGGGCAGGCGCAGTTCCAGCAGGCGGCGCTGGGCGAACAGCGACAGGCTGGCGCCAGCCTGGAGCAGGGTGCCCCAGTCGAAGTTGGCGTCGGCACTGAATACCTGGCGTTCGTCGAAGCCTTGCTGGCGTGCCGCGTTACGGATGGCGTCAGCGGCTTCCTGGCACAGCAGCGGGTCGTCGCCGCTGACCACGTAGACCGGTGCCAGGGCGCCTTGCAGGTGCTTGTTGAGTTGGGCGGGGGCGAGTTTCATGGGAAACAGGTGAGGCACCCGAGGGTGCCCCACGCGGGCTTAGTTGCCCGGCACTTCTAGCGGCGACTGCTGAGGCGTTTCGGCCTGCTGTCGGCGAGCGGCCTCCAGTGCGTCGGCTTCGGCCTTGGCACGCTCGTCGGCCTTGCGCTGCAGCTCGTCCAGCTGGGACGGGCTCAGCATCTGCAGGCGGACAACCATGGCGTTGACCAGGTCGCGGCGCATTTCTTCACGGGCGCGGTTGGCTTCCTGCTCGGAACCGGTGACGTTCGAGCCGTCACGCACGTAGATCTTGCGTACCTGCAGCTTGTCGCTCAGCAGCTCCAGGTTGTTCAGGCCCTGGATGCTGTAGCTCAGATCGGTGGTCAGCTCGTACTCGGCGGTACGGTTGCCGCTGTTGTAGGTTGCCGAGCGCTCGCGCTCCTGCTCGTTGGTCAGCACCAAGCGGTAAGGCGCGCCAGCATGCACGTTGACACCGCTCCGCTCTAGTACCTTGCGCAGCTCGACCACTGTCGGGCCGTAGGCATTGCGTGCACTGACATCCATTTCCTTCACACTCAGCTCGGTAGAGCCGGTGCCGCGCAGCTGGAAACCGCAGGCGCTGAGCATGACCGCCAGGCCGATTACCAGCAAATTGCGTTTGATCATGTTGTTGCTCCCTTGTGGGCCTGTTCCGCCCACCCGCAGCCACTGCGGGTGGGCGTTTTCATCAGTTGGCGACGATGTTGACCAGCTTGCCCGGTACCACGATGACCTTGCGGATGGTGAGGCCATCGATGAAGCGCAGGACATTCTCGTTGCTGCGGGCGGCGGCTTCGACTTCTTCGCGGCTGGCCGCGGCAGGCATCTCGACCTGGCCGCGCAGTTTACCGTTGACCTGAACCACCAGGGTAACGGTGTCCTGCACCAGTGCCTGTTCGTCGACGCTCGGCCAGGCGGCATCGATCACCGACCCTGCATGGCCGAGGTGCTGCCACAGCGCGTGAGAAATGTGCGGGGTGATCGGTGCCAGCAGCAGGGTGACGGCTTCCAGGCCTTCCTGCAGCAGGGCGCGGTCCTGTTCGCTGGCCTGAGGGGCCTTTTCCAGCACGTTCATCACGGTCATCACCTGGGCGATGGCAGTGTTGAACTTGTGGAACTGGCCTACATCGGTGCTGGCCTGCTTGATGGCTGCGTGGATGGCGCGGCGGATGACCTTCTGTGCGTCGTCCAGGGCAGCGATATCCAGCTTGCCCGGCAGGCCTTGGCTGACGTGAGCCTGGGCCAGGCGCCAGACACGGCGCAGGAAGCGGCTGGCACCCTCGACGCCGGAGTCGGACCACTCCAGGCTCATGTCGGGCGGCGAGGCGAACATCATGAACAGGCGGCAGGTGTCGGCGCCGTAGGCTTCGATCATCGATTGCGGATCGACGCCGTTGTTCTTCGACTTCGACATCTTCTCGGTGCCGCCGATTTCCACCGGCAGGCCGTCGGTCTTCAGGCGGGCGCCGATGATCTTGGCCTTGGCATCGCGCTCGATCTCGACATCGGCCGGGTTGAACCAGTCCTTGCCGCCATTGCTGGCCACGCGGTAGTAGGTTTCGGCGACCACCATGCCCTGGGTCAGCAGGTTCTTGAATGGCTCGTTCGAGGTGACCAGGCCTTCGTCGCGCATCAGCTTATGGAAGAAGCGCGCATACAGCAGGTGCAGGATCGCGTGTTCGATACCGCCGATGTACTGGTCTACCGGCAGCCAGTGGTTGGCGGCTTTCGGATCGACCAGGCCCTTGTCGTAGTTCGGCGAGGCGTAACGGGCGAAGTACCAGGACGATTCGACGAAGGTGTCCATGGTGTCGGTTTCGCGCTTGGCTGCAGTACCGCATTTCGGGCAGCTGCATTCATAGAACTCAGGCATGCGCGCCAGTGGCGAACCGGCGCCGTCCGGCACCACGTTCTCGGGCAGGGTGACCGGCAGTTGGTCTTCCGGCACCGGCACGTCGCCGCAGGACGGGCAGTGGATGATCGGGATCGGGCAGCCCCAGTAGCGCTGGCGGCTGATGCCCCAGTCGCGCAGGCGGAACTGGGTACGCGACTTGCCCAGTTCCTTGCGGATCAAGGCGGCTTCGATGGCGTCGAATGCACCGGCGAAGTCCAGGCCGTCGAATTCACCGGAGTTGATCAGCTGGCCGTGCTCGCCATAGGCGGCCTGCCATTCGTTGCCGACTTCATCACCAGCGCTGGTGCGCACCACGGCCTTGACCGGCAGCTTGTACTTGTGGGCGAACTCGAAGTCGCGCTCGTCGTGGGCCGGCACGGCCATTACCGCGCCATCGCCGTAGTGCATCAGCACGTAGTTGGCGACCCATACCGGCAGCTTCTCGCCGGTCAGCGGGTGCTCGACCAGCAGGGAAGTGGCCATGCCCTTCTTCTCCTGGGTGGCCATGTCGGCTTCGGCAACGCTGCCGCTCTTGCACTCGTCGATGAACGCCTGCAGCGCCGGGTTGCCCTGGGCAGCCTGGGTGGCCAGCGGGTGCTCGGCGGCAACGGCGACGTAAGTCGCGCCCATCAGTGTGTCCGGGCGGGTGGTGAAGACCTTCAAGGTGCCTTCGTGGCCGATGCTGGCCTGGTCGTACGGGAACTGTACTTCCATGCCGCGCGACTTGCCGATCCAGTTGCGCTGCATGGTCTTGACCTGCTCAGGCCAGCCCGGCAGCTCGTCGAGGCTTTCCAGCAGCTCGTCGGCGTAGTCGGTGATGCGGAAGTAGTACATCGGGATTTCGCGCTTCTCGATCAGCGCGCCCGAACGCCAGCCACGGCCGTCGATGACCTGCTCGTTGGCCAGTACGGTCTGGTCCGCCGGGTCCCAGTTCACGGTACCGTTCTTGCGGTAGATGATGCCTTTCTCGAACAGGCGGGTGAACAGCCACTGCTCCCAACGGTAGTAGTCGGGCTTGCAGGTGGTCACTTCACGTGCCCAGTCGATGGCCAGGCCCAGGCTCTTGAGCTGGGTCTTCATGTAATCAATGTTTTCGTAGGTCCACTTGGCCGGGGCGACGTTGTTTTTCATCGCCGCGTTTTCCGCGGGCATGCCGAAAGCGTCCCAGCCCATCGGCTGCAGGACGTTCTTGCCCAGCATGCGCTGGTAGCGGGCAATCACGTCGCCGATGGTGTAGTTGCGCACGTGGCCCATGTGTAGCTTGCCGCTCGGGTACGGGAACATCGATAGGCAATAGTAGGTGTCTTTGCCTGGCTGTTCGGTAACAGCGAACGATTGTTGCTCGTCCCAGAAGTTCTGGGCGGCGGCTTCGATATCACGGGGCGTGTATTGTTCGTGCATGGCTACTTTTGGCTGAGAGAGAAGAGACCTTGTTCCAGGCAGCGGAACCTCGCTGCAACCGGTACTCCGGTGTCGTTTAGAGTGAACGCCGTAGCATACAGCAGCGTTGCGTATCGTGGGAAACCTTCGTTGCGAATGCCCGCTGGTCGCGGCAGGCGGCTGCTTTTCATTGCGCCGCTAAGCTCAGGTGTGGGGGGAGATATTCTTTATCTTCAATGAGGTGAACGGATGGGAGAGACGCAGCTACCCGCAATCAAGCCGGAGCTTTACGAGCGCCTGATCGACCGGCTTGGCCTGGCACTGGAAGCGGCCAGGACCTCGGTGCGATTGCGTGACGAGATGCCAGCCGAGCTGGAATTGCGCGGCCTGAGCCACGCCGAGTTCGAAGTGATCAAGGCCTACCTGGATGCAATCCCGGAGCGCCCAAGTGCCTGTGCCGGCAGTTACCCACAAGCGGAGCCGACATCGGCCAAGATCATCTGGCTCAAGGACAAGAAACGCCCCGCCAATGCGGCGAGATCCAGGACGCTGCCACATCGCTAGCCGTTCAGGATGCCAGCCGCAGGCCATCGCGCGCCGGTTCTGCAATATCACACAACCACACAGCTCACGATTGGCGCCGGTCGCACCCTTGTTGACCGGCGTCGATCCTTTTAGGCTGCACCCCTGCCAAGGAGGTGTGGCCGATGCCGATCCGATTCTTCATCAAACAATGGCTGATGCCGCCCGGCATCCTGTTCCTGCTGCTGCTTGCGGCCTGGTGGCTGCGTGCGCGGCGGCCACGATTGGCGGCGCTGTGCTTTGCCGTGGGGCTTGGTGGGCTGTGGCTGATGAGCCTGCCGCTGGTGGTACAGGAAACCGCCCGTATGCTGGAAAGCGAGCCGCCGTTGGCCGTGGGCGACTGGGGCGCCCTGGCGAGCCGGGCGGATGCCATTGTAGTGCTAGGTGCGGGGCGTGAGCGCGGTGACCCGGCCTGGGGCGGTAGCGACCAGCCTACGGCCACGGCGCTGGAGCGTCTGCGCTTTGCCGCGCAGCTGGCCAAGGCCTCAGGTTTGCCGGTGCTGACCAGCGGTGGGCTGCACTATGGCACGCCGCCGAGCGAGGCGCGGTTAATGGCGGATCGGCTGCAGGAGGACTTTGCGGTCGAGGTGAAGTGGCGCGAAGAGGCTAGCCGCACGACCTGGGAAAATGCCCAGCTCACGGCTAAGGTGCTGCAACCGTTGGGCATTCGTCGCGTAGTGGTGGTGACCCAAGCCTGGCACATGCAGCGCTCGCGCTGGAGCTTTGAGCAAGCGGGATTCGAGGTGGTGCCGGCGCCGGTGGGGTTCCTGGGGCGCGATCATGCGCGGCCGTTTGCCGGGCTGCTGCCGGAGAGCCGGGCGATGTGGCAGAGCGGGCAGCTGCTTAATGAAGTGGTGGGGTTGGTGGGGTATCGGCTCTTCTATTGAACCTTGTGCTGCCTGTGACGGCCTCTTCGCGGGCTTGCCCGCTCCCACAGAATTAGCGCAGCCTTCGAGGCGTGCGCAGTCCCTGTGGGAGCGGGCAAGCCCGCGAAGAGGCCTTCACAGGCAGCATCATCAGACGGTTTTGGCTATGCGCCCTGCCAGCAACGCCCAGCCCAGCAGCAGCACACAGACGATCGCCAGCGGCCACGAGCGCCATTTCAGGTATGGCGTCAATTGCTGCATCGGCACCACTTCGCCATACAGCACCGCCTGCTGGAATTGCGGCACTTGCGTGGTAATGCGGCCAAACGGGTCGATCAGGGCAGTCACGCCGTTGTTGGTGGCGCGGATCATCCAGCGGCCGGCTTCCAGTGCGCGCATCTGTGCCATCTGCAAGTGCTGCAAGGGGCCTATCGATTTGCCGAACCAGGTGTCGTTGCTGATGGTCAGCAGCAGGTCGCTGCGTGCGGCCAGGCCTGCGGCAAACTCGGGGTAGACCACTTCGTAGCAGATGTACGGCGCAACCTGATAGCCCTTGGCCTGCAACAGCGGCTGGTCTTCAGGCCCGCGAGCGAAGTCGGACATGGGCAGGTTGAAGAACTCGATCATGCCCCGCAGCATGTCCTGCAGCGGCACGTATTCGCCAAACGGCACCAGCTTCTGCTTGAGGTAGGTGCCATCGCCTTCACCGGTGACGGTAATGCCGTTGTAGTAGCGGCGCTGGTGATGCACCACTTCACGCACCGGCACGCCTGTGATCAGCGCCGAATGACGCTCGGCGGCGAAGCGGCCCATCACGTCGATGTAACCCTGGGCCTGGTCCTTGAGCACCGGCACCGCGGTTTCAGGCCAGACCAGCAGGTCCACAGGTTTGGAGCTGAAGCTCAGGTCACGGTACAGCGCCAGTTGCGCGTCGATGTGTGCCGGGTCCCATTTCAGGTCCTGCTCGACGTTACCCTGAATGGCTGCCACTTTCAGCGGGTCGCCTGCCGGTTTGGTCCAGGCATGGCCCTTGAGTGCCAGGCCCAGTGCCCACGGGGCCAGTAACAGCAGGCAGGCGACGGCCAGGAACGAGGGGCGGGTGCGCAGGCGGTGCAGGTTGCACAGCAGGGCTGCTGTAAGCGCCAGGGCGAAAGAAACCAGCCATACGCCGCCCAGCGGTGCCAGGCCGGCCAGCGGGCCGTCCAGCTGGCTGTAGCCGGCGTAGAGCCAAGGGAAGCCGGTCAGGAACCAGCCGCGGAAGGCCTCTTGCAGCAGCCACAGGGCGGCGAAGCACAGCGCGTCGGCCAGTGGCGCTTCATTGCGCCTCAGCCAGCGCGCCCACAGCCAGGTGGGCAGGGCAAAGAACCAGGCCAACGCAGCGAAGAACGCCAACAGCAGCAGGATCGCCAACAGCGGCGAGGCGCCGCCGTAGGTGTTCATGCTGACGTAGATCCACCAGGTGCCGGCGCCATACAGGCCGAAACCGAACCACCAGCCCCGCCACATGGCCTGGCGCGGGCTGAGCTCGCGCAGGCCGAGGTAGAGCACGGCGATGGACAATATGGCCAGCGGCCAGATGTCGAACGGCGCCAGGGCCAGAAGGGTGGAAGCACCGGCCGCCAGGGCCAGCAGGTTACCGGGCCAGCCGGGGCGGGTGATCCAACGCATGTTTGTCCTTAACGGGTGATCGGGGTCAGGCGCAGCAAGTGTATCCGCCGGCTGTCGGCGTTGAGAATACGGAACTTGTAAGACCCGATCTCGGTGGTTTCGTTGCGCTTGGGCAGGTGGCCAAAGGCGCTCATCACCAGGCCGCCGACCGTGTCGAACTCGTCATCGGAGAACTCGCTGTCGAAGAACTCGTTGAAGTTTTCGATCGGGGTAAGCGCCTTGACCAGGAAGTCACCGCTGGGCAGCGGCTTGATGTAGCTGTCTTCCTCGACGTCGTGCTCGTCCTCGATATCGCCGACAATCTGCTCCAGCACGTCCTCGATGGTCACCAGGCCTGCCACACCGCCATATTCGTCGATGACGATGGCCATGTGGTTATGGTTGGCGCGGAATTCGCGCAGCAACACGTTCAGGCGTTTGGACTCGGGCACGAAAGTGGCCGGGCGCAACAGGTCCTTGATGTTGAAACTGTCGCCGTTCTCCTTGAGGATCAGCGGCAGCAGGTCTTTGGCGAGCAGGATCCCGAGCACATCGTCGTGGCTTTCGCCGATCACCGGGTAGCGCGAGTGCGCGGCGTCGATCACCGCTGGCAGAAACTCGCGAGGCGACTGGCCTGCCTTGATGCTGTTCATCTGCGAGCGCGGCACCATGATGTCGCGCACCTGCAGGTCGGCGACCTGGATGGCGCCTTCGACGATGGTCAGCGCTTCGCTGTCCAGCAGTTTGTTCTGATGGGCTTCGCGCAGCAACTCAAGGAGCTCCTGGCGGTTTTTCGGCTCATGGGCAAAAGCCTGGGTCAGTTTGCCCAGCCAGGACTTTTGCCCGTTGCTCGATCGATCTTCGCTCATGGCGGTTCTCGTGATCCTTCGTGTTTCAGTGTGTGATTGAGTCGGTTTCATCGTCGGCATACGGGTCGGGGTGACCCAGTTCTGCCAGCAATTCCCGTTCCAGGCCTTCCATTTCTTCGGCTTCCTCATCATCGATGTGGTCATAGCCGAGCAGATGCAGGCAACCGTGAATGACCAGGTGCGCCCAGTGGGCCTCCAGCGACTTGCCTTGTTCGGCCGCTTCGCGCTCGACCACTGCTACACAGATCACCAGGTCGCCCAGCAACGGGATATCGAGCAGGTCGTCGGGTACATCGGCCGGGAACGACAGCACATTGGTCGCGTAATCTTTATGCCGGTAGGTGTGGTTCAGCTCACGGCCTTCGGCGTCCTCGACCAGGCGAATGGTCATTTCCGAGTCGGCGCTGCGCTGGCGCAGGGCCAGTTCGCACCAGCGGCGGAAGGCGGCGTCATCCGGGGCGGCAGCGTCCGTGGCCCGTTGGATATCAAGTTCAAGCATTTTTGCCGGGCGCCTCGGGCTTGGCCTGGTTGGCTTCGAAGCGGTCGTAGGCTTCGACAATACGCTGCACCAGTGGGTGACGAACCACATCTTTGGGCTGGAAGTGGGTAAAGCTGATGCCTGGAACGTCCTTCAGCACCTCGATGACGTGTGCCAGGCCGGACTTGGTGCCACGTGGCAGGTCGACCTGGGTGATGTCACCGGTGATCACCGCCGTGGAGCCGAAACCGATGCGGGTGAGGAACATTTTCATCTGTTCCAGCGTGGTGTTCTGGCTTTCGTCGAGGATGATGAAGCTGTTGTTCAGGGTGCGGCCACGCATGTAGGCCAGCGGGGCGATCTCGATCACCTGGCGCTCTATCAGCTTGGCCACGTGCTCGAAACCGAGCATTTCGTACAGGGCGTCGTACAGCGGGCGCAGGTACGGGTCAATCTTCTGCGCCAGGTCACCGGGCAGGAAGCCAAGCTTTTCGCCTGCCTCGACCGCCGGGCGCACCAGCAGGATGCGGCGCACCTGTTCGCGTTCCAGCGCATCCACCGCGCAGGCGACGGCAAGGTAGGTCTTGCCGGTACCGGCCGGGCCGATGCCGAAGTTGATGTCGTTTGCCAGGATTTCCTTCACGTAGCGCTGCTGGTTGAGCCCGCGTGGGCGGATGTTGCCCTTGCGCGTACGCAGCGACACGCTGACTTCGTTCACGGCCGGGTTGTCGATGTTCTCGACAGCCGACTCCTGAAGGTACAGGTGCACGGTTTCCGGCGACAGGTCGGTTGCCTTGGTCTCGCGGTAGAGACGGCGCAGCAACTGTTCGGCCGCAGAGGTGGTCTTGGGTTCGCCGATCAGTTCGAACTGATTGCCGCGGTTGCGGATTTCGATGGCCAAGCGCTGTTCGATCAGGCGCAAGTGCTCGTCGAACTGCCCGCACAGGTTGGCGAAACGGTGGGCCTCGAAGGGCTCGAGGATGAAACGATGGGGTTCTATGGGTGCGTTCAAGGTCGTTTTTAGCCGCTCGACGGCAATGGGTGTGAACTCAAGAATAACCCTTGAATGCCAGTGGCGAAAGCACTGAAACGTTCAACGGTATGTACTGCCTGTTCTGGCCTCTTCGCGGGTGAACCCGCTCCCACAGGTTGTGTGCATGACCTGTGGGAGCGGGTTCACCCGCGAAGAGGCCGGAGCAGGTATCATGCCTGCCTTTTCTTACGCATGTGTTATCCCTCCCATCATGAGCAAACGCGAACCTGCCATCTATAAAGTGATCTTCCTCAACCAGGGGCAGGTCTTCGAGATGTATGCCAAGCAGATCTACCAGAGCGACCTGTGGGGCTTCCTGGAAATCGAGGAGTTCGTGTTCGGCGAGCGCTCGCAGCTGGTGGTAGACCCGAGCGAGGAGAAGCTCAAGAGCCAGTTCGAGGGGGTGATCCGCAGTTTCGTGCCGATGCACTCGATCGTGCGAATCGACGAAGTCGAGCGCCTGGGCACGGCAAAGATCAGCGAAGCCAAGGGCGGCGGCAATGTGATGCCGTTCCCGATGCCAATGCCGGAAAAGTAACCTTCAGGGGAGCGGCGAGAACGGCGTGCGCCCTTCGGCGTTCTGCAGTTCCAGCAGGTATTTGCGGAAAATCTGGCCGAGCACCTGGGTGGCATGCTCCAGCTCGTCGCGGGGCATTTGCTCGGTCACTTCGTCGGCCATGTCCAATGCATCTTCGGCACCGTTGACCGCGGCCATCTTCAGCAGGATGTAGGCCTGCACGTTGTTGGCCTTGACCCCTTCGCCATGGAAGAACATGGCACCCAGACGGTACTGGGCGTCGGCCTGGCCTTGCAGCGAAGCCTTCTGGAACCAGTCCAGGGCTTTGTCGAGGTTTTTCGGCGTTTGCGTGTAGTAGTACTCGCCCAGTTCGAATTGCGCCTGGGCATCCCCCGCGGTAGCCGTCTGCTCGCAGGCCTTGAGGGCGTTTGCCAGGTCTTCAGGCTGAACATTCAAGGTGCAGCGGCCCGTCGCCGGAATCAGCAACGAGTTACCGCCCTCCGCCAAGGCCAGCAGGGGCTGAAGAAGCAACAGGCAGCCCAGGGTCAGGGCGCGGCCGGTGCGGTTCATGGGGATCGACTTACCTCTGCAAAGCTGCGGCCAATGTCTCTGGTGGCACATTATGGGATAAGCAGCGCCAACCTTACAAAGTTTTACTCGAATTTCTGCTTGGTTGGGGAAGTCAGCTGATTGTGCATGCGTAATTATTACCTGTACCGGCCTCTTCGCGGGGCAAGCCCGCTCCCACAGAGGCCGGTGCAGGCTGGCAATTACTTCAATGCAGCAAAGGCCTTTTCAGCTGCATCCAGGGTGATCTGCAGCTCCTTGTCGCCGTGGGCGATGGAGGTGAAGCCCGCCTCGAACGCGCTCGGTGCCAGGTACACGCCGCCTTCCAGCATCAGGTGGAAGAAGCGCTTGAAGCGTTCGGCATCGCTGCTCATCACGTCTTCGAACGTGACGATGTCGTCGGCGCCGCTGAAGTACAGGCCGAACATGGCGCCGGCCTGGGTGGTGACGAACGGTACGCCAGCGGCATCGGCACGTTGTTGCAGGCCATCAAGCATGCGGCTGGTGTAGTCGGTCAGCTCGGCGTGGAAGCCCGGGCGGCTGATCAGCTTCAGGGTGGTCAGGCCGGCGGCCATGGCCAGCGGGTTGCCCGACAGGGTGCCGGCCTGGTAGACCGGGCCGAGCGGGGCGATGCAGCCCATGATTTCGCGTTTGCCGCCGAAGCAGCCGACCGGCATGCCGCCACCGACGATCTTGCCGAAGGTGGACAGGTCCGGCTTGATGCCATAGTGGCCTTGGGCGCCGCCCAGGGAGACGCGGAAGCCTGTCATCACTTCGTCGAAGATCAGTACCACGCCGTGTTTGTCGCACTGCTCGCGCAGGCCTTCAAGGAAGCCCGGCGCTGGGGGGACGCAGTTCATGTTGCCGGCCACGGGCTCGACAATGATGCAGGCCACGGTCTGGCCGACCTCGGCCAGGGTTTTTTCGACCGCGGCAATGTCGTTGAACGGCAAGGTGAGGGTGTGCTTTGCAAAGTCTGCCGGCACGCCGGCCGAGCTTGGCACGCCTTGGGTCAGCAGGCCGGAACCGGCTTTTACCAGCAGGCTGTCGGAATGGCCGTGGTAGCAGCCTTCGAACTTGATGATGGCGTCACGGCCGGTGTAGCCACGGGCCAGGCGGATGGCGCTCATGGTGGCTTCGGTGCCCGAGCTCACCATGCGGACCATTTCCATGGATGGTACCAGCGAGCAGACCAGGTCGGCCATGTCGGTTTCCATGGCGGTGGGTGCGCCATAGGACAGGCCGTGTTCCAGTTGCTTGCGTACCGAGTCCAGCACGTCCGGGTGGCCGTGGCCAAGGATCATCGGGCCCCAGGAGCCGACGTAGTCGACGTAGCGCTTGTCGTCCTCGTCAACGACGTAGGCGCCTTCGGCATGCTTGAAGAACAGTGGCGTGCCGCCAACGCTCTTGAAGGCGCGGACCGGCGAGTTGACCCCGCCTGGGATGTGCTTCTGGGCTTTGGCGAACAGGTCTTCGGAACGGGACATGAAAGGTTCTCTCGAAATCAGGATGCGAACAAGGCGTTGAAGGCGCGGGCGCGGCGGGTGACTTCTTGCGCGCTGTCGGCACCGAACAGGCCATGGATCACCGCCAGCAGGTCGGCACCGTGGGCGACCAGCGGGGCGGCGTTGTCGAGGGTGATGCCGCCGATCACGGCAATCGGCAGTTTCACCTGGGCACGCGCCTGCTCCAGCAGTTCAACGTTGGCGGCGGGCGCGCCCGGCTTGGTAACGGAATTGAAGAAGCGGCCAAAGGCGACGTAGCTGGCGCCTTCACTGGCGGCCTGGGCGGCCAGCTCGAGGCTGGCGTGGCAGGTGGAGCCGATGATCGCCCGGCGGCCGAGCAGGGCGCGGGCCGGGGTCAGCGGGCCGTCAGTCTGGCCCAGGTGTACGCCAACGCCCAGGCGCGCGGCCAGTTCGGCGTCATCGTTGATGAGCAGCTGGGTGCCGTAGCGCTCGCAGAGCTTCATCAGCCCTTCGGCTTCACGCAGGCGGCGCGCCGCGTCGTCACTTTTGTCGCGGTACTGCAGCAGGCACACGCCACCTTCCAGGGCCGCTTCGACATGGGACAGGAAACGGCCAGCGAGCAGCTGGCTGTCGGTGATTGCGTACAGACCGCGTAGCTTCATCGAAGGCCTCGTATCAGGAGCAGAAGTCCAGGGGCAGGCGGCGCGGCACGAACTGGCCCCTGCCCAGCTGTTCGGCGTCACGCAGGGTGCGCCAGGTGTAGTCCAGGGCGCTGCGCACGGCGCTTTCCAGCTGCTCGCCGAGCGCCAGGCGGCCAGCCAGGGCGCTGGCCAGGGTGCAGCCCGAACCGTGGTAGCTGCCCGGCAGGCGCTGGCAGGTCCAGGTGTGGTGCTGACCGTCCTGGGTGTACAGGCGGTTGTGAATTTCGTCTTCGTCGCCGTGACCGCCGGTAATCAGCAGGTGTCTACAGAACGGCAGCAGCTTTTCGGCACATTCGTCGGCGGTGCCTTCAGGCAGTTCGGCGAGGATGCGGGCTTCGGGCAGGTTCGGCGTGGCGATGGTCGCCAGCGGCAGCAGGCGTTCGCGCACGGCGTAGCCGACTTCGTCCTTGCCCAGGCGGCCACCGCCGCCGGCACGCAGCACCGGGTCGCAGACCAGCGGCAGGTACGGGTGGGCGGCCAGCAGTTCGGCGACGGTGTCGACCATTTCGATCGAACCGAGCATGCCCAGTTTGACTGCGGCCACCGTGGAGTCGGCCAGTACGGCATTGGCCTGGGCCAGTACCCACTCGCGGTCGAGCACGCGGAAGTCGGAAACGTTGACGGTATCCTGCACGGTCAGGGCGGTCACTGCGGGTGCAGCGTGACAGCCTTGCGCGATCAGGGCTTCGATATCTGCCTGCAGGCCGGCGCCGCCACTAGGGTCGTGGCCGGAGAGACAGAGGACAACGGGGCGGGAGCTGTAGGTATTCATGGTCGGCGAGCTTACCACCAAACCTGTTTGGGCGGATCGTCCGACAAACGCGTTTTACTGATCGATTGGTCAGATTTTTGATTGGTGTTCTTCTGAAAGTATTGATTTAGAGCCTTTTCTTCGGTTTTTGAGATGGCCGATTGCCAGGTTGCGAAGCTATGCTAGAGTGCTCGGATAACTCGACAAACGGGTGCTGCCGGATCACGTCGTCTCAAACGGATGGGAGGCTAACGCGACGCGACTGGACAGGCCATGCTGGGGCTGTATGCGCTATTTGCTGATTGTGCTTTTGGGCTTGCTGCCCGTGCTGGCCGGAGCGGTCGATTTCGACGACGCTACCCGGCATCTTCCGTTGGGCAAAGCCATGCAGGTTTACGAAGACCTCGATGGCAGTGCCAGCATCGCCCAGGTGAGTGCCCCCGGGTTCGCCAAATACTTCAAACCTCACCACGAAGACGTGCTGAATGCCGGTTACTCCACCTCGGTGTTCTGGCTCAAGGTCGAGCTGCGCCCGGTTGGCGCGCCCAGCGCTGCCCCACGGCAATGGCTGCTTGAGCTGGCCTATCCGCCGCTGGACCACCTCGAACTGTACCTGTCCGACGGCAGGGGTGGCTTTCACCTGGCCCAGCGCACCGGCGATGCCTTGCCCTACGACAGCCGCCAGATCCGGCAGAACAACTACCTGTTCGAATTGCAGCTGCCGCCTGGGCAGGTAACCACCGCCTATCTGCGCCTGCACAGCCAGGGCTCGGTGCAGGCGCCGCTGGCGCTTTGGTCCCCCGAGGCCTACATGGAGGAGCAGCCCACCCGCTTGTATGTGCTGGGAATGATCTACGGCGTGTTGCTGGTGATGCTGGTGTACAACCTGTTCATCTACCTCAGCGTGCGTGACGTCAGCTACCTCTACTACATCCTCTATATTGCCTCGTTCGGTTTGTACCAGGTGTCGGTGAACGGTGCGGGCGTGGCCTACTTCTGGCCCGACAGCCCTTGGTGGGCGAACGCCTCGACGCCGCTGTTCATTGGTGCAGCAGGCCTGTTCGGCTGCCAGTTCGCCCGGCATTTCCTGCAACTGGGCAACATCAGTCGTGGCTTCGACCGGCTGCTGCAGCTACTGATGCTGGGCGGTGCGCTGGTCATGGTGCTGGCGGTGAGCATGCCCTACGGCATTGCCCTGCGCATGGCCACGCTGCTGGCATTACTGTTCACCGTCAGCATCTTCAGCGCTGGCTTGTACGCCTGGTGGCGGGGCTTGCGCGTGGCGCGCTGGTTCATCATCGCCTGGACGGCGTTCCTGCTTGGCGGCCTGGTCAACACCTTGATGGTGCTGGGCTATCTGCCAAATGTATTCATCACCATGTATGCCAGCCAGTTGGGTTCAGCGCTGGAGGTGGCATTGCTGTCGCTGGCGCTGGCGGACCGCATCAACAGCCTGCGTGAGCAGCAGGCGCAGACCTTGCGCGAGACCGGGCGCACGCTGGAGCAACTCAACCTGCAGTTGGCCAGGAGCAACCGCCTGAAAGACGAGTTCCTGGCCAGCGTGACCCATGAGCTGCGCACCCCGATGAATGGCGTGATCGGCTCGCTGGAGCTGATGCACACCCTGCCGATGGACGCCGAAATGGCCCAATACCACCGCACGGCGGTGGGGTCGGCGCAAGGCATGATGGACATGGTCGACGCCATTCTCACCCTGTCCGAACTGCAGGCCGGCCGCCTGCGTGCGCAGCCGACGCCGTTCAGTCTGCGTGCGCTGCTGCAGGGCTTGCGCGCTGGTTATGCAGGGCAGGCCCTGCGCAAAGGCTTGTACCTGAGCCTGGACATACCGGCCGACCTGCCGGACGGGCTGCTGGGTGACGGGCAGAAACTGGCCCAGTGCCTGGGCTGCCTGGTGGACAACGGTTTGAAGTTCACCCATCAGGGCGGGGTGATGATCCAGGTGCGCGGCCGCCGGTTGGGGCCGGGCGACCTGGCCTTGACCTTTACCGTCAGTGATAGCGGGATCGGCTTCGATGACCTGGAGCAGTCGACCCTCTATCAGCGGTTCTTCCAGGTCGACGGTTCGATGACCCGGCGGTATGGCGGTTTGGGGATTGGTTTGTCGATCTGCCGGCAGATGGGGGAGTTGCTGGGGGCGCGGTTGGCGCATGAGTCAACGCGCGGGTTGGGGAGCCGGTTTGAGTTGAGTTTGAACATGGCGATTTCGCAGGTGCAGATGACTCCGAATATCCAACAGACGAGGCGTTCGCTGTAGGTTTTTATTGGGGCTGCTTTGCAGCCCTTCGCGGGCGTGCCTGCGAAGGGCCGCAAAGCGGCCCCAAGAGATTCATTGGCTACGATGATTTCAGACTCTTCCTACGGCTCGGGGCTGGCAACTCCACCCTCCTGCGAAATACCCTACAACCTCTGTCGACACGCATCTGATTGTTCCTGCAAATCCCGCCCTCTAGGCTTTGCCTGTCGCTGACGGTTCAGCGATCGGGTGTGGAAACCTGGCAGTACATATGGTGCTTGTTGTCATGACAGCTGTACGCGGGAGGCTTTCGCCTACCGGGTTTGCCATATGCCTGGATTTCCACTCCGTGTGCAGCTGTCACCCCAACGTGTGGAAACTGACGGGTGGCACATAACGATATGGTGCCCAATCGATGACCGACGAAACCAAAACCACCCCAGGCGTAACCTATTTCTACCAAGGCGAAGGCCAAACCCATCCTCTGTTCCGCATAGCCGAAGGCATCCCCTGCCGCAGCGCCCGCGAGCAGGCCTCCGAGTTGATGGGCTATGCACGGGACTTGTCGCTGACCGGTTTGATGGATGGCGACCAGCAAATGATGTGGGCATCGCATTACTTCGCAGCCATGGCCAAGGCGCTGCTGGATGATGCCGAGCTGGGCTTGATGCGCTGACTTTTGTATTGGCTGTACCGGCCCCTTCGCGGGTAAACCCGCGAATTAGCTGTGCGCTCAGCTTTTTCTGAAACATGTTTGTGTCTCATTTGATCAGCTTCATTAGGTAATATGCCGCTACCCAGGCAATGCCAACAGTATTTAGCGAAGATGCAATGAGTATTTTTCTTCTTAAATACCTGGGGAATTGTAAGTGGTCTTGCTCATCCAATAGCCCAAGGCGAATGCTGGAGGCGGGGGATCCAATGGCACCGGCGATTACAGAAATAACTAGAATTCTGGAACCAATTCTTTGCTCTCCCCACATGCCGGTCGCAAATGGAAGGCACGCGCTACGTTGGAGTGCTGAGGTCATTTCTTTATATTGGCGAGAACAGGCGATGTGAAGGTCAGCTACAAGCCCGATTAAAGCGAGGCAGATAGGAGCGCCTAACAGAAATAATCTTATTTTTACGTCAAGGTGATCAATCATCTCCAAAGACCTCGAAGACTAGTTCGCCTAGCTCCTCGCCTGCTTCCATACCACCGATGCTGCCGGCCAAGGCGCCTCCACCAGTGATCACTATTCCACATGCAACGGCGTAGGGTCCGACTCTCCAGCAAACCTTCGCAGAAATCCTGCCCGCGAGTTTTCCTGCCAACCAGCCACCCGCTAAGCCACCGGAAAAATTACCTGCCTCAGTAACGCTGACTTTTTTACAGGCATGTGTGTTGCCCTCTTTGCACACCTCAGAAATTTTCATAGCAGCTCCGCTACCGCCGATAGCAGTGCCAATACGCCCTCCGGTTTTTAAATATTTAGCCATTTTGGCCAGCTTGTCCAAATGTGTCGAGTAACCAGGGATGTGGCTCGGCGCCCCTGCTTTACGCCAGTGGTGTACTAAGCTTCTTGACGATATACCTAAATCCCGGCGGAGGTTTTCATGATTTCCAAGGTTGAGGCGTTTGTTTAAAAGGGTGGCTTTTAAGTTTGCACTCAGTTGCGTGAACAGTTTTTGACGTTCCGCAAAGAACTCAGGGTGCCTAAGGTGCCCATGCTTGATGAATTGATCTTTATGCAGGTCTTCAATTTTTCGCAGTATGTCGCTGAGTTCATCCAGCGACTTGCCAACCATCGCCTCACTTACCCCCATCGCCAGGCTCACATCGCTGAGCAGCCCGGCAATCTCGGCCTGATGGCGCATCATGAACTCGGCCTCTTCTGGCGTCAGGCTCGCCAACGCTTCCCGCGCCTGTTTCGCCGCACTCATTGCAGTCAGTTCTTCACGCGTACACACCGGCCGCTGCAACCCGTCGCCAATGACAAAGATCTCACCTGCCTTGAACCCACGCTGATAGGTCGGGTTCAGTCGTTCCAGAATCGAGCTAGGCAGGTTGGCCTGCGGCGCGCCGAGTTCTGCCAAGACTTCCTGATACGTCATGCAGCGCGGAACGATGTAGAAGCCAGGCTCCACGCCCTGCGCTGTTTTTGAGGGCTGATGCGCCCCAGGTTGATAGCTGCTGCTTACTTGGTTACTCGCTTGGGCCTGTGGTGGTGCCTCATGAACAGGCTCAGGTGCAGGCGCCCTGCGCGGCGGCGCAGGTGCATATCCACTTGCAACCAGGCGATTGCTGCCCGATGGGCACCCGCATTGCACCAGCGCTCCATCCAGAGCAGTGGGTATGTCGTCCTGCCGCCAACGAGATTCGCCCTCGATGATGGTGCCCGCTTGTCCACAGAGCGGGCAGGGTGTGGTCGGGTCGCCTTGAAGCAGCCAGTTGCGGCCATGCACGCGGCCCCTGGCCCGGCTGGCAATACAAACAGCGCCTGTGGTGGTTTGGTCGCCCTCAAGGCCCTGGTATCGGCCGAAGATGTTCATGCGCATGCTCATGGCTTGCCTCTTTTTTGAGGATGAAAGCCAGGAACCTAGCAGCCTGTAGACGGGTATTTTCGGAGCAGGGGGGCTTTAGGAAGCGTCCTACAGGGGATAGAGAATTGGACTACAAGCCTTGCTGGGTGGCACCGCCTGTCAGCCCTGATGCATTCCCAAGGCATGCGCCACCCCCACCACACGTTTAGTCATTAATGCCCCTTTGACTCCCCGGCGAGCAGTGCTTCACTGGGTCTCTCAAGCCTACCCGGATCCAGGAGCCCCCCGATGAACCTGCACCAGTACGCTGAAACCCACGAAGTCACCAACCAGCCACCGTCCCTCGACGGCGCCAACCTGTACCGCCTCGACCTGCCATTGCAGGAGTGGTCACGGCGTTTCGGCGCGGGCTGGGCCGAGTCGCGGATCGATGCCTATGGCGCCCTGGCGGGGGGGCCGCTGATGCAGGCAGGTTTCCTGGCCAACGCGCACAAGCCGGAGTTCATCAGCCACGACCGCTACGGCCATCGCATCGACCTGGTCGAGTTCCACCCGGCCTACCACCAGCTGATGCGCACCGCCGTCGAGCACGGCCTGCCTTCCTTGCCTTGGGCCGAACCCCGCGCTGGCGCCCATGTGGCACGGGCTTCGATGACCTACCTGCACAGCCAGGCCGAAGCTGGTACCGGCTGCCCGCTGACCATGACCTTCGCCGCCGTGCCGGCGCTACGCCTTCAGCCCGAACTGGCCGAGTACTGGCTGCCGAAAATCCTGGCCTGCGAATATGACCCGCGCAACGTCGGCGACCGGCACAAGGCCGGGGTCACCCTGGGCATGGCCATGACCGAGAAGCAGGGCGGCACCGATGTGCGCGCCAATACCACGCGGGCGTATCCGGTGGGCGCACCTGGCCCGGGGCAGCCGTACGAGCTGGTCGGGCACAAGTGGTTCTGCTCGGCGCCGATGTGTGATGCATTCCTGACGCTGGCGCAAACCGAAAAAGGCCTGAGCTGCTTCCTGCTGCCGCGCCACCGCCCGGACGACAATCGCAACCAGTTCTATATCCAGCGCCTGAAGAACAAGCTGGGCAACAGCTCCAACGCCTCCAGCGAAGTGGAGTTCCGTGGTGCGCTGGCGTGGATGATTGGCGAAGAAGGGCGGGGTGTGCCGACCATCATCGAGATGGTCGCCATGACCCGTTTCGACTGCATGGTGGGCTCCAGCGCCCTGATGCGTCAGGCGCTGACCCAGGCGACCCACCACTGTGCGTACCGCAAGGTTGGCGGGCGGGTGTTGAACGAGCAGCCGCTGATGCAGAACGTGCTGGCCGACCTGGCCTTGGAGAGCGAGGCTGCACTGGCCCTGAGCCTGCGCATGGGGCAAGCGCTGGAGCAACTGGACGACCCGCAGCAGGCGCATTTCGCCCGGTTGGTCACGGCGGTGGGCAAGTACTGGATCTGCAAGCGCGCGCCGGCCATGATCAACGAGGCCGCCGAATGCCTGGGCGGTGCGGGTTATGTCGAAGACAGCATCCTGCCGCGACTGTACCGCGAGGCGCCGGTCAATTCGACCTGGGAAGGCTCTGGCAACGTACAGTGCCTGGATGTGCTGCGGGCCTTGTCCAAAGAGCCGGGCGTGCTCGATGCGCTGTTCACCGAATTGGGCGATGGGCATGGGGATCCGCGCCTGGCGGCGCATATCGGCAACCTCAAGGGGGCATTTGTCGACACCGGCGACATACAGTACCGCGCGCGGCAGCTGACCGAGGATATCGCCCTGGCGCTTCAGGCCAAACTGTTGCTGGAGGCGGGCAATGCGGTGGTCAGTGACGCGTTCATCGGTAGCCGGCTGACGGGTGGTGGACGGGTGTATGGGGCGCTGCCTCGGGGTGCCGATGTGCAGGCACTGGTGAGCAGGGCAACACCTGCCTGGCCGAGTTGAGCTGGCTTTGAAGGGCTCACCGCCGGCAAGCCAGCTGCCACAGGTCATGCACAAGGTTCGATGCCGGTGGAGTACTTGTGGCAGCTGGCTTGCCGGCGATGAGGCCGGTACTGACCGCCGGGGATGTAATTGCCACGAAACGCAGGCAAGATGGCCCACATGCATGTCCAGACAGGAAGCACAGTGTGAGCCACGCTTTTGTAGTCGTTGATACCCCCGAACAGGCCGTCGACCGTCTGGCGGCCCTGCATGAACAGGCCACGGGGGCCCTTAGCCAGGCCCTCAAGCGATACCTGAAGGACCGTACCGAGCCGGGCGCCGACGAGCGCGACCTGTTCCGTTACCCGGCACTGCGCCTGACCTACTACAGCCACGGTGAGGTTGCCGCCACCACGCGGGCCTATGCCAAGGTCCAGGTGGCCGGCACTTACAGCGTCACCGTCACCCAGCCCGCCGCGTTTCGCGGCTACCTGCTGGAGCAACTGCGCCCACTGATGCACGACTACACCGTCACGGTAGAAGTGGGCATCAGCGAGCAGAACATTCCCTACCCTTATGTGGTTGACCAGGGTGACGAACTGGCCGGCAGCGGTATTACCGCCGCGCAGCTGGCACGGGTATTCCCCAGCACCGACCTGTCGGCCGCCACCGACAACATCGCCGATGGCCTTTACGACTGGGACCGTGCCGAAATTTTCCCACTGGCGCTGTTCGACGCCGCGCGCGTCGACTTTTCGCTGCGCCGCCTGGTGCACTACACCGGCAGTGACTGGCGCCATGTGCAGCCGTGGATCCTGCTGACCAACTACCACCGTTATGTCGACCAGTTCATCAGCCACGGTCTTGAGCAACTTCGCGACGACCCGCGCTTCGTGCGCATGGTGCTGCCGGGCAACGTGATCATCGAAAAAGCCATGGACCATGGTGAAACCCAGGCCCTGGTCGCCAGCGTGATCTGGCACCGCTACCAGATGCCGGCCTACCACCTGATCGCCGCCGATGGCGACGGCGTGACCTTGGTCAACATTGGTGTCGGCCCATCCAACGCCAAGAACATCACCGACCACCTGGCCGTGCTGCGTCCGCACTGCTGGCTGATGATCGGCCACTGCGGCGGCCTGCGGCAGTCGCAAACCATTGGCGACTACGTGCTGGCCCACGCCTATATGCGCCGTGACGGCATTCTTGACCGGGTAGTGCCGCCGAACATCCCGATTCCCGCCCTGGCCGAAGTGCAGATGGCCTTGCAGGAGGCTGCCGCGCAGGTCACCGGTGAGCGTGGCGAACAGCTGAAAAAGCGCCTGCGCACCGGTACCGTGCTGACTTACGACGACCGTAACTGGGAGCTGCGCTGGGCGCAGGAGCGTCCGCTCATCAACTTGTCGCGCGCCGTGGCGGTGGACATGGAAAGCGGCACCATTGCCGCCCAGGGTTATCGATTGCGCGTGCCGTACGGCACCTTGCTGTGTGTCTCCGACAAGCCGCTGCACAGCGAGATAAAGCTGCCAGGTTCGGCCAACGCCTTCTACAACCGGGCGGTCAGCCAGCACCTGAAGATCGGCATTGCGGCCCTCGACCTGTTGCGCACCGAGCTCAACTCGCTGCACTCGCGTAAACTGCGCAGCTTCGATGAGCCGCCGTTCCGCTGAGGATCCATGTCACTGCCACCCCGTAACAAGCCGCGCCGTCCCCAGGCGCGGCCTGCCGCCGGCCCGCGTCGCCAGCCCAAGGCGCCACCGGCCGAGCCGCGCCTGATCCTGTTCAACAAACCGTTCGACGTGCTGACCCAGTTCAGCGACGGCGAAGGGCGCGCGACCCTCAAGGACTTCATCGACATCGCAGGCGTGTACCCGGCCGGCCGGCTGGACCGTGACAGTGAAGGCTTGCTGTTGCTGACCAACGATGGCGGGCTGCAGGCGCGTATTGCCGACCCCAGGCACAAGCTGGCCAAGACTTACTGGGTGCAGGTGGAGGGGGAACCGAGCGACGAGCAGTTGCAGCGTTTGCGTAATGGCGTGGAGCTGAACGATGGGCCGACCTTGCCGGCCGAGGCACGGCGCCTGGAAGAACCCGAACTGTGGCCACGCACCCCCCCGGTGCGCTTTCGCAAGAGCGTGCCGACCAGCTGGCTGGAACTGGTGATCCGGGAGGGGCGTAACCGGCAGGTACGGCGGATGACGGCGGCGGTTGGGCTACCGACCTTGCGCCTGGTGCGGGTGCGGATCGGGGATTGGGCGCTGGATGGGCTGGAGCAGGGTTGCTGGCGCGAAGTAGTTCCGAAGCTACAGCGATAAGGGGGGCCGCTTTGCGGCCCATCGCGACACAAGGCCGCTGTGACAGGTACAGGGCCAGCCTCAGGCATGTGTATTCCCTGTTGGAGCGGGCTCGCGTCGCGAAAGGAGCGCAAAGCAGCCTTACACCCCTTCGAGAAACCCCACCACCACGCTCTTGATGATAAAGGCCAGCACCCCCAGCCCCAGCACGAAGAACAGGATCAACGTCCCGAACTTGCCGGCCTTGGACTTTTTCGCCAGGTCCCAGACGATGAAGCCCATGAAACCGATCAATACGGTGACCAGGATGATCATCATCCACTCTTCGAATACGGCGGGATCCATCTGTGTTCTCCAGGCAGGCTGAGCAGCTGATTATACGCGGGCTACCGTGGGTATTTAACGCAGGTGGGTCAATGGCAGCTCGGTGCTGGCCAACACCTGGTTGAGCACAAAGCTCGAACGCACGCTGGTGACGCCCTCGATGCGGGTCAGGCTGCCTAGAAGCAGTTTTTGGTAATGGTCCATGTCTGGCACCACCACTTTGAGCTGGTAGTCGGCATCCATCCCGGTGACCAGGCTGCATTCAAGCACCTGCGGCAGGACACGGATGGCCGCCTCGAAGGTTTCGAAGCGCTCCGGGGTGTGGCGGTCCATGCCGATCAGCACGTAGGCGGTCAGGCTCAGGCCCAGCTTCTTGCGGTCGAGCAGGGCCACCTGGCGCGAGATGTAGCCGTCGTCCTCCAGTTGCTTGACCCGACGCGAGCATGGCGACGGCGACAGGCCGATGCGTTCGGCCAGTTCCTGGTTGGAAATGCGCGCATCGCGCTGCAATTCGGCGAGGATGCTCAGGTCGTAGCGGTCAAGTTTGCTCATGGCATTTGCCTTTTCTGTACGTATTGCGGCGAATTATCAATCCAGGGTGAAAAATTGCGCAAGTGCTATTTATCTGAGCAATCTTCGCAATCCTCTGCCGCAACCTCTCCGGTATCTTTATCCACAGAATCACTGCCCGGACATCAGTCCACGGCGACGCGCTCTAGGCGGGCGGTCGCGGCCAGCCATCCAACAGGATGCGCCAGGCCCCCGGGCTACACACCCTTCAGAAGACGGTGTGAGGTGAGCCGGCGCCACAAGTGCCGAGCACGGACGACAATTTCAGAAGGGAGGCCCTGCGGCCTCCCTTTTTTCTGTCTGGAAATTTAATTGGCCTGGGTGGCCGTCACGGTAGACTGGCTGTGATTGCAGCATTTTCTACCGAGAGGAACACCATGAAGTCGCGCATCTGGCAGTTGGCAGGTGTTGGTTTGCTAGGTTTGAGCATCAGCCTGGGGGCTTTGGCCGAAGGGCCGGTTGAGGGGCATGGCGAACGAGGCCAGCAAGGGCAAGCAGATGGTATGCCCGGCCGCTCGCTGAACTCACGCGACGAAGTGCGCCAGACCCAGCCGCCAAGGCAGGGCTACTACCAGGACATTCCCCGGCGCCATGGCGATAACCGTCAATGGGAAGCCGGCGGCCCTGGGCAACGCCCGGGTGGTGATTGGCAGGGGCGCCCGGATGGCCATGGCAACGGCTGGGGGCCTGGGCCGCAGTATCGCCCGGGGCACACGGTGGATCATTTCCCCGACCGCTACTGGAAAGTGCCCTACCGTGGTGCTGACTACTTCTACTCCGGTGGCTACTGGTATCGCCCGCATGGCGGCAGTTACATCGTGGTGACGCCGCCTTACGGCGTGCGGATCAATTACCTGCCGCCCTATGCGCAGGAGGTATGGCTGGGTGGTGCGCTGTTCTTCCTGGTGGCGGACACCTATTACCAGTATCTGGCTGACAGCCAGGAGTATGTGGTGGTCAACCCGCCCTCCATCGCGCCGGCACCCGTACCGGTGTCACCGGCCAACGGCGGGTACGACGTGGTGGCTTACCCGATGAACGGGCAGGGGCAACAGCAGCAGGAGCAGGACCGCTACCAGTGCCATCGCTGGGCGGTGAGCCAGTCGGGATTCGACCCGGCGACGGCGACTTACGCACCGGCGGCCAATGTGCTCGACACCTATCGCCGGGCGCTGGGTGCCTGCTTCAGTGGCCGGGGTTACAGCATCAACTAAGCCAGTTGTGCTGTCGGTCCCGGCCCTGTCGCCGGCAAGCCAGCTCCCACAGGTATTGCGCATGCCCTCAGGCCGGTCACGCCTGTGGGAGCTGGCTTGCCGGCGATTTGCAGATTCACACCGGGTCGGCGTGCACCATCACATCCGCTTGTGGATAACGCTGGCGGATCACCCGCGACGCCTCCACACACAACCCATGCGCGTCATGCAGCGGCAACTGCCCCGGCAGCTCCAGATGCAACTGCACGAACCACTGATTACCCGACACCCGCGTGCGCAGGTCATGCACACCTTTCACGCCGGGTATGGCCAGAACCAACGCGCTCATGTCTTCGCCCACATCGCCGGGCAGTTCCTTGTCCATCAGTATCGACGTACTTTCGCGGGCAATCTGCAATGCGCTCCAGAGGATGTAGCAGGCAATGCCCAGGCCGAACAGTGCATCCAGTTGTGGCCAGCCAAAGCGTGCCAGCAACAGGGCCAGCAGAATGCTGCTGTTCAGCAACAGGTCCGAGCGGTAGTGCAGGGAGTCGGCCCGTACTGCGGTGGAGCCGGTCAGGCGAATGACCTTGTGCTGCAGTGCCAGCAAGGCAAGCGTCAGCACCAGTGACAGCAGCATCACTGCAATGCCGACACCGGTGTCGCCCAAAGGCTGCGGCGTGTGCAGGCGTTCGGCCGCCTGCACGCCAATCAGCACCGCACTGACGCCGATGAACAGCGCCTGCGCCATACCGGCCAAGGCTTCGGCCTTGCCATGGCCAAAACGGTGGTCGTCGTCGGCGGGGCGCAAGGCGTAGTGCACGGCGAGCAGGTTGATAAACGACGCGACAGCATCCAGTGCCGAGTCGGTCAACCCGGCCAGCAGGCTGACCGAGCCGCTCAGCCACCAGGCCAGGGCCTTGCTCAGCACCAGGATACTGGCCACCGCCAGTGAGGCGCGGGTGGCCAGGCGTAGCAGGCGCTGGTGTTCGGCTGGGGTGATCATCCGTGGTCAAGTCCGTGTGTGGGGTTCAGGCTGCCGGCACCAGGCCCAGGCTGGCCAGCTGTTCGACGCTGCCGCGGTGCTGGATCAGCCGTGGGTCGTTCAGCGGCAGGCGCTGGCCCAGTTCGCTTTCGAGAATGGCCTGCAACTTCAGGTTGTCGACCTTGCCGTCGGGGCTTACCGCTTCTTGCAGCTTGGCCGGGTCGACCTGGGCGGTGCGGCCACCCGGGTAGTAGATGGCGCCGGTGGCAAAGTCGATGCCGAAGGCAATCAGCCCCGGGATCACGTAGAACAGGATGCCGATGGCGTCCATTACGGCTACCACGGGGTCGATCTTGCCGCCGATCTGGCCGCGCCGGTCCGGGTAGAAAATGGTGCCGCAGGCCGTCAGCTGGGTCAGCAAGGTGGCGATGAGAGCGCCGCCGATGACGCGGGATGGGATGCGCATGTAAATCTCCGAGAGGGTTTTCAGCAGGGCAAGCGAAGCGCCTGCGCCTGAAGCTTAAGACCATGATAGAGCAGGCTGGGTTCGCCGTTATACTCGCCAGATTGTTCGAGGACCACCATGATTTCATTACCGATCGATGCCGTCTTGCCTGCCTTGCGCCAAGCCCTGGAAAACCGTCACGAAGCCGTGCTCGAAGCGCCACCCGGCGCCGGCAAGACCACCCGCGTGCCGCTGGCGCTGCTGAACGAGCCGTGGCTGGCCGGGCAGACCATTCTCATGCTCGAACCCCGGCGCCTGGCGGCGCGGGCGGCGGCCGAACGGCTGGCCAGTGAACTGGGCGAGCAGGTCGGTGAAACGGTGGGTTATCGCATTCGCCTGGACAGCAAGGTCGGGCCGAAAACCCGTATCGAGGTGGTGACCGAAGGCATTCTTACCCGCCGCCTGCAAGCCGACCCGGCGCTGGAAGGTGTGGGCCTGCTGATCTTCGACGAATTTCACGAGCGCAGCCTGGATGCCGACCTGGCCCTTGCCCTGAGCCTCAATGGCCGTGAGTTGCTGCGTGACGACCCGCCACTGAAGATCATGCTGATGTCCGCAACCCTGGAGGGCGAGCGCCTGTCACGGCTGCTGGATGAAGCCCCGGTGGTCAGCAGCGAGGGCCGCATGCACCCGGTGGATATCCGCTGGGGGCGGCCTTTCCAGCCGGGCGAGTTCATCGAGCCACGGGTCGTGGACAGCGTGCTGCAGGCCTTGGCCGAGCAGACGGGGAGCGTGCTGGTGTTCTTGCCCGGCCAGGCCGAAATCCGCCGGGTGCACCAGAGCCTGCAGGAGGCACTGGGCGAGCGGCCGGAGATTTTGCTGTGCCCGCTGCATGGCGAACTTGACCTCAATGCCCAGCGCGCAGCCATCGACCCGGCGCCCAAGGGCCTGCGCAAGGTGGTGCTGGCCACCAATATCGCCGAGACCAGCCTGACCATCGACGGCGTGCGCGTCGTGATCGATGCCGGCCTGGCCCGGGTGCCGCGGTTCGATCCTGGCAGTGGCATGACCCGGCTGGACACCCAGCGTATCTCCCGCGCCAGCGCCACCCAGCGCGCCGGCCGTGCCGGCCGGCTGGAGCCGGGCGTGTGCTACCGGCTGTGGTCCGAGGCCCAGCATGACCAGTTGGCTGCCCATGGCAGCGCCGAAATCCTCCAGGCCGACCTGGCTGGTTTGGCCCTGCAACTGGCGCGTTGGGGCGTCGCACCTCATCAGTTGCGCTGGCTCGACCAACCGCCCAGCGCAGCGTTTTCCCAGGCTCAGGACCTGCTGGCGCGCCTGGGGGCATTTAAACCGGGCAGCCGCGACAACCTCAGCGATCACGGCCAGGCCATGGCCGAGCTGCCGGCTCACCCGCGTATCGCCCATTTGTTGCTGCGTGGTCAGGGCCTGGGTTTGGCCGCCATGGCCTGTGATGTGGCGGCGTTGCTCGGCGAGCGGGATATCCAGCGTGGCGGCGGTGCCGACCTGCACAGCCGGCTGGCGTTGATCAGCGGCGAGACCAAGGCCAGCCGAGGCGGCCAGGGTGGCGTGCAGCGCGCCCGGCAGCTTGCGCGTCAGTACCGTGGCCTGTTGCGCGGCAAGGCCAAAGCCGCCGTCGCTGACCCTGATCACCCGCGCTGGCTTGGGGCCCTGCTGGCGCTGGCCTATCCCGACCGGGTTGCGCAGCAGCGGCGTGAAGGGGGCGCCGAGTATCGTCTGGCCAACGGCCGTGCAGCCTTGTTCGGTGAGGTCGATGCGTTGATGAAACACCCGTGGCTGGTGATCGCCGACCTGGGCAGCCGCCAGGGCCAGCGCGAAGAGCGTATCTACCTTGCGGCAGCATTCGACCCGGCGCTGCTCGATGATGTGCTGGCCGAGCAGGTAGAACGCGTCGATCTACTCGACTGGGACGAGCGCGAGCAGGTGCTGCGTGCCGAACGCCAAACCAAAGTGGGTGAGCTCATACTAAGCCGCGAACCACTGACCGGCCTGGGTGATGAAGCGCGCGCCAAAGCGCTGCTCGGCCTGGTACGACGCAAAGGCCTGAACCTGCTGACATGGACACCGGAACTGCGCCAGTGGCAGGCACGGGTGGCACTGTTACGCCAGCTGGACCTGGACAGGGGCGGGCAAAGCGAATGGCCCGACCTGGGTGACGAGGCGCTGCTCGCCAGCCTGGAAGACTGGTTGCAGCCCTACCTTGGCAAAGTGTCCCGCCTCAGCCACTTCAGCGCGCTGGACCTGCCGTCGATACTGCGCAACCTGCTGCCCTGGCCGCTGCCGCAACGCCTGGACGAACAGGCACCCGCGCATCTGGCCGTGCCGTCCGGCTCGAACATCCGCCTGGACTACAGCGAAACCCCGCCGATTCTTGCCGTGCGCCTGCAAGAACTGTTCGGCCTTGCCGACACCCCGCGCATTGCCAATGGCCGGCAGCAGGTCAAGTTGCACCTGCTGTCACCGGCACGCCGACCCGTGCAGGTGACCCAGGACCTGGCCAATTTCTGGCGCACCACTTATGCCGAGGTAAAGAAAGACCTGAAAGGGCGGTACCCCAAGCTATCATGTCTCGTTAAATGAAAGTGTTTATCGTGAAACATTCTGACATTGACTGATATCTTGTTTTTCTTACGCATAACATTCAGGCTTGACACTCGAAGAATGGGTGGGGCGGTTTGGTGGCAGCGTTTGAAAATCCGGCACACAAAGGCCGCATTGTAATAATCCCCGAAGTCAGCGAAGTTTTTGCTGAACTGCACGTTAGTAATGAACCTTCTAATTCAATGCCAGTAACTATTAATGGCATTAGTGAAAGTATCATTGCTTATCAAGTAAATGAGGCGGCGCTTCCTGATGCGCTCACTAGGGCTGTATATAATCTGCCGTTTATCTTTCATAAAGATGGCACTCCGTGGATAGAGGCAAATTCTTTCCTGCTTAGTTTGATTCAGAACAAGCATGCACAGAATCGCCCAACAGATGATGCGAGAAGAAAGGCAAGTCGCCTTCTCGATTATTTGATGTTTTGTGAAAGCCATGGTATCGACTGGCTGGACTTTTCTGGGCGACGCCTTCCGCAGCGACCAACATACAAATACCACAGATATCTGCTCGATAATCCAAATCGCGGTGCGGCGGTTGCCAATCAATATACGGGTGTGGTTTATCAGTTCTACAAGTATGTGTCTAGATTTTGGCATGATCTAGATATAGAACGTGTTGATACAGTTAAGCAAATAAGTATCTATATTGAAGGGGCTCACGGGTTCCAAAAGAAGGTAACTGTAGAAAAACGTAGCCAAACCAGAGCATTAGCGCCGAAAGCCCCTACGCCAGCTGGATTTGTTAATGATGAAGGTGAGCTTCTACGGCCTTTAACGAATGTTGAGCTAGCGCATGTTGTGAAAGTAATTGAAGGCGACGCTTGGACAGCTCAAGAGCGACTGATCGTCTTGTTCGCGCTTATGACAGGCGCGCGCAAACAAACCGTGCTGACGCTGAGAGTGAGGCATGTTGAAGCGCTAGCGAATGGGTTGCTACAGCCAGATGGCTCCTATCTTTTGAAGGCTGGCCCTGGTACTGGGATCGACACTAAATTTAGTAAGGCTCAAAACCTATATGTCCCTCAGCAATTGGCTCAGGACTTGCTGACGTATTTGCGAAGCCCCTTTGCTATAAAAAGGCGTGAAAAATTCCAATCTGAGTTTACCCTAAACCATCCAGGGCTTGAAAAAATTGATGATAAGGATATGTATGTTTTCTTGTCTGAGCAGTGTAATTGTTATTACATGGCGTCGACGGATCCGAGGTACATGTACGCGAAGTCACGACCAGTAGGTGCTGTTGCGAACACATTGAAGAAAAAACTTTTAAGAAAAGCGAATAAAGAGCTTTCCACGGAATTTACATACCATTGGCTTCGTGCGACGTATGCATATCAGATTTATCAACGACTAGTTCCCCGGATAGCTGACGGTACACTTCAGCCCGGAGAAGAAATCACAATTATTCAAGCTCGGCTTCATCATGAAAGGCGTGAGACGACGGAGAACTATCTTAAATTGTTCTTGATGACGTCCGAGAAGATCAGTGCTCAAGAAAGCTACGAGAATGTGCTTTTCAAAATGTCTGGTTACAGTGACTTGATTTTGGATAATGTTGATGTCGGCTAATCGTGTGCCTCGTAAAATCCACGCTATTGATTTGTCCTATGTTGGTCAAGAACATGAGATTCTCCATCCTGAGAGTTTAGCTCTTTCACTGTCAAATCGAGTTTCGGCCTTAGATATCGGCGTGTTCGTATATTCTGTGCGTGAAAAAATACGGGGAGCTGGATATTGGGTGGATGAGAGCTCGCTGATTCCTAGTCGACGGAAGATGGTCATCGCCTGGCTTGACAAAATGTGGTCGTCAGGCACTAAAGGGAATAGCATTGAGACTGACGTAAAGAATTTTGAGTACGCAATAAATTGGTGCGATGGGTATGGTTACCGTGATGTAATGTGTACGCCTGAAGGCGCTCAGCGTGCATATATGGCGTTCACCAGCTATCTGTATCAGGAAATCGCCAGTGGCCAAGCGAAGCCACTAAGTTGCCAAGCCCGTCAAACTATTCTTCGTAGAGTTCTGGCGTTGCAATTTCCGGAAGACTATGGGTACATAATCGCAAGTGCTCCACCAATAAAAAATCGTCGTGAAGGTCTGGAACCGCCTGATGAAGACGACGTAAAGCTATACATAGACATCACACTAAATATTGCGCTATCTGTATCAAGGTTCTTGGTGGGTTTTCAAGCCTTCCCTCTAAGATTCGATACCAACGAATATCATACGTATTTTTTTCCAGGTACCGGTAAATTCATTACTCCATTGACAGAGGGTGAACATGGTTATTCTGCGTACGATTACCGAGAGGGCCGCCTCCTTACTATCGAAGAGCTAAGTATAGCTAAACCTGAGGCTAGACTAGCTGACCTGCGCGAAACTCTTAAGCGAGCTCAGCGTGTGATTGATGATGCAAATGCGGATTCCCATCATCAATTTAGGGTAAGGCTGGCAGGCCTCGCCATGAAGGCTTACGCGTGTCTTATAAACTTAGTGGTCGGAGCCAACTCCGGTGAGGTTATACAGTTTCTTTACGAAGACGCCCTTGAAGTTGTCCGTTCTCCTTTGAAAAAAGAGCTGTCAGCAGTGAAATTGAGAGCGAAGGGGTTAGTAGTTAACTACTCTATAGGCAGAGGGCCTGGCATGAAGCTTCTGCGCGAATATCTTGAGTTTCGTAGCTGGATCCTGAACGGCCGCTCATCAGAACTGCTTTTCTTTCATGTAGTTGATGGTCGAGGGCTGCCGTCCACTGATTTCCCTAGTCTCGAAAATAATTTCTCCACGAAATTTTATAACAAATTGCAAGGGGTTTTTGTTAGTAATAGTTCGAAGAATATTCCACCTAGGCTTGTCCGCAAGTTTAAGAGTTTGACTCTGCACCATCTGCGTCATTCGCCAATGCTGGTGAGTGCAGTGCTTAACCATACTGAGCGCACGAATGCGCAGTTTTACAGTGGAGTAACTGATAAACAGCAGAAGGAAGAGTTTGGAGGGTTCTGGGCCTCAATGCTGGAAGCAGCCAAGCGCTTTAGTTCTGAAAGCCAAGTGGGAGGGATACCTATTGCTGCAGGCCACTGTGACGGTTTGAATGATCCAGTGGCAGAAATTCCCGTGGTTACTATTGAACCTGATTGCAATAGCCAGTATGGATGTTTGTACTGTATACATTACTTGGTGCACTCTGATGAGGCTGATATCCATAAGCTGATGAGCTTCAAATATGTAGTCGAAGCCATTAGGGAAAATGCTCCGAATTTTGAATTCTCCGAAGAAGTTTTAAAAGGCGTAATCGTCCGTATTAGTTTTATTTTGGAGGGGATTTCAAAAAGATCCAAGAGTGCGTCTGATTTGATAGGGGTTATGAATAAGAAGGTTTTTGAACTGGGTATCCTCACTCCTTTCTGGGAGCGCCGCTTACAACGCTATGAGAAAATGGGGATCTACATCTGATGAAAAACTTTTTTGATGAATTGAATCAGGGGTTACAGGTTGCAGAAGTTATTCAGCAATCGCATGGCAAAAGCTGGAGGCCTTCGGCGGACTTTGTTCTTTGTAGGGATCTTGAGGGAAACCCGACAGCTGTCTTTGGTAAGCCTTATTGGGACTTCAATCCAATGCGGCTTAGAGCTAACAAAATCTGGGCCATTCGCTTTGATGGCGTGTTTGGCACAAGTGGCACAGCTCAAAACTCACTGACCGAGGAGATCAAGTGGATTCTTTTTTGTTTGCTTTTTTTTGTCAGCACTGGCCATATTGGTCGGATGAGCGTAAGTATGCTGTCACAGTATTTTCTAACACTGCGTACCGCTGCGCGATTTTGCTATGAGAAGGGTGCTGGTGAACTGGCGGGAGTGATTTCCCTACAAGAGCTTCTTACCACGCCTGCCTACTTGACGGCATACGCTCGCTGGATGAAGGTTAATGAGGTTGGAAGCACGCAGCGCAAGCTGATGCGAGCCCTTCTCGGCCATCTGGTGAGCGTGGGCGAGGATCGGCTTGGCTATAAGTTACAGGGGGTATTTGATATCGATTTCGATATTGATGAAGACGCTAAACAGCACCCTGTGATTCCGACCAAAATCTATCTTGCTGTAATCAATGCACTTGGTCTGTCTCTTGATGTTCTTTATGATCATCGCGAGCCGCTTGAGCAGTACTTGGGCGAGTTCGATAATCCTCGTTACGGGTATACTCATTATCACCAAAAAAAGGTCAATGGAAACAAAGCCCCTAAATCTTATGAGCCAGTCTTCGAAGAAACTTTGAAGATTCATAAGATAGAGTCTCTGTTCAGTGGTGATTTCTCATGCTCAGGAAGAGGCGTTTTGTCATCAACTGTTTTGAAGATGCAGTGGGTAGCTAAGACGGTTATTCATTTGTATACAGGCATGAGAGACCAGGAGGTGTTGCGATTGCCTTACGATTGTATCGATCAAGACGAAGTGGTGTCAGCTACGCTCGATGAGGGTGGCTTGGCACGGGATAAGCCCATCATAGTCAAGGTTTTGTCTACCACTACTAAGTTTACCGGGTATCGTAAAACAGTATCTTGGTTAGCCACTGATGAAGCTGTTCGCGCGGTAGAGGTGGCCCGTGCCATATGTCGTGGTATTTCCAAGTTGTACGGTGTTGACCCTAAAGCAATGCCGCTATTCTTAAATCCGGCCATCATTAATCGTGCTCAAACTGAAATCGGCGTACCGTTTTGGAATGATGTTTCGAAGCCGGACTTCCTGCTGGAAGGGTTTATTATAACTCCATCTGATTTAGAAGAGTTGCAGCTCACCGACCCCAGTCGTGATTTTTCAAATGAGAAATTTTTCCAGGTAGGGAGCCCATGGAATTTCACTAGCCATCAGTTTCGTAGGTCACTGGCATTCTATGGCAGCAGCAGTGGTTTCATATCCATGCCTAGCCTTAGGAAGCAGTTCAAGCATTTGTGCACTCAGATGACACGTTACTATGCCAATAACTTTGAGCTTCTCAAAACGATATTTGGATACTATGACGAGAAGAAGGGTGAGTACGTACTTCCTAAGACTCACGTTCTCTTTGAGGTGCAGACCGGTGTGCCAATGAACATCGCATATGATCTTTTGGCACATGCATTTGGAGATGACGCTCCTCTGTTTGGTGGAGTTGGTAGCTATATTTCAAATCAACGTGGCAAATTAGAAAGCGGTGATGTGCATATAGTTGACATGCGAAAGGAAACGGAGAGGCAGGCTGCCGATGGCAAGATCTCATACCGTCCGACCTTGCTAGGTGCATGCACACGAACTGGCAAATGTGAGCACTTCCTACTCGGTGCGGCTGTGAGCTGTCTAAGTTGCGCTGATGGCATTATCGAGAAGGAAAAACTCGACGAAGCTATCGAGGATAACGAGCGTGATCTCGAATTGTATGAGCCCGGAAGTGGTGAGTATCAAGTTGTACAGTATGAGCTGAGCAATATGAGAAAATTCAGGGAGCGTCTCATTCCAGCAGTGGAGGTAGCCTGAGATGGCGAGTGATGGTGTAAAAGCCTGCGTAGAGGCATTTGAGCGTCTTAAGGCTGGGAAGCCTCACGTTGCTGCTCACGTTGGACTTGATGGCACGAAGATCACTGCTGGGATCGTCAGCTTTGAGGCCGGTTTCGACAGAGGCTACCTCAAGAGAAAGAGACCCAGTCACCAGGCATTGATTGCTCAGATTGAGGCGTTCCGCACTAGCTTCGGTAACTTGGCTGCCTCAAAAACTCTTCAGATAAAGCGCGCTAACGATAAGGTCGTCAAGGCTCGTAGTGAGCTGGATGTAGTGCGGGAGCAGTTGTATCAAGTGATGACGCACAACATCCAGCTTGTAGAGCGGGTGAGGCTTTTGGAGGATCAGTTGAAGCGTCTATCCAACGTCAAGACCATGCCGAAGCGAGAGTAGCGCCGGCTAGGCGAGGCGCCCCTAGCAAGGTCGCCTTAGCTTTTCCAAGGTCGCCCTTTTTCACCGACTTCACCTGCCCTCTGTCTCCTATCGAACGCTTGTATACTGCCGAGCATTAAGCAGGAGTACACATGAGTTCGTTGCCAATTGACGCTGCGTTGCCAGCTCTTCTCAAAGCCCTTCGCGAACGCAATGAGGTGGTGCTGCAGGCGCCACCTGGTGCAGGTAAAACGACGAAAGTCCCGCTCGCTTTGCTCGAGGAGTCCTGGCTGCAGGGCCAAACGATCATCATGCTCGAACCACGTCGTCTTGCCGCACGCGCCGCTGCGGAGCGAATGGCCAGCGAGCTTGGTGAGAAGGTTGGCGAAACGGTGGGCTATCGGATTCGCCTCGATAGCAAGGTCGGGCCGAAAACCCGTATCGAGGTGGTGACTGAGGGGATTCTTACGCGCCGCCTGCAGAGCGATCCTGCCCTCGAAGGTGTCGGCCTGGTGATCTTCGACGAATTCCACCTTCGAAACTTGGATGCCGATCTCGGTTTGGCGCTGACGCTCAATGGGCGCGAGCTTTTCCGGGACGATGCTCCATTGAAGGTGCTGCTGATGTCGGCAACGCTCGAAGGTGAAAGGTTGTCGCGCCTGCTGAATGACGCTCCGATCGTGACGAGCGAGGGTCGAATGTTCCCGGTCACCACCATCTGGAGCAAGCCGCAGCAACCGGGTGAGTACATCGAGCCCCGGGTCATCAGCGCATGCCTGGACGCCCTCACCGATCAGGCCGGCAGCCTTCTGGTTTTCCTTCCCGGCCAGGCCGAAATTCGCCGCGTGTTGTCAGGGCTTGAGGAAGGGCTCAATGCCTCACCGTCGCTGCAGAAAAACACGCTGCTTTGCCCGCTGCACGGCGAGCTCGATCTTAATCATCAGCGAGCTGCAATCGATCCCGCCCCTCCAGGCATGCGCAAGGTTGTGCTGGCCACGAATATCGCAGAGACCAGTGTGACCATCGACGGTGTGCGTGTGGTCATCGACGCTGGCCTTGAGCGTGTTCCGCGTTTTGATCCTCGCAGTGGCATGACCCGGCTGGATACTCAGCGGATATCCAAGGCCAGTGCCACCCAACGGGCAGGGCGTGCCGGTCGACTGGAACCGGGTGTCTGCTATCGACTCTGGTCTGAAACCCAGCACGACCAAATGGCGGGTTTCAGTTCGCCCGAAATTCAACAAGCGGATCTCACAGGTTTAGCCCTGCAGCTTGCTAAATGGGGCGTTCATCCAAGTGACCTGAAGTGGCTTGATGCCCCACCTGCAGCTGCTTACTCGCAAGCGAACGATTTGCTTCGACGGCTCTGCGCCTTGCAACCAGATGGGCAACTTACTAAGCACGGCCAAGCGATGGCCGAGCTGCCGAGTCATCCACGGATTGCTCATCTCCTGCTGCGAGGTCACGAGCTGGGACTGACTGAGACAGCGTGCAACATCGCAGCATTGCTCGGTGAGCGCGATATTCAGCGTGGTGGCGGAGCAGACCTTCATAGTCGTTTGGCCATCCTATCTGGTGAGCAACGTGCGCAAAGAGGTGAGCAAGGTGGTGCTCAACGTGCGAAGCAACTCGCCAGGCAGTATCGGTCATTCTTGCGTGGCTCAGGATCGCAATCAGTCGCTGATTCAGACCACCCGAGGTGGGTGGGCTGCCTTCTTGCGTTGGCGTATCCCGACAGGGTCGCTCAACAGCGTCGTGCGGGTGGAGCTGAATATCGATTGGCAAATGGTCGTGCAGCGATGTTCACCGAGACCGATGCACTGATGAAGCATTCTTGGCTGGTGATTGCCGACTTGGGTAGCCGGCAAGGCCAGCGTGAGGAACGTATATACCTCGCTGCCGACCTAGACGAAGCGTTGTTCGACACTGTCTTGAAAGACCAGGTCAGCCAAGTAGATGAACTTGAATGGGATGAGCGGGAGGGGGGACTCCGCGCTGAGCGACAAGTGAAAGTAGGGGAGTTGGTTCTGTCCCGCGCGCCGCTAACGAACCTAGGTGATGAAGCGCGAGTTCAAGCGTTGCTCAACTACGTGCGTCGAAAAGGGCTGGAGCTTCTGCCGTGGACACCTGAGCTCCGTCAGTGGCAGGCGAGGGTCGAATTGCTGCGCGTGCTTGATGAGGAAGCTGGTAGTAAGAGTGCGTGGCCTGATTTACGTGATAAAACATTGCTGCAGTCGCTGGAGGAGTGGTTGGGTGCGGATTCCACGCTGACTCGGACACCCATTCCACGCGCATCCGGACAGTGATTCCACGCTGATCCGGACACTCATTCCACGAGCATCCGGACACCGACTCCACGGTCATCCGGACACTTTTCTGGCAGGCAGCCACGCAGGATTTATTCACTACCATCGATCTCTTTTTCGAAGCAGAGAGGTCGTTGTGGAGCGTTTATCCATGCGTAAAATCCGAGAGGTGTTACGCCTCAAGTTCGACTGCGGCCTGTCCGTGCGCAAGATCGCCCGCAGCCTGGGCATTGGCCACAGCAGTGCCGGTGATTACCTCTGCCGTTTTGCCGCCAGCGGCCTCACCTGGCCCTGTTCGTTGTCCGATGCCGAGTTGGAGCAGCAACTGTTCCCGCCGGCCCCGGCGGTTGCCAGTGAGAAGCGGCCTTTACCCGATTGGGCATGGGTGCATGCCGAACTGCGCCGCCCCGGGGTGACCCTGGCGCTGCTCTGGCAGGAGTACCGCCTGAGCCAGCCTCAGGGCTTTCAGTACAGCTGGTTCTGTGAGCACTACCGAGCCTGGCAGGGCAAGTTGGACGTGGTGATGCGTCAGGAGCACCGCGTCGGCGAGAAGCTGTTCGTCGACTATGCCGGCCAGACGGTGCCGGTTATCGATCGCCACAGCGGCGAGATCCGCCAGGCGCAGGTGTTCGTCGCGGTGCTCGGCGCGTCCAGCTACACCTTCGCCGAAGCCACCTGGTCGCAGCAGCTGCCGGACTGGCTAGGCTCCCATGCCCGCTGCTTCGCCTTCCTCGGCGGCGTGCCGGAGATCGTGGTGCCGGACAACCTGCGCAGCGCGGTGAGCAAGAGTCACCGCTACGAGCCGGACATCAACCCGAGCTACCGCGATCTGGCCGAGCACTATGGCGTGGCGGTGGTGCCGGCGCGGGCACGCAAACCGCGCGACAAGGCCAAGGCCGAAGTCGGCGTGCAGGTGGTCGAGCGTTGGATCCTCGCCGCACTGAGGAATCGGCAGTTCTTCTCCCTGGATGAACTCAACACGGCCATCGCCGGGCTGCTGGAGCGGCTCAACCAACGCCCGTTCAAGAAGCTGCCGGGCTCCCGGCAGTCGGCCTTCGACAGCCTGGATCGTCCGGCGCTGCGCCCCCTGCCGGAGCAACCCTACGTCTACGCCGAGTGGAAGAAGGCGCGGGTGCACATCGACTACCACGTCGAGGTCGATGGGCATTACTACTCGGTGCCGTATCAACTGGTGAAGAAGCAGCTGGAGGTGCGCCTGACGGCGCGCACCGTCGAGTTTTTCCACGCCAACCAGCGAGTGGCCAGCCACCTGCGCTCAATGCACAAGGGCAGGCACAGCACGCAGGCCGAGCACATGCCCAAGAGCCATCGCGAGCATGCCGAGTGGACGCCGCAACGGCTGATCCGCTGGGCCGAGCAGACCGGGCCGAACACCGCCGGCGTGATCCGGCACATCCTCGAACGGCGCATCCATCCGCAGCAGGGCTACCGGGCCTGCCTGGGCATCCTGCGCCTGGGTAAAACCCACGGTGAGGCGCGTCTGGAGTTGGCCTGCCGTCGCGCCATCAGCCTCGGCACGTGCAGCTACAAGAGCCTCGAATCGATCCTGCGCCAGGGGCTGGAAAACCTGCCGCTAGCTCAAACCAACCTGCCGCTACTACCGGACGACCACGCCAACCTGCGCGGATCCGCCTACTACCACTGACCCCAAGGAATCCCACCATGCTGCCCCATCCGACCCTGGACAAGCTGCAAACCCTGCGCCTGCACGGCATGCTCAAGGCGCTGAATGAACAACTGAAAACCCCGGACATCGACAGCCTGAGCTTCGAAGAACGCCTCGGCCTGCTGGTCGACCGCGAGCTGACCGAACGCGATGACAAGCGCCTGAGCAGCCGCCTGCGCCAGGCCCGGCTCAAGCACAACGCCTGCCTCGAAGACATCGACTACCGCAGCCCGCGCGGACTGGATAAGGCGCTGATCCTGCAACTGAGCAGTGGTCAGTGGCTGCGCGACGGCCTCAACCTGATCATCGGCGGCCCCACCGGTGTCGGTAAAACCTGGCTGGCCTGCGCCCTGGCCCACCAGGCCTGCCGGGAGGGCTACAGCGTGCGCTACCTGCGCCTGCCACGTTTGCTGGAAGAACTGGGTCTGGCCCATGGCGACGGCCGCTTCGCCAAGCTGATGAGCAGCTACGCCAAGACCGACCTGCTGATCCTCGACGACTGGGGCCTGGCCCCGTTCACCGGCGAGCAACGGCGCGACATGCTGGAGCTACTGGACGACCGTTACGGCCAGCGCTCGACCATCGTCACCAGCCAGATGCCGGTGGACAACTGGCACGAACTGATCGGCGATCCGACCCTGGCCGATGCCATCCTCGACCGCCTGGTGCACAACGCTTATCGGATCAATCTGAAGGGTGAATCAATGCGCAAACGGACGCAGAAATTGACGACGCCAGCCAACCCGGACTAACAATGCCACCCCTGCGTCGCTGCGCTCCGACTGCCTGTCCGAATGAGCGTGGAACAGGTGTCCGGATCAGCGTGGGCTGAGTGTCCGAATGGCGTGGAATCCGCAGTTGGGGCCATACGTGGGAAAGGTGACCCGGCTCAGTCATTTTGGCCAGCTCGATCTGTCCAGCATCATTCGCAACTTGTTGCCCTGGCCTCTGCCGCAACAGTTAGACACACAGGCGCCTCAGACGATTGCAGTACCCTCGGGATCGAACATCCGTGTGGACTATGGTGAGCGTCCCCCTGTACTTGCCGTGAGGCTACAGGAACTCTTCGGGCAAGCGGATACGCCGCGCATTGCTAATGGTCGCCAAGTGCTCAAGCTGCACTTGCTATCGCCTGCTCGCCGACCGGTTCAGGTTACTCAAGACTTGGCGAACTTCTGGGCTTCCACTTACGTTGAGGTGAAGAAGGATTTGAAGGGTAGGTACCCCAAGCATTTCTGGCCTGACGATCCCCTTGTCGCACAAGCAACTGCAAGAGCTAAGCCTAGGGGGACATGATCTAGATGTGAGGCATGACCACGTCTCAATGTCGCATACGTGAAGTGGCGGTCGACCTATAGCGTTCCGCCATCTTACGTCACTGATCTGCAACTGGCATGTGCCAGAACTTGTGGACTGTGGAATATGGCATTTCCAGCTTCACTGAGGTCTCTTTTTGAGTGAGGCCCTCTGCCTTGCAGTCGAGGATTGCTTGAATTCTGTCTGGTGGGATTGGCGGCTTACCTGATTTCGCTGCGATCAATGCTTTACCCGAGAATTGCGCAGGCAGGCTTTCCATCACACGCATCTCACCCAGCTTGCCCAGCTCCGCCCAGAGGTGGGTCATAAACTCTTCGAGTGATTCCTGGCGTTCGTAGGAGGCGGCAGCGGCGAGGAGTGCCACCGAATCGACGTCCAAGCGCTTACTGATGTCTTCGAGCATCTCGAGGCTGACATTGGATTTCGCGTGCTCGATCTTGTGCAAATGACTAGGCTCCACCGTGGAGGCGAGCTGTTCTTGGGATAGGCCACGAGCGGCACGCGTGGTGCGAAGGACTGCTGCCAGAGTGTATCGCGTTGGCATGGGAGAGCTTCCCGCAAAGGGAAGCATAAGGCCACACTGAAAACTCTACATCCACGTACTATAGGCAGTGAATGTGGAATGGTGGTATGGTGGTCTCACTAGCTCCCACAGATGACTTGCGTTCTGCATGGACATTTACTGCTGGGCGCAAAGTTGTCAATTTATATGAATCGTTTCTGGGCGAAGTGCTAGCTAGTTGCCCCGATTGATAGGTGGAGTGTGTTGTGCTGGTCACCCAAAGAACCAAACTCCGAGGGCAGTTTTTAGCTCTGGACAGCCTGAATCTGTTTTGGGATTCAGCAAGTCTCAATCCCGATTGCTATTACTTTGTCGTTGAAGGAAGTGGCTTCGTGAATGGATGCCTAGGCCCGTCTGTGCGTTTGGTGTCGAGCGTTGAGGTGGTTGACTCCCTGTGCAAAGGGGATGCGGTGGATTTCCTGAGTGTCAATCGAGTTCATTTGCTTGCTCCACCGGCGATGACCAATCAATCCGAGTTTTCGATGAAGCTGCTTTCCGAGATTCGGATCAAGGATGGTACCCAGCCGACCCCGGTTTACGAATTTGTCACGTCTGAAGGACACGTCTACTCGAGCGCGAGAGGTTGATTCATGGCGGTCACGTTGGATGAGGTTACAGAGTTTCTTTACGGCGGCGGCGAGGTTGTCCATGGTTGGGCTGACGATAGAGGAGAGCTGGTTCAAGCAGCAGAGCAGCGCTTTCCAGGAAAAGCGTTTTGCTTGGTGAAGCGTTGGATCATCGTTGAGATTCCCGCGAATGAGGTTGAGCCGTTGCCGGACGGGATCGCGCCGATGATTGTGCTCGCTCATGAGGTCATATACGACAGCCGTGGACGGTTCGTACCTGGTTGCTGGGTGAGATCTACGTACGCGATCTCGCATGAGCATCCTTGGATTTTTGAGACTCGCAACACCGTCTATCTGCTTATCGGCGACGGATACAAGAAGCAAGCCTCGCTCGAGATGGTTCTGTCATTTCGTCCGTGATGACCCAGTTCTTGAAGCCCGGGCGTCCGTCGGACGGGCCCGGGATTAGCGACCCAGCCCTTGTATCATGGAGCGAGGTATGAAGATTGCGGTTTACTCCGACCTACACAACGAGTTCTCCGAGTTCGTGCCACCTATGCTGGACGTCGAGCTGGTCGTGCTCGCGGGTGACATCTCTGTGCGCGGTCAAGGGGTCGAGTGGGCAAACGCGGCGTTCGACTGTCCAGTGATCTACGTCCCTGGGAATCACGAGTTCTACCGGGGGCACTTAGACCGAACGCTGACGAAGATGCAACAGGCGGCAGCTGGGCATGTTCATGTTCTGGATAACCATACACTGATCGTTGGTGATGTGAGATTTTTAGCGGCGACGGGGTGGACAGATTTTACGTCCACAGGGGATTACCGCGTAGCGATGTCGTTGTGCTGGGAGTGGATGAGCGACTTCACGCAGATCCGAATCGGCGAGGGCTTTAGGAAGCTTCGCCCTGTCGATCTCATCGCTCGCAACATTTGTGCGCGGGACTTTCTGGCTACGGAGTTGGCTAAGGACTTCGGTGGCAAGACGGTCGTCGTCACGCATCATTGCCCGATTGAAGCGGTCGCTGGTGATGCTCATGAGGGCCACCTCGGTGCTGCGTACTTCAACCAGTGGGGTGACCTAGTTTCGCAGGCTGATGCCTGGATCTTCGGCCATACCCATTACGCGGTCGACACGATCGTTTCGGGATGTCGGCTCATATCGAACCCCAGAGGGTATCCAGGTGAAAAGACCGGCTTTGTACCGGACTTCATCATTGAAATCTAAGCACCTCTAGGAGCGAAACCTCTCAGAGGGGTATTGAATTGGACGCAGGAGCGCATGAACACATGACAGATGAGATCGTCAGGTACCCAGGTGAAGAACCATCGATTTTTCAGCTCACGCGCATCATACAAGCGATGGGTCAGCAGTATTCTGTGCCGATCACTGCCTATCTGAGCGACGTCGAAATTTTGAACGATTGCGCAGTGGGGGTCGTGGTTGGTCAGATCGTTCCAGGGCTTATTGAGAAGCGCACAGGGGCATATTTGCTTACGACCACGCCGATCTTCTCGTTGAAAAGGGTAGGGCGCTTCTGGGTGGTTGATACAAAGGCAGGAAATTTTGTTCTGACTTCATTCAAGCGCGGAGCGGGCCGGAAGAGTCTTCGAGCATTCATTACAAGCGCAGACCAACCTGACGCTTCGCCAACGAGCGAGCCAGGCGCCTTTGCGGGCGCCTGAAAGGTCGATTATGCGGATCAGGTGAGCGTCGCGAGGAGTGTACGCAAAAAATCCTGACGGCGATGAATCGAGCTAAGAATCACGTAGTCGCGTTCGCCATCTGGTGGTAGATGACCACTTTCCATTAGGCCGATGATGTAACCCTCCGCCTTCCCTCGGGCCTCACGCAGGTCTTGCTCTGTCGTGGATTTGTGAATGTCATCCACCAGGCGTTTCCAACGCTCGGCTTGGCGTTTGCCGGCAGGGTCGCTGGAGAAAGTAGGAGCGTGAAGCAGTGAATCGTAGTAGCCGGTAGCAGGTTGCGTGCTCAAGCGGGAAGCTCCACAGATTAAATCTGGAGCGATTTTATCATGCGTACACTCAATCGCCTGTTACTGCTCCGCCAGGGCCTGGCGACCCGTGCCTGGCTTAAAGCTGTGGAGCATTAGGTTGGGGAGTCTGGATGGGTTGAGATCGGGAAGGTGCGACTCATGATGGCAGATGGTGACGGAGGCTCAGAATGAAGGTCACACAAGCAGGTGAGTCCGATGTAGTTGTCGACGTGGTATGCGATGTCTGCGGTATGTCTACGCGAGATGGCGAAGGTGAGCCCCAGTACGGAACGATGCATGCGGCATGGGGCAAAGGCTCAGCGCATTGCGGCCAAGAGTACGAGCTTCACCTCTGCGAAGGCTGCTTTTTCTCTCAAATAGCTGAGATGAAGAGGGCGCGGTGGCTCGCTGTGATGTTTGATCAGGAAGGCGACGCGATTTTAGGTGATGACACCTACGGTCGGATCAGAACACCTATCTCAGATGGTGGTTGCGAAGATACATGACCGTTTGCTCGATCTCGTTTTAGGGCAAATTATGGAATACCAATAATTATTGCCCTAGAATAATTTTCCGTAATTCTGAACCCGTTGTCATGCTTGCGCTCCGCCTTTTGGCTCCACACGGCTGCGTACTGCACTGCTCCAGCAGTGGTTTTACGGAAAATGCGCGGTGAGCCTCACATCTCAAGGGGATGCGGAGCTCCTCTAAAAATGCAGTCAATGGAGTCTTAGCTTGAGCACTCTGCGCACTCTGCTTGCTAAGCCGCTTCGCGAAAATGCGACCCTCATACCTAGCGCGGTTTATCGTTGGGGATGACTGGCGTGGCCAGACCCTCTATTCGCGTTTGACTTCGGAGCACCATGCAGCGTCAGGGGGATTGGGCCTTGGCCTGTTCATCGTCGGTGAAATTGTTGCCCGACATGGTGGTGCCATCGATGTCGAATCCAGTGTGCAGTATGGCAGTGTGTTCCGATTCTCGCTTCCAACCTCATAGTCCACGCGATCCCTGCTCCGGTGGGAGCGACAGCATTTAGCGCCACCGGTCTGCCTCTACCATCAACATGCTGAACGTACTGACGCTGCATTCACCTGAACAGAGTAGGGCGCATTTCTGTAGCCCCTGACGATCGGGAGTTCAGCATGAAAGCAATCGTGTACAACGGCCCACGTGACGTCTCGGTCAAGGATGTACCGGACGCGAAAATCGAAAAGCCTATGGACGTGCTGGTACGCATTACCACGACCAACATCTGCGGTTCTGATTTGCACATGTACGAGGGCCGAACCTCGTTCGAAGCCGGGAGAGTTTTTGGTCACGAAAATCTCGGTGAGGTAATCGAGGTAGGGGCAGGGGTCGACCGGGTCAAAGTCGGTGACCGAGTCTGTCTACCTTTCAATATCGGCTGCGGGTTCTGTGAGAACTGTGAGAAAGGCCTCACTGGATTCTGCCTTACAGCGAATCCTGGTGCTGCGGGCGCGGCTTACGGTTTTGCCGAGATGGGCCCGTATCAGGGCGGGCAGGCCGAGCTGCTGCGTGTGCCCTATGCGGATTTCAACTGCCTGGTGCTGCCGGAAGATGCCCAGGAGCGTGAGGATGACTATGTCATGCTCTCGGATATCTTCCCTACAGGCTGGCATGCAACAGAGCTTGCCGGTTTGCTGCCGGGTGAAAGCATTGCGATTTACGGCGCAGGGCCTGTCGGCCTGATGGCGGCCCATTCGGCAATCATCAAAGGCGCGTCCCAGGTGTTTGTCATCGACAACCAACCGGATCGCCTGCAACTCGCCGCGCAGCTTGGCGCAACCCCTATCAATGCAGTCGAGCAGAAGGCCGTGGAAGAGATTATGAACCTTACTCACGGCAAAGGCACCGACAGAGGCTGTGAGTGCGTCGGTTACCAGTGCTGCGACAAGCATGGCCATGAAGCGAACTACCTCACCATGAACAACTTGGTCGCTTCAACCAAGGCCACTGGTGGCATAGGCGTGGTTGGAGTGTTCGTGCCAGAGGATCCTGGAGCGAAAAACGAACTGGCGAAGCAGGGCAAGATGGCCTTCGACTTCGGTGCGTTCTGGTTCAAGGGCCAACAGATCCGGACAGGCCAGGCGAATGTGAAGGCCTATAATCGCCGCCTGGCAGAGCTCATCCATCATGGGCGCGCCAAGCCCTCGCAGATCATTTCCCATCGTTTGAAACTGGCCGAAGGCCCAGATGCCTACAAGCACTTTGATGCGCGGGATGATGGCTGGACGAAAGTGGTGCTCAAGCCTGCGGCCTGATCTGCTCTCACTGCTTCCAGGGACGGAAGCGTGGTGAGGAGTGCAACCTGTATATTTTAGAAGCAACCTTTACCGGCTTGTCAGTGCGTTATCACCCGGCAATTTCCAGTTGCGTGTTCTTGCGCCACCCTCGCAGATTCATGGCGCAGAGACAGAACTGCAGGATGATCAGAGCCCAGGCATGTGCTTGCCAGCCCCACACAGCCCACAGCACGTTGCTTGCGATGAAGCAGCAAAATCCTATCTTCCTTCTACCCGGACGACGCGAACCAATGCACCAGGCTGCCAGTACGGTCATCACCATGGCGGGCCATTCAAGTAATCCAATCCAATATTCCATGAAACCTTCCAACTGATGATGGGGTATCTGAAGCTGATCACCTGCCAGCGTCCTGAGCGCTGGCAGGTGATCGCTCGACTAAGCCGCTCGCTGCTCGCCCTTGAGCATCTTTTTCTGCATTTCCATCGTTCGCCCCAGCTCCTCGAGGGTGTCCTTGCTGAGCAGCTTCTTCGCCGTGGGGAACAGCTCGCCTTCTTCTTCCGCGATGTGATGCTCCAACAGCTCTTTCATGACCTTGACCCGCCCGGCGAATTCGACGGTGCCAGTTTCGGTATGCAGCAGGTCGGGTAGGACGAGCGAATCGACAGTCCGGTGCTCCTCCTTGGCCTCGTAGTACATCTTCGCTTCTTCCTTGCCTCCCGCTTCCTTGATGGCCGGATAAAGAATTTCTTCTTCGAGCGCGGTGTGAATCTGCAGTTCCTGCTCGATCCTGTGGAGTAACTCGGCCCGTTTCTTCACCGCTCGCTCGGTGGTGGTCGACAATTCTTCGAGTAGCTTCTTCACCAGCTTGTGGTCTTGAATCAGCAAGTCGATAGCGTTCATTGGCGTTACCTCATCACGGATGGGATGTAAGAACTTGCCTCTGGTTGAGTCCCCGCCAAACGACACGGTTCAATGGAGATGATGTCTGGCGTCACCGTTCAGGATGGCAACCACTGATGGCCATCGCAGCTCTGAGGGCTGCCAGGTGAGTCAAGCCCTGCGGAAGGTTGCCCAGATACTGCCCCGTCTGCGGATCGACCATCTCCGAGTAGATGCCTACTCCATGTGATAGCCCTTTCAAAGCGTCTGCATAGGCGGCTTCGGCGCGTTCCTGGTTACCCAGAATGGCCCAGGCTTCGATTAACCAGAATGTGCAGGCTAAGAAGCAACCTTCCTCTTCCTGTGCATCGGTGCAGCGATAATGGAAAGCGCCGGCCCCTAGATCATGATCAATTGCTTCCAGCGTGCTGCGCATACGTTCCTTGCTTGGGTAGCCGAACCTGACGGCCAGTGCCAGTGAAGCGTCCAGTCGGTCGCTGTCTGGATAGAACAGGTAAGCCTGGCGTTCTTCGCTCCAGCAGTGCGCCTCGATCCATTGTTGGATGCGCTGTCGCTCGCGATCCCAGCGTTCACGGCAGGTGGTGGGAAGGTGGCCGCCATCTGCCAGTTCGATGGCCCGGCTCAAGGCTTGCCAGCAACTGACCTTGGACATCGTGTAGTGCTGTTTTTCCGGCAACTCCCAGATACCGGCATCCTGCTGACGCCAACAGTCGGCGCACTGGTCGGCAAGGCCTGAGAGGAGCATGGCGCTCGGGGAATCAAGAATGTTGCCGCTGTCGATGAAGCAGCGCGCTGTTTCGAAGATATCGCCGAACACACCGTGTTGGAGCTGGTCGCGGGCATCATTGCCGACGACTGGAGGGGAGTTCTTGTAGCCAGGCAGATCGACCGGGCGCACGCAATCACCGATTGCACCGTCCAGGGTATAGAACACCCGTGGCCCATGTTCATCCAACCGGCGCAGTAGCCAGGTGAATGCAGCCTTAGCCTCTGGCTGTGCGCCGATGCCCAGAAACGCCTCGATGGTGTAGCCGGCATCGCGTATCCAGGCGAACCGGTAGTCGTAGTTCTTGCAGCCGCCAATCCGTTCGGGAAGGGACGAAGTCGCTGCCGCCATGATCGAGCCACTTGGAGAGGACAGCAGAAGCTTGAGGGCCAGCGCATTTCGGATGACCTGAGTCTGGTACGGGCCGTCGTAGACCAGTCCCTTCGACCATTGGCACCACTCCCGGTGCGAGCCGTCGATGCGTTCATCGATCAGGGCCAACGGCGGTGCCACCAGGGGCTCATCACGCCCTGCGATAATTGCAACCACTGAGCGTTGTCCAGCTGCAAGGCTAAGGACAGCACGGACGCCCATGTCGTCTTTGCGTTCGATGTGCACATGATGGTCGTGCAGGAACATGCCGAGTATTCGCCCCGCATGAAAAACGCAGGCATTGTCATTCGGCGCCACGTAGGGGCTTACCGTGTCGGCTTGGGTTCCGAAGTCGATGGCTAACTCGAAATCGACCGCACCCTCGACACACTCAATGCGCCTGGCGAGTTCGGCCCAAGGCAGGCGTCCGGCTGGCCCGCTGTTCAAGGATTCCGTCAGCCGGGCACGACCCTGAGTGGTGATGAAAATTGTCTCAAGGACGTTGCTGTCTGCTAAGTAGCGGCGCTCAGCAACGAACGGCTCGCTAGGGGTAATGGAAAAGAAGCCTCCTGTTTCAGGGGCCAGCAGCTTGTCGAATAGGGGTGGTGAATCCATGTGCGGCACACACCACCAGTCGATGGAACCGTCCAGGCCAATCAGTGCCACGGAACGCCCATCGCCGAGCGCACCATACTGCTCCAAGGGCAACCATCCACCCTCATCTCGTTGAGGTGCACCCTGTTGAGCTTCTACCGGTTCTCTTTCCATCAGCATGCCTTCGAGATCACGTGTTCTCATTCCGACAGGGCTATCTGGCGTCTGGTTCGTCTTATGTGAGCGCTGCGTAAATAGAGGGAATTTAGAATTGGCATGGATATCTCATGTAAAGCGAGACACAAGGGAGCTTCGTTGCCTCGCATTTACCCTGCAGGGAACAAGAACAAAAGGGGGCTTACATGAGTTGTCTGATTTGCGCGGGGCAAGCTGAGTCCGTTGAATGCACCGGTGGCTGGGAAGAGCGACACTGTTCTCAATGCGGCTGTTACCGAATGTCCCAAACGCTCATTCTGGTGATGATGGAAGAGGGTCAGATTTTTGATACCGAGCGGATGCGGGCCTGGCTGGTATCTCGGCGCGAACTGATGCCCATCCCTACCATCGACCATAGCCAGGCGATATTGGCACTCTAAACGGACATGGGTTCTACCACTGACAGCCTGTTGTCTTACTCGGCAGGAATGATTGAAATCTTTCCATTGCGTTCGACGATAGCGAACTTCACTTGCTCAATTTTTTCGATGCCTTGGCTGTCTCGTGCTGACTCGAGGATATCGTCCTCCGTGAGTCGTGCCCGACGCATGCGGTGATGCAGAAAGCGCCCATTCTCAACAACCAGGGTAGCGTGCCCGTCCAGAAGTCGGGCCAAGGGCTTGGAGTTCAGCTTTGCTAGTGAAAGGCCGACGTCCAGTACGATCAGCGTGGCGATCACCAGCGTGGCATTGGTGAATGAAAAATCGTCACCCAGAAGCGCCTGCTGGGTGGCTTCCCCGATGATCAGCAACAACACGAAGTCGAAGGTCGTCAAATCGGCCAGCGAGCGCCGCCCGGCCACGCGAAACAGCAGCATGAGGGCGACATACATTCCGGCTGCGCGGAGGATCGAATCCATGACGCACTCCTAGGGGTAAAGAAATGTGGAGAAGTGAACGGCGCTTTCAGGGCCAGCCCTGACGCTGCCCTCCAGAGTGCCTACGTGCTCACTTCGAAGGGTCAAGTACAAGGTGGCGACCCCATCTTCTTTAGTACCCAATTGGAACAGCAGGGCCTGGCCATGCGACATCGACTGTTGTGGCTCCGGTTGCAACGTCTCGATACTGGCGTCACGGAGCAATGATCCCTCGATTTGCACTTCCACCGGCTGACCAGGGATACCCTGAACGGTGATGAATAGACTGTCTGTCGTGCCGCTTCGGCTGAGGCGCTGGTACTCAACCCGTACCCGGCCATCCTGGCTCACCACCTCGGCATCGCTCAACGGGCCATTACCGAACAGGCCTGCCAAGGCAAGCAATACGATGGCCACGAGCACGTACCAGCCCACGCGCTCGAAGCGCCAGACGCGCTGCTGCATCGGTATATCTTCATGAACAGGGTGACGCCTGGATAGCAGTTCATCTTCCGACATGATCACAGCCCTCAGGCGCGCTCGCCGCGTAACCAGCGCTGGTGATAGTGGGAAAGCCGGGTCAACCCGAAAACGGCGCCTTGGCGCATCACTTCAGACCGCTCGCCGAAGAAACGCTGAGTGCGCGTGAAAACGGCAATTGGCTCGCCGGCGAAAGCCCACGCAAAGCACATCGTCCCCGGTGGTATCCCGGATTCGGGTGCCGGCCCGGCTACCCCGGTGGTGGCGATCACCACGTTCGCATCGCTGTCTCTCAAGGCGCCCAAGGCCATTTCCCAGGCTACTGCTTCGCTGGTCAGGCCATATCGTTCGATGGTTTCGGCGCTGACGCCCAGCAAGCGCTTCTTGGCGCTGGGCGAGTAGACGACATAGCCGCTTTCCAGCACCTCGCCGGTACCCGGTACCGCCGCCAACAAAGCCACAAGGCAGCCCGCAGTGCACGATTCTGCTGTGCTCAAAATCAGTTTGTTGTTTTTGAGATAGCCGAGAGCGGCCAGTACAGGGTCGTTTTCCATTTCAGAATCGACTCGCTTGTTTTGCGGTGGACGCGATGCTGGGGTATTTGGTTCATCGCATCTAATGCCCGGCTATCTCGGGGAGTGAACCTGACCTGAACTTTGCCTCGTACATTGGCTTCTTTTATTCAAAGACAAGGGTAGGAGAGCAAGATGAAGAATGAGAGCGATAGGCAAAATGCAGGTGCGCAGACGAGGCCGCATGGGGAAGAGGAGCGAGACAACGATGCTCATCGTCCGGACGGATCAACGGGGACAGCCCACGACTCCACGGCGCAAAAAACGGCCCGTGATCACGATCAGCAAAAACGCTGAAACTGCCCACGAAAAGGGTTTGAGGCTCGCCAACTCGGCGAGCCTCTTTTCGCTAAAGGATCGGTTTACCGCCAGTCACTGCGTAACGTGAGCCACTGATGTAGCTGGCCTCGTCGGAGCCCAGCAGCACGTAGATCGGCGCGACTTCGACCGGCTGCCCCGGGCGCCCCATCGGGTAGCTGGAACCGAAGTTCTTGACGGCCTCGTCCGGCATGGTTGCCGGAATCAAAGGCGTCCAAATAGGGCCTGGCGCGACGCTGTTGACCCTGATGCCTTTCTTGGCTAGCAACTGAGCCAAGCCAGCAGTGAAGTTGGCAATGGCTCCCTTGGTCGTGGCATAGGCCAGCAGGCTGGGGGATGGATCGTCGGAATTGACCGAGCTCGTATTGATGATCGAGCTTCCCTTGGGCATGGAAGGCAGAGCCGCCTGGCAAATCCTGAAGATCGCGGTGATGTTGGTATCGAAGGTCTTCACCCATTCGTCATCGTCGATTTCTTCCAAGGTCTCGTGGGACATCTGGAACGCCGCGTTGTTGACCAGGATGTCGATGCGCCCGAACTGGCTAACGGTCTTTTCGACGATGTCGTAGCAGTGCTGTTTCTGCGCCAGGTCTCCGGGCAACAGCAGGCATTGACGGCCTGCGGACTCAACCCAGCGCGCGGTTTCTTGGGCGTCTTCATGCTCATTCAGATAAGCGATGGCGACGTCGGCTCCTTCACGGGCATAGGCAATCGCTACTGCCCGCCCGATGCCGCTGTCTGCTCCGGTGATGAGTGCAATCTTGCCTTCGAGTCGATTGTGGCCGGTATACGATTGCTCACCACAATCCGGGTAGGGCTCCATCTTGCGCTGTGAGCCGGGGACATTTTGAGGCTGTGAAGGGAAGGGCGGGGTAGGGAAGTCTCGCATGGTGGAAGCTCCTGCAGTTGAGAACGCTTGTTATCGTTCGAACGGAGCTAAGGGCCGACGTTGAGATGAATTCAGGGTTTGAACGACGGGCGGTCACTCCTTCTATCTCCATTGAATTATCGGGAATTGGTCGGCTCTACCGCTGACCCGTGTCGCGCTTTCTGTGTGAGGCTCCACTACATCCAGCTGGCGTGACCCGCGCCCTCCAGGTGCCTGAGGCATCACCGGAGGGCGCGAAGCAGAAAGCTGGACTCAGCCTGCCAGCGCTTTGATCAACTGTTCGTTGAAAGCCGGAATATCGTCTGGCTGGCGGCTGGTGATCAGGTTGCCGTCCACTACAACCTGCTCATCCACCCAATTGCCGCCCGCATTGCGAATGTCGTCCTGCAATGTCTTGTAGCTTGTCATCCGCTTGCCTTTGGCCAAGCCACTGGACACCAGGAGCCAGCCTCCGTGGCAGATGACGGCCAGCGGCTTGCCAGCCGCGTCGTGGCTCTTCACCAGGTTCTGCGCACCGGGGATCAAGCGAATCGTGTCGGAGTTCTGAACGCCGCCGGGCAGCACGAGGGCATCATAGAGATCGAGTTGGGCACCTTCGAAGGTTGCATCCACGGCAAACTCGTCGGCGGGCTTGTCGTGATTCCAACCACGCACAGTGCCTTCCTTATCAGCGAGGATGTCGATCACCGCACCAGCTTTCTCCAAGGCCTCACGAGGCCCTGTTAACTCGACTTGTTCAAAACCATCAGTCACCAGGAAGGCAACGCGCTTGCCACTCAGTTGTGTACTCATCTTTGAATCTCCATTTTCGATAAAGCTGACAGGGGAGGCCTCAACGGCGTCGACGTTGGGCATGAGCGATGAGAAGTCCCGCGAGCAGACCGATGACTGCCGCACTTAGCAACAGCGGTATCTTGTCTTTAGGGGTTAGGCCGATGCCGTCCATGCTTCCCGGCCTACCTGTTGGCGTGGACAGATTCTCGGAGGACTCCAGTGCGTCGGAACTGCGGTTCAATGGTGTGTCCGGACTGGACTGAGCGACGGGCTCAACCTCCTCAGCCGTGGCGCTGACGTCCAATTGGTTCAGCTTCAACGCTGTGCCGTCCACCAGGGTCAGTGTCAGGTTTTCAATGTCTCCCGCTGCGCGACCTGGAAAAACCGGTTCGCCTGCAGCATCGAGGTTGTCGTAAATGAAGCGCTTGCCCTCCAGCCAGCCAACGGCTGTGAGTAACTCGGGGCCGAGGTAGTATTTTCCATCGAGGAAGAAGCCTGGAAACTGGTGAGCGCGTTCGACGTTCTCCACGGAGTAACGCTCACCCGCCTTCATGCCTGTTGTTGGATCAATCATGACCACGACCTCCGTATGCTGGTATAGCCATGGAGGTTGCCGAGGCAGTACGTGTTCCTAAGGGATGACCAATGGACTTCAGTCCAATCTGTTGGTGGGTGGCCGGTGGTTGAGCGCAGGGTCTGCCGTCTGACTTTTCAATTGAATTTTTACGCGTACATCCCCCTCTGTAAATTTGGGTCAAAGGGAGATACTCACGTGCCTGGGCAGCAATTATTTGTTATCGATTACACACTCCATGGCGAGAGCCGGGCGTTCATTATTCGCTTGGAAAAAATGGACGATCCCGTGGCCTGGCACTGGGCTAGTTGCGATGCCGGTGTTGGCATCATCCCGCGATTCAGTCAGCAGAACATCAAGCTGGTCAGTCGTCCAATGGCAGAGGGCTATGGCATCGCGAACGTGAAGTGGCGACTTGCCGGCAATGGCCCTGAATTCATTCCCCAACCTATCGATGTCGGCAAATTTTCAGGTGCTGGAGAAGGTGCCTGAACCCCTGAGGCCGGCCACTTTTTTGGAGATGTTGCTATGCAGCCTAAAACCGAAGGCTCTGAAGAGAAAGGCCCAAGCGACTTACCTTTCATTAACGATCCGGAAAAGCCCACGTCGCCTCCTTTGAATGACGCTGATGCCACTGAAGCAGCCGAGGCAGAGGAAGACATTGAGGATGACGGCCAACCCATATGAGCCAGGAGGAGCACACGATGGACAATTACCACCTCAGCCCTACAGCAAATGGATGGGAATTGAAGAAAGCCGGTGCTGAACGCGCCTCCAAGCGAGCGGCGACTAAGCATGAATTGGTCAGCGCCCTCGCAGATTTCTTTGATGGCAAGACGGCATCGGTGAAGATCCATAAGGCGGATGGCACTATCGAAGAGGAGCGCACCTACCCACGATCTGCTGACCCGCGCCGTAGTAAAGGTTGAAGACCGTAAATGCCTGTGATCTCGGCATCGAAGTCACGGATGTCGGGGGTGTGTTCAGGTGGTTGATGGCCAGCTTTCTCATGGGCAAGCGCATACGATCTACTGTCGCCTTGAGGGCGTACCGGATACTTGTCGATCAGCAGGGGCTTGATACGCCGCAAAAGCTTGCGCAGGCCACACATGCGACCCTTGTGAGGCTGCTCGGGCAGGCTGGGTATGCGCGATACGATGAATCCACTGCCCGACGATTGCATGCCCTTGGTAAGAAGGTAGACGCGGAATTGGGTGTTCAACTTGAGGCGCTGCGGGACGATCCAGGTTGTGAGAACTTCAAGCGCTGGCTGCTAAGCTTCGAGGGTATAGGCCCTAAGACGGTGGAGATTTTCATGCGAGAGGCGCTTGGCTATTTGTCAGTGTCGGAAGGCCATTGAGCGGATGACGGCGATTGGCCTCCATCGACGCGCGTCCAGATGAGTGGAACACTCAAAGAATCAATTATGGACTGGAGAGGGTGATGAAGCTTGACATCGAGAGTTTATCGCTATCAGGGAAGACAGTAGTTGTCGTGGAAGATGATCCAACGCTTCAGACCCTGCTGGTGGAGATCCTAATCGAGTTGGGCGCCGCCTGCGATGCCTTCGATAACGCCGAAGACGCTTTGATTCACTTGATGGGACTTGGGAGCGACTGCTCGTTGATCGTCGCCGATCACGGTGTTCCTGGAAGCATCAAAGGCATGGAGTTCATCTCCATGGCCCACGAAAGGTGGCCAAGATTACCAGCCATTCTCACCTCGGGCTATCAGCTTGATCCATCGCAGGTCACCCCACCTGTCACTTACCTGTTCAAACCATGGTCAATTGACGAGCTCGCTGAAGCTATTAACCAGGCGCTCAGCTCTGCAAGTGTTCCGCCAGCTCTGCCCGCATCGTCCGACCATAACGCTCTTTAGCGCTGCAGGTTGTCTCGATCTGCATCGTCCGCCCGCTGCTCGCTAGACATTTGGTGGGGCGTCTCGCAGTGGCTGCCCATCGCCTGATATTCCTTGCGAAGTTTATGGATTTCTCGATTGTCGAGTGCTTCAAGATCGAGCACCGACTGCTCTGCGGATTTTGTAGCACGGATAAGCTCGTCGAGCTTCACGTGGATGATGTCGTTGTCCCGGTTCTGGGTATTCTGAATCAGGAAAACCATCAGGAATGTGATGATGGTGGTCGACGTATTAACGATGAGTTGCCAGGTGTCGTTGTAGTGAAACCAGGGCCCGGATGCAGCCCATGTGGCAATTAGTACCACGGCGATCAAGAAGGTACTCGGTTTACCGGCGTGGTTAGCGAGCGATTGGCAGAACTGGGCGAATTTCATGACGATAACTCCAATGCGACCTATCGGTTTTGACAGCAGAGGAGCGCTGAAATCTTTTTTTACATTTCGCCGTGATGATGGACGAACGTAGTAAGTGCAGCGGAACGACGTGTTTAGCCAGAAAGTCAAAAAATAATCGAAAATTCTCCCAAGGCTTCTGCGCAGATGACCTTCATCGTCTGGTTCGCCATGCTGGGTGCAGTGCTCCTGCTACTCTCGCTTTCATCCTCGTACCTGCGCTGGATTCCAGTTACAACGTCCGTTGTGTGCCTTGGCTTAGGTATGGCTCTGGGAACATCGGGCCTGGGTTTCCTACAGCTCGACTTGAGCAAGTCGAGTGGCTGGATGGAGCACCTCACCGAAGTCGCGGTGTTGTTTTCGCTGTTCTTCAGTGGCCTGAAGTTGCGCTTGCCCTTGCACAACCGCAGCTGGTTGAGCGCTTTCTATCTGGCGGGGCCGGTGATGTTGCTCTGCATCGGTGGGGTAACGCTGGTGCTGCATTACGGCCTCCACCTGGGGTGGGGAGTGTCCGTTCTGATTGGAGCTATCCTGGCACCCACAGACCCGGTGCTGGCAACCCTGGTACAGGTGGTTGATGCCCAGGACGATGATCCTGTCCGTTTCAGCCTGTCCGGTGAGGCAGGGCTCAACGATGGAGTGGCTTTTCCCTTCGTCATCCTCGGCCTGTTCCTGCAACAGGATACCGGGCAAGCCTGGTTCTCTAGCTGGCTCCTCAAGGACATGCTGTGGGCAGTCACTGCAGGTCTGCTGCTGGGCTATTGGATGGGGCGTGGCTTGGGCAAACTCACGCTTTTCTTGCGTTTGCGCAACGACGACAGCACCGTGTCGCCCAACGACTATCTCGCCCTTGCCCTGATCGCGCTGGCTTATGTGAGCGCCGAGACTATTCAGGCCTATGGGTTTCTCGCGGTGTTCGCTGCGGGCCTCGGTTTGCGCCAGGCGGAGGTTCACACCTCAAATAGCCCCGAGGATCCAGCTGCCGAGCATCTAGTACAGCCTGTGGTAGGACACCAGCATGTCGCGCCGGAGCTGGCCGTCAAAGGTGATGTGGAAGGGCTCGATGACTCACAGGTGGCAGCGGGGATAATGTTGGGGGACATGCTGGCATTCGGTAGCTTGATCGAGCGGGCACTGGAAGTGTTTCTCGTCACCATGCTCGGGGTAGTGCTCATTGAACATTGGGACTGGCGGGCAGTGCTGGTAGCCGGCGCCTTGTTCTTTGTCATTCGCCCCGTCAGCATTCTGCTTTTCCCGGCTCGGGGAATGCTGGATATCCGTCAGCGCGGGCTTCTGGGGTGGTTTGGCATCCGAGGTATCGGCAGCTTCTACTACCTGTTCTATGCCCTCAATCATGGGCTGCTTCCCACCTTGGCCGCACAGAGCATTAGCTTGGTTTTGTCGGTGGTGGCGTTGAGCATTCTGCTACATGGATTGAGCGTTCAACCGCTGCTAGCCAAATACGAAGCATGGAAGGGGTAGGCAGCGTTCTTTGGATCAAGCTTCTACTTGCGGCGGGAGCGTTACTAATTTGTTGATCAGCGAGGCGAGATCAGAAATCTCCCAAGGTTTGGGGAGAAATGCTGTCCGAGCAGGCAGCAAACCGGTGTCGATTACTGCGTCGCCCGAAGTCAGAATCACTGGCAGGGTAGGCCATCGACGCCAAATCTCGTGTGCAAGGCCTAAACCGTCCATGCTTCCAGGCATATGAATATCGGTCATCACCAAGCTAGGGACATCCTTATTGCAAAGGTAATGCAACGCCTCGTCAGCATTTGCGCAGCACGTCATAGCAACGGCGTAGAGTGACGAGAGGCTCTCGGCAGTTAGGTCTCTCAGGAGGTCGTCGTCTTCCACAATGAGGATGGTTTTCGGCATGTAAGGTTTGCTCGCGGGTCATATGCATTAGGGCTCTGGGCCTCTACGCCGTTGCTCCTGGGCGATAAGTGGTGCCCTAGGGAATCTCCGAACAAGCCTTCAGTTATGCGAGAATCCCCGCAACACCTGATCCGAGCCGCCCATGAGCCAGATGAGCTTTTCCGACTTTGAGTACGCCGGCAAGCGCAAGCAAACCCGCCGAGAGCGCTTCCTCGCCGAAATGGATCAGGTGGTGCCCTGGGCAGGCCTGCTGGAGCTGATCGAACCGTTCTACCCCAAGGCCGGCGGCGGTAGAAAACCCTATCCTCTGGAAACCATGCTGCGCATCCATCTGTTGCAGAACTGGTTCTCCCTGAGCGACCCGGCCATGGAAGAAGCGCTCTACGAAATCACGCCCATGCGCCAGTTCGCACGCCTGACGCTGAGCGCGCCAATCCCCGAAGACACCACGATCATGAACTTCCGGCACTTGCTGGAGAAGCATCAGCTCGCACCGGCAATCCTTGCGGTCATCAATGGTTATCTGCAGGAAAAAGGCCTGTCGCTGCGCCAAGGCACCATCGTCGATGCCACCATTATTCATGCCCCCAGCTCGACCAAAAATAAAGAAGGCAAGCGTGATCCCGAGATGCACCAGACCAAGAAAGGCGGTCAGTATTTCTTCGGGATGAAGGCGCACATCGGTGCCGATGTCGAGTCCGGCCTGGTGCATCACGTCCATGGCACCGCTGCCAATGTGGCCGATGTCACGCAGGTGGCTGAACTGCTGCATGGCGAAGAAAACGCCGTGTATGCAGATGCCGGTTACACCGGTGTCGAAAGGCGCGAAGAGCATGAAAATCGGGGGGTGATCTGGCAGATTGCAGCGCGTCGCAGCACCTATTCCAAGCTGAACCAGCGCAGCGTACTGTACAAAGCCAAGCGCAAGATCGAGTTCTGCAAGGCTCAGACACGGGCCAAGGTCGAGCATCCGTTTCGCGTGATCAAGCGGCAGTTTGGTTACGTGAAAGTACGTTTTCGTGGGCTGATGAAAAACACGGCTCAGTTGACCACGCTGTTCGCCCTGGCAAACCTGTGGAGGGTTCGAAAACAGCTCATGGGTATGGGTGAGGTTCGCGTTTAACACGGAGAACCGGTCGAAAAAGCTCTCCGTACATGATTTTTCGGTCACTTTTCGTCCAATGACGCTGTAGGTGCCTGGAAAATTGCAACTTGCCGCGGCTGCACGACAAGTTGATCGGAGCATCCCTAGGCGCCGTCATGAATTAGCGGCTATGGTAGGAAAGCGGTAAGCGAAACGACTGTACGCTCTGAAAGGATTCTGGGCGTTTCCCGTTATTGCGGAAGGGAAGACTATGCAGCAGCTACCAGTGGACGAAACCATCCGAGCGGCATTGAAGAAGACTCATGCGCGCTTGCACCGCCAACATGAGCTCGTGGTCGAGTTTGGCGTAATGTCCCTGAAGGCTGCGGACTTGGATCTGTTGCTGACCCGTGCATGTGAAGTAGTCGCTGAAGGGATGAGCACTCGTTTTTCCAAGGTGCTCCAGCCAGCAGAGGACGGGGAAGGGGAAGGGTTTGTTCTGACCCACGGCGTTGGCTGGGATGCTTCTGACATCGGGCGGGCAACCGTGGGCGGCGATGTGGCTAGTCCCGCAGGCTATGCATTGGCCACCTACAGGCCCGTACTCTCGAATCATTTGGGTATGGAAAACCGCTTTCGAACGCCGGAACTGCTGAAAAAATATGGAATCGAGCGGGCCATCAATGTCCCGATCCGGGGTTTGCTCAGCCCGTTTGGTGTACTGGAAGCCGACAGCAGCAACGGGGACGATTTTGTAGAGAGCGATCTGGTATTTCTGGAAGGCATCTCGAACGTCATTTCCATGGCTGTCGAAAGAATATCTGCAGGCGTGGATGTTCCAGTTCCCGACCCTTATTCCGAGACCATTCTGAACGCAAGCCCTGACTGGGTGGATATCTTGGCCCCGAACGGCGAGATCGAGTTCATGAATGAAGCCGGGCTGACATTCCTGGATACCCAACTGACCACTGTTAAAGGTCAGCGATGGTATGACTTGTGGCCTGAGGAGTCGCGATCATTTGTTTGGGAGGCGGTAGCTAAAGTCAGCGCTGGCGAAACCATGAGGTTCGAATCGTACTGCCCAATCGCTCCCGATGAACCCAAATGGTGGGACGTGACGGTGGCGCCGATCCTCGGAGCGGACGGCAAGGTCGAGCGAATGATTGCCGTATCGCGAGATATCACCGAGCGTCATCAATATGAGGCTCAATTGCTGTCGCTCATCGAGGCTCAGAATAGCAAGCAGAACCGAAGCGACCTCTATCTCGAAGAGATCCACCATCGCGTCAAGAACAGCCTTCACCTGGTAAACACACTGCTGTTGCTACAGGCCAATCTCACGCCCGATGCAGCGGTTAAATTGCAGCTTGAAACCGCTGCAGGCCGAGTAGTGACCATTGCCACGGTTCACGAGCGGCTGTACCAGGCTGCCGAAGATCAAGAACTTCGTGCGCGTGATTACCTCACTGCTCTGTTGGGGGATCTGGGCAGAGCCTTAGCCGAGCGCAAAATTGTGCTGGACGCTGACGAGTTCGTATTGCCTTCAGAAAGAATGGCGCCCCTGGGACTGGTAATTTCTGAACTGATCACCAATGCCCTCAAGTATGGTAAGGGCAACATTGAGGTGGCCGTCAAGCATGCCGGCGACCATGCGCTACTCACCGTCAGGGATGAGGGCGACGGCTTCCCTGATAATTATCCAAAGCCGACAGGTACGGGGCTTGGCATGCGATTGGTCAAAAGCTATTCCGGTTACGGTAGCGCGGCAGTGGAGGTTGATCGGCAGGATAGTAAAAGCTGTATCCATGTACGCTTCAAACTTTAGGCGCGCCTGCACACACCGATGGCACTTAGCCAAATGCGTATGGTCGTAATGAGGCTGATTCGAGACCTGGGATCATCATTGGAGGAGTAGGGTATGCGTAACTGGGGATGGCTGATGACTGCGGTAGGTTACGCTGGGCTTTCAGGAATGTTAGCCATAATCGGCGTTGCGGTTTCAGGGTTTCACAACCTCACTAGCGAGATGCTAGGGGTGAGCCTGTTGCTAGCGGCAGCGTCATTGGCGCTGGTGTTCGTTGGTGGTCGTCTTCGAGCGAGAGGCAAACCCTTGTTGCCCATTTCGCTGTCTTCTTAACACCGCTTTCATTTTCTCTAAAAGTGGCCAGAGTGCCATGCACCCCGGCCTGGCTCATTTCAAGTTAACGGTTCTCGCTACCGCGACCGCCGCCGTGGCTGTTTTGCCCGCCTTTACGGCCAGCCTCCGAGGCACGCTCACGGTCGTTGGCAAAGTTGCCGCCTGAGCTCTGCCCGCCTTTACGGCCAGCCTCCGAGGCACGCTCACGGTCGTTGGCAAAGTTGCCGCCTGAGCTCTGCCCGCCTTTGCGACCTGCCTCCGACGCTTTCTCGCGATCATTGGCAAAATTGCCAGGATTGTTCTGAGCAGTACCACCTTGATGGCCACGATTGGTTTGGTTGTTAGCCATGATCTTTCACCTCATGTCGTCACACAGGAAAGTCTGTGTTCAACTCGGACGTCCTGGGGCGGGGTGTTTACTCAGTGGGTTTTGGCCAAGGCCGACGGGTTGCGCGAAAGAACCGGTGCAGGCGTGTGTGGCGTCCTTAAGCTTTGTTCGCGAACGTTTGGGAAAGATCAAGCTTGGCAGACGCCGACCTCCCACCCCCGTCGGCGTGGTTCAGCTGAGCGCAGAGCAGTTCCTGGAGCTGGGTTATTGGCCACGGCTTAGGAAGGAACTCCGCACCTGGCGGCAACACTCTCCCTGCAAATTCGTAGTATCCGCTCATGACAATGATGCGCGTCTGAGGTTTTTGCTGGCTTGCCATCCAGGCAAGATCAACCCCATTGAGTAAACCAGGCGTTTGTACATCCGTTATCAGCAGCGTCCAATCTTGCTTCCTCAACGCCTCATTACCGTCATCGGCAGTCGCCACCGCTGTCACCATGGCCCCCCATTCTTCCAGGTACAGGGTCAAAAGCTCTCGAATCATGGGTTCGTCCTCAACGATGAGAACAGTTGGGCGAATTATCTTCGCAGCGGAAAGCAGCTCTTTCATATGTGTACTCGGACATGCGGCTGCAGGAAGGGAGGGACATCCAGGTCTGCTTGCTTTCTTCCAGCAAGACGTAGCAGCGCGCCATCACTACGACATCGCTAGCGTTCAAGAAATTCACTCCAGCTTGAGTCAGTGCCATACATTCCCATCCGTGAGCGGATCTATAACGGGGGCGACCATCTGGACGCATCCATGCCGCTGACACCGCCCTACTGAACCTCTGCAATCTGCGTGACTCAACCCTCCATCAGCGTATGAGGCCTCCTGATGCGAACGCTCGAGAAAAACCTGTCTGCCGCCCAATTGCTGAAGCTCAATTGTTTGGCGGTTTGGTATCGGATGCTTGAAGACAGGGCATTGCGCATGGACTCGCCTGACGACTATCACGAGGAACTGCTTCGCCAGGCCGATGAGATGGATCGTCGAGGGATTATCTGCTGGCAGGAATGGCGCGATCTTCGTCTGGAGGCTGACGTTGCTTACCTGAGAGCGGTAGCAGGGGAGGACTATCACCCGGTTAAACCCACGAGCTCGTCAGCAGAGTAGGGATCGAACGTGATCTCGCAATGAAACCACGCTCATTCCTCTGTAAGCAGATCTTCTCTATCTATCCCTGCGTCGTGAATGTGTGAGTGTAAAACCCACAAGGATTCCCAGCGCCGCTGCGCCGATCAGCAGGGGCGTTTTATCTTTTGGCTTCCTCCAACCTCCTTCGATACCCCTCCCGCCACTTGGAGGCTCAAAGAGGTTGCCTGATGATGCTTCGGCTATGGGGCTGCGATTTATCCCCCAGCGCGACAGCCTTCCTGACAACAGAGGCAGGCCTGGTATCAGGTAGCTGGCCAAATGCGCGAGGCGCGCCGCAGCGCCAACCGTGGTGTGAGCACGAGGCGAGATTGCGCAGGCCACCATAGCCTTCGCCACCATTTCGGGATCGTATATGGGGCCTGGTGGTGTCAGCGCGTGCCCTGTGTAGTTGCCGCCGTCTCGGAAGCCAGGTGTGTCCATGACTGCTGGATAGATATCGCAGACATGGATGTTGGGATATTCAGTCAGCTCGCCTCGCAATGCCTCGGTCAGTCCACGTAAGCCGAATTTGCTCGCCGAATAAGCGGCGGCGTAGGGCTGGGCCACCCAGCTGCCCAGCGACAGCGTGTTGATGAGCGTGCCGTTACCCTGAGCCTTGAAGTAGGGAAGGGCGACGTAGGCACCTCGCAGGTAACCGATCAGGTCAGTCTGGATGACCTGCTCGTGCGCCTCCAACGGCGTTTCTTCGAAATTGCCGACCGCGCCGACCCCGGCATTGTTGACCCAGATATCGATCCGTCCATGTCCAAAGTCTGCGGCCTGAACGGCAAGCGCTTGAACCTGGTCGCTGTGGGTAACGTCGGTCGTGATCGCTATGGCGTCCGTACCGCAATCGGTGCATTCATCCAGTACGTCGAACAACGCCTCTTCGTCGCGTGCGGCGAGTACCAGGCGAGCACCTTTGCACGCAAAGGCATGCGCGGCTGCTCGGCCTATGCCGCTGGATGCGCCGGTGATGACCACGACCTTGCCGCGCAGAGGCCCTTTGAGCGGAGCGCCACGGACAGGCGCTTCTCGTTGCGCACCCGAGGCGCTGGGGTCAAGGGGGGCAACGGTTTCGCTGGCCTCGATCCGCGAGAGCTCAAGAGAGGTGCCATCGATCAGGGTCAACGTCAGCCCTTCCACCGTGCCTGCCTCCCGGTTTGGAAATACGGGCTCACCTTCGGCATCCAGGCTGTCGTAGATGAAGCGCGTACCTTCGAGCCAGCCCACGGCGGTGAGAAGCTCAGGGCCGAGATAATACTTCCCGTCTTGAAAGAAGCCGGGGAACTGATGAGCGCGCTCCACGTTTTCCACGCGATAGCGTTTGCCTGATTTCATGCCTGTCGCTTGATTGATCATGTTGAAACCCCTGTAAGTGGAGCTCGGAAATGTCAGCCTTTGCTGTGCTCATCGGAAGTGGGCCCGGTGCCTCGCTTGATGCCTCGCGGGCCGGCAACGCCCCAGATACCCAGGCCAACCAGCGGTAGCGCGAGTATCAGCAGAGCCCAGGCCGCTTTGACTGCATCTGACTTGTCGCTTCTGAAGACGCTGACGATGGCCCACAGATCGATCAGTAAAAGGATTGCCGCGACGGCAATCCAGAAGTAGCTGGCGATACCGTTCATGTGCTTGACTCCTCTACACGAAGTCAGGGCCCAAGGCGCCCGCTGCCGCGCCTGGCACGAGGATGACCTTGCGACAGTTGTCCTGCTTCTGATCGAACATTTTGTAGCCCATGGCCGCTTCTTCGAGGGCCAGGCGGTGGGTGACGATCAGCTCTGGTTGCAGGCGTCCTGCCTCGATGTGTTCAAGAAGTTCAGGCAAATATTTCTGCACATGGGTCTGGCCCATCTTGAAGGTAAGGCCTTTGTCGAAGGCATCGCCGAACATGAACGCGTGGATGAAGCCGGCGTACACACCGGGGACGCTGACAACGCCACCACGACGCACTGCAGCAATGCTCTGGCGCAGCGCCTTGCCGCTGCTGCCTTCGATCTTCAGCGCCGTCATTACCGTTTCGGCAGTGCTGCCTTTGGCCTCGAATCCGACCGCATCGATCACCGCATCGACCCCGCGCATGCCTGGAGTCTGACGGATGATGCTGTCGGCTGGATCGTCGTCCTGCTCGAAGTTGATGGGTATGACGCCGTAAGCCTCGCGGGCGTAAGCCAGGCGGTAGCCGTTGTCATCGACCATGAAGATGGTCTGGGCACCGAGCATTCGCGCACAGGCGGCGCTCAGCAAGCCCACCGGCCCGGCGCCGTAGATCGCCACCGATGACCCTTGGCCTATTTCGGCATTGATGACCGCCTGCCACGCGGTCGGCAGGATGTCCGAGAGAAACAGTACCTTGTCATCGGCCAGCTCGGTGGGCACTTTGAACGGGCCGACGTTGCCCTTGGGCACCCTCACGTAATCCGCCTGGCCGCCAGGGATACCGCCATAGAGATGGCTATATCCAAACAGCGCGGCGCCTGGGGGAATCCCCTTCTTGTTGATGATCGCACCACGACCTGTGTTGGTGGTTTCACAGGCAGCAAACAGATCGTGCTGACAGAAGAAGCAACTGCCGCAAGCGATCACAAAGGGAATCACTACGCGGTCGCCGATCTGCAGATTGGTGACGGCACTGCCAGTATCTTCGACGATGCCCATGAACTCATGGCCGAAGATATCACCCGCTTCGGTTTCTGGAATTTTGCCTCGGTAGAGGTGCAGGTCAGAGCCACAAATGGCCGTGGCGGTGACCCTGAGGATGATGTCGTCTTCGTGCTCGATGATGGGATCGGGGACGTTATCGACCCTGACGTCGTGTGCTCCGTGGTAGGTGAGCGCTCTCATGAGGGTAAGCTCCTGCAGGCGTTTTTCCGTGGTAGGTATGCAGGGGAAGCCAGGACAGATGGCAAAGTTCAGCCCAACAAGTCCGGTGGTACTTAAAACTCATTCTCGACGCCACCATTTCAAGCTGAACATTCCTGATCACACCGGTATCGAACGATCTGAGCCCGTGCCACAAGAGCCAGGCCGATTAAACGAGGGGCGGGGCGATGGACGACACGATGTTGGCATTCATGGTGTTCGCTGCCTCACGACCTGAAGTGCTTGAGCAGGTACAAGCGCTTACAGAAGCGGAGGCATTGGAGGCTGGCGAAGCACTCCCGGATCTGCGTGAAACCATGGCCGTTCAGATCCTCACTGCTGAAGCCAAGGCTCAGCGCAAAACCCTGGCCACGCTCGTTGAGGTGATTTTGGGCAAGGTCGTCATCGAGCCCGATACGGCCACCAATCCCGGTGCCTCCAGCCTTGAAAAATACAACCTGAATCGCCCCGGGTTTCGTGGAGGCCGTTTCGTTTAAGTCAGGCCGCAATGGCCTGACCTGCTTGTTGCTGGTGGAAGTTTGCCTCAGCCTCCGCAGGCGGGATATAGCCGATTGAGCTCAGCAACCGCTGGTGGTTGTACCAGTGCACCCATTTCAAGGTCGCCATCTCAACAGCCTCGCGGCTCTTCCACGACTGGCGGTAGATCAGCTCGGCCTTGTACAGCCCGTTGATAGTCTCAGCCAGGGCGTTGTCATAGCTGTCGCCCTTGCTGCCAACTGAAGGTTCAATGCCGGCCTCTGCCAGTCGCTCGGTATAGCGGATCGAGACGTACTGGCTGCCACGGTCGCTGTGATGGATCAGGCCACCCGTACGATGTGGCTGGCGGGCATACAGGGCTTGCTCCAGGGCATCCAGCACGAAGTCGGTCTTCATGCTGGTACTGACTCGCCAGCCGACGATACGGCGTGCAAAGACGTCGATCACGAACGCCACATACAGCCAGCCCTGCCAGGTCGACACATACGTGAAGTCCGATACCCACAGCTGATTTGGGCGGTCGGCATGGAATTGGCGCTGCACGCGATCCAGCAGGCAGAGCGACTTGTCGCCGGCCACCGTTGTGCGCAGGATCTGGCCGCGCCTGATGCCCTGCAATCCAGCCCGACGCATCAACCGCTCTACCGTACATCTGGCCGCCTCGATACCTTCTCGCCTGAGTTGCTTCCAGACTTTCACTGCGCCATAGCACTGCATGTTGGTGTCCCACACCCGCTGGACTTCCAGGGTCAACGCGTCATCACGCTTAGCACGGCAGCAGCGTAGTGCCGGGTTGCGTTGCTGTGCCGCGTGCCTGCGGTAACCGGACGGGGCGATTTGCAAGACACGGTAAATCGACTCGACCCCGAGACGGTCACGATGCTGATCGACGAATGCCCTCAGGACTTGGTGCGGCGGTCGAGCTCCGCCTGGGCAAAATACGCACTGGCCAGGCGCAGGATCTCGTTGGCTTTGCGCAGCTCGCGATTCTCTCGCTCCAGGGCCTTGATGCGCTCACGCTCTTCACTAGTCTGACCGGGGCGCTGCCCCACATCTGTCTGCTGGCGACGAATCCAGCCATGCAGGGTTTGCGCGGCACAGCCAATCTTCGGGGCAATGGCCTCAATGGCCGCCCACTCGGAGGGGTAGTCATTCAGGTGTTCCAGAAACATGCGCACGGCACGTTCACGGACTTCAGGGGAGCAGGTCGTAGTCTTTCTCATGGCCTCATCTTCTCAAGAGTTGAGGCCTCCACGAAACCCGGGGCTATTCAGAATAGATTGTCTGCGATGATGTCATTAAGCTATGATCGTGAAATTACTTATCAAATACGCTAGAGGATCCCTTTGAGGATATTGATCCCTTTGAGGATATTTAGTGCTTTCATTGTCTGAGCCAGTGTGAATGAATAAGCCGGTTAAATTTCTAAAATTTCTTTGGTCGCCTCCGCAGTCTGTCGAGATGCTTATCTGGATGGTTGTGCCATTACTTTTGTTCTTCCGTCAGACATATGTTTACGGGTACAGAGCTATTGATTATTCTCTTCAGGAAAATTTTGGATTAATTATTGTTTCTACGCTATTTATCCTTTTTCCAATATTCTTTAGGCAAATATTCTCAAGCTTTCCTTTGGAGTTTTTGCTGAAAGGTAAGGCTTTCCATCAGGCATCTGCCAGTCTAGAACATAATGTCCCACCAAGGGTTGGGGATGGTTTAGACGGTAGCCATGCAAAGCGTTCTCGCGTTGCAAGCGGAGCGGATCTCCTGTTTGATCAGGCTGAAAATTCCCGCAATTTGGCCAGAAGCATTTATGGGCGTGCTGGCGTATATCTACTTCTCGGTATATTGGTGGCATTTTCCGGCCTTGCTTTTTTCTATATCCAGACGCCCGTTTTAAATGAGCCGGGTCAGCTGATCGATAAGCTGCTGCTTTTGGCGCCAAAGTTCGGGATACTGTTCTTTATTGAGTTTGTTGCTTTCTTTTTCTTGAGGCAGTATCGATCGGCTATGGATGAGTTTAGGTATTACGAGTCGATCGCAAGAAGGCGGGAGGAAGTCAGCGCGCTGCTCATACTCTCAGCTGAATCCGAGCCGAAGATCAATTTGATGGAGCTTCTGAAAAGCGACTGCTATTTCTCAAAGATTTCCGCACTTGAGAAAGATCAGTCTACAGAGATCCTTGAAGCCAGAAAGCTGGAGAAGGGTGAACTTGAGCTCTTGGAAAAAGTCGTAGATACGCTTGCTAAAGTTAAGCGCTGAGGATAAATAGGCTGCCATTCCTTTTGGCGATTCCAGGTTCTCGGAAGGGCGGCGTCACCCCATCGGCATTCGTGTAGAGGCTACATGCTGATAGGTGGCGCATCCAAGTGTCTGCTTTCGTAGCATCCCTATCAGCGCAACCCCTGTGATCTTATTCAGATTGGGCGATGTCCATCCAACAACTCTTGCCCTTGGCGAACCACAGATGCAACGGTCTCAATGGTTGAATTCAGATTTTGGGCCTCTTCCGGCATTCTAAGACTAAGGTAAGTGTCCCGAATTACCGATACTCGGATAAGGATTTCCTTAAGCATATTGTTGTAGAGTCTTATCTGTAGCCAGAAAAAATTAAGATTTTTTTCTTTATATAGCTGCGAAAGCTGATATTGCATTGTTCCAAACCTTCGGAAAAGGCCAGGCTCCTTTTCAAGCTCGTCGTCGATATAGTCGCCAGGATCTTCAATTTGCCTAAGTTGATGTATGAGGAGTTTGCTGCTGTATCGATGCGGGTTGTTTATTGATTCTATTTTGTAGAATTCAAGATAACCGCTGCTCTGCATGAATTCAGATATTTGTTGGTCGTACTCTGGGTGAGCAAGCAGGAAGCTGTTGACATCATCAAGCGCTTGGATATCCCATTTTTTAGCCAGTTCCTCATTCTCACCTACTAGATGTCTGACCTTGCCTAGCCAGTCATAGGTTTGCCGCTGATGCGTCTGGTTTGGATCCTCCGTCATCGCGAAGGTAACCTCTGCTTCGCTAGCAGGCCTAACCACCCCTGGAACGGGCTCAAAGGCTTGACACAGCGAGAGTTGTCTCGGAGTGCAGAACGCGGGATTTCTCAAATTGATGAGATTGAAGTTTGCGTGTTCAAAGGACTTAGCTACCAAGCGAGAACAGAACTGTCGTTCACTTTCCTTGTGCCGCAGTAGCGATCTCGCTCTTACCGTGATTGCCTCATTGACCGAGTAAAGACTTCCAACCTTCGATTGTGCATAGTCGCATATAGCGTTTACCTCTTCTTCGGAAAGTGGCCGTTTGGCGCGTAGTACAAGAATATCAGTTGCTTTGTCAAAGATCAGGCGCTGTGGACTTTTGGAAAACACACCATCGAGAGTAGCTTCGATTGTGGTTCCTCCGATGTAAAGGGCAGCATGAGAGTATCTGCTTGCGGTGGCGGCTCGGATCCCCAGACTGGTGAGGCTCTTATCACCGGTCAGAAGGATATCGGCACGGCGGAGCAGTGAACGCTCTAGGATGAATTTATTGGAAGACATCGAAAGTCCTTCTTCTAGTTCTCAAATATGATTTTAATTGAGGGGTAGTGACGAAGGCCACGATTGGCATTTCTGCCGCCTGCGGCTCATCGGCGCCTAGTCCTGGTATGGCCGGAGACATGGTGCGATCTCACCGCCACGGGGCCATTGCGGGTGTTTCGGATGTGACCGCTTCGAACGTGTCCACTGACATGCTGAAAGATCGGCCAATCGGGCAGGAATGACAGCCCCTGTGTGTGGTGCCTGTAAACCTCAGGCATGTATTTCTTCAGGTACTCCTCCAGCGAGTCCTCTGCCACCTCGAAGTTGTAGACCCGCCAGTAGGCCTCGACCAGGTCTCGGTTTCGACGAAGGTAGTAGCGCTCGAGCCATCCTGGGTTATCCGTCTCGTATTCGTATTTTGCCAAGGCAGCAGCGTCGCTCAGCGATGCCTTGAAGCCCTCCTTCCAAGCCAGGAGCAGCATCAGGAGCACGCCTACGACGGCCATGTGATCTTTGTCGTAGATGAAGAAGTAGACGGCTGCCGGCGAAGCAAATCCGAATGCCAGCCAGCCAATAAGAGTGAAGGGAAAGAACAGGATCGGAGCAATGAGCAGGACAACCGCGGAGACGAACCAGGCTCCGAGAACGCCCGACAGCTTGAGCCAAATGTTCGGCATGAGTTCCCTCTGATCAACCAGTTCTGAGCCTGAAGGCCTAAACGAGCGTTACGAAGTGATGGCTATATGGTGGCAGGTCGATGGTAGCCTAACGGCTGACTAGCAAGGAATACGTGAACGATTTAGGGCGCTTTTTAGGTGCAGGAATGGCGGTTTGGAAGCGGGATGATAACGGGGGAGGCGACGTGTACGAGGGGGTGAAATGAGTACTTATATTCCAGAAACGAAAACCCCGGCTCGAGGCCGGGGCGGGTGTTTCGTGGTCTTTGCAAGGAGTCGTAAGCTTTCGCTCATTGGAGCTCAATGCCAACCGTTTCTCAATCCTACGAGCGGTTGACACTGATGTCAACCCCCTTTATACAGGCACCTGGCCAGTAGGAAGCCGAGCATGCCTCACACCATCCAGTATAGACCCCAGCTGATCGACCACCTCATCAGCTCTCACCGAATCGCCAGTTACAGCAAGGTATTTTCGACCAGCAATGACGCTGAGCTAGTGGGGGCCTACCTGTGGAACTCGCACGTTTGTGGGGTTCTCTACCCCCTGCTCAGCGCGGCGGAGGTCACGTTACGGAACTCGATTGACACCGCCCTGACGGCTGATCTTGGGAAATTTTGGTGGAAGGCAAAGACGCTTAAGTACAAGAGCTTTACTCCCGGAGGCCAGGTGCCCGATGCGGTCGCGAAACTGACTAAAAATTTCGGGTCAGCCTTCAACACCGCCTGGTACGAGCGCAAAAGCCGGCAGGTCAGTGGGCAGCCAGACCACCAAGAGGTCGTATCCAAAACGGAATTTTCCACGTGGGAATTCGTTCTGGACAACGAATATATGGGTAACAACCTTATCTGGCCGAAGAATCTTGGGCGGGTTTTCAAGGGCCAGTGGCCAACGAGTCAGGCGAGCGCCATGCTGGCCGGGTGCAAGGATCAGGTTGCGCCGGTACGGAAGTTCCGAAATCGAGTGTTCCACCACGAACCCGCTTGGAAGCGCTTCAACGTCAATGATGAACACCAAGCAGTGGCCCACCTGCACGAGAAAATCAGCAAAATCACTGAGCTGATCTCATGGATTTCGCCCGAAAAGATCGACCTTCTAGAGAGATCCGGGGTGATCCGAACGGCCTACCGTGCCTGCTCCGTGGCCGAAATCGAACGGTTCAAGTACCAGTCCAAGACGAGCACGGTCAACAGCATGGTCAAGCTCATCAAGGTTGCAGAGGCTGCAAGCGCTGGAAATGAGGTTATGAAAATCGCGTTATATGGAAAGCGGAAGGCGGTCTATACCCTTCAGGCTGACTGATAGGTGTTCTGCTGGCCGCCTCCGAGTCCTGCCCGCCCTCCCGGTATCAACCAGGCCAGCGGGCATCATCCTTCAGCTCTCTGTGGAGCTACGCCGACTGCTCTGGCACAGGTTTCAAGTTCAGCTGGGCTTCAAAGATCAGCAGGTCACTTTCTTCGTTCCGTCTCATCAGCCCGATTACATGGGAGCTGACCTCGATCTCACCATTCGCATTCATGCGCACATACCGAGGGTATCGATCAAGCAACAGTTCGGATAATCCGCGACTATACCCCTCGCGAATCAATTTGATTTTTGATTCATCGTCGGTACCGTACTTCACTCGCTTGTAGAAGCTAGGCTCTACGGCGCCCACTCCATTGAGGATCTCAAGGAATCTGAAGATTTTGTTGTCAAAAAAGTCGTCTTCGTCTTTGAGCCTTACGATTGCGAGATTGACTCGTTCTACGTCGTTCTTTCGTGAAATTCTTACATAGTGAGCACTATGGCTATTTTTGTACTTGGTGTCGCCCCAGCTGGACACGTATACATAGTCAGTGCCTTTCGTTTGGGGGAGATCTTCCCAGTATTTTAACGTGTGTCTGATGATTTGTTTTGTAGTGCGTTTTTTTAGTTTCCAATCCAGGAACATTGCGTAAAAGTCCAACGCTGCCTGATTTTTTAGGCGCAGCATGTCGCTATTTTTTGTTCCTGCATGAAACTTTTCGATGAAGCAAGTCTTGATGTCGGTTAAGAGCCGGTCGGCGGTATTGATTGGCCCATTCGCCTCGAGTGATAGGCTAATGGCTTCGTCCACGTCTTCTTCTGAGGCAAATACGTCGATTTCGCTGACGCTGTTGGCGATCATTAAGCGGCCAACCTCTGTCTTTACATATTTGCATTCTTCGCCAGTGACAACGCCTGGCTGAAGGTTTTCAAGCCTTGATACCGCGTCCTTGTGGCGTAGGGCGGCCTTGTCATCACTTATGTCAGCTGCTTCGAGGAGAACATTGTTGACCGTGTCTTCGTCTTCTTTCGAGACGTTTACGGAATTTTCGTAGAACGTCTTGAGGTTCGCTCTCTTGTGGGTGTATTCATCAACACCCAAAAGGTAAATGCTGGATTCAAGCTTTTGCAGCGCAGAACCCGCCTTGGGGTCAAATACCTCACTAAATCTGTTTACCCGACCAATCAAATTTTTGAACTGTGATGACGTCAGGTTTCCTATTCCTTTGGAGTAGTCAAATATAAACAGTCGCTCGATTGGTAAATTTACTCCTTCAAGCAACGTTGAGTTGCATACCAGGTATTTCATCGCCTTGGACTTATTGAACAGATTTTCAAGATAAAGACGGATGGTATCTGGGATTGAACCGTGATGGTACATCACACCCTTTCGTAGGCAAGCGATGAGCCGATAGCGCTTGTCGAACGTTTCCTCGAGTTCGTCGCAAGCTGTTTGAACCAGTGGGCATTCAATGTTTGGCAAGCTCTCGGCTAGTTCGAGCGCAAATTGCTCGATCCGTTTTTTCGTGTTTCCGTAGATAATGTTCTTGGCAAGGGATTCATTTTTAATAAGGTCAAAGCAGTTCTTGTGCTTGCGATCTAAGTCAATCCAGTGGTTAAGGAAATGATCATAGAGCTTAAGCTTTCCATCATCCTTTCCGGTTCTGAAGTCCCTAACAAGGAAACGCTCGGATTTTATATACTCATCAATCCTGAATCCCTTCGGTGTCATGTCCAAGTAGCGAACACGAACATTAAGCTCATTGCAAAGGAATGGAGTTAGAAACTTGAAGGAAGTGTCGGGGTTGCGAGCTCCCAAAATACATAGCATCGTGGCCAATAGTTCGTTGCGGCTATCGCCCTGGAGGAGGTTGTGCGCCTCGTCCACGAACACCATGTCGAATTTTAAATAACTATGCTCGTTAAGCATGCGATTCAGTCGTTCTTGAGTCAGTACAAAAACGCGGCAGTTTCGCTCAGGAGAATACATCTCGGGGTGCGTGATGACTTTGCCCATGTCGTTGATGTCAGCATAAATCAACCGCTTTTTTGTCTGAGCCAGTAAGGCTTTTGAGGGTACAAGAATGAGTACACGTTTTTCAGGGTTGTCTCTAACGGACTTAATGATCAGCTCTGATTTGCCGTAAGAGGTCGGAGCTACTACAACTGATGAATTTTCATACTCAGCTTGTACGAAAGTTCTCAAGGTGTCCTGCTGCTCTGTAAGCACCATCTCTTGATCGCGGAAGGTATCTACGTAGCTACTTACGATGTTCTGGATAAAAGAGTTGCTCAGCCGTTCATCTTGCTCAAACGACTTTCCGATAACGGCAGAAACTGGGAGAAGCCCGCTGTTCACGGCTACGTCGTAAAGAGGCTCGTATCGGCCAGTAAGGTTTCCATAAAGCAGGGTGATTCGATAACCTAGGCGCTTAATTTCTGCCGCGCTGTGATTAAGTAGTAATACAGCGATAGCGAGAAGTTTTACAGTTTCCCCATCGGACATTTCATGACCGCGCAGAAGGTTCATGTAAATGTCTTTGAAACGGGTTTTTGCTAACTCCTTGATGGTGAGCTCTTGCATTTAGCATCCTGCCTCTGTGCGAAGGAAGTCTTCTAGCTTCTGAAGCGTTCCTTTCTGAAGCGATAGCACTAGAACGGTTTTGAATATCGGGTTGGCTATCAGCTTGTTTGTGAAATGTTCGACTGTCTTCTCTTCTACTTTTCGCGTCGCATCGTTGAATAGCGCAGATACCAGAACGACATTGTTGTCTGAGGCAACAGCAGTGTTCAGGTAGGCGTTGTCACCCTCTAGACCTAGAATCTCAAGAACTGATTCTTTGTAGCCTTTACTTTCATTGATTGATTTCTGGGCGGCATTGATCGCGTTGTGCCAATGGTTCGTCTCGGCCTCGGCAAGTCGGCCCTTTAAGTCATCTCGAGCCTTGGCCAGCAATGCGCTAGTAGCTGCGCAAGAGGTTCTTGTGCCTGCTCCGCCCGACTTTACCTCGGTGATCCACACTTCATTCGAAGCGGATTCGTACAGGACGAGGTCAAAGCCTTTCCTGATGTGTTTTTCTTCCATGTTGAAGAGCGGGGAAATGACATCGAAGCTATCGAGCTTTTTAAGAATGATCACGTGTGCCAGGAGTTCTCCAAGCATACCAATTCGCGTCTTATCTTCTTTAGTCGAATAGCGATCCCAGAATGATTTGAGGGTGGCTGCATACTTGAACATGATTGAGCTGCGGCTGGCGAGATCGGCGCCATGGCAGATACGCGTTAGGTTGTCTCGTATCGTGGTCTTTAGCTCATCAGAAAAGTTTTCAACACAGCACACTGCGTACTGACCGGTTTGCTTGAAAATTACGCCATCCATAACACGATCTTTCCAAAGGGGCCGCAGCCTTTGCTTTCCCCATCGCCGTAGGCGACAGGACTCGAGGATCTGGCAGAAGAATCAGCTCCCCGGTGAGCGTCTGCGCTCGCGATCAGAGAGGCAATTCACGGCAATCAATGCCATGGAGGCACTGTGCCATTTAGTAGGAAGTATAGCGAGAGGTGTCTTTCACACCCCGAGATTTTCCCGCTCCCAAACTTAGCGTGGATTACCGTTTTAGGGTGAGGGGCGCGGGGTGTCAATCGTTGTGGAGCTGGATGCAGTCTGCGCACATTTTGGCTGTCAATATGTCCTCAAAATACCTGCAGAAGCGTCAATCCAGGGCGAATCCATTGACAGTCAATCACCGTCAATGGGTATGCGGGAGAAACCCAGGTTTTCTGCTGGTTTGAGCGTGTCAATCTATGCATCGCAGTTGCGATGCGGGGCATTACTGGCCGGACGACCCGCTGGTGGCCGAGGCTACAGCACGGGCCAAGCCCAGGGGGACGTGACCGTAGCCGGGCTGGTGGTCAGTCGGCTTCACCTTCCAGCAGCATGAACAGGCGGTACAGCACCACAGTGCTGAACAGCTGCAGGAAGCCGCTGAGGCTGTCCATGGCCAGCTCCATGCCGGGCGATGGCTCGGGGAACGCCATCAGCAGCAGCCCGTCGATCAGCCAGATCGGTGCCAGCACTGCCAGCACGCAGATCATGATGCGCATGAAGTGCCCGGTAGTCATGCGGGCGCTTTCGCGCATCGACTGCACCACCGGCAGGCCGCGCAGCACCAGCAGGTACTCGGCGAACACCAGGTTGATCATGATCCACACGCCCGGGAAGATGAACAGCGCAAGGCCGGCCATGATCAGCAGCGAGCTGATCAGGATCAGCAGGGCCAGTTGTGGCCATAGTTGCAAGGCGCGGGCGAACAGGTCGCGCTTGCCGATGTCCTGGCCGTTGCTGCGGGTGTGCAGGTAAAGAATCAGTGCCGCACTGTACAGCGGGTAGAACAGCAGGCTGACCAGCATGCCGTAGGCCGGCGATGCCTGGTCGCCCATCTGCCGGTACAGCAGCTGGGTGAGCAAGGCTTCCAGCACCACCAACGGCAGGCACAGCTGGAGAATGTTCGGCAGGTGGCGGCGGAAGAAGTACAGGGAGTCGCGCAGAACGCTCAGCGGATTCATCAGTCAACATCGCATGGCAGTAAAAACAGGGGCATAACTTTAGCCCAAAGCAGGCGTGGGGCTGTCACTTGCTGAAAAAAGTTTCACGGCGCCGGTGATTGAATCCTGTGCCGCTACACCCCATCTTTGACGCTGTCCGTTGTCACGCTACCCCACGAGGTCGCCCCATGAACACTGAAGAACAAACCCTGATCGACGGCCTGTTCGGCCGCATCAAGCAAGCCGAAGACCCGAACCAGCCGCGTGACGCGCAGGCCCAGGCGTGCATCGAGCAACACCTGCGTCAGCAGCCGGCGGCGCCTTACTACATGGCACAGGCAATTCTGGTGCAGGAGGCGGCAATCAAACGCCTCGACGAGCAGAACAAGCAACTGGAGGCCGAGCTGAAGCAGGCCCGCGCCCAGGCCGAGGCCGCACAAGCCGGTAACAGCGCACCAGGCAACGGCGGCGGTGGCTTCTTGTCCAGCATCTTTGGCTCGGGCGGGCGCAGTGCGGCCCCGGCTGTGCAGCCTCAGCGCCCTTCGGCGCCGCCTGCAGCATCCGGCGGTGGCTGGCGCGAGCCGTCGTCCCCAGGTTTCTCCCAGCCTCAGCCTCAGCCGCAGCAGCCTGGCTTTGGCGCCGCGCCGGCGCGCGGCGGTGCCAGCAGCTTCCTCGGTGGGGCCATGCAGACCGCAGCCGGTGTGGCCGGTGGTGTGTTGCTGGCGCAGGGCATCAGCAGCCTGTTCAACCATAACTCGCAGCCGGAAGAGGTGGTCGAGGTGATCAAGGAAGAGCCAGCACCGGCCAGTGACAGCGGCGGCTGGAACGACCAGGGCGGGCAGCAGCAGGTGGCTGACAACGGTGGTTGGGGCAGCGACCAGGGCGGTTATGCCGACACCGATTACGGCAGTGACGATGGCGAGTTCTTCTCGGACGACGATTCGTACGTCTGACAGGTCTGGCATACTGCTGGCAATTCTGGGGGCGCTTGGCGCCCCTTCGCGGGCACGCCCGCTCCCACAGTGACATGTACGACACCTGTGGGAGCGGGCGTGCCCGCGAAGGGCTGCGCAGCAGCCCCCGGTATCCCAGGCCAGACATGAGGTTCCCAGGTGAAAAAGATCGCGCTGTTCGCCGATGTGCAGAACCTCTACTACACCGTGCGCCAGGCGCACGGCTGCCATTTCAACTACACCGCGTTGTGGGCTGACGTCAGCCGTGAAGGCCAGATTGTCGAAGCGGTGGCGTATGCCATCGACCGTGGCGACAGCAAGCAACAGCAGTTCCAGCAGATTTTGCGCAACCTTGGTTTCGATGTCCGCCTCAAACCCTTCATCCAGCGCAGCGATGGTTCGGCCAAAGGGGACTGGGATGTGGGTATTACCCTGGATGTGATCGACGCGGCCAGCCGGGTCGACCAGGTGGTGCTGGCCTCTGGCGATGGTGACTTCGACCTGTTGCTGGAACGGGTGATCCAGCGCCACGGTACAGAGGCCGTGGTGTATGGCGTGCCTGGGCTTACCGCCTTGTCGTTGATCCGTGCGGCCACCCGCTATGTGCCCATCGAGGGTAAGCTATTGCTCAAACATTGAGGCCCTTTGATGGAACGTATTGCTGTAATCGACTTTGAAACTACCGGCATCAGCCCTGGCGCCGGCTGCCGCGCTACCGAAGTGGCGGTGGTGATGCTGGAGGGCGGGCGCATTGTCGAGCGCTACCAGAGCCTGATGAACGCCGGTGTACCGGTGCCAGCCTTCGTCGCCGGGCTGACTGGCATTACCACCGCCATGGTGCGCAGCGCGCCGCCGGTGGACAAGGTAATGAACGAAGTCGCCGAGTTCGTCGGGGTCACCCCGTTGCTGGCGCACAACGCTGCCTTCGACCAGAAGTTCTGGGACTACGAGCTGAGCCGCATTGGCCGTAGCCGTAGCCAGTCTTTCGCCTGCTCCCTGCTGCTGTCCCGGCGCCTGCTGCCGATGGCACCGAACCACAAGCTGGGCACTTTGACCCGCTGGGCCGGCCTTCCGGATACCGGTACCGCGCACAGGGCCATGGCCGATGCCGAGATGGCCGCCAACCTGCTGCAACATTTGGTAGGCGAATTGCGCCAGGCCCATGGTGTACAGCAACTCTCGCACGACCTGCTTTGCCGTTTGCAGAAGACCCCGGCTGCGAAAATGCGCGAAGCGCTGGCCAAATACCGTTAGGCAACACTGCCCCTAAACCGGACGCACCACAATTGTGCCGCTCATTTGCGCCCGTTCTGTAACGTACCTTGACCCAGGCAGGCCGTTAGACTGAATGACCCGTAAACGGATTTCGAGTTTTCCCATGCCTGCCTCCCGTCGCTTCCCGTTGTTGCTCATCGGTGCTTTCCTGGCCTTGTACCTGGTCTGGGGCTCTACCTACCTGTTCATTCGCATTGGTGTGGAGAGTTGGCCGCCGATGCTCATGGCCGGGGTGCGCTTCCTGATTGCGGGTGGTCTGCTGTACGGTTTTCTGCGCTGGCGTGGTGCGCCGGCGCCGACCTGGGCGCAGTGGCGGGCGGCAGGGGCAATCGGTTTTCTGCTGCTTAGCTGTGGCAACGGCGGCGTGACCGTGGCCGAGCATGCAGGGGTGGCATCGGGCGTGGCGGCGCTGGCAGTGGCCACAGTTCCCTTGTTCACCTTGCTGTTCGGCCTGTTGTTCGGGCACCGCAACTCGAGATTGGAGTGGGCCGGGATCGCCCTGGGGCTGGTAGGTATCGGCCTGCTTAACCTGGGCTCCAACCTGCAGGCAAGCCCGATGGGTGCGGCGCTGATTGTTTTCGCGGCGGCGTCGTGGGCGTTCGGTTCGGTGTGGAGCAAGACCTTGCCGTTGCCCCAAGGGCCGATGGCCAGCGCTGCAGAAATGCTGGTGGGTGGCGCGGCGCTGTTGCTGGGCAGCGTGCTGTCTGGCGAGCGTATGACGCAGATGCCGACTGCGGCCGGCTGGGGGGCGTTGGCCTACCTGGTGTTCTTCGGCTCGATCCTGGCGTTCAGTGCCTACATGTACCTGCTCAAGCACGTACGCCCGGCGGCGGCCACCAGCTATGCCTACGTTAACCCGGCGGTTGCCGTGCTGCTGGGCATTGTCTTTGCCGGCGAACAGATTGGCGCCGAGGAGTGCGTGGCCATGGCGGTGATTATCGGTGCGGTGGTGCTGATCGGCCTGCCACAGTGGCGCAAGGCACCTGCGCCTGCGCAGCCGTTGGAAGGCGAAATCTGCAAGTAGGCCGGGGTGATGCGGTAAACTTGCCGCCTTCGCTGAACCCCCTGACGGTATTGCCATGAATTTCGCCAAACTCGGCCTGATCGAACCCCTGCTGCGCACGCTGCAGCAGCTGGACTACACCACCCCGACCCCGGTGCAGGCCAAGGCCATCCCCGCCGTGCTGGCCGGCCGCGACCTGATGGCCGCGGCCCAGACCGGCACCGGCAAGACCGCAGGCTTTGCCCTGCCCGTGCTGCAGCGCCTGGCGCTGGAGGGCGAGAAGGTGGCCAGCAACTCGATCCGCGCGCTGGTGCTGGTGCCTACCCGTGAGCTGGCCGAGCAGGTGCACAACAACGTGCGCGAGTATGCCGAGAACCTGCCCCTGAGCACTTACGCGGTGTACGGCGGCGTCAGCATCAACCCCCAGATGATGCGCCTGCGCCGTGGCGTCGACCTGTTGGTGGCCACCCCGGGCCGCTTGCTCGACCTGTTCCGGCAGAATGCGGTGAAGTTCAACCAGGTGCAGACGCTGGTGCTGGACGAAGCTGACCGCATGCTCGACCTGGGCTTTGCCGAAGAACTGCAATCGGTGTACGCCGCGCTGCCGCGCAAGCGCCAGACGCTGTTGTTTTCTGCCACGTTCTCTGACCAGATTCGCGTACTGGCGGGGCTGGCGTTGAATGACCCGCTCAGTATCGAAGTGAGCCCGCGCAACGCCACTGCAACCAGCGTCAAACAGTGGCTGGTGCCTGTGGACAAAAAGCGCAAGGAAGACCTGTTCTGTCACCTGCTGCGCAAACAGCGCTGGAGCCAGGTGCTGGTGTTTGCCAAGACCCGTAACGGTGTCGACCAGTTGGTGTCGCGCTTGCTGGCCGAAGGCGTAAACGCCGACGGCATCCACGGTGACCGCCCGCAGGCCACCCGCCAGCGGGCGCTGGACAGCTTCAAGGCCCGCGAGATTCAGGTACTGGTGGCGACCGACGTGGCGGCCCGTGGCCTGGATATCGACGACCTGCCGCTGGTGGTCAACCTCGACCTGCCGATCGTCGCCGAGGATTACGTGCACCGCATCGGGCGTACCGGGCGGGCGGGTAACAAGGGCGAGGCGATTTCGCTGGTGTGCGCGGATGAAGTGCAGTTGCTGGGGGCTATCGAAGTGCTTACCCGGCAGACCCTGCCACGCCATGAAGAACCGGATTTCATCCCTGATCACCGGGTGCCGATGACCGACGCCAGTGGCCAGGTGATCAAGAAGCCGAAGAAACCCAAAAAGCCGAAAGAGAACAGCGCCAAGCGCGGGCTGGGGCGTTGGATGGACAGTGGGGAGCCGGAGCCGGCAGTGAAGGCGGTGCGCAAGGTGCCGAGCTTCAATGGTGGGCCGCGTAAGCGTAAGCCTTGAGATTGATGGGGCCGCTTTGCGGCCCCAAAATTTGTCAGGAAACCCGCGTAACCCACTCCGCCGCCGCCCGCCCGGCACGCAACCCGCTGGCAAAGCAAGCCGTCAGCAGGTACCCCCCGGTCGGCGCCTCCCAGTCCAGCATCTCGCCGGCACAGAACACCCCCGGCATGCTTTTGACCATCAACCCCTCATCCAGCCCCTCGAAGCGTACCCCGCCGGCACTGCTGATTGCTTCATCCAGTGGCCGCGTACGCACCAATGTGATCGGCAAGGCCTTGATCGCCTGGGCCAGCGCCAATGGGTCGGCAAAGGTCGCCTGATCGGTCAGCTCGCGCAGCAGCGCCGCCTTGACGCCATCAATGCCCAGCTGGCTGTGCAGATGCTTGGCCATGGAGCGCGAACCGCGTGGCTTGGCCAGTGCCTGGGCAATTTTGTCCACAGGCTTGTCTGGCAGCAGGTCGAGCAGCAGTACCCCTCGGCCTTCGCGGTTGATGGCTTCGCGCACCGGTGCCGACCAGGCATACACCAGGCTGCCTTCAACACCCTGCGCGGTGAGGATGAACTCGCCTTTGCGCGGCGCGCTGCCGGGGACGCTGAGGGCAATGTTCTTCAGCGGTGCGCCCGCGAATTTCTCCTTCAACAATGCGCTCCAGCCATCCACCTCAAACCCGCAGTTGCTGGGCTGCAAAGGCGAGATATCCACAGCCCGTTCAGCCAGTAATGGCTGCCAGGCGCCATCCGAACCCAATCGCGCCCAACTGCCGCCACCCAGCGCCAGTACCACGACTGCAGCCTGCACCGCGCGCTCGCCCTGTGGATAAGCGATCCGCAAGGCACCGTCGGCATTCCAGCCCAACCAACGGTGGCGGGTGTGGATAACTACCCCGCAGTCGCGCAGCCGCTTGAGCCAGGCGCGCAGCAGGGGGGCGGCTTTCATGTCGGTGGGGAACACCCGCCCCGAGGTGCCGACGAAGGTTTCGATGCCCAGGCTGTGAATCCACTGGCGCAAGGCTTCGGCGTCGAAGCCGCGCAGCAGCGCCTCGACTTCGCCCTGGCGCCCGGCATAGCGTGAAACGAACGCCGGGTACGGCTCGGAGTGGGTGATGTTCATCCCGCCAACACCCGCCAGCAGGAACTTGCGCCCCACCGAAGGCATGGCGTCGAACACCTCGACCGCCAGGCCTGCCTGGGCCAGTGCTTCGGCAGCCATCAGGCCGGCGGGGCCACCACCAATAACGACGGCGAGAGGAGGGGAGGCGGGGTTCAGATCGGACATGGTGGGCAGCAGGCTGTGGAAAAGATGCGCATTCTAGCGCAGCTCTGCCCATGGAAGCACTGGTCAAAAAATGATCATAGTTCTGCAGGCCTTGCGTACAAAGGGCTACAGCGCCTTTCTCGCAGGTTATCCACAAGCGGTTCCACAGTCACTGTGAACAACCGATGACGCGTGCCGCGCTGTGGTGAAGGATGCCATGGCGCCTGGCCAACGCTTCGCGGTCCTTGCTGTAGCCGCCGCCGATCACGCCAACCACCGGGATGTCACGGCCCAGACAATGGCGCAGCACCGCTTCGTCACGGGCGGCCAGGCCGGCGTCAGTCAGTTGCAGGTAGCCAAGGGCGTCGTCCTTGTGCACATCGACGCCGGCGTCATACAGCACCAGGTCGGGTTGATAGAGCGGCAGCAGGTAGTTAAGGGTGTCGTCCACCACCTTCAGGTAGGCCGCATCGCCCATGCCACGGGGCAGGGGAATGTCCCAGTCGCTCTGCGCCTTGCGGGCCGGGAAGTTCTGTTCGCAATGCAACGACACGGTGATGGCCTCGGGGGTGTCGTGCAGGATGCGCGCGGTGCCGTCACCCTGGTGCACATCGCAATCGAAGATCAGTACCCGGTGTACCCGGCCAGCCTCCAGCAGGTAGCGGCTGATCACGGCCAGGTCGTTGAAGATGCAGAAGCCGGCGGGGTGGTCGTAATGGGCATGGTGGGTGCCACCGGCGAGGTGGCAGGCGATGCCATGTTGCAGCGCCATCTCGGCGGTCAGCAGCGAGCCACCCACAGCCCGCACCGTGCGCCGGGCCAGGGCTTCGCTCCAGGGCAGGCCGAGGCGACGCTGGTCCTCGCGGGACAGGTCGCCGTTCATGTAACGCTCGATATAGCCACGGTCGTGGGCCAGGGCGAGGATGTCGTTGGGGCAGATGTCCGGGCGCAGCAATGCCTGGTCGGTGGTCAGCCCGCTGTCCACCAGGTGGTCATGCAGCAGGCGGAACTTGTCCATCGGGAAGCGGTGTTCGGCGGGGAACTCCGGGCTGTAGTCTTCGTGGTAGATCAGCGGCAACGGCATGGGTGGGGTCGCAATCAGGGCCAGTGCTGATCTTGCCATGACGGGTGACTGCAATGGGAGTACCTGTTTTTTTCGCCGGTACTGGCCCTTTTGTGGGAGCGGCCTTGTGTCGCGATTGGGCCGCTCCCACAGGGATCGCGTTTACGTTTGAGGGCTATTTTCCTGTGCTGGCCAATACGCGTTGCCAGTCGGGTTCGTTCAGTCGCCCGAGGATGCGTGCCTTGCCATTGCCATCCACCGACACGAACAGGGCACTGGCATAGCCACTCTCGCGCTCGCCACCCGCAACGTTCTGCTGGCGGGCGAAATGGTCGATGCAGCCATTGTGGGTCACCAGCACCAGGTTGTGGCCGGGGCGCTTGCGTGACAGTGCTTCACTGGCGAACTGGTTGTCACAGCCTTCCAGCCAGTTCTCGCTGGCCACCGCCTGGCCGAGGATGAAATGCGCGGTTTGCCGGGTGCGCAGTTTCGGGCTGCTAAGCATATCGGCGTTGTCAAGGCCCAGTTGGTGCAACCCTTGGCCAACGCGTCCGGCGGCCTGGCTGCCGGCCACAGTGATGCCGGTGGGGTCGCCCAGGCAGGGGCCGGGGGCGCTGTCGCAGCGTTCGGCGTGGCGGATCATCACGATCACTGCGCCGTCGGCCCAGTCCTGCAGCAGGCCGCTGTCACTCAGTTGTTGCTCGTTACCAAGGTCCACGATATGCGTCCTCGTCGCCAGCCAGGTGGTCACCGCCGCCACGACCATGCAAAGCCCAAGGGCGGCACCGAGGGCTTTGCGTGACAGGCGCCGCTTGCGCCGGGCGTGAATGGCAGGGTGTCCCAGGGTGTTGCTCGATAGCATGTGTTGCTCCGTTGGCGGTGCCGCGGTTGGCGCGGAGGTGGATGGCAGCATCCTGCCAAGTGGCCTGTCGGGGACCGGTGAAGGGCGTGTGAAAATTGCATTTGGCGGCTGCCGGCTGGGTGAACCCCGCGCCCGCGCCTACGCTGTAAACTGCAAGGCGGTAAACCGGAGCAGGCACGATGACCCCCATTCTTGAACTGGAAAGCGCACGGCTGGTGCTGCGTCAATGGCATGACGATGACTTGCGCGAGTTCGCCGCGCTGTGCGCCGACCCACAGGTGATGCGCTATTTTCCGGCGCCGCTGACGCGTGTTGAGGCGGCAGCGTTGATCGGCCGGGTACGCGGGCATTTCAATGAGTACGGCTTTGGCCTGTGGGCCTTGGAGCGCAAGGACAGTGGCGCATTCATCGGCATGACCGGGTTGCTCAATGTCAACTTCGACGCGCCTTTTGCCCCGGCGGTGGAGATCGGCTGGCGCCTGGCACGTCGCCACTGGGGCCTGGGCTTTGCCAGCGAGGCGGCGTGGACCTGCCTGCGTTGTGCTTTCGCCCAATTGCGCCTGGAAGAGGTGGTGTCGTTCACTAGCGAGAGCAACTTGCCGTCGCAGAAGGTGATGCAGGCCATCGGCATGCAGCAGGACCTGAACGGCAGCTTCGAACACCCCCGCCTGCCCGTGGGGCACCCGTTGCGCCCGCATGTGCTGTACCGCATCGACCGCGCGCTTTGGGAGCGCACCCTGCGCGCCTGAACGCACGGCCATGCCCGGTAAGAATGACAAACCCTGTATCATTTGCCTTCATAACGAGCGCTGTAGAGACGTGTTGCCTTGCGAGGAGAACCCCCAATGAGTCATGTGTTGGACGACCTGGTCGACCTGTTGAGCCTCGAATCCATCGAGGAGAACCTGTTCCGTGGACGCAGCCAGGACCTGGGCTTCCGTCAGTTGTACGGTGGGCAGGTGCTGGGCCAATCGTTGTCGGCGGCCAGCCAGACAGTCGAGGACGCCCGCCATGTGCATTCGTTGCACGGCTACTTCCTGCGCCCGGGCGATGCCAGCCTGCCGGTGGTGTACTCGGTGGACCGCGTGCGCGATGGCGGCAGCTTCAGTACCCGACGGGTGACGGCGATCCAGAAGGGCCAGACCATCTTCACCTGCAGCGCGTCGTTCCAGTACGACGAGGAAGGTTTCGGGCACCAGGCGCAAATGCCTGACGTGGTCGGCCCGGAAAACCTGCCCACCGAGGTGGAGCTGGCCCGCGCCATGGCCGACCAGTTGCCCGAGCGTATTCGCGACAAAGTGCTGTGCGCCAAGCCAATCGAGATCCGCCCGGTCACCGAGCGCGACCCGTTCAACCCCAAGCCCGGCGACCCGGTGAAGTACGCCTGGTTTCGCGCCGACGGCAACCTGCCCGACGTACCCGCCCTGCACAAGTACCTGCTGGCCTATGCCTCGGACTTCGGCCTGCTGACCACGGCGTTGCTGCCGCATGGCAAGTCGGTGTGGCAGCGCGACATGCAAATCGCCAGCCTCGACCATTCGCTGTGGTTCCATGGCAACCTGCGCGCCGATGAGTGGCTGCTGTACGCAACAGACAGCCCCTGGGCCGGGAACTCCCGCGGTTTCTGCCGCGGCAGCATCTTCAACCAGGCCGGGCAACTGGTGGCATCGTCGAGCCAGGAAGGCCTGATTCGCCATCGCAAGGACTGGGCATGAGCCTGGGCGAGGTGCGTCACTGGGTGTTCGACATGGACGGTACCCTGACCGTGGCCGTGCATGATTTCGACGCCATTCGCGTGGCGTTGGAGATACCGGCCGAGCACGACATCCTCACCCACCTGGCGGCGTTGCCGGCAGACGAAGCGGCGGCCAAGCATGCCTGGTTGCTGGAGCACGAACGCGACCTGGCGGTAGCCTCCACGGCGGCCACCGGGGCGGTGGAGCTGGTGCGCGAGTTGGCCGGGCGCGGGTGCCGGCTGGGCATCCTGACCCGCAATGCCCGCGAGCTGGCGCATGTGACGCTGGAGGCCATCGGCTTGGCAGACTGCTTCCCGGTGGAGCACATTCTTGGGCGTGACGAAGCGGCGCCCAAGCCAAGCCCGGATGGGCTGCTGAAAATTGCCGGTGCCTGGGGCGTGGCGCCGAGCGAGCTGGTGATGGTGGGGGATTACCGGTTTGACCTGGACTGCGGTCGTGCAGCGGGTGCGCGCACGGTGCTGGTGAACCTGCCGGATAACCCATGGCCGGAGCTGGCGGACTGGCATGCGGCCGATTGCCGGGCACTGAAGGTGATGCTGGGCTGATTTTGTGTTGGCAATGCGGGCCTCTTCGCGGGCATGCCCGCTCCCACAATGGCACTTGCTCCCTGCGCGACAGCGCAGCCCAACTGATTTACTGATTTAGCAATGACTTTGTGGGAGCGGGCTTGTCCCGCGAACCCCGGCGCAGCCGGGGCCATCCATCGCGTCGCCTGCTTCGCGGGGCAAGCCCGCTCCCACAGGTATTGCGCAAGTCTCAGGGCTGTGGTGCCCCTGTGGGAGCGGGCGTGCCCGCGAAAGGGCCGAACCTGTCTATGCTGAACCCCATTCTTTCCTCTGATACGGAGACCCACCCATGACCAGCAAGGCCATCTACGTACAACCCGGCGGCGGCTACGACAAGGTCGAGGTCGGCACAAGCGAGGCCGCTGCCCCCAAGGCCGGCGAAATCACCGTGCGCCTGCACGCCAGCTCCCTCAACTATCACGACTTTGCCGTGGTCAGCGGCATGTGGGGCCCGAGCGAGCGGCGTATCCCCATGGCCGATGGCGCTGGTGAAGTGGTTGCGGTGGGCGAAGGTGTCAGCGAGTTCCAGGTGGGCGACGATGTGGTCAGCACCTTCTTCCCCGACTGGCTCGACGGCCAGGCCAACGTCGAAGGCTTTGGCAGGGTACCCGGCGACGGTCTCGATGGTTATGCCCGTGAGCAGGTCACTGCCCGTGCCACCGCGTTCACCCTGGCCCCCAAGGGCTTCAGCCACGCTGAAGCGGCTACCCTGACCACCGCAGGCCTCACCGCCTGGCGTGCGCTGATGAGCGACGACCACCTCAAACCTGGCGACACGGTACTGGTGCAAGGCACCGGTGGTGTGTCGATCCTCGCCCTGCAGTTCGCCAAGCTGGCTGGCGCCACCGTGATCGCCACGTCGTCCAGCGACGCCAAGCTGGAGCGCCTGAAGGCCCTGGGCGCCGACCACCTGATCAATTACAAGAGCACCCCGGCTTGGGGTGAGAAGGTGCGCGCGCTCACCGGCAACCGCGGTGTCGACCATGTGATCGAAGTGGGCGGCCCGGCGACGCTGGAGCAGTCGATGATTGCCGCGCGCATCGGTGGGCATGTGTCGCTGATTGGCATCCTTACCGGCGTGGCCGGTCAGCTGCCGCTGGTGCAGGCGCTGGTGCGGCAGATTCGTCTGCAAGGTGTGCTGGTGGGCAGCCGCGCCCAGCAGCAGGCGATGGTGCGGGCGATCGATGCCAACGGCCTGCGGCCGGTGGTGGACAAGCACTTCGAACTGGAGCAGATCGTCGAAGCGTTTCGCTACCAGGAAAGCAACCGGCATTTCGGCAAGATCTGCCTGACCTGGTAAATGCCCATACGCGGTACCTGTGGGAGCGGGCGTGCCCGCGAAGGGCTGCGCAGCGGCCCTAGTCCGGCAGCATCCGGTCGCGGCTGTTGGACAAGTGCAGGCAGACCGCCGCCCGCGCTGCGTCCGGGTCTTGCCGGCGGATGGCATTGAGGATTGCCTCATGCTCCAGGTTGGCCAGATACGCCTGCCGCGCCAGCTTCGCCCCCCCGCGTTCGGCCAGGGCTATGCGGTTGCGCGGGATCAGGCTGTTGCCCAATTGCAGCAGCATCTCGGTGAAGTACAGGTTGCCGGTAGCCTCGGCAATCAGCAGGTGGAAGCGTCGGTCGGCCTCGATACAGCTGTCGCCGGCGGCTGCCAGGTCCTGATAGTCATCCAGCGCCTGGCGCATGCGCACCAGGTGCCCCTCGTCACGGCGCAGCGCAGCCAGGGCGGCGGCTTGGCCTTCCAGGCCAATACGCAGTTCCAGCAGGTCACGCACATTCGCCGCGCTTTCCGCTGCCATACGCAGCCCGGCCTGGGCCTGGCGCGCCATCACGAAGGTACCGATGCCGTGGCGCGGCTCCACCAGCCCGGAGGCCTGCAACTTGGACAAGGCCTCACGCACCACCGTGCGACTGACCCCGTGCTCGCGCACCAGCGTGTTCTCTGAAGGCAGCTTGTCGCCCGGCTTGAAGGTGCCCAGCAAAATCTGTTGGGTCAGGCTGGAGACAAGGTCATGGGCGCGGCTGTGGCCGTGCTTGCGGGCGTTTTCGGGTTCCATGCTGTGATCCGTTTCGCGCTTAACTTGTACGACAAGTTAAACCATCAAATTATTTTTTGCCGATTTTTTGTGCCTTCAGACTGCTGTTTAGCTTCGCTGTTTTTGAAAGATCGCAGCATGTTTACATTATGACAGCTTGTATTTTGCTGTTTTACCGACATTGTTGATCTTGTCGTACAACATCGCCACGCATATGCTCATCCCCACTGCCATGTCAGACAACCCAGACCCGCACAAAAACAATTAGTGGGAGATTTGCAAGTGAACGACACCCTCACTCCGTCTGCCCGGCACGACAGTGACGCCTTGGCCAGTGCCGTGGCCAAGGTCAAGCGTCATGTCCTGCCGCTGTTTGTCATCATGTTCATCGTCAACTACCTCGACCGCGTCAATATCGGTTTCATCCGCCCGCACCTGGAAAGCGACCTGGGCATCAGCGCTGCGGCCTATGGCTTTGGCGCCGGCTTGTTCTTCATTGGTTATGCGTTGTTCGAAGTGCCTTCGAACATGTTGCTGCAAAAGGTGGGGGCGCGGCTTTGGCTGACCCGCATCATGTTCACCTGGGGCTTGGTAGCCACGGCCATGGCCTTTGTGCAAAACGAAACCCAGTTTTACGTGCTGCGCTTTCTGCTGGGGGTTGCCGAGGCGGGATTCTTCCCTGGGGTGATCTACTACTTCACCCGCTGGCTGCCAGGCGCCGAGCGCGGCAAGGCGATTGCCATCTTCCTCAGCGGTTCGGCGCTGGCTTCGCTGATTTCCGGGCCGCTGGCCGGGGCGTTGATGCAGATTCAGGGCCTGGGTATGCATGGCTGGCAGTGGATGCTGTTCATCGAAGGCATGGCCTCGGTTGCACTGTGCTTCTTCGTGTTTTTCTGGCTGGATTCCAAGCCGCAAGATGCCAAGTGGTTGAGCCAGGCCGAGCAGGACGCGCTAGTGGCCGCCATCGACCGTGAGCAACGTGAGCGTGAAGCCGTTGGTACAGTCAAGGCATCGGCCTGGACCCTGCTCAAGGATCGCCAGATCGTGCTGTTCTGCGTGATCTACTTCTGCATTCAGTTGACCATCTACGCTGCCACCTTCTGGCTGCCTAGCATCATCAAGCGCATGGGTGACCTCAGCGACCTGCAGGTCGGCTTTTTCAACTCGATCCCGTGGCTGATCTCGATCCTGGCCATGTACGCCTTTGCCGCTGGTTCTGCGCGCTGGAAGTTCCAGCAGGCCTGGGTAGCCGGTGCCCTGTTGGTCGCCGCCATCGGCATGTTCATGTCCACCACCGGTGGGCCGGTGTTCGCCTTTGTCGCCGTGTGCTTCGCGGCCATCGGGTTCAAGTCGGCATCGTCACTGTTCTGGCCGATCCCGCAGGGTTACCTGGATGCCCGCATCGCGGCGGCAGTGATCGCCCTGATCAACTCGGTCGGCAACCTCGGCGGCTTTGTTGCCCCCACCACCTTCGGCCTGCTGGAGCAGCAGACCGGTTCGATCCAGGGTGGGCTGTACGGCCTGGCCGTGACCTCGGTGCTGGCGGCCATTGCCATCTTCTTTGTACGCACTCGCCCCAAGGGCGCCCCTACCGATGACCTCAAGGCCCCCTCGGCCCTAGGCCATACCCACTGATGACTGCGAGACAACAATCATGACTATGCAGACCAATCCCGCCGTTCATACCAGCACTCCGGTGGTCACCGACCTGCGCGTTATTCCCGTGGCCGGCCATGACAGCATGCTGCTGAACCTCAGTGGCGCCCATGGCCCGTATTTCACCCGCAACGTGGTAGTGCTGCGCGACAGCGCTGGCAATACCGGGCTGGGCGAGGTGCCTGGCGGTGAAAACATTCGCCAGACCCTGGAAGACGCCCGCAACCTGGTGCTCGGCCAGCCGATCGGCCACTACCAGCGCGTGCTCAATGCCATGCGCCAGACCTTTGCCAGCCGTGACTCGGCTGGTCGCGGCCTGCAGACGTTTGACCTGCGCATTACCGTACATGCGGTAACGGCCATCGAGTCGGCACTGCTCGACCTGCTTGGCCAGCACCTCAACGTGCCTATGGCGGCCTTGCTGGGCGAGGGGCAGCAGCGCGATGCGGTGAAGATGCTGGGTTACCTGTTCTACATCGGCGACCGTCAACACACCGACCTGGCCTACCGCAATGAGGCCGATGCCGATGACGACTGGTTCCGCGTGCGCCACGAGAAGGCCTTGACCCCGGAAGCGGTGGTGCGTCTGGCCGAAGCGGCCGAGCAGCGCTATGGCTTCAGCGACTTCAAGCTCAAGGGCGGTGTGCTGCGTGGCGAAGAGGAGATGGAAGCAGTGACGGCGCTGGCCGAGCGCTTCCCCGAAGCGCGTATCACCCTGGACCCTAACGGCGCCTGGTCACTGAAAGAGGCCATTGCCCTGTGTCGCGACAAGCATCACGTACTGGCCTATGCCGAAGACCCCTGCGGCGCCGAGAACGGTTACTCGGGCCGTGAGGTGATGGCCGAGTTCCGCCGTGCCACCGGCCTGCCCACCGCCACCAACATGATTGCCACCGACTGGCGGCAGATGGGCCATGCGATTCAGTCGCAGGCAGTGGATATTCCGCTGGCCGATCCGCACTTCTGGACCATGCAGGGCTCGGTGCGGGTAGCGCAGATGTGCAATGACTGGGGGCTGACCTGGGGTTCGCATTCGAACAACCACTTCGACATTTCGCTGGCGATGTTCACCCAGGTGGCGGCGGCGGCGCCGGGCGAGATCACCGCAATCGACACCCACTGGATCTGGCAGGACGGCCAGCGCCTGACCCGTGAGCCGCTGCGCATTGTCGACGGGCATGTGCGGGTCCCGGCCCGGCCGGGGCTGGGGGTGGAGCTGGATGAGGACCAGTTGGCCAAGGCCCATGAGTGCTACCGCAACATGGGGCTGGGGGCGCGGGATGACAGCGTGGCGATGCAGTTTCTGATCCCGGGCTGGCGCTTCGATCACAAGCGGCCTTGCCTGGTGCGTTGAGGCGGTTACAGGCCCGCAGTGCAAAGACAGCCCCGGGTGACCGGGGCTTTTTTGTGAGTAGCTGAAATCGCCTGGGCCGGCACTGGCAACCCACATCCAGATGAAAAACAAAAGCTCCAGATGGCGAGGTGGCGCGATCGGGCATGCCATTCGCGACATCTGGCGGTAATGGAACTGCCCTGTCGTGATCGAACAGTTCCGGGGCGTTCTCGTGTAATTTCCCGCAGCCCTGCAAGGCTTAAATGAAGCCCGAACCGCACGGACATGTTGCTCTGTGATGCGCGCCAAAGATCAACAACAGCGCGCGAGCAACCTGTCGACTTACTGATTTGAAAGGAGATATTTTCGCCTACACCTGCCCGTCCATCCTTGTGTCAGCAAAAAGAGAACAACATCAATGAGCACCGTGGGATCTGATGGCAACCTTGCACAAGGTTTCAAGCCTCGTCATGTAACGATGCTGTCCATCGCCGGCATCATCGGCGCCGGACTTTTCGTAGGCTCTGGCCACGCCATCGCGGCGGCCGGGCCAGCTACCATAGTTTCTTATTTCGTGGCCGGAACCCTGGTGGTACTGGTCATGCGCATGCTCGGCGAAATGGCCGTGGCACACCCTGATACCGGGTCATTTTCCACCTACGCCGACCAGGCCATCGGCCGCTGGGCTGGTTACACCATTGGCTGGCTGTACTGGTGGTTCTGGGTACTGGTGATCCCTATCGAAGCGCTGGCTGCCGGGCACGTGTTGAATGCCTGGTTCCCGCAGGTGGACAGCTGGATCTTCGCGCTGGCTTCGGTGCTGCTGCTGGCCTGCACCAACCTGTTCAGCGTGGCCAAATACGGTGAGTTCGAGTTCTGGTTCGCCATCCTCAAGGTTACGGCGATTCTGGGTTTCATCGGCCTGGGCTTTGCAGCGTTGATGGGCTGGTTGCCTAACCGCGAGGTCAGCGGCCTGAGCGGGCTGATGGCTGAATATGGCGGCTTCGCTCCGAAAGGTTGGTCGGCGGTGGTGGGTGCGTTCATCACCGTGATGTTCAGCTTCATCGGCACCGAGGCAGTGACCATCGCCGCGTCCGAGTCCAGCGACCCGTCGCGCAACATCGCCAAAGCCACCCGCTCGGTGATCTGGCGTATCAGCACCTTCTACATCCTGTCGATCTTCGTGATCATCTCGGTGGTACCGTGGAACGATCCGCAGTTGGCAGTGGTGGGCTCATACCAGCGTGCGCTGGAAATCATGAACATTCCCAACGCAGCGTTCATGGTCGACCTGGTGGTGCTGGTGGCAGTGACCAGTTGCATGAACTCGTCGATCTACATTGCTTCGCGGATGATGTATTCCCTGGCCAAGCGCGGTGACGCCCCGGCCTTCCTCAACAAGACCTCCAAGGTTGGCGTACCGCGCGCTGCCGTGTTTGGCAGTACCCTGATCGGTGCAGCTATCGCCGTTCTCAACTACTTCGCGCCAAAGGGGGTGTTCGAGTTCCTGCTGGCCAGCTCTGGGGCCATCGCCCTGCTGGTGTACATGGTCATCGCCATCTCGCAGCTGCGCATGCGCCGCCGCCTGGAGCGGGAGAACACCGAGCTGAAGTTCCGCATGTGGCTGTTCCCGTACCTGACCTGGGCGGTGATCATCTTCATTGCCGGGGCCTTGGCGGTGATGATGTACACGCCCGAGCACCGGGTAGAGGTAAGTTCTACGTTGGGCCTGGCGATCGTGATTTCCTTCCTGGGGATCGTTACCTCGCGCGGCCATGTGCAACCTGTGGGGGCGCGGTCGATGGGGTGATTCAGTTCACCTGGCGGTAGGGCGAAGGGCACCCGAGGATGGGTGCCCTTTGTTTTTCAGGGCGACGGTCAGGCCGTCATCATCTCGATGTACCTCATCACCGCCGGCGCTTTCTCGAAGCGCCGGTGAACCAGGCTTAGCCACGAGCTAGCTTGGCAATCGACGACCCGCCGGTAATTCACCTGTGGCAGGTTGATGCGCTGCACCACCGATTCCGGGACGACGGCAACGCCTTGCCCCAGTGATACCAAGGTAATCACTGCCACCAGGCTGCCGGGTTGTGGGCCAAGCCTGGGGACGAAACCACCTTGCGCGGCCACTTCCAGCGTGCCGGAAATTTGCTCGGGCAGGATGAAGGATTCGTTGGCCAGGCGCGAGGCCGGGATCTGCGGCATTTCGTTGATACGCGAGCTGGCGGGCAGGGCGAGGACGAAACCTTCCTGGTGCAAGGCGATGGCTTCCAGTTCGTCAGGCAGCTCCATCGGTGAGCGCACGTAGGCAAGGTCGAGCAAGCCGTCGCGGACCATGCCGGGCAGTTCGGCCATGGGCAGTTCACGGATATTCAGGCGCACGCCAGGGCAGGTTTCGCTGTAGCGGCTGACTTGCTGCTGGAGCATGCCCGAGTAGGCGGCCGAAGCCACGTAGCCCAGTTCGATACGCCCGCTTTCGCCACGGGCGGCCTTTTGTGCGCCCAGTTGCGCCGCATCGAACTGACGCACGGCGTGCTCCGCCTCGATCAACAATGCCTGGCCGGCGGCGGTCAGGTTGACCTCGCGCTGGCTGCGCTCGAACAGGCGTACGCCCAGTTCGCGCTCCATGTCCTGGATCTGGCGGCTGAGAGTGGGCGGGGCGATCCCCAGTTGCTCGGCGGCACGGGTGAAATGACCGTGGCGGGCGACGCAGAGGAAATAGCGGAAATGGCGGATTTCCATGGGTGTTACCTACAGGGTAATGACGCAGGCCGCCGGGGCTAACAACGCTTTGGGTTGGCGGCGTTATGGTTGAGGCCAACACTACAAGGCTGGTGGCTTGGGGGTAAAGGCCGCTTGTGGAATAGCCGGACACTGCTTTGCAGGGGGCTGCACCGCTCGCGAAGGTTAGGCAAAACCTGTGGGAGCTGGCTTGCCTGCGATGGGCTGCAAAGCAGCCCCCGGCGATGCTGCAACTTGACCGTACCGCCAAGCCAACCCGCTCTGCTTCCGGAGCCTTATCATGCCCTCTGCACGTTTCACCCTGCTCACTGCCTCCCTGGTCTGCGCCCTGATCATTCTCGACACCAACATCGTCGCGGTCAGTCTGCCCAGTATCGCCCGTGACCTGGCCGGCTCGTTCGCCGATATCGAGTGGGTGGTCAGCGCCTACCTGCTGGCTTTTGCTGCCTGCCTGCTGCCTGCCGGTAGCCTGGCCGACCGCTTCGGCAGGCGGCGCATGCTGCTGCTCGGCCTGGTGCTGTTCGGCATCGCTTCGTTGGCTTGTGGTGCAGCGCCAAGCCTGTTGTTCCTTGACATGGCCAGGGCCGCCAAGGGTGTGGGGGCAGCGTTGTTGCTGACCTCGGCACTGGCCGCCATCGGCAACCGCTTTCATGAGCCGCAGGAACGCATGCGCGCCTGGGCCTTCTGGGGTGCCTGCATGGGTGCCACCATCACCTTCGCGCCGCTGTTGGGCGGGATAATCGCCAGTACCTTGGGCTGGCGCTGGATCTTCTACATCAACCTGCCGTTGGTGGCAGTGCTCGCGGTCATGGTGCTGTACAGCGTCGATGAGTCTCGCGACAGTGCGGCGGCCCGGCTCGACCCATGGGGCAGCCTGACTTTCGCCGGCGGCCTGGGTTACCTGATCTGGGCGATGATCGATGCCAGCCAGGTGGGCTGGGGCAGTGCGCAAACGCTAGGTAGGCTGGTGATCAGCGCCTTCCTGTTCGGCGTGTTCGTCATGGTCGAGCGCAGCCAGCAGCGGCCAATGATCGACCTGCGGCTGATGCGCAGTGCGCGTTTCGTCGGTGCCTTGCTGGGCATGTTCGCCTACGCCGCTTGCGCCCAGGTGATGATGACCCTGCTGCCGTTGTACCTGCAGAACGGCCTGCAGCTGTCGGCCCTGGCCGCGGGTGCGGGCATGTTGCCATTCGCCGTGGCCATGCTGCTGATGCCGCGGGTTGGCATGCGCCTGGCCGCGCACTGCAGCGCTGCGCAGGTGTTTGCGCTTGGGCTGATGCTGGTGGGGGTAGGCAACCTGTTGTGTGCCTGGGCTGCAAACCATGGCGGCTACAGCGCGTTTGCAGTGGCCAGCCTGGTGCTAGGTGCGGGCGCCGGGCTGCTCAATGGCGATACGCAGAAGAACATCATGGCCTGTGTGCCCCGTGAGCGTACTGGCATGGCGTCGGGGCTGAGCACCACCACGCGGTTCGGCGCGATCGTGCTGGCAATAGGTGTACTGGGCGCAGTGCTGGCCGCCCGTACCGGCCAGTTGATGAAGGAGGCGATGGCAGTGGTGGCCCCAGCGCACCTGGGAGAAGTTACAGCGATGGCCACGCGAGTGGCTGCCGGTGACCTGGCCGCCGCGTTGGCCATGCTGGATCCCGCCTTGCGTGCCGAGGTTGCTCCCTTGGCTCGGCAGGCGTTCATCGGTGGTTTTGAGAGCGTGCTGCACGTCGCAGGCATTGCCGCCATGGTGTTTGCCATTGTCGTGGGTGTGTTGCTGAGCCGCCCGCCAGTGCAGCTGGAGGCGTGGGCAGAGCACGGTGCGTGAGCCCTCATGCGGCGTTACAGGATAGCGTTTTGCAATTATTTCTCCCGGGCCCTCAACTATTTCGAACGGCGAATGTCATTGATTGCGGGCCTGTTGAGTGATGCCAAAGTGCAATGAGCACCATCTGCCGTCCTGATGGCAAAAAGCCGCTATCGCACAAAACTGTGTAGATGGTGGAAAATCACGTTTTCGCCATACCAAGGCAGTACCCTGGGTAGAAGAAACCGCCCCTGAGCATCGGGCGATTCCGCCAGCGGTTGCCGCAATCTACTGCTTGGTGTGTGGCTTAAAAATGGATTTATCCCTTGTTTTACAAGGGTTTTAGTAAAAGTAGCGCTCAGTTCTATGGATACTCACGGAGGAGGGCTGGACCAAGATTCAGGTTTGTCATGGAGGATACGCTGCAAACCCCGCCATCAACCCTGCCGATCTTCCTGATCAGGTGCTGGAGATCACGGTTTACGTGGCCTTCAAGGCTTTTCGCACATTTTTCCGACCGCTGACTTCAGCCATTTTAAATGTCCGAATGGTCAGGTTTTGCACATCGAAAATATAGGTCGACGGTAATTTTTTAGAGTTGGCCGGTCAGCGCTGTTGTGCATGCCGGCGAGGTGCAGTAAACACCACCTAATTCGTTGATTTCCCCAGTGTAATCAGGGCTATAGCCCTGATTTTGGCGTGGCCTTATTGGCCGGCGCCCCGCTTTGATTTTGGGTATTTAGCGTCAAAAGCTTTTACATGGGTGTGCAGAAATGCGTCGCGGATTGCAGGTATTAACCCAATCTGTCAAAATTTCGCTGTTGCACATTTCTAAGTCTTGGATGAAAATGCTGCTTCATGGAGCGAGATATGGACGAACTGGGACCAACCACAACGTCATGGGGCAGCGGTGCGGGCGAGGATGTGGATGTTCGCGCGCTACGACGCTACAACCGGTTGCTGGGTGTTTTGCTGGATATCGGGGAGTGGGCCTGCATCGGCTTGCTGCCTTGTGTAGCGGTGGCCGCCATCTGGCTGGTGACGCAAACGAATTTTGAAAATGTCGTGTTCTATGACGGAACCGACTCGATTTGCATTTACGACGGAACGACAGGGGAAATCCGCAATGTCGAGTAAGGAAACCCAACACGGAACCCCTGATGGTGATGCGCCGCAGGCCCGGCGGGGCACCGATGAAGAAAAGCTGCTGGAGCTGGCACTGGACGAAACGCCCGGTGAGGCCGCAGCCACCGTCAGGGAAGTCAAGCGTCTGCAGCTGGAGTGCCTGGATCTCAAGCGCCGTAACAAGCGCGTCTGGGGGCAGCTGCTGGCCCTGACTTGCGTGTTCGGCGTAACCATCGCGGCGGTGGTGTTCTGGTACCCGAAGTACCGCTGGATTCCGACGATTGACAACCATGCCATCTGTGAAGTCTCCACTGAAAGCAACCCGCGCGTCACCCCTGCGACGCTGGCCGAGTACGCCAAGGATGCGGTGGTCAACTCGTACTCCTACGACTATGTGAACTACCGCTCCAACCTCAATGCCGCAGGTGCGCGCTGGTACACCGATGAGGGGCGCAAGGCCTTCCTGAAGACGCTTGACGATTCCGGCAACCTGGAGCGCGTGCTCAAGGGGCGGATGATCCTGCGGGCCATGGCCACCCAGGTGGCCCAGGTCGAAGAAAGCGGTGTGCTGGCGAGCGGGCAGAACTACTGGGTGGTACAGGTGCCGATTGCCATCGAGTTCTATGTCGGCGGTGATCAGCAAGCACGCTCGCGCCAGGATTTCCTCGCAGCCGTAACCATCGTCCAGATCCCCGCTTCGGCCACCAACACCAAAGGCATCGCCGTCGATTCTGTTCAGCTGTCGCCGTACACCTCAAGGAAGTGACCATGAAGAAGCATCTGATCGCATCGTTGCTTGCGAGCGCTATCGCCATGCCGGCATTTGCCAACGAGGCGCCAGAAGCGCCGGCCGCCCAGGGTGGCATGGGGCAGATTGGCGCGACGCAAGCTGGCGAAGCTCCGCCCCAGCCACCGATGAATGGCCTGGGCCGGCAAGTATCCAGTGTTGCTCAAGTGGTCTACCCGCGCCCGGAAGATGTCATCAGCGACACGGTACAGGACGTTCAGGATTCGCAGCTGACGTCGTCGCAGGTAGAGCTGATCAAGCAGCTATGGCTGGAGCGTGAAAAGCAGAAAGCCACGGCCTACATAAGCCCGGCCAAACCTGTGACCCGCACGCTTGCACTGAACCTGGACCCGGGCGTGTCGCCACCCATCGTTCGCCTGAGCAAGGGGCAGCAGTCGTCGATCGTGTTCTCCGACTATGCCGGGCAGCCATGGATGATCCAGAACGTGTCGATCAACCGCGAACTCTTCAGCGACGGGCGCGAGCGAGGCGGTCAGAACGGTCAGAACGGCACTGCCGCACCGACCAACATCCTCACCCTGGACCCCGCCACAGCGGCGGCCTACGGCAACGTCACCGTCACCCTGCGCGGGCTGGCCACGCCCATCATCCTGATCCTGGCTGCCGGCCAGGAAGAAGTGGACATGCGCGTGGATGCGAAGGTACCCGGGCGTAATCCGGATGCTGCGGCTTCTGTGGCAATGCTGAGGATGCCGGGTATCGATGATGCGCTGACCTACTTCCTGGATGGTGTGCCGCCGAAAGAGGCCAATCGCCTGAAGGTGACCGGGCTGGAGGGCGTCGAGGCCTGGAGCTATGGCCCGAACATGTACGTGAAAGCCAAGGCTGATGCGCAATACCCGGCCTACACCAACGCTGCGCGAAGCACCACCGGTGTGGCGGTGTATCGCTACGCGGGCCTGCAGAACAGCGTCACGTTCACGACTGGCGGGCAAGCCGTAACCGTCTTCATCGAGCAAGGGAATCTGCAATGAGTGATCACAACATGCCGCCGAACGACTCGGGCTTCGATGAAGAGGACGAGCACCTGGTAGCCGACCGCGACGGGCCGGCTGGCTCGCACGTGAAGAAGGCGCGCAAGTCCGATGAGATGCAGCGCAACCTGCACGCCGTGTTCGGTTCCGGTGTGGGCAAGGTGTCGCTGATTGCGGCCGGCTTGGTGGTGCTTGCGCTGGGGGCGCTGGCCTACAACGGCATGACCAGCAAGGACGAACCTGTCGGCAAGGCCTCTACGGTGGATGTCCCGCGTGCACCGCAGCCCGAGGTGTCGGTCGACCCTATTTCCGCTGCCGAGGCGGAGCGTCGCAACCAGCGAAGCTCGCTGGAGGCCGAGCAGGCTGCCGAGCGCGGCATGTCGTACCAGCCTGGCTTCGACCCCAATATCGTTCAGTCCACCGGCAGGGATGCTGCCCGTGGCCAGAATGCCCAGTTCAATGTGCCCGGGCAGCCGTACAACGATGCCAGCATGCAGCCGCCGCCGATCTATGTCGGGGCGGGGCAGCCGCCCCGCGAGGCCGCCCAGAACCAGCGCGCCGGCGCGAGCAACGCACAGTCTGATGAACAGGAACGCCTGCGCCTGGAAGAGCAGCTGAAAAAGGCCGAGCAGCAGCGCGACCTGTACGTCAACGAGCTCAAGGCCGAGACGCTCAAGTCGATCAAGCAACTGATGGGTGAGTCTGAAAGCGCAAAAGGCTTCGCCGAAAAAAGCAGCTTCAGCACGGTCAGCTATTACCCGACCGAGCGTGCTGGCAGCAGCGAACGTGATGGCGTCTTGCGTGCCGGCAACGACAAGAACAAGAAGGACCCCAACGACATCGAGGCCGTGGGTGACACCGACCGGGAGTTGCTCATCAAGACCGGTACCATCATGTACGCCACGCTGGATGCGGAGGTCAACACCGACGACGGCGGCGACGTGCTGGCAACCATTCGTGGCGGCAAATGGAACGGCTCCAAGCTGATCGGCAAGATCGAACAGGCGCCGGACAACATCCGTGTGAAATTCACCATTCTGGCGCCACCGGTGAACGATTCCCGCCCGACCATGCGCATCAGCGCCGTGGCGCTGCGAGAGGATGATGCCAAGCAGGGTATTGCCGAGACCAAGGACCACCACACCATGGAGCGCTACTTCGCCCTGGGGGCTGCCTCGCTGCTGTCTGGCTACGGTCGGGCTTACCAGCAGACGGCAGGTACCACGATCATCAGCCCCAGCGGTGTAGTGGCCCAGACCACGACCGAGCCTTCGACCAAGCAGGTCATCGGTTCGTCGGTGGGCGAGATGGGTACCGCGATCGCGTCGGAAGTACGCCGTGGGTTCAACCGTCCGGCTACCTACGCAACACCTGCGAACAAAGGCTTTGGCCTGTTCTTCCTGCAAGACGTTCACGATCAATCTCGATAAGGAGTTCGACATGAAGAACTGGTCATTCGGAAAACTCATAGGCGTTTTTGCCGGTAGCTTCGTGGCGCTGATCGTGGTCGCCGTGGTCGTGATCAAGGCCTCCTCGTCGCCGGTCGCCAAGGCCAAGCGCACAGCGCAAATCCAGGCTCAGTCGGCACAACAGCCACGCATGGATGTGCTGAGCATCGAGCTGGCCAAGTCCAGGGAGCAGGCGCAAGCGGCCCTGCAAGCCCAGGAGAACAGTGAAAAGCAACTGAAGATCGTGCGTGAGGAATCGCAGCGCAATACCCAGCTGCTGCTGAGCCAGATCAAGAACCTGGATAACAGCATGTCCCAGCTGGCCCAGCGCATGAACAGCTACGAGCAGAACCGTCAGCGTGTGGAAATCGTCAAGCCGCCGCGCAGGGCGCCAGCACCTGCCGCGTCGCAGGGGTACGCCAGAAGCGCTCACCCGATTCCGCAATCGAGTGGCTACAAAGTGCAGGCCGTGGTCGGGCACCGGGCCTGGGTGAAGAATGGTGAGAGTGAAGACAGCGTAAAGGCCGGCGACACGTTGCCACCGGTGCAGCGCGAATTGAAGGTGCTTTCAGTTGATCGCGACAGCGGTATTGTAGTGACTTCACCCGCTCTTTAAACAAGGACGTTGCCATGGCGGCCGGATTTGCCGATCTAGTAGATGTATTGGTCAATATCGGGAAAGTAATCCCGACGGCGATCATGATGTGCCAGGGTATTGCCGCACTTATCGGTCTTTACCTGACAGGTGCTGCGTTGATTGAAATCTGGGGTGTTACCCATGACAACGCATTGAAGTATGTAGCCGGGCGACAGCGTTTTTCTGTCGGCTCCGCCTGTGTGCAACTGGTGATCGGCTCTATTTTGCTGGCCATTGGCACACTGGAGTGGATGGGGATCATGTCGCGAACGTTGACCGGGGATTATGCCAACTCGCGCATGTTGTCCTATTCCTCTACCGGCACCACGTTGCAGCAACAGGCACAACTGGCCACGCTCGCCCTGCTGGGCATCATGCAGGTGGTCGGTCTGATTGCCATGGTGAAAGGTTGGTTGACGGTAAACGGTTATTACAACAATCAAACTCAGGCCGGCCTGGGGACCGCCAGTGGATGGATCATCGGCGGTGTGCTGGCGTGGAACTTCAAATGGTTCAGCGATGTACTCAACAACACAATCGGATTCAATCTGGTTGGACTTTTCACGCCGTGGTCGTAACGGCTTTTCGAAATATGAAACCCAAGGAGCGTCACTCATGAAAGCACTCAAAACCCTGAAAGCTGCTTACGATTCGGCCAAAGTTCGTGCGACCACTGCAGTTATCGGTGCCCTGGCAGCACCGTCGGCATTTGCCATTACCAAGACTGACCTGACCCAGGACACCTCGGGCGGCAAGACCGCTGACGACGTGATGACCAACATCGACAATACCGCTCAGGGCGGCGCCACGCTGCTGATCTCGCTGGTGTCGATTGGTGGTTTCGTGGTCGTTGCCATTTCGCTGTACACCCTGTGGAAAGCGTCGAAGGATGAGCGTGAAAAGCCGATGTCGGCCATTGTCGGCCTGTTCATCGGTGGCCTGATGGCGGGTGTCGGCACCGTGATGTGGATCATGCGCAACACCATGGTCAACTAAGGCTGCGCGCCGCTGACCCTAAAGCGGGGCGCCAGGCCCCGCAATTTCCAGACAGTTTCGGGGATATCGGACGTGAGCGAAACAAACTCTGCGCAGGGCAGGGCAGTGACTGTGCCCACGCTGGCGAGTGGTTATGTCAGCCGTACTGCCAACCAACCGGTATTCGGCGTGCGCCGGCCACTGTGGCGCTCTGACGATGATCAACGAAAACTGTTCAGTGAAGCGCACAACACACTGCGCACTTCGGTGTGGCAACGCGACAATTACACCTGTCGCTTCTGTGGTTTCAAGTCTGCCAAGTTTCAGGAACTCCATGCACTGGATGGCAATGCCGACAATTGCACCAAGGACAACCTGATCACCGCGTGCAACTTGTGCCGCCAGGTTCATCACCTGGGTGCCTGCGCCATGAATGGCACCGGTTTTTTCGTGGCAGTTCAGGAATTGACACAAACCGAGATCAACAACATTGCCCGGTGCATCTATGTCAATGAGTTGCTCGGCGACAGGGCGGTCAACGAGAAACTGACCAGCCTGTTGGCAGCGTTCCAGTTTCGCGGGGGCGACACGCTCAAGGACGTATTCGGCGGAGAAGTGATCACGGTATTGAGTGTGGCAGAAACACTCGCAAGCAAAACACTTGTCAGCGATGAAGAATATGAAAGACGTGCTGGATGGTTGGCCCCGCTGCGGCTGTTTCCAACCAAGGGCGCGTTCAAGGATGGGCAGCTTGAATATTACGCGGCCAATAACCGCGCCTTGTTCCTGCCCGGCAACTGGTCGGCATTGACCGGCCAGCTACTGAAGCAATTCGCTTGATGCAACCTGAAGCAGAGCTGATCAGCCTCGCCATTGAGAACCTTACACAGGAAGAACAAGGAAATGTTTAACAAACTCGAGGCGGTGATCCTGACGGTTCTGAGCCAGCTCAAGGCAGACGTGCAGGACTATTGCGACCTTGAAACGGTCGACGGTGGGCAGTCCATCGTCGCCAACGACGGTTCACTGGCGTCCATCGTACGTTTCAACGGCACCAAGAGCGTACTGGGGCGCGAACAGTTCGAGCGCCTGGTGAGCCTGCTGGAAGCGTCGCTTTCGGTGTACTTCAAGGTGCGCGGCCATCACCTGCAGATTGTCTTCAGCCGCGACCTGGATGCGACTGCGCCGCTGGAGCAGAACGCCTCGCAGCAGGCAGCAACTGCCGAGCGGTTGAACCTCAACGTGCGGCACCTGATCAACGAGGGCGTGAGCAAGTACGCCCAGTATGTGTATGACGAAGAATGCTACCTGGTGTTCTGGTCGCGGCCCGCGCTGCTTGACCAGACCGAACGGTCGATGGCGCGCGAGGCGCTGAACGAGTTCAGGAAGGCATCGGAATGGCCGGCCACCGCCGAAGCGCAGAACCTGTTGCGGCCCATTTCCTACCTCAAGGACCGCCACCTTTCCTTTGTCACCAAGATTTCCGAAGACCTGACGTCCCCCGAGTTCGGTTGCTCGGCGGATGTGCTCGACGTCAGTGAAGCAATCCGCGCCATCCGCGCGAAGGTGAACCCCGACATCACGCCGCGTACCTGGAAGCCCTACATTCCGGGCAGCGCCATTCCGATGCGCTGGAAGACCAGCAAGCGCAGTGGGGACATGTCAGAGTTCATGTACCCAACGCTGCCCAGCCAGATCATGGTCACGTCGGCTGAAATCGGCAGTGGCGAGCGCACCAGTCTGCTGCCCGACCCTACCAGCGTGCGGGTTGGCTCGCGCGTGTATGCGCCGTTGCTGATGTCGATTCCACCGGCAGAGCCGCAATACTTCAACACCCTGTTCAACAGCCTCAACCGCGCGGAAACCCAGGAAAACGGTGTGTCACGCGCCTTGCCGTATTCGGTGTCGATCATGCTGTCGTCCGATGGCATGAGCGTGCTGGCCTGGAAAAGCCTGTTTGCCCAGTTGCTTTCGGTAACCTCCGAGCAGAACCGCAACATCAACCTGGCCACCAAGGAGCTGCGCGAGCGGGTGCGTGACGGTGAGTGCATGGTCAAGCTGCAGGTTGCCGCCATGACCTGGGCCAGCCCGGACGAGAAAGGCGTGAAGGAGCTTGCGCTGCGCAAGTCGAAGCTCTGGCGCACGCTGGAGTCGTGGGGCCAACCGGTGTTCATCGAGCGTACCGGCAACCCGATGCAGGCGTTCCAGTCCAACTGCCTGGCCTTGACCACCAAGCATCTTGGCGACCCTGCCGCAGCGCCGCTTGGCGATGCCGTGGCCATGCTGCCGCTGACCCGGCCAGCCTCGCCGTTCCAGGAGGGTTCGACCATCTACCGCAGCCTGGACGGCAAGATCCTCAAGTACCAGCGTTTCTCGTCTCAGCAGACCACCTGGATCACGCTGATCGCAGGCAAGCCGGGTTCGGGCAAGTCGGTGCTGATGAACAACAACCACTTCGAATCCTGCCTGATGCCGGGCCTGACCGGCCTGCCTTACATCGGCATCACCGACATCGGGATTTCCTCGTCCGGTTTCTGTGACCTGGTGCGCGACAACCTGCCACCACGGCTTCATCACCTGGTGGTGTACAAACGTTTGCAGAATGCCAGGAAAGACTGCATCAACCCGCTGGATACGCCGTTGGGCCAACGTTATCCACTGCCGAAAGACCGTGAGTTCAACAAGAACTTCCTGACCATTCTTGTGACGCCGCCCGAGCGCGAAAAGCCCTATGAAGGGATGAGCAACTTCGTCGGCCGGATGGTTGACCTGGCCTACCGGCGCAAGGATGACAAGATCGAGCGGGCCAGCCCGGAAACCTACAAGCCGGGGCACAACGATGTCGTGGATACTGCCGTGGCGCAGCTTGGCTTCCGGATTCTTCCGGCGACTACCTACTGGGAGCTGGTCGACGCGATGTTCGATGCCGGCATGGTGTACGAGGCAGAGGTGACCCAGCGCTACGCGGTGCCAACCCTCAATGACCTGGTGGCGGTGGCGTCGACCGAGGAGGTGCGGGCCGAATACGAGGGGTCCGGCGAGGTCGGGCGTAGCCTGGTCGACGCCTTCATCCTGGGTATCCGCGAGGCGGTGGGTGACTTCCCGGTGTTCTCCGATCACACCCGCTTTGACGTGGGCAGTGCCCGCATCGTGGCCCTCGACCTGCAGGACGTGGCGCTGCAAGGCTCTGCATCGGCGAAAAAGCAGACGGCCTTGATGTACATGATCGCCCGCCAGTGCTTCATGAAGAAGGTGGCCTTCTCGAAGGAGGACTTCCCGTTCTTCACCGAGAAGTACCTGCCATTCTACGAGCGCCTGGTGGCGGACCTGGTGGATGAATACAAGGTCATGTGCATGGACGAATTCCACAAGACCGGTGGCCACGTGGGCTTGCAGGAGCAGATGCAGACCGATGGCCGTGAGGCCCGTAAGTGGAACATGGAGATCATCCTGGCTTCGCAGTTGATGGAAGACTTCGGCCAGCTGACCAAGATCGCCACGGCCACCTTCATCCTCGACTCGGGTACCAAGGAGACCCGCGACTGGCTGCGCAAGAACATCGGCCTGTCCGACACCGAGGAGCATGCGCTGGTCAACTTCGTGCACGGGGCCAACAAGCATGGCTGTACCTTCCTGGCGCGCTTCGAAACCAAGAACGCCACCTACAGCCAGCTGTTCACCATGTCTGCAGGGCCGATGCGCCTGTGGGCACTGACCACCACCGCCGAGGACCGGAAACTGCGCACCATGCTCTACGAGCACATGCCGCGCCCGGACGCGCTCGCATTGCTGGCCCGCCGCTTCCCGTCGGGTGGCTGCAAGGACATGGTGGAGCGGCTCAAGCGCGAGACGTTCAAGGATGTCGAGTTCGTCGATGACGACATGGAGCAGTCCGTGATTGCGCGCATCGCCAAGGATCTGGTCGCTGACTACATCAGCGCCAGTGCATACGAAGACGTAGTGTGAGGGAGTGACAGATGGCTCAGTACAAGGGCGCATCCCGTCAGCATGAAGTCAGCACCAGCCGGCGGCGCAAAGACACGCGCCTGGCCGGGCAGCGCTTCAGCGATTTTTTCCAGTCTGCTGATGGCGCAGTGTTTGGCACCTTCGCGCTGCCGATCCTGGCGCTGGTTTCGATCAAGGTGCCCTTCTCGGGTGAGCTGCTGTTGCTGCTGGCCTGGGTGTTCAAGCGAAAGTTCGTCGATGTCGAAAACCGTGCCTTCGATTTCCCTTACCGGGTACCCAAGCTGGCGGATGTCAATGACGGCTCGTACAAGGGCAAAAAGAAAGGCGAGGGGGTTACCCTTTTCGGCAATGACCTGGAGACCCGCGAGCAGATCTACGCCGGCGATAGCGACCTGAGGACGCACCAGCTGGTGTTGGGCACCACGGGCTCCGGTAAGCCGCAGCCCAAGCATGCCAAGGTGCTGACGCCGGGCGGCTGGGTGGAAATGGGCCGCATCCGGGTCGGAGACAGCGTGTGCACGCCCGATGGCAAGCAGGCTGCGGTGCTGCGGGTGATCGAGCAGGGCGTTCAGCCGATCTGGACGATTGCCACCCGCGACGGCCGCAGGGCCCAGGCCACCGGTGACCACCTGTGGCGAGTGCTTACACGCGGCCAGGATGGTAGCGAAGCAGCGCACACCGTGACGACCGATGCCATCCGTGAGCTGATGGGGCGCGGCGTGGTGGTGATGCTGCCCAAGGTGCGCAAGAAGCGTGGGTCTGCCAAGTTCAATGGCTGGGCCGAGGTGTGGAAAGTAGACGCTGCCGGGCAGGCGCCCTGCCAGTGCATCGAGATCGATCACCCACACCACCTGTATATCACCGACGACAGCCTGGTCACCCATAACACCGAGCTGTTGCTCGGCATCGTGTTCAACGCACTGGTGCAGAACACGGGTTTCATCTACGTCGACGGCAAGGGTGACCCCAAGCTGCAGAAGGAAATCTTCCGCCTGTCGCGCTACCTCGGCCGCGAAGATGACCTGTTGATCATCAACTTCATCACCTCTGGCCGCGACTTCGTCGAGAAGCAGGTCGACAAGGTGACCAACAACATGAACATGATGGGGAATACCTCGTCGGGCATGTTGATCGAGCTGATCGTGTCGCTGATGGATGACTCCGGTGGCGGCGGCGACATGTGGAAGGGGCGGGCGATCATGTTCGTGGCAGCCCTGACGCGGCCACTGACCTATCTGCGGGACAAGGGTCACATCAACCTGTCCCCCGAGAAGTACCTGGAGTACTTCGAGCTGAACGTGATCGAAGAACTGGTGTGGGAGCACGGCGGCAAGTACGGCGAGATGTTCGATGTGATCGTGGCCCCGCTGCGCTCCTACCTGCTGACGCTGCCGGGTTACCAGAAGGCGAAGTTCAAGAAGCAGGAAACCAAGACCCTGGAGCAGCACGGCTACATCGTCATGCAGCTCGGGCGGATCTTCAACGACCTGACCTTCAACTACGGCCATATCTTCAAGACACGCGTCGGTGACGTGGACTTCTACGATGTGGTGATCAACCGCCGCTTGCTGGTGGTGCTGCTGCCGGCGCTGGAGCGTGCACCTGACAGCATGCGCATGCTTGGCAAGATGATTGTAGGCAGCATCAAGCAGATGATGGCCGGCTGCCTGGGCAACCGGGTCGAAGGGGTGGTACGCGAAATCATCGACAGCCGGCCAACGGGCTCCAAGTTCCCGTTCTATACCATCCTCGACGAATACGGCTATTACGCCGTGGTCGGCTTCGCCGTGGCCCCGGCCCAGGCGCGTAGCCTGGGCTTCAGTGTCACCTTCGCGGCGCAGGACTTTTCCTCGCTGAAGAAATCCAGCGCCGAAGAAGCGGATGCCACCTGGGAAAACACCAACATCCGCGCCGTCGGCCGCCTGACCTCGGGCACCGAATCGGAAACCTGGCGGCGCGTGCAGGGCGCGGCGGCCGAGTCTTCGCAGGCCATGCTGGGTAATTTCGAACGCACTGCGGGCAACGAAAAGCTGCGCCAGTCGGACAACATCGGCATCGAGCAGCGCAGCCGGTTGAACTACGACGACGTTGCCATGCAGGAAAACGGCGAGTTCACCTTCCTGGTCGGCAAGAAATCGCAGAATGGCAAAACCGGCGGTGTGGCCCTTATCCGCGGCATGGGCTTCTACACAGCCGGCCCGGCACCGAAAGAAATGCGCATCAACGATTTCATCCCGGTCGAGCCGCCCGAGCCGTCAGACCTTCCGCAGAACAGGCAATCGCGCCAGGCATTTGTCGACAGCCTGAAAGATGGCTCGTTCGCCAGGCGGGTGCGGGCGGTGGTCAAGGGCGACCCTACCTTTGCCCGTATGCACAGTGCGTTCGAACACAACTACGCAGACCCGGACCGGCCACTGCTGGGTAGGCTGGATACTTCGTTCGCCGTGCTCGGGGGGTATTTGACCGGTGCGTTGAAAAAGCCGGCTCCGGCTGCGCCATCTCCGCAGCAGGTGCTGGAGACACCCGTTACGCCACCCGCTGCGCCCGTAGCGGCAGCCCAGGAGGATCCACTGAGCCCAGGGGCGATCGAGGCGAGCATTCTGGCGGTGGCGGACCTGATCGTCGGGAACACGGTGGCGCCAGAGGTGCCCGCTGTTGCGGCTGCGGACGAGCAGACGCTGGACGATGAATGGGCCCGTGAACTGGCAATCGTCATGCCCAAGCAAATGCTCGACATGCAAGTGGTGGCTGCCGGGGAAGGGTTTGCATCGCTGTCGGACAAGTGGGCCGCCGAAGAACGCATCCGCGAAGCCTGCGATGCCATCGCTCGCGAAACGGCCTATTCCGTAGCGCCCGCGCCTGAGGCGCAGGATGTGGCGGGTATGCGTGAACGGTTGAATGAACTGCAGGCGCAATGCCGCGCGCTGATGAAGAACAAACCGCATGAGTAGGCATCGAGCCCCCCGTCCACTGGTCGGAAGCAGATTCTAATTGGTGTCATAAATTGACGACGATAGATATCTAACAGATAATCAGAAACTAGAATTTTTGCATGCCAAGGTGACGTGATGGGGTTGTTCGATTCAGGGAAGAAGGCAGCGAAGTTCGCGTTCATCACCATGCCCATGGCGGCCTTGGGCGTGAACCAGCTGCGCATGGGCAACCAGCACATCAAGTCGCTGTGGCGTTCCAATTTCAGCCCCACTTGCCCCGAGTGCGAGCGCGGGGTCCTGCTCAAGACCGAAGGCGATCATCAGGAGCTTGAGCAGAGCCCGAAAGGCAAGCTGCGTGTGCTGCACAGCTGGGGCTGCAACAACTGTGACTTCGCCTTGTTCGAAGAGGACAATGTCAAAAAGGTCCGCGAGCATGCTGCGCGCTACCGCAATGAGCGCGTCAAGGCACAGCTGACGACCATCGAGCGCGACGAACTCGACCGTATCGCCCGCAACCACCGGCTGCATTCCAGGGCGTTTTTCATCGCCAGCCTTTTCGCCGTTGTCGGGTTCGTCTACATGCTGGCGACCGGCGCCGGCATCATGATCGCCCTGAACTGGTTGTCGATCGGCTTTGCGCTGTGGGTATTCGGCATGAAGAAGTCCTATCGCAGCTGGCAGGTCTCGACCGGGCAGCTGTTTGTCGAAGGCGCGTTCTGGTTCTGGTTCCAGCATCAGAAGTGGATTATCTGAACATGGCGCGCAACGGGCTCCAATGGGTAGTCGCCGTGCTGGCGCTGTGGTCTGCGCAAGTGCTGGCCGACGACTTCTATGCCGTGCGGCCTGCGGATATCGACTGCGTCGTGCAGGCCGCACAGCGCCAGGGTGTGCCGGCCAACGTGCTGCTGGCCATTTCCAGCAAGGAGAGCGGGAAGAACGGGCAAAGCGTGTCGAACAGCAACGGCACCTTCGACCTTGGCCATTTCCAGATCAATACCACCCACTGGGGGCCGAAAGGCGTATTTGCCTCGTACCCGGCCATTACCAAATCCGATGTCGCCTGGCGCGGTTGCTACAACGCAGAGCTGGCGGCCTGGCTGCTGCGCCAGAAGCTTGCCGAGAACAATGGTCAGGACTTCTGGACCCGTGCGGCCAACTACCACTCCCGCACCCGCAAATTCAACGACATCTACAAGAAAGACCTGATCCCGCTCGCGGTGAAATGGGGCAAATACCTTGAACGGCAGCGCCATGACCGGCTGGTGGTCAGCTACCAGTAACCAGGCCGCCGCAGGTTGCCCCTGCGCAGGGTCGATCAGAATGACAAACTTCAGGAGTTTTTAAATGAAAGGAATGCTCATGGGTGCACGCTGCTGCAAGGCCGGAGGCGTGCTGCTGGCATTGGTTGCGCTGGGGGGCTGTGCCAGTTCTGCCAAACCGACCACCGACGACACCGAGGCGTTTGCCAGCCGGATCATCGCCGACAAGGTATCGGTAGCGGTCAACTCTCAGCACAACTACGTGTCGCGCCTGAACGCTGACCGTGTGCAAGCCGCCTCTCGCCAGGCTGCGGTCGACACCGACCAGGTGGATATCGATTTCATCGGCAAGCCCCAGGAGCTGCTGCAGACCTTCGCCAGCCGCTACGGCTATGCCTACGTCGAGAGCGGCAAGCGTGTGGACCTCAAGCCCATCAACGTGTGGGTCCGCAAGGCTACCCCGATCAACGTGCTCAAGGATGTGGGCGCGCAGATCGACACCGGTGCCGATGTGGTGCTCGACAAGAGCACCAATACCCTGCGCCTGATCTACAAGCCGGTACCGTTGGCGCTGGGGAGGGGCTGAACATGGCGATGGACATGCCCCCGATGACCCTTGAGGACGCCGAGCGCCTCTATGACAAGCCTGCCTACGTTCAGCAGCAGGGCGACACCGGCGATGCCAAGTCCGCTGTCGAGGCCATGCGCGATGAGAAGAACCAGGCATCGGCAGCCCGTGGCGAAGCCATTCTCGATGCCGCGCTGCAGGTCGGTGTAAAGGCTGGCCTGGCCTGGCAGCTTACCAACATCAACAAGGCGCTGAAGGTGCGCGAGCGCGAGTTCGATACGGTCTATGACTTCAGCAGCCTGATGATCCAGGACCGCGTGGTGCCGCCGGTGATCACCGAGGCGCGCCACCTGTACAACCAGGACGGCGATTACACGCTGCGCCTGTCGGGGGCGGCCTACAAGATCGAATCGCAGGCGCGCTTTTCGTCCGTTCCGCCAAGCTGGCGCGAGTACCTGACCTTCCCGCTGCCCAGCTTCGACCGCACCTCGCTGGTTTCTGCGCTGGTGCCGCGTTCCGACGAGGAAGAGCGGGTATGGAAACTGGCTGTACGTGAAGGCTGGAAGCAAGGCGTCGAGCAGGCAAACCTGATGCTGACCTACGGCTTCGACCGGATGAACCGCGATATCGATGGCATGCGCCGTTTCAGTGAGTTTGCCCGCCACGGCCAGGTCACCCTGCCGATCATCTCCGGAGCGGCCATCCCTGTTACCAAGGAAGGGCGGTCGATGGCGGTGGACGAAACCCTGTTGCGCATCACGGCGCTGCCAGAATTCAACGACAACATGAATGTCTGGCGCAGCTCGATTGCCACCTCCACCACCGCCGATCCGGTGCGACGTGCTGCGCCAGCCCGTGCCGCGAACCCGGCACCGTCGCCGGCCGCCGCCCGTCAGCCTGCAGCGGCCGAGGCATTCGCGGCCCCCGGTGGCAGCCGCTTGCGCACGCAGCCCGCTGCCGGTGAAGGCGGGCCGCAATGAAGCAGGACTTCCACGATGACGTGATGATGCTGGAGCCGGGCGCACTGATCGAGCGGCTGGAGCGGCTGACCAGCTACGAAGACCCGTTTCGCTTCGACCGCGCCGACCAGTTCAAGGCGATGATGCTGGAAACCCTTACCCATGGCGTCAGCGATATCTTCATCCAGCCCGCATTGCCGGTGGTGGTGAAGAAGTACGGGCGGTTGTATGCGGTCACCCGCCGTACGCTCGATGTCGGGGAAGTCAACGAACTGTTGAAGATGGCGGCCAACCGGGACACCGCCACTACCGATATCGTGTCCGGGACGGCGGTCAACGAGCGGTACGAGTTGTTCGACCCGCAGCGCAAGGATGCGCGAGGCGCCCGCCTGCGTTATGCCTACCGGGTAAACGCCTCGCCTATTGCCTGCCATGGCGATACGTCGTGCCAGATTGTCATCCGGGCCATTCCCGATGACCCGCCCCGAATCCAGGACGTCGGTTTGAGCGAGGACATCGTCAGAATGGCCACGCCGCGTGATGGCATCGTCTATGTGGCCGGGGCCACGGGCCATGGCAAGACCACCACGTTTGCCGCCATCAACCGTTTCATTCTGGAAAACGACACGCCGATCAAGGGCAACCTGATCAGCCATGAAGAGCCGATCGAGTTCACCTACGACAAGATCCAGAGCAAGCATTCGATCTTCGTGCAGTCGCAAATTCCCACGCACTTCAAGGATTTCTACCGGGCCAACCGCGAGGCCATGCGGCGTGCCCCCGGCCTGTGTGTAATTGGCGAATTGCGAGACCAGGAAACCATTCGTGCGGCGGTCGAGCTGTCGCTGACTGGCCACCCGGTGTTCGGCACGGTCCACGCCAAGGACGTGGCGGCGATCATGCGCCGGATGATCTCCCGCTTCCCCGAACAGGAACGGGCGACGGCCATCTACGACCTGGTCGACACCAGCCGTTTCATGATGGCGCAAAAGCTGGTGCCAACGGTCGATGGCAAGCGCACGGCGGCGCGCTCTTGGCTGAAATTCACCGAGCAGGTGCGTGACACCTTGATGGACCTGACCGACATGGGGCGGGTTACCCAGCGTGTCGCCGAGTTCGTGCGCGATGAAGGGCATACGTTTGCTGCCGAGGCGGACCGCCTGCTGGCAGCGGGCGTGATCAACGAAGCGGCTGCCCGCGACTTGCGCCACGGCTGAGCCGGGGCTCTCGTAAAGGCTACCCAACAGAATTCAGGGGAAGAACATGGCAACAGGACGGTATCACTGGAGCAGAAGTGCTCCACCCGCACGTTTCTTCGTGATCAACGCAAGCGCTGCCTTGCCTTGGTTGCTGTTGTTGCTGGTGCCGGCGCTGTGGAAGTTTCTGCTGCCGCTGGCGTTGTGCATGACGCTCGGGCTGGTCTACATCGAAGTGGTCAAGAAAATGACCGTACGTGCTGTTTTTCGTCAGGCTGCGGTGTTCATGGTGGGGCGTGTGCGTACCACCCACAACATCCTCAAAGAGCTGGTCAGGTAGGGGCACGGCAGGCATGACCGGCGAAAATCTTTGTGGCGGCAGAAGGGGCGTAGAATGAAGCAGCAAGGCGGTGGGCAAAAAAGTTTCACGTGGGATGATCCCGCGATATTGATAGGGATCATCGTGGTGCTTTACCTGGGGGGGTGGGGTGCCTGGTACTTCGCCCACGAAAAGATTTCCGCCGCCTACACCTACATCCGCTACGTGGAACTCTGGTTGCCGAGCGTGCTTGGCGACTTTGCGGACATACCGGGTATTTCGTCGATCAACGAATGGGTCGGGCGCATGTGTGCGCCCGACGGCATTGTGGGCGCCTGCCAGCGTGACTTTTCAAACGTGGCGTGGGGCGAAATTACCTCGTCCTCCCTGTTCATGAACGGGTTCTTGCTGGTACTCATGGTAGTGCTTTCGGTGCGCATGTTCCTGCGCATAAACAAGACCCACCCCAAGCTCAGGTTCACCCGGACACACAACATCAAGAGCTATGTGCAAGAGAACAAGGCGCAGTACCCGCACCTGCGGATGTTCGCCGAGCTCGACCTGATCGCCCAGCCACTGGACCACCCTGTATTCGGCATGTCGCAGACCTCCCGCCAGTTTGCCTACGAGCATCTGCTGATCAGTGGCTGGCAAGCGCAGTCGGACCGAAGCTGGGCGCCGACGCTCGACCGTGAGAAGGCCACCGAAGTGATGCGGCGTCAGTTGGGCCAACACTGGACCCGGGTTGGCAGCTTGTCTGCGGCAGAAACCCTGCTGGTGGCAATTGCCTTGCCACGGGTGGTTGCCACAGACACGTCGCTCGATGACGAAGCCTTCAAGGCGGCGATGGCCGACAGCGACTACATGGTTGCGTGGTGTTGGGACCAGTTCAAGGCGCCTTCGGCGAAGGGGGGTAAAGGCGCTGGTGCCGCCGACCCTTATGCCTGGCTGAAGCCTGAGGTGCCACTGGAGGTGCCGCGGGCAATCATCCAGAAATACATAAAGCACCCTAACGCCAGTGCGATCCTGCATGCCCATGCGTTCGTCAGGACCATTATCTTCGCCATGTTCTTCCAGGCGCGGCGCCTGGGCGTGTTGCCTCCCGCCGAGATGCGCTGGCTGCGCTTTTTCGACAGGGACATGTGGTATGCCCTGCAGACGATCGGGCGCCAGGCCGGGTTCCCGGAGGCGCCGGGCATCCTGTCGCACTTCCTTTATGAGTGCAAGGCAGGTGCATCGCTGGCAGAGCCCCAGCTGGACAAGGCAGTCAATGGCCTTGAACAGGCCATGTCGGCGTACAAGTATACCGACGCCGACAAGAAGCGTTACGAGGCCGTCCAGGAAGAGAAGGAAGCCGCGGCACGGAAGGCGATGAACGATGAGAAAATGACATGAAGTGGCACTGCTGAGCCGGCAGTTCGCTGTCAGGGGGTCATCATTCAATATGACCATTTTTTGTTTTTTAGTGCCTTTTTCTGCTTTTTTGTTAGAATGCGGTCGTATTGGATTATTAATAAGGACGTTGAGCCATGAAGGGTGTGTTTGCAAGACCTGTTGCCGTGCTTGCGGCGCTTGCGGCGGGGGTTTCAGTCGCCCATGCCGCCCCGGCTCAAACGGCGGACCTCTCTGCTTTCATCACCGCTCAAGCCGTTGCGCCGGCCACTCAGGCACAGCAGGAACTCGATGACCTGACCGCGCAACGGGTATCGCGCTATGGCCGCATCGTCAACGCCCGCCCGGTGGGCCTGGGCGGGTTGACTGCCTGGACGGTGGAAAAAAACGGCCATCAGGTGGTGTTGTTCAGCACCCCGGATTCTGCGGTGCTGTTCACCGGTGTGGCCTGGAATGCCGAATCGGGCGCCAACATCTCCGACGCCTTCCTGCCGGGCGCTGCGCAGGTCGCCAACCCTGCTCCTGCTCCTGCAGCCGTTGCTGTTGCACCTGCCGCGCCGATGATGTCGCCGGTTGTCGCACCGAACGTGCGTGAGGCCGCAGCGATGGATGGCAGTTTCAAAGGGGCTGTACCGGAGTCGATGAAGACGGTCGACTCCCTTGCCGGGGTGAAGGAAGGCAAGGGCGGTATTGGCGATACCGTCTACATCATCATCGACCCCCGCTGCCCATACTGCCGGGAGGCGTACAACCTGACACGGGCGTATGCGGCAAAGGGCCACTCGATCAAGTGGATCCCCTCAGCAGCGCTGGGCAACCCGGAAGATGGCGTGCCGCTTGCGGCCACTATCCTGCAGGCCAAGGACCAGAAAACGCTGGCGCGAGTGCTGGGCAAGCACGAGCAGATCCGCTCTGAGCCATCGCCGGAAACGGTCGAACAGTTGAGCACCAACCTGGCGTTCCTGTTTGCCGCGTTCGAAAACAACGGCAAGGAACAGGCGGGTGTCCCGGCTGCGTTCTTCATCGACCACCGCACAGGGAAGCCAAGGATGATGACGGGCCTTTCACAGGCCGTCGTACTTGAAGACATCTTTGGGAAACTTTAAGGAGCAACGTACATGAAATCCAAAGCGCCGAACTTCGAGTTCGATCCCGGCATCCGCATCTTCGGCTCGGGCGAGCACTTGCTGGTGGTGTTCGACAGCCAGAGCCCCCATGACGTGCTGCGGGCGCCCCGGACCGTGCGTATTCCCAAGGGGTTTCAGCAGTTGTCCCTGTTGGTTGCCGGTTTTGATACGGCTGAAGACGATGGTCATCAGCGCTTGCTGAAGGGCAGCGTCAGCCTGGCAATCGAGGATGCCACTGGCGCGCTGTCCAACCACGAGCTGGCCGCCCTGCAGCTGGTATTCCATGCCGAGGCAGATCGCAAGGGCGCGCTGACCCACATTGATCCGGCCCTGGTTGCCTACACCGTTCGCCAGGCCCTTGCGCAATGCTTGAACGAGGCCCTGAACGACTACTTCCAGCGCGATGAAGCTCAAAGGGTGGGTGGGCAGCTGCAGCCGGCGGCATTTAATGCTTCGCTTCCCGTGGCTGCGCCACAGCTTGCAGGGGCGGCGCCGCAACCGTCACGCAAGGCCCTGCGCGAACAGGCCGCCGATGATGCAGCTCGCCAGGCCCGATCGCGCCGGCGCAAGACTGCATTGGCCTGGGTTGTTCCGCCATTGGTAGTGGTTGCGGTAATGGCCACCATGTCTCATCTTGCTTCCTCCCCGTCGCCGATTGAAAATGCTGTCGCGCAGCAGATGGCGAATGACCCTGAGTCAATCAAGGCGCAGGTGGAGCTTACCAAGCAGACGCTTCAGTCCATGGGCCTTGACCCAGGTCAAGGCGGCGATCTCGGGTGCCTGGCACCGCAATGATTGCCGTTGCTTCCATCTTGAGGGATGGGTTATGCCTTTCGCTGGTTTGCGGGCGTGTGAAATGGCGTAATGCCTTTTCGCTTTGCCCGATTGTTGCCAAGCGGTGCCGAAGGTGGTTCTTTTCCAGGATTGGAGATTAAGAGCAGGCAAGGGCCGCGAAGCCTTCCGTGCTGTTCTGCTTGAGCAGGGTGTTGCTCTCCCTGCAGGCACTTTAAGACTATTTTGGATTGGAAAACCTTAGGTACGTATATGCGACCAGCGAATGAAGTGAAAGACGGGACCAAGTTGTTGTCGCTTGCCCAAGGCTTGCGGTCCCTGCTGGTCCCCTCGCCGGATGTACTGGCAGACACCGTCAAAGAGTTGCACCCGCTGGTCAACCTTTCCGACAAGGTGCTGCCGCTGAAATCGTATTTCAACATGGTCCAGGACATTCAGCGGACCAAGCACACCCATGCCGCCATGCGCGCAGCTGGCGAACCCCTGAGCCGCGAAGCCATTCAGCAAGGCGTGTCGCGCAAGCTCTGCACTGAAGACATTTTCATGGTTGCCTGCTCGTTCCTGGAAGTGGAAATAGCCAAGCAGGGCTCGGTCTACTACCTCAGTGGCGAGTCGCCCGATTTCAAGGAAACCAAGAAGAACCGAAACCCGCTGGACCTGTCCGATGAAGTCGTGCTGAAAAACCTTTCCAGCGGGCTGGCCCGGCCGGACACCGACCGCGGTGCCGTTGAGCGAGGTCAGATCGACAGTGGCTTCAATCACCTGGTGCGGCTCAACCAGTTGCACAACCTGATGCTGGAGTCGGTGCGGCTGATGAAGGCGGACGAGCGCCTGACCAAGGTCGATATCCGCAAGAAGTTCAACATTTCGCATACCGATTATGAGCGCATGATGTCGATGGCGCGCCGTTCTGGGCTGATCTCGTTCCGTAACCGGAAAAAAGATCCGTCCAATGCCTACACCTTGCGCAACGACAATCATGAGCGGGTGTCGGAACATGCCAAGAACTTTGGCCATACGCCGCAAAAGATGTTGAACAAGATTCTTGATGATTTCTTCGGGATGCTGGAAAAGCGCAAAAAGCACGAGGACTGATTTGATGGGAACCCAAGGCCATAAGGATGTCGGGCCGGCTATAAGCGCAGATGAGCGAGCCCGGATAGCGCGGGCCGCCAGGCAGGTGGTGGCGTACGCCAACTTTCTGCGCTGGACGGCGAACTTCAAACGGGACGAAGTGCTGCGCCATCCTGAACACGACCGCGTGATGTTGCTCTCGCCCATGCAAAGTGGGCGATTCAGCTTTGCGCTGGAAGGGGACACCCTGTATGTGGGTGTGCAGCCCTTCGAGGCCGCCTGGGCCGGGTGCATGCCTTTCGAGGCTGCCTACGTATCCGACCGGCTGTATTTGTCGGTTGAGAGCGTCAACTTCATGGACTCTCGCATGCCGCCGCTGGCGCTTGGCATTTTTGTCGACGAACAGGGCAAGCGGGAACTCATGGCTCAAGCCAGGTTCGTCCAGTTCGTGCGGGTGAGTGTGCATGAAGGCTATGTGGCTGAGGTCGGCGAGCCTTGTGGCGAGGCTTTTGCGATGCGGCCGGGCGATGTGGTGGGTCAGCTGCGCGAGACGCGAAAGGTGAAGGCACAGCAGCAAGACATGGGGCGGTTCTTCTGACGCGCTCAAGCAGATTTTTCAAGTAAGGACACGAGCATGACCAAGTGCAAACTCATCCTGCCCCTGCTGGCCGCTGCGGCGATGGCGGGTTGTGTAACCACCGAGCAGATGCCGGACGGGACCACCAAGATTCGTTTTTCGGACGAGGCTGTCAGTTCGCTCACCTCGATGATGCCTGGCAGCCTCGTTACCGGGATTGCAGGTGGCGCAGGTGGGGGAGGGATCAACCTTGTTCCGACAACAAGCCCGCTTGGCACGGGCGAGCAACTGTATCTCAACGGGCAGTTTGAGCTGGAGTGTGCTTCTGCCCTGCTCTACAGCGCAAAGTCTGGGCGCCCCATGGACGCGCAGATCAGCAACAAGTGCCGCTCCAGCTACTTCTTGCGCCAGGAGCAGCTGAGGATGGCGGGCAAGCCCTATGATCGGGGGGCGCCAGCTTATGATCCTTCGAACCCGCCCAATGAGTACTGGGCCAAAGTGGTGGGCCGCACTGTCAGCCAGTTGGCGGCTGCTGACAAGTTCACCGCGCGGTTTGCCGGATACCCGCGTATCGAGAGCAGCGGCGGCATCACCATTGCCGTGCGCTTGCTGGGAGAGTCCCAGGGCGCCCACGTAGCGCTGGCGACCACGCCGGCACGTACGCCGGTTGTTCTGGATGATGCGCAGTTCGAACTGGGTATGCGCCAGCGTGCCTCTCAGGTCAGCAGCCAGGTGGTGGATGCGATAGCGTGCGATGCGGTGCTTGCCTACAGCAAGACCGTAGACAAAGGCCCCAGGCCATCACGTGTTTCTGCAAGCGCCTACACGCGGTATGAAGTGTTGTTCACGGTTGCATCCATGGGTTGCAAAGACAGCACTCGTCAGTTCAAGACCGCTTCGCGATAACCTGTGATGGGCCGACCTCGCAGTCGGAAGCAGGCACAAAAAAACCGGACGCAGGTCCGGTTTTTTTTGCCTGCTTGTCAGGCTAGGGCTCTGCGTTCCAGGTGTCGTCCGCAGCTGCCGCTGACTCATCGATCCCCGTCCGTTGCGTATCGGCAGCGTTCAGCCACTCCTGGCTGACGTCCGCCTGCTGAGCCACGCGTTCGTGGGCAAATTCACGAAGCAGGATGGAGTCCTCGATCGACGTCATGAGCGCCGGGGATGCCTGGCCATAATCGCCGAGCAGCGTCCGTGTGGCTTCAGGTGGCAGCTGGCTGATTGCGTTGCGCAGCTCACGGCCGTAGTCGGCCAGTACGGGCTGCTTGGCAATGACAGTCTCCGCCGCCTGGGAAGGGAACACGGAGGCGGTGAAGCTCTGAAATTCCTGCGGGGTCGGCATGGCTTGAATCCTTACATGCTGTAGTCGTTACTGCTTTCGCTGCGTGGTAGCGATGGGTTGGCGTAGCGGGCGAACGTCTTGTCCAGGTCGGCAGCCAGGTAGGCTTGTTCGCTTTCACGCACCATCCGCTTCATGCTGTCGGCGTCGGAGGAGGCCGCGATTACCTGATCGCGCACGGAGGCCAGCAAACCTTCCCTGTCTGCCCGTGAGCCAGGGGTATTGTCGATTGCTTCGAGTGCATCGAGCAGCGACTGGCGCAGCTCGGACTCGGCGCCGCTCCTCCCGGACGGGCTGGCCATTTCCAGGGTCACGCTGCTGATCACGGCACGATGGATGGCTGTGAATGCGCTGGCTTCGGCTTCTCTGCTTTGCATTATCCGCTCGGAGCGCAGGGTGTGGGGAGGCGTGTTGCGCAAATATTCAGACGCTTGATCGGCCAGTGTGTCGATCGTCTGGCGGACTTTCTGGCCGTCAGGGCCTTCCCGCAGGGCGGCTTGCGCTACGTTGCCAAGGCTGATTGCCGGGTTGCCTGAGGCCTCGATGGCCTTTTGTCGCATTAGCCCGGCGCCGATCACGAATCGGCTCGCATCGCGTATTGATAGCTGCATCTATGTCCGTCGTTTTTTCACGGGGCTTGAACGTGCCCGAGTCAGTCGGCATTCAGCAACATCTGCTTCCCTGTGCGGCTCGCCGTACCCAGGCGCATAGGCTGATGCGGGCGGTCGAATGAGTCTGCGCTGACGTGCTGTGCCAGTCCACCGCGAACCCTGCGGTTCGCTTGCTTGAGTGACCATAGCATTTTTACTGTTATTTTTCTTGTGCTTGAGTCGGATAAATAGGTTTTTTGGTTGAATCAGGTATCCCCTGGAGCAAGCGCTGGCTTGTGTCCTCAAAAGCCCTCATCAGGACGCTGACGAGCGGGAGGCCCACTAAAAACGGGCTGTTGTGGCCAATCATGCCGCCCCTTTCGTGTGCTGACCAGTAGGTGAAATGTCTATTTACACAACTTTACAAGCCTGTAAGCCGTTCAATTGAGAGCCTTCTGTACGTTTTTTGTGCAGAAAAGGCAGGTTGACGGGGCTCCCGCCGGCATCTGAATAACGTGCTAGCCCGAAGGTTCAAAAAACCTCATGTTTGGCCTAATTATGAAATTTCGCGCTCATATCTCTTTATTTAAGCCAAATTTTCGGCATTTTCACGAATTTACAGGTTGGTCGCTTTCCCCGTGGCGTTAAAAGCACGGCTTCATGATCAGTATTGATCCAGATTTTGTTAATTTTCTTTCGTAGCATTATTTTGATTTTTTTGTCATTTGTGGTTTAAGATTGCCGCGTTTTCCATATCTTCAGGATCATGCCTGCAGAGTAGTATCATGAGCTCAGGCTCAAAGCATCGGTGTAAGCCATCGCCTACCGGGTGCAGCGAGCTCAATTCAAGGACGACGGAGCATTCCAAGGGGAATTCGTCGCGAGCGATTTAGATCAACCGTCCGCAACTCGATTCAGGTAGGTATTCTCAATGGCTCAGATGCCGTTTTCACCGTGCAGCGATGCAAACGCCTGCACCGACCAGTCAGTCGAGATGCTTGGCAGGATCTTTGGCCCGGTAATCGATGCCCTGGTCAAAGGCACCGACCCCAACGCTGTGCAGGCAAGCGCCAATATCCTCGCGACGATGTTCGGCTTCTTCAACAGCGGGATCCTCATCATCGGTTCGCTGATCGTTTCCTACGTTGCCGTAATGGGTGTCACCAACACGGCCAACGACGGGGAGGCGATGGGCAAGAACTGGTCCTCGCTGTGGACGCCGGTACGGATCGTGGCGGGCGGCGCAGTGTTGCTGCCCACAACAAGCGGCTTCTCTTTCATACAGCTCATTGTGTTGATGTTTTCCCTGTGGGGCGTCGGCTTTGCCAATGGCACCTACAAAGCAGGCATGGCCATGGGCGTGCTGTCGCCGAACGGCATCGTCGAAGGGGTTAACTCACCTGGCAATTTCTACGGCTTGCGCGATTTCGCCCGCAGCTACCTGGCGGCGTCGTATTGTGCCAAGGCGGCCAACTCGATCTATGGCAACAACCCGGCATCCGGTGCGGTTCCCGAAGTAAGGGCGAACAACACGCAGGACAAGCTCAACACGGTAAATGGCCGCACGGAATACGTCTTCGAAATCAAGGACCGCAACGCCGATACAAACCTGGCCGGTGGGGCGGCTTTCTGTGGCACCGTTAAGGTGGCGGTGTATTCGGCACAGACCCAGACGGAGGCGATGGCCAGGGCTCTGGAATCGCTGCGGGTGAATGTGCAGGGCAAGAAGCGCGAAGCGGCCATGGGCATGATGACCCAGCTGGACACCTGGGTGAGAAGCTGGCCTGCGACGATCAACGACGCTGGCTGGGATGCGGTCGACTCCGACCAGTTCAATACCATCGTGAACGCGGCGGAGCAGAAGGTGGCCACGCAACTGTTCGCCCAGGTGAGCAGTGATCAGGGCGATGTCGACAATGGCCTCAAGGACTTCCTCGGCACGCTGACCGATGATGGCTGGTCGGCGGCTGGCGGATGGTTCCAGCGCGTGGGTATGGTCCGAGGCCAGATTGCCGGGGTGCTGTCCGAGCCGGTCGGTTCGGTCAGTGCGCCTTCTCTCGGTGCACTGCCTGCCGATGCCCGGGCCTCTCTGCTGACGCACAGCGTGACCACGGTCACCGAGGCAATCGACAAGAAGTCAGAAGAGAAGCCAGGGTACAAGCAATCGACCACGGCCAAGCCTGAGGATATTGCCAGCCTCATTCCCAAGGACCCCAACAGCGATATCAACGTCGGGTCCTTGAAAGCTGACATGGACTCCAAGATGTCTTCGTACGTCAACAGTGTCATGTTGAACGTGGTGGAGATTGCCACGGGTGCGGGCAGCAACGGGCAGACACCCCTGTGCGGAACGGCCGGGCAGATGGGGGGCTCGCTCAATCGCATGAAGTGTGTGGGCGATTACCTGACCGTTGCGCGTGCCGGCATTCTTGTGGCCGATGTAGCCATCAAGACTGCCGGGACAGCGATTCGGGTGATTGCCGGCGCGCTTTCCTCGGTCAAGGGCTTGGGCAACGGCCTTGATCTGGACAAGGTTGTGACCCCGCTCTGGGACTGGGTAATGACCGTGCCGGTCAAGCAGCTCGCCCTGATGGCCTCGTACATCGAGCCTCTGGCGTTCTACTTTGCGGTCTTTCTTCCAAGCCTGCCGTACACGCTGTTCATGATCGTCTTTGTTGGCTGGGTGCTGGCCGTGCTGCAGTCGATCATTGCTGCGCCGCTGTGGGCGGTCATGCACATGACACCGGATCGAACGTTCGTAGGCTCCCAGACCCAGGGTTACCTGCTTCTGCTTTCGCTGTTCGCCCGCCCTGCGCTGGCTGTTCTGGGGCTGTTTGCCGCGGTGCTGGTGTCAGACCCGGTGATCGACTATATCGCCCAGGGCTTTTTTGCCATGCGGGGGGCTGTGGTGTCTTCTTCAGGTGGTGTAGGTGCCATCTCCGAGTTCCTGACCTTTGCCTGGTGGTTCATGGTGTTCGGGCTGACGTTGTTGCCCGTGTTGTACATGATCTTCGGCTTGCCGCAGACATTGCCTGACCAGGTATTGCGCTGGATCGGTGCAGGCATTGGCGACCTGGGTGAGACCAATGCTGTCGGCCAGATGCGGGGCGGTATGGCTTCTGTAGGCGCAGGCATTCAGGGTTCGGGTTCTGGCATGCGCCTCGGTAATGACAAAGGCAAGCTGCCACCGCCCGATGGCTCTTCGCCTGGCGGCGGGCCCAGAGGTGGCGGGCCTCGAGGCGGGGCGGGTGGCGCAACACCTCTGCTTAATGCCAACGGCCAGGGCGCCGGTGGGGCAGCTGCCCGGGATTCAGGCGCACAGGCTTCGGCCGAGTCGGGTGACACCCGAAGCCTTGGCGAAAAGCGCTCCGAGGCTGCTGGTGTCGCGCTGGGGCGGGCAATCACGGGCGGCACTGCTGCAACTGCCAGGTCGCTGCGCAGCGCGGGGAGCGCCGCGCTATCGGCAGGGCGTTCGGGGGTGGAATCCTTCCAAAGCTCGGGCTCTGGTTCGATGGGCGGGCGGCTGCGTGACGGCGTCAGGGCCGGCGCGCTGACTGCCGGTGCGGGCCTGGCTTCCACGGCCAGCGCTGCTGGGGCTGACTATAAGCAAGCCTTCTCGACTGCCAAGGCAGAAGGCAAGGCGGCGTACCACGAAGGTGCGGGCGCCCGGGTTCAGGCATTCAAGGACTCGCTCAAGGGTGGTTCGGCACCGGCCGGGAGTGATGCGGGCCAGGATCAGGCCGCTTCGGCTGATGCTGCTCCTGAAACTACCGGCTCCCGGGGGCAGCAGTTCAATGACGCTGGGCTTCCTGTCGGGGCTGGTTCGGCTAACGCCAAAGACGACGATGAAGAGGGTCGATGAGCGGCAAAGTGCCGCTCTTGTTTTGGCATTTCGTGGGTGCAATGACGGTCCGTCGGCTGCCTGCGGGGGTGGGAATTTTTCAAACCTTCGGTTGTCTTGGACGATGACGCGCAATCGTGTGCGCACCTTGATACGCGACTCGGATCGCTTGGCGGAGACATCGCATGGATGAGAATCAACTGGAAGATCAGCTTCGACGGCTTCTTACCGGGTTGGCTGACCAGGCCATCGTGCGCGGTGAGCAGTTCATCTATGACGGCGGGGAACTGTACGCTGATGATGTAGCGGACATCGGGCTGGTCTCGGTGCTGTGCATTGCGCAGGCGTTGTCCGAGCGGGCCGGGTTGGGTGGGTTTGGTTATGAATTCCAGTTGGCTGCACCGGCCAATCCGGTGTTCCCTATTCACGCCACTGCGCCGGAGGTGCTGCCCGACTTTTTCAGGGTGGCGCCTTTTGTATCGGCGGTTTTTCACAGTGAAGTGCTGAATGCCAGGCAGGACCTGACGCTGCTCTACCATGCGGCCGTGCTGCGATTGCAGTAAGTATCCGGAACGTGAAACAAGGCTGGCCGATTTTCTACCTGTAGCCCAAGGAAGTTTTTATGCACGACGAAGACAGTTCAAATGAAGGGAGTGGCCCAGCCGTCGAGCTGCCGCCTGGTGTGTTTCCGCCGATGGCGGGTTACACCATTGGAGATCTTCTGGCGGTAGCCAATGCCCCGTTCGAGGCATTGCTGGAAAGTCGCGATATCGACCCTGGGCTGATTCGTGAAACGGTTATTGCGCTGGCCCAGCACTTGTACGCGGCATTCGAAAGAGAGGACGCCCAGTACCAGATTGCCACGTGGTATCAAAAGCCATATGACCAGCCTGGAAAGCGCCAGCGCAGTATCGAGATCATCGCCGAGCAATTCGGCGTCATCACGCTGAAGGCAACGGCCGAATCATTGAAGGGATCACCGTTGCTCGGCCTGGGCAAACCGTTCTATCTGAGCCTTGTCGAGGCAGCCGGGCAGGCCATAAAGGCGCATATTCTGAAGTTGAATCAGGACTGATGCGGCAGTTTGTTCATAGGGATATGAAGTGACTAATACAATTTATTTTAGTGTCTACATGGATGGCACCGATAACAACAAGGACAGGGACACGCCTCTCGGTAGCCATACCAATGTGGCCAGGCTTTATGAATACGACACCGCGCACGGCACCAACCTTTCCCTCAACTCCGGCGCTGCGCCCCGCAAGTATGGCCCTGGCGGCCTTACCGGCCAGTCGGAGAAAATTTACCTTGATGGGGTGGGGAGCCAGAAGGGTAATGCGCCTATCGCCTTGATCGAGCGGGGCACAGGGCGCGGCAGCCAGAACCGGATCGAGCAGGCTTATGATGCCTTCGTCACGTTCTGCAACAAGAACCCTGATCTGAATATTGAATTGAATGTGATCGGCTTCAGTCGCGGGGCGGCGCAGGCCCGTGCTTTTACCAACGAGGTGATCGACCGTGGTGTGCCTCGACTCGACAGCCAATGGAAAGCCACCGACGATTACCTGATCCCGCCTGGTGAGGCGCAAATCAACAAGCTTGCCATTTTTGACACGGTTGCCTCCTACGGTATTCCCATTACTGAAAGCCACGTCAGGAAAAACCTGGAGATTAGTAACAACGTCAAGTCCACCACGCATTTGGTGGCCATGCATGAATACCGTGCGACATTTCCCTTGACCAGCGCGCTGCGCAATGACGACAACTCGCGCATCGAAGAGGTCAAGTTTGCAGGGGCCCATTCGCAGGTTGGGGGTGGCTACCGTAATGACTTGCTGGCAGCTGGCCCGCTTGCATTCATGTATGACCGCTTGAAGTCAGCAGGCGTGGAACTGGTGAATTTTCCGGCCAAAGAGCTTGAGCGTATCGAGCAATATAATGCGTTGATCAAACAGCCCGAGCGGTTGCAGGAGGCTTTGATTGACTCCCGGTTGCTCAAGGGTAATGAAGCGTTCAAGCGGGAAGCGGATGGGTCTTACACCCGCATCAATAACCGGCCGTTTCCTGCTGAGAGCGGCACATTGAATTTTATTGGGTGGGAAAGCACGTCCGGGTTTATGGCATGGCAACGAAAACCCTTCGACCATCCAGTGAGCGGTCGTAAAGTCATTTTCGAAAATGATCGCTCGCTCGCTGCACCTCTCATCCAGCAAATAGGCAGGCATGTGGGGCAGACGCTGGCTGGGTGGAACGGCAAGGTCAGCAACGATTCAGCCGTGCCGGATAACCCTTCAGAAAACATGGCTGGTGCCATGGAGCTGATCGATGACGACTTCGATGCCAATGCCGCCGAGCCGCGCAAGCAATTGGCAGAGCTCTCGTCATTGCTCGCGGGCTCAAAGCCGGAGGCCGAACATATCCAGCGCCTGGCCCTGAAGGAAGTGCCTCTTCCCGGCGCGAGCGTGTCGGCGAAGTATGCAGTGCTTCGCGTCGATCCCGAGGGTTCTTCTGCCTTTGCTGACCTGGGCTTTGGCTACGAGGCCGCCCGCATTGTTGCCGATGCCGGTGAGTTGACCGGCAATCGAGGGCCGCTGAGTATCAATGACCCGATCGCGCTCCACGATACCAATGGCAATAGGGTGGGTAGCCTGGAGGCTGTGCGTGAGGCGCCGGCATTTGCGGGAGAGCGCGGCATCCTGATCGCAATAGACATGCAGCATGTGGCGCCAGGTGCACAGGCGGGGGTCATTCGCGAGGGCCTCACTCAGGTTGCGCAATGGATCGCTGAACGGCCGGAAGGCAGCTTGAAAGACGAATACGAAATTGCCGGGGCGGATGGCAGGCCACGGGTTCGTGCCATGGTTGACTGCCCTGTTGTGCCCGAGCAGCAGCGAACCGTTGCCTGGGAGGCCCCAGCGCCCTGAGTGAGCCAATGCTGTTACACATACGGGCGATGGCACACACTGCAGTAACGCTTTTTGCAACCTGCTTGCTTAGAATGCACCTGTTGCCGGCGATGGTCGGCCAGTCAATCGGTAAGGGTTAGAACATGAAAATCCACAAATACCAGCCAGGCAGCTTCATCGAGGTTGATGACATGGCGGGTGGTCGCCGTGTGGGCATGGTCTGCAAGGACGGCGTGACATTTTGGGATTTGCTCGATTCCGAGCGCTGCACGCCACTGACGATTCATCCTTCAATGAATCCGCAAGAGCTGGGCAACCTGGTGCAGTTCAGCCGGGACAAGGGGTTGGGTAAAGCGACCCAGGCACTGGTCGGCCACATGCAGGCGGCGGATGACCAGCGCCTGAGCGGCGACCCGCTTTTCGTCATGCGTGCGCTGTGGTTCGTGGCCAAGAAGGCGAGCGGTGAGGACTATGTTCCTGATGCCGGAACACTGCGATGGGCCTGCGAGCAGGCCCAGGCGCAGACGCAATCGGCGGAGCGTGTCCACCAGCTGGCAGACCAGTACTGCTCCGCTTAGCCCGGAATGAAACTGCCCCTGCAGGGGCCGATCAGTCTGGGCTCGGTGCTTGCGGAGTTGCCTGCTTGGCCACCTGGTGCTCATGCAGGGCGGCATAGCCGTCCACCGTGGCGCGCAGGGTATGCAAGGCCTGGCTGGAGATGGCGCCTGGGCTGTGCCGGGCCAGCGCATCGTAAACGCTCTGGGCATCTAGCCGGTGCACGCCAAAGGCTTCATCCATTGTCGCTTGCTCGACGCTTTGCCAATTCACCGCGGTCGGCAACTCGTCACGAAGGCTGGCTGCTGCGTGCTTGCCGAACAAGTGCGCCGCGCCGGCCTTTGCTTCCAGTTCGGGCAGGGCTTGTATGCGGCTGCGTATTTCATCCTGGCGGGCGCGACGCTCGACTGTGGCGTCGGGAGAGGCCAGCGCCATCAGTAGTTCGCCCACATTGGTAAAGCCTTCACTCTCGAAGATCTCTGCGACCTTGCGTGAGCGTGCTTCATCTCTGGGCAGGAAGATGGCTACGCCATTGTCATAAGGCTGCGGCAGGTCGCCCCAGTAGTGGGTGGCCTTGAAGTCGCGCATGGCATCGAGACCTTCAGCAAAGAACACGTCCTTGGTGACGGCGTAGATGGCGTAGTCATCGTTCAGCTGGGCAGCGGCTTCGGCATCGAGGCCGTTACGGACGAGGCGGCCTTGCAGCGCAACCGTTTGCTGCAACTGCCTGGCGATATGCTGGGCGGCGACGAAATGATGCGAGCCACCGCTGTTGGCCAGGTACAGTCCGTCATCCCAGTCATACTGGACCAGGAAGTCGCTGGTGCCATGAACAATGCCGATCTCGGGCCAGCGCAGGTTTTGCGCAAGCCCTTCCTGGCTCACATCCCGGATCAACGCCTGGCAGGCCTGTTCCGCCATCTGCTGCATGGAGTAGAAACGATACAGGTCGGACTTGGAGGCCGACAGGCCCGTCACGTCAGCTATGTCACAGGTGAAGTGGGCCGTGGTTTCGCTGCTGCCCAGTCGGGCGAGTGCCGGGATATGCCGGTGTTCGCTCTGGTAGTGGCCGTCGCTGGCGCGCCAGCCCCTGACCTCACCGTTCTTTTCGCTGCCTTGGCTGAAGCCGATATGGTTCGACCACTCATGCCAGCGCACCACGCTCGAGGAGGCGATGACGGCGGCGGTGTCATCCACCCGCATTCGAATGTTCGGCGCCTGCGCGATGACCCGGCGCAGCCGGGCGGGGATGCCCAGGTCGTCCTTGACCGTTTCCAGAAACTTGGCAGCCAGTGTTCTGAAGCTCATGGCGTGACTCCATTCAACGCAGGGTGATTGGCACTTACTGGGTGACGCGCTGCACTGCGTCCGCTGCCTCGCGCGCTTTGCGTTTGAGGGTTTTCACCACCGTGCGTACATCGTACGAACAGCTGATGTAGGTATCGCTGCCGTCTGCATAAAGCCACAGGTCATGGTTGCCGACTTCTTTCTTGTAGTCGCCAACCTCGTCCTTGGGAATGTCGGCCAGCTTGGCGACCGTCTGGATGCTTTCGCCGCTGAATGCGCCGCCGTAGGCGTTGAAGTCGCCTTCGCCATTGGAACCAGGGTGCAGCGACAGCCGGGTGACGGGACGGCCGTACACGTCCAGCGGGTTTGGAACGGTGAATTCACCGTCGGACAGGTCCGATGCCTGGACCATGGCTTTACCGTTCGCGGCCTTGATCAAGGCTTCGAACTGCTCGGGCGATACATTGCGTTTGCAAGTGAGCGCCTGGGTCAGGCGGGCACTGGCTTCTGACGGGTCGATTTTTTCTGCGTAGGCCGAGGTGCAGGCGAGCGAAACCAAAAGCGGCAGGGCGAGTTGCAGGGGGTTCATGCGTCAGATCCTTCTGGATGACAAAATGCTATCAATTTTAGTTGTCAGAAAAATGTTTTTTGCATAGGGCGAGTGTGCGCTACGCCTTGCCCAGGGTCAAGCGATCAGCTGCTCATGAGCAGGATTCAAACCTTGACGGGGCAAGGCCTCAAATTCATACTCGCTATCCATATCAACATTTTTCTAACAGGCCATTTTGATAATTGACAGGACGTCGAGCAGTGGCTGACGCACTTCGCTGTCAGTTGTTGCGGCGTTTGCGCTGGACCTTACCGTTCAGCTGGCCCTTACAAGGAGTTTCCTGGCATGTCCTACCCATTACCTCCACTTGCCGTGGAGTCGGGCCTGAGGGTGGTGGGCGATCGCCGCGCAGCCTTGTGGCTGTTGTCGGTGCCTTTGCTGGCGGCGCTTGTCGCTTTTGCCATCGCGGTCATTGCAACCCTGATGGGTGAAATGGCGCAAGGATCACCACGTTTCTACGCCGCCGCGCTGTCCTTTTCGACCTTGCTGCTAAGCGTGATGCTGCTGCCTGCGTACCTGTTGAGTCTGGGCTGGTACGCATGGTGGACGCGCGAAGGTGACCATCATCGTCTGCGCCTGGGCCTGTGGCTCGCGCCGCTGGTAACGGTGTTGTTCGCATGGTTCCCGGCCACGCTGGTTCCCGGGTTGCAGCCGCTTGGCCAGGATGCTATCGACCCGCTGCGAACCTATTTGCTCGCAGGCATGCTCACCCTGTTGCTGGGCTATGCCTGGTCCGTCATCGTTTTCGTGATCCTGCGGTACTGGAGAGATGTATGAACACCGTGCTTGCCACCCCACGCAGCGTGCTGCCGCTTGTTCTGGCCGTCATGTCGGCGGTAATGGTGCCCAGGGCTTTCGCAGGGTTCGAACTGGTAGAAAGCCCCGCGGCGCCGGTCCCTTATGCCGCACCTTCTGCCCAGGGGCAGGACACGGCGCACATGCAGCAGACCATCAACGCCTTGAATGTCGAGATCCAGAGCCTGCGGGTTCGTCTGGCGGCTGCAGAGGCCGATGCCAATGCTAGCCGCCAGGAGCTGCTGGCAATTCGTGCGCGGCAGGACCACATCCAGTCCTCGATCAACCACATGACCCTGAATTTCGCCTTCGGCCACTCACGGTTCAGCCCCAGTGCCGATGATGGCGACGTCCTGGTGCGCTCCGCGCAAGACGCACTGCAGGTGAAGATCGTGGGTTTCACCGACGGTGTTGGCACGGTAGAGGCGAACCGCCGTGTGGCCTTGCTCAGGGCCCAGGCTGCGAAGATGTACCTGGTTCGCCGGGGGGTGGCAGCGTCGAAGATCAGTGCCGAAGGGCAAGTGGGCGATTACATTGCCCCGAACGACACTGCAGATGGCCGCGCCGCCAACCGCCGGGTTGAATTCGAGTTTTTCGGCCAGTATCAGGCAAGCACGCCCGTCAATCGTTAACGGCCAGGGCCATGCCGATGGGTCAGGCCTGCAGGCGCTGGTTGTCCAGGAACAACCGCGCCTCGGCGGCCGCGGCGATGGTGGCGTCGGCTGGCGCCTCCCAGGCTACCCCGTTGTAGCGCAAGCTGTAGCTTTCGCGGCAGGAGTGAAAGCCGATATGGGCCCAGTCAATGCTTTCACTGCCAGCCCATTCACCCAGAATCTCCGACCTTGCTGCGCCAGCCGCCCGGCGCTTTTCGATCTGCCCGACCACATCGGCGAACAGCCGCAGGTTTTCAAGGTCGATGCTGACCGAGGCAGGGCCAATGTTCAGCACGCCGCCGACATTGCCGGGCGCGGGTTGAAATGCACAGTGAAACTGATGGGTCATTGCTACATCCTTGAAGTGTGGGCTGCAAACATACAAAACACGAACGACTGCCGGCTGGACCTTTCAGCAGGTTGAAGTTCAGTCTAGCCGAGCCGGTGCGAGGGAGTTGGACCATGTATACGCTGTATGAACTCGAGGCTTTTGTGGCGCAGGCCATCAGTGGCGATATCTTTGCGCAGGCAGGGGGTGGCTTCGTCAGCGTTATGGCCAAAAGCTCGCCTGCCATCCAGAAGGACATTCCCGCGGCTTTCGAGATGTACACGCTGCTGGAGCATTACCTGAAATCACTGCCCGTTCGGCACGCGGCAATCGGCTACGGCGCAAAAATGCTCGACCTTGAGCCGGGCATCGTGGTTGATGACGACGGGCGCAAGGTGATCGCACTGCTGCCGATTCAGGCCAACCAATTGGCGCAAGTGGCCTTCTGGCTGGCCGATGCGTTGCCCAGCCAGGAGGTGAAGGCGATGCCCGGGACGCTTGCGTTGATGTTCAGCGTTGAAACCCATGAAGGCACGGAACACTTGCTGCCGGAATGGATGGCCGTATTTTATGTCCAAGGCGATGCAAGGCATTGTGTGCCGATTCTCGCGCTCAAGTCTGTGCTGGAGGACGAGCGTTTCGGGGGTGACTGGGTAGCGGTTGCCTTGCACCGGCTGACTGATTTTTCTTTGCCTCAGGCGGATGCCCAGCAGGCCGCCGGCGCTGAAGTACACACGACAAAGTAGCCCTGATCCGCCCCCTTTCGCGGGCAATGGGCTGACCGATTCACCCTGAAGCTGATGTCGGCAGCGCGTGTGCCGGCGATATGCAGATGCCTGGAGGCAGCAATGGACCATAACTGGGGGGCAGGGCGGCGCAGTGGCGGCCTGGATGGCGGGTATACCGGGTCGCTTGATCATGCAATCTCCAACCTTCATGTCGGCCGCAGCCAAGGCCGCAAGCAAGGCCTTGAGGAGGGCCACAAGGACGGCTTTGAAGAGGGGTACTCGCAAGGCTGGTATGCCGGGGCGGCACGTGCCAACGAAAAACTGGAGCCGCTGCGTGACTATGTTCGCCAGTACTTCGACGAAGCCGTGCAACTGCGGGCCGAAGTAGAGCGCCAGCGTGAACTGATCAAGCTGATGCACGGGCAGATGCTGCAGTTTGCACAGGCCAGGCGCGCCGGGGCGCAGGAGGGCGGACCGGAAGCAGGGCTGGCCGAAGAGGTTGCCGCGCTCAAGAAAGCCAATCGGCTATTGCATGCAACCATCGATTCGATGGAAACGCAGTTCCAGTCCACGTTTGCGCAGTCCGCCCTGAAGACGCAGCAATACAATCGAACCCTGGTGTTCGCGCATGCGGCGCAGGCGCTTGTGGCTGAGCTGGTTGCCGATGGCACGCCTGAGGCTCAGCTGGTACGTGAGCGATTCGTGGAGCACTACCGGCAAGAAGTTGCGCATAGCCTGCGTGAAGGCGATATCCAGATAGCCCCGGAGCTCGATGAGGCGTTTCAGAAACAGCTGCCCGAAACGCATCGGTTCATCATCGACATGCTGCAATCGGTTGCACCCCGGCCAGAAGCGGGTGAACCTGACCCAATGCCGTAGGCGCCGGGCCAGGGCAGCTGCCTGTCGCAAGGGGTACCGAGGGGCTATTGAGCAGGCTGGTCGATTGCGGGTGGCGGCGCAGGCTGAGGCGCGGAGGGCGACTCGTGGCCTGGGTTGGCGGGGGCATCACCCGGCGTGCCCTGGCTGTCGATGGGTACGCATACCAACGCCGTGCGTACCTGCGCAGGGTATTGCTGCACTTCGTAGCCGTATGCCGGCGGCTGTCGCATTTCCGGGGCCTGGCAGGTGCCTTCGATCACGCCCTGGCGAGGGGTGGAGAAGTCACAGCTTTCGCCTTCGTAGCGATTGGCGCACGAACGGTAAGCGGCCACCGGCGTGACCTGCTTCGGCACAGGCACGTAGATGGTGGTGTTGCGCGGTAGCTCCTGCCACTGCTCCTCACGGGGCGCGGGGGCGTCCTGCGCCAGGGTGGTATTGGCCATGGCCAGCGCGCCGAGCGCCAGCACTATCGTCATGCTTGCTTTCACCGAGCCCCTCCAGCCGTCACATGCCGGGTTCATAATCCGAACCACTGCGGTTTCTGGGCGCAGGTTCGCTGTGGTCCAGGCCTGCGTCCACTTCCACGCCGCGCTCTTTCATCTCGCTGATCATGTATTCATAGCCGATCGTGAAGTGGGCCAGGTCGTAGCCAGGGTCGGCCTGCTTGATCTTCGAGGTCAACTGGACGATTTCCAGTTTCACCGGGTCCGGGGTTTCGTCGGTGTCCCAGTTGCCCGAGTTGTTTTCCAGGTTGTTCAAGTGGAAGGCCTGGCTGAAAGCCTTGCCATTCACCGTGATTTCCTTCGCCAGCTTCTCGTACAGGTTTTTGCCACCCAGGCCCTCTTCCAGGCTGGCGTCAACCACCCGCAAGAAGTCCAGATGGGCCTCTGGCGTGGCGGTGACTTCTTTCCAGTTGCTGTACTCTTTCATTCCGTTCTCCTTGCTTGGATGAATGCCTGCGCCCTCATGGCTCCCGTTCGGCATTGGCTGGGGGGTGAGCGTGTACGCGTGTCTGGCCTCAGGGAGTGAAACCGTTGTCTTGCGATGAGCCTGAAGGCTTGCCGCGGACCAGGCTGACGATGCCCTGCACCATTTCCTTCAGGCGCTCGAAAATGCGCTGCATGGCGTCTTGCAAACGCTCCAGGTGCGATTGCGATTCGCCTGCGAATGCGGGGGTGTTGCCTGCATTGTGGTGCATGCTCTCGCTGGAGTTTTCCAGCCGGTTCTTGAGCTTGTCGTAATGCGGGCTGCCTTCGGTCTCGGGGTTCAGCAGCTCTTCCTGGGCGCGGCCGTACTGCCTGGCCCAGCCGGTGAGTGCCTTGTCCATGGCCTTCTTGCTGGCCTGTGCGTCAGGTGACTGCCCTACGGCTTCGACGAATGCCTCGTGCAAGTCGGTGAATTCACCGTCGGGTTTCATCTTCTCGACCACTTCGGGCACGGTAAGGCCGGTTTGTACAGCGCGTGCTTCGATCTGTTCACGAACCTGGGGCAGTTCGCCCGCGTTCCAGAAAGCCTGATGAGCCTTCTCGTAATTGCTGGCGGCTTTCTCGACCTGATCCACCCGGTATTCGGACAGGCGGGGCAATACCTGCACCCGGCCAGCCAGCTCTTCAGCAAACGCAGACTCACCCGCAGCGGCAGGTTGTTCCTGCGTTGCCGGCTGCGCCGCAGCGGCCTCTTCAGGCTGCTTGCTCGTGCCTGCACGCAAGGTACTGGCCAGCGCGCTGGCACCCTTGCCCAGGCCTTGCATGGCTGCACCCGTCAGCGAAGCCACGCCACCCACGAGCTCGGCACTGCCTTGCAGCAGCGTTTCGGCAGCGTTGCGCTCTCGCGCCTGCCGGTTGGGTGCGTCTGCAGCATTGGCGGTATCCGACTCGTGGAGGGTGGCGTTGATGCGTCGCACTTCTTCCGGGTCGAGCGAAGCGCCTTCGGGCTTCAATTCGCCGGCAACCTTCATGATGGCGTCAAACACGCTTGCGTCGAAGTCTGGGCTGCCTTGTGCCTGGCTGGCGTGTGGGGGTTGGCCAGCGCTCATCCCACCGGCTTCGACGTTGTAGGCCGGCAGTGCAGTTGCATCGATCGAGCGCGCTACCCAGGCGTCGCCCTGGTAGTCCATCAATACAGGTTCGCCGCGCTGCGCCGTTGTGTCGTGCATGGCCTGTTCAAGCCCTGCCCCCCACAGCGTCCGGCTGCCGTCGGGTGTTTCCAGGGTGACGTAGTAACTGCTCTGGTTGGTAGGGTCATGTTTGTAGGGCGCTGCGCCATGATGGACCAAGATGCCTGCATAACTCCGCCCTGGCTGGGCGGGTTGCCCGGCCGCAGAATCAGCGACGGCTTGATCAGGCTTGTCGAGTTCTTTGGGTTCCATCTGTGTTTACCTTTCGTGGGCGCCGCATTATTCAATGGATCTGGACACAGCTCCTTTCTGAGCACGCTGGTGCGCCCATTCGGTCTGTGCCCTTTGACCTGCCAATTTCTGCGACGCGTAAACGGCAAGCAATGCTTCAACTTTTTCCTTTTTGCGATAAATCGCTTCCGACAAGTAGTTGCTGACACCTATCGCCCGGTTGTAGTCAACCCATAGCGCGCGGCTGGAAACATGGGTGATGCTGTTGTTCCACTCGGCATCGCTGAACCGTCGGGAGGCTTCGGTCATCATCATTTCCGAAACCGACATGGTGTCGTAACCACCGATGGGTGGCGTCGGCAAGGCACCATAGCCATCGGCGTCGGACAAGTACATCGGTGGCGTCTTGCCGTCAGCCTCTGCCAGCGCCGCATCGGCATTGGCCGCTGCCACTTGCACGGGCTCGGCTGTGGAGTCTGGCGCAACGCCGCCTGAAGGTACATTGCCGAACAGGATCTCGTGCTGTGCCTTGGTATCCTTGCCCAGGATGCGCTGATGCTCCGGGTGGCCATCCTGAATGGGGTAAGTTTGGCAGAAATAGGGTGCCGGGTCAGTCTTCCAGCCAATGCCGTCCTGACGCTTGAACACCGGTGGCAGCTGCGCGGGGTTGAATGGCCCGCGCTGTGCGTTTTCGGTGAATGCCTTGGCCCTGGCGGCGTCTTTGGTGGAGGTGCCGTAGGTGAAGTGCAAATGCTTGGTCATCGAGCTACTGGGGGTATTGCCCGAAAGGCCCAGCTGTTGCCCGGGTTTGACCTGGGCCTTGCGCTTTACGCCGTTGGCAAAGCCGCTGAGGTGGTAGTAGGCGACGATGTCGCCGTTGGCCCGCTTGATCAGCACGGCGTTACCCGCAGAACCTAGCGCCCCGGCGAAGGTGATTTCGCCCTCGGTGGTGGCATAGACCGGTTGCGACGCGCCACTGGTGGAAAAGTCCAGGCCGTCGTGCATGTGCGCTTTCTGGTTGGCCGAGCCAAAGTTGCCCGAGCCACCACCACGGAATTTGCCGAAACGACCAGAAACAACTTCCTTGTCGGTTGGCGATACCATGCAGGTGTCTGCAACGGCACTGTGGGCGCAGGCCAGCACGCCCAATGTCACAACGCCGCGCAAGATCGTTTTTTTCATCCCTTGCGCTCCGTCACTTCACGCTCTGCTGCATGTTCTGCCTGGCAGCATCCGTTGCCGCTTTGCTGGTCAGGGTCTGGCCGCCAGCTGTGCTGACGTTCATCGATACCAGCGACGCCAACTGAGCTTCCATGTTTTCGTACTGCCGGTACTGCTTTTCCTGGATGGCCAGGTCCAGCGCCTTGATCTTCAGCAACTCGACCAATGCACCACGCTCGTTCTGTGCCGCCATGACCCGCGCCCAGCTGTCGTACTCCGCCGTGTTGCCCGAATAGCGCTTCACTTCGTTACGGAAATGCACTGCCAACGGCAGGTCGGTACCTGTTTCCTTGCCTTCAACGCCTGAGTAGTCGAGCTGGATCGCCTTGAGGCTGGACAGCGCAGGTGAAACCAGTGCGTCCTTGCGGGCTTTGGAAAGGGAGTAATCCTCGGCAGCAGACGATTTGCCCGCCGACGACGGGACCGGGCCGTCTGGCAGGCCGGCAACGTTGTTCACGAACCCGACCTTTGCCTTGTACAGGGTTTCGTTTTCCATGGCGGGTTCGAACAAGGTGGCGACGGTGAGGTCGGCGCCCGGCATCGTCCCCACCGATTTGCACAGGCCAGAGTCTGCCTGGTCCTGGGTGCAGAACGGCTTGCGTGCTTCTATCAGTGCCGTCTGGGCGCTGATAGGTTCGGCGTAGGTGCCCGGTGCGGCCACGATCTCGGCCTTGACCCGCTGGCGAACCTCGGTGCCCATGTCGGCATCCCGGTTGCTGATCAGCGTACGGGTCGAGAAGATCTTGCAGGGCGAATAGCCTTGCCCGAACTCGCCGCCGTAGTCGAAGCGCGCCTGTTTTACCCGCTGTGTCTGGGCCAGTACGTTGAGTGCCGTCGCTGTCTGCTGCGCTGCATTGCGCCCGGCCTCGGCAACCGTGTTGGCTGAAAGGGCTTTCTGCTTGGTCATGACCGCAATGGCCGATGTCAGGCGTTGGCTTTCGGTTTCGAGCAAGGCGGAGAGGGACGCATCGACAGCAGAAACGGCTGCGTTGAGCGCCGTGGTAGCCGCCGAGAACACAGGGGCTACGGTGTTTTCCTGGTATTGCGGTGGGCAATAGGCCCAGGCCAGTGTGGAGGTCAGGGCCAACGATACGCCGAATGAAACCTTCCATCTGCGCGCATCGCGTGTTTCGTCGAAATCTTTTTTCATGGCTACCTCACTTCACCGACCGTGCAGCGGTTTCAGACAATACCTTCTGGTACCGCGCTTCCAGCGTGGCATCGAGGCTGTCGGAGGAGGCGACCACCAGCGTTGCCAGGTTGGCGAGCAGCCGTTGGTTCTGCTCGTACTGCTGCTGATGAATCCATACCTCAAGCCCACCCATCTTGGCCGCCTCTACCAGCAACCCGCGCTGGGTCTGGCGTGCCAGGTTGCCTGACCATTGTTCCGCTTCCTTTCCACCGAAGTACTGGTTCACACGCAGCTTGAGCACTTCATTGGGGGACTTGTTGCCGAAGCCCGCGCTGCGGGTGTTGGCTGCGTTGATCATCGACAGGCTGTAGGCCGGTACCGAGAGCAGCGAGTCCTTGCGATTTTTCTGCACCATGTAGGTTTCACCGGCAGGCGTCGCACCGGCCTCTTTGCTCAGCGCCTGATCTGGCGGGCCCATTACATGCTGGATATAGGCCGTGCGTGCCTCGGTGGTCAGCGAGTTTTCGTCCGCGGGCTCGAACAGCAACGCTGCGTTCGTATCGCCGCCTGGCAAGGTGCTAAGCGTGCACAGGCCGGCGTTGGCTTCAGCTTCGGTACAGAACTTGTCGCGATGCTGCTTGAGCCGTTGCTGCATGGCCTGGCCCGTCGAGGCAACCAGGCGCCCTGGCGATGCGTCCAGTTCACCAACCGAGGCTTTGGCCTTGGCCGCCATGGTGCTGAAGGCGATGTCCATCGACTTGTTCTTGGCCACCGTGCCGCAGGGGTCAAAGCCCTGGCCGGTCGCTGCGTTGAAGTCGAGGTAGGCTTTGGCAACGGCCGTGTTCTGCTGCTGGGCGCGGATGGCGTTGACCAGTTGCTCGGATGTCTGCCGGTTGTTGTCTGCTACCACGTTGGCAGACAGCGCTTCCTGCTTGGTGGCAATGGCCACTGCCGAAATGATCTGCTCGAACTTGTACGACATCTGGGTACCGAAGCTCGTGCCAAAGGCCGTTATATTGGCGGACACACTTTTTGTCAGCGCTGCGATCTGGGCGTTGGTCCAGGCTTCTGCCGGGCCGAAGCCATACAACGCGCCATACGAAACACTCGAGAGCATCGTCGAGCCTGCGACGATGCTGGCCAGTTTGAGCCGAAAATTCATATCACTGCCCTGTGAGCATTGGCACGCGACGGTCCGTCACCTGCCCAACAAGAGAATTGGCAGCCATCGCGCTCATCGCCGAGGCAGCGAGCTGTTGCGACTGGGCGTCATTGCAGGCCACCGAGGTGCAGTCGATGTGCGCTTCGGCACGTTGGTCGGTGATCATCGCGGTATAGGCGTAGGCTGCCGCCTCGCCTTCAGGGGCGAGGGTCTTTTCGCTGAACGGCCCTGCGTAGTCCACGTCCCAGCCCTGCATGCCGTTGGCATTGAGCGCGCACATACCCTGCCTGGCTTCGGACACCGTGCAATAGGTATCCCGGTGCATGGCCAGGGTGGCCTGGTCGGCACCCGCCCTGGAGCCGACCCGCTGTGAGGCATAGGTGGCCATCAGCCGCGCTGCATCCTTGTCACGCTGTGATACCGCCTCGACGAAAAGCTTGCCCTGCTCCTGGGCGGTGCACTTGATGGTCACCGGCTGCCCGACTGCGGAGTCGAACGAGGTTGCGGCTTTCATCACCCGGTCGGACATGTCGATGGCCCCTACCGCGTTGGCAAGCTGCTTCTTCGAATCGCTGTCCATTTGCGAGACAACGTTGGCCGACAGCGCGGTCTGCTTGACCGTCACCGACCAGGCACTCATTTCTGTCTGCATGGTGCTGATGAAGGTCAGCACCGACGCCCAGGACAGCGCCTGGGCCGGCAGCGCAGTTGCCCCCAGCCCAAGGCCCACGGCCAGAACTGCCGCGACTTTTTTCATTGCCGGCCCCCTTTAGTTGAACAGGCCGGCAGCCGAGCTGGATGACCCGCTGCTGCTACTGGAAGAGGAGCTGCCGGTGCTGCTCGAAGAGGTGTCAGGTGCGGGGCTGGGCGCCGGTGCCACGGCTCGGGTTGCCGCCGCGCTGCCGGTCGTGGTGCCGCTGCCGGTGCTGGCGCCACCACCAAAGTCGGTCTGTACGTAGTTGAACGGGTTTACATCCACCGTGTAGGTGGCCTCGTACCCGGCGGCGGCGTTGTGGTAGCCGCTGCCCAGTTGTGGGTCGAGCGTGCTCATGCCTTTGCTGACCAGGCCATTGGTAAGGCCATTCAGGTCGCCCAGAGAAGTACCACTGCTGACCTTGCCGATGGCCTGGTTGATCGGGCTGGTCACCATCGAGGCAACCTGCTGGATCGCGGTGCAGACCTTTTTCTGTGCGTACTGCAGCACGGCAGCCTGGGCCGAGGCCAGGATGCTGCCCAGGCTCGGGATCGAGCCGGACAGGTCGAACAGGCTGCTCAAACCGCCGAAGCAGTCTGCCGTGGCACTGAACAGCGACTCGACATTTGGCGTTGCCGACGCCAGCTCGGTATGGATTTTCAGTGCGTCACTGATGGAGGCGCCAATGGTGCCTTCCTTGGTGCCTTCGGCGCAGGCTTCGGCGTCGGCCTTGATGGCTTCGGCCACCACCGAGTCTTGTTGTGAAATCAAGTTGCTGGAGGTGGCGCCCAGGCTACTGGTTGCCGCAACAGCCGGCCCGGCCAGCAACAGCCAGGCCCCCAGCACGCCGCCCATGACTGCGCGTTTGCCCACAGATTTGCCCACTGCCACAGCGACAGGGTTCAGTCGTCCGTCATACATCTGCGTAACTCTCCATGATCTGTGATATCTCGCGCAGCCGCTCCCCGGAGAAAATCTCGCTGAGCAGGTGAGCCTTGCTGAACGCCTCCAGCCGGCGGCGAAATGCCGTGAGCTCTGCGGGCTGCGACAAGTCGCCAGCCAGCAGGGGGGCCAGCGCGCCGGTGAATGCGATGTTGCGCTGTGCCACATACCGCACCAGGTACATGCAGCGCGAAGAGGTGAGGTGGGCCAGCAGCTCGGTGAAGGGTTGTGGAACCTGGTGCAGGACGAGTGCGTAGGCTTCGACGAAGGCCTGGATTTCTTGCATCAGCAACTGGATTTCGAACTGCTGCGCAGGGGCATCCTCATCGAAATCCACCGCCCAGCGGTCAAGCCGATCCATGCTCATCAGGAAACCCACCAGCTGGGCGTTGCGCGACGACTTGGCAAAATGCCCCAGAACGCCGTGTGCCGTGAGGTCCAGCTGATCGATCGGCGGTGTGCCCGCGTCGGAGGTTGTGTATTCGTCCATTCCCTGCACTCGCTTAAAGCATACTGAAATACGCTAAAATGCATCCTGTTTCTAATTCTGTATCAAAAATGCTGGCGTATCAACTTTTTGACATGTCTAGCGTGTAGAGTCATGGAGATTGTTCATGGAAGAACCCACACCGCATCCTTCGCGTTCTATCCCTGAGTTGCAGCGCGATGTGCAGCTCAAGCTCGGGCGCTGCCTGCTGAAACTGCAGGGGTACGAGATGCTGTTGAAGAGCATGGTTCCCTCAAGCGAGTTGAGCGGCGCTGCTGATCAGCTTGAGGCCGTTCGTGAAAAGAAGACGGCTGAACACCACCGGCATACTCTTGGTGCGCTGGTTAAAGCTTTTACCCAGGGTTACTTGAAACCATCAGGTTTACCCGACGACCCGGAAGACGATGGCGTACGAGACGAAAGGTGCTGGATGAGCTTTCGCTTCGGCATGGAGCTGCCGGAGGCGGAGTACGCGCAGACCAAGGCATCGCTCAACGAGTTGGTAGGCTTGCGAAACGATTTGGTGCATCACTTCATCGGGCATTTCGACCTTGGGTGTGCAGACGGATGGGCAGCCGCCGAGGCATATCTTGATGAGCGCTACGACTTTATCTGCCGCCACTTCCTGGAGTTGCGCGAATGGGCCAAATCCATGGATGAGGTCAGGCAGCGCGTGTACGCAATTATGCAAATACGGGAGCTCAGGGAATTGATGGTATCGGCGCCAAGCGATGAGGATTCTGTTTTCACCTACCGCGTTGAATGAGCTATGCGCTCTAGCCCTTGCAGCAGCGCTCGCGTGGGTGTCGTTGGGGTGGGGGCAACTGGGTAAAAATAAATGAGGTGATTTCTCATTCTCGTCCGGCCTGTAGAGAAGGCCGGATTACAGGCCACCCCGCCGACCCTCTTACACGGAGCGAGAGAATGAGTTCTACCCCGGTTCCACAGCGCCATCCACTGAGCCGTGCCTTGCACGCTGCACTGTTCGGTTTGATGGTCAGCAGCTACGCACTGCCGTCGCTCGCGCAGCCTTTGAGCGCTGATCACGACACCCCGCTCAAGCAGTGGAACATTCCTGCCGGCCCGCTGGCGCCCGCACTGGACCGCTTTGCACGTGAAGCGGGTATCAGCCTGTCGTTCGATGCGCAGAGCGTGGCCAACCGCAATACCCAAGGGGTGCAGGGTGCGCTGGATACCCCGTCGGCATTAGCGCGGCTGTTGCAGGGGACCGACCTGCAGCCCGAGCAGCAAAGCCAGGCTGCCTACCTGGTGGTACCGCAACCCCAGCCTGCCGGCCCGCTGGAGCTGGGCGCGACCGAGGACTACCGCCTGGCGCCCGTCATCATCAATGCCAAGGTCAAGGCCAGTGCCGACGATGACACCCACTCGGTGGTTGCCAAGGAACTGTGGGTGGGCGGCAAGGTGGCGACCAGCATCCTCAACACGCCAGCCTCCGTGTCGGTAGTGACCAACAAGGAAATGCAGCAGCGCAGCGTCAGCACTACTGAAGAGGCGCTGCAATACACCCCAGGTGTGGTCAGCGACTTCTACGGCTCGGACGACCGCAACGACTACTTCCAGATCCGCGGCTTCCAGGCCACCACCTACCGTGACGGCCTGACCTTGAGCTCGATGCGCGGTGTGCGCGAAGACCCGTTCGCCTACGAGCGCATCGAAATTCTGCGCGGCGCCAACTCCACTCTGTTCGGCCCGGCAGACCCAGGCGGCTCGGTCAACTTCGTGACCAAACAGCCGCGCTTCGAAAAATTTGGCCAGGGCTACGTGACCTACGGCTCCTATGACCATGCCGAAACCGGTATCGATGTAGGCGACGCCCTGAACGACGAACAAACGCTGGCCGGCCGCTTCACTGCCAAGATGCAGAACAGCGACCGTGAGTACGACCATTCGCAGGACGACAACCGCTTCGTGATGGGCGGCCTGACCTGGGCGCCTACCGACTTCACTTCGGCCACGGTGATCCTCGACTACCTGAAGACCAACAGCTCGCCAAACAGCGGTGGCTACCCACTGGACAAGGAATACGACCGCAGCGATTTCTACGGCGAGCCTGGCTACAACTTCCACGATGTCGAGCGCACCAGCCTGAGCGGCAACATCACCCACGACTTCGATAACGGCTTCACGCTGCGCGGCAACCTGCGCTACAGCGAGTTGAGCGATGACTTTGGCTATGTCTATCTGAGCGACAGCGCTTCGCGGGTTGGTACCACCCTGCCGCGCTATGTATTCGGAACTGACAGCGATGCCGATCAGCTCAACGGTAACCTGATGCTGCAATACGATGCCCAGTTCGAGCACATCGACAGCAGCACCCTGGTGGGTGTGGAATACCTCGACTCCACCACCAAGCAGAGCTCCGTATACAGCCTGGCGCCCTCCATCGATATCGCCAACCCAGTGTTCACCGGCGTGCCGGGCGGCATCACGCCCTATACCCGCAAGAAGAACGACGCCACCACCAAGGCCGTGTTCCTGCAGCAGAACCTGTCCTTCTATGACCGCTTGATCGCTACAGCGGGTGTGCGTAATGACTCCATGGACCTGTCCAGCACGGAGTACGTCGGCGGGGTGAGCAAGCAAAGCGACAACTTCTCTGAAACGTCCTACCGTGGCGCGCTGACTTACATCGTCAACGATGAAGTCTCCACTTATGTGAGCATGGTGGAATCGGTTTCGCCGCCGCAGGTGGGCGTAACGCCGCAGACCGGCAGGCAGTACGAAGTGGGTGTGAAGTACTCGCCACTGGGCATGGATGCGTTGTTCTCTGCTGCCGTTTATGACCTGACCCAGGAAAACGTCACCATCGCCGTGGTGCTGCCGAGTGGCATCATCGAGCAGCAGACGGTGGGCGAGTCACGTGCCCGTGGCCTGGACCTGGAAGCCAAGGCGCAAGTCACGCAAAACCTCAGCCTGATCGGTGCCTATTCCTACATGGAAACCGAGGTGCTGCGCGGTGCGCTGTATGACGGCAGTTCGCTCAAAGGCAAGGAATTCACTGTGGCGCCGAAGCATACGGCTTCGCTGTGGAGCTACTACGACATTGCCAACACTGATGTGAGCGTTGGTCTGGGTGCCAGGTACGTTGGTGGCTATTACATGGATGCTGCCAACACCAAGAAGAGCGACGGCACCACGCTGTTTGACGCGGCGCTGAACTACAAGATTGCCAAGGGGACTGACCTTGCCCTGAATGTCAGCAACCTGTTTGACGAGCAGCATGTGGTGGGCTCGGGGACGGCGAATTACTACAACCCGGGGCGTGAGGTTACGGCGAAGGTGAGTTACAGCTGGTAATACGGCTAGCGGATGGCACGGGTTGCGCCCTGTTCACGGGCAAACCCGTGGCCACAGGTGCGCAAATCCTGAAGCTTGCAAAGGCCCCGGTGTTTGTCAGGCGCTCAAATCGGCACTACTAAAACCGTTGCGCTGATAAAAGCGCTCCAGCTCACGGGCTTCCGGCTCCCTGCCGGTAAAAATCTTCAGGTACTCGGGGATGTAGCGCATGCGCTGAGCCAACGGCTCCCGGGTTTTCATGCTGATGTAGCCGATTTGCGTAAGGTAGATCGACCGGGCGCGGGTAATCGCAGCATCGTTTTCAAAGCCGAAACGGTCAAACATCTGCCGTAACGCCTCGACGCGCTGCGCGTCTGCCTGGCCGATTTCCTGCGCCACTTCCGGTGACTGCAGCGCCCAGCTGCGCATGGCGAACTCGAATTGCGAGTCGAACAGTTCGCTGTTCAGCCAGCAGTCGAAGACGTTGAGAATCGCCTCGGTGATGGACTCGGCATAGGCCTGGGACTGGGTCACCAGGTTGAAGGTGTTCTTGTTTTTCCACTGCTCGATCAAGGCTACGAGCAGGGCATCGCGGTCTTCGAAAAACCAGTAGAAGCTGGTGCGCGACAAATTCAGTTTTTTTGCCAGCGGCATCACGCGCACGGCATCGACACCTGACTCAGTCAGGCTTTCATAAGCCGCATTAAGCCAGCTTTCCAGTGAGCCTCGGCCTGCGGGTTCCGCCTTTGAGGTGGCGCCTTTCATGGGCATTTCTCCCTTTTCAATCTGCTGTTTGTGGCAACTGTACACCATCGTCAAGAGTATTGACACCTGTGTACAGAGGGGCATATTGTCGGCTTGCCTGATGACCTGTTTGCGAGACCGATATGAAAAACGATCCGCTACTTCAGCCTTATCGCCTCAAGCATCTGACCCTGCGCAACCGCATCATCACCACGTCCCACGAACCGGCTTACCCGGAAGACGGGATGCCGAAAAAGCTCTATCGGGCCTACCACGTCGAGCGTGCCAAAGCCGGTGTAGCCATGACCATGACCGCAGGCTCCGCCGCGATCTCCCGTGACAGCCCGCCCGTGTTCAACAACATTCTGGCCTACAAGGATGAAGTGGTCGGCTGGATGAAAGACCTGACTGACGAGTGCCACGAACATGGCGCGGCGGTGATGATCCAGCTTACTCACCTGGGCCGGCGTACCCGCTGGGACAAAGGCGACTGGCTACCGGTGGTGTCGCCCTCCCACAATCAGGAACCCGCACACCGCGCCTTCCCCAAGCAGCTGGAACATTGGGACATCGACCGCATCATTGGCGACTATGCCGATGCCGCCGAACGCATGAAGGCCGCCGGCCTGGACGGCATCGAGCTGCAAGCCTACGGCCACTTGATGGACCAGTTCTGGTCGCCCCTGACCAATGAACTGGAAGGGCCTTACGGCGGCTCGCTGCAAAACCGCCTGCGCTTCACCTTCGATGTGCTCACGGCCATTCGCAAACGCGTGGGCCCGGACTTTATTGTCGGCATCCGTTACACCGGGGACGAAGTGCTTGCCGGTGGGCTGCAAAAAGAGGAGGGCTTGCAGATCTCTCAACTGTTGAAAGAAAGTGGCATGATCGACTTCCTCAATGTGATCCGCGGCAATATCGCCACCGACGCCGGGCTGACCGACATCATCCCGATCCAGGGCATGCGCAATGCGCCGCACCTGGACTTTGCCGGTGAAATCAGGGCGCTGACCGGCTTCCCGACCTTCCATGCAGCGAAGATCCCCGACGTGGCCACAGCGCGTCATGCCATTGCCTCGGGGTTGGTGGACATGGTCGGCATGACCCGCGCGCACATGACCGACCCGCACATCGTGCGCAAGATCATCGAAGGCCGTGAAGACGATATCCGCCCATGCGTGGGCGCCAACTATTGCCTGGACCGCATCTACAACGCTGGTGCTGCGTACTGCATCCACAACGCCGCGACCGGGCGTGAAACCACCATGCCCCATGAAATACCCAAGGCGGTGCACAAGCGCAAAGTGGTGATTGTGGGCGCCGGCCCTGGTGGCCTGGAGGCGGCACGTGTGGCAGCAGAGCGCGGCCACGAGGTGGTGGTGTACGAGCTGGCGGACAAACCCGGCGGGCAGATTCGCCTGACCGCGCAGTCCGAGCGGCGCAAAGAAATGATCAGCATCATCGATTGGCGCATGGCGCAATGCGAGCGCCTTGGCGTGACGTTCCACTTCAACACCTGGGCAGACACCGCGGTTGTGCTCGATGAAAATGCCGACGTGGTGATCGTGGCGACCGGGGGCATGCCGCACACCGAAGTGCTGGCACACGGCAATCAGTACCTGGTTTCAAGCTGGGACATCATTTCTGGCGATGTGAAGCCTGGGCGCAATGTGCTGGTGTACGACGATGCGGGCGACCATGCCGGCCTGCAAGCCGCCGAGTTCATAGCCCGCAGTGGCGCCAAGACTGAAATCATGACCCCCGACCGTTCGTTCGCGCCAGAAGTCATGGGCATGAACCTGGTGCCCTACATGCGCGCGTTACAGCACCTGGACACCACCTTTACCGTCACCTACCGGCTCAAGGCGGTGGAGAAACAAGGCGACCAATTGCTGGCCACGATCGGCACCGATTACAGCGACCTGACTAAAACGCGCCTGGTGGACCAGGTGGTGGTCAACCACGGCACCCGGCCGCTGGACGAGCTGTATTTCGAACTCAAACCCCTGGCCATCAACGAAGGCGCCGTGGAGTACATGGACCTGATTGTCGGCAAGCCGCAAACCGTTGTCAGCAACCCCGACGGGCGCTTCCAGTTGTTCCGCATTGGTGATGCAGTGGCGTCGCGCAATACCCATGCGGCCATCTACGATGCCCTGCGGCTGGTCAAGGACCTGTAGCTACTGTGTGTTGCCCACAACAATAAAGACAGCCGTCACCCGATTTAGAAACCTTAAGTTACTGCCCCGAAAGTTGGTCTGACTCAGCGGAGGTTGTTGCATGCAAACGGGTTCTGATTCCATTGAGCTGCTCACGGCGTTAACCGAACGCGACCTGCGCTTTCGCAGCGATGCCAAAGTCACTGAACATGCCATCGCGCCGGTCGACACGGCGTTACTCGATGCCTATGCCGCCATCGACCGCAAAACCTTGCGCCATTACCGCCTGGAGCGCATTCGCGAGCAACTGCGCGCCCAGGATTACGCCGGCATTCTGTTGGCCGACCCGATCAATATTCGCTATGCCACCGACACCAATAACCTTGGTTTGTGGGTGATGCACTCGCCCAGCCGCTATGTGTTCGTGGCCACCGACGGCCCGGTGGTGCTGTTCGAGTTCACCAGCAGCCGGCACAACAGCGAGCACGTTGAAACCATCGATGAAATTCGCCCGGCGATTCCCTGGCTGTATTTTCTTGCCGGCCCCCGCGTGCAGGAAAAAGCCGAGCGCTGGGCACAGGAGGTGGCAGACCTGATGGCCCGCCACGCTGGCGGCAACCGCCGCTTGGCGGTGGACCGCTGCGATCCTTGGGGTGCCCAGCGCCTGACGCAACAGGGCATTGAACTGTTCGATGCGCAGCCCTTGATGGAGCAGGCACGCTTGATCAAATCGGCGGAAGAAGTGGCCAGCCACCGGGTGTCCATGGGTGTGTGCGACCTGGCCATTGCCCGCATGCGCACAAGCCTGGTGCCGGGGGTTACCGAAAACCAGCTGTGGAGCATCATGCACGGCACCAACGTCGCGCACGGCGGCGAGTGGGCCGAAAGCCGCTTGCTCAGTTCCGGGCCGCGCACCAATCCGTGGTTTCAGGACGCCACCGACAAGGTCATCAAGGCAGGTGAAATGGTCTGCTTCGACACCGACATGGTCGGACCCGGCGGTTACCTTTCAGACATCTCGCGCAGCTTCATCTGCCCCGGCAAGGCGCCAACCATGGCCCAACGCGACTTGCTCGACATCGCCTCGCAGCAGATCAATCACAACGTCGAGCTGCTGCGCCCAGGCCTGTCCTTTCGCGAGTTTGCCGAACACTGCTGGCCGGTGCCCAAGCGCTTTGAGCACAACCGCTACATGATGATGCTGCACGGCGTCGGGCTGGTGGACGAGTACCCCAGCGTCGCCTACGCCGTGGATTTCGCCGAGTGGGGCTACGACGGCCTGTTCCAGGAAAACATGGTGGTGTCGGTGGAAAGTTACATCGGTGAGCAAGGCGGTGGGGAAGGGGTGAAGCTCGAAGAACAGGTGCTGATCAGCGCCAACGGGCCGATCAAACTCTCGCGCACGCCCTTAGTCGACGGCGATCGATAGCTGGAGCAAAACCATGAGCAGCATGACCGTGATTGAAACCGCACCCACCTTGGCGCCGCGGCCGGTGGCCAGCGCCGAACCGTTCTTGCGCCTGGAGGGCATTCATAAACAGTTTGGCCCTTACCCCGTGTTGCACGACGTGTGTTTTGAAATGAACAAGGGCGAGGTGGTGGCCATTATCGGCCCCAGCGGGTCGGGCAAAAGTACCTTGCTGCGCTGCATCAACCAACTGGAGCCGCCGACCAAGGGGCGGGTCAGCATGGATGGCGTGCACATCGAAGCGGGCAAGGCGTTGCCCCGTACCGAGCTGCTCAAGTTGCGCCGGCGCATTGGCATGGTGTTCCAGTCGTTCAATCTGTTCCCGCACCTGACAGTGCTGCGCAACGTCAGCCTGGCGCAAATCCGCACCCTGGGCCGCACCCCCAAAGACGCCGACGTCCGCTCCTTGCAACTGCTCGAACGCGTCGGGCTGGCCGACAAAGCCCAGCATTATCCGGCGCGCTGTTCCGGTGGCCAGCAGCAACGCATCGCCATCGCCCGCGCCCTGGCATTGGACCCTGAGCTGATGCTGTTCGATGAGCCGACCTCGGCGCTGGACCCCGAGCTGGGCCTGGAGGTGCTGGCGGTGATGAAAGAGCTGGCCGGCGAAGGCATGTCGATGATTGTGGTAACCCACGAGATGCACTTCGCCGAAACCGTGTCTGACCGTGTGGTGGTCATGGCTGACGGGCGCATCATCGAGCACGGGCCAAGCCAGCAGGTGATGCGCGAGCCCCAGCATGAACGGGTGGTGCAGTTTCTCCAGGCCGTGAGGAATCGCTGATGCAAGACATCCTGATGATGCTGTTGAACGGCGTGCCCTGGACCATTGCCGTTACCGTGCTCGCTTTCTGTGTGGGCGTAGTGCTGGGGTTTCCGATCTGTGCACTGCGCATGTCCAGGGTCAAGGTGCTGAGTGTGCTGGCTGCCATGCTGGTCCTGACCCTGCGCTCGATCCCCCCGATTGTCTGGCTGTTTTTCATCTTCTTCGGCATCGGTGGCGGCTATGTCAGCCTGTCGCCGTTTACCGCAGCGGTGGTTGGCCTGGGGCTGATTACGGCGGCGCACATGTCCGAGGTATACCGTGGTGCGTTCGCGGCGATTCCTGCCGGCCAGTTCGAAGCCGCCTACGCGCTTAACCTGTCGGCGCCGCAACGGTTTTTCGATGTGGTGTTGCCGCAGTTGGTGCGCATCGCCATTCCCACCTCAGCCACCTACGCGATTGGCCTGCTGAAGGATTCGGCCGTGGCCTCGACCATTGGCGTGGGTGATATCAGCTTTCAGGCTTATCAGGTTTCACAGCAAACCTTTCAGGGCCTGAGCGTCTACAGCGCGGCGGCGGTGGTGTACCTGGTGCTCAGCGTGCCAGTGGCCCTGTGCTCACGTTGGCTGTCGGCCACGTTGAAACAGAGGATTGCCCGATGAGCGAACTGCTGACGATGTGGGCGCAATGGTTGCCGGAGTTGTGGAAGGGCTTTGTGCTGTCGATGCAGGTGACAGCGGTAAGCCTGGGCCTGGGCGTTGTGCTGGGCCTGCTGCTGGCCCTGGGCGTTTCGGCGCCGAACCGCTGGTTGCGTTACCCCTCCCTGGTAGTGGTGGAACTGGGGCGTGGTGCACCGGCATTGATCCTGCTGCAGTATTTCTACTTCGGCCTGCCCAGCGTCAACCTGACCCTGACCTCGTTCTGGGCCGCTGCGCTGGCCATGGCGTACTGCACGGCGGCCTACACCAGTGAAATCATCCGCGGTGGCATCGAGTCGGTGGCCGCAGGGCAAACCGAGGCCGCCGAAGTGATCGGCCTCAACCGGCTCGACGCGCTGCGCTTTGTGATCCTGCCTCAGGCCTTGCGGGTGGCGCTGCCATCACTGCTGGGGTTCTCCATCATGATGTTCCAGGCCTCGTCGCTGTGTTTCACCATCGCCCTGCCAGAAATTGTAAGCCGGGCATCGTCCATTGGTTCCTCCACGTTCGAGTACATGCCAGTGCTGATACTGGCCGGTTTGATGTATGCCGCTGTCTGTGCCCCGGCGACCCTGGGCGTGGCAGCGCTGGAAAAAAGACTGGCCCCCAGCCAGCCATAACAACAAATGCCACTCGCGCCGATTTCGGCTGCTGCTCTCTTAATGCAAAGGTGACGTCATGACTCGCTCATTCAAACGTTTTACCCGTTGGATGTTCTTGTGCTCGACCTTGGCCGGCGCCCCGTACGCCCTGGCCGAATGCACCCCCGCGAACCAGTTTGAAACCATCACCCCAGGTGTACTCACCGTGGCGGCGTATGTGTTCCCGCCCTACTCGATACCGGGGCCCAACAACCAGTTGAGCGGCGTGGATGGCGAGATCATCAAGCGCATCGCCGAGCGCGAATGCCTGAAAGTCAAAACCATGGTGGTGGACACCGCCGCCGTCGTGCAGGCGGTGGTGGCAAAGCGCGCCGATGTCGGCATTGGCGATTGGTACCGCACGGCAGAGCGCAGCAAGGCATTGGGCTTGTCGGCACCGTTGTACCTGGACGTGATGGGCATTATTTCGGATGAGGGTTACACCAAGATCTCCGAACTGGATGGCAAGCGTATCGGCACCGTGCAGGGCTACCTGTGGGTGGACGATTTGAAGAAAGCCTTTGGCGATAACCTGGTGCTCTACCCAAACCCGGTGGCCATGGCCCAGGACTTGGCGTCCAGGCGCATCCAGGTTGGCGCGGACAGCTTCGCAGTGGCCGTTTCTTCGCAGCAAAAGGGCGGCTACCCCGGCAAGAGCATCAAGGTGTCCGAGCCCGATCAACGGGTCAAGGCCACGCTTGAGCCCGGGCAGAGCGCCTTCCCGTACACCAAGGCCAACGCCGCCTTGGGCGAGGCGCTGGGCAAGAACATCCAGGCGTTGCACGCCTCGGGCGAAATCGCAGAAATCCTCGCCACGTTTGGCCTGGACCGCGAGGCTGCAAAAGTGGGTGAGCCAAGGATGATTCAGTAACGGTCATCAAATCCTGCAGGAGCGGCTAACGCCGCCCCAGCAGGTTCTTAGGCTGCGGCACACCAACAATCCGAGAACACCGAAGCCACCATGGAAAACCACAAACCCGAAAAGCGCCTGTCTCTGGCCGATGCCACCGCCTTTGCACACCAACTCTGCCTGGCCCACGGCGCCAGCCACGCGGTAGCCTCGGCGCTTGCCGACGCCACGGTATCAGCCCAGGCCCATGGCCAACACGAACTTGGTTTCGGCCATTTGCCGGACTACCTCAGCGGCTTTGCCACCGGCCGAATCGCCCCGGCTGCCGAGCCCATCGTGACGCAGGTCGCGCCGGCCATGATCCGCTGCGACGCGGCCCGAGGGATCGCGCAACTGGGGTTCGATCGCGCTTTCCCACAGCTGTGCAGCAATGCGCATCAACTGGGTATTGCCCTGTTTGCGCAGTTCAACGCTTTTACCTGTGGCGAGTTGGGTTATTACACCCGTCGCCTGGCGCGCGAGGGGCTGGTCGCGTTGGCGGTTACCAATGGTCCGCCACTGCTCACCGTAGCGGGCCAGCGCCGGCCGATGTTTTCCACCAACCCCATCGCATTTGCCGCCGCCAGTGAGGCGGGGCGGTTACTGGCGATTGACCAGGCCAGCAGTGCCACGGCCTACGTGAACCTGCTGCGGGCCGCTGAAGCGGGGGAGGCGATACCGGCAGGCTGGGCGGTTGATGCACAAGGCAATGAGACGTGCAGTGCGCGGGAGGCATTGCGTGGGACGTTGCTGGCGTTTGGGGGTGGGCGGGGGGCTAATATTGCGTTGATGGTTGAGGTGCTGGCGGCGGGGGTGACGGGGGCTAATTGGTCGTTGGATGCAGGCGATTTTCGGGCTGGGAGCGAATCGCCTGGGGCTGGGATGCTGGTGATTGGGATTGCTCCCAGGTTGTTGGATGAGTGCTTTGCTTCGCGGTTGGGTGAGCAGATGAGCCGGCTTGAAGGCCTGGGCGTTTACTTGCCGGGGAAGGGGAAGGAGCAAGCTTATGCTCGTGCGGTTCGTGAGGGTATTAGCTTGCCGTTAGCAGCGTACGATGCGTTTAAGGTGCAGGTGGGATAAAAACCGAAATGGAGATCAACCATTGAGCGTTTGAAAGAACACTTTCCGCATTTTGATGATGTGGCCGCTACCTAGGTCATGTGGTTGCGGCCACGTAATATGAGAGTTAGGCCTCAACGCATCATGCCGAGTTCGGCATCATCCAACAGCGCTTTACCCAACGCACAGAGGTAATGCGCCGCCCAGATCAGTTTGGGCTTGTCTTCCATCAGGCCATCGATGGTCAGGTCCCGTGCGTAGCCCATCAGTTCCGAGGCCTGTTCGCGAGCGTTCTGGCAAGGGATGCCGGGTTCGATGCGGAACAGTGGGTGGGTCTGGTTTTCGCCTTGAAAGAAGATGGTTTTACCGACAGTGCAGTTCGTGTCTTCGGTGGTCATTGATCAGTCTCCCTGGTCTGGTGGTTGCCTAGGCGGCCCTATCGCCGGCAAGCCGGGCTCCCACAAGGCTTTCGCTCGGTATGCGAATCAGTGCATCGGTTGGGGGTTGGCTGGCTGCTGTATTTGCACCGTGCTGATTCGAGTAAACGGCGCAGGGTTTCGAGCTCGTGCACTGAGGCCATGATCAAAACCGATGCGGGCGACCTGGGCTGCATCAGCATCGCCTGCTGGGCTACGGCTTCTGCACAGAGTGCGTAGTCCGAGGCCATCATGATCGTGTCTTCCAGGGAGTGAGGATGGTGAGGTGGGTCGGGGACTATTTTCAGCATGGCGTGGCTCCTGTCGTAGTGAAGCGACCACCCACCGCGGCTAAACAGTAAGGTGGCAGCTGTACGCGGGTTAGCCGACCGGGACGTCAGGCACCCGGCGCACCCGAAGGTGCCCCACGCACAGCCGCCATAAAGCATCAATGCCGATTGCTCGGAATTGCACGGCTGTGTTGTCTGACGATATCGGGCGGCTAAACCCGGTCGTTGAATGCCAACGACACGTCGAGACTAGAGACCGCATTTCACGTGTGCAACGGAAAACAGGCGTTGGGAGTATCTTTGGGAAACGCCCTACAAGAAAGGGGTTAAATCCGATTTTTTCGCCCACCGCCCTCAAAATCCAGACACAAAAAAAGACGCCCGACGTCGTCTTCTTCTTTGGATTTGGTGGGCCGGGGTAATCTGAACAGAAGTTATAACTTATTGATTATAAAACAAAATATCGGTTTGATTTTTTTGTTGGAATGCCATTTGGAATGCCGATAGGATTTGCTTGGTCCTTGGGGGGGCTGACAGTGTGCTATTGCTAGATCGTTCCTTCACAACCGCTTACCTAGGGTACGTCCGCGAATGTAGCTGACGTCACCCAGGTCGCAGAGCTGCTGCATGCGACGAAAACGCGGTGTACGCGGACGCCGGATATACCGGTGTCGAGAAGCGCGAGGAGCACAAAAGTCGTAAGGTGATCTGGCAGATCGCTGCCCGGCGCGGCACCTATTCCAAGCTCAACAAGCGCGGTCTGATCTACAAGGCCAAGCGTAAAATCGAGTATCTCAAAGCCCAAACGCGCGCCAAGGTCAAGCACCCGTTTCGGATGATCAAGCGCCAGTTTGGATACGTGAAACTACGCTTTCGCGGGCTGATGAAAAACACGGCTCAGTTGACCACCCTGTTCGCTCTGTCGAACCTGCGGATGGCTCGAAAACACCTGATGAGTATGGGCGAGTCACGCGCTTAATACGGAGAACCGGGCAGAAAACGCCCTCGACGCACGCTGCGTCAGGCTGTTTTCAGCAAATAGCGCTGCTTGCCGAGCAGATTACGACTTGCCGTCACTGCGCAGCAAGTTGATCGAGGCATCCCGAGAGATCGGACTGGCTGATGTGCGCAATGAGCGAGAAATACTAGGTCACGGATTTTCTGGGGTGTCCGCCCGGCACACAACAGACAGGCCGAACAGCTTGTACAAGACTACGTGGATTGTGCTGCATATGATGCTTTCATCTTTGTTCGCACAGTAGAACTCTGCAGGGCGGATTGGTGGGATTTGATCTGGATCCTGTCCGAATTGCGTCTTCCGGCGGTCGAGTTTCTACGTGAGCTTCTCACCTATATGGAGCGAATCGGTTGCTATTTCCTTATTATCGCAAGCCGGATGAGTGCATGACAGCAACGACATTGAGTCGAGGACCCGAACGCATGGGTAAGGACCGCATCGGCTTTTCAGCCCATGACATTCGCGCCAGCGCCTGGACCATGCTCAACTAGATGGAATCTCGCTCGGACGTGATCGAGCGTGAATTGGCGCATGCCGAGAGGAGCAAAATCCGGACAAGTTATAATCAGGCTAGATATCTCACCTAGTTGTGTCAGGTGATGCAGTCTTAGGCTTACATGGCCGACGCTATGATCATGAGTTATAAAGCGTTATTGATTTTTTATTTTGGTTGCATAAGGATTTCCTTGGTGGTTGATAACTAAATCCCTAGCGGCAAGTTGGCTTTCGCCCGACTGTAATGAGCTGGTCATGCAATTAGTATAAAGTTTCTTGACGCTTGCGAGGATATGTTGAAGGGTCAGTTGCTACCCTGAGGGTACTTACTTTGCGAGGTATTAAGAATTTGTATCTTTCACTAGCTGCTACCTGGTGATGTTTTCGCCGGTCCAGCCGGCCAGGTGCTGGATCTTTTTTGGCTGAAGTGGCCAATCAATCAAGAGCAGGTTTGGAAAGCTTTGACCGAGTTTTAGCTTTTGAGTATTTTTGGTCGTCTATAGAAAGATAGTCTTTGAGGGTTTTGAAAGGAATAAAAGTCGGGTCTAAGTAGTGTTGCCGAGTTCGCGGATCTTACTCCAAGACTACCTAAAGTGACGGTGCAGTATCTCCCGTAACAGACCTGACGGAATACTTCTGAAAACTTGGTTGTGGCAGAGGTGCTTTCCAAGTATGGGTGTGATTTGGTACCAGTGGCCAGGCTAGAAAAGTCGGTCAGAAGGTGCTGGGTGACACGCTAAAGTTTGGTCTTAGTGATTCTCCAAGTCGTATCTTCAGACGTATGAAGCCTCGGTTTAGTAAGTAAAGAATATCTAAGGTTGCTGGTGTAATTGCATTGTTATGCCGAAAATTAAAATTCATAACCAGTTAGGTATCAGACGGAAATAGAATACTGAGCGCAGGACGCGGTTTATCTTCCGATGATTTTTCGGTTGCAGTACTGATTGGGTGATTTTTAGGAGCTATTCATTTCTCCAGCTCCTGCTCAAGGTGGTGGATTGTTGGTTGTATCTGCCTTTCGTGTATGCGTATGGCTTCTCTTTTGATGATTGAACTTGATTTCAAGAGTGTTGATTTTTTCTTTCTGAAAAGATTTTCGATCTGGTCCTTATGTGGGGTTGGAAGACTTTTCGGGGTGGGGGTTAATGCTTCGATTTGAAGGGTTAATTTGCAGTTTTCGGTTAGAGATTCGCTTAGTTTTTCAGTGAGAGTGATAGCCGCTATTTGATAATCGTCGAGTTGTTTGCGGTGGGACTTGTTTAGCTCGTTGAGTTGGTCGCGGTATTGATTTTTTATTTCAACTCCATTTTTAATTAACCACTCCAGTGTTTCGGTTATGGTGCTGTGTCTTGATTTGGCTAAATTTTCCAGACATTTCTTTGCTGAATTCGAAAGTATAAAGTTGCTGGGCTTTTTCCCATTTAGGCTTTCTCTCAGTTTCTTTTGGCGCCAGGCGCCTTTCATCTTTTTTAAGAGCTCTCGTATTTCACTGCCTTCAGGCCATTTCTCAGATTCCCTTATAAGCCCGTCGTAGGTGATTTGCTCGGGAATACTTGCTCTGTGATTGTTTAAATATCGAATGGCCCACTTCAGCATGTCTTGGTTGTCTTTTTTTATCCATCCAAGTCTGTTTTGTGCCTTTTCCAAGGAATCCCTCGCTAATGCGCTTATTAGAATTAAAGGTTATATAGGGTAATTTTTAATGCGTCGTTACGGAGTGACGTTACGTAGTAGCATAGACTATTCTACATGTGCTTGAAACAGGGTGTTATTCTACGATTTAATGGCTGCCTTCCTGAAGAAGTGAGGGTGGGTGATGCACTGCGTTCTGTTGGGTCTTGGATTGGCTGGGGTGAGCCCTGAGGCGAAGTTTGTCCTTGTAAGGTTCGTGCAGATGTACGGGTTGTGGGAGTCGATCACAATCGGGGTTAAGGAGTTAGCCAAGGCCTCAGGTGCTACGGATCGTGTGGTATCTAGCGCTCTGGCTGAATTGGTGGCCGAAGATCTTTTGATACGCACACCTATCGTCTGCGGGCGGGGACGCCCCAAGAGTGGGTATCGGGCGTCAAGTAAGTTGTCTAGGTTGTTAGAAGACGAAAACAAAAAGCTCAATGTGATAAATAGACCGAGAATTGATCACGTACTGAACCCTTCTGCGGAATATTGTGAGGGTGGCTTGAGTGTTTGTAATCGGTTGCTACTGTCCACTCTGCTTCTATACGCCGATCAATTTGGGGTTGTACGGGGAATCGGAGTATCCAGGCTGTCCCAGGCTACTGGTCTGAATCGAGATCGAATAAAGGCCCAGGTGCACAAGCTGATCGCTCTGAGGGTCATGAGAGGGGTGATTCCGGGTGTTGCAACATCTGTTGTATTGGGCGTTTCAAAGTCAGTTTACTTTATTAATTTTCATCATGGTTTTTTTCAAAAAGGTACTTCGGGAGCGATCGTGCTAACTTTCGTCTCGAAATCCAGTGGGGATTCGGGGGAGATGAGTGAGGTTGCAGTCATCATTGGCTCTGCGGGGCTTGGCAAAGGGCTGGAATTCGAGAGGCATAAAAAGTTTTCTGGAATACTGCCTGATAGCGATAGATTTAATGCGCTGGCGGGGTTGTTTTCTTCTTTAGCCAAGGATAGAAGCTCGTCGAGGGCGCTTCAGGTTAGATTGGAGGAGTACGCGTCAGGGCTACTGTCCAAGCATTGGAAAGCCTTGGAACTAGGTCAGTTTAATTCTGATGATGAATTGCAGCTGCGAATCAAGAAAGATTTCAGTAAAGGAACGGGCACAGGGCGAGATTTCAAGGATGATGGCCTTCGAAGCGAGCTGTTTTTTGAGTTCGTTTATGTAGTTGCTGTTTTGATGGCTCGGCGTGTGCAGAGTTTGGTTTTAAGTGCTAAGGGTTTTGCGTACGAAATTGCCGGGTTGCAGATCCTGCCGAGTTTTGAGCCCGGCACATACTTTGGGCGGTTTGCTGTTGGCCGGTCTCTGTTGATTGTTCCTGGTAATAGTTTTCGAGCAGGAGAGTGCTATGTCATGAATGAGAGCAATCTTGGCGAGCCTACGTGTGAGAGGTTTTCAAATGAGGAGGAGATGCCTGAGATTGACCGTTATCGTTTTGGCCTTCTTTTTCAGGTTCATACTCCCACGCGCTATCGGTATCGGGGGTAAATCGCTCTGTATGCCAGTAATGGTCAGTAACTCTTTACCGGCCTCCTAGATCCTGTGTACGGATTTGAGGAGTTGGTCATGCGCATACTTCGAATGAAAACGGTTATTGAAATTACTGGTCTGGCCCGATCTACGGTGTATAAGTACGTTGCTGAAGGGATATTTCCGAAGCCTATTTCGTTAGGCGGGCGCTCTGTTGGCTGGTTGGAGTCAGAGGTTCATTCCTGGATTCAGTCTAGGCTAGTTGAGAGAAATTAGTAGGTATTGATGGGGTTGTTCTTGGCAGCTGGTCTGCTTCTTGTTTGCTTTATTTTCTTTCAATGAAAACATCATGTCCGGTTGACTCCCGGACATGATGTTTTTTTGCCGGACCTTTTGGTGGCGTTGTTTTTCTGGCTCTGAACAGGAATGCTTAAACTTTCTCTAGGGTTTATGCTTTTGGAGCTTTCGGTGCGGGTAGTATGCTTTAGTGTTCTAAGCGCTACTGTTTAATAACTCCTGCCTGTCACTCATGCAGGGCCTGATATTGAATCATTAGGTTAAGGTCATAGATGTCCCTCTAGCGGGTATCTATCATGAATGTCTACTTTATACCTTGCGGTTGGCAGTATGGTTTAGGTGGTCGATATTGAACTTTGGTATCTGCGTGATGAGCTCGTTGAGGTCTAGCTCAATGGGTTGCGGTGAACGTGTAAATAACTACCAAGCCGACTGAAGATATGAACTTCAGTAGAGTAGGTAGTAACCATGCGTCGTTTTTCAGAGAACCGTAATCTTCGTTTGTACTCAGCAGATACTTTTCAGGGCCTGCCGATAATGGGTGAAAAAGGCCCTTTTATACTTGGATACCTTGAAGCCCTGAGTCGCACCATCAACCTTGCACTTGATCAGTATCCTAGGGTGATTGCGTTCAGGGTGGACCTGCGTCTTCCGCGTTTTGGGGGTATTCCGGATGATGCGTTGTCAAACCGTGTGATTAGTAGGTTCATCGAGTCGTTCAAAGCAAAAATTGAGCACAATCGTGAGAAAGCACGTGAGCAGAACAAGTACGCCCATGACTGCAGGGTGCGTTACGTCTGGGCGAGAGAGAGGAGCGAGGCAGGGCGACAGCATTACCACCTGCTGATCCTGCTCAACAGGGACGCCTACTACACAATCGGGCGGTTGCAGCCACAGAGGCCGAACATGATCAGCCGCATGCAGGAGGCTTGGGCCAGTGCGTTGAAGTGCGAGGTTGAGCAAGTGAGAGGCTTGGTACATATCCCGTCTAATGCGGAATACCGAGTAGACAGGGAGGTCCGGCCAGGGAATGTGGATTACTTACCTGATCTGTTTCATCGTGCCAGCTACCTTTGTAAAGCTGCGACGAAGCGTTATGGGGAGGGCGCTCATGGCTTCGGATTCAGCCGAGGATAGAGGGTAAGTAGCTTGTTCCCAGTCCAGCCCTCAGGTCAGTTTGCCTTCCTGAGGGCTTGGAGGGCTTTGTCACTGAGGACAAATTCGAGCCCCGAATTCAAATTCTTGTTGCGTTGACTTCCTACAGGCAAAGCATTCGCGCATATTCAAACGCGTGTGAACGCCTTCCACTCAGTGTAAGCAGCAAGCGGAATCACTTGGTTTTTCACCGGTCATCGCGGGATTGGAATGTGGTCTGCCTAAGCAACAACCGGATAACAAGCATCACCCCATAGCGTTTCCGGGTTATCCAACATCAGCAAAATAATCACAGGCACCAGCTTGCCGAGGAGGTTCGAGCAGTCACGCAGTTGATCCCGGTTCACACTGCTGTTCCAGGTTGCGCCCCCATGCATTACCTGGTTACGCAATGTATAGATTCGATTGAACAGAACACCGAGTACTGCTGGGGTATTGCGGTTGGCTAACGCTTGCTGCGCTGCTCGTCGACCGCTGGCAAACCGCTCGGTCCACTGTTGCTCGCTGATCTTGCCGTTCTGGTTGTCCCAGAAACTCTGAAATACGTAGGGGTTGTCCAGCAATGCGCGGATACTGCCTGAGAACTCGGACCAGACCAGGTTCTCGATCAGGTTGGCCGTGTCTAGCGCACAGAGTTTGTCCAGGAACGCCTTGAACGTGGACTGCTCGGAAAGTCGGAACTGCTCATCAATGTCCGTGGCATAGGCAGAGTTGAAGGCGATCCACAGAAAGATAAAGCGCCCATCAAGATCATCCGCCTGCTCGGCGCGATTCAGCCAGCTTAATGCGCGATGAACGCGCAAGGTGAGGTTGGGATGGTGGCCTTCACGTTCCTGGCGGTGACGGGCTTTGAGTGCTTGATGGTCCATGAAGTGCCGATCCTTGAAGTCGTGGGCGGTCGGTAAAGAGGTAGCGTGTGCCTGAAAACTTTACAGGTGGCCGGGCCAATCGCCGCTGGCGTTGAAAAGCGTCTATTCAGGGCATTAGAACCTGCTCAATTTGTTTACCTGTATGAACAGACAACGTGGACGTGGCCTGCCATTTTGCTTAGGGTATGGCCATTCGACATTGCCCGCAAGGCGGCTTGCATGAAGCGTGAACAGTTCCTGGCACAACCCGAAGTGGAATCTTTCGTTGCATGGCTGGCAGCCAACTTGCCGGCGCTCACGTTCAAGCTGCGCTTCAAGTCCAGCAAGTTTGTACCTGGCGGTTTGACGGTTGATGTCCAGGGGATTGAGCGGGTACTTGAGCACTATCGCTGGAAGGCAAGCTGGCACGACTCCAACCAGAGTGTGGTTGAGTCTGAAACCTGGGCTGAAACCCAACGCTCTTTGGGGCAACTGCGTGAGTGGCTGACGAGTGCGGTCAACGCAGGTGATGAGCAACAAGCGCTTCAGGCGTGTTTGCAGATTCTTCGTTGGGGCGGCGTGCGGGGCGCCATACCGTTCTTGCACCGGCTGGCGGCCAAAGGCGAGTTGTCGGGCTACCTGAATAAGATGGCCGGACTCATGACGCTCGAGGGTGACAATGACCTGGATGACCTCGACGCTAGCAGTGTCGAGCGTTTCGATTCTGGACTGACCAAGATTCACGCCTTGCTCGATTTGTCCGGTTCTCCAATCTATGACAGCCGTGTGGGCGCTGCGATTGCCATGTTGTATTCGCTGTTTCGCCAGCAGTGGGCGGGGCGTGGTAAACCCTTGCTGATGTTCCCGTCCGGCGGCGCGCGAGGCAGCCAGATCCGCAACCCGGGAGCGTTCCTGAACAGCGTGGCGGCGCCGCAGTTTTCGACGATCGACTATGCCGAGTGGGCGCGTTGGCAAGTGCGCTTGGGCTGGATTATTCGAGCGCTGCTCGAGCGTACCAATTGGTTTGCTGGGCAAGGGACTCTCCCCGCGCGTTGCCATGCCCTCGAGGCCAGCCTGTTCATGCTTGGCTATGACCTTCGCTGCTTTGGTCTGGCGCTGGCGTCTAATTCCATAGCGGGTAAGCCAGAAGTCGAGGCGCAGGACTGCCAGCGTGGAGGCAATAATTGGGTGCCCACGGGGCATCCTTTCAGCCAGGTTCTCAAGGATTATCTGGCCTTCCGCTACAGCGGTGCTCTCGATAACAAAGCCTCGTTTGTTGAATGGCTGGTGGCCCAGCCGCGTGACGAGAAGCCGCTCACGCGTACCACTGCACAGGGCTACTGTTTCCCGTTTTCCATTGAAGAGTTCGACTTGTTCGGCCGACCGCTTGCACAGCTTGAGCGCATCGTCGCCGGTGGTGAGGACGGATTGCGTGCGGCCCTGGCTACCGAGGCCCTCGAGCCGTTCACAGTCGGTGATGAGCGCGTCAGTGTCTGCTTGGTGGATGTGTTGATCACGGGCAACGCGTATGCGCGAGCGACGACCGACAAGGATCGTGTCGACTACATCGTGAGTGCCGGCTATGCCGGTACCGAGAACTCTGCAAGGACACTCATGGCCCTGGGGCGTAACGTGGGCAAGCACTTCGGCCTGCTTGATGCGCAGCACTCGCCAACGAGTCTGTTCGAGCAGTTTTACCAGGACTGCTCGCTCGACGCCTGAGCAACACACGCAACATTTGCGCAGCACCATGTGCCCCTTGGCCTTTCACAGGGTGGAATACAACCATGCAAACCCGGAACGGCGTTCAGTTGTATTCCGCCTCAGACATCTGTGGTTTTCTGGAGTGCCAGCACCTAACGGCACTGGACCTTCAGCATCTTGTTGCCCCTATGGAAAAAGCGCCGGCAAGCGAGCAGAACCGCCTGATCCAGGGCAAGGGGCTCGCTCATGAAGCGACGTTTCTTGAACGACTCAAACGCGAAAATGCTCACGTAGTCGACATTGCCGAGGGCAATCCGAGTTTCGCGCGGCGGGTGGAACTGACCATTGAGGCCATGAAGGCTGGTGCGGACATCATCTTCCAGGCTTCGCTCCAGGAAGGTGCCTTTATTGGGCATGCCGACTTCCTGCGTAAGGTGCCGCGGGCGTCGACGCTGGGCGATCATAGCTATGAGGTGATCGACACCAAGCTGGCCAAGTCTGCAAAGGCCAAGTTCCTTGTGCAGGTTGCGCTTTACTCGCGAATGCTGATTGCAATCCAGGGCATACAGCCGCAGTTCATGTATGTCGTACTGGGTGATTCTGCGCGTACGGAGCAGGCGTTTCGGGTCGCTGACTACGCCGATTATCTGGAGCAAGTGCTGCAGCGTTTCACGGCGTTCGTGAACGGTGACGGACAACCTGTGACGTACCCGGAGCCATGCGGGCATTGCGGGTTTTGTGTGTGGCGCGATCGCTGTGACGAACAACGGCTGCAAGACGATCACCTCTCGGCAGTCGCCGGCATCAGCCGCTCGCAAATCAAGAAATTGCAGGCTGGTGGAGTGACCACATTGCAGCAGTTGGCGAACAGTACCGATGACTTGCGCATCCCCAAGTTGCAAGTGGAGTCGCTGGGCAAGTTGCGCCATCAGGCGCGTTTGCAGTTCCAGGGGCGTTCCAGTGATGGCCCGTTGTTCGAGTTTCTGCCGGTCGTGGGGAAAAGGCGTGGTTTTAGCCGAATGCCCACGGCGGTTGAAGGCGATCTGTTTTTCGACATGGAGGGCAATCCGCTGGAGGAGGGCGGCCTGGAATATCTCTTCGGTCTGTATATCGACGAAGGTGGCCAACAATCCTTCAAACCCTTCTGGGCACATAGCCGAGAGGAAGAAAAGATCGCGTTCGAGCAGTTCATCGACTGGGTCATCGCCCACCTCAAGCGTTACCCCAGCGCACATGTCTACCACTATGCCAGCTATGAAGAGACGGCCATCAAGCGCCTGATGAGCCAGCACGGTACACGCGAGGCACAAGTGGACTGGTTGCTGCGCAACGGCAAGCTGGTCGACCTCTACAAGGTCGTGCGCGAAGCGATCCGGGTGTCTGAGCCCAGCTACTCGATCAAGAACATCGAGCATTTTTACATGGGGCAGCGCGACGGCGACGTTACCAATGCCGGTGCGAGCATCGTGTTTTATGAGCGTTGGAAAGAGACTGGCGAGTCGGCGTTGCTCGAGCAGATCGAGCGGTACAACGAAGACGACGTGCTATCCACCTATCTTCTGCGCAACTGGCTTTTGAGCATTAAACCTTCGGATGCGAGCACTCTTTCCGAGCCTGAAGCAGAAAGCGAGAAAGCTGTAGCGGAACAAAAGGAGATCGAGGTTCGTCTGGAAAGCTATCGCGATCGTTTGCTCGCTGGCTTGTCCGCCGCCGAATGTGCTCTGAGCGAAGCGGATCAAGTCAGGTTGCTCACCTTCCAACTGCTCGACTTCCACCGTCGGGCAGACAAGCCGACATGGTGGCAGTTGTTCAGTCGTCAGGACATGACCACTGAGGAGCTGCTGGAGGATATCGAGAGCCTGGCCGGTTTGCGGCGTACAAAAACGCCGCCCGAACCGATCAAGAAATCATTTCTGTTTGAATACAGTTTCGAACCTCAAGAAAGCAAGATGCGCACGGGTTCCCAAGGCGTCATCACCGAGTCCCTGGCCAATGTGCAGTTGGTTAACCTGGACAGTCACGCGTGTCTGGCGATGTTCAAAGCCACCGCGAACAAAGCGCCACCGGATGACTTCGACATGATTCCCGGCAGGCCGATTCCATCGACTTCGCTGCGCGAGGCACTGTTTCGCTATGCCGACAGCGTCTTGGCCGGTGAGCAGCGCTTCCAGGCGGTGGCGGACTTTCTCCATCGACGCGTTCCACGGGTGAAAGACGTCCAGCCGGGTGCGCCACTGCTGGATCCACGCCTGACGACGACGGATGCCATCAAGCAGGTGGTACGCAACCTCGAGAACAGCGTGCTGTTTATTCAGGGGCCACCGGGTGCCGGCAAGACCTACACGGGCTCGCACGTCATTGTTGACCTGCTCAAAGCAGGCAAGCGCATCGGTGTGACCTCCAATTCGCACCATGCCATCAACAACCTGTTGGCTGCTGTTGAGTCTCGTGCACAAGCAGAGGGCGTTGCATTCAAGGGGTTGAAAAAGTCATCGGAGGGAGATGGCACTGAGTTCACTGGTCGCTGCATTCGCTCCATCGAAGACAAAAAGGATTTCCTTGATGCCTGGGGGCCGGGAATTGACCTGACTGCGGGTACCGCCTGGCTATTTGCCGACGAGACCTTCACCGAGGCGTTGGATTACCTCTTCATCGACGAGGCCGGGCAAGTGAGCGTGGCGAACCTGGTCACCATGGGCATTGCGGCACGCAACATCGTCTTGATGGGAGACCAGATGCAATTGTCGCAACCCGTGCAAGGCGTGCACCCTGGCCGTTCCGGTGACTCTATCCTCGATTATCTGCTGGATGGCACGCCCACCATTGCGCCTGACCGTGGGGTGTTTCTGGCGCAAACCTGGCGGATGCATCCGCACGTTTGCTCATTCATTTCTCATGCGGTGTACGAAGGTCAGCTGTCGTCGGCACCAGGAGCCGAGCGGCAGGTGTTGCGACTGGATGGCCAGCGCCCGGACGTACCGGGCAGCGGACTGATGTTTTGCCCTGTTGAGCACGACGGCAACGGCCAGAGTTCCGATGAAGAAGCCGCGTACGTCAAAGCGCTGTACACGTACTTTCTGCAGCAGCGCTTTGTGGATAACACCGGCGAGGAGCACGCGGTGTCTCTCGAAAACATCCTTGTCGTGGCGCCCTACAATTTGCAGGTACAGCTGTTGAAGCAAGTGCTGCCGGCGGGTGCGCGCGTCGGCACTGTGGATAAGTTTCAGGGGCAAGAGGCAGAGATTGTCATCGTCTCGATGGCGACGTCGAATGAAGACTACCTGCCCAGGGACATCGGCTTCCTGTACTCGAAAAACCGTTTGAATGTAGCAGTCAGTCGGGCGAAGTCCCTGGCTTGTATCGTCGCCAGTCCTGATCTGATGGCCATTCGTTGCCAGACGCCGCAAGACATGAACCTGGTCAACGGCTTGTGCATGGCGGTCAGGTTCGGAACGGTCGACGAAACCCGTCAATCCCAAGAGGTTGTGCTATGAAAAATCTGTTCGCAATTATCGGTGTCATCGTCGTTGCCAAGAAGGGCTACGAGTTTGTCCGTGAATACATGGAGATGAAACAGGAGCTGGACCGACGTGCCTCTGATTCGGCCTGACAAACGCCGATAACGTCGACAACTCCGTCCTTTTTCTGCTTCCAACGGGTGTCTGCTTGGGCCAAGTTGGCGCGACCGTTCAGCTAAGGTCCCATTTCAACGCGAGGTTCGTGATGTGTAACGATCAAGAGGATGGTCACTCGGATGACCCAGCACCTGCGCAAGTTGAAACCGAGGGTGAGGTCGAATACAGCGAGGAATTCGCCGCCATGATCCTGGAGCAGGAGGCGAAGGGCTGCTTCCAGGAAATTGACGTCGATGACATGCTCGCTCTGCTCGACTGCATGATCATCGAGGCCCAAGGCATGGGGCGGAAGCTACAGTGACTGGGGACAGCCCTGACTGTTGATACAGATGTCGCCAGCCGGTATGGCTGAAATCCTCGACGGTTGGATCTCTTCTTGGCTGGCCGTGGGTGAGTCGTCCTCCGAATAGGGTTGAGCAGATACACCCGCGGCTGAACGAGCATTAGCTGGCCATCGACTCGGGACGTCATGCCCCTCGTCTCAGGGATTTGAGCGTCAGTCATTCATCAGCCACGGCCTCAGTTCCTTGAGGTTGCTCACCACAATTTGCTGGGCCTCAGGGCTCGTCGCCAGGTTGCGCGGGTCGATCCGATAACGCATCAACACATACTTCACCAAGGCCCTGCGGCTGGGCACCACCAATTGTCCTTGCGTCATTCCGAAGTCGGTTTCAATGATTGCCTTCTGTGCCTCGTTCAATCGCCCATCGGGCTCGAAGATAACCGGAATCTCGACATTCCAGTCTTCATCCAGCTCCCGTGTATTCGGCGATTCGTCGAGCAGGTCCGGCTGCCCGCGCAGGCGGCTGAGCACGAAGTCGCGGTACTGGCCATTCTTTTCGCAGTAAGCCCGCACATGCCAACGCATGCCGGTGTAGACCAGCGTGTGAGGGGCGATGAGGCGAACCTCTACGTTCGGGGTATTAAACGACACGTACTCGGTTTCCAGGCGCAGGCCTTCGCGGCAAGCCTTGAGCAAGGGGCGCAGGATCTCCGGCCGAATGGGGCGATCCGGCACTTCCAACACTTTGGTGTGCGCATAGGCCAGTGCCAGTCCGTCGATGTGCGGGGCACGCTCATTGTTCTGATAGAGCAGGTGCAAATAGGCACTGGCACTGTCGTCGATGAACAGGGGTTTGAACTGCTTGCTCGGCACATACCCTTTGAGCTGCTTGTCATATGTCAAGTTTTTGGGCGCATGCTCGCTGATGTAAGTATTGATGTCCTTGGACGCCTGCTGGCGGCTGATGCCAAAGCTCTGCATCAAGTGCCCCGTGGTCAGCCTGCCTTCCCACCAGGTAACGGTCTCGATCAAACGATAGCGAAGTGCCAGGTCCCAGCGTACCTGTTCAATGGATTGCTTGCGTTTCATACCCTCTCCATGTGCGCGAATACTTTACCTGTATAAGTCTACATTCTAGACCTGTCGTTAATCACTACATATCGTGTGTCTGTCTTCGAAATAAGTTGAAGTCACGAAAGGAAGTGGACATGACTATGTCTGAAGCGGTTTCGACAGGGGCGCTGGTGTTGATCGGGATGATCCTGACGGTGCTCCTGATGCAGTACCTGAGGTTGCGAGAAATCTGGCACGTGGCGCTCGCCTGTCGCAAGGACGCGCGTTGGGCGCGGATCTGGGAAATGGAAAACCGGGAGCTACGTTCGGCACTGCGTGCTGAGAAAAGGCACATCGAGCAGTTGCAAAGCAAGCTCATGATTTTGCAGAACTTGATCTGTGCAGAGCGATAAGAGAAGGGCATGAACAGACTTGAACGGATCAAAGGCTGCCTGCTAGGCGGTGCTGTCGGAGACGCGCTCGGCGCCCCCGTGGAGTTTCTTGAGTGGCCTGCCATCGAGGCCAGGTTCGGTCCGCAGGGCATCATTGATTTTGCCCCGGCTTACGGCATTACCGGTGCCATCAGCGACGACACGCAGATGATGTTGTTCACCGCAGAAGGTTTACTGCGCGCTTTTGTGCTTGGCAGTTCACGGCAGGCGTGCCATGTCCCGAGCGTTATTCACCACGCGTTGCTGCGCTGGCTGCTGACCCAGGATTACCCCTCGACGACACCGGTCGCCGCAGATGGCTGGCTGATCGAGCAGGTGGAGCTCTGGTCTCGTCGCGCCCCTGGCACAACCTGCCTGAGCGCACTCAAGGCCAGCGCGCAGCTGGGAGCGGTTGCCGAAAACAACAGCAAAGGCTGTGGCGCGTTGGTACGTGTTGCGCCCTGTGCATTCTTTGCCAATGCATTTGACTACGCAGCGCAATCTGGGCGCCTGACGCACGGGCATCCGACGGGCTACCTGGCGGCTGGGCTATTCGCAGACATTCTTCAGCGTGTTGTCGATCTACAAGACAGCCTGGAACACGCCGTGACTCAAAGTTTGGCCAAGTATGGGCAAGTGCCTGGTATGGAAGAAACGCGCAGCCTTATTGAACGGGTGCTGTTCTTCTTTTACGAGGGCTATAAGCCAACCCCGCAACGCATTTGCGATCTTGGCGGTGGTTGGGTCGCCGAACAGACGCTGGCGATTGGACTGTGGTGTGCGCTGACAGCACGATCACTCGAAGAAGGGGTGATCACGGCAGTGAATCACAGTGGCGATAGCAACAGCACAGGGCTTGTCGCCGGGCACTTGTTGGGTGCCCAGTATGGTGCTGCTGCCATTCCTGCCCGCTGGTTCGAACGCCTGGAACTGCGCCAGGTGATCGTGCAGGTAGCCGAGGATCTTGAGCGTGTTCCACGTGATTACTGCGGGGTTGGTGGCGCGTTCGACGAGCATGCGGATTCCACGCTGACTCGGACACCCATTCCACGCGCATCCGGACAGTGATTCCACGCTGATCCGGACACTCATTCCACGAGCATCCGGACACCGACTCCACGGTCATCCGGACACTTTTCTGGCAGGCAGCCACGCAGGATTTATTCACTACCATCGATCTCTTTTTCGAAGCAGAGAGGTCGTTGTGGAGCGTTTATCCATGCGTAAAATCCGAGAGGTGTTACGCCTCAAGTTCGACTGCGGCCTGTCCGTGCGCAAGATCGCCCGCAGCCTGGGCATTGGCCACAGCAGTGCCGGTGATTACCTCTGCCGTTTTGCCGCCAGCGGCCTCACCTGGCCCTGTTCGTTGTCCGATGCCGAGTTGGAGCAGCAACTGTTCCCGCCGGCCCCGGCGGTTGCCAGTGAGAAGCGGCCTTTACCCGATTGGGCATGGGTGCATGCCGAACTGCGCCGCCCCGGGGTGACCCTGGCGCTGCTCTGGCAGGAGTACCGCCTGAGCCAGCCTCAGGGCTTTCAGTACAGCTGGTTCTGTGAGCACTACCGAGCCTGGCAGGGCAAGTTGGACGTGGTGATGCGTCAGGAGCACCGCGTCGGCGAGAAGCTGTTCGTCGACTATGCCGGCCAGACGGTGCCGGTTATCGATCGCCACAGCGGCGAGATCCGCCAGGCGCAGGTGTTCGTCGCGGTGCTCGGCGCGTCCAGCTACACCTTCGCCGAAGCCACCTGGTCGCAGCAGCTGCCGGACTGGCTAGGCTCCCATGCCCGCTGCTTCGCCTTCCTCGGCGGCGTGCCGGAGATCGTGGTGCCGGACAACCTGCGCAGCGCGGTGAGCAAGAGTCACCGCTACGAGCCGGACATCAACCCGAGCTACCGCGATCTGGCCGAGCACTATGGCGTGGCGGTGGTGCCGGCGCGGGCACGCAAACCGCGCGACAAGGCCAAGGCCGAAGTCGGCGTGCAGGTGGTCGAGCGTTGGATCCTCGCCGCACTGAGGAATCGGCAGTTCTTCTCCCTGGATGAACTCAACACGGCCATCGCCGGGCTGCTGGAGCGGCTCAACCAACGCCCGTTCAAGAAGCTGCCGGGCTCCCGGCAGTCGGCCTTCGACAGCCTGGATCGTCCGGCGCTGCGCCCCCTGCCGGAGCAACCCTACGTCTACGCCGAGTGGAAGAAGGCGCGGGTGCACATCGACTACCACGTCGAGGTCGATGGGCATTACTACTCGGTGCCGTATCAACTGGTGAAGAAGCAGCTGGAGGTGCGCCTGACGGCGCGCACCGTCGAGTTTTTCCACGCCAACCAGCGAGTGGCCAGCCACCTGCGCTCAATGCACAAGGGCAGGCACAGCACGCAGGCCGAGCACATGCCCAAGAGCCATCGCGAGCATGCCGAGTGGACGCCGCAACGGCTGATCCGCTGGGCCGAGCAGACCGGGCCGAACACCGCCGGCGTGATCCGGCACATCCTCGAACGGCGCATCCATCCGCAGCAGGGCTACCGGGCCTGCCTGGGCATCCTGCGCCTGGGTAAAACCCACGGTGAGGCGCGTCTGGAGTTGGCCTGCCGTCGCGCCATCAGCCTCGGCACGTGCAGCTACAAGAGCCTCGAATCGATCCTGCGCCAGGGGCTGGAAAACCTGCCGCTAGCTCAAACCAACCTGCCGCTACTACCGGACGACCACGCCAACCTGCGCGGATCCGCCTACTACCACTGACCCCAAGGAATCCCACCATGCTGCCCCATCCGACCCTGGACAAGCTGCAAACCCTGCGCCTGCACGGCATGCTCAAGGCGCTGAATGAACAACTGAAAACCCCGGACATCGACAGCCTGAGCTTCGAAGAACGCCTCGGCCTGCTGGTCGACCGCGAGCTGACCGAACGCGATGACAAGCGCCTGAGCAGCCGCCTGCGCCAGGCCCGGCTCAAGCACAACGCCTGCCTCGAAGACATCGACTACCGCAGCCCGCGCGGACTGGATAAGGCGCTGATCCTGCAACTGAGCAGTGGTCAGTGGCTGCGCGACGGCCTCAACCTGATCATCGGCGGCCCCACCGGTGTCGGTAAAACCTGGCTGGCCTGCGCCCTGGCCCACCAGGCCTGCCGGGAGGGCTACAGCGTGCGCTACCTGCGCCTGCCACGTTTGCTGGAAGAACTGGGTCTGGCCCATGGCGACGGCCGCTTCGCCAAGCTGATGAGCAGCTACGCCAAGACCGACCTGCTGATCCTCGACGACTGGGGCCTGGCCCCGTTCACCGGCGAGCAACGGCGCGACATGCTGGAGCTACTGGACGACCGTTACGGCCAGCGCTCGACCATCGTCACCAGCCAGATGCCGGTGGACAACTGGCACGAACTGATCGGCGATCCGACCCTGGCCGATGCCATCCTCGACCGCCTGGTGCACAACGCTTATCGGATCAATCTGAAGGGTGAATCAATGCGCAAACGGACGCAGAAATTGACGACGCCAGCCAACCCGGACTAACAATGCCACCCCTGCGTCGCTGCGCTCCGACTGCCTGTCCGAATGAGCGTGGAACAGGTGTCCGGATCAGCGTGGGCTGAGTGTCCGAATGGCGTGGAATCCGCAACGAGCAGATCGAATTGGCTTATCCGGGCAGTTGAATGCACCGATGGCAATACATCAGCGAAGAGACCAAGGAGCTTTAGAATGCCCATCAAACCCAGGCCCTTCACCTTTGAATGTGAAGGATGCGGTTGGACAAAGACAGTGGCACCGCAAAGTGATGTGCTGATGCCCGGCGAGTGGTTTGACCAGTGCCCGAGGTGCGGGAGCAAGGCACTGAAGATGCGCACCGCCGGGTGGCTTGAAGGGGCGTTGGCGGAGTTGCTGGCGCGGCGGCGATTTTGAGCGCACAGGCCAGGGTTCAGCGCCCTGGCCAGCAACGGCCTGCCAGCAGGCAGGCCTGGGTTAGTAACACGCTGTGTGCCGGCGTTTAGCGGCGTATTCGAGTGCGAAGGAAGTCATCAGACTCGACAGAGGTTCTGGTGCGAACGAGTTCGCAAACCTCCAGGGCTTTTCGAGCGGCCAGCTTGAGCGTTCGACGAAGGCCTTCGCATTCATCAACGAGTTTTTCCAGCCCGGAAGAATCGAACATTTGCTCAGAGATGGGGAATGCTCGATCAATTCTGTCAAACAGCGCCGTTCCGCCTATTTCCAGTGCATCGAGCTTGAACGCATTGAACTCGCCCTTGCGGCCTTCCAGTTGCGCAATATCGGCCTGGATGGCCTGCTTGTAGGCATCGAATACGGTATCGAGCTTGCTGTTAACCTTGCCGACTACATCCACTTTACGGTTGATCGAGCGCAGGAACTGCTCGAACGTCAGGCCGCTGGAGGGGTAGTCTTTCTTGCGCGTGGACGAATAGGCGCACATGCCGGCGTACTCGATACCCGCGAAACTCAGGTCGTCGGCTACTTGCTCCATGATCTCGAGAATATCGTCCTGAGACTTCACATCCGCCTTGTTCAACACGATATACAGCGACTCTGCGCGGAACGGCGTGGACTCGATGAACTCGATGTCGGACTGGTCGATGGTCCCGGCCGGGTCAAGGCCGATGACCCAGACCAGCGCCGATGCCTGATTGACCAGGGAGGCTGCAGTGCTACGGTCGGAGGCCGCGGCCCCACCCGTGGTACCCGGGTTGTAGCCGGGCGTATCGATGATGCACAGGTTGCCGAACAGCTCCGGGTCCATGGGAACCTTGACGCTGATGAAGGGCAGGATGCGCCGCAGGTCGAAGCCGAAGGCCTGAACATATTCGTGGCACATCGACGCGTACAGGCTGGGCTCCAGGTCGATGGCCCCACCGTTATACGAATAACCCTTGATCCGGGTTTCTTCGGAGCACACCACGTAGCTGGGGACCACGGTCACCGGGTTGATGCCGGTCGCCAACTTCACGCTCGGGTTACGGATGAAGCTGTTGACGAACGCCGACTTTCCGCTGCTGAAACCACCCGCAATGCTCAGGATGGTTTTGCCGGCAATGCTCGGGAAGTTGTTCAGCATCTGCATCTCGGCGAGGATCGCCTGCATGTCGAGCACTGCTTGGGCTTCACCGGCCAACGACGATTCTCGGCTGGCGAATTCCATATAGTCGTGGTTGATCAGGTCGGCGAATTTGGCCAGCTCTTCATTACCGGGCGGTTGCTGGGCCAGGACTTTGCTCACCAGGGAAAATTTCTCGGTTAGCGACAGGTGCTGCTTGTTGATGTCGGCGTAGTTGTCTTCCAGGTGCTGCTGGGAGGCCTTCAGTTGTTCGGTCAGGCTTTCCAGTAGGTCGACGTTCTGCTCCGTGGAAATCAACTGGTTCTTATGTTCCTCCAGGTACGTCTCCAGCTCGGCAATTTGTGCCAGCGCCTGTGCCTTGCGTTCCTCTAGCTCGGCCGCATTGGCTCGCTCTGCCTGCAACTGGGTTGTTAGCGCTTCATTGTCCGACTCCAGCGAGTCGATCTGTACAGCCTGCCCGGTGCACTGTTCGGCCAACTGCTGTTTGGCGTCGTTCAGTGCTTCGATCTGCTGCTGCGCGTCCGAGAGGGTGTGCCCAAGTTCAGCGATGCGCTGTTCTTTTTCCGCCAGCGCCTGCTTGCGATCTGCTAGCTGCTGTTGAAGGGTGGCGATCTCGGCAAGCGCCTGGTCCTTGCGTGCTTCCAACTCTGCCGTATTGGCCTGTTCTGCCTGCAACTGGTCGCTGAGCGTCTCATTGCGCGACTCCAGCGTGCGGATCTGCTCAGTCTGCTCGGCGCACTGCTCGGTCAACCGCTGTTTGACGTTGTTCAGCGCTTCGATCTGCTGTCGAGTATCGGCCAGGGTGTGCTGGAGCTCCTGAATGCACCGCTCTTTGTCGACAAGCTCCTGTTTGTGGTCGGCAAGGTGCTCTTCGAGCCCTGCGATCTGGGTCATGGCCTGAGCCTGACGCTCTTCCAGATCCTTGGCGTACACCTTGGCCTGGGCCAGTGCGAGCATAGCCTTCTGGAGCTTGCCCTTCTCCTGCGCTAACGCTTCGGAGGTCGAGGCCAAATTGGCTGTTTCAAGCTGCAACGCATCGACTAGCGAGCCGTTGCGTGATTTTAGCTCGCCGATTTCGTCGTTCTGGCCCGCGCACAGCGCGGACAATTGCTGATTGGTGCTGAAAAACGTGTCGAGCTGGCACTGGGCATCATCCAGGTGGCCCTGAAGTTCAGCTGCCAGCTTCTTGCGTTTGAACTGCCAGAAGCGGGACAGCGACTCCAGCGTCGAGCGTGCCTGTTCATGAATGGCTGGCGGGTTGCTCACAGGGTGACCTCTTCGGCCTTGCGTGCCAGACGTTCAAGCCGGTCAATGGTTTGAGCCGCGTTGTCGACCTGATCCTTGAGCACATTGATCCGGCGTTGAATTTCATCGACGAAGGAGTTGGAGATGGTGGAAGGTGCGTTGCGTTCAACATCGTTGATGAACGAACTGATCTTGCTTTTGACCTTGCTACCCAACGAGCCAATGAAGTCATCGGCGGCATCCTTGAAACGTTCGGCCTCGTAGCCCTTGAGTGTGCCGTTACTTTTCAGGGAGTCAGGCAACGGAATGCCCAAATCAAAGTCATCGTCAGGAATCGATTGAATGATCGAAAGAATCGCGAGCTTGATCATTTGCGCATTGGCATCCTGTTCAAGCACCTCACGGATCTTCGGCGTGAGGGTCCGGGCCAGTTCTTCGTTCAACCCGCGATGAGAGCTCTCCACCTTGGCGCCCAGCTCATCCTGGATGTCGTTCATGAACTCGTTGATGGTGGAGATGACCTGACTACTGATGATCTTGGAGCGGACGACCGTTTTCTCGGTAGTGCCGCCGCCCCAAAGCTTGCGGGCAAACCAGCTGCCAACCCCAGGGTTGTCGACGACAATGGTTTCACTGAAAGAGCCTTCCGCATCTTTGACAGTGGACTGCGTCTCGCGAAGCAATTGCGCAGCTGTCTTGCGCATGTCGTCACGCAACTTCTGGCGGTAGTCGGCCATGGTGTATTTGAAGCTGACATCCAGTTCCAGCGAGAGATCCAGTCGCTTCGATTCCAGCGAAGCCAGTTGTTCGTCCAGCTGATCGACGTTGGCGTTCTTGATCTGGATGACCTGGTTGCGTGCCAGGGTGATGATCAGCGCCTTGAATGCCTCAAGGTTCTTTTGTTTCCGAACCATCAGGTTGGCGATTTTTTCCCGTGTGATCTCCGTTTTCTTCTCGCGCACCTGGGCAAGCATGGCGTTGATCGCGTCAATGTTTGCCAAGCTGTCCAGGCTGCTCAACGACAGTGCCTGGTTGTCGCGAGTGAAGTAATCCGGGTAATCGGTGGACAGGTTGTCCCAGGTCACCTGCTCGTTCGAGTCCCAGGTTTCGGGCGTTTCGAAGCGGCGGTTGAGGCTGTGGCACAAGCCGGAGCTATGCAGCAGGTTACGGTGCACCGAACCGATCAGGTTGTCGAACACCGAGCCCACTTCCGGGCTGCTCATCTTGAGGTCTGCAAGGGTGCTCTGTGCCCGTGCCGACAGCTGGGCACGGATGGCTTCCACGGCATCGCTCAAGCGCGCGCGTTTTTCGCTGCCGTACAGTTGTGTGTCGATCTGGCTGGCCACCAGTACCAGTTCCTGAATGCCTTCCTTCTGGGTAATACGCCCCATCACCTCAAGGTCTTGCTCATTGAGGAACTGGCCGGCCGGGCTGACGATGAACACCACGTCGCAGGTTTTCAGCAATTCGACCGTGCGCTCTTCGCGCGACTGGACCGGATCGTTCATGCCGGGGGTATCGATGATGCAGATATCGCGTAGTGCCTCCAGCGGCATGGCGACATGAACCGTCTTGGTGAACGGCATGTACGTGCCGTCGGCACCGACATAGTTGTACAGACGAGCCGCCAGCTCTTTCGGGTTACCTGCCTGAATCTCGCTGTGCAAGTGCAGGGTGGCCGCATCGAGCCCTGACCTCTTCATGCGCTGGAACTGGTCGTATGCCGCGAACAAGCCTTCTTCGCGTTGCAGTTCGCTCAAGGCTTTTTTATCGGCCATGATCGTCAGCTGCGCCATATCGAGGGGCGCGCTATTGGCTTGGGCGTTACGACGCTTCACCAGCTCTTCCAGGCATTCGCGCTTGCGCGTGGCAAGGCGTTGCTCGAACTGGTCCGATTTGAAGCGGATCGCGGCGATGTCCGTTTCGCTGTAGAACTCAACCTTGGCCTGGAACACTTCGCCCCAGGTAATGGTGGTCAGTGCAGCGGTCATGGGTGTTGCGGCCTTGGGCAGGATCGGTTCGCCATTAAAAATCAGCGCATTGAGCAGCGATGACTTTCCGGCTTTCACACGACCAACAATACCGATGTTCATCAGCCGGTTCTGGTCCTGCAACGTCTGGCACGCTTGCGCGAGCTGTTGCGGTTGGTCGATGCCGTTCAGCCGCTTGAACTGCTCGATTTCGCGCTCAAACAGGTCCTGGTTGCTTGCTGCCAGCGTGTGCAGGCTTTCGCTAAAAGCGACGAGTGATTGGTAATCCATTAGGTCGTTCGCCTTACTTGTAGAGGTGTTCGTTTGCAGCGGCTTTTACTGCGGTGGCAAGGTTTTCCAGCACAGCAGTCTTCTCGCTGATCTGTGCTTCAAGCTGCAGTCTTTCCTGTGCAATTGAGTCGATCACATGCTTTTGCTTGGTGATCTGCTCTTCGAAACCGTCGCTGATCTTCTTCAGCATGGCGTTGAGCTGCTCGTCGATGATTGCAGGAATTTTTCCGCGCAGTTCCGCCTTGATGTTGGGGAACACTTCGCCGGTCAGTTTCTGGCGAAACTTCTCGCGCTCGTTACCGCCACCGTTAAACATCTTGAGAATTTCGGGCAAGAAGATGATCACCAGCTCTACCAGCGGATTGACCACGGTGGTGGTGACAGCGAGCACGGTAGAGAGGCTGCGGTAGAGCATGACGCCGCTGTTCTTGTCTTCCTCGGCACGATTGCTCAGGCGTGTCGACCAGTCGCTGAGCATTTCCGTGGTGCGCTCCAGCGAGAACTTGACTTTGCTGGAAAGCTCCTCGCTCCAGTTGCCGCTGATGTCCAGTACGGACATCTGGCTGCTGGTGGCACTGAGGTTGCTGGCAATCCGGTCGACCATGTTGGTGGAGATGTCCTGCACTTCAGATTTGATCGTGCTGGACAGGCTGCTGCGGATGATGTCGGAGAGTGCATTCGACAGGGCACTCGGGTTCTTACTGCTGCCCAAGGTGACCAGTTCGTCGAGGGAGTCGTTAAGGGCGTTGTCCAGGCCGCGCAGGCTACGGTCGAGCATTTTCCCCGAGTAGCGATCTTTCAGGTCCGACTCGACGTCTTTGCGTTGCTCCAGCAGCTTGGCCAAGGCCTGCTCGAGTGCGCGTGCGGTTTGCTCGCTCTCGGCCTTGTCCTTTTTCAGCATGCTCAGCGCCAGGTTGATCTGCGCCAGTACTTCGAAGTTCTGGTCCTTGAGGATGTCGATGAACAGGCGCGAGAACAGCACGTCAGGCTGCAATGCGGTCAGTGCATTTGTCAGTTCCTCACCACCACGGTTACCGATAGTGATGCTGCGGTAGTGCTCGCCGAAATACACCCCGAGCTGGTCGTCAATGTAGGCCTGCACGTCTTCAACCTGGTCGGCGGCGCGCAGGTTGCATTTGCTCAGCAGGAAGGTGAAATCGGTGTTGTAGGTTTTTAGCTCGTCGAGTTTGCGCAGCATCGACTGCGTAATGTTGCCGTCCTCGATGCTGGTCAGCACCACGAAGTGCACACCGCGCGGCAGGTAGTAAGCAATGGCCTTATTGTGGTTTTCCAGCGATGAGCCGAAGCCCGGCATGTCGACCAGCACCAGGGGCGCAATGGCTTTCAACGCCTCGCTGTCGAGGTACAGGCGCAAGTGAGAAAACTCGCTGGAACGACGGTTGATGGTACTCAGTGCTTCAACAGGCAAACGTTCCTGCACGCCGTCGGGCTTGATCGCCAGCAGATAAGGCTCGGAGGAATAACGAAGCTCGGTCGCCAGTTCAGTTTCTGGCGCAATCCCGACCGGCAAGATGTCCTTGCCCATCAGCGCGTTCAACAGCGAGCTCTTACCGGCACTGAAGGCCCCGATCACGGGCACTACAAGCTCGGTCTCCATCACTTTTGGAAGCAATGACTGATCGAATGAAAACGCTTGGTCATTGAGCAGCACCTGCATTTTCTTCAAGTAAGTGGCGAACTCTTTCTGGCTTTCGAGCATGGTGATATTCCTTTAAGTGTTGATGGTCTGCGCGAAGGCATGGCATAGGGTGCACAGAGGCTTATGCGCTGGGATATTCAAGTAATCGCTGGTCTTTTCTCGTCGTGCGAGAAGGGGGCCGGCCCGAGAAGGTTACAACCGCAGTTGCCGCATTCGGGTCGCGTTCAGGGCCGTTCACGAGGTCAGTGCGTCACTGCTTGGCTCGTGGTCTTGTTACAGAAGCATTGAGTGCAATGGAAGGGGAGGGCAAAGGCATGCACACGTCCTTGTCTGTAGGGTGTTGATCGCGCATACCAAATAACTGATGGCATATCGCATCCCGGATGAGATTGCGTTGGGTGAAACCAATAGATCGGCGCAATCTGTTCTGCCTGTATGATGGCACTTTGATTCGGCATGGTAAACTGTCAACAAAACGCCCATATCCCGGGGTTTTTCTTCAGATGCAACGCGCATTTTCAAGGCCTTGCGCGGAGGTGCATGGTTGAAATATTTACCTGTATGCTTAACCAGTATTCAGGCGCTGCACGTGTAACTGCAAGCGGTAGGGATAGAACGAAAGCAAGTCAAGCTATTTTCTCGCCAATAAGCATTTGGCGAAGGCTTCATTTTTTAGTGGCGGCCTATTGGCATTATGCTGGTCGCGTTTTTGGTGATGGACCTCGCTTGGTTATCCAGCGAACTGGCAGGAGCAGCAATGAATGGTGTGGGTTATCGGTATCGTCGTCGCGTTGATCGGCTTTGCGATGATGTCTCGTCCTTTCAGGATTGGTTTCGCCCTCTATTTGGTCTTCCTGATTTACTACATCTACCTGTATGGCGGTAAAGGGGATCTGGCAGAGGCGTCCACCGCACTTTCACTCGTGTCCGGGGCGGTAGGCCTTTTGGTCCTCGGGGCAGTGCTGGGTGGCATACGGTCGAGTGCTGGCAGTGAGTCGGAGTACATAGCCAAACGTAAGCGAGTCTGGATTTTTCTGCTGAAGTTTGGTGGCGCATACGTTGTGTTTACCCAGCTGCTGACTGTGGCATTGTTTTTGGGCGGAGGGGGCGGTTCCTGGGAAGACTGGACAGCAGCAGGGTTCATGGTGAAATTACTGCCCTACAAGTGGGTTGGGTATTTGCTGATGTTGGCGGGGTACTACTGCTTGAAAGGCAAATCCAAAACGCCCCGGCCCCTACGCACTTGATGCCTTTTTATCTCTTTTCAGAACTATCAAGCATTACCACCACTGTTGGACGTGCGCTGGCACTGTCGTCGATGAGCAGCGGCTTGAACTGCTTGCTTGGCATATAACCCTTGAGTTGCTTGTCATATGTCAAGTTTTTGGGCGCATGTTCGGTGATGTAGGTATTGATATCCTTGGACGCCTGCTGCCGACTAATGCCAAAGCTCTGTATCAAGTGTCCCGTGGTCAGCCGGCCCTCCCGCCAGGCTGCGGTTTCAATCAGGCGATAGCGAAGAGCTAGGTCCCAGCGAACCTGTTCGATGGATTGCTTGGCTTCATACCCTCTCCGTATGCTCGAATTCTTTACCTGTATAAGTCTACATTATAGACGTGTCACTTTGAGCTACATATCGTCTTGCTGTCTTCGGAATTATCAGGGTTTTGAAGGGGGCGAACATGGCTGCGTGGGATGGGGTTTCTATAGGCGCATTGCTGTTGATGGGGGCTACGCGAGCTCTGGAAAATGGCTCTCGACTTCAAAAGGTATGTGCGTTGGGCTCGCATTTGGGGGATGGAAATTCGGGAGCTGCGTTCAGCACTGCGGGCTGAGAAAGCGCACATTGAGCAGTTGCAAAGGAAACTGGTGATTCTGCAGGAGTTGATTCCGGCAGAGGGCTAAGGGGAGGGCATGGGCAGCGTTGGGCGTGTCAGCCTGATAGAAGGTGCTGTCACTGATGCGTCAGGTGCTTCAGTGGATTTCTTTAGTGCTCCTTAACAGGCTTGACCCAAATAAATCAGTCTTAACCCTAGCAAGTCAGCTAAAATCTTCGACTCTTAATCGATATGGATCTGGAAATGACCGATCGGTGGTTGAGTGTCGAGGAAATCGGTGAGCACTTGGGCGTGAGTAAGGACACTGTCTATGCATGGATCGCAAAGCGACACATGCCTGCGCACAAGGTGGGGCGGCTCTGGAAATTCCAGAAGGCTGAGGTCGATTCGTGGGTTAAAGCTGGTGGGGCAAGTGATGATGCGACTTTGGGGTCAGCATGAGTGCCGAGCGCTACCGTCTGTCATTCACCACGGGTGGTCTATTTCTGCAGGAAGCCCCGTTGGTTGCCGAGCGTTACCTGTCATTGCGCGACTGGTCGCAGACCCGTGCAGAGGTACGTAATGGCAACCTCCTGCAGGCGCGTACAGCCAGCTCTGCGAAGCGCATTAGCATCGAGTTGTTCGGGCGACTTGAACTGCTTGATATCGAAGAACTGGAGGCTCTGGTCGACGGTAACCGGCGAGAGCGCAGTTACTTGCTCTGGTCGGCGGTCTGTCGCCGTTATGGCTTCATCCGTGATTTTGCCATTGAGGTACTGCACGAGTACTACCTCAGCCGGCGTCACCGGATCATGACTACTGACTATGAGGCTTTCTACAACGCCAAGGCGCTTTGGCATAAGGAGCTGGATGAAATTGCAGTCTCCACCCAAAAGCGTTTGCGCCACAGTGTATTTCAGATGCTGCGCGAGTCCGACCTGCTCTCAGAGCAAGGTCAGATCCAGCCTGCACTGCTTACCCCGCATCTGGTCCGATTGATAGCCAAGCATGGGCGCGAACATCTGCTGGTTTTTCCAGCCACGGACAGTGAAATTCAAAGGTGGCTTCAATGAGCCGAAAAATCAGCCAGCAGCCCCTGGCCACGCGCTTCGAGCACCTGCTGGGCGTAATCAGCAGCCAGCGATTTCTGGAGATGAAAGGGCTGAACAACGACCTGCCGTTCTACATTTGCGAGTTCAAAGCCTCCGAGTCCTTCGAGATGCAGCGCATGCAGCGGCAGCTAGTCAACAACCTGGCCAGCATGAGTATCGGCTGCCTACAGGGACGTGGCGTGCGCGTCATGGAGATCAACCTTTACGATCTGTCCATTGAGCTGCTCAAGGCCCGCGATGGCAGTAGCGATGACAGCAGCCTCTGGGACGAGATACTCGCTGTCGAGTCCGAGGTAGAGAAAGATGCCCTGCTGGAGCTGCTGCAGAATGTCCTAGGCGTCGAAGAGTACCTGGTCCCGGCGATTGGCGAGCGCCTCGCTGGGGCGGAGTACGACGTTCTGTTTCTCTCCGGGATTGGCGAGGTGTTCCCCTACATTCGCTCGCACAACGTGCTCAACAACCTGCAGAGCACGGCCAAGGGAAAACCAACCGTGATGTTCTTCCCTGGCGAGTACCGTCATTCACTGCAGGAGGGGGCTTCGTTGGAGCTGTTCGGCCTGCTGCACGACGACAAGTACTACCGCGCATTCAATATTTTCGAGATTCAGGGCTGAGGAAGTAGTAGATGGAACTCAACGGTATTTTCCTGAACCCCGTCAGCCGCCCCATCGAGGGGGTGATCAAGGCCGACGATGAGACCAGCTTGTATGATGAACTGAGCGAGTACGTCCTTACCGACGAGGTTGCCAAGCGCTTGGAGCACTTCCTCGACGCCTACACCGATTACCACGGTGCCAACGGGGTATGGGTTTCGGGCTTCTTCGGTTCGGGTAAGTCGCACCTGCTCAAGATGCTGGCTCTGCTACTGGAAAATCGCTGCATCGATGGCACCTGTGCCCTGGAAATTTTTCTGCCCAAGATCCACGGGGACGATGCGTTGCTGCGCAGCAAGCTCAAACAGGCGGTCACCATCCCCTCGAAGAGCATCCTGTTCAACATCGATCAGAAGGCCGACATCATCAGCAAGACCCAGATCGACGCCTTGCTGTCGGTTTTCGTCAAGGTCTTCAACGAGATGTGCGGCTACTTCGGCAAGCAGGGCTACATTGCCCAGTTCGAGCGTGATCTCGACAGCCGCGAACAGTTCGAGGCCTTCAAGGACGCCTACCAGATCATCGCCAAAAAGCCCTGGGGGCGCGGACGTGAACAGGCCCTGCTTGAGTCCGGCAACATTGCCAAGGCCTATGCGCAGATCACCGGCGAAGATCCGGCTTTGGCCAAGGGCATCCTCGACAAGTACCGCACTCAGTACAGCGTTTCCATCGAAGACTTCGGCAACCAGGTCAAGGCCTGGCTGGACAAGCAGCCGGCCAACTTCCGCCTGAATTTCTTCGTTGACGAGGTGGGGCAATACGTCGCCGACAACACCAAGCTGATGACCAACCTGCAGACCGTCGCTGAAAGCCTGGCGACCAAGTGCCAGGGGCGAGCCTGGATCATCGTCACAGCTCAGGAGGACATGAACTCCGTGCTCGGCGATATGAGCAAGCAGCAGAGCAACGACTTCACCAAGATCCAGGCGCGCTTCGCCAACCGCCTCAAGCTGACCAGCGCCGATGTGGCCGAGGTGATCCAGAAGCGCCTGCTGACCAAGAACTCGGTGGGCACTGGACTGCTGGAAAGCGTCTACGGCCAGCAGTTCAACAACTTCAAGACGCTCTTCGAGTTCGCTGATGGCGGTCAGCACTACCAGAATTTCCGCGATCTTGAGCACTTCACCTACTGCTATCCATTCGTGCCCTACCAGTTCCCGCTGTTCCAGTCGGCCATCCGCGGCATTTCACTGCACAACGGCTTCGAGGGCAAGGCCAACTCGGTAGGTGAGCGCTCCATGCTCGGTGTGTTCCGCGAGGTGGCCATGGCCATCGACAATGAGCCGGTTGGCCAGCTGGCGACCTTCGACCGTATGTTCGAAGGCATTCGAGGCGCGCTGAAGAGCTCGATCCAGAGCGCGATCAACAACGCCGAACGTCACCTGGGTGATCCCTACGCCGTGCGCGTGCTCAAGGCGCTGTTCCTGGTCAAGTACGTCAAGGAGTTCAAGGCCACCTTGCGCAACCTCAGCGTACTGATGCTGGAACGCTTCGGCGAGGATGTACCAGCCCAGCGCAAGAAGCTGGAGGCCGCACTCAACCTGCTGGAGCTGCAGACCTACATCCAGCGCAATGGTGATCTCTACGAGTATCTGACCGACGAAGAGAAGGACATAGAGGAAGAGATCAAGAACACCGAGGTCGAGTCGGCCGACGTGATCAAGGAGCTGGAGGGGCTGCTGTTCGAGGGCGCAATCAAGCAGCGCAAGATCCGCTACGAGAACGGCCAGGATTACCCCTACGCGCGCAAGATGGATGACCGGGTGCTCAGCCGCGAGCATGAGCTGGCCATCCACGTCGTCACGCCGCTCAGCGACAACTTCGACAACCCCACGGTGCAGCGCATGCAGAGCATGGGGCGCGATGAGTTGCGTGTCGTGCTGCCCGCCGACGCGCGTTTCATGCAAGACCTGACTATGTACAAGCGCACCGAGAAGTACATCAGGCAGAACAGCAACACTCAGCAGGAGGCGGTCAAACGCATACTCGATGCAAAGGGCTTCCAGAACACCGAGCGTCTGGCCGAGTTGCAGGAGCGTGCCAAGTATCTTCTCGGCCACGCGCAACTGATTATCAATGCGGCCGATGTGGACGTGTCCAGCAACGATGGCCAGACCCGCATCCTCAAGGGTTTCTACCAGCTCATCGAAACCACCTATCCGAACCTGCGCATGCTGCGCGATGTGGCGTTCAGCGAAAACGACGTCGGCAGATACCTGCGCCAGGGGCAGGATGGGCTGCTGGGCAACGACGTCACCAGCCTGAGCGAGCCGGAGCAGGAGCTGCTGGCCTTCATCCAGACCAATGCGCGCAGTGGCGTGCGGACCACGGTGAAGAGTCTGCTGGAGCGATTCGAGCGCAAGAGCTATGGCTGGTACTACGCCGCCATCCTCTGCAACCTCGCGCTGCTCTGCGCACGCGGCAAGGTCGAGGTGCGACAGGACAGCAACCCGCTGGAGGGGGACATCCTGGAGCGCAGCCTGCGCAATACCAACGCCCATTCCACGTTGGTGCTGGAGCCGCAGATCGAGTTCACTGCCTCCCAGGTGCGGACGCTCAAGGATTTCTTCGCCGACTTCTTCGATCGGCCGACCAGCAGCAACGAGGCCCGCGCCCTGGCCCGTGAAACCATCGATGCCATCAAGGATCTGGAGCTGGAGCTTGCCGAGCTGCACGGCCAGAAGACGCAATACCCCTTCCTGGTGACTCTAGACGGGGTGCTGGCGACCCTCAAGGAAATCGCCGCGAAAAACCCCAGCTGGTTCCTGACCGACCTGTCTCGTGCGGAAGACGCGCTGCTCGAAACCAAGGAGCAAATCATTGATCCGCTGCAGCGCTTCATGCGCAGCCCGCTGCGTGAGATCTACGATCAGGCCCGCCAACTGATGCAGGAGCAGCAAGACAACTTCACCTATGTGAACGTCGTCGAGGTTGAGGCTATCCGTGCCGTGCTGGCCGACAGCAGGCCCTGGCAGGGTAACCGCTTACAGCAGGTCAGGCCGCAGCTGGAGACGCTCCAGCTGGCCATTGCCAACCAACTGGCCAGCGAGCAGCAAGCCAGCGAGCAACTGCTCGACGAACTGGAGCAGCGCCTGTGTGGTGCTGACGGCTACGCAGGGCTAAGTGTGGGGCACAAGGAACAACTGGCATCCTCCTTTAGTGCTGCTCGCCAGGCACTGAATGGACAAAAACTGATTGCAGTACTGCGTGATCAGCGCCGGCGTTTCGAGGATGAGCGCTACCCGCAACTGTTGCTTAACCTCGAACTATTGGCCCGCCCACAACCTGTAAAGCCCGAGCAACCCGAGCCGTCACCGCAGCCCAGCAAGGAACTGACGGGGGGCGGCAATGTGCCGCCCGGCCAGCCGCCGCAGAGAGTTGCTGAGCCGCGCATCGTACAGGCGCGTCAGATCAAGGTCGGTTACGGCAAGCCGTGGCTCACCAGCGAGGCCGAGCTGGACGATTACCTGCAGAAGCAGCGCGAGGCCTGGCTGAGAGAGATCCAAGCCGGTAACCGCGTACAGATCTGATTTTGTAACGAATTCAAGTGGCCTGCCTGCTGCGGGCCACTCTAGGTTGAGACTGCCCGGTCGAGTGCCGGGAGCAGGAGAGTTGGAAAGATGGAAACCGCCAAGCTGAAGAAGTTTGCCCAGGCTGCCCGCACCGAGCTGCGCAAGCAGGTCGAAACCAAGTTGATCCAGGTGCTGCACGCCAGCAGTGCTGCGCGTCGCGAGAATCCGCAGGCTGTGGCTCAGTTGGAAAGGCAGATCCAGGAGTCCAGCAAGGAGCAGGTAATCGAGAGGGTCGCCTACACCTGGTTCAACCGCTTCTGCGCCTTGCGTTTCCTCGATGTGAACGGCTTCACCAATCCCCGTGTGCTGACGCCCATGGAGGGACAGATCACCCCGGAAATCCTCGCCGAGGCGAAGATGGCGCTCCTGGACGAGGAGCTAGTCACTGGCAAGACGCGAGAAAAGGTTCTGGATCTGTTGGCCGGCAAGGCACCCAGTTCCGATCCTCAAGGAGAGGCATATCGCCTGTTGCTGGTGTCGGTGTGCAACCACTGGTATGGGCAGATGCCCTTCCTCTTCGAGCAGATCGCCGACTATACCGAACTGCTGATGCCCGAAGACTTGCTGTCGCAAGGTTCCATAGTTACCAGTCTGCGTGAGGTGATGAATGAGGAAGTCTGTCAGGACGTTGAGGTCATCGGCTGGCTCTACCAATTCTATATCGCGGAGAAGAAGGATGAGGTCTTCGCCGGACTGAAGAAGAACATCAAGATCTCTGCGGAGAACATCCCCGCCGCGACGCAGCTGTTCACCCCGCACTGGATCGTCCGCTATCTGGTCGAGAACTCGCTGGGCCGCCTGTGGCTGCTCAACCGTCCGCAGTCGAAGCTGGCCGAGAGGATGGACTACTACATTGCGCCGGAAGAGTCGGAGACGGACTTCCTGCGCATCTCCAGACCGGAAGAAATCCGCATCTTCGACCCGGCCTGCGGGTCGGGGCATATGCTGACCTACGCCTTCGATCTGCTTTACGCAATCTACGAGGAAGAGGGCTATGACCCGACCGAGATCCCGGCGCTGATTCTGACCCATAACCTCTATGGAGTTGAGATCGACGACCGTGCCGGAGCGCTGGCGGCCTTTGCGCTTGTGATGAAGGCCGCCGCTCGGCTCGGGAGGCGTCGTTTCCTGCGCATGAAGGCACAGCCCAATATCTGCGTGCTCGAGAATGTGAGCTTCACCCAGGATGAGCTGCACGACGTGGTTGCCATCATGGGGCGTGACCTGTTCACGGATGAGCTGCGCGAGACACTCTTGCAGTTTGAGCAGGCTAAAAACTTTGGCTCGCTGATCGTACCTAAACTGCGGGATCCAGTGGAGACGGCTCGGCTGGTAGCGGCAAAGGACTTTGGTGGCGATCTGTTGCTGAAAGAAGTGCAGGGGCGCGTATTGGCTGTGCTACGTATGGCCGAGTTTCTCTCGAATAAATATCATGTTGTAGTTGCTAACCCGCCGTATATGGGCGGGAAAGGGATGAATGCAGATCTACAGGAGTTGGCGAAATCAAATTACGAAAGTGGAAAGTCTGACCTGTATTCGATGTTCATCCTCAGGGTCAGCGAAATGCTGCCACGCTTAGGTGTTACGGGTCTAATGACTCCCTTCACATGGATGTATCTTTCCTCGTTTGAGGAGCTTCGGTCAAAGCTTCTTGAGGTTGGTCAGCTTATTTCACTGGTCAAACCTCAATATCACACAATGTTTGATAGCGCAGCGGTCCCGATTTGCGCTTTCTGTTTTGAGGTCGGGAAAACAGAAAGTACGGGCGTGTTTTTCAACTTGGAGCAATTCAAGAGAAGGGAGCATCAGTCAGCAAAGTTGCTTGAGGCAATCAAAAACCCAGTTTCGCCCTGGCGCTACGAGATGAAGTCAAAGGTGTTTCGTTCGCTCCCAGGTACTCCAATCTCCTTCACTCTTCCAAAGCAAGTTATCAATATTTATCAGGTGGGTGGAACGGTAAAGGATCATTTTCCCCCGAGACAAGGCATTAAGACTGGAAGCAACGATAAATTTCTTAGGCTGTGGCATGAAGTAGAAAGAAATAATTCTGCTGTAGCGTCGGGAGATAGCGATATCCAAGCGCGACGTTGGTTCCCATGTTCGAAGGGTGGAAGCTTTCGTAGATGGTACGGTAATTATGAGCATTTGCTTGATTGGGAGAACGAAGGCGCGCGGATAAAGAACTTCAAAGATGATAGTGGGAAGCTATTATCGCGTCCTCAAAACATTCAGCATTTTTTCAAGGGTGGGCTAACTTGGTCGACCCTGACAATCGCGTCGATGTCGATGCGATTGCTTCCAAGTCACTTTGCTTTCGAGAGCAAGGGATCTGCAATACCGATCGAACATACTAGAGATCGGTGGCTGATGCTTGCGTATTTGAACTCATCCGTCGTCGACGCACTTATTGCAGCGACATCTCCTACTATGGATTACGGGGAGGGCGCAGTTGGAAGATTGCCATTTCCACCGAAAATCGAGAGAACAGTGGATCTTGCCCATGCGGCTTCAGAGTTGTCCCGCTCTGACTGGGATGCCTATGAAACCTCTTGGGATTTCACCAACCTCCCGCTCCTCTCGCCCGTTCATCGAGGGAAGACGCTGGAGGACAGCTACGCGTACCTACGCACCCTTTGGCAGAGCATGACTGACGACATGCAGCGGCTGGAGGAAGAAAACAACCGAATCTTCATCGATGCATATGGCCTACAGGACGATCTGACCCCCGAGGTGCCTATCGAGGAGGTCACCATCACCTGCAATCCTACATACCGCTACGGTGGCAAGGCCACGGCGCAGGAGAGAGAGGAGCGTCTGCGAGCAGACACCATCGCCGAGTACCTCAGCTATGCAGTGGGTTGCATGTTCGGCCGTTACAGCCTGGACAAGCCGGGCTTGGTGCTGGCCAACCAGGGCGAGTCGCTGGCGGATTACCTGCGACAGGTACCTGCGCCGCGCTTCATGCCGGATGAAGACAACGTGATCCCGCTGCTGGATGGTGAATGGTTCGCCGATGATGTGACCGAGCGCTTCCGCCAGTTCCTGCGCGTGACCTTTGGCGAGGAGCGCTACGAGGAAAACCTGGCCTTTATCGAAAAGGCGCTGGGCAAGGATGTGCGCAAGTACTTCCTCAAAGATTTCTACGCCGATCACGTCAAACGTTACAAGAAGCGCCCGATCTACTGGCTGTTCTCCAGCCCCAAGGGTACCTTCAGCGCCTTGGTCTACCAGCACCGCTACCGGCCGGACACCGTCAGCGTGGTGCTGCAGTACCTCCGTGACTTCCGTAAGAAGCTCGCTGCGCGACTGGACTACCTGCAGCAGGTGGCCATGAGCACCTCAGCCAGCCAGGGCGAAAAGACCAAGGCCAACAAGGAAGCGGAGAGCATCAAGAAGCAGCTGCTGGAGCTGGACGACTACGAGCGCGAAACCCTCTACCCGCTGGCCACCGAGCAGGTGCAGCTGGATCTTGACCTTGGGGTTAAGTCCAACTACCTCAAGCTGGGAGCAGCCCTGAAGAAAATTCCAGGACTGGAAGCCAAGGAAGACTGATATGGCAGGCCGATTCGAAAAGGCGATCACGATTCGCCAGGCAATACGCAACATCGATGACCGGACATTTTTGTTGCCGGCGATCCAGCGCAATTTCGTCTGGTCGACGCAGCAGATCTGCACGCTCTTTGACTCCCTGATGCGTGAGTACCCCATCAACACCTTCATGATGTGGGATGTGACGAGTCCGGAAATCAAGAACAAATACCGCTTCTACAGCTTCCTGACCGACTACTGCCAGCGCTTCAAGGAGTCCAACGACTATGTCCCGACTCAGGGGGACTTCAAGGACTTCAAGGCGGTCATAGATGGGCAGCAGCGGCTGACCTCAATCTACATCGGCCTGAAAGGAACTTATGCCTACAAGCAGCCTCGAGTCTGGTGGCCCAACACGCGAAACAATCAGGTTCTCCCGCCACGCCGGCTCTATCTCAACCTGAGCAAGGGCGTTGAAGGAGATGACAACGAGTCGATGGCCCAGTACGACTTCCGCTTCCTGACCGAAAAGCAGGCGGCATCGTATAAGAGCGATAGAACCTCGTATTGGTTCGAAGTGGGCAAGGTCTTGAGCCTGCCCGATGTGCGCTCTGATGATGAGATACTGATGGAGGTTGTGCTGCCCTACTTGGCGGAGCAAGGGCTGGCTAGCAACAGGTTTGCAGTCAAGACCCTGAATCGTCTGTACTACCTCGTCCGGCGGGAGGAGGTCATCCACTACTACAACGAGGAAAGTCAGGACATCGACCATGTCCTTGACGTGTTCATTCGCACCAATAGCGGGGGTACGCCGCTGGCGTTCTCCGACCTGTTGATGTCCATCGCCATTGCCAACTGGCAGGGCGATGCCCGTAAGGACATCGACGAGCTGGTCGCTGAGGTAAGGCAGAGCTCGGAGATGCAGTTCTCGATTGCCCGTGACTGGGTTCTGAAGACCTGTCTGATGCTGATCGGCGCCGATGTGCGGTTCAAGGTCAAGAATTTCGATACTGATCAGGTCAGTGTCATTCAGGCGCAGTGGCCGCAGATCCGATCCTGTATCGTCGCAACCTTCAAGCTACTGCGCCTATTCGGTCTGAATGACCATTCGCTGAGAGCAAAGAATGCTGTCATCCCGTTGGCCTTCTACCTGTATAAGCAGCTCTTCCAGGGCAAGCCGCTTTATCTGAGCATCAACAACATCAACCATTTGCGCGATGAGCGCCTGGCGCTATCGCGCTGGTTGCATATGGTGCTGCTGCGTGGGGTGTTTGGCGGTCAAGCCGATGGTGTGCTCACGAAAATGCAGCGCCTGCTTGCCAGGCATCTTGGCAAGAAGGGATTCCCTCTGGAGGAAATCATCGAAGCATTCACTGCGACCAACAAGGATCTGCGCTTCGACGAGGCCTACCTCAGAGGGCTGATCGACATCGAGCATGGGGACTCGCGGTGCCGTTCGGTACTGAGTTTGTTGTACCCCGAGATCAACGAAAACCTGCAGCTGGACGTTGATCACCTGCATCCGCAGAGCGCCTTCACCAAGGCAGAGCTATCCAAGCAAGGCTTCCTCAATAATGATCCTGAGTTGATGGCGTTCTACCGGAACTCGCTCAACTGGAACTCGATTGCCAACCTGCACCTGCTGAATGCCTCGCAGAACCGCTCGAAGAAGGATATGCCGCTGATCGAATGGCTGGCCGACAAGGGCTGTGGCATCAAACCGGCCGATCTGCTGCTGGACGAGAGTGACAGCCTGCGTTTTGAGGACTTTCAGGCTTTCTGCCATGCACGGCGTGAAGCACTCCTGCAGCGCTTGCGCTGCAATGTGGTGGTCAGCGGTCCACTACCAGTACCTGAGGAGGTGCTGGATGAAGAGGAAGAAATCGAGGCTGTGGCATGAGCAACCCGAAGATCACCCAGGCGCTGACCAACCTGTTCGAGAAGCAGCGTATCGTCTTCTGGTACGACAACCGCCTGGAGTTCCGCTCTGATTTCAAGGCTCTGGAGCTGCCGGGGGTCGAGAAGATCGAGCTGGCCAACAACGAGTTTTGCGTGAAGTACCGCATCCTGCGCGAGCAGCCGGAGCAGAAGTTTCTGCTCTACCGCGAGGGTGCAGAACCGCCACATCTGGAGAACTGGCTGCTCGACGTGCAGCTGGCCAGTGGCAATAGCTTCCGCACCGATCAGGTCGCCCTGTGGCTGGCTGAGCTGGAGTTGGGGCCAGATTGCTATCCGTTGCTGGAAGCCCATGCTGCGTTTTTTGAGTCCGCCAAGCGGCGCGAGGATCTGCGCAAGCTGCAGCAGCAGGTGGACTCGAACAACATGCTGCGTCTTAAGATGCTGGCGGTCTGTGCCGACGCTGAGCCGCGCTTGGATGTGATTTTGGAGGCACTGCTGGCTGAGCTGGCCAGTGCCGGCGATGCGCGAATCAAGCTGATCGAGAGCAGTGGCTTGAGTGGCTTCCTGTGGGAGCAGATGAGGCGTGCCTACGGTTATGTCTCGGACCAGCCGGGCCTCCATGACTTCGTCATCGAGCTGTTCAAGGCCTGTTTCCTGATGGGAACCGATCCGGAGCACAAGGCACGGCTGTCGGCCGAGTCGCTGGTGTTCCTTAAGCGCTGGAAGGACAGCCGCTCCCATCAGCAGAGCTTCGAGCTGCTCTCCGAGCAGTGCGCCGAAGTGCTGCAGATCAGTGATCGGCTGCATGGGCTCGATTACCGCAAGCTGATGGAGCTGGACTACTTCGAGCTGATCGACCGCAAGATCCTCAGTGAGCTGGTGCATGAGGTGGTGGCGAGGACGGTGACCTCGCAGGAGGTCGAGCAGTGGGTGCGCCAGCGCCGGCAGAGCCACTGGTTTACCCACTTCGAGGATGTCTACCTGGCAGTCGACCATGCCGCGCAGTTCCTGCAGTTACTGGATACGGCGCAGTTGGAGATGACATCGCTGAGCGATGGCGTGGAGAAGTATGCGCAGAGCTGGTATCGACTCGACCAGTTGTACCGCAAGTTCGTCTATCACGCCCGCGAATCGGGGCAGGCCTCGTTGCTGGAGGAGCTGAACACTCAGGTTGAAAACCATTACACCAACAATTTCCTGGTGCGCCTCAATGACCGCTGGCAGCAGCACGTCGATGCCGCGCATCGCTGGGAAGCCGCACCGATCATGCTGCAGCGGAATTTCTTTGGTCGCTATGTGAAGCCATTCGTCGAGCGCAAGACCAAGGTCTGCGTGGTGATCTCCGATGCATTCCGCTACGAGGTTGGCGAGGAGCTGCAAAGCCTGATTCGCCGCGAGGACCGCTTCGAGGCCGAGCTTGAGCCTGCACTGTCGATGCTGCCGAGCTACACCCAGCTGGGCATGGCAGCGCTATTGCCCAACCAGGCACTGCAGCTGGCTGAAAACGACAGTGGCGGTGCCATGGTGAACGGTCAGAGCGCTCAGGGGGCGGTCAATCGCGGCAAGATCCTCGCAGCAGCAGTGCCGAACTCTGAGGTAGTGCTGGCCAAGGATCTGCTGGCCATGAACCAGGTTGACTCACGGGCGCTGCTGCGTGACAACGATGTGGTCTACGTCTATCACAACTTGATCGACAAGACCGGTGATACCCGTGACACCGAGGAGCGAGTGTTTGCGGCGGCAGAGGAAACCCTGTCCGAGCTGGTCCGCCTGGTGAAGAAGCTGACCAATGCCAATGCCAGCAATCTGCTGATCACTGCGGACCACGGCTTCATCTACCAGAACCTTCCCCTGGAGGAGAGTGACTTCCTCAGCACTGAGCCGGATGGTGATGAGGTGCTGTATCGCGACCGGCGATTTGTCTTGGGGCGTGGCCTGTGCAGCCACGCTGGCTTCAAGACCTTCAGCCCTAACCAGCTGGGCCTGGAAGGAACTCTGGAGGTGCAGATACCCAAGTCCATCAACCGTCTGCGTCTGAAAGGCTCCGGCAGCCGCTTCGTGCATGGCGGGGCGACGCTGCAGGAGGTGGTGATTCCGGTGGTCCGCATCAACAAGAAACGTCAGAGCGATGTGGGCCGTGTGGAAGTCGATTTCATCGGCGCTGGTGGCAAGACGATCACTACCGGGCAATTGGCCGTGGTGCTGTATCAGACCGAGGCGGTCACCGAGAAGAAGCAGCCACGCAGACTGCGCGCTGGCCTGTATACCCTAGACAGTGAGCTGATCTCGGATGCGCATGAGCTGACCTTCGACTTTGCGTCGGAAAATCCACGTGAACGCGAGCTGTCGGTACGCTTCATCCTCAGTCGCAAGGCCGATGAGGCGAACAACCAGCAGGTGGAGCTGCGGCTCGAAGAGCAGGTGGAAGGCACCTCGCATTTCACCCGGTACAAGGCTGCTCGGTATACGATTCGTCGTTCGTTCACCAGTGAATTCGATTTTTAAGCGGGAGCCTTCATGAGTCAGCTCGATGACAAGATCAACCAGTATTTCGCCGGTCTGGTCGTCCGCAAGGATCTGGTCAAGGCGGTAAAGGGCAACGCCATTGTGCCCTCCTATGTGCTGGAGTACCTGTTGGGCCAATACTGCGCCACCAACGACGAGGCCACGATCCAGGCCGGCATCGAGACGGTCAAGGAGATCCTGCGCAAGCACTATGTGCATCGCAATGAAGCTGGCCTGGTACGCTCTATCATCAAGGAGAAAGGCCGGCATAAGGTGATCGACCGCGTCAGCGTCTCCCTGAACGACAAGGATGACGTCTACGAGGCGGAATTCGCCAACCTCGGCATCAAGAAGGTGCTGATCGACTCCAGTACGGTGAAGTCCCACCAGAAGCTGCTGGTCGGCGGCGTGTGGTGCATCGCCGATCTGGAGTACGAGTACACCGAAGACAAGTCGGCCTCACCGTGGGTGCTTGCATCGCTCAAGCCGATTCAGATCTCCCGCTTCGACTTCGAGGGCTACTTGGATGCCCGCAAGCAGTTCACCACCGATGAGTGGATCGACTTGCTGATCCAGAGCGTCGGCTTTAACCCTCAGATGTTCGGCAAGCGCAATAAGCTGCTGCAGCTGATCCGTCTGATTCCGTTCTGCGAGCGCAACTACAACCTGATCGAGCTGGGGCCGAAGGGCACCGGCAAGTCGCATGTCTACTCGGAGTTCTCGCCTCACGGCATTCTGATCTCCGGTGGCGAGGTGACGGTGCCTAAGCTGTTCGTCCACAACGGCACGGGCAAGCTCGGTCTGGTGGGCTACTGGGATGTGGTGGCCTTCGACGAGTTCGCCGGCAAGCAGAAGCGCGTGGACAAGGCGCTGGTCGACATCATGAAGAACTACATGGCCAACAAGTCGTTCTCGCGGGGAGTGGAAACCCTTGGGGCCGAGGCCAGCATGGTATTCGTGGGCAACACCGATCACACAGTGCCGTATATGCTCAAGCACAGCGACCTGTTCGACCCTCTGCCGGAGAAGTTCCACGACTCCGCCTTCCTCGACCGTCTGCACAGCTACATTCCGGGCTGGGAGGTGGACGTGATCCGTGGGGAGATGTTCTCCGGCGGTTACGGCTTTGTGGTCGATTATCTGGCCGAGATCCTCCGTTCATTGCGCAGCCATGACTTCTCGGATCGCTACAAATGTCTGTTCACGTTGTCGGATGAAATCTCCACACGTGATCGTGACGGCATCAATAAAACTTTCTCCGGTCTGATGAAGATCCTCTTCCCACATGGTGAGGCGACTGAGTCGGAGGTCGAAGATGTGCTGCGCTGTGCCATCGAAGGGCGCAAGCGGGTCAAGGATCAGCTGCTGCGCATAGACACCACCTACCCAGCTGTGCGTTTTGCCTATCAAGGAAAAGATGGCGTGGAGAGGCTGGTCAGCGCCCTTGAGGAAGGGGAGTATCCGAACCAGTACCACCGGCGAGTGGCGAGTGACGTCTCGGAGTCGGATCTATTCGATATGGCTAAGGTCGTTCCCAGCGAGTCGGATAGCGATGCAGCCAGTCCTCTGCCTATTCAACAACTTGCTGTTTCGGCGAGCAGAGAGCAAGAGCTGAAGCCTCAGCATCTGGTTATTCAGGAGAATCAGCGCGGCGTTACCTTTGATAAATTGTTTGGGCCCTATTTAAAAGGGGCCAAGCGGATCATCGTTATAGATCCGTACCTGCGGATGTTCCATCAACTGCGCAATCTCATGGAGCTGCTGGAGACGATCAGCAAGCAGCTGATCTCAGGTGAGGAAGTGGCTGTACATGTAGTCACCGTGGAGGATGAGTTCAACGGTGATCGTCAAACCGAAAGCCTGCAGAAAATTGCCGACGCCTGTGCGGGGGTGGGTATTCAGTTCAGCTGGGCGTATGACACGACAGGGACTAAGCATGATCGTGACATTACTACTGACACTGGCTGGAAAATTATTCTTGGACGTGGGTTGGATATCTTCCAGCGCTTCGAGTTGAACGACGCGTTTAGCTTTGTGAATCGCTTACAGCAACATCGCCAATGCAAGGAGTTCAGCGCGACGTTCGTCAGGGTCGAGGATGCCGGAGAGTGAGAGGCTCTGGTTGCGTCTCCGTAGATCGGCAGCCCTTAGGGGCGTTGCGCGAGGTGATCATGCAGATTGTCGAGGATAATGTGATTCGGTATGACGGCAGTGTTGTCACATCAAGACAAAAAAATAAAAAACTTCCTGTTTGGAAGGTTTACCCCTGGGGATCTCCAGGGGCAACCTTCATATGCGGCATTGGTTAGAGGTAACCTCGTTCGGCCAAGGATGCGCAACCTTCATGGCCCACCACCACATGATCCAATATCCGGGTGCCGACCATGTTCAGAGCGTTCTTGAGGATGGTGGTCAGGGTGCGATCAGCTTGACTGGGCTCTGGATCGCCGGAGGGATGATTGTGAACCATAATGACGGCCGCAGCGTTGTGTTCCAAGGCGATCTTGACCACTTCTCGTGGGTACACACTGGCCCCATCCAGCGTGCCTCTGAACAGTTCTCTAAAGCCTATAACTCGGTGTTTGGAATCGAGCAACAGCAAAGCGAAGACTTCGTACTCATGGTATTGCAACAGTGTTTGCAAGTGGTTGAACACCTGCTTCGGCTCAGTCAGTGCCCGGCCTTTAGACAGACGACTCATGGCCAGTTGCTGCGCCATCTGAAGGATGTCGGCTTCGGTGACTGGTGATTCCATGACGTAGGTGCCGGTCGTTTCACCGGCTTTGAGTTTGTGATATTTCATGACAATAGTCCTATACGAACGGGGGCATGCTGTGGAGGAGGAGAGCGTTACTGGACCTATGGCCTAGTGCTGTTCTGAATAGCCTGAGCCTCCAGCTTCTGAGCCAGTGAGGGTTTTCCAAGTGCTACCGGTTGGGCTTGGGGCCCTCCAGGGCTGGGCTGATCTTCAATGTTGGGGAAGAACTCCTCGACGATGGCGCTGGTGTCCTCTTCGCTGTCTTCGAAAGCGCCATTGTTGAAGCCCTGACGGGCTGCGTGATCCAAAGCGCTCTGATGAAAGCCCGACGCTTGTCGAACTTCTTCCCGTTGTTTGGCTTCCAGCAATGCCTCTTCCAGGTTCATGCCGTGACGCACGGTGATGTCCACATAGAAGATCGGTGTCCCGTGGCTCTGCCGCGTAGACTTACCCCGCAGACGCAGTTCTAGTGGCAGGCATGCCAAGCGATTACCAGAGATGGCGCTGAAGTACTGCAGACGCGCCGCCAAGGTACGGATGCTGTTGAACCCCGTGGTGCGAAAGACAAAACTGCCCAGTGGATCATCTTCACCGATCACCACGTTCAGTCGGCCGTAGGGCTTGCAGGCATTGCCTTGGGCCAGTGGGCAGCCATCTGGCGAAGGGCAGGGCAGCGACTGGATGCCGTCCTTGGTCAAACGCTTGCAAGTTTCACCATTGCCGACGCACAACGGCCTGCCCGTAGTACGGTCGAACAGGCTGTAGTCCGCGCGAAAGTTGAGGTCCGGTTCGTTGAACAACAAGCGGATCGGAATGCTGCGCAGCTTGCCATCCTGGCCATTGCGTAGTTCGTCATTGAGTGGGTGCAGTAACCAGCCGTCACGACTCTGGACTTGCGAGGTGATGGTGAACTGATCGTCTTTTTCGGGTAGACGCTTGCCGTTTTTCTCGACGACCTTGCCGATGGAAATGCGCCCGAGTACCGGCGGGGTGATGGCTAAGCCTTTGAGCATGGTGGTACTCCTTGATCTGCAAATAAAAAAGCCACCGGGACTTGAACGGTCCGGGTGGCCAGGATGAACAGGCTGCTTCAGGCGATCAGGAAGCGACGGCTTCCGGCTTTGGTCTTGGGATAGCGGGCCTGCAGGTAGGGTTTGTCTTTGAGCATCTGTTCGACATCCAGGCCAATGCTGTCCTTGGACTTCTTCCAGCTGACATAGCCCTCGGCAAACTCGGCACGGGTGGCTTCTCCCATGGCCTGTTGCAGAACCTGCTTGAGCTGCGCTTCACGTGTCTCCTGCTGGGCAATGGTTTGGCGAATAGACTTGAGTTCTAGAAAGGTGCTGGCCAGTTCCGTGTGCTGGCTGAAGTCCAGGGTCTGTCCGTTATCCTCGGGAAAGAGGCAGCGTAATGCCGCTTCCGCAGACGCTGTGCCGTCGGCCGGTGGCGAGGTGTCACTGACGACGTAATCCCAGAACAGCCGTTCCAGATCAATCAGCCGAGCAATCAGTGCCTCGTCGCGTGTGATGCGATGGATTTCCAGATGCTGGCCACCGAGCAGGACCGCCACATCAGCGGCCTGCTTACCAGTGACGGCGAGCTGGTGCATGACTTGCAATTGCACGTACTCGGGCACGCCTTCTTTCCAGAGGCGTGCCCCGTTTATGCCGGCAGTTTTGCATTCGAGGATTTGCACCTCTGGAGCGCCGATCACCTCGCGGTCGATATTGGCGAGCATCCAGGGCAGCGCCGGATCGGGATGCTGTAGCACCGCGTTGATCCGTCGAACCTTGTGTTGGCTGCGTTTGCTGTAGTGCCAAGCCACGATGGGCTCCAGCACATTGCCCCAGTACAGCGGGCTTTGCTCATCGTGAGGATCGGCCTTCGGTAGCCCAGCATCGCGACCGGTCTTCTCTAGCCACAGCTCCAACTGCGACTTGTAGGGATTCAGGCCCACCGCAGCGGCGGCATCCGAACTGCCGATGCCTTGCTTGCGGATCTGCAACCAGTCCTCGCGGGGCAGCTCCTTGGTGCTGACCAGGCGCAGGGCAGTGTGTTTCTTACGGGTGCTACTATTCAATGACGTTGCTTTCATCGTATTCACCGGCAGACATAAAAACGCCCGACCAGCACAAGGCTGACCGGGCGCAAGGGTTGATGTGAGTTAGAGTTAGGCGGCGAGTTGCAGAGCGGCATCCAGAGCGCGTTGCTTGATTTGCGCCCCTTGGCCGAACCAGGCTGAGTCCAGGCGGTACTCGTTGCTGCGCGCACGGCGTTCGTGGTCGACATATTCGGTCACGGCGTTGAGCAGACCCCAGGCGGTGCCGCGTGCCGAGTCAATCTGGCTACCCCGGCCACGCCCTTCGTACAGTTCCTGAACCTTGCGCAGGGCACGCTCATTGGGCAGCACCTCCGGCAGAGCACCGGTCGGAGTGGTTTCACAAAGCACGTTCATGAAGAAACCCAGTGCCTCATGCCACTGCACCTTGCGTTCAGCCAAAGCCCTCATGCGGTACATAAACTCGTCCCAGCCAGAGACGGCGATGCCTAGCTGCTTTTTCACCGTCGCCGGGTCAAAGCGAGTGTTGTGTGGCACCTTGATGGCGCGGCTGCTGCCATCCAAGGCGATGGTCAGGGTGTTGTTACACACCACCCGCACCGTGGTCGGTGTGGCGGTAGTGGCCAGAGTGCCGTCGCAGGAGGTGGCGAGCAGGAGGTAACCGTTGACCTGATCGTTACCCTTGAGCACTGCACCTTGCCCGGTACGTGCAAGCGCCCAGAACTTGCGCCCGCCTTTAAGCACGCCTGCGGTTTCCAACTCGTAGCCGGACACCTCGGTGAGGTCGCGGTAGAACTCCAATACCTCACGGGGTTGTACGGTGTGATAGCGCTTTGAGACCACCGACAACGGCGCCTTGGTATCTGAGCGGTAGAGTACTTTTTGTTCGGGGAAAGAATGGATGGTGCCCAGGTGGCCGACTGCGTCCGACTTGAAATGCACCGGGCTTTCGAGAATCTGCCAGTCCATGCCGGCTTCGCTCTGCCAGACCTCAATAGGTTGTTTACGGGGCAGGTTGTTGCCCAGGCCATGCCAGGGAGTAGCGCCAGCGTAGGCCATGGTATCAACGAGATGAGCCATGAGAATGATTCCTTACAGATGAAGGGGAAAGAGCGTCGCTTCATCAACGAGCGACGCCTGTTCACAAAGGCTTAACGGCTGGCGCTGAAGCTGTAACCGCACTCCAGACATTGGTAATTGGCCAGCACGTTGTCGTCGATCTGCTCGCCCAGCGTGGCCCCGGCGATGCCGCCAGCGACCCCGCCAAACAGGCCACCCAAAATCGCCCCGGCGATGCTTCCGATAGCAATGCCCACCGGCCCACCGACTACACCCAGTACCGCGCCGGCTTCCGCACCTGACAGGGCACCGGCGGCGCCACTGGCTGCACCGCCTGCGGCACCAATTAAACCTCCCGTTTGTTTACCGATATTTTTAGTGATGACGCGTCCAGAGTTACAGCTTGGGCAAGGTGTATACATACGCAGATCCTCTCAAGTGATGGGCGTGCCGAGGTAGAAGCTGGCACGCCAAATCCCCCTGCAGCAGTCGATACTGCGGGGTGTTCAATGAGGTGATATAGGTTTGAAATATTTTTGGATCCAATTTCGATTAATCTAGCGCTGTAGACGTAACCGGAAAGTAACCGTCCGGCCAACTCACCTTCCTGACCCCGACGCCAAAGGCGATGGTGTCCACCTAATTTAAGTGGACACCATTTCTAGCCTTTTAAGCGGGTCTTTCCATGCAGTCACAACGCCGTTCCTATTCAAAATCCTTCAAGGCCCAAGTTGTCCAAGAGTGCGCCCAGCCCGGCGCATCGATTGCCAGCGTCGCGCAGAAGCACAGCCTTAACGCGAACCTCGTACATAAATGGATTAGGGTACTCACGAACAAAACCATGGCGCTGCAACCTGCTTTCATTCCAGTGCCCTTGCCGCTAGCCGGAGGACATTCGCAGGCAGCTTCATCAAGTATCTGCATTGAAATCCAGCACCCGCGTGGCACCGTCAAAGTGAACTGGCCGACCGAAAGCGCTGTCGCCTGTGCCACCTTTCTGCGAGACCTGTTGGAATGATTCGGATCGATGCCATCTGGCTTGCCACCGAGCCTATGGACATGCGCGCCGGTACCGAGACCGCGCTGGCCAGGGTGATCGCGGTGTTCGGTGTGGCGAAGCCGCACTGCGCATACCTCTTCGCTAATCGCCGTGCCAACCGAATGAAAGTCTTGGTGCATGACGGTGTGGGCATTTGGCTGGCAGCGCGACGATTGAACCAAGGCAAGTTTCATTGGCCCGGCATCCGTCACGGATCGGAAGTCGAACTCGATAACGAGCAACTTCAAGCCTTGGTACTGGGTTTGCCGTGGCAGCGGGTCGGCGCAGGCAGCGCGATCACAGTGCTTTAGCCCCTGCCATTAGCCCATCGGTTTATCGCTGTTGACGACCTACTCTGACACAATCAGCGGCATGACTTCCTCGCCCAATCTCGACCAGATGACACCGGAACAGCTGCGCGGCTTGGCCGAACAGGCTATGCAGTTGCTGTCCCAGGTCGACTCCATGAGCCAGAAAATCCAACGCCTCGAAACGGTCAACGAGCAACTGGCTCATGAAATCGCCATCCTCAAGCGACACAAGTTCGCCAAGCGCAGCGAGCAACTGAGCCCCGACCAAGGCAGTCTGCTTGATGATCTGCTCGATACCGATATCGCAGCTATCGAAGCCGAGCTGAAGGCAGCCAATCCGCCGGCCGCACCGGCCGAGCCACGTCATAAGCCCAAGCGTGCACCACTGCCGCCGCAGTTTCCGCGAACCGTGATCCGTCACGAACCAGAGAATACTCAGTGCGTGTGCGGCTGCCAGCTTCAGCGAATCGGCGAAGACGTCAGCGAGAAGCTCGATTACACTCCGGGCGTGTTCACAGTTGAGCGGCATGTGCGTGGAAAATGGACGTGTCGTCAGTGTGAAACACTGATCCAGGCGCCTGTACCGGCCCAAGTGATCGACAAGGGCATCCCGACCGCAGGCCTGTTGGCCCACGTGATGGTGGCGAAGTTCGCCGACCATTTACCGCTGTACCGGCAGGAGAAGATTTTTGGTCGGGCCGGACTGCCCATCGCCCGTTCGACACTGGCGCAATGGATCGGACAGACCGGTGTGCAGCTCCAGCCTCTGGTCGATGCGCTGCGTGAGCATGTGTTGGCCCAGGGCGTGATCCACGCCGATGAGACCCCGGTTCAGATGCTCGCACCAGGCGAAAAGAAAACCCACCGCGCTTACGTGTGGGCCTATAGCACCACGCCTTTCTCGGCCCTAAAGGCCGTGGTCTACGACTTCAGCCCCAGCCGTGCCGGCGAACATGCGCGTAACTTCCTGGGCACGTGGAACGGTAAGCTGGTCTGCGATGACTTCGCCGGCTACAAGGCCAGCTTCGAGCTGGGCATCACCGAAATCGGCTGCATGGCCCATGCACGCCGCAAATTCTTCGACCTGCATGCAGCCAATAAAAGCCAGTTGGCGGAGCAGGCGCTTCACTCGATTGGCGGGTTGTATGAAGTCGAGCGACACGCCAAGGAAATGAGCGACGAAGCCCGCTGGCGATTACGTCAGGAAACAGCGGTGCCCATCGCTGAAAAACTGCATGAGTGGATGTTGGCCCAACGCGAACTTGTGCCCGAGGGTTCGGCCACGGCCAAGGCCCTGGATTACAGCCTTAAACGCTGGGTAGCGCTGACGCGCTACCTGGAAGATGGTGCTGTGCCCATCGACAATAACCAGATCGAGAATTTGATCCGGCCGTGGGCGCTTGGGCGCTCGAACTGGTTATTTGCCGGGTCGCTGCGCAGTGGAAAAAGGGCGGCGGCAATCATGAGCCTGATCCAGTCGGCGCGTATGAATGGGCACGATCCGTATGCCTATCTCAAGGATGTACTGATGCGGCTTCCGACACAGCGGGCGAGCGAAATCACGCAATTACTCCCGCAGCATTGGATGCTTGCCTGAGGCAGGCTAAGTGGACTTCGCCAAATAGTCAGCTCAAAGGCTGATTGGCATCAACAATTCGGAAGCGACTTTTCTCAGCATGTAGGTTTCGCGCAGAATTGATTGCCCCATCGAAGACTCGTGCCGCTGCATAACGGCTTCATTGTGCGTGATTGCTTCATGCAGGTTGATCCAGACAGGCCGCATACCATTAGCGATTTCGTGGCTTTCCATTCTCACGGGCTCTAGCTGGGGCGCTACTTCGCATTGATAAAAATGCGAGGTCATGTGCATCAGATCGTACTGTGGCTTCCAGTAGGACCGGTACTCCTCGATGTAACCGTAGTGCTGGAGCACCTGTATTTCACGGGCACCAGTCTCTTCCTCCAGCTCACGCTTCAGGCCTGTGACAATGTCCTCGTCAACATCAAGGCCGCCTCCAGGAAAGCTGAAGTCGTTATAGCGCTCGGTGAACAGCAACAGGATCTGCTCACCCCGCATCACGATGCCGCGTGCTGCATGTCGACGGAATACTCTGCCCTGCTTGGATTTCAGCTCGGGGTGAACAATTTCAGTTATGAGTTGCATGGGGCTCGTTACGGCAAGATCAGTTAGTCATCGTCCAGGGTGGCCACGGCATTTCCGCAGTTCTGGAAATACTGTGGCCAGTGGAACTGGCTCAGCGAAGCAGCAATACGGGTAAAGTGGATGTTCGCAGCATCGTCGTGGTCGTGCTACCTATCAGAAACTGCCTGATGCGTGAGTGCCCGTACGCCCCCATGACCAAGAGGTCAATGCCGTGCTCTGCCTGATACGCATGCAGTGTGGACTCTACTTCGCCTGGGCGGATCTCGGTATGCACCAGCGAGCCGGAAGAGGCAAGCGTGGTTCGTGCCTTCTCCAGCGCGTTCTGGTTGTCTTCAGAATCCGCTCCAACCATGACGATATGAATTGGCAGGCCTTCACACAGCGGGCTTGAAGCAAGCATCTGTACGGTCTTGTGGCATGTAGCACTGCCGTCAAATGCCACCATGACCGTTTCAGGTTTCCTGAAATGGCTGGTTGTAATCAGGATGGGGCGGTGGATAGTTCGGACTACCGCTTCAATCTGGCTGCCAAGACTTTGGGCACTGCGCGTGCTGTCCTCACCGACTCTTCCAATCACCAGTAACCGAATATCGTCTTGGAGATCGCTCAGGCTCTCGACGAGATGGCCATGGCGCTGCTTCATATCGGGTGACATGGCGCCAGAGTGGACTGTTCGCTCGCGAGCTTTTTCAAGCATGTGCTGCCCATGCTCCAAGGCCAGTTTTGCCCGCTGCGCATCCAGCGTGGCCAACTCTTCCAGTAGATGTTCTCTGCTACCGAGACCGATATTGCCGCTAAGATCAGCGGATGCAGGATACTTCTCCTTATCCAGCACATGAAGCAAGGTCAGGGGAGCGCTGAGTCGTTGCGAGGCCCATGCTGCGTAATCGCAGACCGCCAATGAGGATTGTGAGTTATCAATGCATGCCATTACGTGGGTCATTGTCGTTCTCCTTAGTGGCTCATGAGCTTGTCGATGGCGCCGGGCTTGTCATGCACGCCGAAGCGGTCAACGATTGTTGCGCTGGCTTCATTGAGACCGAGCACTTCAACCTCAGCTCCTTCGCGTCGGAACTTGATTACGACCTTATCCAGCGCTGCGACGGCGGTGATATCCCAGAAATGCGCCTGTGTGAGATCGATGGTGACCTTGTTGAGCGCCTCCTTGAAGTCAAAAACCTCAGTGAACTTGTCCGCAGAGCTAAAGAACACCTGGCCCACGACGCGGTAAGTCCGATGCGATTTCGTCTCTTCAAGAGTGCTCTTGATATCCAGGTAGTGCCCGACCTTGTTTGCGAAGAACAGGGAGGCCAGCAGCACACCTACCAGTACGCCGTAAGCCAGATTGTGAGTGGCCACGACGACCACGACGGTCGCCACCATGACGAGGTTGGTCGACAGCGGATGCTCTTTCAGATTACGCAAGGAATCCCAGCTAAAGGTGCCGATGGACACCATGATCATTACAGCCACGAGTGCGGCCATAGGGATTTTGGAGAGCCATTCGCCAAGAAATACCACCATCAGCAGCAGGAAAACGCCGGCACACAATGTCGAGAGACGGGTGCGGCCGCCAGATTTCACGTTGATGATCGACTGGCCGATCATGGCGCAACCTGCCATACCGCCAAGCATGCCGGCAGCGATGTTGGCCACACCCTGGCCTTTGCACTCGCGGTTTTTGTTGCTGGTGGTATCCGTCAGGTCGTCGACGATGGTCGCGGTCATCATCGACTCCAGTAGGCCTACAACTGCCAGCGCTGCGGAGTAAGGAAAGATGATCCGCAGGGTTTCAAAGTTCAGCGGCACTTCAGGCCACAGAAAAATCGGCAGCGTGTCCGGCAGTTGGCCCATGTCACCGACGGTGCGGATATCCAAACCGAGGTAAATGGCGATGGCAGTCAGCGTCAGAATGCACACCAACGGAGAGGGAATCAGCTTGCCGATTTTCGGTACATACGGGAACAGGTAGATGATTCCCAGGCCCGCAGCGGTCATGGCATAGACATGCCAGGTGACATTGGTCAGCTCAGGCAATTGCGCCATAAAAATCAGAATCGCCAATGCGTTTACGAAGCCGGTGACTACCGAACGTGAAACAAAGCGCATCAACGAGCCAAGCTTCAGGTAGCCGGCAAGGATTTGAAGTACGCCACATAGTAGAGTCGCGGCCAGCAGGTACTGGAGTCCATGCTCTTTTACCAGCGTAACCATCAGCAGTGCCATGGCGCCTGTCGCCGCCGAGATCATTCCGGGGCGCCCGCCGACAAAGGCGATGACAGCACAGATACAGAAGGAGGCGTAGAGACCGACTTTGGGATCTACCCCGGCGATGATGGAAAAGGCGATGGCTTCCGGGATCAGCGCGAGTGCGACCACCAGCCCCGCGAGCACGTCGGCACGGACGTTGGAAAACCACGTTTGTCTAAGTTTTTGCAGCATATAAATATCCAAGGCAAAGCATCGCGCACGCCAAGGGAGTGGCGAGCGAATCGATACAAATTCAAATTTTGAGGATTTTTTGCTGTGTGCTTAAGGTGTAAAACCAGGCGTACAGCAGTGAGCACCCGCGAGCGAGGCTAGCGGAAGCAGGTTGTTGCGAGGGGGCGTAGCGCTAAGGCGGCGTAGGCTGCCAGTAGATCGTTTGGAGTACAGTCATGCTGATGTTCCTGTAGCTCAAGGGGTATGCGGAGCCGAAGTATACAATGAAGCCATCGTCGATTGCGACCCGCTGGCAGGCTCTGCATGACCTACGTCAGATACAGGCTTATTCAATGGGTATACCTGCGGGCAAGGCTTTGTTTTCCACCCGTTCTTGTCCGAGCTGGTCTGTGTGCTGAGGGGTGAGTTGGCCAGACGGTTACACCGGAAAGGGGTCCCTCAGGCTTTGAGAAGGGCGAGGAAGGTCGATAATTAAATTATGAGGAACTGGGACGCTCGCGGTCCTGAGCGAAAACTGATCCAAGTGAACCACAGCACATGGGTCACCATCGGCAACCCTGTGAGGTAGCATCATGTCCGTAGCCCGCTTTGGGCTAGGGGCTGACGTTGGGTCAACGTATCGAGACGACTTTTTTATCTTGATTTTCTCTGATGGCTGACACCGACAGGTTGCCTGTAGCAGCTTCCTGAATGTGGTCGCTCCACCACGCCATCAGAGGGCGTCTGCGTTCTATGTAATCTGCTCGGTTGTACGCGCTACGTACCTCGTCTTTATCGACGTGGGCAAGCGCAACCTCGATCAATTCAGGATCCCAGCCGTGCTCGTTGAGGATGGTGCTCGCCATAGAGCGCATCCCATGGCTTACCAAGCGCCCTTCGAAGCCCATGCGCTTTAGCGCCATGTTGGCGGTTTGGCTATTGCAGTGGGTACGAGAGGGTTTCGGTCTGCGGGAAACACAAATTCCCGATGTCCACTGTAAGGCTTGATTGCTTCTAGGAGCGCAAGAGCCTGGTCGGTGAGTGGGACAATGTGCGCGCGGCGCTTCTTCATGCGCTCCGCAGGAATCGTCCAGATCTTCTTCTCGATGTCGATATCTGCCCAGCGGGTGGTTGCTGCCTCGACTGGCCGGGTCATGGTGTGGAGCTGCCACTCAATCAGGCAGCGGGTAGTTCTTTTTATGCTGGCATTGGCGATTGCCACCATGAGCTCTTTCAGCTCTTCGGGGGGTAGTGCCGCCATGTTTTTCTTTTTCGGTTTCTTGAAGACGGAGCGGATACCGCTGAGCGGGTTCGCGTGAATCAGTCCAGAGTTGACCCCGTAGGTCATGATCTCGTTGAGCCGCTGCGTCAGCCGCTTCACGGTTTCAAGGCTGCCCTTGGTTTCGAGTGGCCGGAGCAGGTTGATGACTTGAGGTGCGCTGATGGCTGAGATCGGTGTGGCGCCCAAGTCCGGGAATATGTGCAATGTTAGCGAGCGCCAGATGTCCTCAGCGTAGGCCGGCGTCACAGCATCCTTCTTCAGTTCATACCAGGACGTCGCCACATTCTGGAATGTGTGCTCAGTCGCAGCTTGTTTAGCTTGCAGCACAGCGGCCCGTTTCTCTTTAGGATCGATGCCGTGGGCAAGGGCTTCCCTCGCTTCAACGGAACCCTTGCGTGCTTGCGCTAACGAAACTTCGGGGAAGGTTCCCAGTCCCATGTTGATCCGCTTCTTCGTCACAGGGTGTCGATAGTTGAAGTTCCATAGCTTAGAGCCATTGCTTCTCACTCGCATTTGAAGTCCGCCGCCATCAAATAGGACGTAGTCCTTTTCAGCAGGCTTGGCAGATTTGACTTTGAGTTCAGAGAGGCGGGTAGCTTGTGCGCACATTGGCATTCCAGACTTGATTTTGGCATTCCAAAAATTAGCACCTACGGGCTTGGAATGCCATTTGGAATGCCAAAAGGTGTAGCTTCTCATGGACGTGCGTGGACGCTGATAGCGTTGAAAGCCTCGTATTTACTGGCTTTCAGGCACAAAAAAAGACGTCCGTGGACGTCTTTAGATGTTAATTTGGTGGAGCCGGGGGGATTTGAACCCCCGTCCGCCAGTACTCCGCTGTCGGTACTACATGCGTAGCCGTGTCTATTGATTTAATCCGCAGCCGCCCGACGGGCAGGGTGCTTTGGATGAGTTGTGTAAGTTTTAGTCACTTCGCCCACAACGTGCTACGCGACGATCCTGTTCTGTATGACAATCAGTTCGGGTTTACAGGCATCCCCTAGTGATTGCTGGAGCCGAAGCTACCAGAAGCAACGGGTCAAGAGGACTGCTTACGCAGCCAGCTTGTACTCCGCGCCGTAGTTTTCGTCATTGGCAACTATAAAAGTTGCAACAGTGGATTTACGAGTTCTGTTACCAACTCGGCATGCACCTAGAGTTTCGCTACCGGCGTCGAATCCTAATCGGCCCCATACTAGCGTTACGCTAACGCACCTTACGGCACGTGGGATGGAGTATACGCCATTGCGCGGGCGACGTCGACAGCCGGTCCTGTCGCCCGCTTCATGGTTCACGCGCCGCCGCTGCCGGAGCCGCTGCCTTTCTCGGTTTTCTCCAGGCGCTCCAGCACTTTGCTGGTGATGGCGATGCATTCCTTGGTGTCGCCCGAGGCCTGGGCGGCTTTGGCTTTGTCCACCTGCTCGGTAAGGGCCTTGTCCAGGCCTTCGGAGGTGGCGCCGGCGGTGGCCATGCTGTCGTCGATCTTTTGCAGGTTGGTGTTGCAGAGGTCATCGGCGGCGAACACCGGCGAAGCCAGCAGGGTGGCGGCCGCGAACAGGGCCGAAAGCGCGGTACCTTTCATGGGTGTCTCCTCTGGGGCCTCTGGAAGGTGGGCCTGTAGGGTGGACTGTGGGGGATTGGCGGGGGTTCAATCGGGATGGTGGCGGGGCGATATTGAGGTGGGTGATGGCACCGGCTTTGCCGGTGTTCGCGGGGCGAGCCCGCTCCCACATGGATCGTGCTTGGGCCGGGGGATACGCTGTGCCAGGTGCCTTTAGCTTGTAAACCATGTCCCCGGTTTGAAATGTAAACGATGTCTCCGGTTTGTACCCGGGGCGAGCCCACACATGGATCTTGGTTGGCTCGGGGATAGGCTATAGCGGGGGCTTTAGGGGGGTGTAGGGATTGGTTTGTCGGGATGGTGGCGGGGCGATGTTGGGGTGGGGGATGGCACAGGCTTTGCCGGTGTTCGCGGCTGAAGCCGCTCCCACAGGAATCGTGCTTGGCATCGGGGATGCGCTGTACCTGTGGGAACGGCCTTGTGCCGCGAAAGGGCTGCAGAGCAGCCCCGGCGATCGATGCAGCGCTACTGAGAACCAGGGGGCCGCTTTGCGGCCCGATCGCGACGCAAGGCCGCTCCTACAACAGTGAAGGTGTCTGCCTTTAGATGCTGCGTGGCCGGGTAACACGGTCTACCAGGTAGACCAGGCCGTGGTAGTCGATGCCGCTGTGGCTCGACAGGCCTATTTCGCAGGTGCGGCTGGTGGAGATGCCTTCGCTGCAATACTGCACCGCATCCTTCAGGCTGCGCAGCGAGTGGGCGTTGAGCTCGGGGGTGGTGAAGCCTTTGTCACCGGCAAACCCGCAACAATGGATGCCTTCGGGGATTACCACCTGTTTACTGCAGCGCCGCGCCAGGTCGATCAAGGCCTGGCTTTCGCCCAGGTGCTGGGTGCTGCAGGTCACGTGCACGGCCACCGGCTCGTCCTGGGGGGTGAACTCCAGGCGGTCAAGCAGGTGGGTGCGGATGAAGCGCACCGGGTCGTACAGGTCGAGGCGGGTTTCGCCCAGGTCTTGCACCAGGCGCAGGGTGCAGGGGCTGGTGTCGCAGTAGATCGGGTCAAGGCCGCCGCGGCTGGCGTGCAGCAGGGCGGTGATCAGCTCCTGGCGCTTGTGCTCGGCCTGCTCGGGGTAACCCTTGGAGGCGAAGGGCTGGCCGCAGCACAGGCTGTCGGCGTTGTCGGGGAACACCACCTGGTAACCGGCCTTTTCCAGCAGGGCGCGGGTTTTGTCCAGCAGCGAGCTTTGCTCGCGGTCGGCATAGGCCGGGCCCATCACCCGTGACACGCAGGCGGCCAGGTACACCACGCGGGGGCGGGCGTCGTTGCTGGCCGGGCCGAAGCTGATCGGGCGCAGGGGTTGTGGCATGGCCGGGGTCCACTGGGGCAGGCGGCCTTTGCTGGCTTTGCTCAGCGAGGCGCTAAGGCGGCCCAGGCGCGGGGCGCCGAGCAGCTTGCGTGCAGTGTTGGCGGCTGTGAGGGTAAGGCGGGCGCCACCCAATGCGGTGTGGAAGTGCTCGGCCAGCCAGTCAGCAGTCTTGTTGTGTTCGGCGGCCTGGCTGCGCAGTTTTTTCACCAGCTCGCCGGTGTTGATGCCGACCGGGCAGCGCTGGGCGCACAGGCCAGTGGCTGCGCAGGTGTCGATGCCTTGGTACTGGTAGGTCTGCATCAGTTCGCGGGTGTCGATGCCGGCGCGTTGCTTGGCCTGGATGTCACGCCACATGACGATGCGCTGGCGTGGGCTGAGGGTAAGCCCCTTGGACGGGCACACCGGTTCGCAGAAGCCGCATTCGATGCACTTGTCGACGATTTCGTCGGCGGCAGGCAGCGGCTTGAGGTTTTTCAGGTGGATATCAGGGTCATCGCTCAGCACCACGTCGGGGTTGAGGATGCCGTTGGGGTCGAGCAGGCGCTTGAGCTTCCACATCAGCTGGTAGGCGTCATGCCCCCATTCCAGTTCCACGAATGGGGCCATGTTGCGCCCGGTGCCGTGTTCGGCTTTTAGCGAACCGCCAAACTCCACGGCCACCAGGTGCGCCACGTCGTCCATGAAGGCCTGGTAACGGGCGACTTCCTCGGCGCTGTTGAAGCCTTGGGTGAAGACGAAGTGCAGGTTGCCTTCCAGCGCGTGGCCAAAAATGATCGCTTCGTCATAGCGGTGCTTGTCGAACAGCAGGATCAGGCGGTTGACGCCTTCGGCCAGTTGCTCGACGGGGAAGGTCACGTCTTCGATGATCACCGTGGTGCCGGTCTGGCGCACGGCGCCGACGGCGGGGAAGGTGTCCTTGCGGATTTTCCACAACTGGTTGTACACGGCCGGGTCTTCGCTGAAGTCCACTTGCTGTTCCAGCGGGAAGTCGGCGATCGAGGCCATTACCTGGTGCAATTGCTCGTGCAGCAGGCTCTGGCTGGCGGCGCGGGACTCGATCAGCAGGGCGCAGGCGTTGTCCGACAGGCCTTTTACCCACAGCGGCATGCCGGGCATGTTCTGCACCGAGCGCAGGCTGCGGCGGTCGAGCAGTTCCACGGCCGAGACCGGCTGCTGCTTGAGCACGGGTACCGCGCGGCAGCAGCTTTCGACGCTGGGGAACACCAGCAGGGCGCTGGCCTTGTGCGGGTGGTCGGGCACGGTGTTGTAGGTGACGGCGCTGATGAAGCCCAGCGTGCCTTCGGAACCGACCAGCAGGTGCTGCAGGATGTCCAGCGGCTGGTCGTAGTCCACCAGTGCGTTCAGCGACAGGCCGGTGGTGTTCTTCAGCCGGTATTTGTGCCGGATGCGCTCGGCCAGCGCAGTGTTGGCGCGGGTCTCGCGGGCCAGGCTGGCCAGCGATGCCAGCAACTCGGCGTGGCTGCTGGCAAAGGCGGCGACGCTGGCCGGGTCTTCGCTGTCCAGGCGGGTGCCGTCGGCCAGCACCAGGCGCAGGCCGGCCAGGGTGTGGTAGGTATTCTGCGCGGTGCCACAGCACATGCCGCTGGCGTTGTTGGCAACGATGCCGCCAATTTTGCAGGCGTTGATCGAGGCCGGGTCGGGGCCGATCTTGCGCCCGAAGGGGGCCAGCCAGGCGTTGGCCTGGGCGCCGATCACGCCGGGTTGCAGGCGGATCTGCTCGCCCTGGCCACGGATTTCGCGGCCGTTCCAGTTATCGCCGAGCACAATCAGCACCGAGTCGGTGATGGCCTGGCCAGACAGGCTGGTGCCGGCTGCGCGGAAGGTGACCGGCACCCGCTCGCGCTGGGCCAGTTTGATCAGGCCGACCACTTCGTCCTCGGACTCGACGCGCACCACCAGCCTGGGGATCAGCCGGTAGAAGCTGGCGTCGGTGCCAAAGGCCAGGGTGGACGTGGGGTCGTCGAAGCGGCGTTCGGCGGGTATCAGGCGCTCGGCATCACGCAGGAACGCGGCGGGCAAGCTCATGCAGTCTCCTCGCGGGGCTGTGGCGTCTGTGCGCCACATGCCCCGGGTCAATCAGGCGGTGTTTCTTGCAGGCGGTCAGGCGCCCAGTTCGCGTACCAGCGAGTCACGGGTGATCTCGCTGATCGACTTGGCGCCGGTCAGCACCATGGCCACGCGCATTTCCTTCTCGAACAGCTCAAGCAGGTTCTTCACCCCGGCCTGGCCATGCACGGCAAGGGCGTAGAGGAAGGCGCGGCCGATCAGTACGGTGTCGGCGCCCAGGGCGATCATGCGCACCACGTCGAGGCCACTGCGGATGCCGGAGTCGGCCAGAATCTTCAGGTCACCTTTGACGGCGTCGGCAATGGCCGGCAGGGCGCGGGCGCTGGACAGCACGCCATCGAGCTGGCGGCCACCGTGGTTGGACACCACGATGCCGTCGGCGCCGAACTTGACCGCATCGCGGGCGTCATCGGCATCCAGAATGCCCTTGATGATCATCGGGCCGTCCCAGTACTCGCGGATCCACTCCAGGTCTTTCCAGGAGATGGACGGGTCGAAGTTGTTACCCAGCCAGCCGATATAGTCGGCCAGGCCGGTGGGGTTGCCGCGGTACTTGGAGATGTTGCCCAGGTCGTGCGGGCGGCCCATCACCCCCACATCCCACGCCCACTCGGGGTGGGTCATGGCTTGCAGCACGCGGCGCAGCGGGCCGTTGCGGCCGCTCATGCCCGAGTGGGCATCGCGGTAGCGGGCGCCGGGTACGGGCATGTCGACGGTGAACACCAGGGTTTTGACACCGGCGGCCTTGGCCCGCTCCAGGGCGTTGCGCATGAAGCCGCGGTCCTTCAGCACGTACAGCTGGAACCACATCGGCCGGTCGATGGCCGGGGCCACTTCTTCGATCGGGCACACCGACACGGTCGACATCGTGAACGGGATGCCGTGGGCCGCCGCTGCACGTGCCGCCTGCACTTCGCCACGGCGGGCGTACATGCCGGTGAGGCCGACCGGGGCCAGGGCCACCGGCATGCTCAGGGTTTCGTCGAACAGCTTGGTTTCCAGGCTGAGCTCGGACATGTTGTTCAGCACGCGCTGGCGCAGCGCAATACCGGCCAGGTCCGACACGTTGTGGCGCAGGGTGTGCTCGGCGTAGGCGCCGCCGTCGGCGTAGTGGAACAGGAAAGGAGGCAGCTTGCGTTGGGCCGCGGCGCGATAGTCGGTAGAGGCAGAAATGATCATGGATTCTCGCAGCGTTGCTTGTGGGGAGTGCCGGGCACGCGATGGCGCCCGGCCCCTTTCACTTTAGTGATGAACCAGCATGCCGGTCAGCCAGTAAGCCTGCACCAAGGTGATCAGGCCCACGATGGTGGCAAAGAACAGGCTGTGCTTGACGGTGAAGCGGAACAGGTCGGACTCCTTGCCCACCAGGCCGGTGGCGGCGCAGGCCACGGCAATGGACTGGGGCGAGATCATCTTGCCGGTCACGCCGCCGCTGGTGTTGGCCGCTACCAGCAAGGTGTCGTTGACGCCGATCTGGTGTGCGGTGGTGGCCTGCAGCGAGCTGAACAGGGCGTTGGACGAGGTGTCCGAACCGGTCAGAAACACGCCCAGCCAGCCAAGGAACGGCGAGAAGAACGGGAACGCGGCGCCGGTGCCGGCCAGTACCAGGGCCATGGTCGAGGACATGCCCGAGTAGTTGGTGACGAAGGCGAAGGCCAGCACCATGCCGATCGACAGGATGGGCCAGCGCAGCTCCCAGAAGGTCTCTTTGAAAGTGGTCAGACCAGTTTTGAAGTTGATCTTCAGCACTGCCATGGAAATCAGCGCCGAGAGGAAGATCGCGGTGCCGGTGGCGGAGATCGGGTCGAGCTTGAACACCGCTGGCATGGCAGTGGGCGCGGCAACGATCGGTGCGGTCTTGATCACCAACTGGTCGAGGTGCGGGATGGCGAAGTTGAAGACGAAGTTGTACATCGCGCCGCCCGGGGCGAACGCTGCCTTGAACGGCTTCAGGGTCCAGATGGTGACCAGTACGGTCAGGATCAGGAACGGCGACCAGGCCTTGAAGATTTCGCCAAAGCTGTAAGGGCTAGGCTGGCTGCCGCTTGGCTGCACAACGGCTGCGCCGACGCTGCCTTTGGCTTCGCTGAACGAACGCTTTGGCTGCCAGACTTTCAGGAACAGGGTGAGGCAGATCAGGCTGGCCAGCGCCGAGGTGATGTCGGGCAGTTCAGGGCCGATGAAGTTCGAGGTGAAGTACTGGGTGACGGCGAAGCTCAGGCCGGCGACCAGGGCGGCAGGCCAGGTTTCTTTCACGCCACGCAGGCCGTCCATCATGAACACCAGCCAGAACGGCACGAACAGCGACAGCAGCGGCAGCTGGCGGCCAGTCATGGCGCCGATGTGGAAGGCGTCGATGCCGGTGACCTGGCCGGCCACGATGATCGGGATGCCCAGGGCGCCGAAGGCCACGGGGGCGGTGTTGGCGATCAGGCACAGGCCGGCGGCGTACAACGGGTTGAAGCCCAGGCCCACCAGCAGCGCGGCAGTGATTGCCACGGGGGCGCCGAAGCCCGCCGCGCCTTCCAGGAAGGCACCGAAGCAGAAGCCGATCAGCAGCACTTGCAAGCGCTGGTCGTCGGTAATCGACAGCACCGAGCTGCGGATCACTTCGAACTGGCCACTCTTGACCGTGAGTTTATACAGGAACACCGCGGCAACGATGATCCAGGCGATTGGCCAAAGGCCGTATAGGAAGCCATAACCCGCAGCAGCCAGGGCCATGTCGACAGGCATCTGGAAGGCGAAGATCGCCACCAGGATCGACAGGGCAAGGGTGATGCTGCCCGCTACGTGGCCTTTCAGGCGGAACACGGCGAGGGCAAGGAAGAAGAACACGATAGGGATGACTGCCGCCAGTGCGGACAGGCCAAGACTACCAAGCGGGCTATAGAGTTGTTGCCAGGTTTGCATATGGGGTGGCCCCTAATTGTTGTTGGTCAGCACTGGCATTGGATAATTGGTAAGACCAATTTACAATGACTGGTCGCTAGGTTAAAAGCGCTGTCGTGGGTGTGTCAATTTGTCCTGTGCAAAACTTTGGTCGCGTGCCGATGAGCGGGCGCCTGATGCGCTGGCAAAATCGCGGCTTGATGGGTGTTTGCGCGGCCTGGATCGGCGAGAATAGGCGCCCCTGAAATTTGCCGGGGGTTTGTGGAGAGCATGTGATGGTTTTTGATCAGGTCCGCCAACGGCGCCTGTCCGACGACATCGTCGATCGGTTGGAAGGGATGATTCTGGAAGGCACGCTGACCTCGGGGCAGCGGCTGCCGGCCGAACGCGCCCTTGCCGAGCAGTTCGGCGTGTCCCGCCCGTCACTGCGTGAGGCGATCCAGAAGCTGGTGGCCAAAGGGCTGCTGGTCAGCCGCCAGGGCGGGGGCAATTTTGTTGCCGAATCACTGGGCTCTACCTTCAGCGACCCACTGCTGCAGTTGCTTGAGCACAGTGCCGAGGCGCAGCGCGACCTGCTCGAATTTCGCCATACCCTGGAGGCGTCGTGTGCCTACTACGCCGCCCAGCGCGCCACCGACCCGGACCGGGCGCGTTTGAAGGCGGCCTTCGATGCGTTGCAAGACTGCTACACCCGGGTCGATGAAGTGACCCGGGCGGAGGAGGGCGCGGCGGATGCACGCTTTCACCTGGCGATTGCCGAGGCCAGCCATAACGCGGTCTTGCTGCACACCATTCGGGGCTTGTTCGACCTGCTCAAGCGCAACGTGGTGACCAACATTGGCGGCATGTATCAGCAGCGCACCGAAACCCGGGACATGCTGATCAGTCAGCACCGGGAGCTGTACCTGGCGATTGTCGAGGGCAGGGCGGAAGATGCGCGGGAAGTGTCCAGCCGGCACATTCTGTATGTGCAGGAGGTGCTGGAAGAAGCGCATGAAGAGGCGCAGCGTGTGGCGCGCGCGGAACGGCGCAGCGGGCGCTGAGGTTTGTATAGGCAGTGCTGGCCTCTTCGCGGGGCAAGCCCGCTCCCACAGGCCCCCCACAGCGTTCAAAGGCTGTGAAGGCCATATGGGGGCGGGCTTGCCCCGCGAAGAGGCCGGAACAGGCTAAAGACCGATTAGTCTTCCTTGCCCTTGTTCCGCACAACCCGCTGCAGCTCGCGGTTGGAATCGCGTTCGCGCACGGTGTCGCGCTTGTCGAATTCCTTCTTGCCCTTGCCCAGTGCGATTTCGCACTTGATCAGGTGCTTGCTCCAGTACAGCGACAACGCCACGCAGGTGTAGCCTTTTTGCGCTACAGCCGCTTCCAGCCGCTCGAGCTCACGCTTGTTCAGCAGCAGCTTGCGGGTGCGGATGGGGTCGGCGATGACGTGGGTGCTGGCAGTGGTCAGCGGGGTGATGTGGCTGCCGAACAGCCAGGCCTCACCGTCCTTGAGCAGCACGTAACTGTCAACGAGGTGCGCCTTGCCAGCTCGCAGGCTTTTTACTTCCCAGCCGGACAGGACCAGCCCGGCCTCGAACTTGTGTTCGATGAAGTAATCGTGTCGCGCTTTTTTATTCTGCGCGATGGTCCCGGTCGGATGTTTTTTTTGCTTAGCCATAGGGGCGGCATTATAGGCAAAGCCGCGCGTCGTTCGCTATGGGATTTCGGTGTGCTTGAGCCACCGGAATGAATACCGGACAATACAAACCCTGTCATACGCACAGAACCTGTTTTCGGCACGCTGCGAAGCGAAGCCACCCAGCCTTGGAAGTGACGCCTGGATGACTACCCATATTCAACGCTCCGCCCTGCTGCCATACCCCGCCCAGGCGCTCTACGATCTGGTCAACGATGTGGCCAGCTACCCAGAGTTTCTGCCGTGGTGCTCGGCCTCGACGGTGATCGATGCCAGTGATACGCACATGCATGCCAAGCTGGAGGTGGCCAAGGGCGGCATGAGCCAGTACTTCGTCACGCGTAATGTGCTGGTGCCGGGGCAGTCGATCGAGATGAACCTTGAAGAGGGGCCGTTCACGCAGCTGCATGGCGTGTGGGTGTTCAAGCCGTTGGGCGAAAAGGCCTGCAAGATCAGCCTGGACCTGTCCTTCGATTATGCCGGGCCGATTGTGCGCGCCACGTTGGGCCCGCTGTTCAATCAGGCGGCCAACACACTGGTCGATGCGTTCTGCCAGCGTGCCAAGCAATTGAATGGCTGACGCATAAGCTGCAAACAAAAAGCCCGGACCAGGTCCGGGCTTTTTTGCATCTGCTGTTCCCGGTTAACGGGTTTCCAGCGGTGCCGGGGTCGGGACCGGGGTGGTCTCGATGGTGTCGATTTCGCGCTGAATGGCCTCTTCAGTCGAACCAGGCTTGGCTGGTTTTTCTTCAGGCTGCGCTGCTGGCTGTTCGATCTGGCCTGGCTCGGTGGCCGGGCTGACGGTGGTGTCGCTGCTGCCACCGAGGATTTCCTGGTCGCGGCTGACGCCTGGCATGAAGTCGCCCGACAAGCTGACCAGTTGGTCGCTTTCGTTGAAGAAGATGCTCATGCGCTCTTGCTGGCGTTTACCACCACCCGGCTGCAGGCTGTACAGGTAATCCCAACGGTTGGTGTGGAAGGTGTCCTGAATCAGCGGGTTGCCCATGATAAACCTTACTTGCCGGCGGGTCATTCCCGGGCGTAATTGGTCTATCATGTCCTGCGTGACGACATTGCCCTGCTGGATGTCGATTTTGTAAACCCCGGGAAACGAGCAACCGGCGAGTGCGAGCAGTCCCACTAGGGTGAGGCTGGTTAGCAAGAGCTTGGTGTTTTGCATCGGTGGGCGACTTCCACTATCTTGGCTGGACAACGTAAACCCCGATCATACCCGTATTAAGAGAAGCTGCGAAGCAGCATCGGCGAGAAAGCTGACCATGGTTGAAAATAGCGAATTGCGCAAAGCCGGTCTCAAGGTGACCCTGCCTCGAGTCAAGATCCTTCAGATGCTCGATTCCACCGAGCAGCGTCACATGAGTGCCGAGGATGTTTACAAGGCACTGATGGAAGCAGGCGAGGACGTAGGCCTGGCCACCGTCTATCGCGTACTGACCCAGTTCGAAGCGGCGGGGCTGGTGGTTCGCCACAACTTCGACGGCGGCCATGCAGTGTTCGAGCTGGCCGATGGCGGTCACCACGACCATATGGTGAACGTGGATACCAGTGAAGTCATCGAGTTCATGGATGCCGAAATCGAGAAGCGCCAGCGCGAAATCGTAGCCGAGCATGGCTTTGAGCTGGTGGACCACAATCTGGTCCTGTATGTGCGTAAGAAGAAGTAACGGTTTTTATCGTTATGAATGACAAAGGCGACCTTCGGGTCGCCTTTGTGCTTTCTGCTTCGGGCAGATTAATTTGCTTGCCGGCGATAGGGCCAGTACAGGTAGCATCAGGCCTTGCCAGAAACCACCATCTTGCGCGCATGCGCCAGGGATTCCTTGGTCAGGTCAATGCCGCCCAGCATTCGCGCCACTTCCTCGACCCGCTCACGCTTGCCCAGGCTGGCCACGGCGGTGTGGGTGGTGTCGCTGTTGCGCACCTTGTGCACAAACAGGTGGTGATGCCCTTGCGCGGCGACCTGTGGCAAGTGGGTCACGGTCAGTACCTGGCCGCGCTCGCCCAGGCGGCGCAACAACTGGCCGACAATTTCGGCCGTAGGGCCGCCGATGCCCACGTCGACTTCGTCGAACACCAGGGTAGGTATGCGTGATGTCTGCGCGGTAATCACCTGGATCGCCAGGCTGATACGCGACAGTTCGCCACCTGAGGCCACCTTTGCCAGGCCCTTGAGCGGTTGGCCGGGGTTGGCGCTGACCAGCAGTTCGATCTGCTCCAGGCCATGCGGTGACAGGTCTGCGCCCTCGGTGGGAGTGAGCTCGATACGGAACCGCCCGCCGGGCATGCCCAGGCGCTGGATTTCCTGCTCGACGGCGCCCGCCAGTTGCTGCGCGGCTTGCTGGCGCAGGGCGCTGAGCTCGCGAGCCCGCTCTTTATAGTGGTGTGCGAAAGCGGCCAGTTCTTCGCCTAGGCGCTCGATCGACTCATCACTGGCGTTCAGGCCTTCGATCTCTTCCATCAACTGTTGTTGCAGGTGAGGCAGTTCAGTGGGGTGCACGCGGTGTTTGCGTGCCAGCGTATAAATGGTGTCCAGGCGCTCTTCCAGTGCTTGCAAGCGCATCGGGTCGGCGTCGAAATTGTCGAGGAAGCGATTGAGTTCGCCCACGGCTTCCTCGACCTGAATCTGTGCGCTGGCGATCAGGTTGGCTGCTTCGCTGAGTGCCTTGGGCGAGTGGGTAGCGGCACCCAGGCGGTTCAGGCTGGAGGTGAGGGCGCTGAGCACGTTGCCCGAATCGCTTTCACTGCACTGGTCGATCACCTGGCGACAAATGCCGAACAGGGCTTCGGCGCTGGTCAGGTTCTTGTGTTCCTGTTCCAGTTGCTCCAGTTCGTGCTCACCCAGGCCAAGGTTGTCCAGCTCTTCCAGCTGGTAGCTGAGCAGTTGATGGCGGGCACGCTGCTCGTCACCCGAATTGGACAGCCGCTCCAGCTCTAGGCGGGTCTGGTTCCAGCGCTTGGCGGCCAGGTGCACCTGGCGGGCCAGGTCGACGGCGCCGGCGTACTCGTCGAGCAGGCGGCGGTGGGTGTCGGTCTTGAGCAGCGATTGGTGCTCGTGCTGGCTGTGGATATCGATCAGCAGCTCGCCCAGCGCCTTGAGGTCGCCCAGCGGGCACGGCGTGCCATTGATGTAGCCGCGGCTGCGGCCTTCAGCGGTGATTACCCGGCGCAGGATGCACAGGCCGTCGTTGTCCAGGTCGCGTTCAGCCAGCCAGGCGTGGGCCTCGGGGATGTCTACCAGGTCGAAGGTGGCGAGGATGTCCGCCTTGTCGGTGCCAGGGCGCACCACGCCACTGTCGGCCCGATCGCCCAGGGCCAGGCCGAGGGCGTCGAGCATGATCGATTTGCCAGCGCCGGTCTCACCCGTGATGACGGACATGCCGCGGGCAATTTCGAGGTCGAGGTGCTCGACGATGGCGTAGTTGTGAATGGACAGGTGCACCAGCATGGGGGCGGCTCCCGAAAGTCAGGTCTGGTTATTTATACAGTACTTTTTTCGGGCCTGCCAATGCCCTTCACAGAATCTGTTGCAGTGGGGAAAAGCACCTTGCCCCCTTGAAGCTGGTTTTTCCGGCCCCATATAGCCGACATCACAGGCGAGCCTGGCTCGCAGTCCACAAAATTGCGCAGGAGAGACCCCATGGCTGATGAACAGCTGAACGAGAAAGACCTTAACGTGGAAGAAACCGGTGCAGGCACTGCAGCTGACACCCGTGTTCTGGAGCTCGAGGAACAGCTGGCCGCAGCCAAGGACCAGGCGCTGCGCGCCGTTGCCGACGTGCAGAACGTGCGCCGTCGTGCCGAGCAGGATGTGGAGAAAGCCCACAAGTTTGCCCTGGAGAAGTTCTCCAGCGACCTGCTGCCGGTGATCGACAGCCTGGAGCTGGCCCTGGCCCACTCCAGCGCCGAGGACGAGCACGTCAAGCAGATCCGCGAAGGCGTCGAGCTGACCCTGAAGATGTTCCAGGACACCCTCAAGCGCTACAACCTCGAAGCGGTCGACCCGCACGGCCAGCCGTTCAACCCTGAGCACCACCAGGCCATGGCCATGCAGGAAAACGGCGAAGTCGAGCCAAACAGCGTGCTGAATGTGTTCCAGAAGGGTTACCTGCTGAACGGCCGCCTGCTGCGCCCCGCCATGGTGGTGGTCAGCAAGGCGCCGAGCGCGGCGCAACCCTCGATCAATGAAAAGGCTTGAAATCCATCGGGGCATCCCCATCTAGGTGTCAAGCCTTCAAGTATTACCGCAGTTGGCCAAAGTAGTCGCTGCTACCAAATTCAAGTTTCGGGAGAGTTAACATGGGTAAAATCATCGGTATCGACCTGGGGACCACCAACTCGTGCGTCTCCATTCTGGAAAACGGTAACGTCAAGGTCATCGAAAACGCCGAAGGTGCGCGTACTACCCCTTCGATCGTGGCCTACGCCAACGATGGCGAAATCCTGGTAGGTCAGTCGGCCAAGCGCCAGGCTGTGACCAACCCGCACAACACCCTGTTCGCAGTGAAGCGCCTGATTGGCCGCCGCTTCGAAGAAGATGTCGTGCAAAAAGACATCAAGCTGGTGCCGTACAAGATCGTCAAGGCGAACAACGGTGACGCCTGGGTCGAAGCGGCTGGCAAGGAAATGGCTCCGCCGCAAATCAGCGCCGAAGTCCTGAAGAAAATGAAGAAGACCGCCGAAGACTACCTCGGCGAGCCAGTGACCGAAGCGGTCATCACCGTTCCGGCCTACTTCAACGACAGCCAGCGTCAGGCTACCAAAGACGCCGGTCGTATCGCTGGCCTGGACGTAAAGCGCATCATCAACGAGCCGACCGCCGCTGCACTGGCGTACGGCATGGACAAGGCCAAGGGCGACCACACCGTCATCGTTTATGACCTGGGTGGTGGTACCTTCGACGTTTCGGTCATCGAAATCGCCGAAGTCGACGGTGAGCACCAGTTCGAAGTACTGGCTACCAACGGCGACACCTTCCTGGGTGGCGAAGACTTCGACATGCGCCTGATCGACTACCTCGTCGACGAGTTCAAGAAAGAGTCGGGCATGGACCTGAAGAACGATCCTCTGGCCCTGCAGCGCCTGAAAGAAGCCGCAGAAAAAGCCAAGATCGAACTGTCGTCCGCTCAGTCGACCGACGTCAACCTGCCGTACATCACTGCAGATGCCACCGGTCCTAAGCACCTGAACGTGAAGATCTCCCGCGCCAAGCTGGAGTCGCTGGTCGAAGACCTGGTCAAGCGTACCATCGAGCCTTGCCGCATCGCCCTGAAAGACGCCGGCATCGACGCCAGCAAGATCGACGACGTGATCCTGGTCGGCGGTCAGACCCGTATGCCGCTGGTGCAGAAAGAAGTAGCCGACTTCTTCGGTAAAGAAGCCCGCAAGGACGTCAACCCGGACGAAGCCGTTGCCATGGGCGCTGCCATCCAGGGCGCTGTTCTGGCCGGTGACGTGAAAGACGTGCTGCTGCTGGACGTCAGCCCGCTGACCCTGGGTATCGAAACCATGGGCGGCGTGATGACTGCGCTGATCGAGAAGAACACCACCATCCCGACCAAGAAGTCGCAGGTGTTCTCCACTGCCGATGACAACCAGGGCGCCGTGACCATTCACGTACTGCAAGGCGAGCGTAAGCAGGCTGCGCAGAACAAGTCGCTGGGCAAGTTCGACCTGGCTGACATTCCGCCAGCACCGCGTGGCGTTCCACAAATCGAAGTAACCTTCGACATCGACGCCAACGGCATCCTGCACGTAGGCGCGAAAGACAAGGCTACCGGCAAGACTCAGTCGATCGTGATCAAGGCCAACTCCGGCCTGTCGGACGAAGAGATCGAGCGCATGGTGCGTGACGCCGAGGCCAACGCCGAGGAAGACCGCAAGTTTGAAGAGCTGGCCGCGGCCCGTAACCAGGGTGATGCACTGGTTCACTCGACCCGCAAGATGGTCGCTGACGCGGGTGACAAGGTCACCGCTGAAGAGAAAACTGCCATCGAAGCGGCTGTGGTTGCCCTGGAAGCCGCCGTCAAAGGCGACGACAAGGCTGCCATCGATGCCAAGGTCGAGGAGCTGTCCAAGGTCTCTGCCCCGGTTGCCCAGAAAATGTACGCCGAGCAGTCGGCTGAACAGCCTCAGGGTGGCGCGCAGCAGGCCGAGCCGGAAGCCAAGCACGATGACGTGGTTGACGCCGAGTTCGAAGAAGTGAAAGACAACAACAAGCAGTAATCCCTGCATGTTGTCGGCCAGCTCACCGCCGTTTGGCGGTGAGCTGGTAGGATGTCGCCGCGCGGGGGCTTGCTCCCGCGTTGGCGTATCTGGAATTCGAGAATTTTTACAGCATCTGTCAGCCACCTTTGGAGGCGCAGACAGGTGCTGATGGCGCGGCGCAGATGCCAGACGCCCAACAAGGTGCAAATGACCTATGTCCAAGCGTGATTATTATGAGGTTCTGGGCGTCGAGCGCGGCGCCAGTGAGTCTGACCTCAAAAAGGCTTACCGCCGTTTGGCGATGAAGTACCACCCGGACCGCAACCCGGGTGACAAAGAGTCTGAAGACAAGTTCAAGGAGGCCAACGAGGCCTACGAAGTGCTGTCTGATGCCAGCAAGCGCGCGGCGTTCGACCAGTATGGCCACGCAGGTGTCGACCCAAGCATGGGCGGTGGTGGTGCCGGCTTCGGTGGCGCCAACTTCTCCGATATCTTCGGTGATGTGTTCAGCGACTTCTTCGGTGGCGGCCGCGGTGGCGGCCGTGGCGGTGCCCAGCGCGGCAGCGACCTGCGCTACACCCTGGAGCTGAACCTGGAAGAAGCAGTGCGTGGCACCACGGTCAGCATCCGTGTGCCTACCCTGGTCAACTGCCAGCCTTGCGATGGCTCTGGCGCCAAGAAGGGTTCGACCCCGTCCACCTGCCCGACTTGTGGTGGCATCGGCCAGGTGCGCATGCAGCAAGGCTTCTTCTCGGTGCAGCAGACCTGCCCGCGCTGCCATGGCCAAGGCAAGATCATCACCGACCCGTGCGCCTCGTGCCACGGCGAAGGCCGTGTCGAGGAATACAAGACGCTGTCGGTCAAGGTGCCGGCAGGTGTCGATACCGGTGACCGCATCCGCCTGTCGGGCGAGGGCGAGGCCGGGGCCCATGGTGGCCCCACTGGCGACCTGTACGTGGTGATCAGTGTGCGTGAGCACGAGATCTTCCAGCGCGATGGCAAGCACTTGTACTGCGAAGTGCCAATCAGCTTCACCGATGCCGCCCTGGGTGGCGAGCTGGAAGTGCCCACCCTCGATGGCCGCGTGAAACTGAAAATTCCGGAAGGTACCCAGACGGGCAAGCAGTTCCGCCTGCGTGGCAAGGGCGTGGCGCCGGTCCGCGGTGGTGGTGCCGGTGACCTGCTGTGCCGGGTGGCGGTGGAAACCCCGGTCAACCTCAGCCGCCGTCAGCGCGAGCTGCTCGAAGAGCTGCGTGACTCGCTGGAAGGCGACAGCTCCCACTCGCCCAAGGCCAGTGGCTGGTTCGATGGCGTGAAGCGCTTCTTCGGCGATCTCTGACAAGGAACAGGCTATGCGACGTATTGCAGTGATGGGTGCGGCAGGGCGGATGGGCAAGACCCTTATCGAAGCCGTGCAGCAAACCCCGGGTGCCGGGTTGACGGCGGCGATCGATCGTCCTGATAGTTCGCTGGTCGGGGCTGACGCCGGTGAGCTGGCGGCACTTGGCCGGATTGGCGTGCTGTTGTCCGATGATCTGGCCAAGGTCGCCGATGAATTCGATGTGCTCATCGACTTCACTCACCCCTCGGTCACCCTGAAAAACCTGGCGTTTTGCCGCAAGCACGGCAAGGCGATGATCATTGGCACCACCGGTTTTACAGCTGAAGAGAAGCAGCTGTTGGCCGAGGCCGGCAAGGACATTCCAATCGTGTTCGCCGCCAACTTCAGCGTGGGTGTAAACCTTAGCCTGAAGCTGCTGGACATGGCAGCGCGGGTGCTGGGCGATGATGTCGACATCGAGATCATCGAGGCGCACCACCGGCACAAGGTCGATGCACCTTCGGGCACTGCGCTGCGCATGGGTGAGGTCGTTGCCAATGCGCTGGGCCGAGACCTGCAGGAAGTGGCCGTGTATGGTCGTGAGGGGCAGACCGGCGCGCGTGATCGCAAGACCATCGGTTTCGCGACTGTGCGGGCTGGTGATGTGGTGGGTGACCACACCGTGCTGTTCGCTGCCGAAGGCGAGCGCCTGGAAATTACCCACAAGGCTTCCAGTCGCATGACCTTCGCCAAGGGCGCCGTGCGTGCGGCGCTGTGGCTGGATGGGCGCGCGCCTGGCCTGTACGACATGCAGGATGTGCTCGAGCTGCGCTAAGCCGTTCGAGTGGTGTTGGCTTCTTCACGGGCTTGCCTGCTCCCACAGGCATTGCGCAGGTCTTGGGGTCTGTGGTGTTCCTGTGGGAGCGGGCGAGCCCGCGAAGAAGCCCCCGCCGATGTCAGTCTGTCGCATTGATGTGTTTTAGAGACACATATGCGGTAGACCGAAAACGCACTTTTCTGTAAGCTACAGCTTTAGTGTGTCCACTAAAAGCGCGCAGCGAATTGAATTCAGCACATGAAAGCGGGGTGACGTGTCCATACGTCACTCCGCTTTTTTGCAACCTGCGATCGCCCTTTCATGCTTGATTTACGGGAGGTCTTCTTGACAAAGCCAGCCATACTCGCCCTTGCCGACGGCAGTATTTTTCGCGGTGAAGCCATCGGTGCCGACGGTCAGACCGTTGGTGAGGTGGTGTTCAACACCGCTATGACCGGCTACCAGGAAATCCTTACAGACCCTTCCTACGCGCAGCAAATCGTTACCCTGACCTATCCGCACATCGGCAACACCGGCACTACGCCGGAAGATGCCGAGTCGAACCGCGTCTGGTCCGCTGGCCTGGTCATCCGTGACCTGCCGCTGCTGGCCAGCAACTGGCGCAACACCCAGTCGCTGCCTGAGTACCTCAAGGCCAACAACGTTGTTGCCATCGCCGGCATCGACACCCGTCGCCTGACCCGTATCCTGCGTGAAAAAGGCGCTCAGAACGGTTGCATCCTCGCCGGTGACAACATCAGCGAAGAGGCAGCCATCGCCGCCGCCCGTGGCTTCCCTGGCCTGAAGGGCATGGACCTGGCCAAGGTCGTTTCCACCAAGGAGCGTTACGAGTGGCGCTCCAGTGTGTGGGAGCTGAAAACCGACAGCCACCCGACCATCGAAGCTGCCGACCTGCCGTACCACGTGGTCGCCTTCGACTACGGCGTCAAGCTGAACATCCTGCGCATGCTGGTTGCCCGTGGCTGCCGCGTGACTGTGGTGCCGGCCCAGACCCCGGCCAGCGAAGTGCTGGCACTCAACCCGGACGGTGTGTTCCTGTCCAACGGCCCTGGTGACCCCGAGCCGTGCGACTATGCCATTCAGGCGATCAAGGAAATTCTCGAAACCGAGATTCCGGTATTCGGCATTTGCCTCGGCCACCAACTGCTGGCCCTGGCGTCCGGTGCCAAGACCGTGAAAATGGGCCACGGTCACCACGGCGCCAACCACCCGGTCCAGGACCTGGATACCGGCGTGGTCATGATCACCAGCCAGAACCACGGTTTTGCTGTTGACGAAGCCACCCTGCCGGGCAACGTTCGCGCCATCCACAAGTCGCTGTTCGACGGCACCCTGCAGGGTATCGAGCGCACCGACAAGAGCGCGTTCAGCTTCCAGGGCCACCCTGAAGCGAGCCCTGGCCCGACCGACGTCGCGCCACTGTTCGATCGTTTCACCGATGCCATGGCCAAGCGCCGCTGAGCATCCTGCTTCAAGGCCCCGGGCCGGCTCGCGCCACGCCCGGAAGCGCCTGACCCAGATTGTTCAAAGCGGCTTGCCGACTGACCCCGGATTTGAGTGACCACCATGCCAAAACGTACAGACATCAAAAGCATCCTGATTCTCGGTGCCGGCCCGATCGTGATCGGCCAGGCCTGTGAATTCGACTACTCCGGCGCCCAGGCCTGCAAGGCCCTGCGCGAGGAAGGTTTCCGCGTCATCCTGGTGAACTCCAACCCAGCCACCATCATGACCGACCCGGCCATGGCCGACGCCACCTACATTGAGCCGATCAAGTGGCAATCGGTGGCCAAGATCATCGAGAAAGAACGCCCGGACGCCGTCTTGCCGACCATGGGCGGCCAGACCGCACTGAACTGCGCCCTGGACCTGGAGCGCCACGGCGTTCTGGAGAAGTTCGGCGTAGAGATGATCGGTGCCAACGCCGACACCATCGACAAGGCTGAAGACCGCTCGCGCTTCGACAAGGCGATGAAGGACATCGGCCTGGAGTGCCCGCGCTCCGGTATCGCCCACAGCATGGAAGAGGCCTATGCGGTCCTCGAGAAGCTTGGCTTCCCGTGCATCATTCGCCCGTCGTTCACCATGGGTGGCACTGGCGGTGGTATCGCTTACAACCGTGAAGAATTCGAAGAAATCTGCACCCGCGGTCTGGACCTGTCGCCGACCAAAGAGCTGCTGATCGACGAATCGCTGATCGGCTGGAAAGAGTACGAGATGGAAGTGGTCCGCGACAAAAAGGACAACTGCATCATCGTTTGCTCGATCGAAAACTTTGACCCGATGGGCGTGCACACCGGTGACTCGATCACCGTTGCTCCCGCGCAGACCCTGACCGACAAGGAATACCAGATCATGCGCAACGCCTCGCTGGCGGTGCTGCGTGAAATCGGTGTTGAAACCGGCGGTTCCAACGTGCAGTTCGGTATCTGCCCGAACACCGGCCGCATGGTCGTCATCGAGATGAACCCGCGGGTATCGCGTTCGTCCGCCCTGGCTTCGAAGGCTACCGGCTTCCCGATCGCCAAGATCGCCGCCAAGCTGGCCATCGGTTACACCCTCGACGAACTGCAGAACGACATCACCGGCGGCCGCACCCCGGCTTCCTTCGAGCCGTCGATCGACTACGTCGTCACCAAGCTGCCGCGCTTTGCCTTCGAGAAATTCCCGAAAGCCGACGCCCGCCTGACCACCCAGATGAAATCCGTGGGTGAGGTCATGGCCATCGGCCGTACCTTCCAGGAGTCCCTGCAGAAAGCCCTGCGTGGCCTGGAAGTGGGTGCCTGTGGCCTGGACCCGAAAGTCGACCTGGCCAGCCCGGAAGCTGCCGGCATCCTCAAGCGCGAGCTGACCGTGCCGGGCGCCGAGCGTATCTGGTACGTGGCTGACGCCATGCGTTCGGGCATGACCTGCGAAGAGATCTTTGCCCTGACCGGCATCGACATGTGGTTCCTGGTGCAGATGGAAGATCTGATCAAGGAAGAAGAGAAGGTCAAGACCCTGGCCCTGTCGTCGATCGACAAGAGCCTGATGCTGCGCCTCAAGCGCAAAGGTTTCTCGGACCAGCGCCTGGCTGTGCTGCTGGGTATCACCGACAAGAACCTGCGCCGTCACCGTCACAAGCTCGAAGTGTTCCCGGTGTACAAGCGCGTCGACACCTGCGCTGCCGAGTTCGCCACCGACACTGCCTACCTGTACTCCACCTACGAGGAAGAGTGCGAGGCCAACCCGTCGACTCGCGACAAGATCATGATCCTGGGTGGCGGCCCGAACCGTATCGGCCAAGGCATCGAGTTCGACTACTGCTGCGTACACGCCGCCCTGGCGCTGCGTGACGACGGTTACGAGACCATCATGGTCAACTGCAACCCGGAAACCGTCTCCACCGACTACGACACTTCTGACCGCCTGTACTTCGAGCCGCTGACGCTGGAAGACGTGCTGGAAGTGTGCCGCGTCGAGAAGCCAAAAGGCGTGATCGTCCATTACGGCGGCCAGACCCCGCTGAAACTGGCCCGCGCCCTGGAAGAAGCCGGCGTACCGATCATCGGTACCAGCCCGGACGCCATCGACCGCGCCGAAGACCGTGAGCGCTTCCAGCAGATGGTTCAGCGTCTGAACCTGCTGCAGCCGCCAAACGCCACCGTGCGCAGCGAAGAAGAAGCTATCCGCGCTGCTGGCAGCATCGGTTACCCGCTGGTGGTGCGCCCGTCGTACGTACTGGGCGGCCGCGCCATGGAGATCGTCTACGAACTGGACGAGCTCAAGCGCTACCTGCGTGAAGCCGTGCAAGTGTCCAACGACAGCCCGGTACTGCTCGACCACTTCCTCAACTGCGCCATCGAGATGGACGTGGATGCGGTGTGCGACGGCACCGACGTGGTGATCGGCGCCATCATGCAGCACATTGAGCAGGCCGGCGTTCACTCCGGTGACTCGGCGTGCTCGCTGCCACCTTACTCGCTGAGCAAGGAGGTGCAGGACGAAGTCCGCGTACAGGTCGCAAAAATGGCCCTGGAGCTCGGCGTTGTCGGCCTGATGAACGTGCAGCTGGCCCTGCAGGGCGACAAGATCTACGTGATCGAAGTCAACCCGCGCGCCTCGCGTACCGTGCCGTTCGTGTCCAAGTGCATCGGCACTTCCCTGGCCATGATCGCCGCCCGCGTAATGGCCGGCAAAACCTTGAAAGAGCTGGGCTTTACCCAGGAAATCATCCCGAACTTCTACAGCGTCAAGGAAGCCGTCTTCCCGTTCGCCAAGTTCCCAGGGGTTGACCCGATCCTCGGCCCTGAGATGAAATCGACCGGTGAAGTCATGGGTGTCGGTGACACCTTCGGTGAAGCGTTCGCCAAAGCCCAGATGGGTGCCAGCGAAGTGCTGCCGACCGGTGGTACCGCGTTCATCAGCGTGCGTGACGACGACAAGCCGCAAGTGGCTGGCGTTGCCCGCGACCTGATCGCCCTGGGCTTCGAAGTGGTTGCAACTGCTGGCACTGCCAAGGTTATCGAAGCGGCAGGCCTGAAAGTGCGCCGTGTGAACAAGGTGACCGAAGGCCGCCCGCACGTGGTCGACATGATCAAGAACGACGAAGTGTCGCTGATCATCAACACCACCGAAGGCCGCCAGTCGATTGCCGATTCCTACTCGATTCGTCGCAATGCGCTGCAGCACAAGATTTACTGCACCACTACCATTGCGGCCGGTGAAGCCATCTGCGAGGCGCTGAAATTTGGTCCGGAAAAGACCGTTCGTCGCCTGCAAGATCTGCATGCAGGACTGAAAGCATGAGCATTACCAAGTACCCGATGACCGTCCAGGGCGCTCGCGCCCTGGAAGAGGAGCACCTGTTCCTGAGCAAGACCGAACGCCCGCGCCTGAGCCAGGCGATTGGTGAGGCACGCGAACTGGGCGACCTCAAGGAAAACGCCGAGTACCATGCCGCCCGTGAAGAACAGGGCATGGTCGAGGCGCGTATCCGCGATATCGAAGGCCGTTTGCAGAACTCGGTCGTAATCGACGTGACCACGATCCCCCACACCGGCAAGGTGATTTTCGGTACCACCGTGGTACTGGCCAACACTGAAACCGATGAAGAAGTGACCTACCAGATCGTCGGCGAGGATGAAGCCGACGTGAAACAGGGCAAACTCTCGAGCGGTGCGCCGATTGCCCGTGCCATCATCGGCAAGGAAGAAGGTGATACTGTCGTCGTCAAGACGCCTAGCGGCACGGTCGAGTACGAGATTGTCGAAGTCAAGCACATCTGACCGGCGCCTGCGGGCGCCATCCCTCGAGGGGATCCTCTGGCAACTGGCCCAGGTTTTCTGGGTCGGTGGCTTATGGGTGTTCCATGTGGGGCTGGTGCCTGCGCTCAAGGTCAGTGGTCTGGCCCCGCTGCTGGTGCAGGATATCGCCGGGCAGATCGACCGCTGGTTGATCGGCGTGGCGTTGCTTGGCTTGTTGACCCAGCTGGCAGTGCTGGCAAGGGTGGACGGCCTGGCGGCCTGGTGGCGGCAGTTCCGTGGCCAGATGCTGTTGCTCGGCTTCAGTGCCTGCGTGGGGTATTACACCTTGCGCTACGGTATTTCCGTGGGCGAGCGCTGGCAGATGTTCTGCTTCCTGGTCCTGGGCTTTTCCGGCATCGTGCTGGTGGCCCAGCCGGTGCCGGTCAGGGCGCGCTCATCGCGCCACTGACCGGAGCCACCGTTACTTGTAGCGGTGGATATTGGACAGCTGCTTGTTCGGCTGTGGGTTCTTGCGGTAAATCAGCGCTTTTTTGCCGATGGTCTGCACCAGCTCGGCACGGCCGGCCTTGCACAGCTCGGCAATGGTTGCTGCACGTTCTTCGCGGTCTTCCGAACGAATCTCGACCTTGATCAGCTCATGGTCGACCAGCGCACGCTCCAGTTCGGCGACTACGCCTTCATTCAGACCGTTCCCGGCAACGATCAGGACCGGCTTCAGGTCATGACCAATGGACTTGTATTGCTTCTTCTGCTCGTTATTGAGCGGCATAATCTGACCCTTTCCGTCTGATTCTGTAAAATTGACGGGCATTTTACCCGAGGGCCACCGGCTCCGCCCAGTCAATCACGACGCATATCATCGAGGTGCCCCGTGGTACAACGTTCCAAAAGCAGCGCAAACTGGCTGCGAGAGCATTTTAACGACCCTTTCGTCAAACAGGCGCAGAAGGATGGCTACCGCTCGCGTGCGAGCTACAAACTGCTGGAGATTCAGGAAAAGGACCGGCTGATCCGCCCGGGCATGAGTGTTATCGACCTCGGCGCGGCGCCTGGTGGCTGGTCGCAGGTGACCAGTCGTCTGATTGGTGGCCAGGGGCGCCTGATTGCTTCCGACATTCTGGAAATGGACTCGATCGCGGATGTGACCTTCATTCAGGGTGACTTCACCCATGACGAAGTGCTGCAGCGCATTCTCGAAGCGGTCGGCGATTCGCACGTGGACCTTGTGATTTCCGACATGGCCCCCAATATGAGTGGTACGCCCGCGGTAGATATTCCACGGGCCATGTTCCTCTGCGAGTTGGCGCTCGATCTGGCAACCCGCGTACTCAAGCCTGGCGGCGATTTCCTGATCAAGATTTTCCAGGGCGAAGGTTTTGACGTGTACCTGAAGGACGTGCGTAGCAAGTTCGACAAGGTGCAGATGCGCAAGCCATCGTCGTCGCGGGACCGTTCCCGTGAGCAATACCTGTTGGGCAGGGGCTTCAAAGGGGCATGAAAGGTGTGAAGCGGGGTGGCCGATAGTTAATTCCAATCGGCCACTGCGTCAGGATCGTCCGAACTTCGTGTAGTCTAGCTTTCACAAAGGGTTACAGACGGTGCCTGCGGCTGCGTAGGTAATGTAGTAAGTTAGGGCGATGAATATCATGCGAGGCACGGCTGCGTCGTGCGCCGGCCTCAGAGGGTAGCGAATTGAACGACATGGCAAAGAATCTGATCCTGTGGTTGATCATCGCAGCTGTCCTGGTGACAGTGATGAACAACTTCTCCAGCCCTAACGAGCCGCAGACCCTCAACTATTCCGACTTTATCCAGCAGGTCAAGGATGGCAAGGTCGAGCGTGTGACCGTCGACGGCTACATCATTACCGGCAAGCGCGCCGACGGCGACAGCTTCAAGACCGTGCGCCCGGCCATTACCGACAATGGCCTGATCGGTGACCTGGTTGACAACCACGTGGTTGTCGAAGGCAAGCAGCCAGAACAGCAGAGCATCTGGACGCAGTTGCTGGTCGCCAGCTTCCCGATCCTGGTGATCATCGCGGTGTTCATGTTCTTCATGCGCCAGATGCAAGGCGGCGCGGGTGGCAAGGGCGGGCCGATGAGCTTCGGCAAGAGCAAGGCGCGCCTGCTGTCCGAAGACCAGGTCAAGACCACATTGGCCGACGTTGCAGGTTGCGACGAAGCCAAGGAAGAAGTGGGCGAGCTGGTCGAGTTCCTGCGCGATCCGGGCAAGTTCCAGCGCCTGGGCGGTCGTATCCCCCGTGGCGTGCTGATGGTCGGCCCGCCCGGTACCGGTAAGACCCTGCTGGCAAAGGCCATTGCGGGCGAGGCGAAAGTACCGTTCTTCACCATTTCCGGTTCGGACTTCGTTGAAATGTTCGTCGGTGTCGGTGCCAGCCGCGTGCGCGACATGTTCGAGCAGGCCAAGAAGCACGCCCCGTGCATCATTTTCATTGACGAGATCGACGCCGTTGGTCGCCACCGTGGCGCCGGCATGGGTGGCGGTCACGACGAGCGTGAGCAAACCCTCAACCAGTTGCTGGTAGAGATGGATGGCTTCGAAATGAACGATGGCATCATCGTCATTGCCGCTACCAACCGCCCTGACGTACTCGACCCGGCGCTGCTGCGCCCTGGCCGCTTCGACCGTCAGGTGGTGGTAGGCCTGCCAGACATCCGTGGTCGCGAACAGATCCTCAAGGTGCACATGCGCAAGGTCCCGATTGGCGAAAACGTCAACCCGGCGGTCATTGCCCGTGGTACCCCCGGCTTCTCCGGTGCCGACCTGGCCAACCTGGTCAACGAGGCCTCGCTGTTTGCTGCGCGTTCCAACAAGCGCCTGGTCGAAATGAAAGAGTTCGAACTGGCCAAAGACAAGATCATGATGGGCGCCGAGCGCAAGACCATGGTCATGTCCGAGAAAGAAAAGAGGAACACTGCGTACCACGAGGCGGGGCATGCCATCGTTGGTCGCCTGGTGCCTGAGCACGACCCGGTCTACAAGGTTTCGATCATTCCGCGCGGTCGCGCCCTGGGCGTGACCATGTTCCTGCCGGAAGAAGACCGCTACAGCCTGTCCAAGCGTGCGCTGATCAGCCAGATCTGCTCGCTGTACGGTGGCCGTATCGCTGAGGAAATGACCCTGGGCTTCGATGGCGTCACCACGGGCGCTTCCAACGACATCATGCGGGCCAGCCAGCTCGCTCGCAACATGGTGACCAAGTGGGGCTTGTCGGAAAAACTCGGCCCGTTGATGTATGCAGAAGAAGAGGGTGAGGTGTTCCTGGGTCGTAGCGCGGGCAGCCAGCACGCCAGTGTTTCTGGCGAGACTGCCAAGCTGATCGACTCTGAAGTGCGCAGCATCATCGACCAGTGCTACGCCACCGCCAAGCAGCTGCTGATTGAAAATCGCGACAAGCTCGAGGCGATGACTGAAGCGCTGATGAAGTATGAGACCATTGATGCCGATCAGATCGATGACATCATGGCTGGCCGTACGCCACGCGAACCGCGTGATTGGGACGACGACAAGCATTCGGGCACCCCTGCTGCCCAGGATGATCGCCCTGAATCGCCAATTGGCGGTCCGGCAGCTCAACACTAAGGGCGTTTATGAGCTCAGTGCAGTACCCGACCCGGTTGCCTTGCGGCAACCGGGTTCTTGATTTGTCGCGTACCCATGTCATGGGTATTCTCAATATCACCCCCGATTCCTTCTCCGATGGCGGGCGCTTCAGTCAGCGCGACGAGGCCCTGCGCCATGCCGAAGCGATGGTTGCGGCCGGCGCCACGCTGATCGACATCGGCGGTGAGTCCACGCGCCCCGGCGCGCGAGCGGTATCGGTGACCGAGGAGCTGGAGCGTGTGGCGCCGATGGTGGAGGCCATCAACGGTCGCCTCGATGTCGTCATCTCGGTCGATACCTCGACGCCTGCCGTCATGCGTGAATCGGCGCGCCTCGGTGCCGGGTTGATCAACGACGTACGTGCCCTGGAGCGCGATGGCGCCCTGGACGCCGCTGCGGATACCGGCCTGCCGGTGTGCCTCATGCACATGCGCGGCGAGCCGGGTAACATGCAGGACGACCCGCACTACGATGATGTGACCGCTGACGTCACGCGTTATCTAGAGCAGCGGATGGCTGCCTGCGCTTCGGCGGGCATTGATGCGAGCAGAATCATCCTTGACCCGGGCTTTGGTTTCGCCAAGACACTGGCGCACAACCTGAGCCTGTTCAAGCACATGGAAGCGCTCTATCGCCTTGGGCGCCCGCTACTGGTGGGCGTATCACGAAAGAGCATGATCGGCCTGACGCTGGAACGTCCGGTCGGCGAGCGCTTGTACGGCAGCCTTGCGCTGGCGGCGTTGGCCATGACTAAAGGGGCGAGCATCCTTCGAGTCCATGATGTGGCTGAAACTGTCGATGTGGTACGCATGATTGCTGCGGTGCAAAACGCCGAATAAGAACATTGGAGTCCCTATGAGCAGAAAATACTTTGGTACCGACGGCATTCGTGGCCGCGTCGGCGAATTCCCGATCACGCCTGACTTCATGCTGAAGCTTGGCTGGGCGGCCGGCATGGCGTTCCGCAAGCAGGGCCATTGCCGGGTGTTGGTGGGCAAGGACACGCGTATTTCCGGCTACATGTTCGAGTCTGCACTCGAAGCCGGCCTGGCTGCGGCAGGTGCCGACGTCATGCTGCTGGGGCCAATGCCTACACCGGCCATCGCCTACCTGACCCGTACCTTCCATGCGCAGGCGGGCATTGTCATCAGTGCCTCGCACAACCCACACGAAGACAACGGCATCAAGTTTTTCTCGGGCCAAGGCACCAAACTGCCGGACGAAGTCGAGCTGATGATCGAAGAGCTGCTCGATCAGCCGATGACGGTTGTCGACTCGGGCAAGCTGGGCAAGGTGTCGCGCATCAACGATGCTGCCGGCCGCTACATCGAGTTCTGCAAGAGCAGCGTGCCTAGCAGCACCAGCTTCGACGGCCTCAAGCTGGTGGTCGATTGCGCCCACGGTGCAACCTACAAGGTGGCGCCGAGCGTGTTCCGTGAGCTGGGCGCCGATGTGACCGTGCTGCATGCGCAGCCAGACGGCCTGAACATCAACGAAGGTTGCGGCTCGACCCACATCGAATCGCTGCAGGCCGCCGTGCTGGTTGGCCATGCCGACCTCGGCATTGCCTTCGACGGTGACGGCGATCGCGTGTTGATGGTCGACCATACTGGCGCCATCGTCGACGGTGACGAGCTGCTGTTCATCATTGCCCGCGACCTGCACGATCGTGGCAAGCTGCAGGGCGGGGTGGTGGGTACGCTGATGAGCAACCTCGGCCTGGAGCTTGCGCTGAAGGACCTGGATATTCCGTTCGTACGGGCCAAGGTCGGCGACCGCTACGTCATGGCCGAGCTGCTGGAGCGTGAGTGGCTGATCGGTGGTGAAAACTCCGGGCACGTCGTGTGCTGCAACCACACCACCACCGGTGACGCGATCATTGCCGCGCTGCAGGTGCTGATGGCGCTCAAGCGCCGTGGCGAAACCCTGGCACAGGCCCGTCAGGCCCTGCGCAAGTGCCCGCAGGTACTGATCAACGTGCGCTTCGGCGCCAGCAAGGTCGACCCGCTGGAGCACCCGGCAGTCAAGGAAGCCAGTGCCAAGGTGACCGAGGCCCTGGCGGGGCGCGGCCGTGTTCTGTTGCGCAAGTCGGGTACAGAGCCGCTGGTGCGGGTTATGGTCGAAGGCGAAGACGAAAGCCAGGTGCGCACGCACGCTGAAGCGTTGGCCAAACTGGTCGGCGAAGTTTGTGCCTGAAGGCGCTTGCCAGCGCAGATCTGGTTGGGTAAGATCTGCGCCCACTTTGACCGACGAGGTAAAGCATGCGTCGCCCTATGGTAGCTGGTAACTGGAAGATGCACGGTACCCGCGCTAGCGTCGCTGAGCTGACCGAAGGCTTGAGCAATCTCGCCTTGCCGAGCGAAGTGGAAGTCGCAGTGTTTCCATCGGCCCTGTTCATCAATCAAGTGATCGATGGCCTGGCGGGTAAAGAAATTACTGTCGGTGCACAGAATTCTGCTGTACAACCCGAACAGGGTGCGCTGACCGGGGAAGTTGCTCCGGAGCAGCTGGTCGAGGCAGGTTGCAAGTTGGTGTTGGTTGGCCATTCGGAGCGTCGCCAGATCATTGGTGAAACCGACGAAGTGCTCAATCGCAAGTTTGCAGCGGCCCAGGCCAAAGGTTTGAAGCCAGTGCTTTGCATAGGGGAAACCCTTGAAGAGCGCGAGGCTGGCAAAACGCTTGAAGTTGTCGGGCGTCAACTAAGCAGTATCATCGAAGCATTCGGTGTTAAGGCTTTTGCCAATGCAGTAATTGCCTATGAGCCTGTATGGGCCATCGGCACCGGCCTCACGGCCACGCCACAGCAGGCCCAGGATGTGCACGCCGCCATCCGTAGCCAGCTGGCGGCAGAAGATGCTGAAGTAGCTGCGAAGGTGCAGTTGCTCTACGGCGGCAGCGTGAAGGCGGCCAATGCGGCCGAACTGTTCGGCATGCCGGATATCGATGGGGGTCTCATTGGTGGGGCTTCCCTGAACGCAGACGAATTCGGTGCAATTTGTCGCGCCGCAGGAAACTGAACAAATGCTGGAAACAGTCATCGTTGTTTTTCATCTGTTGGCAGCGCTGTCGCTTGTAGTGCTGGTTCTGTTGCAACAGGGTAAGGGTGCGGAAGCAGGTGCATCTTTCGGCGCGGGTGCTTCAAACACCGTGTTCGGGAGCCAAGGCTCTGCAACGTTCCTAAGTAAATTCACTGCTATACTCGCTGCCACTTTCTTTTTGACAGCACTTGGGTTAGGATACTTCGCGAAGCAACAAGCTCACCAGCTTAGCCAAGCAGGTCTTCCAGATCCAGCAGTGCTAGAAGTGAAAGAGCCGCAAAAACCGGCAGTTAATGATGATGTACCGGTGCTCCAACAGCAGAAGAGTGAAACCACCAATAACACTGGTGATGTACCTCCTCCGGCTCAAGAGCAGAAGTAACGGGTTTCAAGTAGTAATATTGCCGAGGTGGTGGAATTGGTAGACACGCAACCTTGAGGTGGTTGTGCCCATAGGGTGTAGGGGTTCGAGTCCCCTTCTCGGTACCAATTGAAGCTTGAGAGCCCGCTTTAGCGGGCTTTCTTGTAGGTGAACGTTTGGATTTGACCCTTAACAGGGTTCGGTCTTATACTTTCGCCCCAGCTTTGTCGCGGGGTGGAGCAGCTTGGTAGCTCGTCGGGCTCATAACCCGAAGGTCGTTGGTTCAAATCCAGCCCCCGCAACCAGCTTCAGCGGAGCCCCTTTTCAGGGGCTTTTTGCTAACCGAACAGTTTTCGGCGTCGTTGTCCAACGGCGCTTTCAGGGATGGGCGCTTTGCCCATTTTTTATTTGCACAGCATGCACGAGGGGGTTCAGGTGTCGAGCAAGCTAGAACAGTTGCAGGCCTTGTTGGCCCCGGTTGTCGAGGGTCTGGGCTATCAGTGCTGGGGGATCGAATTCGTTTCCCAGGGTAAGCATTCGGTACTGCGCATCTACATCGACAAAGACGGCGGCATCCTGGTGGAGGACTGCGAAGCGGTCAGTCGTCAGGCCAGCGCCATTCTCGATGTGGAAGATCCAATCAGCAGTGAGTACACCCTCGAGGTGTCTTCTCCAGGCATGGATCGCCCACTGTTCACTCTGGAACAGTTTGCCTCGCATGCCGGCGAACAAGTGAAGATCAAGCTGCGCTCACCCTTCGAGGGTCGTCGTAACTTCCAGGGCCTTCTCCGCGGTGTGGAGGAGCAGGATGTGGTTGTCCAGGTGGACAATCAGGAGTTCCTGTTGCCGATCGACTCGATCGACAAGGCCAATATTATTCCCAGTTTTGACTGAGACGTGCCGGGCCCGGCGGACTATCCGGGCCCAATGGCTTGCGCAAGGCGAGGCGTACGATGAGCAAAGAAGTACTGCTGGTTGTTGAATCGGTATCCAACGAAAAAGGTGTACCGCCCGGCGTCATTTTCGAAGCGCTGGAGGTGGCCCTGGCCACTGCGACCAAAAAACGTTTTGAAGACGAAGTTGATCTGCGTGTGGAAATCAACCGCCACACCGGTAGCTACGAGACCTTCCGTCGCTGGACCGTGGTCGACGAAGCCGATCTTGATGACCCGGCGATCGAAACCTGGTTGGACAAGATCAAGGACACTCATCCGGAAGCCAAGATTGGTGACGTGATCGAGGAGAAGATCGAGTCCATCGAGTTCGGTCGTATCGCCGCCCAGACCGCCAAGCAGGTCATCGTGCAGAAGGTCCGTGAGGCCGAGCGTGCCCAGGTGGTCGATGCCTACCGCGAACGCGTAGGCGAGATCATTTCCGGTACCGTCAAAAAGGTTACCCGCGACAACGTCATCGTTGACCTGGGCAACAACGCCGAGGCCTTGCTGGCCCGCGAAGATATCATTCCGCGCGAAACCTTCCGTGTGGGTGTGCGCCTGCGTGCACTGCTCAAGGAAATTCGCACTGAAAACCGTGGTCCTCAGCTGATCCTGTCGCGCACCGCGCCACAGATGCTGATCGAGCTTTTCCGCATTGAAGTGCCGGAAATTGCCGAGGGCCTCATTGAAGTCATGGCTGCCTCCCGTGATCCGGGTTCGCGAGCCAAGATCGCCGTCCGCTCCAAGGACAAGCGCATCGACCCGCAAGGCGCCTGTATCGGCATGCGTGGTTCGCGCGTCCAAGCTGTATCCGGGGAGTTGGGTGGTGAGCGTGTGGATATCGTCCTCTGGGACGATAACCCGGCGCAGTTCGTCATCAACGCCATGTCGCCGGCTGAAGTCGCGGCGATCATCGTTGATGAAGATGCCCATGCCATGGACATCGCCGTCGCCGAGGATAACCTGGCCCAGGCCATTGGTCGTGGCGGTCAGAACGTTCGTCTTGCCAGTCAGTTGACCGGCTGGACGCTGAACGTGATGACCGAGAAGGACATTCAGGCCAAGCAGCAGGCCGAAACCGGTGACATCCTGCGCAATTTCATTGATGAGCTGGAAGTCGACGAGGAGCTGGCCCAAGTGCTGGTCGACGAAGGCTTTACCAGCCTCGAAGAAATTGCCTACGTACCGTTGGAAGAAATGCTCAACATCGATGGCTTTGACGAAGATATCGTCAATGAGCTCCGCGCTCGAGCCAAGGACCGTTTGTTGACCAAGGCCATCGCTACCGAAGAAAAACTGGCAGACGCCCACCCGGCCGAAGACCTGCTCTCTCTTGAGGGTATGGACAAAGACCTGGCGGCTGAACTGGCGGTGCGCGGCGTGGTTAACCGCGAAGACCTGGCCGAGCAGTCGATCGACGATCTGCTCGACATCGACGGCATCGACGAAGAGCGTGCCGGCAAGTTGATCATGGCCGCCCGAGCCCATTGGTTCGAGTAATTAGGCGCGGCCTGAGGAGAGAAGTGCATGACGCAAGTCACGGTGAAAGAACTGGCCCAAGAGGTCGAGGCACCGGTAGAGCGCCTGCTGCAGCAGATGCGTGAGGCAGGTCTGCCGCACACCGACGCCGGTCAGGTAGTGACCGACAATGAGAAGCAGACCCTGTTGACTCATTTGAAGAGCAGCCACAAGAGCAAGGCGGAAGAACCGCGCAAGATTACCTTGCAGCGCAAAACCACCAGCACCCTGCGTGTCGCCGGTAGCAAGAGCATCAGCGTAGAAGTACGCAAGAAGAAAGTATTCGTGCAGCGCAGCCCGGAAGAAATCCAGGCTGAGCAGAAGCGTGAAGTGGAAGAGCGCCGCGCGGCTGAAAACGCCGCTCGCGACAAGGTTGACGCCGATGTTCGCCAGCGCAACGAAGATCAGGCTCGCCGTCAGGCAGCCAACTCTGCTGTAGCCGCCCCTGCGCCTGCCGCCAAGCCAGAGCCGGCACCTGCCGCTGCCCCGGCCCCGGTAGTCGCCGACGCCCCGGCCTCCGAAGACGCTGCAGCCCGTGCTGCCGAGCGCAAGAAGGACGAGACCCGTCGCAACGAAAGCCGCACCCGTGATGACGACCGTCGTCGTGGCGAGGCGCCTCGTGTGTCGATCAAGGTCAAGGTCAAGGAAAAGGAAAAGGCGCCGACTCCGCGTGCTGCTCCGCGTACCACCGACGAAGAGAGCGATGGCGCTCGTCGCGGCCGTGGTGGCAAGGGCAAGCTGAAGAAGCGTAACCAGCATGGTTTCCAGAACCCGACCGGCCCCGTCATCCGTGACGTGACCATCGGCGAGACCATCACGGTTTCCGAACTGGCCAACCAGATGTCCGTCAAGGGCGCTGAAGTCGTCAAGTTCATGTTCAAGATGGGCACCCCGGTTACCATCAACCAGGTGCTCGACCAGGAAACCGCCCAGCTGATCGCAGAAGAGCTGGGTCACAAGGTCACCCTGGTCAGCGATACCGCCCTGGAAGACTCCCTGGCCGAATCGCTGAAATTCGAAGGCCAGACCGAGTCGCGTGCGCCGGTGGTCACTGTCATGGGTCACGTTGACCATGGTAAGACCTCGCTGCTCGACTACATCCGTCGTGCCAAGGTTGCCGCTGGCGAAGCCGGTGGTATCACCCAGCACATCGGTGCCTACCACGTGGAAACCGATCGTGGCATGGTCACCTTCCTCGACACCCCGGGCCACGCAGCTTTCACCCAGATGCGTGCACGCGGTGCCAAGGCGACCGACATCGTCATCCTGGTGGTGGCAGCGGACGACGGCGTGATGCCACAAACCCGCGAAGCCGTTCAGCATGCCAAGGCAGCTGGCGTTCCGTTGGTAGTTGCGGTGAACAAGATCGACAAGCCAGGTGCTGACCTCGATCGCATCCGCAACGAACTGTCCGTCGAAGGTGTTACTTCCGAGGACTGGGGTGGTGACACTCCATTCGTCAAGGTTTCGGCGAAGATGGGTACCGGCGTCGACGAACTGCTCGAAGCCGTCCTGCTGCAGGCCGAGATCCTCGAGCTGACCGCAACCCCGACCGCTCCAGGTCGTGGCGTGGTCGTCGAATCGCGCCTGGACAAGGGCCGTGGCCCAGTGGCCACCATCCTGGTTCAGGACGGTACCCTGCGTCAGGGCGACATGGTGCTGTGCGGCTCCAACTATGGCCGCGTGCGTGCCATGCTGGACGAGAACGGCAAGCCTGTGAAGGAAGCCGGCCCGTCTATCCCGGTCGAGATCCTCGGCCTGGACGGTACTCCGGAAGCCGGTGACGAGCTGTCCGTGGTTGCTGACGAGAAGAAAGCCCGCGAAGTTGCCATGTTCCGTCAAGGCAAATACCGTGAGGTCAAGCTGGCCCGTGCTCATGCGGGCAAGCTGGAAAACATCTTCGAGACCATGGGTCAGGAAGAGAAGAAGACCCTCAACATCGTCCTCAAGACCGATGTGCGTGGTTCCCTGGAAGCGTTGAACGGGTCGCTCGCCGGCCTGGGCAACGACGAAGTCCAGGTGCGCGTGATCGGTGGTGGTGTTGGTGGTATCACCGAAAGCGACGCCAACCTGGCGCTGGCTTCGAATGCAGTACTGTTCGGCTTCAACGTGCGTGCCGATGCCGGCGCGCGCAAGATCGTCGAGCAGGAAGGTCTGGATATGCGTTACTACAACGTGATCTACGACATCATCGAAGACGTCAAGAAGGCCCTGACCGGCATGCTCGGCAGCGATGTTCGCGAGAACATCCTGGGTGTCGCCGAAGTGCGTGACGTGTTCCGTTCGCCGAAGTTCGGCGCCATCGCTGGCTGTATGGTCATCGAAGGTACCGTGTACCGTAACCGTCCGATCCGCGTTCTGCGCGAAGACGTGGTTATCTTCGAAGGCGAGCTGGAATCGCTGCGTCGCTTCAAGGACGACGCCGCCGAAGTGCGTAGCGGCATGGAGTGCGGTATTGGCGTCAAGAGCTACAACGACGTCAAGGTCGGTGACAAGATCGAAGTCTTCGAGAAAGTCCAGGTGGCTCGTACCCTTTAAGGGCGAGCAAGCCGCAAACCTCCGCTACAGGGCGGTTTGCGGCACCTCTTCAGGTAGCGCCCGGTCAGGCATTGGTCTGACCGGGCGTTTGCCGCTTTAAGTTACAGGTAGCAAAAATGGCCAAAGAATACAGCCGTACCCAACGTATCGGCGATCAGATGCAGCGCGAGCTGGCCGAGCTGATCCGTCGCGAAGTCAAGGATCCACGTGTCGGTCTGGTTACCATCACCGCCGTGGACGTCAGCCGTGACCTGGGCCATGCCAAGGTGTTCATCACCGTCATGGGCGAGGAAACGCCAGATGCCGTGAAGCAGTCGTTGAAGGCACTGAACAGTGCTGCCAGCTTCCTGCGTCTGCACCTTGGCCGCTCGATGCAACTGCGCAGCGTGCCGCAGCTGCACTTCCACTTCGATGAAAGCGTCAGCCGCGGTGTGCACCTGTCGGCGCTGATCGAGCGTGCAGTGGCCGAAGACCGCCTGCACAAGGATACCGACGAGCTGGACACCAAGGAGTAAGCGGTGGCCCAGGTCAAACGTATCCGCCGCAATGTCAGCGGCATCATCCTGCTCGACAAGCCTTTGGGCTTTACGTCCAACGCCGCCCTGCAAAAGGTGCGCTGGCTGCTCAACGCGGAAAAGGCCGGCCATACTGGCAGCCTCGACCCGCTGGCAACCGGCGTGCTGCCACTGTGCTTTGGCGAGGCGACCAAGTTTTCGCAGTACCTGCTCGATTCCGACAAGGGCTACGAAACCGTCATGCAGATGGGGCAGACTACCAACACCGGCGATGCCGAAGGTGAGGTGCTGCAGACCCGCGAGGTGACCGTTGGTCGTGCCGACATCGAGGCAGTACTGCCACGATTTCGTGGCCCTATCAGCCAGATACCGCCGATGTACTCGGCGCTCAAGCGTGACGGCCAGCCACTTTACAAGCTGGCGCGTGCAGGAGAGGTAGTGGAGCGCGAGGCGCGTTCTGTTACTATTAACCGCTTGGAGTTGCTGGAGTGTGAAGGCACCCGTGCACGGCTGAGCGTCGGATGCAGCAAAGGCACCTATATCCGCACCCTGGTGGAGGATATCGGCGAGGCCCTTGGTTGCGGCGCCTATGTCGCCGAACTGCGCAGGACCCAGGCCGGGCCCTTTGCGCTGGCACAGACGGTCACGCTCGAAGCGCTCGAACAGGCCCATGCCGAAGGTGGCAACGAAGCGCTCGATCGCTTCCTGATGCCCTCGGACAGCGGTCTGCAGGACTGGCCCATGGTGTGCCTGTCCGAGCACAGTGCGTTCTACTGGCTGCATGGGCAGGCAGTACGCGCGCCGGACGCGCCACAGTTTGGCATGGTCCGGGTACAGGATCACAATGCGCGCTTCATCGGTATCGGTGAAGTGAGCGAAGACGGGCGTATTGCGCCGCGTCGGCTGATTCGGTCGGAATGACCGAAACCGCGGGGTGAGGCTTCGGCCGAGCCCTACGGAATCAAGGGTGGCTGTCAGTAGGCACGGTCACACCTTTCTTATTAATACAGGGATTTGTCCCTGGCCTATTGGACCCCGCTTGCGGGATCCGTTATCAGGAGAAGCCAAATGGCCCTCAGCGTTGAAGAAAAAGCTCAAATCGTTACCGACTACCAGCAAGCTGCTGGCGACACTGGTAGCCCGGAAGTTCAGGTTGCTCTGCTGACCGCGAACATCAACAAGCTGCAAGGCCACTTCAAGGCCAACGGTAAAGACCACCACTCGCGTCGTGGCCTGATCCGCATGGTAAACCAGCGTCGTAAGCTGCTGGACTACCTGAAGGGCAAAGACACCACTCGTTACAGCGCCCTGATCGGTCGCCTGGGCCTGCGTCGCTAATAGCGGCCTGGTCAGTGGTGTGCATGGCGTGTCTCATGCATTGGCAGCGCTGCCTGGCAGCGTTGTCTATGGGCATGCCATGCGTATCTCCGAGGTTGGCAGCCTGGTGAAGTGGAGCGCTTTGCGCTCTTCAACCAGGCTCCCAGCCTCGTGTTGTATCTGGACGGTCAATGGGGCCGATTCCCCGTTCTGCCCACACATTCGCAAGAAACCAGTTCCCCCAAGAGCCACTGAAAAAGGTAGGAAACCGTGAACCCGGTAATCAAGACATTCCAGTTCGGTCAGTCGACCGTTACTCTCGAAACGGGCCGTATTGCCCGTCAGGCAACCGGCGCCGTGCTGGTTACCGTCGACAACGACGTCACCGTGCTGGTGACCGTGGTAGGTGCCAAACAGGCTGATCCAGGCAAGGGTTTCTTCCCGCTGTCGGTTCACTACCAGGAAAAGACCTACGCCGCCGGCAAGATCCCGGGTGGCTTCTTCAAGCGTGAAGGCCGTCCTTCCGAGAAAGAGACCCTGACCTCGCGCCTGATCGACCGTCCGATCCGTCCGCTGTTCCCGGAAGGCTTCATGAACGAAGTGCAGGTCGTCTGCACCGTGGTTTCCACCAGCAAGAAGACCGACCCGGACATCGCCGCGATGATCGGTACCTCGGCTGCCCTGGCCATTTCCGGTATTCCGTTCGAAGGCCCGATCGGCGCCGCCCGCGTTGCCTTCCACGAGAGCACCGGCTACCTGCTGAACCCGACCTACGAGCAACTGGCTGCCTCGAGCCTGGACATGGTCGTTGCCGGTACCTCCGACGCCGTACTGATGGTTGAATCGGAAGCTCAAGAGCTGACCGAAGACCAGATGCTGGGTGCCGTACTGTTCGCCCACGACGAATTCCAGGCTGTTATCCAGGCTGTCAAAGAGCTGGCTGCCGAAGCTGGCAAGCCAACCTGGGACTGGAAACCTGCCGTTGCCAACACCGAGCTGTTCAACGCTATCCGCGCCGAGTTCGGCGAAGCGGTTTCGCAGGGCTACACCATCACCGTCAAGGCTGACCGCTATGCGCGCCTGGGCGAGCTGCGTGATCAGGCCATCGCCAAGTTCTCCGGTGAAGAAGGCCAGCCTTCGGCTGCCGAAGTAAAAGAAATCTTCGGCGAAATCGAATACCGCACCGTTCGCGAAAACATCGTTAACGGCAAACCGCGTATCGATGGCCGCGACACCAAGACCGTTCGTCCGCTGAACATCGAAGTAGGTGTTCTGCCGAAGACCCACGGTTCGGCGCTGTTCACCCGTGGCGAGACTCAGGCACTGGTCGTTGCGACCCTGGGTACTGCCCGTGACGCACAGCTGCTGGATACCCTCGAAGGCGAGAAAAAAGACCCGTTCATGCTGCACTACAACTTCCCGCCGTTCTCGGTAGGTGAGTGTGGCCGTATGGGTGGTGCTGGCCGTCGCGAAATCGGTCACGGTCGTCTGGCTCGTCGTTCGGTACAGGCCATGCTGCCGGCCGCTGACGTGTTCCCGTACACCATTCGCGTCGTTTCGGAAATCACCGAGTCCAACGGTTCCAGCTCCATGGCGTCGGTCTGTGGCGCTTCCCTGGCGCTGATGGACGCGGGTGTGCCGATGAAGGCACCGGTTGCCGGTATCGCCATGGGCCTGGTCAAGGAAGGTGAGAAGTTCGCCGTTCTGACCGACATCCTGGGTGATGAAGACCACCTGGGCGACATGGACTTCAAGGTAGCCGGTACCGCCAAAGGCGTGACCGCGCTGCAGATGGACATCAAGATCAACGGCATCACCGAAGAGATCATGGAAATCGCCCTGGGCCAGGCCCTGGAAGCGCGCCTGAACATCCTCGGCCAGATGAACCAGATCATTGGTCAGTCGCGTACCGAGCTGTCGGCCAACGCCCCGACCATGATCGCGATGAAGATCGACACCGACAAGATCCGTGACGTCATCGGTAAAGGCGGCGCCACCATTCGTGCCATCTGTGAAGAGACCAAGGCTTCGATCGACATCGAAGACGACGGCTCGATCAAGATCTTTGGCGAAACCAAGGAAGCGGCAGAGGCTGCCAAGCAGCGCATCCTGGGCATCACCGCCGAGGCCGAAATCGGCAAGATCTACGTCGGCAAGGTTGAGCGTATCGTCGACTTCGGCGCCTTCGTCAACATCCTGCCTGGCAAGGACGGCCTGGTGCACATCTCCATGCTGAGCGATGCTCGCGTCGAGAAAGTCACCGACATCCTGAAAGAAGGCCAGGAAGTCGAAGTACTGGTATTGGACGTGGACAACCGCGGCCGTATCAAGCTATCGATCAAAGACGTTGCCGCGGCCAAGGCCTCGGGCGTCTAAGCGACTGCCACGCTACACAGAAAGGGCCCTTCGGGGCCCTTTTTTCATGGGGTACGGGAACCTTTTGCGGACTTGCATCTTGCATGCAGGTTTACCGCGCTGATTGCAAAATGCACGACATTGAGTTTGATAGCAATTAGCTAACTTGTTGATTTTAAAGGGAACAAGCGAAGCGGAAAAGCTGGCACAGCCCATGCAACTACCTTCATACCTGCCGCCAGGACATACGGCGCAGACCTTTCGAAAAACAGGAGTGACCCACATGAAGAAGTTCGCCATTGCTGCCGCTACTGCTACCGCTCTGACCCTGACCATGGCTAACGCGGCATTCGCCCAACAGTCCACCCAGGCCCCGATGACGCTTGCGGCCGGTGAGGTGACCAAAGCCAAGGAAGCCACTTCCGATACCTGGATCACCACCAAGGTCAAATCGGACCTGCTGACTGAGAAAGGCATCCCGGGTTCCGACATCAAGGTTGAAACCAACAAAGGCGTCGTGTCGCTGTCGTCGACCACCGCCGTGACCGAATCGCAGAAAGAAATGGCGATTGCTATCACCAAGAAAATCAAAGGCGTGAAGGCCGTTTCGGCCGATGGCCTGAAAGCCGAATAAGGATTGTCCCGTCGGCCAAACGGATTTGGCCACTTACACATAAAGCCCCGGCGTGAGCCGGGGCTTTTTCATACCTGCTAGTACACCGGGTTGCGTGCGATCACATCGCTTTCGAAGCATTCCTGCTCGGCGATCAGCGGTTCTACCAGTGGGCGGCTGTCGCGAAAGTGCGCGGTCTGGGTATGGGCTTCATACGCGGCATCGTCGCGATAGATTTCGTACAGGTAAATAAGCTCTGGGTCGACCCGGTCCTGCGACACATCGAACACCAGGCAGCCTGGCTCGCTGGCGACGGAAGCGGCGGCATTGACCTTGATCGCTGCCAGAAAGACCTCCGCGCAACCAGGCTTTACACGGGTCTTGATGAACAGGCTATACACAAGTCGCTCCTTTTGTTTTAAATTCAATTATGAATTGTATACAAAAATGGAGCTCCGCCAATGTCTGAATTGCCCGCACGTCCTGGCCGCCTGAATGGCCTGCGCCATATCGCCTTGCTGGTACCCAACCTGGAGGAATGCGAGCGCTTCTACGTCGATGTGCTGGGGATGGAAGTACTGAACCGCGCCAATGAAGACCTGGTGTACCTCACCTGCGGCAACGACAACCTTTCGTTGGGGCGTGGGGCGGGGGCGGCCAATGGGCTGCAGACTCTGGATCACTATGGGTTCATTGTGGACAGCGTGGAGGAGCTGGAAGCGTGGTACCAATACTTCAAGGCCCATGGCGTGACCTTGCTCGACCGGCCGTTCAACCATGGTGACGGAGCGCGCAGCTTCCACTTGCTGGACCCGGCGGGGAACAAGGTGCAGCCGCTGTACCACCCGGCGGTGTCGGGGCAGCGGTTGGTCTGAAGCCTGTGCCGGCCTCTTCGCGGGCGCGCCCGCGAAGCGGCCAAGCCTGCTAGAGGGGTTTACTCGGCATCCAGATGCATCGGCGTCACCACCCGCCCATCGCTTTCAGGCTGGCCCAGGCTGGTATCGATGAAATACACCCGGTCGTCTTCCAGCTTGCCCTTGTCCACCAGGTAATCCTTGATGCTGCTGGCCCGCTCCTGGCCGAGTGTACGCAGCAGGGCGGTGCTTTCGGCCCACGACTTGATCACTGCCTCGCGTAGCCTGGTGGTGCGTTCTTCGCGGCCCAGTTGCTCCCATTCGGCAGGCGGCTGCTGTTTCAGACGGGTGCGGTAGATGCCTTCAAGCATTGCCGGTTTGTCGCTGTCGTCGACCACCAGCATCGAAGCATTGGCCGGCACTTTGTCACCGCGGCGCTGCAGGATCTTGTACCAGGTGGACTGGTACTCGCGCTCCAGGCGTTGCTGGGCGATCAGTGGGCCGTCGCTGGCCTGGGCGCTGGTGCCTTCGATTTCCAGGCGCAGTTCGGGGCGCTCTTTCAGCGCCGCAGCCAGCTTGTCCAATGACGACTGGGCATCGCCAGAGAGTTCGCTGGAGCCTGGGGCAAACGCCACGTTACCCAGGTCTTGCGAGCCCCCGCCGGTAATCAGCCCACCAATGAACTTGAACGGTGCCTGCGCCGCGCGCAGTACCAGGTTGCGCAGTGTTTGCCACACAATCGGCATTACGCTGAATTGCGGGTTGTTGAGGTCACCCGTCACCGGCAGCTCGATCGAGATCTTGCCCTCGGTATCCTTCAGCAGTGCCACTGCCAGGCGGATCGGCAGGTCTACGGCGTCCGGGCTGTCGACTTTTTCGCCCAGTTGCAGCTGCTCCACCACTACCTTGTTCTCGGCCTTGAGCTGGCCGTTGGTAATCAGGTAGTGCAGGTCGAGGTTGAGCCGGCCCTTGCGGATGCGGAAGCCGGCAAACTTGCCGGAATAGGGCGTCAACGTGGTCAGCTCGACCCGCTTGAAGCTGGTGGCGATGTCCAGGCTCGCCAATGGGTTGAACGGGTTGAGTGCGCCCTTGATGGTCACCGGTGCGTAACGGTCGACCTTGCCCTTGACGTCAACCTTGGCCGGCAGCGGCTTGCGGTTGTCGATGGTGCCGATCTGGCCGTTGAGCTGTTGAACGGCGGTGGCGAAGTTCGGGGTGAGCGACAGGTCTGCGAAGTTGGCCGAGCCATCATTGATGTCGATCTGGCCGATGTGGATGCCCAGGGGCTTTTCGTTGCTGGCCGAGGCCGGCTTGGCATGGCTGCTCGCCGGGGCGCCGGCCGGTTGCGGGACCAGCAGGTCATTGACGTTGGTGGTGCGGTCTTCGTTGATGATGAAACGCGCATACGGCTGCAGCAGGGTGACCTTGTCGATCGACAGTGCATCGCCGTGCACGTAGGACAAGCCGTCGACATTCACCTGCTGCCATTTAACGAAGTCGCGGCTCTTGATGGTGTCCAGGGTATGCAACTGGTTGACCTGCGCTTTGCCGGTAATAGTGAAAGCCAATGGCGCGGTGTTCTTCAGGTCGACCTTGAGGTCGCTGGCGAGCATGCCGCTGCGCAGCTCCAGCAGGATGAACGGGTTGATATAGGCCTGTGCCACACGCAGGTCGATGTCGCGGGTGCTCACATCCAGCTTGGCCCATATCGGCGCCAGGTTGACCTGGCCGGCCGCCTGCAGCTTGCCTTGCCTGCCTACGCCGGTGTCGAGCTTAAGCGTGAAGGGTGACTGGTTGAGGCTGTCGAAACCTTGCAGGTCGGCGTTGAGCGGGCCAATGTCCAAGGCTACCGGTTCTTTCTGGCTGCGGTCTGCCAGGTGCACCAGGTAGTTGCGCAGTTGCACGTCCTTGAGCAGCACTTGCCAAGGTTTGCCTGGCTCCTTGGCAGCTTTCTCTTCAGGCGTAGGCTCGGCGGCAGCGGGCTCGGCTTTTTCCTTTGGCGTGGCCTTGGCCGGTTGGCTGGCGAACAGCTTCTGCCAGTCGAGCTGGCCGTCTTTTTCCAGCGCCGCCCAGGTTTCCAGTTTTTCGCTGCGGATCTTGCCGACACTGACCCGTTGCTTGACCAGGTCGACGGAGGTTTCGCTCACGTCCAGGCTGGCCAGGCGCGCCAACGGGCGGCCATCCGGTGCCTTGATGGCGAACGGCGCGATGCGCACCGACACGTTATCCAGCAGCAGCTCGGTCTGTTTGGCGAGGTTGAGCGTGTAATGCGCATCAAGGCTGAGCACGCCATCTTCCAGCACCAGTGGCACGGCATCGCGCACGTAGGGCCAGAACAGCTTCATCTTGGCGTCGGTAACCTTCAGTGTGCCTTCGGAAGCGATCGGCGACAGGCTCAGGGTACCTTTCCAGTCGATCCGGCCACCATTGGGGCCGTTGGCCACCAGCGTCATGTCGGCATTGTCGTTGGGCAGGGTGCTGAGGTTTTTCAGCTCCAGGTTCATGTTGTCGTAGAGAAACTCGATTGGCTCGCTGGGGCGCAGGTCCTCGAAGTGCAGGTAGCCATCGACCAGCTTGATGCTGCCAATGCGTAGCGGGAACGGGTCGCTGGGCGGCTCGTCGGGTTTGGCCTCACTGGCTGGCAGCTTGAACAACCCGGTGAGGTTGAGGGAACCGTCCTTGGCGAACAGCACCTCGTTGCGTGGTTTGTCCAGTTCCACCGCTTGCACATGCAGGGCTTTGGTCCACAGGCTGTCGAGCGAAACGTTAGCGTACAGACGCTCGAAACCGACCTGCTCCTTGCCCGGCTCGCCGATCTGCAGGCCCCACAGCGTCAGCTCAAGGCTGAAGGGGTTGAGTTCGATCCGTTCGAGGTGGGCCGGCACGGTGGCGTACTGGGCCAACTGCTGGTTGGCGACGCGCAGCGCGACACCAGGAAGAATGAGGAAGCCGAGCAGGCTATAGAGGGCTACCAGGGCCACGATTGCGCCGGCGGCGCGAGTCAGTCCTTTGTACATGTGTCGCTTCGTCTGTCTAAGCAGGAGTGCTTGGAGTATGGCACGTTAAATCAGTTCCGCAGGCGCGACCACTTGGCCTCATTCGATGCCCATGCGCCGTTTGGCCCGATGCGCCGAGCCGTCGCGCATGGCCCAGCGCAGTACCGGTGCGGTGCGTTGCAGGCCCAGGCGAATCAGGCGCTGTTGCAAGGCTCCGTGCTGCAGGCCGAGCATGGCCTGTGCCCAGCCCGGCAGCAGGTCGATACCGGCGTGCAGCATCAGCTTGCCAACTGGCTGTGCCAGGCGGCTGGGGGCAGGGGCGTCGAGCAGGATCTGTATGACTTCATGGCTGCGCGTATCGCAATGCAGCTGCGGGCGCATGCGTTGCAGGTAGTCTTCGACCTGCTGACACGAACGTGGCACGTCACGGGCGCCAAGGCGCTCGGCGATCAGGGCGATTTCGTTGTAATAGGCATCCTGCTCGGTGCGCGGCAGGTGCGGGTTGCGATAACGCAGGTGGGCGGCGAGGAAACTGCTGACCTCCGCCACATGCACCCAGGTCAGCAGGTCCGGATCGCTGGCTGCGTAGGGGCGGCCGTCCGGTGCCGTGCCGGTGACCTGCAGGTGAATGGTGCGCACCTTGTCGATCAGCCATTCGGCATCGCCGGTGGCACCAAAGGTGGTACCGGAAATGAACTGGCTGGTGCGGCGCAGGCGGCCGAGCAGGTCTTCACGGAAATTGGAGTGGTCCCACACGCCGGCCAGGGCCAGCGGATGCAGCAGCTGCAGCATCAGCGCGCTGATGCCACCGACCAGCATGCTGGGGAAGTCGCCATGTACCTGCCAGCTGATGCTGTGCGGGCCGAACAGGCCGGGGTCGCCCTTGGGCGATTCCAGGTCGAGCTGGCCGAGGGCCAGCCCGGTGAGGCTCATGACCTGGGTTTCGATGCGGCGACGAAGGGCTTCCATGGCGACCTGAGGTTCAGGGCGGCCATGGACAGTGGCCGCCGGTTACTGGTTGAGGCGTTTATCGATCAGGCCCTGTACCACGCTGGGGTCGGCCAGGGTCGAGGTATCGCCAAGGTTGTCCAGCTCGTTGCAGGCGATTTTGCGCAGTATACGCCGCATGATCTTGCCTGAGCGGGTCTTGGGCAATGCGGGCGCCCACTGAATCAGCTCGGGCTTGGCGAAACTGCCGATTTCCTTGCTGACCAGGGCCAGCAGTTCGGCCTTGAGCGCATCGTCCGGGGTCACGCCATTCATGGGCGTGACGAAGGCGTACACGCCCTGGCCCTTCAGGTCGTGAGGGTAACCGACCACCGCTGCCTCGGCGACGCGGTCATGCAGCACCAGCGCGCTTTCCACTTCAGCGGTGCCGATGCGGTGCCCTGACACGTTGATCACATCGTCGATGCGCCCGGTGATCCAGTAGTCGCCATCGGCATCGCGGCGGGCTCCGTCGCCGGTGAAGTAATAGCCGGGCATGGGCTTGAAGTAAGTGTCGACCATGCGCTGGTGGTCGCCATAGACGCTGCGGATCTGGCCAGGCCAGCTGGCCTTGATGACCAGCAGGCCAGCGCCGGGGCCTTCGATCAGCTGGCCTTTTTCGTCCAGCAGTGCCGGTTGCACGCCGAACATGGGCTGAGTGGCGCAGCCGGGCTTGAGCGATTGCGAGCCGGGAAGCGGGGTGAGCATGATGCCCCCAGTTTCGGTCTGCCACCAGGTATCGACGATGGGGCAGCGTTTTTGCCCCACTTCCTCGAAATACCATTCCCAAGCTTCGGGGTTGATCGGCTCGCCGACGCTGCCCAGCAGGCGCAGGCTTTTGCGCGAAGTGCCCTGCAGCGGTGCGGACCCCTCGCGCATCAGTGCGCGCAGGGCGGTCGGTGCGGTGTAGAAGATGTTCACCTGATGCTTGTCCACCACTTGCCAGAAGCGCGAGGTGTCCGGGTAGTTGGGCACGCCTTCGAACATCAGCGAGATCGCGCCATTGGCCAGCGGGCCATAGACAATGTAGCTGTGGCCGGTAACCCAGCCTACGTCGGCGGTGCACCAGAACACCTCGCCGTCGCGGTAATCGAACACTACCTTGAAGGTCATCGTCGCCTGCAGCAGGTAGCCGCCGGTGGTGTGCAGCACGCCTTTGGGTTTGCCGGTGCTGCCGGAGGTGTAGAGGATGAACAGCGGGTCTTCGGCCTCCATCGGCTCGGGTGGGCAGTCGTCGCCGGCTTTGTCGGTCACCTCGTGGTACCAGACGTCGCGGCCTTCGGCCCAGCTCACATCGCTGCCGGTGCGGCGTACCACGAACACGCTGCTGACCGCGGGGCAGCTGGCCAGGGCCTTGTCGACGTTCTGCTTCAGCGGGATGCGCTTGCCACCGCGCACGCCTTCATCGGCGGTGATCACAGTGCGGCAATCGGCGTCGAGGATGCGGTCACGCAGGGCGTCGGGGGAGAAACCGCCGAACACCACCGAGTGGATGGCACCGATGCGGGTGCAGGCGAGCATGGCGAAGGCGGCTTCGGGGATCATCGGCATGTAGATGCATACCCGGTCGCCTTTTTTCACGCCGCGGGCCTTCATCGCATTGGCCAGGCGGCAGACCTGGCGGTGCAGTTCGCGGTAGGTGATGGCCTTGGCGTCGTGGGGATCGTCGCCTTCCCACAGCAGCGCGGTTTGCTCTGCGCGCTGGGCCAGGTGACGGTCGATGCAGTTGTAGCTGACGTTGAGCTGAGCGCCGTCGAACCAGCGAGCCTTGCCGGTGTTCAAGTCGCATTGCTGCACGCTTGACCAGGGCTTGACCCAGTCAAGGCGCTTGGCCTGTTCGGCCCAGAAGGTGTCAGGGTCGTCGACTGACTGGCGGTAGAGGCGGCGGTAGTCGTCGGGGGTGAGGCTGGCAGACTGGCTGACGGCCAGTGCCTGGGGGTAATTGCGGATATCGAACATGGCGGGTGGTCCTGCTCTTGTAAGGGGCGATGGACTGCAACGGCTATTCGATAGGACAGTGTAGCTGGGAGCGGTGTTCAACCTGTGCTGGCCTCTTCGCGGGTGAACCCGCTCCCACAGGGACCGCACGATGCTTGGAACTTGTGCAGTACCTGTGGGAACGGGTTTACCCGCGAATAGCCCCGTGCAGGCGTTAGATCACCCGCGGTGACGGCCGCGGAAGTAGTTGATCAGGCCTTGGGTGGAGCCGTCTTCGGCGCTGTCTTCCAGGGTGCCAACCAGGCGTTGGTACACACCCTTGCCCAGCTCTTTGCCCAGCTCCACGCCCCACTGGTCAAAGGCGTTGATGCCCCAGATGACGCTCTGCACGAACACCTTGTGCTCATACATTGCCACCAGCGCGCCGAGGCGGCGTGGGCTGATGCGCTCCACTACCAGGGTGTTGCTAGGGCGGTTGCCCGGGATCACCTTATGCGGGGCCAGCTTCTCGATGTCCGCTTCGTTCAGGCCTTTGCTGCGCAGTTCGGCCTCGGCTTCTTCACGTGTCTTGCCCTGCATCAGCGCCTGGCTCTGCGACAGGCAGTTGGCGTACAGCCACTGATGATGGTCGGCCACCGGGTTGAAGCTCACGACCGGCACGATGAAGTCGGCCGGAATCAGCTGGGTGCCCTGGTGCAACAACTGGTGGTAGGCATGCTGGCCGTTACAGCCGACGCCGCCCCAGATCACCGGGCCGGTGGCGGTTTTCACCGGGGCGCCGTCCTGCAGCACGCTCTTGCCGTTGGACTCCATGTCCAGCTGCTGCAGGTGCTTGGTAATGTTGCGCAGGTAGTGGTCGTACGGCAGGATCGCGTGGCTGCTCGCGCCCCAGAAATTGCCATACCACACACCCAGCAGGGCCAGCAGCACCGGCATGTTCTTGTCGAACGGCGCGGTCTGGAAGTGCTGGTCCATGGTGTGGGCACCTGACAGCAGCTCCTTGAAGTTGGCGGTGCCGATGGCCAGGGCAATGGGCAGGCCGATGGCCGACCATAGCGAATAGCGCCCACCCACCCAGTCCCACATCGGGAAGATGTTCTCTTCGCGAATGCCGAACGCCACTGCGGCGGCCTTGTTGCTGGAAACCGCGATGAAATGGCGGTACAGCTCGGCTTCCGAGCCGCCCTGGGCCAGGTACCAGGTACGCGCAGCCATGGCGTTTTTCAGGGTCTCGAGGGTGTTGAACGACTTCGACGAGACGATGAACAGGGTGGTTTCGGCGCGCAGGTTGGCCGAGAGCTCGTGGAATTCACTGCCGTCGATGTTCGCCAGGTAGTGGCAGCGTACGCCACGCTGGGCGTAGGGCAGCAGCGCTTCGGAAACCAGCTCGGGGCCGAGGAACGAGCCACCGATGCCGATATTGACCACGTCGGTGATCGGCTTTTCGCTGTAGCCGCGCCACAGGCCGTCATGGATGCGGCCGACCAGTTCGGTGATCTGGTTGAGTACCTTGTGCACTTCCGGCATGACGTTCACGCCGTTGACGCTCAGCTTGTCGCCCACCGGCCGGCGCAGGGCGGTGTGCAGCACCGGGCGGCCTTCGGAAGCGTTGATGATTTCGCCGCTGAACATCGACTTGATGGCGTCCTGCAGGCCCACTTCGTTGGCCAGGTTCACCAGCAGGTCGCGGCTTTGTTCGGTGATCAGGTTTTTCGAGTAGTCGAGGAACAGGCCGCAGCAGCTCAGGGAGAACTGGTCGAAGCGTTGGGCATCGGCGGCGAAGGCTTCGCGCATGCTGAAGCCTTGCATGGCGTCGCGGTGTTGCTGAAGCGCCTGCCAGGCGGGCAGCGCCGTCACATCGTGGGGTGTACGGTAATACGCCATTGCGCGGGGTTCCCTTGGTGCGTGATGAGGCCTTGGACACGGCAGTCATTGCCGGGTTCAGGCTGGCATCATTATAGGCAAAGGCCACGCACTGGGAATGGGTATGGCAGGGTGATTTTGGGGAGCGCTTTGCGCCCCATTCGCGGCACAAGGCCGCTCCCACAGTTTCTGTGTCGGGCTTGACGGCTGTGGGAGCGGGCTTGTCCCGCGAATGGGCTGCATAGCAGCCCCAGGCCGTTATGCGGTCTTTTCTTCCACATGCAGGTAAAGGTTGTCGATCAACCTGGTGTTACCCAGATAAGCCGCAGCAATCACCACCAAATCGCGATCATCGATCATTGCCGGGCGTAGGCTCACGGCATGGCGCACTTCCAGATAATCCGCGCGCAGCCCCGCAGCACTCAGCTGCGCCTGCCCCTCGGCGACCAGCGCGGCAAAGTCCCGTTGGCCACGGCCGATGGCCGCTGCGATGTGCTGCAGCGTGCGGTACAGCACCGGCGCGGTCGCACGCTGCTCCGGCGTGAGGTAGCCATTGCGCGACGACAGTGCCAGGCCATCCTCGGCACGCACAGTGGGCTCGCCAATGATCTGAACCGGCATGTTCAGGTCGCGCACCATGGCGCGGATCACCGCCAGTTGCTGGAAGTCCTTTTCACCGAACACGGCAAGGTCTGGCTGGACCATGTTGAACAGCTTGCTGACCACGGTGGCCACACCTTCGAAATGCCCCGGCCGGCTGGCGCCGCACAGGCCTTCGGACAGGTGGGGCACGCTGACGCGGGTTTGCACGCTCATGCCGTCGGGGTACATCTCTTCCACGGTGGGCGCGAACAGCAGGTTGCAGCCGGCCTGTAGCAGGCGCTCCTGGTCTGCGGCCAGGGTGCGCGGGTACTTGTCGAGGTCTTCGTTGGCGCCAAACTGCAGCGGGTTGACGAAGATGCTGGCCACCACGAAATCGGCGCGCTGCGCAGCCTTGGTTACCAGGGCCGCGTGGCCGCTGTGCAGGTTGCCCATGGTGGGCACGAAGCCGATGCGCTTGCCTTCACCGCGAGCGCGGGCGACGGCGGCGCGCAATTCACGGACGGTCTTGACTGTATTCATGCACTGAACCCGTGTTCGCTAGCAGGGAAGCTGACTTGCTTGACCGCCTCGACGTAAGCGACGAGCGCGCTGTGGATATCGGGCTGGCCTTGCATGAAGTTCTTCACGAACTTCGGCACTCGGCCGCTCAGCGACAGGCCGAGCATGTCGTGCAGTACCAGCACCTGGCCATCGGTGGCGCTGCCGGCGCCAATGCCGATCACCGGGATGCCCACGGCGTTGGTGATTTCTGCCGCCAGTTCGCTGGGTACGCATTCGAGCAGCAGCATGGCCGCGCCGGCCTGTTCGAGGGCGATGGCGTCGGCGCGCATCTGCCGGGCCTGGGCCTCCTGACGGCCTTGCACCTTGTAGCCGCCCAGCACGTTGACGGTCTGCGGGGTCAGGCCCATGTGTGCGCACACCGGCACACCGCGCTCAGCCAGCAGGCGGATGGTTTCGGCCAGCCAGGCGGCGCCTTCGATTTTGACCATGTGGGCGCCGGCGCGCATAAGCGTGGCGCTGTTGGCAAAGGCTTGCTCCGGGGTGGCGTGCGCCATGAATGGCAGGTCGGTGAGTATCAGTGCACCGTCATTACCGCGTTTGACGCTGGCGGTGTGGTAGGCCATGTCCGCCGTGGTGACCGGCAGGGTGCTGTCGTGCCCCTGCAGGACCATCCCCAGCGAGTCGCCTACCAGCAACACTTCAATGCCGGCCTGGCTGGCGGCCTTGGCGAAGGTCGCGTCGTAGCAGGTCAGCATGGTGATTTTTTCACCCTTGGCCTTGAGGCCATTGAGGGTGGTAAGGGTTACTTCAGGCATGTCGGAAAATCCTCGTTCAGGCGCTGTAAAAAACGACTGCATTCAACGCGTGTAGTCATCTTCCGGAGCGGCACATCATCGCGCGTGATGTTCGGGCACAGGTCCGTCCGGGCCTAAATACGGGTATGCGGCACTTTGGGGCCGCACGGGACGCCTATAGTCGTGAGCGAGGTGGGGGAAGTCAATCACCCTGTTACCGCATTGTTACGATCAGGGTGTTACTGGCGTTACCGTGCCAGTGTGCAACGCTGGAACGCCCGGTTTACAGGCGTTCAAGGCCGACGAACGGGCAGTCGCCGAGCAATTGCGCGAGGGCGCGGCCATCTGCCAGGTGGAAGTCGTCCGGCACCAGTTCGGCCAGTGGGTACAGCACGAAAGGCCGGGCATGCATGTGGTAATGCGGCACTTTCAGGCGTGGCTCGTCGAGTACCAGGTCACCGAACAGCAGGATGTCCAGGTCCAGCGTGCGCGGGCCCCAGCGCTCCTTGCGCACGCGGCCCTGGCCGTTCTCGATGGCTTGCAGTGCATCGAGCAGCGCCAGAGGCGGCAGCGCGGTGTCCAGGGCGGCGACAGCGTTGGTGTAACGCGGTTGGCCGGGCAGCAGCGAATCGCTGGTGTACAAGGCCGAAGCCGCCACCAGGCGAGTACCCTCCACCTGGTCAAGCGCCTGCAAGGCACTGCGCAGTTGTTCGGCGGGTGCGTCCAGGTTGCTGCCCAGGCCGACGTAGGCGCGAGTCTTCACTCGGACGCCTCGTCACCACCGCGTTTGCGTTTGCTGGTGCTGCGTTTGCGTTTGCGCGGGCCGGCACCTTCGTCACGGCTGCCCAGCTCGCGAATCATCTCGCGACGCTCGCTGTCGTTGGCATCCTGGTAGTCGGTCCACCACTGGCCGAGGTCGTCGGTATCTTCCCCGGCGCTTTCACGCAGCAGCAGGAAGTCGTAACCGGCGCGGAAGCGAGGGTTGTCCAGCAGCATGTCGGCGCGTTTGCCGCTGCGCCGTGGCAGGCGCTCCTGCATGTCCCAGATCTCGCGGATCGGCAGCGTGAAACGCTTGGGGATGGCGATGCGCGCGCATTGCTCGGCGATCAGGTCGTGGGCCGCGCCGTTCATGGCGGGTATCGGCGGCACGCCCTGGTTCTGCAGGTGCAGCACGCGGGCCGGCAGGGCTGGCCACAGCAGTGCGGCGAACAGGAACGCCGGGGTTACCGGTTTGCCCTGCTTCACGCGCAGGTCGGTGTTTTGCAACGCTTGGCTGATCAGTGTGTGGGCGTAGGTCGGGCGCTCGTCCAGGGCGTGTGCGCTGGCCGGGAACAACGGCTCGAACAGCTGCAGGTCGACCAGCATCTCGAAGGCCATGGCGCCTTGGCCTGAGAGGAACAGCTTGAGGCTTTCCTCGAACAGGCGTGCGGGCGGAATCTCGCGCAGCAGCGGGGCAAGCTCGCGGATCGGCTGGACCGTGTGCTTCTCGATACCGAAGTCCAGCTTGGCGGCAAAACGCACCGCGCGCAGCATGCGCACAGGGTCTTCCTGGTAGCGGTGGGTCGGGTCGCCGATCAGCCGCAGCAGGCGGTTGCGCACATCGTGCACACCGTTGGCGTAATCGAGAATGCGCTCGCTGACCGGGTCGTAGTACAGGGCATTGATGGTGAAGTCGCGGCGTTGCGCGTCTTCTTCCAAGGTGCCGTACACGTTGTCACGCAGGATGCGGCCACTGGAATTGTGCGACGAACGGTGGCTGTCGCCCTGGTCGTCTTCCGAGTGAGGGGCGCGGAAGGTGGCAACTTCGATGATCTCACGGCCGAAATGCACGTGGACCAGTTTGAAGCGGCGACCAATGATGCGCGCGTTACGGAATTCGGCACGGACCTGTTCGGGGGTGGCGCTGGTGGCGACGTCGAAATCTTTCGGCGTAATGCCCAGCATCAGGTCGCGGACACAGCCACCGACCAGGTAAGCCTGGTAGCCGGCGCTCTGCAGGCGTTCCACGATATTCACCGCGTGGCGGCTGAACTGGTGGCGCTGCAGCGAGTGCTGGCTCTTGTTGATCACCTCAGGCGTAGTGCGCCTGTGGTGCGTGCCCGGTACGGGCGGGCGGAAAGACTGGAACAGCTTCTTCAGCATGGGATGCACTGTGTGAAGGAATGTTCGGCCAATAATAGGAGAATGGCCGCATGATGGGCGGGGATTCTAGCATTTACTCGGGGAATGGTGTAGGCGGGTAGCAGGATGCCTGCCAGAAGGGTAGAAACGACAAGGGGAGCCTAAGCTCCCCAAGAAGTCGTTGCGTGCTCTTATTGTTTTTTTTGCTGGGCTTTTTGTTTTTGTTGAGTGCCCTGTCCACAAATCTCGAAGCTTGTGGACGACCCCCAATCCAGGGGTTAAGAGCAAACGGATTGCTTTGGCCGCTGATGTCACGTTGATCTGTCGATCCAACCAGTTCAGGCGCTGCTTTTTAGTGCAGTTTTTGTTGTTCTCTGCCTGGTCGTGGGGCAAGCCCCAAACACGCATCCTCTCCAAAAGAATCAGTTAGCTGCGCCTCCGCCGTCTTGTTTTTATTGTGCGTGAGCCGTTTCGTCTTGTTCTTATTTTAGGTTGCAGTGCTTGTTATTGTTTTTGTACTAAGCATATAGCAGGTGCCGTGCCAACTTTTGCAAACCCAGTAAAATCAAGGGGTTGAGGCATTTCAGCAGTTTTCACGGCGCTCAAAATGTCGCAATTTCGTTACCGTACGCCTCGGGAACTGTTACGGCGGAAAGGTTGGGTAACAGATTTTTGTGGGAACTGATGTGTTACCTGGGGTGTTTCCGGGCCCGATGTGTTCGCCACACCCTGTTTAGCGCCTATGCGATCGAGCGCCGCCCGCGCGGCGCTTCGCGGGGCAAGCCCGCTCCCACATTTGTTTCGGGCCAATCAATCCTGAGGCATCGGAGCTCGCCCCTCTGTTGTTCCATTCAATCACGTCGTGCAGCAAGGGGCCGCGCGCCAATGGTGGCAGGACATATTGGCCCGAAACAGATGTGGGAGCGGGCTTGCCCCGCGAAGCGCCGCGCGAGCGGCGCTCGATCTCGAAGGCGACGCTGTGCCGAACTCAATTATCGCTGGTAGCGTTGCTCTTGCGCCGTGGAATGCCCAGGCGCTGGCGGCGTTCCCACAGGCACTTGCGGCTGACGCCAAGCTTGCGTGCCAGTTCGGTCTCGGTCATGTGGTCCTGATGCTCGAGTACGAAGTGCTGGAAGTAGTCTTCCAGCGACAGGTCCTCGGTCGGCTCGTGGCTGGCATTGGCAGCGCTGGCCACCACCAGGGCGTTGTTGAGGATCTCGTCCTCTTCCAGGTCGCTCAGCTCGATGTCGATGCCCAGCAGTTCGGCAGAAATTTCCGCGCTCTCGCTGAGGATCACCGCGCGCTCCACGGCGTTTTCCAGCTCTCGCACGTTACCCGGCCAGCTGTAGTGACGAATGGCTTGCTCGGCTTCGGCCGAGAAGTGCAGGTCGTCGCGGCCGATACGCGCGCTCTGGCGCGCCAGGAAGGCGCTGGCGATTTCGTTGACGTCGCTGCCGCGCTCGCGCAGGGCAGGCAGTTTCAGGGCGATCACGTGCAGGCGGTAGTAAAGGTCTTCGCGGAACTGGCCGGCCTTGGCCAGGTTCTTCAGGTCGCGGTGGGTCGCGGCGATCAGGCGCACATCGACCTTTTGCGATTGCACCGAACCCACCCGGCGAATCTCGCCTTCCTGCAGCACGCGCAGCAGGCGGGCCTGGGCTTCCAGCGGCAGTTCGCCGATTTCGTCGAGGAACAGCGTGCCGCCGTCGGCGGCTTCTACCAGGCCCGCACGCCCGGCGCTGGCGCCAGTGAACGCGCCTTTTTCGTGACCGAACAGTTCGGACTCGATCAGTGTCTCGGGGATGGCTGCGCAGTTCACCGAGATCATCGGTGCCTTGGCGCGGCGCGACAGGTTGTGCAGGGCGCGGGCCACCAGCTCTTTACCGGTACCCGATTCACCCTGGATCAGCACGTTGGAGTCGGTGGGCGCAACCTTGCGGATCTTGCTGTACATGTCCTGCATCGGCGGGCACGAGCCGATGATGCCGATTTCGCCATTGGCCGCAGCCGCGCTGCCTTTGTCGGCCGGGGCGGCCTTGCCATTGGCGGCGCGTGGCTCGGCAGCCGGTGCGGCGGCCGGGGTGTTCTGCCGGTCGCGCAGGATACGCGCCACGGCCTGCAGCATCTCGTCGTGGTCGAATGGCTTGGCGATGTAGTCCACCGCGCCCATTTTCATCGAGTCTACCGCCGAGCGCAGGCTGGCGTAACTGGTCATGATCAGCACCGGGGTGCCCTGACCAAGCTTGATCAGCTCGGTACCGGGTGCGCCTGGCAGGCGCAGGTCGCTGACGATCAGGTCGAAGGTGGCAATGCTGAAGCGTTCCTGGGCTTCCTGCACCGAGCCGGCTTCGCTGACTTGGTACTGGTTCCGCTCGAGCAGGCGACGCAAGGCCGAGCGGATGATGGTTTCGTCTTCGACGATCAGAATATGCGGCATTGATTCAATTCTCTCGACGGTCTCGAATTTCAGGGGACGTCGCTACGACATGCCGGGGCAGGGTCACGCGGATCCGGGTGCCACGTTGCCGTTCGATATCGGCCGGGCTGTCGATGGTGATTTGCCCATAATGCTCTTCCACGATGGAATAGACCAGAGCGAGCCCCAGTCCGGTTCCCTCGCCAGGGTCCTTGGTGGTGAAGAAGGGCTCGAACAGGCGGTCCATGATGTTCTTCGGTATCCCGCTGCCCTCGTCCTCGACGATCAGGTCGACGGTGTGTTCGCTGACCTCGGTGCGCACGCGCACGGCACTGCCGGGCTTTGATGCGTCGCGGGCGTTGGAGAGCAGGTTGATCAGCACCTGGGCCAGGCGCTGCGGGTCCCCTTCGGCCCAGTGGTCGGGGTTGCAGAGGTTGAAGAACTGGACTTCGAAATTGCGCCGGTTCAAGGCCAGCAGACCGATGGCGTCCTGCGCCACTTCGGCCAGGCACACCGGTTCTTCGCTGTTCTGGTGGCTGCCGCCGGCATGGGCGAAGCTCATCAATGACTGGACGATGCGCGACACCCGCTTGGTCTGGTCGAGGATCTGGCTGGACAGCTCGATGATTTCGCCATCGCCCTCGCGTTCCTCGCGCAGGTTTTGCGCCAGGCAGGCGATGCCGGTTATCGGGTTGCCGATTTCGTGGGCCACGCCGGCGGCCAGGCGCCCAATGCTGGCCAGGCGCTCGGAGTGCACCAGCTTGTCTTCCAGTGCCTGGGTTTCGGTAAGGTCTTCCACCAACAGCACAAGGCCGCTGTTACCGGGTGCCAGGGGCTCGTCAATGGCTGCCTTGTGCAGGTTCAGCCAGCGCGGTTGCCCGTCCAGTGCCAGGCGCTGCTTGTGCAAGTGCTCGTCGGGCAGGTTGATGAAGCCTTGCAGCAGGCCGCGCCAGGGCTCGTCGATGGTGAGCAGACGCGAGCCGACCACGTGCTTGGCGGCGATGCCGGTGAGCTCTTCCATGGCCTTGTTCCACATCAGGATTTCCTGGTCCTTGGCCAGCGAGCACACGCCCATGGGAAGCTCTTGCAGGGTCTGGCGATGGTAGCGGCGCAGGGCGTCGAGCTCGGCGGCCAGGCCGGTCAGGCGCGAGTGGTAGTCTTCCAGGCGGCTTTCGATGAAATGGATGTCTTCGGTCACATAGTTTTCGTTACCGGACTTGTAGGGCAGGAAGGTTTCGACCATGTCCTGGGCCACGCTCGGGCCCATCAGGCCGGACAGGTTGGCCTCGATGCGGTCGCGCAGGCGGCGCAAGGCGTAGGGGCGGCGCTCGTCGAACGGTAAGTAGAGGTCACGCAGGGCCTGCTCCACTTCTTTTTGTGCAGCCTTGGCACCCAGCGGCTTGGCCAGTTGGGTGGCAAACTCCTGCGGCGAGGCGGCGTGCAACTCGCGGCGCTGCGGGCGGCGTACGTTGTCCACGGCGCAGGCTTCTGCCGCGCTGACTTCTTCGCTGCTGGCGTTGGTGAACAGCGAGATCAGGGTGAACAGCAAAACGTTGGCCGCCAGCGAGGCAATGGCCGCCATGTGCCAGCTGGTATCGTCCAGCACATAGATCATGTCCAGCAGCGGTATATAGAAGCCCTGCAGGTTGCCCAGCAGCGGCAGCAGCATGGTCACCATCCACACCAGGGTGCCGGCCAGCAACCCGGCGATGAAGCCGCGCCGGTTGGCGGTGGGCCAGTACAGCACCGATAGTACGCCCGGCAGGAACTGCAGGGTGGCGACGAAGGCGACAATGCCCAGGTTGGCCAGGCTCTGGTGGTTGTTCTGGGTCAGGTAGAACATGAAGCCGGCGGTAATGATGGCGACGATCAGCGCGCGACGGGTCCACTTCAGCCAACGGTAGATGTTGCCTTCGGCCGGGGGCTGGTACAGGGGCAGCACCAAGTGGTTGAGGGCCATGCCCGACAGTGCCAGGGTGGTGACGATGATCAGGCCGCTGGCGGCTGACAAGCCGCCGATGTAGGCCAGCAGCGCCAGTGCTTCGTTGTTGGCGGCAATCCCCAGGCCCAGGGTGAAGTACTCGGGGTTGGTGCTGGCGCCCAGGCGCAGGCCGGCCCACAGCACCAGCGGCACGGCCAGGCTCATCAGCAGCAGGAACAGCGGCAGGCCCCAGCTGGCACTGACCAGCGAGCGCGGGTTGAGGTTTTCGGTGAAGGCCATGTGGTACATGTGCGGCATGACGATGGCCGAGGCGAAGAACACCAGCAGCAGGGTGCGCCATGGGCCTTCCTGCAGCGGGGTGTGCAGGGCGGCCAGGGCGGTCTGGTTCTGCAGTAGCCAGACCTCCAGCTCGTGCGGGCCGCCGAATACGCCGTACAGGGCGTAAAGGCCTATGCCGCCCAAGGCCAGCAGCTTGATCACCGACTCGAAGGCGATGGCGAATACCAGCCCTTCGTGTTTTTCGCGCGTGGCAATGTGTCGCGAGCCGAAGAAGATGGTGAACAGAATGATCAGCGTACAGAACGCAAAGGCTACCCTGGCCTTGACCGGCTCACCGGTGAGGATGCTGATCGAGTCGGCCACCGCCTGTATCTGCAGCGCCAGCAAGGGCAACACGCCGATCAGCATGATGATGGTGGTCAATGCGCCGGCCCAGGTGCTGCGAAAGCGGAACGCCAGCAGGTCGGCCAGCGATGAAAGCTGGTAGGTGCGGGTGATCTTGAGGATCGGGTAGAGCAACACCGGTGCCAGCAGGAATGCGCCGGATACCCCCAGGTAACAGGCCAGGAAGCCATAGCCGTACTGGTAGGCCAGGCCCACCGAGCCATAAAAGGCCCAGGCACTGGCATACACGCCCAGCGACAGGGTGTAGGTGAGGGGGTGGCGAATGATCGAACGCGGGATCAACCCGCGCTCGCTGATCCAGGCCACGCCAAACAGCACCATGAGGTACCCGGCGCTGATCAGGATCATCTGGGTCAGGCTAAAGCTCATCGGCATCTCGTTGGCTCTGCAGGATGAAGGTGACGACGATCAGGATCAGCCAGAGCAGGTACGGGCGGTACCAGGCTCCGGTCGGTTCGATCCACCAGTCCATGATGGCCGGGGAGAACAGGTAGATCCCCACGACCAGAAGCAGGACCAAACGATAGATGTACATGCTGGCCTCGATGGTTGGGCGCTGCGGGCTTGGACTTATTATTGGCGCAAATGACTGGGGGGATGCTAGCGGGAATCCATTGCGTTAGCCAAGGGTTTGAAATTATTGGGCTTTTGTTATTGAGGGTTGGTTTACCCGCGAAAGCGCCGGGCCTGCCTCAGCGCAAATCAGCCTCAGGCACCGTGGTCCGCTGCGCGATCGCCTCCGGCCGCCACTGCTTGCGGGCTATCGCCAACACTTCAGCCGGCGTAGCCAGTAGTAAATCGGGGTCTGTTTCTTGCCCCAGCGCCCGCAATGCCCGCAACAGCAGCGGTGTAGCCTGCTCAGCCTGCAGGGGTGGCGACCGGTACGACTTGCCCAGCTTGTGCCCATCCGGCTGCACGATCAGCGGAATATGCAAATAGCGCGGCTGTGAGAAGCCCAGCAGCTCCTGCAGGTACAGCTGACGCGGGGTGTTGTCGAGCAGGTCGGCGCCGCGCACGATGTCGGTAACACCCTGCCAGGCATCGTCCAGCACCACCGCCAGCTGGTACGCATACAGCCCGTCGCGGCGCTGGATGACAAAGTCGCCCACCTCACGCCCCAGGTGTTGCTGGTACTCGCCCTGCACCCGGTCGGTAAAGCGGTAGATCAGCTCTGGCACGCGCAAGCGGATCGCCGCACCTTCACGGGCATGGCCGGCATTGCGGCACAGGCCTGGGTAAATGCCGTTGTAACCCTCCAGCTGCTTGCGCGAGCAGGTACAGGCATAGGCCAGGCCCATGTTGAACAGGCGGTCGACGACCGCGGCATAGGCGTCGTGCCGCTGGCTCTGGAACACGACCTCGCCATCCCATTCCAGCGCGTAACGCTCCAGGGTTTGCAGGATGGCATCACGGGCACCGGGCATTTCCCGGGGTGGGTCGGTGTCTTCCATGCGCAGCAACCAGCGACCGTTCACGGCGCGGGCGTCGAGCCAGGAGGCCAGGGCGGCGACCAGCGAGCCGAAGTGCAAAAAGCCGCTGGGGGTGGGGGCGAAGCGCCCGATGTAGCTGGAGTCGGTCATGTCAGGCTGGGCATATAAATGAAACGGGGCGCATGAAGCGCCCCGTTCAGGTGGAAGAAAGGTCAGCCTTTACCGACCGTTTTTTCCTTTTTCTCGGCAATTTCCTTGCAGTCGAAACACAGGTCTGCGGTCGGACGGGCTTCCAGACGGCGCAGGCCGATCTCGATGCCGCAGGAATCACACCAGCCGTACTCTTCGTCCTGGATCTTCTGCAGGGTCTTGTCGATTTTCTTGATCAGCTTGCGCTCGCGGTCACGGTTGCGCAGCTCAAGAGCAAATTCTTCTTCCTGGCTGGCACGGTCGGCCGGGTCCGGGAAGTTCGCAGCTTCATCCTTCATGTGGTCTACGGTGCGATCCACACTGTGCATGAGCTCGCCTTTCCAGGCATTGAGAAGCTTGGTGAAGTGCTTCTTCATGGGCTCACCCATGTACTCTTCGCCCTTGGTCTCTTTATAGGGCTCGACACCGTACATGGTTCCGGTTTTTTGCTTTTCTACGGTGGACATGAATAGACCGCCTCTCACTCATCTGATCCAATGCGCAGGATGCTCCATCCCCGGCGACCGCCGGCCCTGCGACTGCGAGCCGCCGAACTTACCAGATAGATCGGGGGTGCGCTACCCCGCCCGATCCTGCTTATTGACATCGGCGCGAGCCGTACGTTCGTTGGCGTGCAGAGGTAGAATCTCCAGTTTAGACCCAATTGAGAGAAGGTCATGGCCCACCCCTACAGTGCGCGCAGCCGCGCCATCGAACCCTTCCACGTCATGGCGCTGCTGGCCCGGGCCAACGAGCTGCAGGCGGCCGGGCACGACGTGATCCACCTGGAAATCGGCGAGCCGGACTTCACCACGGCCGCACCGATCGTCGCCGCCGGCCAGGCCGCGCTGGCTGCCGGGCACACCCGCTACACCGCTGCACGCGGCCTGCCGGTACTGCGTGAAGCGATCGCCGGCTTTTATGGCCAGCGTTATGGCCTGAATATCGACCCGCAGCGCATCCTGATTACCCCAGGTGGTTCTGGCGCGCTGCTGCTGGCCAGCAGTCTGCTGGTCGACCCGGGCAAGCACTGGCTGCTGGCCGACCCGGGTTACCCGTGCAATCGCCACTTCCTGCGCCTGGTCGAGGGCGGGGCGCAGCTGGTGCCGGTGGGCCCGGAGGTGAACTACCAGCTGACCGCCGACCTGGTCGAACGTTACTGGGACAAGGACACGGTCGGTGCCCTGGTCGCGTCGCCGGCTAACCCGACTGGTACTGTGCTGGGGCGCGAAGCGTTGGCCAGCCTTGCCAAAGCCACCCATGAGCGGCATGGCCACCTGGTGGTGGACGAGATCTACCATGGCCTCACCTATGGCATGGACGCGCCAAGTGTGCTGGAAGTCGACGACTCGGCGTTCGTCCTGAATAGTTTTTCCAAGTATTACGGCATGACCGGTTGGCGCCTTGGCTGGCTGGTGGCCCCACCCGGCGCAGTGGCCGACCTGGAGAAACTGGCGCAGAACCTGTACATCAGTGCACCGAGCATGGCCCAGCATGCCGCGCTGGCATGCTTCCAGCCCGAGAGCCTGGCCATTTTCGAGGAGCGCCGCGCCGAGTTCGCCCGCCGCCGCGACTACCTGCTGCCCGCCCTGCGCGAACTGGGCTTCCGCATAGCCGTCGAGCCGCAGGGGGCGTTTTACCTGTATGCCGATATCAGTGCCTTTGGCGGTGATGCGTTTGCCTTCTGCCGGCACTTTCTGGAAACCGAGCACGTGGCCTTTACGCCGGGCCTGGACTTTGGCCGTCACCTGGCTGGGCACCATGTGCGCTTTGCCTACACCCAGAGCCTGCCGCGCCTGGAAGAGGCGGTGCAGCGCATTGCCCGTGGCCTGCGGAGCTGGCAAGGCTGATGCAGTTCTATCCCCCACTCGAACAGGGCCGCCTGCTGCGCCGTTACAAGCGCTTTCTGGCGGACATCGAACTGGCCAGCGGCGAACAGCTGACCATTCACTGCCCGAACACCGGTTCCATGCTCAATTGCATGCGTGAAGGCGGGCAGGTGTGGTTTAGCCGCTCCAACGACCCCAAGCGCAAACTGCCAGGCACCTGGGAAATCAGCGAAACCCCACAGGGGCGGCTGGCCTGTGTGAACACTGGGCGGGCTAACGCGCTGGTCGAAGAGGCACTGCGGGCCGGCGTCATCGCCGAACTGGCCGGTTTTACCGCGCTCAAGCGCGAAGTCGCGTACGGAGAGGAAAGCAGCCGCATCGACTTTCGCCTGGAGTTCGACGGTGCCCCTGCGTATGTCGAGGTGAAGAGCGTGACCTTGGGTTACCCCGACAGCACGGTCGCGGCTTTTCCCGATGCGGTGACACAGCGCGGTGCCAAGCACCTGCGCGAGCTGGCGAAGCTGGCCCGGCAGGGCGTGCGGGCGGTGCAGTTGTACTGCGTGAACCTGACTGGCATCAATGCCGTACGCCCAGCTGAGGAAATCGACGCAGCCTATGCCCAGGCCCTGCGTGCGGCGGTGGCGGACGGGGTGGAGGTGCTGGCCTACGGCACCCGCCTGAGCGCCGAAGGCATTGTTATTGATTGCCGCCTGCCGGTGCTGCTTACGCCGTGAGCCAGATGCCTTGGCTGTCTTCGTGACAGCCCAGGGCCAGCAGTTGCTCACCCTCGCAAGGGCCGGCTACGCACTCGCCGCTTTCAATCAGGAACAGCGCGCCATGGTGGGCGCAGTGGATGAGGCTGGCGCTGTCATCGAGAAAGGCATCTTGCGTCCAGTTCAGCGGGATGCTGCGGTGCGGGCACCGGTTGCGGTAGAGGTACACCTGGCCCTGGCGGCGCACGCCGAACAGTTCGAGGCCGTCTACGCTGAAGGCGCGGCTTTGGCCTTCGGCCAGGGTGTGGGAGGTACAGAGCAAGTGCATGGCGAGGACGACTCATGAAACAGATGATGACTTGACGCGTCAATGCGAATAATTATCAAATTGCCCGCATTCGCTGCGCCTGGCCCCTATGGTGCGCAGTTCTGTCGCCCGCCACAAGGCGCGCGGCTCGCCTTCAGAAGGAACCCCATGATGCGCCGTCCAGTCGCCTTGCTCGCCCTCTGCGCAAGCCTTGTGCTCTCCACCACGGCCCTGGCGGCCGAGTTGCCGCAACGCTGGGTCAGCGCGGGTGGCGCCCTGAGCGAGTGGATAACTGCATTGGGCGGCGAAGCGCGGCTTGTCGGTGTGGACACCACCAGCCAGCACCCGGCATCGCTGAAATCACTGCCCAGCGTGGGTTACCAGCGGCAGTTGTCCGCTGAAGGCATTCTCAGCCTGCGCCCGGATGTACTGGTGGGCACCGAGGAAATGGGCCCGCCGCCGGTACTGGCGCAAATTCGCAAGGCCGGTGTGCAGGTGGAGTTGTTCTCCAGCAAGGCCGAACTGACGGCGGTGGATGAAAACCTCAAGCATCTGGGGCAGTTGCTTGGCGCAGAGCAGCAAGCTTCGGCGTTGGCGGCGGGCTACCACCAGCAGATCGAGGCGGTGCAGGCCAAGGTCAAGCAGGCTCAGGCAGGGCAAAAGGCACCTGGGGTGCTACTGCTGGTCGGCCATGCCGGGGCCAAGCCGCTGATCGCCGGGCAGGGCACTGCGGGTGACTGGCTGCTGGGCCAGGCGGGTGGGCACAACCTTGCAGAACATCAAGGCTACAAGAACTTCTCCAACGAAGCCTTGGCGGCGCTGGACCCGGATGTGATCGTGTTTTCCGACCGGGCGCTGGCCGATGAGCAGGCCTTGCAGGCGCTGTTGAAAGAAAACCCCGCGCTGGCTGCCTCGCGGGCTGTGCGTGAGAAACGCCTGGTGTCACTGGACCCGACGCTGCTGGTAGGCGGGCTTGGCCCACGCCTGCCATCGACCTTGCAGTCGCTGGCAGCCACCTTCTACCCGGCGGCCCAGGCCAGCTTCGCGCAATGAAACAGCGGGTCCAGCCACGTACGTTGTTCATTTGCCTTAGTCTGCTGTGCCTGTTGGCGGTGTGGTTGTCGCTGGCCTTGGGGCCGGTCAGCCTGCCGCTGTTCGACACCCTGCGCGCCGGCCTGCGCCTGTTGGGGCTGCCGATTGCGGCTGACGGCCTGCAGCAGGCCGAGATGATCCTGGGCCAGATCCGCCTGCCGCGTACCTTGCTCGGGCTGGCGGTGGGCGCGGTGCTGGCGCTGTCCGGCGTGGCCATGCAGGGGCTGTTCCGCAACCCGCTGGCCGATCCAGGGCTGGTGGGGGTTGCCGCTGGGGCGGCGATGGGTGCAGCGGTCGCCATTGTCGGTGGTGCCTGGTTTGGCGGCATGCCGGACGCTTTCGCGCCCTATCTGTTGTCGTTCTGCGCTTTTGTCGGGGGGCTTGGGGTGACCGCGTTGGTCTACCGACTGGGGCGGCGCGATGGCCAGACCAACGTTGCCACGATGCTGCTGGCGGGCGTGGCCATGACTGCGCTGGGCGGCGCGGCCGTTGGGCTGTTCTCTTACCTGGCCGACGACGCCACCCTGCGCACACTGACATTCTGGAACCTCGGCAGCCTGAACGGTGCCAGCTACGAACGGCTGTGGCCGTTGCTACTGGTGGCGGCGGGGGTAGCGGTGTGGCTGCCGCGCCGGGCCAAGGCGCTGAATGCCCTGTTACTGGGTGAGTCGGAGGCGCGCCACCTGGGCGTTGACGTGGAGCGACTCAAGCGCGAGCTGGTGTTCTGCACGGCGCTGGGCGTAGGTGCGGCAGTGGCAGCAGCAGGGCTGATCGGTTTTATCGGCCTGGTGGTGCCGCACCTGGTGCGCTTGCTGGCAGGGCCTGATCACCGCGTGGTGCTACCGGCCTCGTTGCTGGCCGGGGGCGTGCTGATGCTGTTCGCCGACCTGGCGGCGCGGCTGCTGCTGGCACCTGCCGAGTTGCCGATTGGTATTGTCACGGCCTTCATCGGTGCGCCGTTCTTTCTGGTCCTGCTGATAAGAGGGCGCAGCTGATGTTGCAAGTCGAAGGCCTGCACCTGCGGCGGGGGAGCAACGAAGTGCTGCACGACATTCACCTGCAACTGAGCCCGGGGCAGGTGGTGGGTGTGCTCGGCCCCAACGGTGCCGGCAAGAGCAGCCTGCTGGCTGTGTTGTGTGGCGAGCTGGCGCCCGAGCGAGGGCGGGTGACGTTGCAGGGCCGGCCCCTCACCGATTGGCCTGGGCAGGAGCGGGCCAGGCGCCTGGCAGTGTTGCCACAGGTGTCCAGCCTGGGCTTCTCGTTCCGGGTCGAGGAAGTGGTGGGCATGGGGCGCATGCCTCATGGCACCGGGCAGCAGCGCGATGCGCAAATTGTCGAAGCGGCGTTGCAGGCGGCGGATGCCTGGCACCTGGTGGGGCGCAGTTACCTGGCGCTCTCCGGTGGCGAGCGCCAGCGGGTGCACCTGGCCCGCGTGCTGGCCCAGCTATGGCCGGGCGAGGAGGGGGCCACGCTGCTGCTCGACGAACCGACCTCGATGCTCGACCCACTGCACCAGCACACTACCCTTGAATCCGTGCGCCGCTTCGCCGACCGCGGCGCTGCGGTGCTGGTGATCCTGCATGACCTGAATCTGGCTGCGCGCTACTGTGACCGTATCCTGTTGCTGGAGCAGGGGCGCTGCCATGCGTTTGCCACGCCCGAAGCGGTATTGACGCCAGCGGCACTGAAGGCGGTGTACGGTATCGACGTACTGGTGCAGGCGCACCCAGAGCGTGGGCACCCACTGATCATCACACGCTAGGAGGCATTGTCGATGCGTCATCTGCTGCTGTCGGGTTTCTCGCTTTGCCTGATGTTTTCACTGGGCGGCTGCCAGGCCAGCCTGCCGCCACTGCCCTCCTGGCAGAGCAGTGAAGGGCGCACGCATGCCGAGTTGGGGCACATCATCGATCTTGCCAGTGGCCGGGCGATCAGCCCTGAGCAACTGGTGCAGCGCCTGGCAGGCACCCCTCGCGTGCTGGTGGGCGAAAAACATGACAACCCGGACCATCACGCGTTGCAACTCTGGCTGCTACGCGCGATGCAGGGGAAGCGCGTGCAAGGCAGTCTCCTGCTGGAAATGCTGCAGCCTGAGCAGCAACCGCTGGTCGACAAGGTTCAGGGGCAGCCGCTGCCGGCGAACTTGCCCAAGGCGCTGGCCTGGCAGGAAGGGTGGGATTGGCAGCTGTACGGGCCGATAGTGCGTGAGGCCTTGCAGGACCGAGTGCAACTGCTGGCCGCCAACCTGTCGCCGGGTGAGATGCGTCAGGCCTATCGACAGCCAGCCCCGCTGACTGGCAAAAGGTCCAATGCACCGGCGGTAAAGGGTGCTTTGCTCGAGCAGGTACGCGCTGGCCATTGTGGGATGCTGCCGGAAAGCCAGTTGCCGGCGATGCTGGCTGTGCAGCAGCAGCGCGACCGGCGCATGGCCGAGCGGTTGCTGTCCGCGCCGCAGCCAGCGTTGCTGTTTGCCGGGGCCTATCACGTGCGCAAGGACCTGGGCATACCCTTGCACCTGGCAGATCTGGGGGCGTCGGCGTCGGGGGAGACCAAGGTATTGCTGCTGGCCGAGGTGGGCGAGCAGGTTGAGCCAGGCCAGGCTGATTACGTGTGGTACACCGCGGCGATGCCGGAGCAGGATTACTGCGCGCAGTTTCGCCAGTAGTGTGGGCCAGGCGGCACAAACCCCCAGGCAAAAAAGTGCCGGTGTCAATTCTTTCGCGCAAATCAAGAAGGACTTGAAACCGTATATGGGACAGTAGGTTAGCTCCTTTCGGGGCCGCTTAGAAGAAGAGCGGCGTTGTCGGCTAGGAGCGACATAGGAGCGTTGGGAGAGAAAGCCGCATCGCACTGTGTAGTGCTGGATTGCCGAGGAACGGCGGGCCTGTCGCATCATCATAGCCCAACAGGCTCGGCGGCATCCAGAATGAAGAACGCGCAGCCTGGGCTGCGCGTTCGATGGATGCCGTTGAATAGCATGCGGTGCAATCATGGCGGCTTCGGTGGTGTGCTGCGGGTCGCCGTGCCCTTCCTGAATCCTCGATCCCCCGCCATGAACGCTTCCAGCATATGCGGGATCAGCGTCGCCGCATCAACGGCCTCGCCATACGCCTGCGCGTGTAGCGCGGCGTAGCGGTCGAGGTCGACTTTCAAGCTGGTCGGGCAAACGAAAGTCAGCTTGGTGCTCTCGGTCTTCGGCAGCGGGCCGAGCCGCAGCTTCTTGGTCGTGCTCATCGTGAAGTCCCCCGGTTGAAGAACAGCGGCTGGTACGGCCGCAGCACCAGATCCCGGTTGACGATGATGCGAACCGGCAGGCCCGGCCGTTGCGTTAAGGTCGGCTGGATGTTGAGGTTGCGCCGGGTCATCTCCTGGCCGACCTGATTGATGCTGTCCTGCGCGCTGTCGCGCCCAGCGATGATGACGCGATCACCATCCTGCCGGTTCTCCGGCGCGGCCAGCTCGGCACCGACGCCCAGCAGCGTGGTGAGTGCCGCACCGGCAAAGATGCGGCCCCAGTGGTAGTCCACATCGTCCTCCAGCCCGGCATAGCCGGCTGGGTCGGTGCCGGCCAGGTTGTCGAGCGTGAGCGAAGACGTGTCCGGCAGGATGATCCGGTTCCAGACGACTTGAACGCGGCTCTGCCCGTAGCTGACCTGGCTGTTGTATTTGCCCAGGATGCGCGAACCCTGCGGAATCAGCAGGAAGCGCCCGGTGGCTGTGTCATAGACCGGCTCCGTCACCGTGGCGATCACGTCGCCGGGCAAGTCCGACTTGATGCCCGTCACCAAGGCACCTGCGACCACTGTTCCGGCCATAACCTGATACGGCGAAATTGGCAGAGTCAGATTGCCGGAATTACGGGTTTCAGTGGGGCCAGCTTTCATGAAAGCCTCTTTCTGGTCTTGCCGGTTTTGCACCGCTGTCGGGTCAGCAGGTTGGGCCGCCGTGGAGGCCGGCCCGGCCGCCAGCGGGTCAAACGCCGCATTGGCGGCGAAGCCCGGCGCAGCGGCCACCTGTGTCTGCGCTACCGGCGCCGCATTCTGCCCACCCGAGCGGAAGAACACGGACGAGGCCGCGGCCGCCTCGGCTTCTTTTCGCAGGGCATCGTTCGGGTCGTGACCGGGGGCCGCGTAGGCAGCCGTCGCCGGTTGCTGCGACTTCACGATAGCCGGGCCAAGATCGCCCGGCAGCGGTGGCCCTAGTTCGGGAACGGCAGGCAGCAACGCCGGCGGCAGCTTGGAATAGTCCGTCGGCAGCGCATCCAGTCCTTCCGACTTTGACACGCGATCGACGTTGTAAAGCTCGGTCTGCTCGCCTGTGCTGCGTCGATGAGGTTGCAGCGACCACATCAGCGCGCCGAGCACGGCGACCGCTAGGACGCCGGCAAGGATGGCCAGCGAGCGCCGGTTCAGGCGTGTGACTGGACGCGGCTGGGCGCGCAGCGCCACTGCCTCCGGCGCCACCTTGTCCGCCTGCGGCGCGGCAAGGTCGGGAGTGTCATCCTGGCTCATGGTCAGTTCCTCCGTGCAACACCATCGGTGCGCTCGATCCGCACCACGTCGCCGCCATCGCCGCCCAGCCGCAGTTCGGCCGCGCCGAACAGGCGATCCACGACGTAGTACGGCGAGCGAAAACGGTAGTTCACCAGTTGCCCGTCGCCCTGCGCGCCGATGACAAACAGCGGCGGCAGCTCGCCCTGGGCGATGCCCGGCGGGAACTGGATATAGACCTTCTCTCCATCATCGAAGGCGCGCAGAGGCTTCCACGGCGGGTTGCTGCCCGATACCGCGTAGCGGAAGCGGATCTTGTCCAGCGACAGGCCCGTATCGACAGGCGTTGTTGCCTGCGCTGCCTGCGCCTGGCGCTGCAACGCGAGCATTCGGTCTTTCGGATAGTCCCAGGACACCGACGCCATCCATGCCCTCTCGGTCGAGGTCAGCTCCAGCAGGTAGGTGCGCCGACTGGTGGTGATGACGAGATTGGTTTTCAGACCGGAGCGGATAGGCTTGACCAGCACATTGACGCGCAGATCGGCCCCGCCGCCGCTGGACGTGTCGCCCACGATCCAGCGCACGGTATCGCCGGCGGCGACCGTTACCAGTTCCTCGCCCGGTTGAAGCGAAACCACCGTCACGCGCCCCGGCGACGCATAGACCTGATAAAGCGCGCCATCGGTGAACGGCCACACCTGAATCGCGTTGACGTAGCCCTCACGGGTAGGCGCGATACGCGCTTCTGCATTGGCACGGGAAACGCGCACCTTTTCGTCGGCCGGCTCCGGCGCAACGGGGGCCTCATCGAGTTCCGGCAGGGGCTTCAACTGCGCCGGCAGCGCCAGCGGTTCAGGGACGGCGACGACTTCGACGGGCTTGGGCGGTTCGGGCAACGGCTGGGCCAGCACCGTCTCGTCGAGCGAGATGGATGGCGGCGGCTTCCCCTGCGAGGCGCAGCCCGCGAGGGCCAGCAGCGTCAAAGGAACAACGTAAAGGCGGAAACGAAGTTTCATGGTTTGGCTCCTTCGGAAGAATCCAGTTCGCGGCTCCATGACAGGCCGTTGACGTAGATACCCAATGGGTTCTTGAGCAGGCGCTGTTCAGTACGCGGGGTTTGCAGGACGGTCGAAAGCACGGCGTTCCAGCGTTCGGTGCCGGCGGGCGCACCGTTGACATAGCGCTGCTCTGTCCAGCGCACGTTGAAAGACGTGTCGCTCGCGCGAACCACGCTGGTGATTTGCACCGTTACCGATTCCTTGCCGATGCGGGCGAATGGGTCATTGGTGCGGGCGTAGTCGTTGAGCACCGCCGCGCCCTTGTCGGTGGTGTAGTCGTAGGCATCGAGCCAGTTCTGCCGCACCACGATGGGGTCGATGGACAGCGAGCGAACCAGCGTCACGAAGCGCGCCAGGTGGTGCGCGATCTGCGCGTCGCCGGGCCGGTACGGCGTGGCGGCCTCTCCCACGGCGCGCACCTGCCCGGCTTGATCGACCTCGATGACATAGGGCGTCACGATGGACTGCGCCGAGCGCCACACCAGGCCGCCGGCCATCAACAGCGCGAGCACTAGGCAGCCGAAGGCCATCAGGCGCCAATTCTTCGCCTGCACGCGGGCGGAGCCGATACGGTCGTCCCACACCTGGGCGGCGGCTTGATACGGGGTGGCAGGCTGCGGCGTATCGGCGTAGCGCACCTGCGGTCGTTTGAATCGCATGGGTGTTCTCCTTGAAGGTTAGGTATCGGAATCCCGCAGGCTCGGGCCTTGCCCGGAGCCGCCGCCGTCGCCGCCGCGCAGCGTGTGGGCGGCAGTGGTCGCGGCATGGGTAGCCTGCTGGCGGCGGTGCATCCGCTTGGCCCAGGCCGGTTGCTGTTGCTTCTGCGAGCCTGCGGTGCCGTCTGCGGTCTGGCCGGGGCCAGCACCGTCGCTGCCGGCTTCTGTGCCGTTCCAGCCAGCGCGGAAGGAGTCGGCCACCTTCTGCCCAACAGCGGAAGCACCAGAGGTGACGCTGCGGCCTGCGGCTTGTGCGCCAGTCTTGGCGACATTGCCGAGGCCAGCCGCCGCGCCCTTGGCACCGCCGCCGGCCGCAGCGGAACCGGCCTGGAACGCCGATCGGGCACTGCCGGCCGCCGAAGTCGCGGCACGCGCACCGGCACCGGCCAGCTTTGCGGCCGCCGGGACCATTCGTGCCCCGGCCATGACGGCGCCGCCCACGCCCGTTACGGCGGCGCCGATGGCAACGCCGGTGCCGACAGCCCCGACCGCAGCACCAGCCATCGCGCCCGCACCAAGCTGTGGCGCACCGGACACCAGGCCGGTGGCGATACCGGGGCCGAAAATGCCCAGCGCCAGCAGCGCGAGCGAGGCCAGCATCACGACCAGCGCGTGGTCGATGGATGGTTCGTCGGGATGCACCTGGAACTCGGCGAACAGGCCTGAACCGATGCCGACGATGACGGCCAGCACCAAGACCTTGATGCCTGACGACACCACGTTGCCTAGCACCTTTTCCGCGAGGAACGAGGTCTTGTTCCAGAGTGCAAACGGGATCAAGACGAAGCCGGCGAGCGTAGTCAGTTTGAACTCGATCAGCGTGATGAAAAGCTGTACGGCCAGCACGAAGAAGCAGAGGATCACCACCAGCCAGGCGATGAACAGAACCACGATAGGGTCGATGTTCACGAACACCTCGGGGAACCCAGCCATGTCCCCGATCTGTTCCAGAATCGGCGCGGCTGCGTCGATGCCGGTCTTCGCCAGCCGGCCCGGCTGAAGGAAGTTCTCCATCGTGATGGCCGAGCCGGTAGCGGTAATTCCCAAGCCGGCGAACGAGCGGAACACGATGCTCGCCAGCCAGTTGAAGTTGCCGATGATGTAGGCGAACGCGCCGACACAGAGCACCTTGCGCAGCAGCTTGGCGATCACGTCGTCGCCCTGGCCGGTGGCGTGGCTCATGGCCCAATACAGGCCAGCGATCGTCATGTCGATGACGATGAGCGTGGCGGTGAGAAATGCCACTTCGCCCTGCAATAAGCCGAAGCCCGAGTCGATGTAGCGCGAGAACGTATCGAGGAAACGGTCGATGATGGTCACGTCGTTCATGGCGAATCCTCGGGCGGAGTGAGCGGAACGGCGCCCTCTGGCAATTCATCTGCGGGCGTATCGAAGCTCGGCGGAATCGGCGGGAGTTCAGCCAGCGAGTTGTATTCATCCGGCCCGGTATGGCCGGCGAAGAAGCGCCGCCGGAAGGCTTCAGCGGCGGCGCGGCAGGCATCCTCGCCCACGGCCTGCCGGTCGGCCGCGCATTGCCCGCGCAACGCCTTGAGCCGCACCGGATCTGCGGCCAGGGCGTCGGCCAGGTTCTCGGCCGGCTGCTGGCCGCACGCGGTCAGCAGCACGGCCATCAGGACGGAAGCGCATCGCATGGCCGCCTCCGGTCAGTTGTTATAGAAGTTGACGGACTGCGGCGTGTACGGCGTGCCGGTGCCCAGAAAGCGCCGCCGCACTTCGCGGGCGCGCTCCATAGCCGCCGCTTGCCGCGCCAGTTCCAGTGAAGCGGCCCGGTCTTGCGTGATCTGGAGCTGCTGCGCCTGGATCGACTGCTTGGCCTGCAAAGCCAGGAGCTGGTTCGTCGCCTGCATCGCTTGCAGCGCGCCGGTGGCCGACTGGCTCTGGCTCACGAGATCGGCCAGCGCGCTTTCGTCTTGGGCGAGGTTCTGCGACACCTGCGCCTGCATCCGCATCGCGGTGTGCAAGCCGTTCAAGGTGTTCTGCCAGCGTTCGCGGGCGTCCTGTGCCATGCGGTCGCCGCTGATGGTGGCGGCGTACTGTTCCGGGTACAGGCGGGCGAACGTGGCATCCATGCTCTGCACGTCGTAGGCCAAGCCGCGCGCCTCGGCGATCAGGCGCTCGGTGGTGGCGAGCGTCGAGCGCAGGCGGTTGACGATGTTGAAGTCGAGATTTGCCAGGTTCCTGGCCTGGTTCATCAACATCTGCGCCTCGTTCTGAAGCTGGTTGATCTGGTTGTTGATCTGTTCCAGCGTGCGCACGGCGGTCAGCGTGTTCTGCACGAAGTTGGACGGGTCGAACACCGTCAGCGCGGATGCGGGCTGCACGGCCAGCAGCGATACCGACAGCACGGCAGCGAGTGAGACAGAGAGCAAACGGGGCTTGGTCTTCATGGTGAAACCTCCAGCGGTTGAGAAGCGAGAAAGGAAGCTGCCGCCGGAGCGGACGGCAGCAGGTCGGCGGCCCAGCCGAGGCCGCGATGGCGCAGCCACGCGCCGGCGAAGCCGGGAGCGCCGGCCTGCGTCAGCACGCGGTCAATATCGCGTTGGTCTTGAGGGGTGGATGCGCCCGCGAATGCGAGCGCGACAGGCCCCAGGTCGAGGTCGAACAGGCGATTGCCGAGGCGCGACTGGTAGTAGTAATCGCGCTTGGGCTGTGCGGTCGCCACGATCTCAATCTGGCGGCTGTTCAAGCCGAAGCCTTCGTAGATCGTGCGAATCTGCGGCTCGGTGGCCTGCGGGTTAGGTAAGAAGATCCTGCTCGCGCAGCTTTCGATGATGGCTGGCGCGATGGTCGAGTCCTTGATGTCGGCCAGCGACTGCGTGGCAAAGATGACGCTGACGTTCTTTTTTCTGAGCGTCTTGAGCCATTGCCGGATGCGGGCCGCGAAGGACGGCTCATCGAGGAACAGCCACGCTTCATCGAGGATCAGCAGCGTGGGCGCGCCGTCAAAACGTTCGTCGAAGCGGGCGAACAGGTAGCGCAGCACTGCTTGCACGGCGGCGGGGCTGTGCATCAGTTCTTCCATCTCAAAGCCCTGCACGTCGGCCATGCCCAGCCGGTCGTGGTCAGCGTCCAGCAGCTTGCCGTGGGCGCCGCCCAACACATAGGGCGCGAGCGCTTGGCGCAGCGCGTTGGACTGCAATAACACCGACAAGCCGGTCATGGTGCGCTGCTCCACTGGCGCACCGGCAAGGCTTCGCAGCGCCGACCAAATGGCAGCCTTCTCGTCCGGGCCGACCGTCACGCCTTCGTGCAGCAGCCGGCCCTCCACCCATTCGGCGGCCCAGGTGCGGTAGCCCTCGTGGGCTATTCGCGCGAGTGGCTGGAAGGCGATGCCGCCATCGGCACCGAGGTCGTAGTGCTCACCGCCAAGGCCGAGGATGGTGGCGCGCATCGAGCGCCCCATGTCGAAGGCGAAGATCCGCGAGCCGAAGTAGCGCCGGAACTGCATGGCCAATATGGCGAGCAGCACCGACTTGCCCATGCCGGTCGGCCCGGCGACAAGGGTGTGCCCCACGTCGCCGATGTGCGTCACCAGCCGGAACGGCGTCGCGCCATCGGTGCGGGTGACGATCAGCGGCGGGCCATCGAGGTGTTCGTTCTTCTCCGGCCCAGCCCATACCGCTGACATCGGCATCATGTGCGCCAGGTTCAGCGTCGAAACGATGGGCTGACGCACGTTCGCGTATGCGTTGCCGGGGACGGACGACAGCCAGGCATCGACTGCGTTGAGGGTTTCGGGGATGGTCACGAAACCCCGGCCCTGGATGACGCGCTCCACCATGCGCAGCTTCTCGTCGGCCACGGCCGGGTCGGCGTCGAGCACCGTCACCGTGGCGGTGAGGTAGCCGAAGGCGACTTGATCGCTGCCCAGCTCCTGCAAGGCGGCATCGGCGTCGGCGGCCTTGTTGCTGGCATCGGTATCGACCAGCGGGCTTTCCTGCTGAAAGATCGTTTCGCGCAGCAGCGCGATGACGTTCTTGCGCTTGGCGAACCATTGGCGCCGCAAGCGCCCCAATTCCCGTTCCGCCTCGGCTTTGTCCAGGCACAGGAAGCGCGTACTCCAGCGATACGCAAAGCCCAGGCGGTTGAGGTCGTCCAAGATCCCCGGCCAGGTCGAGGTCGGGAAGCCTCGTACCGACACCACGCGCAGGTGCTGATCGCCCAGCATGGGCGCCAGGCCGCCGACCAGCGCGGCATCGGCCAGCAGTGCGTCGATATGGAACGGCACGTCGGGCACGCCGACGCGATAGCGCCGCGTGGAGACTGTGGCATGCAGGTAGGTCAGCGTCTGGCTATCGTCCAGCCAGGCAATCTCCGGCATCACACCATCGAGCAGGTCGAACACGCGATCGGTCTCTGCCACGAAGGAATCAAGCCGACCACGCCAGTCCACACCCTCAGTGGGCCGGTTCTCGTACAGCATCCCAGCCGCACGGGCGCGAGACTCTTGCGGCGGTAGGTGTTGCAACGTGAAGTGATAGACGCTCTCGAAATGGCCATCCGACTCCTCGAACGCCGCGCGTCGCTCCTCATCCACCAGCCAGGACAGTGGTTCGGGAAAGGAGGATTGCGGATAGCTCGATGCCCGCATCCGCTCGGCCTCGATATAGAAGGCCCAGCCAGACCCGGTACGGCGAAGCGCGTTGTTCTGCCGCGCCGACGTGGCAATCAGCTCGCCCTGTGTCGCACTGTCCAAGTCGGGGCCGCGAAACTGGAACGTGCGTTGAAACGAACCATCTTTGTTCAGCACAACGCCCGGCGCGACCAGCCCGGCCCAGGGCAGCCAGTCGGCAAGCAAGGCCGGGCGCTGACGATATTCGGCAAGGTTCAGCATGGCGTCCTCCCCTCACACGTCCAGAAGCGGGCGGTGTTTGATATGCCGCGCGAAGACCTGCATGAACTGCGGATCGACGCGCGCACCCCATACGGCCAGCGAGTGGCCGACGATCCAGAGCACCACGCCGGGAATCCACAGTTGCAGGCCCAGCCCGACGGCGGCGGCTAGCGTGCCGTTGGCAATCGCCACGGTGCGCGGCGCACCGCCCAGCAGGATCGGCTCGGTCAGCGAGCGATGCAGCGGCACTTCAAAGCCCGGAAGATCGGTGGCCTTACTCATACGACGGCCCCTCCGGAGAAGCTGAAGAACGACAGGAAGAACGAGGACGCGGCGAACGCGATGGACAGGCCGAACACGATCTGGATCAGCTTGCGAAAGCCGCCGCTGGTATCACCGAACGCCAGCGCAAGCCCCGTCGAGATGATGATGATCACCGCCACGATCCGGGCGACTGGCCCTTGGATGGATTCGAGGATGGAGGTCAGCGGCCCTTCCCACGGCATCGAGGAACCGGCGGCCTGCGCCGTGCCCGCCAGCAACAGCATCAGCGCGGCCAGCAGCAGCCCTTGCCCTGCGGGACGGGCCAGGTGGCGCAGCCGCGCCATGCTGGACAGGCGAGAAATAGGATTTACGGAAAGACGGAAAGCATCAACGTGCGTCATGGCAGTTCTCCAGGTTGGTCAGGGGTCGAGGAAGGCGCAGCGGCAGCGGCTGCAAGAGGAACCGGCGGCAGCTCGGGAAACGGCGTTTCCAGCGCATCTGTCAGGCGATAGCCCGCACCGTCGAAGCCGACGACACGGGAGATGGTTTCGACGTGACGTTTGCGGCCACGGCCTGCGATGTGAATCACCACGTTGACCGCCTCGGCGATCAGGGCGCGGGGCGGATTCACTGCCACTTCGAGGATCAGTTGCTCCAGACGCAGCAGTGCGCCCAAGGCGGAGCCGGCATGGATGGTGGCAATGCCGCCGGGGTGGCCGGTGCCCCAGACCTTCACCAAGTCCAGGGCTTCGCCGCCACGCACTTCGCCGACGATCACGCGGTCAGGCCGCAGGCGCATCGTGGCCCGCACCAGCTCGGTCATTGTGACGACGCCGGCGCGGGTGCGCAGCGGCACATGGTCGCGGGCCGCGCATTGCAGCTCGATGGTGTCTTCGAGCACCAGCACGCGGTCGCCTGTGGCGGCGATCTCGGCCAGCAGCGCGTTCGCCAGCGTGGTCTTGCCGGTGCTGGTGCCGCCGGCGATCAGGATGTTCTGCCGCTCGCGCACGGCGCGGCGCAGGAACTCGGCCTGCCCGGCGGTCAGGATGCCGTCGGCCACGTAGCGATCCAGGCCGATGATGCTCACGGCCCGCTTGCGTAGCGCGAAGGCTGGCCCCGGGGCGGCCGGAGGCAGGATGCCCTCGAAACGCTCGCCGGTTTCCGGCAACTCGGCGGTCAAGAGCGGCTGGCCGCGATGCACCTCCGCGCCGACATGCGCGGCGACCAGGCGGATGATGCGTTCACCATCGGCCTCGGGCATCTCCACGCCCAGCGGCGAGCGACCCGACGACAGCCGATCCACCCACAGGGTGCGATCGGGGTTGAGCATGATTTCCACAACATCCGGATCTTCGAGCGCAGCGGCGATCAGCGGCCCCATCGCCGTGCGCAGCATCTGGATGCGGCGATCCTGGGACGCCGCGGCGGATGAGCGAGATTCAGGCGGAATCTGCGGAACGGCACTCATGACGCACGCTCTGCAGCTCGCTCATCGGCGGACGCCATCGCTGCTGCGTCATCCATCCGCATCGGATCGGGGTGCAGTTCCTCCACCACGTCGCGCACCAGACTGCGGCCACGCAGCAGGTGGCGACCCAACTGCTCGACGAACTGCTCGAAGCGCGCTTTGCCCTGGGCGCGGGCCGCGTCCTTGTGGGCTTCTGGCACCGGCGTGCTGATGGTCAAGAAATAGCGGATGAACAGCGCCAGCGTTTCGATCTGGATGTTCTGGTCGCGCTCCATGCGTTCGGTCTGCCGCGACAGTCGATCCAGCCGCTTGGCAATGGCGGCCTCACGCTGGTCGCCCGCATCGGGTGACAGCCAGGACGCCAAGGCCGCTGCGACGATGGAGGACTTGGACACGCCTTTCTTGGCGGCAAGTTCATCCAGGCGCTTGGCGTGCTCGGGCTGGATGAAAAGATTGAGGCGGTATTGGCTCATAGGTCGATTCCGTCGTTGGGGTCGAGAGAAGCCAGCCGGGCCGTGCGCTGCATGGCCGGGTCGAGCTGGCCGGGAAGCGGGAGCGCCAGGTCGTCGTCATCGAGCAGCTCCAGGTCGTTCGCACACGCGTCCAACTCGGGCTCGTAGGCGACGGTTTCGGAGAGTTCGAGCTGGCGGCGCGGGCCGCCGTCATCGGTGCCGCCCGGACCATCGGCGGATACCGAGGTCGGCGCCGTAGGTACGGCCGGGATCGCCAAGCCGCTCCAGTCGTCGGGGCGGGCTGGCGGCGCGTCGGCGTACCTCCCGACTGCGAGCACGGGCGGTGGCAGGACGCGATCCTTGAAATTGGCGTCGACGTAGTAACGCAGCTTCTTCGCGCGGATCGGGGCAACGCTGGACACCATGACTACGGCGTCCTCAGGTGGAAGCTGCATCACCTCGCCGGGCGTCAGCAGCGGACGTGCAGTTTCCTGACGCGACACCATCAGGTGCCCCAGCCACGGAGCGAGGCGGTGGCCCGCGTAGTTGCGCTGCGCGCGAAGCTCGGTGGCGGTGCCGAGGGTTTCGGAAATCCTTTTCGCCGTCCTTTCGTCGTTGGTGGCGAAAGTCACCCGGACATGGCAGTTGTCGAGGATGGAATGGTTCTGCCCATACGCCTTGTCGATCTGGTTCAGGCTTTGAGCGATGAGAAAGCTGCGGATGCCGTAGCCGGCCATGAAGGCAAGCGCGGACTCGAAAAAATCGAGGCGACCCAGCGCCGGAAACTCGTCCAGCATCAGCAGCAGCTTGTGCCGGCGCGCGATGCCATCGCTGCCGTCGAGCGATTCGGTCAGCCGCCGCCCGATCTGGTTCAAGATGAGCCGGATCAGCGGCTTGGTGCGGCTTATGTCGGAGGGCGGCACCACCAGATAGAGCGATACCGGGTGCTCGGCGGAAATCAGGTCGGCGATGCGCCAATCGCAGCGCGATGTGACTTCGGCCACGGTCGGGTCGCGGTACAGGCCGAGAAACGACATGGCGGTGGAGAGCACGCCCGATCGCTCGTTGTCCGACTTGTTGAGCACTTCGCGGGCAGCGGATGCGACAACCGGGTGAGGCGCATCGCCCAGGTGCTTCGTCGTCATCATCCGGTGCAGCGTCAGCTCGAACGGACACGCCGGGTCGCTGAGGAAGTTGGCGACGCCGCGCAGCGTCTTGTCCTCGCCTGCGTACAGAACATGCAAGATTGCACCGACCAGTAGCGCGTGGCTGGTCTTCTCCCAATGATTGCGCTTCTCTAACGCACCTTCAGGGTCAACCAGAATGTCGGCGATGTTCTGCACGTCGCGCACTTCATGTGCGCCGCGCCGGACTTCAAGCAGCGGGTTGTAGGCGGCCGACTGCCTATCGGTGGGGTTGAAAAGCAGGCAGTGCGAAAAGCGCGAACGCCAGCCCGCCGTGATCTTCCAGTTCTCTCCCTTAATGTCGTGAATGACGGCGGACGCCGGCCACGAAAGCAACGTAGGCACCACCAAGCCCACGCCCTTGCCCGAGCGCGTGGGTGCGAAGCTCAGGACATGTTCCGGCCCCTCATGTCGGAGGTATTGGTCGTCGTGTTGGCCGAGGAAGACGCCCGCCGGGAGGGTCAGTCCAGCTTTGCGGATGTCGACGGCATCGGCCCAGCGTGCCGAACCATAAGTCGTAACCAGCCGCGACTGCCGAGAACGCCATACCGACATGGCGATGGCGACGAGTAAAGCGAACAAACCGCTACCACCCGCAATCGCACCGCCTGTGTCGAAGACGTGCGGCGCGTAGGCATCAAAGAAGAACCACCATTCGAACAAGCGCCACGGGTGATAAACCGGTACACCTAGAAGATCGAACCAGGGCGATCCGAGGCGTACTTGATAGCCAAGGGTCGCTGCTGTCCATTGTGTGGCGCCCCAGACGCCGGCGATCACGATGCCGATTACCACAGCGATCTGGCCGAACAGAACGTTCGTCCCTTGCATGACCTGTCCTCCGATTTCTCCTGCGCTGGTGTCTCATTGAAAGCGTTGCACAGGGGGTGTCGCAGGCGTCAGGATCGGTTCTGGGCTAGTGCCGGTCAAAGACCGTTCGCAGCACAATGGTCGAGGGAAAAGAAAGAATGAGCGCGGTGGCGAGTCAAAGAAAAGCGCCGCAAGCGAAAGCGCACTGCGGCGCATACAGAGTTCCAAGCAAGTTACCCAAAAAAAGCCGTCAATGGGCCTTGCTTCCACTCATAGGCAATATTTAGATATCATGAAAAACGATGATATTTAAGATTGGAATAAAAATGAAAAATATCAAGAGTATGGATCTCAACTTGCTCAAGGCGCTGGACGCATTGTTAGACGAACGCAATGTGACACGGGCGGCGGCCCGTCTGGGACTAACCCAGCCGGCCTTGAGTGGCATGCTGACGCGGTTGCGCGAGAGCTTCGGTGACCCGCTTTTCGCGCGCTCGCAGCGGGGTATCGTTCCAACGCAGCGGGCGCTGGATCTAGGGATGCCTGTCAAGCAGGTGCTCGCCGAAATCGACGCGCTGCTCCAGCCACCTTCCTTCAATCCGGCCACCGCACAACTGACCTTCTCCATCGCCGCGACGGACTATGCGCTGCGTGCCGTTGCTGTCCCATTTCTATCGGCACTTAAACGGCACGCACCGCGTGTACGAGTCTCATTAGTGCCAGTCGAGAGCGGGCAGCTACAGAACCAGCTTGAGCGCGGTCAGATCGATTTAGCCCTCCTGACGCCAGAGATCACTCCGCCAAATCTGCATGCCCGAGAGCTGTTCAAGGAACACTATGTGTGTGTCCTGCGGGAAGACCATCCTGCGGCTATGGGGCGCAAGCTGACCGTTAAACAGTTCTGTGCTCTCGACCATGCGCTTGTTTCCTACGATGGTGGAGGTTTCCGCGGCGTCACCGACGATGCGCTAGAACAGTTGGGCAAACGACGCAGCGTCACACTGTCGGTCAAGAGCTTTCTGATCTTGCCAGACATCCTGCGTGCCAGTGACATGGTTGCGATCTTGCCGAGCCGCTTGGTCGCCGGTATGGACAAGCTGGCTATCTCCCTGCCGCCGGTGAAGATACCGGGGTTCACCAAGACGGCTGCTTGGCACGAACGCACCCATCACGATCCAGCACATCGCTGGATACGAGCACTGCTGTTCACTTCCTGTGCTAACAACAAGTAGGCAAGATCGCTCCTATCGTCATGCTCAGCACAACTCTACCTCGCACTACAAATAAGCAATCAGTCGGCTCAATTGGAGACGCGCCCTTTCGTAGCGCCGCTGCGAGATAGCCTAGTCGGTGGATGGCAGAACCTAGGCCTTGATATCATATTTTATGATATCAAAAATAGAAACTTAGGATTTCACTTATTGCAGATGGAGGCTCATGATTTGCTCCATGACCACTTGAATGACGCAGCCACCCCTGTTGCGTCATCGACATTTTGTGAAGGAGCTTCGATATGAGCAAGCAACAGAACGCCATCCTCTGGCCCGAAGGCTACACGCCGGGCTTTACTGAGAATTTCGCCTCCAATGAGATCATCGCCGCCGGCTTGAGCGCGGCCGACGTATGGCCTCTACTCGTCACACCATCGCTGTGGCCAAGCTACTACGCCAACTCGGCTAACGTGTGCTTTCATGACGGCAAAGGCCCGGTACTGGCCGACGGCGATCGGTTTTACTTCGAGACCTTCGGCTTCCCGGTAGAGGGGCAGTGCAACGAATACGTGCCACCGTAAGCGTCCGGCGAACTCACCTTCCGAACTCCAGCATTAAGGGCGATGGTGTCCGCGTATTTTTAAGCGGACGCGATCACCCTTATCGCCAGGATTTCTATGCGCCAACGAAGCTCTTATCCGAAACCGTTCAAAGCCCAGGTCGTTCAGGAATGCCTGCAACCTGGCGCAACCGTGTCCAGTGTCGCCATCAACCACGGCATCAATGCCAACGTCATCCGCAAATGGCTGCCGCTCTATCGAGATCAGCCCGCAGCGGCTTCACTACCAGCTTTCGTCCCGCTAAAAGCCGCACCTAAACGGCCAGTCGAAGCGTCAGTGATCATCGAGTTGCCCGTGGCCGGGCAAGTGATCACGGTGAAATGGCCAGCCTCGGATCCCGAGGGTTGTGCGCAATTTATTCGGGCTTTCGCTCAATGATCCGCATCGATGCCATCTGGCTGGCCACCGAGCCGATGGACATGCGCGCTGGCACCGAGACAGCATTAGCCCGGGTGATTGCGGTGTTCGGTGCGGCGAAGCCGCACTGCGCTTATCTGTTCGCCAATCGCCGGGCTAACCGGATGAAAGTGCTGGTGCACGATGGCGTCGGTGTCTGGCTGGCAGCGCGTCGACTGAACCAAGGCAAGTTCCACTGGCCCGGCATTCGCCACGGCTGCGAGGTCGAACTCGACAGCGAACAACTCCAGGCGTTGGTGCTGGGCCTGCCGTGGCAGCGCGTCGGTGCAGGCGGTGTGATTAGCATGCTGTAAACGCCGGCCATTTGGCCGGTCTACTTGTCGTCGCCCCGCGCCTGCTCTGGCACAATCGGCGGCATGACTTTCTCGCCCAACCTCGACCAGATGACCCCGGAACAGCTTCGTGCCTTGGCGGCACAGGCGTTGCAATTGCAATCCCAGGTCGAGGCGATGAGCAGGAAGATTCAGAACGATGAAATCCTCATCGAACAGTTCAAGTTCGAAATCGCCCTGCTCAAACGGCACAAGTTTGCCAAGCGCAGCGAGCAAATCAGCCCGGCGCAAAGCAGCTTGCTGGATGACCTGCTCGACACAGACCTTGAAGCTATCGAGGCCGAGCTAAAACAGCTTCTCCCAGATGCGCCACAGGCCGAACCACGACAATCCCCGAAACGTGCGCCTTTGCCGCCGCAGTTTCCACGCACGGTGATTCGTCACGAACCCGAAAACACCCAGTGCGTCTGTGGCTGCCAACTTCAACGCATCGGCGAAGACGTCAGCGAGAAGCTGGATTACACGCCGGGCGTGTTTACCGTCGAGCAACATGTGCGGGGCAAATGGGCCTGTCGCCAGTGCGAAACCCTGATCCAGGCCCCGGTGCCAGCCCAGGTTATCGACAAAGGTATCCCGACCACAGGTTTGTTGGCCCACGTGATGGTGGCCAAGTTTGCCGATCACTTGCCACTGTACCGGCAGGAGAAAATCTTTGGTCGCGCCGGACTGGCTGCGGATTCCACGCTGACTCGGACACCCATTCCACGCGCATCCGGACAGTGATTCCACGCTGATCCGGACACTCATTCCACGAGCATCCGGACACCGACTCCACGGTCATCCGGACACTTTTCTGGCAGGCAGCCACGCAGGATTTATTCACTACCATCGATCTCTTTTTCGAAGCAGAGAGGTCGTTGTGGAGCGTTTATCCATGCGTAAAATCCGAGAGGTGTTACGCCTCAAGTTCGACTGCGGCCTGTCCGTGCGCAAGATCGCCCGCAGCCTGGGCATTGGCCACAGCAGTGCCGGTGATTACCTCTGCCGTTTTGCCGCCAGCGGCCTCACCTGGCCCTGTTCGTTGTCCGATGCCGAGTTGGAGCAGCAACTGTTCCCGCCGGCCCCGGCGGTTGCCAGTGAGAAGCGGCCTTTACCCGATTGGGCATGGGTGCATGCCGAACTGCGCCGCCCCGGGGTGACCCTGGCGCTGCTCTGGCAGGAGTACCGCCTGAGCCAGCCTCAGGGCTTTCAGTACAGCTGGTTCTGTGAGCACTACCGAGCCTGGCAGGGCAAGTTGGACGTGGTGATGCGTCAGGAGCACCGCGTCGGCGAGAAGCTGTTCGTCGACTATGCCGGCCAGACGGTGCCGGTTATCGATCGCCACAGCGGCGAGATCCGCCAGGCGCAGGTGTTCGTCGCGGTGCTCGGCGCGTCCAGCTACACCTTCGCCGAAGCCACCTGGTCGCAGCAGCTGCCGGACTGGCTAGGCTCCCATGCCCGCTGCTTCGCCTTCCTCGGCGGCGTGCCGGAGATCGTGGTGCCGGACAACCTGCGCAGCGCGGTGAGCAAGAGTCACCGCTACGAGCCGGACATCAACCCGAGCTACCGCGATCTGGCCGAGCACTATGGCGTGGCGGTGGTGCCGGCGCGGGCACGCAAACCGCGCGACAAGGCCAAGGCCGAAGTCGGCGTGCAGGTGGTCGAGCGTTGGATCCTCGCCGCACTGAGGAATCGGCAGTTCTTCTCCCTGGATGAACTCAACACGGCCATCGCCGGGCTGCTGGAGCGGCTCAACCAACGCCCGTTCAAGAAGCTGCCGGGCTCCCGGCAGTCGGCCTTCGACAGCCTGGATCGTCCGGCGCTGCGCCCCCTGCCGGAGCAACCCTACGTCTACGCCGAGTGGAAGAAGGCGCGGGTGCACATCGACTACCACGTCGAGGTCGATGGGCATTACTACTCGGTGCCGTATCAACTGGTGAAGAAGCAGCTGGAGGTGCGCCTGACGGCGCGCACCGTCGAGTTTTTCCACGCCAACCAGCGAGTGGCCAGCCACCTGCGCTCAATGCACAAGGGCAGGCACAGCACGCAGGCCGAGCACATGCCCAAGAGCCATCGCGAGCATGCCGAGTGGACGCCGCAACGGCTGATCCGCTGGGCCGAGCAGACCGGGCCGAACACCGCCGGCGTGATCCGGCACATCCTCGAACGGCGCATCCATCCGCAGCAGGGCTACCGGGCCTGCCTGGGCATCCTGCGCCTGGGTAAAACCCACGGTGAGGCGCGTCTGGAGTTGGCCTGCCGTCGCGCCATCAGCCTCGGCACGTGCAGCTACAAGAGCCTCGAATCGATCCTGCGCCAGGGGCTGGAAAACCTGCCGCTAGCTCAAACCAACCTGCCGCTACTACCGGACGACCACGCCAACCTGCGCGGATCCGCCTACTACCACTGACCCCAAGGAATCCCACCATGCTGCCCCATCCGACCCTGGACAAGCTGCAAACCCTGCGCCTGCACGGCATGCTCAAGGCGCTGAATGAACAACTGAAAACCCCGGACATCGACAGCCTGAGCTTCGAAGAACGCCTCGGCCTGCTGGTCGACCGCGAGCTGACCGAACGCGATGACAAGCGCCTGAGCAGCCGCCTGCGCCAGGCCCGGCTCAAGCACAACGCCTGCCTCGAAGACATCGACTACCGCAGCCCGCGCGGACTGGATAAGGCGCTGATCCTGCAACTGAGCAGTGGTCAGTGGCTGCGCGACGGCCTCAACCTGATCATCGGCGGCCCCACCGGTGTCGGTAAAACCTGGCTGGCCTGCGCCCTGGCCCACCAGGCCTGCCGGGAGGGCTACAGCGTGCGCTACCTGCGCCTGCCACGTTTGCTGGAAGAACTGGGTCTGGCCCATGGCGACGGCCGCTTCGCCAAGCTGATGAGCAGCTACGCCAAGACCGACCTGCTGATCCTCGACGACTGGGGCCTGGCCCCGTTCACCGGCGAGCAACGGCGCGACATGCTGGAGCTACTGGACGACCGTTACGGCCAGCGCTCGACCATCGTCACCAGCCAGATGCCGGTGGACAACTGGCACGAACTGATCGGCGATCCGACCCTGGCCGATGCCATCCTCGACCGCCTGGTGCACAACGCTTATCGGATCAATCTGAAGGGTGAATCAATGCGCAAACGGACGCAGAAATTGACGACGCCAGCCAACCCGGACTAACAATGCCACCCCTGCGTCGCTGCGCTCCGACTGCCTGTCCGAATGAGCGTGGAACAGGTGTCCGGATCAGCGTGGGCTGAGTGTCCGAATGGCGTGGAATCCGCAGACTGGCAATTGCTCGTTCGACCTTGGCGCAATGGGTCGGACAAACTGGCGTGAGACTTCAGCCGCTAGTTGATGCGCTGCGTGAAGCGGTGCTGAACCAGGGCGTGATCCACGCTGATGAGACACCGGTGCAAATGCTTGCGCCAGGCGAGAAGAAAACCCACCGGGCCTATGTCTGGGCGTACAGCACGACGCCGTTTTCAGGGCTCAAAGCGGTGGTTTACGACTTCAGCCCAAGCCGTGCTGGCGAACATGCGCGCAACTTCCTGGGTGACTGGAACGGCAAGTTGGTCTGCGACGACTTCGCTGGCTACAAAGCCGGTTTCGAACAAGGCATCACTGAAATCGGCTGCATGGCCCACGCCCGGCGCAAGTTCTTTGATTTGCACGTGGCGAACAAAAGTCAGCTGGCTGAACAGGCCCTGCACTCGATCAGCGGCTTGTACGAGGTCGAACGTCAGGCGCGGGACATGAGTGATGAAGAGCGCTGGCGAATACGACAAGAATTGGCGGTGCCGATCCTCAAAAAACTGCATGACTGGATGTTGGCTCAGCGAGACCTGGTGCCCAATGGATCAGCCACGGCCAAAGCCCTCGATTACAGCCTGAAACGCTGGGTAGCGCTGACGCGCTACCTGGATGATGGGGCTGTGCCCATCGACAACAACCAGGTCGAAAACCAGATACGGCCATGGGCACTCGGGCGCTCGAACTGGTTATTTGCGGGATCCCTGCGCAGCGGTAAGCGGGCTGCGGCAATCATGAGTTTGATCCAGTCGGCGCGCATGAATGGGCATGATCCGTATGCCTATCTCAAAGATGTGCTGACGCGGCTGCCGACCCAACGGGCCAGTGAGATCGGACAGTTGCTGCCGCATCAGTGGGTGCCGGCCTGACTTACGCAAGGTGAGTTCGCCGGACGCTTACGTGCCACCTGCGGATGGGCAACCCGGCCGCGTGGCCTGGCACGGCTGGTCCGGCGAGGAAGGCACAGATACGCGCCTGGATGTGCATCACGCCTGGCTGGTTGAGAACCTGGACGGCAGGCGCGTGCGCATCCTCACGCAGGAAACTCAGAAGGGCAAACCGGCCGAGGAGCTGCACAACGCCAAACCCAACCCGATGATCAACGGCCATCAGGACTGGCTCGACAGCTTGGTCGAGGCAGCGCGCAAAGCCAAGCAGGCGTAGTGGTCTCCGGCCGCTTGATCCCAAGCGTCTGAACGGAGAAAACCATGATGAGAACTCCCCTCAGGATTCTGCTGGTCCTGACTTCGCAGGCAACGATGGGCGACGAACTGCTCAACCGCGAATGGTTCCGCAGTCGGACCGAAGCGAAGGTGCTGATCGAACGTTGGCGACAGTTCTACAACGAGCAGCGGCCGCATAGCGCGCATGCTTACAAACCGCCGGCGACGATCCGGCGCAACTGGATCCAATCCGATAGCATCCCCTCCGAACTCACTGCCTGACTGGCTACAAAGTTCGTACTCAGGTCACCTTGGCGCAGGCACTGAAGGTGGAGCCACCCGGAATGGGTGCTCCCACCGCCTTACGCGCACTGGCTCGAACTCTCCCGAGGCGCCGGCAAGCTCGTCACATAGCGACTAGAGAGAGGAGGTGACCGTACGAGTTCCCAGCGCCCGATCCACTCTGGGAGCTGGGTCGCCTAGCGACTACGCTACCAATGGAGCTAGCGATCAACTCGATAACTTGAGCGTGATAACGCCCAGGATGATCAACGCCACGCCAAGGTATCGCATCAGGGAGGTTGGGTCGCCATAGAAATGAATTCCGACTAAGAAAGTTCCCGCCGCTCCGATACCCGTCCACACCGCATAAGCAGTCCCAATCGGTATCTGACGCTGAGCAAGCCATAGGAAGGCGCCGCTAATTGTCATGAAAGAGACGGCTACTGCGACCCCACTCCAACGCGATGTTGGCTCTTGCGCCATTTTCAGCCCGACCGGCCATCCGATTTCAAACAATCCAGCCAAAACAAGATAGATCCAACCCATTGCGATTCTCCTTCAAATTTTTCATATCCGGCATACATACTCCGGCATGACCACCAGCTTAGAACTTCGGCGGCTCTTTAGGCGTGGTGTGGGGCACATCGCCATCTTCGTAAAAGCGCTTTCGCGTAGCCTCGGCAACCCGGTTACATAGTTGGTCGCCCAGCATTGGTCGATCCAACTTGCATTGCTTGCGCAACTCTTTCAGACGCTCAGGATTGAGCGCTAATTCATCGACTGTCGGAAGGTTGGCTTTATCTGGTTTCCCAGATGGGCTGCAGGCTGCCAATGTCGAGGAAAGCAATATGAGAGCAATCTTCTTCATGGTTAATTTTCTTTGGGAGATTGTGTGATGGTTTACCGCCGACCTTTGGCATCTGGAGATTTGATCGAATGAACGCGTTCCATGAAGCGAGTCAGCATTTCTGACGGCTCGCTGGCCGGCCGTAGTAGATAGGTCGTGAGCATTGGCGAACGTCCAGTCAGCGGCCGTGCGACCACCCCCTGTTCCCTGCTGGCTGTGATATGCGCGCCTCCTGTGAGGCCTAGTGCAAGTCCCGCCGAAACCAGGACCATCATTAGATCGCTGGAAGTCACGCGTTCGGCAATCAGTGGCTCTATGTCCACGCGACGTAGCACCCGTTCAACTTGCCGAGCATGGCCCTCACACGCCACCGCGTCGCAGAGCACCAGCGGATACCGCAACAGCTCTTCTAGGGGAATCTGTTTGTGGGATAGCAAGGGGTGCCGTGCGGGCACAGCTACCATCAGAGGGTCACTCCACACCGGCACGGCGATGATGCCTTCGCCGACTTCATCCGATTGAGCGAAGCCGAGATCGTACAGTTCGCCACACAATCCCTTGATTTGCTGTGCCAAAGGCACCTCGAAGAAGCGAACTTCCACTTCCGGCTCTTCCTGCCGGCAGAGCGCCAACAACGCAGGCAGGCGCGATGGCGTGATTCCATCAGACAATGCAATACGGAGCTGGCAATGAAAGCCATTGGCTGCGGCGTTCACACTGTCGCGCGCCTGCTGCAAAGCTGCGAAGACACGCGGCACGCTCTCAAAGAAGAGCCTGCCCGCACGAGTCAAGCGGGTGCTCCGAGTGGTTCTCGCAAATAGCGCTACGCCCAACTCTTCCTCAAGTTCCTTGATGGCGCGCGACAGCGGCGATGTCTCTATGTGGAGGCGCTCTGCGGCTCGGGCAAAGTGCAGCTCCTCTGCCACCGCCAGAAAGTAGCGCAGGTGTCGAATTTCCATGTTCGCATTCCTCATCACTCAGGCCTCACCACCTTCGCCTTGCGTCACGCTATTTAGCTAGCCTTCGCAAGCTGCTCCAGCATGTTTCTGCGATCAAACAGGAGAGCCGGATAATGCTTTTGCCAGGACGCCCCATTGCATGGCTGTCTCGGCCCGCGTGCGGATCAGCGAAGCCTGCGCTGACAGCACCCCGGCCTCAGCCTCGGCCACCACCGTGGCGTCCACTTGTCCCGCCTCGAACAGACGTCGGCTGCGATCGAGCTGACGCTCCGCGACTGCGACACCCTCGGCCTGATGCTCCAGTGCTGCGTGCTGCGTATGCCAACCGAGATATGCGTTCTCTACGTCCTGCAAAGCACTCAACAAAGTGCGCTCGAACTCCGCACGGGCAGCTCGGCTGCGCGCCTCTCCGGTCTCGATGCCGGCACGGATCGCGCCACCATCGAAGATCGGCAACGACACCCCGGCCCCAAGTGAAAAAATGTTTCCAGTGATGCGGGTTCCCACACTCTCTACGCGCTGCCGTCCGCCGCTCAGGTCCAACACCAGCCTGGGGAAGCGTTCGCCTTCGGCTGCGTTCCAGCGCGCGGTTTCGGCGGCGAACTTCGCTTCGGCGGCGCGCACGTCGGGCCGCTCACTCAGCAGGTCCGCAGGTATGCGTGTCGGTGTCCAGTCCGGGACGGCGAGCGACGCAAGAGTTGGGGAAGCTGCAGGCGCTCCGGGCGTTTGTCCCACTAGTACATCGAGTGCATGCGTCGCCTCGCCGCGCGCACGCCGCAGTTGCTCTTGCTCCACGCGCAGTGCGACGACGCCGGCGCGGGTACGCTCGATGTCGAAGCCGGTAGCTTGTCCGGCCTCGAACTTCCGTTGCATCAGCAAGACGAGTCGTTCTGCGGATGCCAGCCGCGCCGCGGCTAGCGCTTCGAGCTCACTGGCTTGGCGCTGCTGCACAGCCGCCGACACTGTTTCAAACGCGACCTGCCACCGCGTGGCAACCCACGCTTGTTCGGCTGCCACCGCATCCAGGCGCGCACCTTCTGCTGCCTGCGAAAGCCGTCCCGACAGGTCTGCCTCCCACGATGCGGACAACGTGGCGCGGCCATCATTGCCGATTGCAACGTTCTCTGAATAGTCGCGTCCTCGAGTTGCCTGCGTGCCCGCGGACAACGAGGGGAGCAGGGAGGCCCGTGCTCGCCGCGTGGCGGCCGATGCCTCGTCCACGCGCGCTCGCGCAATCGTCAGTTCGGTATTGCGCTCCAGCGCCGCCCGGACCAAGGCATTGAGGTGCGGATCGCCGTAGGCCGTCCACCAATCGACGGGAAGAGTACGGCGGGACGATTTGTCCAAGATGCCTTCACCTCCCTCTTCATTTGAGAAATGGGCCGGTACATCCAGGCGAGGTGGATCGGCAGAGTGCGGGGCATGGCTGCAGGCCGCAAGAAGCAGTAGCGGAGAAATCATGGCAATGAGGCGATAGCGTTCAAGAATTTGAGACATGGCAGCTCCTTGCGCTCCGAAAAAGTCTTGACGGACTGTTGTATGGCTTCTACTATACCGTCTGGACTGTATATGACTCAAGCTTTTTTGGAGCACGACCATGCCGCCCCGCGCGAAAACAAAGTTGCCCCCCCCGTCCACTGCCCATAGCAGCGCCGATGCGCAGCCCGGCCTCCAGCAAGGAGCCCAGCGAACTCGCGACCGCATCCTGCAGGCCGCCCGCGAACTGGTGCTGGAGGAAGGTGCCAGTCGCTTGACACTGGACGCCGTCGTTGTGCGGGCCGGGTTGAGCAAAGGGGCGTTTCTCTATCACTTCAAGACCAAACGCGATTTGTTCGTGACACTGATCGACGAGATGATCCGGGCGTTCGACGCGGTACAAGCCAATCACGAGCGCAGGTTTGCCGGAGATCCGGACCCCTGGCTGTCGAGCCAGGTGGAAGCGATGCCCGACGACGAGATGCAGAAGATGGGCGCAGCGCTGCTCGCGGCAGCTGCGGAAGATCCAACACTTCTCGACCCACTGCGCGAGTGGTACCGCGTGCAGTACGAACGCGTGCGTCGATCCCCGCGTGGCACCGAGACCGCGGCACTCATCATGCTGGCATTGGATGGCGCCCTGTTCGCCGATCTTCTGGGTTTGCCAATACTCGCACCCGCAGAGCGGCGGCATTTCTTTCGGGCGCTCCAGGATCTCGCCTCGGGCCATCTCGAACTTGTCCCGGCAAAAGGACGCACATGAGTCGCGTCCGTAGCGGTGTCATGACCGCGTGCGCACCGCGCTCCTTGGCGGTTGCTTGCACACTATCCATTTCGACTCTGCTCTCAGGGTGCGGAAACTCGCAATCCACCGTATCCGAGCCTCCGCGCGCAGTGAAGCTCGCCGCCGCGCAGTCGGATCTCCCGCATAGCTCTCGCATCGAATTGACTGGCTCGGCGCGAGCAACCGAGCGCAGCATCCTAGGATTTGAAACAGGAGGACGGATCGCCAAGTTGAACGTCGACGTGGGTGAACGGTTCTCCCGCGGCCAAGTCCTGGCAGAACTTGATGCGCAACCTGACCGGCTTCGCGTGACACAAGCGCAAGCATCCCTGGCGGCCGCCGAAGCCGGCCTGATGGATCGACGTGTACAGACAGATCAACAGCGCCGGTTGCTCGAAAGCGAAGTCATCTCCCCTGCTGCGTTCGAGAGCGCGAAGGCGCAGCTAGCGGTCGCAGAGGGTCAAGCGCGCACTGCCAAGGCGGCGCTTGGCCTGGCCGAACGAGCACAACGTGGCACGATGATCGTCGCTCCTTTCGATGGTGTCGTGGCGGAAAAGCTGGCTTTGGCGTTCACCGACATTGCTGCTGGTGCGCCGGTATTTCAGGTCGACGGCGTGCGCAGTGGCACTGAGATCATCGCGAACGCGTCTACTACACAGGCACCTCACATAGATGTCGGCCAACGCGCAGAACTGAGCTGGAGCGGAGCCGAACAACCAATCCGAGCGGTGGTACGTCGTGTCGGTCTGCGCGCCGAAAATGGCTCGCTCCTACCCGTGGTGCTAGTGCCTGAAGATAACGCGCAAGCGCGCGCACTTCGGCCAGGTATTCCCGTACAGGTCGTGCTCGACGCACCTGCGGCAACCTCCAAGACCTCTCGGCCCGAGACTGTATCCATACCTTATGCCTCGCTGGTGCTCGGCACGAAGCCGGGCGAGGCTTCCGTCTTCGTCTACACCCCTGAAGATAAGAAGGTGCACCGTCGCGCGGTGCGCTTCACGCCGGTACAGGAAGGAGACAGCGCGCGCGTCCTCGCTGGACTCAAGCCCGGCGAGACGGTGGTTGCCGCCGGAGGAGGATGGCTCACCGATGGACAGCCAGTGACACCACTGGAAGCCACCACTCAATTGACCAAGCGCTAACGCGATCCACCAGGTTACTTCATCATGAAGATCACCGAGATGGCGCTGCGCGCCAGTCGACTTACCTACTTTGTAGCGCTCATCATTTTCGTCGCCGGCATCGCGACCTTCCTGAATTTTCCTTCTCAGGAGGAGCCGACTGTCACGGTCCGCGATGCGATGGTCACGGCGTTGAACCCGGGGCTGCCCGCCGAACGCGTTGAGCAACTCATTGCCCGGCCGATCGAGGAGCGCTTGCGCGAACTGGCAGAGGTCAAGCGCGTGACGAGCACCGTGCGCGCAGGCAGCGCCATGATCCAGGTCACGATCTGGGACCGCTACACCGACTTGGCACCGATCTGGCAGCGCGTCCGGGCCAAGGTCGCCGATTCGAAGGATGCCTTACCACAGAGCACGATGGGGCCTTTCGTCGACGAAGACTTCGGCCGCGTCGCGGTTGCCTCGATTGCGGTCACTGCACCAGGTTACTCCATGAGCGAGATGCGCGTCGCGCTCAAGCAGATGCGCGACCGCCTGTACACCGTGCCTGGTATTGAGCGCATCACTTTCTACGGCCTGCAGGAAGAGCGCGTCTATCTCGAATTCGATCGGCCTAGGCTCGCGCGATTGGAGCTGACACCACAGGGGGTGATCGACCAACTCGTCAAACAGAACGTCGTCGCTTCGGGTGGACAAATTGTTGTCGGCGGCATCAATGCAACCTTGGCGGTCAGTGGCGAAGTGCGTGACGCTCCCTCCCTGCGAGCAATGCCGATCGCGCTGCCACGACCGCAAAGTAGTACGGCGCCCGTGCCGACGATCGCATTGGGTGAACTGGCGCAGGTGAGTGTGCGGCCAGCCGATCCGCCGGAATCTGCTGCCATCTACAAAGGCCAGCCCGCTGTCGTCATGGCGGTTTCGATGGCCTCCGGTCAGAACGTGGAGCAGTTCGGAAAAGCGCTCAAAGCACGGGTTGCAGACCAGGAGAAGCTGCTGCCGGCGGGTTTCGATCTGTCATACGTCACTTTCCAGGCCGATGTCGTCAAGCACGAGATGGGCAAAATGAACCACGTCATGATGGAGACGATCATCGTCGTCCTCGGTGTCGTCGTGCTATTTCTCGGTTGGCGCACCGGGATCATCGTGGGCATGATCGTGCCGTTGACGATCCTCAGTGCACTCATCGTCATGCGCGCGATGAACATCGAGCTTCAGAACGTCTCGATGGGCGCCATCATCATTGCGCTCGGCTTGTTGGTGGACAACGGCATTGTGATTGCCGAAGACATCGAACGCCGCCTGGCCGGTGGCGAAGATCGTAAGCATGCCTGCCTCGAGGCGGGCCGCACGCTCGCCATTCCGCTGCTCACGTCCTCGCTCGTGATCGTGATCGTGTTCTCGCCGTTCTTTTTTGGCCAGAACGCCACGAGCGAGTATCTGCACAATCTCGTGGTCGTGCTGGCACTGACGTTGTTCGCTTCGTGGCTGCTGTGCCTGACTGTCACGCCCCTATTGTGCTACCACTTCGCCAAACCCCATCACAAGCAGGAGCAGGGCGACGCCTATGACACCCGCTTCTACCGTGGCTACCGGCGCGTACTGGAGTGGGTGCTCCACCATAAGGCGGTCTATGTAGCGTCGATGATCGCGGCGCTTGCCATTGCGCTGTATGGCTTCACCACCCTGCCGTACGATTTCATGCCCAAGTCCGACCGGCTTCAGTTCCAGATTCCGGTGCAGCTCGCCCCCGGTACCGACTCGCGCGAAACGCTCGCCCGCGTGAAGCAGATCAGTGGTTGGCTGGGCGACACGAACATCAATCCAGAAGTCTCCGATCACATCGGCTACGTCGCCGATGGTGGCCCGCGCTTCATCCTTAGCCTGAATCCACCACTGCCGGCATCGAACATCGCGTACTTCGTTGTCACATTGAAGCCGAAGAGCGACATCGACGCCGTCCTCGCCCGCACCCGCAGCTACTTTGCGCAAGCACATGGCGACGTGCGCGCCGAGCCCAAGCGTTTCTCGCTCGGTGCGACCGAGTCAGGGACTGCCATTTATCGCGTCAGCGGTCCGGATGAGGAGGTATTGTTGGGGGCCGCGTCCAAAATCGAAGCAGCGCTGCGCAAGCTGCCCGGCACCATCAACGTCAAGAACGATTGGGATACGCGCGTTGGCCGCATCGACGTACGGGTCGACCAGGACCGCGCGCGTCGGGCGGGCGTGACGACTGAAGACATCGCTGGCGGGCTGGATGTCCGCTACAGCGGCAGATCGATCTCGGTTATTCGCGACGGTGACACCTCCGTCCCGATCGTCCTGCGCAGTATCGTAAGCGAGCGTCGCAGCACGGCAGACGTAGGCGCGACGCTCATCTATCCCACCAACGGCGGTCCAGCGGTGACGCTGGCTCAGGTCGCAGACGTATCGCTCGCGAGCGAGCCCTCGGTCATCCAACGGCGCAATCTCATCCGCACGATCACCGTGCAAGGACAGAACACCTCTTACACCGCCCAGGAGATCATCAACCGCCTGGCGCCTAGCGTCGCTGCCCTGGACCTGCCCGCGGGCTACTCGGTTGAACTTGGCGGCGAGATCGAGGAAGCCGCCGAATCGAACGCCGCGCTGTCGACCTACATGCCCCTCGCATTTCTGGCGATGCTGATGCTGTTCGTATGGCAGTTCAATTCTTTCCGCAAGCTCGGTGTGATCCTCGCGACGATCCCTTTCACGCTTATCGGCGTGGTATTGGCTCTGAAGCTGACCGGCACACCTTTCAGCTTCATGGCGACCTTCGGCGTACTGGCCCTGTTCGGGATCATTGTCAACAACGCCGTGCTCTTGCTGGAACGCATCGACCAGGGGCTAGCGGAAGGCCTGCCACGCCATGAAGCCTTGGTTGGGGCCGCGATACAACGGCTTCGTCCAATCGTGATGACCAAGGTCACCTGCATTTCGGGACTGGTGCCACTCATGCTCTTCTCCGGACCATTATGGAAAGGGATGGCGATCGCGATGATCGGTGGGCTGGCACTCGGAACGCTGGTGACGTTGGGCTTGATTCCGCTGCTTTACGAAGTCCTGTTTGGAATCAAGCGAATTGGGCCGTGGAACCTGAGTGTCGCCACCGCGCATGGAGATCGCTCATGAGTCTCTTGCGAGCCGCCGCGTGCTGCGCATTCTCAGAATTCGTATGCACCCACGCTTCATGCGTATGTCTCGCTAGGCTTATGCGATTCAGCACCCATCCGCTGATCTGGAAATCCTGGTCGATTGTCATTGCCGCAGGGGTTCTAGGAGCGGGCTATCCACTGGGCCTGCGGGCCATCACGGCGGGCGGTCCGATGCGCTGGGTCGGCCTCTGTGTGGCAGTGACGTGCATGGCGGCCAGCGGCGCACTTTTGTGGTTCGCGCTCAAGCGGATTCCGATCAGCGCGGCCTCTGCAGCCTGGGCAGGAATCGGGCTACTTGGAAACTTGGGCGTCGGCGCCCTCCTACTAGGCGATGTCGCATCGGTAACGCGCTGGTCTGGCACCGCCCTCATCGCAGCAGGCATTGCCTGTCTTAGTTTCGTTTGATCAAGGAGACCCATTATGAAGAGCAAAACTGCATTGATCCGCGGCGGCATCTTTTTTTGCGTAGCAGGCGCGCTCTCTGGATGCGCGACCAACAGCATGACGCGCTCCGGATTTCTCGGCGACTACGAGAAGTTATCGCCGACACGATACGAGAACGTACTGATGTACCGCGCAGCGGGATTCGAGCCCAAGCGTTATGCCGCTGTCGTGGTGGAAGAAGCGCAGATCAAGACCGCCTCGGGTCGCATCGATGGGCTCGATGACGCGCAGCAGCGCGAAGTGCTAGACCATGTGACGAGCGAACTGAAACGCCAGGAAGGCAAAAGTCCCGCCCCCCCAGGTGGCGCGGGACAGGTTCGGGTGCGTGTAGCGGTCACCGAACTGCAGACACCGAATCGGGCAGTCAATGCAATGACGACCCTGCTGGTTGGACCCGTGACGACGGGTGGTGCCAGCCTAGAGTTCGAAGCAGTCGATTTAAGGACGGGACGCCGGGTTGCTGCCGCCAGTTGCTTCGAGCGCGGCAACGTCATTAAAGAGTTCGCCGGTTCGTACACATTGCTGGGTCATGCCAAAGCGGCGATCACGAACTGCATCGAGCGCATCGACAGCGCTTGGCGGGACACGCAGCCATGAGCAACGCTTCACAGGCTTGGCTCCGGCAGGATGCCATGGTCGGCGGTGATCACAAATGGCTGGCGGGTGGCGACTGGACGATAGAGCACTACGCCAGTCTGGCAAAATCCGTGTCCGCCGCCCGCATCAGTCATGCCGAGGGGTACGCCACTCCCTTACTCGACTGGACGCAAGTCCAGAGACTGGACACCGCCGGCGCGGCTCTGCTGGTGGAAATTCTCGGGCCAGACTCGATACTCGACCGGCCGGAGGCAGCTCCAAATCTGTCCTCGGATCGCCTCGCCCTAATGAGAGCGCTGGCCGCCGCTGCTACCGATCAGCAGAAGACGGAGAAAGCAGCGGTGAGCGGGAATCCTCTGCTCCGCGGTCTGGGACGCATAGGCCTGACCTTGGAACAGGGCTGTCGTGCGTGTCTTGGTCTGGCCGGGTTCGTGGGCCAGATCATCGAAACATGGAGCCGTACCGTTCGTCACCCGCGTCGCTGGCGCGCGACCTCGGTGATCGCTCAAATCCAGCGATCAGCGGTGGACGCCATTCCCATCGTGGCGCTACTGAGCTTCATGGTAGGAATGGTGGTGGCGTTCCTGGGAGCAACGGTGCTGGCCAACTTCGGTGCGAGCATCTTCTCGGTGCATCTGGTCGCCTTCTCGTTCATGCGCGAGTTCGGAGTGCTGCTCCCGGCCATATTGATTGCAGGCCGTACCGCAAGCGCGTACACCGCCCAAATCGGTTCGATGAAGGTAAATGAAGAGATCGATGCGCTTCGCTCCAACGCGCTCGACCCCATCGAGTTACTGGTGCTGCCACGCGTGCTGGCGCTTCTTGTGTCCTTGCCACTGCTCACCTTAGTAGGCATCTTGGCTGGCATTGCGGGCGGCGCCACCGTATGCGCACTGAGCTTGGAAATTCCTCCCGCACAGTTCCTTGCCATCGTGCAGGAAAAAATCGAGGTGCGCCATTTTCTTGTCGGAATGAGCAAGTCCCCGCTCTTCGCGGTGATGATCGCCGCTATCGGCTGCCATGAAGGGTTCAAGGTCGCCGGTAGCGCTGAGTCGGTAGGCGACCACACGACGTCTAGTGTCGTGCAATCAATCTTCATGGTGATCCTGATAGACGCCATCGCTGCACTGTTCTTCATGGAGATGGGCTGGTGAGCGCGGTGAAGCAAGACACCGACAACGGTGTGCGACACGCTATTGAAGTGCGCGGCCTGGACAACAGGTTTGGAACCCAGCAGGTCCATCAGGACCTAGACCTGGACGTGCGGCGCGGGGAAATCCTTGGCGTGGTGGGAGGGTCAGGCACCGGGAAATCCGTGCTCTTGCGTAGCGTCGTCGGGCTGCAGAAGCCGCATTCGGGCGTGGTCCGTATCGGGGGGCGCGACCTACTGCGAGCCCAATGGCTTGCGCGCGCGCGTATGGAGCGAAGGTTCGGCATTCTGTTCCAGAAGGGCGCGTTGTATTCATCGCTGACCGTCTTGGAGAACGTCGCTCTTCCTTTGATCGAGCATGTCGGTCTGGCGCGGCCTCTTGCCGAGCGTTTGGCAAGAAGCAAGCTGGGCTTGGTGGGGTTGCCTGCCGGAGCGGGAGACAAGTATCCGGCCTCGTTGTCCGGAGGCATGGTGAAACGAGCAGCACTGGCGAGAGCCTTGGCGCTTGATGCGAACATCCTGTTTCTTGACGAACCCACCGCAGGACTGGATCCAATCGGGGCTGCATCTTTCGACCAATTGATTCTGACCCTGCGCAATGCACTGGGCCTCACGGTGTTTCTGGTAACCCACGACCTCGATACGCTGTACACCATATGCGACCGTGTCGCGGTCCTGGCGAACCAGAAGGTACTCATCAACGACGGCATCGAGGCAGTCGAGCGCTTCAAGCACCCGTGGATACAGGAATACTTTCACGGCCCCCGTGGCCGTGCGGCCGCACAGGCCACTGGTGCTTCCAGCCAAGAGACGCAGCCATGAAACCCCTCCGCATCTGCATCATTCTTCCGTCGCGCACGCATTGGGCTGGGCGCACGCAATATTTAAACTCTGAGAACGAGGTGGTCTGATCATGGAACCACGTGCCCATCATGTATTCATTGGTCTGTTCGTCGTGCTGCTCGGTGCGATTGGTATTGGCTTCGCGCTTTGGCTCAGCGACACACGTTCCGACCACGATTACCAGTATTACCGGATTATGTTCGATGAGCCAGTGACCGGGCTTACGCCCGGCAGCCAGGTTCAGTACAGCGGAATCACGATTGGCGAAGTCGTTGCACTTTCTCTTTCACCGCGAGACCCAAGGCGGGCGATAGCGCGCGTACGCATCAATGCCACCATCCCGGTCCGGCAGGATACCCGCGCTGAATTGGTCATCACGGGAATTACCGGCAACGCGGTGATCGAGTTGAGCGACGGTGGGCCAAACGTGCCATTGCTGGATCGGAGAGAGGACGAGGAACCGTTGATCCTCGCACCACGTTCGGCGATGGCATCCCTGGTCTCCGGTGAGGGGAACAGCATGACGACACTCAACGGCATCTTGCTGCGCACGCAGGAGTTACTGTCGAAGGAGAATTTGGCTCTTGTGCACCGCAGTCTGGTGAATCTTGAACAGACCACGGGCGCGGTCGCTGACCAGAGGGCCGAGATCGCGACGTTAATCAGCAATCTGACCGAAGCAAGCAGAGAATCGACAGCTGCCGTGCGCCAAGCAAATAGCACTCTTCGCGATGCCAACCTGCTACTAAATAACGATGGTAAGCAAATCATGGTGAACACGCGTGATGCAACGGCATCCCTCGAACGCGCCGCTTTCAGGGTTGAGACGCTACTGCAAAACAATCAGGAATCGCTGAACCAGGGCTTGGCCGCCACAGGTCCTGCCATGCACGAACTCCAGCAGGCGCTGGCCAATCTAAACACCGTGCTGCGCCGACTGGATCGCAATCCGGCGCAATACCTGCTCGGTGGAGAGAACATTGAGGAAACCAAGCCGTGAACACTTCCGCCAGGATGATTCCCGTCGCTGCCGTGACTATGACGCTAGTACTCGGCTTGTCCGCGTGCAGTGTGCTTCCCAAAGCTAAGCTCCAATGGTCACCTACAAATTGCCCGACTATCACATCGCCCAGGCGGAGAGTACGCCGCGCGCCGTTCCGGGACCCGGGGCGCTGCGCGTCTACGCCCCTGAGAGTAGTCGCGTCCTGGATTCGGAGCGGCTGTTCATTGCGCAGCCCGATGGTCGCTTGTCGGCTTGGCAAGGAGTGCGTTGGGCCGACCCCGCACCGGTGCTGCTGCGTGACCGAATCGTCGAAGCCTTCATGCGCGATGGGCGGTCGACTTCCGTGATTACCGATAGCACCCCAATGAGCGCCGATATGGAGTTGCGCAGTACGCTGCGGGCGTTCCAGCTCGAATACCGCGGCACTGAAGCGATCGCCGCGGTTCGGCTCGATGTGCAACTGGTCGATCCGGCCAAACGGACTGCTATTGCCAGTAGACGCTTCGAAGCAATCCAAGCCACAGGCAGCAAGCGAGAGGCCGATGTGGTGAGCGCGTTCGGTGTCGCCACGGATATATTGGCCGGGCAGATCGTTGAATGGGCAGTTCAGGTCGGGGCAGCGCGTTTGCGAGTTGCACCGGAATTGGCAAGCAACCATGCACCCACAGCGTCGTCGATAAGCACAGACTAGTCGTCTTAACGGAGCACAGAAGCTAGGGCCAAAACGCTGCTCGACACCTTAACTCGGTACGACAGCCTACGGCCCCGATCCAATCCCAGGACCTCTTTGCCGTCCAACCTCCCATGACACACCGCCGCCGCGTACAGTCGCGGCGATCTGCTGCCCCAGTCGTGGCTCGATTATCGGCCGCCAAGGCACCAGACTGAATCCCATGCCGTCATCGAGCAGCGCATAGCGACCGCTGGCGAGCATGACCGAGCGCCGGTAGATGCCGGCTACGCGCTGCCCGTCTGTGACGTGCCGATGCTCCAATCCGCTATCGGCGGCAATGTGCTGGGCGGCCTGCGCCAGCTCCCGATTGCGCAGCGTTTCCAGCAGATTCCGGGAGAGAATCAGCCGCTGCCCGCGCCGCTGGGCCAGCCCCTGTTCTTCGAGGAAGTCGGCGCGCTGCTGCAAGGCTTGCCTAGCATCGCCGCCAAAGCCCAGGTCGCCCAGTCCCTTGCCGCCGCCGATCAACTGCTGATCCAGCCAGGTCGCGCCGATGACGCGGGCCTGCCGTTCAATCGGCAGATGCGATTTCAGTTCGACCGCCACGCCGCCCAGCCGCTGCGCGTCGTACTGGCGGCCACGCTCGGCCAAGTCGTCCGGCACCTTCCATAACCCCTCGGCCACGCGCTCCACGATGCCGGCCCGCCGTAGGGCTTCCAGCCGGCGGATATGGGCCGCCACAGCCTCTTGCGGGTCGCGGCCGGGCTTGGCTCGGCCTTGCTCGATCGCCAGGTGGTGATCGGTGCGGTACAGGCCATTGCTCGCCAGCGTGGCGATGTTCTTGTCGGCCGCCCGCACCTCGGCGGAACCGCGTACCTCCACCACCGCGCCGATGGGATAGTTCGCCAGCTCGTCGCGGGCGTCCAACGCGACGTAGTGGGCTTTGCCGTCCAACCCGTCGATGACCAGATAGCCGCGGTCGTGCAGCTCGTCGGCCAGACCCTTAGCAGCCACGCGACCGACGATAGTGCGGCCGTCGTCGCCCGGCTCGAACACCGCCAGCTCGCGAGGCTTGCCGCTCATGGCCCGCTGCATCGTTCGGATGATGTCGCCACGCTCGCCCAGGGCACGCAAGGTCTTCTCCGCGTCCGCATGGACGGCCCAGGTGCCGGGCTGCACCTCGTCGGCCAGGCCCAGGCGCTGCAAGTGTTGCAGGCGGCCGATCAGCAGCAGGCGCTGGCGTTGCAGCCGGGGTTCGTTGAAGCGTTCGATCTGCACCCGGCCATCCTCGCCGGCCTCGCGCTGCAACGTGCGGTCGAGGCTCGTCCACCGCTCTTGCTCCACCTCGCGCTGCAAGGTCTGCTGGATCTCCAGTTCGGTGCGCGGCCCCAGCCATTCCGTCGCCAGCTCGGCGGCGCGATGGCGGAAGCCGTGGGCGATGTAGTCGCCCGCGATGATGAGGTCTTTGCCGGTATCGTCGCGTCCGCGCACGATCAGGTGCGTGTGCGGGTTGTCGGTGTTCCAGTGATCGACCGCCACCCAATCCAGCCGCGTCCCCAGGTCGGCCTCCATCCGGTTCATCAGGTGCCGGGTGTAGGTGCGCAGGTCGTCCAGCTCCGCACTGTCTTCAGGTGAGACGATGAAGCGGAAATGATGTCGGTCGTCCTGGCAGCGTTCCTTGAAGGCATCGAGGTCGGCTTCGTCGGTCTGCGGCCCGTAGGCACGGCCCGGCTCGCCGTTCCGGCCGGCACCGTCGCGCTCGATGTAGCGCAGGTGCTTGGCGAGCGACTGCGGACTGGCGTTGCGCTGGTTGACCAGCAGCGTCTTGATGGTCACGCGCCGTGACATAGGGGTCAGCTTTGCGCCTGCGAAGCGCGCCGCCGTATGGCCGCGTCCAAGCCGTGAGCCGGGCCGCTGGCCGGCGTGCTGGCCGCTCCCGCCAGCGGTAGGACGGCGCACCGCCGACTTGCCGCCGCTGGCCTTGCCAGCCTGCTTGAGCACCTTGGAAACGAAGCTCTGGCCCTGGCCTTTGCCTCGGTTCTTCGGCGCGCCAGGGCGCACCCAGAAATCATGGTCGCCGCGGTCGGTCATGGCTGTGCTCCCTGCAAGCTCCGGCGTGTCCGAGCGTGCGAAGCACGCGGACATGCCTGCATCGGCGCGTGCCTCGCGCCCCACGCGGCACGGCGGCGAAGCCGCGCCGTGCCGCGCCACCCCCACGTGCAGACTGGCTTTGCGGGCGGCAGAGTGCCGAACCCTTTTGTCTTGCCTTCCGCCTTTGCCCCTCGCTCCCGCTCCGGGCATCGGCGGCCCGGCGGCGCTGCTGCACGAGCAGCCAGCCCGCCGGCGAACACGCCAATGGCCGCAGGCCAGGCGCGTTCGAGGCAAGACGCCTGCACGTTGGGCGGCTGCGCCGAAGGCAGCGCGAAGTGCGGTGCGAATGCACCCGCACTGCACGCGCGACGACACGGCGACGAACAGTAGAACGACATGCCCGATGGCACGATGAGAGGCGCGGCAAAGTGCAGCGAATCGGCGGCCATCATGGACGTGTCTCCAGCCAGATCGGATGCGCAACGCCGATCACGGCGAACGCGCTGACCGGCCCGAAATAGCGGCTGTCGAACGACGCCGGGTTGGTCGCGCTCAACAGGAACAGTTCGCCCGGTTGGAGACGGCGGCAAAGCTGCAAGGATGGCAGCGGCCGGCCCAGCCGGTCGGCAGGCAGGGCGGCGGCCACCGGCACGCCGTCGATGCGAACCTGGCCGGCGACGATGCAAACGTGTTGTGGCGCGACTGCGCCCACACGTTTGAGCAGCGGAACGCGGGTCGGCAGGTAGCCGCGCTGCGCAGCCAGCATGGCGGCCCTGTCGGGCAGCGGCATCAGCACGATGCTGTCCACGGACAGCGGACGTGGCCGCGAGGCGGTGCGCGGGTCGAACGGTTCGATGCGATACCAACCGACCGCCACGCTGTCGGACGGGTTGTAGGCCATTCGCGGCAGGGGCTGCACGAACGCCGCCCAGGCCAGCGCAGCGAGGCCGACGGTGGCGAAGCCTGCCAGCACGAGGCGAGCGCGCAGGCGCGAGCGAGGATGCGGCACGGGGCCGGTCGTGGAAATCGTGGTCATGGCAATGCCCTCCCGGCCAGCCAGGCGGCGTGCCGTTCTGCGGTGTATGTGGGTAGCGCCGAGCGCGCTGCGAGCCGGTTCGCGAGCGTGCGCCAGTACGCGGGCGATGTGTCTGCGGCTGCGATGCCCAGCGCCTCGATGCCGTCGATGCGTTCCAGCACGGCGCGCACGTTGGCATCGCCTTCGGCGTGCAGCAGCAGACGCGCGCCCGGCTGCACGCCGGGGATGCGCTGCACGGCGTCCAGCGGCGTGGCGGTCTGCATCACCATGAGCTGCCAGCGGATCGTGCCGTAGTCGTTGGCCTGCCAACGGATGCGGCACAGAACCGCGTTCGGCAGGAACACGGCGCAGCGCCGCCAGCGGTCGAGCTGGAGCGTGCGCGCCGGTTCGCCGAAGCGCAGGTAGAGCTTGAAGCGCGGTTCGATGTAGGCCAGCGCCACGCGCGTCAGCGGCACGTTGCCGGCCTGGCCGGCGAGTGTCGAAGGCGCCGGCGGCGGCGCAGCCGTGGGCGCACTTGCTTTGGGGGTGTGGGCGGTCGAAGCGGATGCGTTCACGGCGTGCCCTCCGGGGGAAACTCCCGCTCCAGCAGGTCGCGCAGCAGTTCGGCTACGGTCACGCCTCGCGTGAAGGCCGACACCTTGATGCGCGCCCGCATGGCGGGCGTGATGTCGAGCGTCAGTCGAGCGGTGTAGAGGTCGCCTTTCTGCACGGCATCTGCGTCGCCCTGGCGAATCCACGCTTCGGCGTGCGGATTCGCTGGGGGACGCGCACCGATGCCGACGCGCTTGCTGCGTGGTGGTGGCTTCCCAGTCATGTCGGCCACCGCAGCAGTTCGTCGGTGAGCGCGGCGATCTCGCGGGCAGCGGCGCTGTCGGGCGCGGTTTCGCGGGCGAGCCGGCCAGCGGCTACGCTGTCGGCAAAGACGATGCGCTGGTGGATCTCCGAGCGCAGCGCGGGCAGCGGCTGTTCGGCCAGCGATTGCCGTGCCTCCCTGCCGATGATGGTGGTGCTGACGCGCCGGTTGATGACGAAGGCCGCGCGCAGCGCTGGCCGGAACACCTGTGCTTCGCGGATCAGTGCGACCATCTCGGCAGAAGCCCATACGTCGTAGGGGCTGGGCTGCACGGGGATCAGCACGCGCTCGGCCGCCAGCAGCGCGGAACGCGCGAGGGCGGCGATGCGCGGCGGGCCGTCGATGATGATGTGATCGGCCCGCCTGGCGAGTTCTGGCGCTTCCTGATGCAGCGTTTCGCGGGCAAGGCCCACGGCGCTGAACAGACGGGGCAGGCCCTGCTGGCTACGCCGCTGCGTCCAGTCGAGCGATGACCCCTGCGGGTCGGCATCCAGCAGGATGACATGCAGGCCGCGCATCGCCAGTTCGCCGGCGATGTGCGTGGCGAGCGTGGTCTTGCCGACGCCGCCTTTCTGGTTGAGAAACGCGAAGATCATGGCGCGGCCCTCCGAGCTGGAAAGCCGGCCTGGCCGTGCCGTTTCGTGGTTGTCCACCGAAACGGCGCGCTTCTACTAAAAGTTATGTATTTCTTGTTAGGTAAGTTAGAGGGAACGCAAACCCGCGCCGTTGTTGGCTTTCCGGCGTTTTCGTACTCCTGATAGCACGAGGGTCGTACTCCTGATAGCACGATACCCGGTACTCCTGATAGCACGAGGCCGTCCACAGGTTCTCCCGCAGTTATCCCCGTGCCGCGTGCGGCACGGGCCGGAAGGTCAGCAGCTCGGTGTTGTCGTCCGGCATCCGCTCGATGCCGAGGACGTAGCCGGGCAACGACTGCCGCGCCACCAGGGCGCGCACGTCGTAGGCGAAGTCCGAGAAGCGGGCCGCGCTGCCGGATTTGCGGTACAGGTGTCGGAAGTCGAATTGCCAGCCGTGCTCCTGCCGCCCGCCATGCTTGCGCACCAGGCGGTACAGCCAGCGTTCGATACCGCCCTTCAAGCGGAAATAGGCCGGGTCGATGGTCAGCACCAGGGCGGCGTCGAGCACGCCGGCATAGAACCAGTCCGGCAAGATCAGCTCGATGCCCAGCGGGGTGCCGCTGGCGTCGGCGAGTTCCTTCCACTCGTTGATCCACGAGAAGCGATGCAAGCGCCTTCCCGTGGTTTCGCGGATGGACGTGGCCACCGTGGTCGATTGCAGCCGGTCGAGGGCGGCCTTCAGGCGCTGGTAGTCGTTGAGGGACGTGCCGCGCCCGATGAAGCGCAAAATCTCGTAAGGCGTGGCGCGTATCCAGCGCGACGGGCGCAGGCCCGCGTCGCGCGCCTCCACGATCTGCGAGGCGGCCCATATCAGCACGTCGGCATCCCATATCGTTGCGATGCCGTGCTCCTGCGTGCCTTCCACGCGAATGGTGACGTTCCCGCTGCGGAAGTCGATCGGCGCCGTGCGCCGCGACTTGGCAAGCGAGAAGAACGGAAAGGCCATCAAGTCCTGGGAATCGCGTGGCGCCATGTCGCCCGGCAGCGCGCGGAACAGATCGAGCTGTTCGCGCTGCGGCAAGGCTTGCCCTGGCGGGCTGGACATGGCGAAGGCCACCCACGCGCCGACGATCAGCGGCCATCACGGTAGTCGCCCGCGTGGCGCTCGGCGTATTCGGGATCGGACGTGGCCTCGTAGCTGCGCTGGTCGGCCCAGGCATCGAGGTCGGACACCGCGTACATGACGCGGCGGCCGAACTTGCGGAACTTGGGGCCGCCGCCGATCACCCGCTGCTTCTCCAGCGTGCGCGGCGACAGCCGCAGGTAGTCGGCGGCTTCGTCGTTTGTCAGGTAGCGTTGAGGCTGCGAGGTCGCAGTGACGGCAGCGGCGGCAGGCCGCGAGGGAGCAGGTCGCATGGGATGTACCTCCATCAAGCCCGGCCACACCACGCGGCCGGATAGAGGCACTCTCAAGAAAGCAAGGCTTCTTGCTAAGGGACGATTCGCACGGGTCGAGAAACGTCCCCCCTAATGCGACGGGAACATTGGAAGCTGCGCTAGTCGGCGGTAGCCGCCGTGCATCAGCTCATCGCCGCGGCGTACCAGCCGCCGTACGCGGGCACGCAATGCACTGTCTTTGTGCCAGTCGGCCGCGACGGCATCCGCGCCGAACAGACCTTCGCCCACCTCGCGCAAGGAGGCTCCCGCGAGGGTCGCGTCGAGCGCTTGCAAGGTATGCAGTTCCAGCAGCGCGGCGGGCGTGGGGCGGGAGCGGGCTGTTGCCACAGGCGTGGCCACGGTTGCGGCAGATAGCGCATCCAGCTTCGCAGCGAGCGTGCGGTAGCGCGCACAGGGCGTGGCGCAGGCGCGTGTGGCGTAGAGATAGGCCGAACCATCTTCCAGGTCGGGTGCGAGTGCCAGCCGAACGCAGCAGCCTGGCCAATGCGATACGAGCACCAGGCGCTTGCCGTCGTGGGTCAGTTGCTTGCGCCCAGGAATGCGCCAGAACTCGAAGGTATGCGCATCGGGTGGTGGGTCGGCGTCGGGGTATAGCTGCACCACGGCATCGTGATCGGGGAACCAAGCAGGATGTGCGTCGCGCGCATCCAGGCCGGGATCTTCCAGCAGGCGCAGGCCCCAGGCCTGCGCCGCATCAGGCTTGCGACGCCGGCGTAGCCAGTCGCGCCGGTAGCTTGGATTCCTGCGCAAATACTCCCAAGCCAGCGCTGGGCCATCGAGGTGCAGCGTGTAGAGATACGCGGCCGTGGGATACCAGTGTTGGCTGCTGCGGTCAGTCATGGCGAAACCTCCCTGTTTCTGGGAACGTCGCCACAATTCCGCTGTGCGGGAGCTATCGAATCGCCATCAAGTGGTCATCAAACTCGGGTTACGCTTTAACTGCTGGTGTCAAGACAGATTCGCTCCAGTGCATTGCCGAAATCGTCTAAATGCGACGACTGCACCGCCCGGAAATGGGGTGCAGCATTGAACACCGTGCCGAATCTCGCGCCTGGCATCATGACTGTTTTGGTCAGGAGCGCACCACCCTGGTGCAAGCATGCGGATCAAGACTTGCCAGGTCTTGGCTAAGACCGAAATAGTCACAATGCGATACTTTTTGCCTGGTCGCGCTGGAATGCGTCAATCGGTGATCGAACCGTTTTCCTGAGCCAGTCGAACGTATTCCGACAGCGGCCGCGTCGGCTGGAAATACCGATCTCGTATCACGGGCTGCTTGAGCGGCCCGACGATGGACGCCAGATCGGACAGCTTCACCGTCGCCAGGGCAGGCATCCCGATCCCGAGGTCGATCAGGCCGTAGGCCGTATCGCCATCGGTCGGATCGAGCGCGGCCAATAGCCAGGTCGCATGTGCGTCCGGTGTGAACAGGCGCACCACGGGCAGCGGGTCACATTCCTGGCCTGCGGCGCGGGTGAGGCCGTGGGCCAGTAGGTGCACCCGGTCTTCCTCGGTGACAAGCGTGGTCAAGGCCGCGCCCCTTCCACGAACACACGCAATCGCCGAGGCGCATCTGTGCCTGCGGACGGATGCACGTATGCGCAAGCGCACGAAGCCGCAAAAGCGGAGAGGCACGAAGGCGTATTGGTGGAAGTCAGGAAAGACACGGATGCGGTTCCCTGGGTCTGAGGAAATCCGCAGATGCGGATCTCCGTAAAAGCACGGAAAAGGAAAACATCACCACCAAATGAACACTATAGATTGTAGTCCTATAGGGCGCAATGGGCTGTCATCTTGGTTTTTTGGGGAAACCATAGGTGGCAGCGAAGAACTCATTGGCAGCGGCGATTCGGACGGTAAGGAAGGCGCGTGGTTTGAGCCAGGAAGCGTTCTCCAACGTGTCCAGTCGCACCTACATGAGCACGCTGGAGCGCGACCTGAAAAGCCCAACCATCCAGAAGCTGGCCGATCTGTGCGAGGTCATGGAAGTGCATCCGCTCACGCTGCTCACATTGGCTTATGCCGGTGACAGCACCCGCGAAGCTGATGAATTGCTGGCACAGGTGCGCCAGGAACTCAGGGCGATATTGGAAGAGCCCGACACGCCTTAGCGCGTTGGCGTGTGGTACTGAATTGCAGCAAGCGGAGCGCGCAGCGCCGCAGGCGCGAAGGCGTGAGGGATTGAAGCCGGATGGCCGTGACGGCTTGCCGGCACGGGGCGAAGCCCGAAAGCCCGGCGGCGCTTACAGCGCCGACACGCCACACACCGCTCGTTGACACGGATTGCGAGCCACAAGGCACGCATGCAGGCCCGCCGTGACGGGCGTATCCAGCACGCGGCAGCAGCAGAAATCCTGCGCGTGCGGTGCTGCGATCAGCAGCATCGCGCCCCGCCGCAGTGGGCGGGACGCGGTAAGCGGCTGTCAGGCCGCCTTCGGCTTGTTGCGCGACCAGATCAGGTCGTGCGTGCCGTCCTCGTTCTCGATCAGGCGGGCATAGACCGTCGCCGGGAACGAAGGGTCGTCGATGGATACGGACAGGTATTCCCGCCCGGCCTCGCTGGTCTTCTTCCACGCTGCGCCGACTTCGTGGCCAGCCGCTTGCAGGTGGAAGTCGGGGGCGTTCTCGGTGTCGCCCTTGTCGTTGGGAACCAGCTTGACCTTGACGTTGAGCGTCAGGGTGCGAAGCGTGCCGGTGAAGCCGTCTTTCTCTGCGGTGAAGGTGCCGATGTTAGCCATGATGTTTCTCCTTTCGGGTTGAACAAGGTCGCGCCAGTGCGTCCTTGTTGTGATCCGGCCGGCGGGGGATGGGCTGGTCGCACCGCACAGCGGTCGCAACAACGTGGAGAACCTGGAAGCGAAAAGAATTTGTCCCGCGAGGAATGCGCGCAGCGCAGGGGAAATTGTTTTCGCTGCAAGGTTGCGGCCATCAAGCACAAGGCGCAGCCGCGCCACCGCCAGGATTCACAACAAGACAAGGACGCACAGGCCGCCCGCTCCCGAATGGAGACGTGGCCAACTCGGCATCCCCGCGTGACGGCTGCACCGGCTTGCGCCCTGACGCGGGCCAGGTCAATGCCCCGACGACAAGGCCAGAGCGCCCCTGCCGCAGCTCACGGCCACATACTGAGGCGTGGTGTGGAAGCTCCATAGAAGCGAGGCTGGGCGGCGTGTCGGTGAACCGTCTTTCGTGACGTACAGACAACGAACCGCCAGCGTCGGGGACGGCACGCTTTCGTGCAACCTGCCGCAGCAAGCCGGGGCGTAGCCACACCAGCCCCGCCCATTGCGGCGGGGCTCGGTCGAATCGTTGGCGGCGCGATGCGCCGCCACACTTGCTGGCTTCGTGGATTTCGCGCACGAGCGCCCTTGTGCGTGGCCCCATCGCCGCCTGTCCGAAGGCGGCGATGGGGCGTTTTGGCTTTGAGCAGTGAAACCGGGCGCGGCCACCGCCGCGCCCGGAGTTTTCGACCACCGGCCCCAAGGCGGCACGGCTTGGGGCCGGTGCGGCTCGTTATTCCTTGGTTTCGATGATCCACCACACGGCGCGCGGCAAGGCGCGGCCCGTGAGGGGATGCAGATCGGTCAGGTCGGCGCGGGCCGTCCAGCCACGCGGCGGACGGTAGCCGCGCACGTCGCCGTCGCCGTGCCAGCGGCGGGCGCGCACCGTGCCGGAGGCATAGGTCGCAGCTATGCGGGGGCGGTTTGCGGGTTGGTGGGTCATGGCAGGCATCCTCAACATGAAGCGCCCCGGCCGGAACCGGGGCGCTATCTACGGTGCGAAGTCACGCGGCCAAAGCCTCGGCCTGCGGCTGGTCATCCGCCACGGCGGCCACTTCTTCCTGTGCTTCGGCTTCGCCATCCGCCGGCGCGTCCTGCCCGGTCTGCTGCGGGCCTTCGGAGCGGAAGATGGCGGGCATCCAGCCGGTGCCAGCGGCCAGCCGTTCGGCTTCGCTGGCAATGTCGCCCTTCTTCAACTTCGCCAGTCGGGTGACGTGCGAGGGCGCGAACCCGCCAACGGCTTCCAGAATCGCGGCCTTCGGCACATGCCGGAAGTAACCCTCATTGGTGGGCTGCCACCACGCGGCCATATCCAGCCCCACGGCCTGCGCCAGTTCCGCGCCGGGCTGGTGCGGCGTGGCGCGAGGCGTCACCACGTCCACCGTGGAAGCTAAGCACACGGCCAACAGCCGCACCAGTTCATCCTGTGATTTCGCCAGCAGCGCGGCGAACAGTTCGGCGCTGTCCTCCGGCAAGGTTTCGCCTGCCACCTGTTGCAGTTCGCGCAGCGCCACGGCGGCGGGTGATTCCGGCCAGTCCGGGGCCATGCCTTCCAGCCGGTCTTGCACCGTGAGGCGCACACCCAGCGGCAGGTCGTGCCCGTAGTGCCTTTCCTGCAAGACGGTCTGCACCATGCCATGCACCACGGCGGCCAGCGCTGCTTGCGGATGCCGTGCAACTTCGATTTGCAGCGCAGCGGTACGGTGCGCGCTCAACCGCTGCGCCAGTCGGTCAGACATGGCGGCGGTCTTGGGCTGCTCGTCGTCCTCGCCTGCGTCCTCGTTCGCGGCTTCGCCTTCGCTGCCGAAACCCTGCCGCAGCCGCTCCAGCGTGCGCAGTGCCTTGGCCTCCGCTTCGCGCAGCAGCCCGCGATGAATCGCGGCCTGCCCGTCGCGGTCGATGGTGACAATGGCACCGGCTGCGGCCTTCACGTTGGCCGCATAGTCCAGCAAGCCATCTTCCAGCGCCTGCAACTGCTCGCCCAGGCGTTCGCCTTCTTCCTGCAAGGCATCGGCCTTTTCCTCGTCCTCGTCGTCCAGCGCGGCATCCACCGCCTCGGCCAGTTCGTGCAGCTTGGTTTGCAGCTTCTCGATGCGCTGCGCGTCGCGCTTGTTCGGACTGCGGCGTTCCCTTGGCGCACGCTGGAAGGCTTGCAGATCGGCATGGGTCATGCCCGGCGTGGCATCCACCCACGCCCAGCCCTCGGCCTGCACCTTGGCGGCGATACCTGCCAGCTTGTCCTGCGCCAGCCGTTCCAGCAGTGCGGCATCGGTCAGATACACGCCTTTGTCGCCCTCCGCGAACAGGTCGCGGCGGATGCCACCGCCTTCCTGCTCGTAGCCGTCCAGCCCGACAAAGCGCACCAGCGGATGCCGGTAGGCGTCGATTTCGCGTTCGGTCAGGCGGTCGCGCAGGTTGTGCGGGCCGCGCTGCCATGTGGGCGCATCGTAGAACGCGGCTTCCTGCGCAGCATGGTCGTCGGTGATGGCGAGGGCCATCAACTGGTCAAGGCTCACGGCCTCGGCCCGGTAGTCGGCCAGCAGGCGCGGCGACACGTTGGCGAGTTTCAGACGGCGCTGCACCACCAGCGGCGTGACGCTGAAATCCGCTGCAATGTCCTCGATGCTGCGGCCTTCGGCCACGAGCGCGGCGAACGCCTCGAACTGGTCGGCGGGGTGCATGGCTTCGCGCTGCACGTTCTCGGTGAGGCTGGCCGTGCGGGCGGTGCCATCGGCCACCAGCAGGCAAGGCACCTCCCATTCCTTGCTAATGCGGTGCTTTTTCGCCAGCAGCTTCAACGCTGCGAGGCGACGGTCACCGGCCACGACCTCGTAATGCTCGCCATCGGCGGCGGCAATCACGATGAGGTTTTGCAGCAGGCCGACACGCTGGATGCTGGCGGCGAGTTCGGGAATGGACATGCGCGGGGTCTTGCGCACGTTGCGGCCAGTGGGACGCGACACCAGCCGCGACAGCGGAACCAGAATCAGGTTCTTGGTCGGATCAGCGGCTTCCAGCGGGATAGCGGCGGCGGTGTTGATGGCGCGGGCTTCGGTTTGGGTAACGGCGTTCATGGTGATAACTCCTATCGGTTCAGGGATGCAGCAGCGAAGAAAGCGACAAGGGCTGCTGCCTGCCCCTGCCGCGTGGGGATTCAGGCTTTCAACTGGCGCATGCCATCGGCCAGCAGCCAGAGGGCGCGATTTAGTCGGATGTTTTGGTCGATGCCCTGCACCGGGCGGGTTTGCTGTCGGCGCCCGTTGGCGCTGCGGCCACGCAGCCCGCCTTGGGTCAGGTTTTCTTGGGTGCGGTTGAACACGCTCCACAGGTCGGGGCGGCGGTCGTCGAAGCGGCGCGGCATCAGGATTTGCGATTCCGTGATGGGCGCGGGCTTGTCGGGGTCGTCGTACTTGAGGGCGAGCGCGGCGCGGGCGAACACTTCGGATTCGCCATCGTCCAAGGTGATGCCGCGCATGGCATCGCGCGATTCCTTCACCCGATCGAAACCGCTCAAGACTTCGTAAGCCCCCTCAATGACCAGACCGGCCACGTCGCCTTTATGGGGCACTCGCACATCGGCCACGGTGTTGCCGCAGACAAGGCCATTGCTGCACACGAACCGGAACATTCCGGCCAGCATCTGATAGCTGCTGGTGCCGTCGTGCGAGTTCAGCAGCACGATTTCGTTGGCCTCCGCGCCGTTGATCTGGCTGGCATGGCGCAAGCGAATCATGTGTTTGGTGTGCTCGCGCTTGCCTTCGTCGCGCACGCGGGTTTGCGTCACCATGAAAGGCTGGAAGCCTTCTTTGCGAAGCTCGGTCAGCACGGCGGCGGTGGGGATATAGGCGTACCGCTGCGAACGGCTCTCGTGCGGGGCATCCGCGAAGATGGACGGGGCCACGCGGTGAATCTGGTCGTCGGACAGCGGGTAATCGCTGCGCAGCGAGGGGGAGCGGAAAGCGAAACGGGATGCGAGTTGCATGGTCTTTCTCCTGACAAAAGAGGTTTGCTGTTCACACCGCACACCGGATTTCTAGATTCGGAGCCCAGCCTTTCGGCTGTTTGGTGCGGTCGGCACGAGGAACCCGGTTGGCCCTGTTGCCACCGTCTTTCCTGAGTTCATCGCCCGCGCCCAAAGGAGCGCGCGGACGGGGGCCGTCAAGGAGCCAAGCGCAGGGTTGGTGCGGCCCGCAGGCGCAGCCGAGGACACGGCCCTGCGCGCCTTGACGGCACACGGTCGCGGGCTACGGTCGCGGGTAAGGTGATGAAGTCAGGGGAGACGGCTGGACAAGGCAACGGCCATCCCTTTGTGCTGACCGCACGCAAGCGAAGCGCGCAGGCCCGAAGCTGGAAGCCGGGCCGTAGGCGTCAGCGATGCGGAAGGCTGGCGAAGCCAGTCCCGCCAGGGATGAGCGACTAGCGAACCTGGAGCAGCGCGATCCGCGAAGCGGAGACGCAAGAGGACTCTTCGTTTACCATTTGTTTCGCAAGCAAATGATGGGAAAGCAAGAACACGGAGATATAGAGATGATTGTCTGCATCAACCGCCTCAAACAGTTCGGAATCTTCAGCGACTTCAATGGAACGAAGATCCAAAAGTTCGGCCGGTACAACCTGGTCTATGGTTGGAATGGAACAGGCAAGTCAACGTTATCGAATCTATTCTCTTGCTTTGAGCTTCGCTCGATGGTTCCCCGCTTCAGCACGGGCCAATTTTCAGTAGTTCTGGAGGATGGCTCAACGATCACGGAATCCACACTCCACTCATCCCAATTGAATATTCATGTTTTCAATCAACGCTTCGTGCATGAGAACATTGATTGGGACAAATCCGTAAAGAGCATCCTTCTTATTGCGAAAGAGAAGATTGATGACTTGCAGAAGCTGGAGAAGCTGAAGAGCGAGCTTCAGTCGAAAAAGAAGGCTCACGACGACAAGCAAAGCGATATCAAGAAGCAGCGTGAGGCATTAGAGAAGTTCCTGACCAATGCTGCCAAGAAAATGAAGCTTGGACTTCAGGCGATTGATACGAGCGACAGTTATTACTTGAATTACGACCGCCGCAAGCTCTTCAACTTCATACAGAATAACGGCGAGACAATTATCAAGGCGGAGTCGGTTCTTCCAGATGAGAGGGTTATCGACCTTACGAATGCCGCCAAGCCAGATCAGCTTCCAAGCATTGCTTTCGCCTCAACGGCCATTGAGCCGGACTACTTTAAGAAAGCGGCGGGCCGCATCAGAGATTTGATTGGGACTACGGCGGTCAATCAAGCAATCCAGCGGCTGACCGATAACCCGGAAATCCGCGAATGGGTTCAAGCAGGCTTGGAAATCCATAAAAACCACGACTCGCAATCCTGCGAGTTCTGCGGCTCTCCGTTCGCCCAGCTTCGTGCCGAGGCGCTTGCTGCCCACTTCAGCAAGGAGTTCACGGAGTTTCAGAGCCGACTTCAGAACGCGGCGACATGGATTGAATCTCAAGGCGCTCCAGCTAATCAGTTTCCCGCATCGACCGAGTTTTATAAAGAACTATCGGCCGAGGCAGAGAAGCTTCAAAAGGACTACGCAACTGCTGCTGAAAAGATCGACCAGCAAATCGACGCCTGGCGGGAAGCCCTGAAGGCCAAGATCACAGACCCTGGGAAGACAGACATTCAGATCTCGGATGTGGTTGAAGACGATGTCACCAATTTCAATGACATCCTGAAATCGATTGTTGCTCTCGTTGGAAAGCACAACAATAAGACTTCAAATTTCAAATCTGAGACCTCAAAAAGCAAGGTGGCACTGGAGCTTCACTTTGCTGCGGCTGAGGTGCAAGAGTTTGACTATGCTGGAAGTGAGAAGAAGTGCAATGACCTTGAGTCAGAAGCAAAGAACGACCATAAGGAAATTGAAAAAATTAGTCTAGAGGTCGGAGCCATAGAAGCGGCGCTCTCGAATGAAACGGTCGGGGCAAAGGAGTTCAATGACATCCTGCATCGCTTCATTGGCCGCTCTGAGCTTTGCCTGAACTTCAATCAGAAGAAGAAAGGCTATGAGATCATCAGAAACGGGGTTGGTGAGCACGATGGGAATTTGAGCGAAGGTGAGAAAACTGCGATTGCATTTGTCTATTTCATCACGAAGCTCAAAGAAAATGGAAATAACATCAAGGATACGATCGTCGTCGTTGACGATCCGGTCTCAAGCTTTGATTCTAATCACTTGTTTCACGCCTACTCGTTTTTGAGAACGCAATGCACTGAAGCCAAGCAACTTTTTGTGCTGACTCACAACTTCACTTACTTTAAGCTAGTGAGAGACTGGTTCACTGGCACCAATAGGAATCGAGTCAAAAAAGGCAACGCCGAGAATTGCTTCTTTTATCGCCTGGATGCGCCACCTGGCTCCCCTCGTCACTCCCTACTTGTGGATGCCGACGACTCACTCAAGAACTACGGTTCCGAGTACCACTATATCTTCAAGAAGCTCTACGAATATAGGGCGCACACAACACTCAATCGAGATGAGGCGTTCTTGACCGCCAACCTCGCCCGAAAGCTTGTTGAATCGTTTTTCACCTTCAAATATCCAAGGCGTCGAAGCGACATTAGTCAATTGATGGAGGCTGGCCTAAAAGATTGCACCATCACGACACCAGAGCTTAAAGAAAAAATCTACCGCTTTATCAATAAGTATTCACATAGCGACGTTATTGAGATAACAGAGGAATCCGCAGAAAACTTGGCAGGCGAAAGCCACAGCGTCATCGGGAACATCTTCCAGTGGCTGGAAGAGGTGGACAAGAAACATTACGACGAGATGATTCAGGTTGCGACGGCCTGAGCATCAGGCCGCGAGGGCCATAGCTATGCCACCAGGCGCAGCAAAAAGGGGCCGAAGCCCCTTGGGCTAGATCAGCCCATGCTCGGCGAACGATGCCGTTTCGTTGCCCGCAACGATGATGTGATCGAGCACGCGCACGTCCACCAGACCCAACGCTTCCTTGAGCCGCTGGGTCAGCGCCCGGTCAGCCGCGCTCGGCTCGGGGTTTCCGCTCGGATGGTTGTGCGAAACGACGACCGCCGCCGCATTGAGCCGCAGCGCCTCCTTGACCACTTCGCGCGGATACACCGACGCACCGTCAATAGTGCCGTGGAACATCTCCCTGTATTCGATCAGACGATGGCGCGTATCCATGAACAGCACTACGAACACCTCATGCTCGAAGCTGGCCAACTTTGTACGCAAGTATTCCTTGACCGCCGCCGGCGAAGTGAACTCTGCTCCGCGCCGCATTTTCCGGTCAATGACCTGGCGCGCAGCTTCCAGAATGTCGTCGGCCGATGCCGGTAGATAGCGCCCGTGCGCGTCGCGCACCAGCAGACAGGAATCGAACGAGGGAAAGGACAGTTGCGACATGATCGTGCTCCGGTTGCTCGGGCGGAATTGCCCGGAACCGGCGGCAGCACGGCGCAGCGCAAGCAGTCAGGGGTCGCAGACGGCCGCCAGGACGCAAGCGCGCATGGCGCGCGCCGCCCTTGACGGCGAGAACGCCGTGATACGGTGAAGGGAACAGCAAGACCGCCCACACCCGCCCACTGCACAGAGTCGATTTTTGGCAAGCGGAGCGCGCAGGCCCGGATCAACGAGCCGGGACGGAGGCGTCAGTGATGGAAGCCCGACAGGGGCGAGACTCGCGCAGCGAAGCTCGATGCGCAGCACGACAGCGCGACGGCGGCACGCCGGGACGCCCGACTGCTTGGGACAGGACTACTCGTTGTCCGTCTTGCGCTGCTCGATTTGCAACTGCGCCCGTTGCGTTGCCTGTTGCAGCCGCTCCACCAGCACGCCCCTCGGCGGCAAGGCGGTCAGATACTCGGCAACGTGGATGCCGGACTTGTCCAGCTCCAGCAATTCGATCTGCTCGCGCTTCTTGCCGGTGCAAAGGATGATCCCGAGCGGCGAGGCTTCCTCCGGCTCCCGTTCGTGCTTGTCTAGCCACCGAAGGTAAAGCTCCATCTGCCCTTTGTAGGCCGCCTTGAAGTCACCTACCTTCAACTCCACCGCAACCAGCCGCCGCAGCTTGCGGTTGTAGAACAGAAGGTCAAGGTGGAAATCCTCGTCGTCGATCGGAATGCGCTTCTGCCGGGCGACGAATGAGAAGCCCGCGCCCAGCTCCAGCAGGAAGGACTCCATTTCACGGATGATCGCCGCTTCCAAGTCGCCTTCCTGCCAAGTGTCCCGCAGGCCCAGGAAGTCGAGGATGTACGGGTCGCGCATGACCAGGGCCGGCGACATGCGCTGCGCATCGCGCAGGGTCGCCAACTCCTGCGCTATGGTTTCTTCCGGCTTTTGGGAAAGCGCCGTGCGCTCGTACAGCATCGAGTCGATACGCTCGCGCAGCGTCCGCACGCTCCAGCGTTGGGTGCTGGCCATCTGTGCGTAGTAGTCCCGCTGGAGCGGGTCTTTCAGCGGCATCAGGGCGATGAAGTGCGTCCAGCTCAATTCTCGTATCAGTGATACGAGAATTCGCTCGTCGGGGAAGGTGGCGGCGAACTGCACCATGCGGCGCAAGTTCTGCTCTGCAAAGCTGCTGCCGTACTCCTCCACCAACTGCGCAGCCAAGGTGGGCAGAACTTCCTTGCCGTAGGCGCCCCGGCGCCTGTCCAAGACCTGCGTGTGGATGCGTTGGCCGATGCGCCAGTAGAGCATCGTAAGCTCGCTATTCACCGTCGAGGCGGCGCGCAAGCGCGCCGCCTCGATCAGTGCCCGAATGTCGCCCAGCAGCGCCGCGGGCGCTGCGAGCGATGCTGCTGATGGCCGGCGCCCGTTCATGCCACCGCCTCCGCAAGCTGCCGCGCGCCCGTGATGGCTTGGCGGCGGCTGGCCACCAGCTCGGCCGCCTCGCGCACCGGCTTGTCCTCGGTGTGGACGTAGTGCATGAACATCGCCACGGTCTTGTGGCCCGTCAGCTTCATTCCCACTTTGGTCGGCACACCGGAATTGGCAATGTCGGTGGTCGAGCGATGACGGATGCCGTGCGTGCCTACGTGCGGCACGCTGGCGGCCTTGAGCGTCCGGCACCAGCCGCCATAGTGCTCGCCAAAGGTCAGGTGCTTGGCCGGGTCGTTCGGCGACGGCAGGACGTAAGGGCAGCCTTCCAGACGCGGCGCCGTCGAAAGCAGCCGATAGGCTTCCTCGCTCATGGGCTTGGAAATGCCGCCAACCTTGCTGTCGGGCCACACCACGCGCCGGTTCTCGAAGTCCAGCCAGCTCCATTCGAGCGGGCAGATTTCGGAGCGCCGCGCCGCAAACTCGAATTGCAGCCGGATCGCCAACGGGATGACGTAGTTCTCCAGCCCCTCCGCCTCCAGTTTCTCCAACTGGCGGAAGATCCGCACCATTTCCTCGTCCACGATGAGCCGGGTTTCCTTGCCCGGCGGGTACATCGGGACGTGGCGGCACGGATTCGTGCCGTCCGGGCGGAAGCCCCAGACTTCGGCCAAGTTGAACATCTTGCGCAGCACGCCGAAGGTCTTGTTGGCCTCGGTCGGCTTGTAGGCCAGCTTTTCCATGAGCCCCGCAATGTCGGGCCGCTTCACGTCATGCACCTTCTTGCGGCCCAGCAGCGGGATGATGTTGCGGTCGATGACGCCCTGGTAGCCGTCCTGCGTGCTGACCTTGTTGCGCTTCTTGGAGTAGTCCTCCATGAACTTTTTGCACAACTCGGCCATCGTGGGCGCCTTGCGCGCCTCGGCCTTGGCACCGCCGGGATCACCACCCCGGCGAACCTCGGCCAGCCAGTCCTGCGCTTTGACCCGCGCCTGTTCGACGGTTAGCTCCCCGTAGAGTCCCAGCGAGGGCTTGCGGGGCTGGCCAGAGTTCGTGCGGTACTGGAGCATGAACACCCGGCGTCCCGTCGAGGTAATCTTGCAAAGGAAGCCGGGCACGACGGTATCCCGTAGTTCGATGTCCTTCGCCTGGGGTTGCGCCGACTCTACGGCGGTCTTGGTGAGCTTGATCTTTGCCATGATGACTCCTTGGAACGACCCGGATTCCAGGAGCCAGATAGGAGCGGCGCGAGGGAGAACCGGGTCAAGTTTCAGAAAGCACCGGCATATGATGGAAGCGCGTAAGCTATTGATAAACCTGCTGTATCGGGCTACGTCGCAGTCCAGCGAACTACCGGGCTGGAGTCATCGTGAAACAAAAAAAGACCCGGCAAAATGCCGGGTCAATAACCGTGATTAGCCTGATGAGGAGATAATCTGAGAGTCCGAACCAGGGGCTCTTAGGTTATCCAACCAGTCTCGCGACCAGCTGTGATAATCATAACAATTCTCATTCAGGCGTCAATCCCTTCCCCACGATTATTTTGGATTTTTTTGCGTAGGATTTTTCGCGTCCAGTTGTTGATTGAGCGCTTCTTTGCGTTCGAGCGGCAAATCGTTCCAGTGCATGTCCAGCAAGGCGCCCTCAATGGCGTACAACAGCACCTTGGAGGCGCGGAACCCTCGAGTCTTGACGGCCTGGTAGGCACCCACCGCACCCAGGCGACGCAGATCCGATGCGCTGTGGATGCCGGCGGCATGCAGCCACTGCGCAGAGGTCTTGCCAAGGTTCTTCAGGTGCTGCAATTCATCGTTCATCGAGCCTCCTTGCGATGGCTGAACGTGGATTGGAGGATAAATCGCGAGCAGGTCAGAGAGGAGTGTAGCGGGGGTTAAGAAATGCGCGGCCTTTTGCCATCGGGGGCGATGAACTGCCTTTGGGAAGTAGCCTGTTCTGACCCCATCGCCGGCAAGCCAGCCCCACAGGTACACCGCAGGCCTTGAGGGCGAGGGTGTAACTGTGGGAGCTGGCTTGCCGGCGATAGGGCCGGTACAGGAAAACGGCGAACTTACAGGCCTGGCAACCGCTGGCGAATCTGCTCGATCACCTGGTCCATGCTGCCAGCATCCTGGGTATCGACCCGTGTGCTCTGCACCAGCTCCTGCGCATCCAACGCTTCACGGCTCGCCTGCTGGGCCTTGACCACATCCAGGGTGGCATCGGAGGGGTCGGTGTTTTCGGCCTGACGCTGCTCCAGCCAGCTGGCGATGACGGCCTCGGGTGCGTGGCAGTCGAGGATCAGGAACGGCACACCGGTCTGGCTGGCGACGTCTGCAGCAGCCTGGCGCTGTTCACGCTTGAGGTAGGTGGCATCCAGCACCACCGGGAAGCCGGCGCGCAAAACGGTGGCTGCCACTTCATGCAAACGTTGGTAGGTGGCGGCACTGGCATCCGGGTCATAAATGCCGGCAGTCAGTTGGCCGGCGTGGTCGTGCGGCTGATCGCCGAACAGGCGCTTGCGCTCGACGTCGGAGCGCACGCGAATGGCGCCCAAGGCCTCGACCAGGCGCATTGCCACGTGGCTCTTGCCCACTGCCGAGACACCATGGGTGATGGCCAGCAGCCGCGAAGGGATGGCGCTGTAGCTTTCCGCCAGGTTGGCGTAGTTGCGGTAGGTGCGCAGGGTAGTGGCCCGCTGCACGCCATCGGCATTGGCCGGCATGCTGAACAGCGCGACCTTGGCCCGTACCAGGGCGCGATAGGCTTTGTAGAAGTTGAGCACCTCCAGGCCTTCATAATCGCCGGTCAGCTCCAGGTACTGACTGATGAAACGTCGTGCCAGGCACTTGAGGCCGCGATCTTCCAGGTCCATGGCGAGGAAGCCGGTGTCGGCCCAGACATCGGTCATGCGGAACGGTTCGTTGAACTCGATGCAGTCGAAGATCACCACCTGGCCGTTGATCAGGGTCGCGTTGCCCAGGTGGATGTCGCCATGACACTCGCGGGTAAAGCCATTGGCCTTGCGCGAGGCGAACAGGCCTTGCAGCCGCTCGAAACTGCTCCGCGCCCACGCCTGCAGGTTGTCCAGTTGCAGCAGGTCGGCCTTGTCGCTGAGGAATGGGCGGATCTGCTCGAAGTTCTGCTCGACCGGGGCCATGACGCTTTCAGGCGAACCGTAGGGCTGCTCGGCAGATACCTTGGGGGTCTGCAGGTGAAACTCGGCGATTTGCCGGGCCATCTGGTCAATGTGCGCGGCATTCAGTTCACCATTGGCCTGCAGGGTGCTGAGCATCTGCCCCTGAGGGAACTGGCGCATCTTCAGCGCGTATTCGATGGCCTCGCCGTCGCCACCGATCTGCGGCGCTTCGACACTACCGGTCACCGCCAATACCTCCAGGTACAGGCCATCGGTCATGCGCTGATTCAGGCGCAACTCTTCGTTACAGAAATGCTGGCGCTGACCCAGTTCGGTGAAATCGAGGAAGCCGAAGTTCATCGGTTTCTTGATCTTGTAGGCGTACTCGCCGGTGAGCAGCACCCAGGAGATATGCGTCTCGATGAGCTGGAACCCATCCACGGGGTGAGGGTACAGGGCGGGGTTCTGCAACGCAGTGATAAGAGCTTGGCTCACGGCAAATCCTTCCGGGGCAGGGAATTCGAATGCGCCATTATGGTCAATGGTGCCGTCCCTGCCTACCGCTGGGCCGTCTGCCCAGCCTTTATAAAGTGCGTATAATCCGCCGCCATGACCCGATCTCGAAATCCTCGTACCCCTCAGAAACCCTCGACCAGCCGTTCTCGCGCCTGGCTGGGCTGGGCTTTGAAGCTCAGCCTGGTAGGCCTGGTGATCGTTGCCGGCTTCGCGGTTTACCTCGATGCTGTCGTGCAGGAGAAGTTCTCCGGCAAGCGCTGGACCATCCCGGCCAAGGTGTATGCCCGGCCGCTGGAGCTCTTTACTGGTCAAAAACTGAGCAAAAACGACTTCCTTACCGAACTCGATGCGCTCGGCTACCGGCGTGAGAGCGCGGCCAACGGCCCGGGTGCGGCGGCCGTCAACGGCAATACCGTCGACCTCAACACCCGTGGCTTCCAGTTCTACGAGGGGATGGAACCGGCGCAGTTCGTGCGCGTGCGCTTCTCCGGCGATTACGTGGCGGGCCTTTCTGCGGCCAACGGCAAGGCGCTCGACGTGGTGCGGCTGGAGCCGCTGATGATCGGCGGCATCTACCCGAAGAACCTCGAAGACCGCATCCTGATCAAGATCGATCAGGTACCCAAGTACCTGCTCGAAACACTGGTAGCGACCGAAGACCGCGACTTCTACAGCCACTACGGCGTGTCGCCCAAGTCCATCGCCCGGGCAATGTGGGTCAACACCTCGTCGGGGTCCATGCGCCAGGGGGGCAGTACCCTGACCCAACAGCTGGTGAAGAACTTCTACCTCAGCAGTGAGCGCAGCCTCAGCCGAAAGCTGACCGAGGCAATGATGGCGATGCTGCTTGAGCTGCATTACGACAAGCGCGAGATTCTCGAGGCCTACCTCAACGAGGTGTTCGTCGGTCAGGATGGCCAACGTGCAGTTCACGGTTTCGGTCTGGCCAGCCAGTTCTTCTTCAGCCAACCGCTGTCTGAGCTGAAACTGCACCAGATCGCCCTGCTGGTAGGCATGGTCAAAGGCCCGTCCTACTACAACCCGCGGCGTTACCCTGACCGTGCCCTGGCTCGCCGCAACCTGGTGCTCGACCTGGTGGCCGAGCAAGGCGTGGCCAGCCAGGCGGAAGTCGATGCAGCGAAGAAGATGCCGCTGGGCGTGACCAAGCGCGGCAGCCTGGCTGACAGCTCGTTCCCGGCCTTCCTCGACCTGGTCAAGCGTCAACTGCGCCAGGACTACCGCGACGAAGACTTGACTGAAGAAGGCCTGCGTATTTTCACCAGCTTCGACCCGATCCTGCAGATGAAGGCCGAAACTTCGATGAGCGAGACCTTCAAGCGCCTGTCGGGGCGCAAGGGGGCTGACGAGGTGGAATCGGCAATGGTCGTGACCAACCCGGAAACCGGTGAGGTACAGGCGCTGATCGGCAGCCGCCTGGCAGGCTTCGCCGGTTTCAACCGGGCCATTGATGCTGTGCGGCCGATCGGCTCGCTGGTAAAACCGTCGGTGTACCTGACTGCGCTGGAGCAGCCGAGCAAGTACACCCTGACCAGCTGGGTGCAGGATGAGCCATTTTCGGTCAAGGGTGCCGATGGTCAGGTCTGGCGCCCACAAAACTACGACCGTCGACCGCATGGCACCATCTATCTGTATCAGGGGCTTGCCAACTCGTACAACCTTTCGACTGCCAAGCTTGGCCTGGAAGTGGGCGTGCCCAATGTGATCAAGACTATTGGCCGGCTAGGGGTAAATGTCGACTGGCCAGCCTTCCCGGCCATGCTGCTGGGTGCTGGTGGCATGTCGCCGATGCAGGTTGCAACCATGTACCAGACCATCGCCAACGGCGGTTTCAACACCCCGATGCGCGGTATCCGCAGCGTGTTGACTGCCGAAGGCGAGCCGCTCAAGCGCTACCCGTTCCAGATCCAGCAAACCTTCGACCCGGGCGCCATCTACCTGGTGCAGAACGCCATGCAGCGGGTCATGCGCGAAGGTACCGGGCGCTCGGTGTACAACACCTTGCCGCGCTCGCTGACCCTGGCGGGCAAGACCGGTACCAGTAACGACTCGCGCGACAGCTGGTTCTCCGGCTTCAGCCAGGACCTGCTGGCCGTGGTGTGGATGGGCCGTGACGATAACGGCAAAACACCCTTTACCGGTGCCACCGGTGCCCTGCAGGTATGGACCAGTTTCATGAAAAAGGCCGACCCGCTGCCGCTGGACATGCCGCAACCGGACAACGTGGTGCAGGCCTGGATCGACCCTTACACTGGCCATGGGTCTGATGCCAGCTGTCCGGGAGCGGTGCAGATGCCGTATATTCGCGGGAGTGAACCGCCCGCCGGTGCGACCTGTGGCGGCGAGCAGAATCCTGCCGAGTCGGTCATGGACTGGGTCAAAGGCTGGATGAATTAAGCACAGGCTGCATTGATGAGGTGTGACGTGAACAAGTGGCTGTTTCCTGCCGTGACGGCGTTGGCTGTGCTCCAGGGGTGCTCAAGCGTCCCGCGCGGCAATATACCGGTGGTCGATTCGAGCACCCGCGTGTCCAACAGCGAGCGCGTGACGGCTAACCGCTCGGCGGGTGGCTATAACACGGGCACCGCGCAAGCGCAGACGCTGCCCGAAGACTCCGGTGTTACCGTGATGATTCCGCAGGGCGCTGGCGCTTCAGGTATCCAGACGTTCCCGGCTGCCAATGGCGCGGCACCGATCAGCACCTCGCCTATCACGCCTGGCCCGATTACCCCGGGCCCGGTCAGTTCGGCGCCGATGACCACAAACCCGAACCCGATCGCCGACGAGCCGTTCGACATCGCGGCCATGAACAGCGCCCCGGCAAGCACCAGCGCGCCAACCGGTATTCCGCGCAGCAGCACCGCTGCCGGTGGTCTGTCGGCCGACGAGCAGCTAGATGGCCCGGTGCTGGCCCTGTTGACCACCGCGCAGACCCAGCAGGGCAGTGGTGACTTCAACGGCGCTGCTTCGAGCCTTGAGCGTGCCCAGCGCATTGCCCCGCGCGAGCCGCAAGTGCTGTACCGCCTGGCCCAGGTACGCCTGTCGCAGGGTGATGCCGCCCAGGCCGAACAGTTGGCGCGTCGCGCCCTGACTTACGCCAACGGCCGGCCAAGCCTGCAGGCCGAGCTATGGAACACCATCGCCCAGGCCCGTGAAAAGCAAGGTGACAGCGCTGGCGCAGCACTGGCCCGGCAGAAGGCACGGGTCAATTCGTGATGATCGAGCAACGTATTCTGGATATTGCCGACCACCTGTTGCTGATCGAACGTGAACTGGTGGTGCAGGGGTGGTGGGATGACGAGCCACCCAGCGACGAGGCATTGGCCAGTACTGTGCCGTTCGCTGTCGATACCCTCAGTTTCGAGCAGTGGCTGCAATGGATTTTCCTGCCGCGCATGAAGATCATCATCGAGCTGGGCCATCCCCTGCCCAACGCCTCCAGCATCCTGGTCATGGCCGAGACCGTGTTTACCGACCGGCCGGAGCAAAGTCGTGAGCTGCGCCGACTGTTGGCAGCATTTGACCAATTGATCGCTCCTTCCGCCTGATTTCTTCAGTTTTTCCTTCAAGGGCCGCAGATTGTGGCCCTTTTTTGTGGAAATCTTATTTATTCTGCTGCTGAAGCGATTTTTAGTGGTGGCAGGAATTCATCTTGGGGAAAAATTGGCAATAATTTTTCTTGACATGTTGGCGCCGAATCACAAGAATCCAACTTCCGCTGTAGAGGGACTGCCAGAAGCAGACCCGCTAGGCAGATCATGAGGTGCACACCCGCGCCGACCTGTTACACCCCGCAACGCGTTACCTCGCGCTGGGTGGGAAAACCCCGCAACACTCTGGGGTGCTCCCAATACTTGCTCAGTCAGTGCTGACGTTTTCGCTCATGCTCTGCTTGGCAGTAAACCTATTAAGACCCGTCCACTAGGGACGGTATTCTGGCGTTTTAGAGGTGAACAACGTGGAGCTTTTATCTGGCGCTGAGATGGTCGTCCGCTTTTTGCGTGACGAAGGCGTTAAGCACATCTACGGGTACCCTGGTGGTGCTCTCCTGCATGTTTACGACGCGCTGTTCAAAGAACCGGAAGTGGAACACATCCTGGTTCGTCACGAGCAGGCGGCAACCCATATGGCGGACGGCTATGCCCGCGCCACCGGCAAGGCCGGTGTGGTGCTGGTAACCTCCGGCCCGGGCGCGACCAATGCCATTACCGGCATTGCCACCGCCTACATGGATTCGATTCCGATGGTCATCCTGTCCGGCCAGGTGCCTAGCACCATGGTGGGTACCGATGCCTTCCAGGAAACCGACATGATTGGTATCTCACGGCCGATCGTGAAGCACAGCTTCATGATCAAGAACCCGACCGAGATCCCTGAAGTCCTCAAGAAAGCTTTCTACCTGGCGCAATCCGGTCGCCCAGGTCCGGTCGTGGTCGACATTCCAAAAGATATGACCAACCCGGCCGAGAAGTTCGAATACGTCTATCCGAAAAAGGTCAAGCTGCGTTCCTACAGCCCGGCGGTCCGTGGCCATTCTGGCCAGATCCGCAAGGCTGCCGAGATGCTCCTGGCTGCCAAGCGCCCGATCGTCTACTCCGGTGGTGGCGTGATTCTGGGCGGTGGCTCCGAAGCCCTGACCGAAATCGCCAAGTCGCTGACCCTGCCGGTCACCAACACCCTGATGGGGCTGGGTGGCTTCCCGGGTACTGACCGCCAGTTCCTCGGCATGCTTGGCATGCACGGCAGCTACACCGCCAACATGGCCATGCACAATGCCGACGTGATCCTCGCTGTGGGCGCACGCTTTGACGACCGTGTGGTCAACGGCCCGGCCAAGTTCTGCCCGAACGCCAAGATCATCCACATCGACATCGACCCGGCGTCGATCTCCAAGATGATCAAAGCCGACGTGCCAATCGTTGGTCCGGTCGACAGCGTGCTCAGCGAAATGCTCGGCATCCTCAAGGAAATCGGCGAGCAGCCTGACAAGGCGGCGCTGGATGCCTGGTGGAAGCAGATTGACGAATGGCGTGGCGATGGCGAGCTGTTCCCTTACGACAAGGGCGATGGCAACGTCATCAAACCGCAGAAAGTCATCGAGACCCTGTGCGAAGTGACCAATGGCGATGCCTTTGTGACCTCCGACGTGGGCCAGCACCAGATGTTTGCGGCGCAGTACTACCGCTTCAACAAGCCGAACCGCTGGATCAACTCCGGTGGCCTGGGCACCATGGGCTTCGGCTTCCCGGCGGCGATGGGCGTGAAGCTCAACTTCCCGGACCAGGACGTTGCCTGTGTGACCGGCGAAGGCAGCATCCAGATGAACATCCAGGAGCTGTCCACCTGCATGCAGTACGGCCTGCCGGTGAAAATCGTCAACCTCAACAACGGTGTGCTGGGCATGGTCCGCCAGTGGCAGGACATGGCCTACAACGGTCGTCACTCGCACTCGTACGTCGAGTCGCTGCCTGACTTCATCAAGCTGGCCGAGGCCTATGGCCATGTGGGTATCCGCATCACCAGCCTGAAGGACCTCAAGCCGAAGCTGGAAGAAGCGTTTGCGATGAAGGACCGCCTGGTGTTCATCGACATCGCGGTTGACCGCAGCGAGCACGTCTATCCGATGCAGATCAAGGATGGCTCGATGCGTGACATGTGGCTGAGCAAGACGGAGCGTACCTGATATGCGGCACATCATTTCCCTGCTGCTGGAAAACGAACCAGGTGCGTTGTCCCGTGTGGTCGGCCTGTTCTCCCAGCGCAACTACAACATTGAAAGCCTGACCGTGGCGCCGACCGAAGACCCGACCCTGTCGCGTCTGACGCTGACCACCGTTGGCCATGACGAAGTGATCGAACAGATCACCAAGAACCTGAACAAGCTGGTCGAAGTGGTCAAGCTTGTCGACCTGTCGGAAAGCGCTCATATCGAGCGCGAACTGATGCTGGTCAAGGTCAAGGCCACCGGTGCCCAGCGCGCCGAGATCAAGCGCACCACGGATATCTTCCGTGGCCAGATTGTCGACGTGACCGCCAGCGTGTACACCGTGCAGCTGAGCGGCACCAGTGACAAACTGGACAGCTTCATCCAGGCGATCGGCACTGCATCGATTCTCGAAACCGTGCGCAGCGGCGTTACCGGCATTGCCCGTGGCGACAAAGTGCTCAGCATCTAAATTCAAAAATTAGCGATGGCTCCGCAGGGGCCGAGATATAACCAGGGGTATTTCATGAAAGTTTTCTACGATAAAGACTGCGACCTTTCCATCATCCAGGGCAAGAAAGTCGCCATCATCGGTTACGGCTCCCAGGGCCACGCTCAAGCGTGCAACCTGAAGGACTCCGGTGTAGACGTTACCGTCGGTCTGCGTAAAGGTTCGGCTACCGTTGCCAAGGCTGAAGCCCACGGCCTGAAAGTTGCCGACGTTGCAACCGCTGTCGCTGCGGCTGACCTGGTCATGATCCTGACCCCGGACGAGTTCCAGGGCGCGCTGTACAAGAACGAGATCGAGCCGAACATCAAGAAGGGCGCTACCCTGGCCTTCTCCCACGGCTTCTCGATCCACTACAACCAGGTTGTTCCGCGTGCCGACCTCGACGTGATCATGATCGCACCGAAGGCCCCGGGCCACACCGTTCGCTCCGAGTTCGTCAAAGGCGGCGGCATCCCTGACCTGATCGCTATCTACCAGGACGCTTCGGGCAATGCCAAGAACGTCGCCCTGTCTTACGCTTCGGGCGTTGGTGGTGGCCGTACCGGCATCATCGAAACCACCTTCAAGGACGAGACTGAAACCGACCTGTTCGGTGAGCAGGCCGTTCTGTGCGGCGGTACCGTCGAGCTGGTCAAAGCCGGTTTCGAAACCCTGGTCGAAGCTGGCTACGCGCCAGAAATGGCCTACTTCGAGTGCCTGCACGAACTGAAGCTGATCGTTGACCTCATGTACGAAGGCGGCATCGCCAACATGAACTACTCGATCTCCAACAACGCCGAATACGGTGAGTACGTTACCGGCCCGGAAGTCATCAACGAAGAATCCCGCAAGGCCATGCGCAACGCCCTGAAGCGCATCCAGGACGGCGAGTACGCGAAGATGTTCATCTCCGAAGGTGCTACCAACTACCCATCGATGACCGCCAAGCGCCGCAACAACGCCGCTCACGGTATCGAAATCATCGGCGAGCAACTGCGCTCGATGATGCCATGGATCTCGGCTAACAAAATCGTCGACAAGACCAAGAACTAAGTCTTATCGATAGATGAAAAACGCGGCTTCGGCCGCGTTTTTTCGTTCTGGGAGCCCGCTTCTGGTATAAAGCAGACCAGTGGCCTGCTGTCAGAACCTGTTTCGCGGGCCCGTGTCGAACATTTTCCATCCTGTTGCAAGGTACCCTTTATGAGCGAACGTCCCGAAGAGCCGAACAAGCCCTCCGACGCCGAAAGCCTGCTACCTGTCGATGAGCACGTTGAAGAAGGGCATGACGCCGAAGGCCGCAAGGTGCGCCACCGCGGCATCTACCTGCTGCCCAACCTGTTTACCACCGCCAACCTGTTTGCCGGCTTCTATTCCATCATCAGCTCGATGAGCGCACAGAGCGCCCTGAGTGCCGGTGACCCGCGCGAGGCGAGCAAGTACTTCGCCTTTGCCGCCATCGCCATCTTCGTGGCCATGGTGCTCGATGGCCTGGACGGCCGCGTTGCACGCATGACCAATACCCAGAGTGCCTTCGGTGCCGAGTACGACTCGCTGTCGGACATGGTTGCCTTCGGCGTGGCCCCTGCTTTGCTGGCATTTGGCTGGGCGCTGGGTGACATGGGCAAGGTCGGCTGGATGGTCGCCTTCATTTATGTGGCCGGTGCCGCGTTGCGTCTGGCACGCTTCAATACCCAGGTCGGCACTGCCGACAAGCGTTACTTCATCGGCCTGGCCAGCCCGGCTGCCGCAGGGGTGGTGGCGGGTACCGTGTGGGCGTTCAGCGATTACGGCATTCAGGGCTCCAAGCTGTCGTTCCTGGTGGCGCTGCTGGTAGCGGCTGCCGGCATGCTGATGGTCAGCAACATCAAGTACAACAGCTTCAAGGAGCTGGACCTCAAGGGGCGCGTGCCGTTCGTGGCCATCCTTGCCGTGGTGCTGGTATTTGCCGTCGTGTTCAGCGACCCGCCGCGCATCCTGCTGCTGATCTTCCTCGCCTATGCGGCATCTGGCCCGATCCAGTTCCTGCTGAAGGCGCGCCGGCGCAAAGCGTGAAAATCGCTTAACGCTGGAATAACCTTCCGGCTCCATAGTCATACTGGTACATCCGTTACCCAGTGCTATGGAGCCGCCCATGCTCATCAAGCTTCCCAGGTCTTCCGAGTGCAAGGCCTCGCAGATCACGCCAGAAGGCATCTACCTTTCCCGTCGCACATTGCTGGGTGGCTCGTTGGCCGGTCTGGCGCTGGGCGCCCTGCCAGGCGGGGCTGGGGCTGCAGAAGTCTCGCGTTATGCCGATGTGCAGGCCGGCACCGCGCCAGCCTGGTTCGCCGACAAGCTCGCTGCCACGCGCTGGCAGGCGATGACGGTGAAGGACGAGGCGATCACGCCGTTCAAGGATGCCACCCATTACAACAATTTTTACGAGTTCGGGCCCGACAAGGGTGACCCGGCAGCCAATGGCGATAGCCTGAAGACCGAGCCGTGGTCGGTTGTGGTGGATGGTGAGGTGGGCAAGCCTGGGCGCTATGCGCTGGAAGACTTCGTCAAGCCTTATCAGCTTGAAGAGCGGATTTATCGGCTGCGTTGCGTAGAGGCTTGGTCGATGGTTATCCCTTGGTTGGGATTCCCTTTGGCGCAGGTGCTCAAGCAGGTGGAGCCCACGTCCAAGGCGCGGTATGTGCGCTTCGAAACATTGAAGGATCCGCAGCACATGCCCGGGCAGCGTTCGGGGTTCGCCCTGATCGACTGGCCTTATAGAGAGGGGCTTCGCCTGGACGAGGCAATGCACCCTTTGGCGATCCTGGCGGTAGGCATGTATGGCCGCGAACTGCCGAACCAGAATGGCGCGCCGTTGCGCCTGGTGGTGCCGTGGAAGTATGGCTTCAAGAGCATCAAGTCGATCGTGCGCATCAGTTTGGTGGCTGAACAGCCCGGCACTACCTGGGAAGGGCTGGCGCCGGATGAGTATGGCTTCTATGCCAATGTGAACCCTACGGTCGATCACCCGCGCTGGAGCCAGGCACGTGAGCGCCGATTGCCCAGCGGGTTGTTCAGCCCCAATGTGCGAGAGACCCAGATGTTTAATGGCTACGCCGATGAAGTGGCGTCGCTGTATACCGGGCTCGATCTGCGGAAGAACTATTGATGCGTTACCCCTGGTTTCGCCTGGCTATTTTCGTCGTGGGATGTCTGTTCCCGGCGTGGTGGTTATATGAGGCAGCGATGAACCTGCTGGGGCCTGACCCCGGGAAGATCATGATGGATCGCCTTGGGCTTGGGGCACTCACCTTCCTGTTGGTGACCTTGAGCATGACGCCACTGCAGAAGGTGACGGGCTGGTCGGGGTGGATCGTGGTGCGTCGGCAGCTGGGGTTGTGGGTGTTTGCTTATATAGTGCTGCACATCCTTTGTTACCTGTTCTTTATTCTTGGGCTGGATTGGGGGCAGTTGGCGGTGGAGCTGAGTAAGCGGCCCTACATTATTGTGGGTGCGCTTGGGTTCCTGTGCTTGCTGGCCTTGGCGGCTACCTCGAATCGGTATAGCCAGCGGCGGCTGGGGGCGCGGTGGAAGAAGCTGCACAGGTTGGTGTATCTGGTTCTTGGGCTGGGGTTGCTGCACTTTTTGTGGATTGTGCGTTCGGACCTGCGGGAGTGGGCTGTCTATGCGTTTATTGGTGCTGTGCTGATGGTGCTGCGGATTCCTGCTGTTGGGCGGGGGCTTTCGAGGGTTGGTCGGAAGCAGGGCAGGGCGGTTTGAGAGTGAGGTGGGGCTGCCAAGGGTCGGTCTCGAGATAGTAGTGGCTGTGAAAGGTGCTTGCCTTTGATCTTATGGCGCCTGTGAGATCGAGCGCCGCCCGCGCGGCGCATCGCGACGCAAGGCCGCTCCCACATTTGTTTCGGGCCAGTTACTCCTGCCTCTTCCGCACTCGCACCCTGGGTGTATGGCTGGAGATTGCAGTGAAGGGGCGGCGCAACCTTCAATATTGAAGGGAACAAACAAGGGGGCGCGCGCCAATGGCACAGGCTGGACTGGCCCGAAACAAATGTGGGAGCGGCCTTGCGTCGCGATGCGCCGCGCGGGCGGCGCTCGATCTCACAGGCGCTGACTGTGTTGTGGCGGATACCTGGTGGCCTTTCTACGGTGTTTCCTGCTTATATTTCAGTTTCTTGAAATTAAAGGTTGACGCCCTTCTGAATCCCCTTATAATGCGCCCCACTTCCAGCGACATCGGAACGACAAACTCCTTGAGATTCAATGAGTTAAGTAGTTAAGGTGGCGTTGAAAGGGCTACGATCGAATGATCGCAAGCGGTTGAAATGGTGGTTGACAGCGCTTCTAAACGCTGTATGATTCACCTCCCGCTACGAGAGATCGCAGCGAGTTAAGTGTTTGAAGCTAAACGAGTTTCTCGCAAAAAACTTCAAAATAAACGCTTGACAGGCTCTGAGGAAAGCGTAGAATGCGCGCCTCGGTTGAGACGAAAAGCTCTTAACCAAACGCTCTTTAACAAATTGAATCAAGCAATTCGTGTGGGTGCTTGTGAGTATGGACTGATAGTCAAAAAGATTATCAGCATCACAAGTGACCATGCGAGAAATCACATAGTCATTTGAGATTGCTGAGCCAAGTTTAGGGTTTCTTAAAAACCCAAGCAGTATTGAACTGAAGAGTTTGATCATGGCTCAGATTGAACGCTGGCGGCAGGCCTAACACATGCAAGTCGAGCGGATGAGAAGAGCTTGCTCTTCGATTCAGCGGCGGACGGGTGAGTAATGCCTAGGAATCTGCCTGGTAGTGGGGGGCAACGTTTCGAAAGGAACGCTAATACCGCATACGTCCTACGGGAGAAAGCAGGGGACCTTCGGGCCTTGCGCTATCAGATGAGCCTAGGTCGGATTAGCTAGTTGGTGAGGTAATGGCTCACCAAGGCGACGATCCGTAACTGGTCTGAGAGGATGATCAGTCACACTGGAACTGAGACACGGTCCAGACTCCTACGGGAGGCAGCAGTGGGGAATATTGGACAATGGGCGAAAGCCTGATCCAGCCATGCCGCGTGTGTGAAGAAGGTCTTCGGATTGTAAAGCACTTTAAGTTGGGAGGAAGGGCATTAACCTAATACGTTAGTGTTTTGACGTTACCGACAGAATAAGCACCGGCTAACTCTGTGCCAGCAGCCGCGGTAATACAGAGGGTGCAAGCGTTAATCGGAATTACTGGGCGTAAAGCGCGCGTAGGTGGTTTGTTAAGTTGGATGTGAAAGCCCCGGGCTCAACCTGGGAACTGCATCCAAAACTGGCAAGCTAGAGTACGGTAGAGGGTGGTGGAATTTCCTGTGTAGCGGTGAAATGCGTAGATATAGGAAGGAACACCAGTGGCGAAGGCGACCACCTGGACTGATACTGACACTGAGGTGCGAAAGCGTGGGGAGCAAACAGGATTAGATACCCTGGTAGTCCACGCCGTAAACGATGTCAACTAGCCGTTGGAATCCTTGAGATTTTAGTGGCGCAGCTAACGCATTAAGTTGACCGCCTGGGGAGTACGGCCGCAAGGTTAAAACTCAAATGAATTGACGGGGGCCCGCACAAGCGGTGGAGCATGTGGTTTAATTCGAAGCAACGCGAAGAACCTTACCAGGCCTTGACATGCAGAGAACTTTCCAGAGATGGATTGGTGCCTTCGGGAACTCTGACACAGGTGCTGCATGGCTGTCGTCAGCTCGTGTCGTGAGATGTTGGGTTAAGTCCCGTAACGAGCGCAACCCTTGTCCTTAGTTACCAGCACATTATGGTGGGCACTCTAAGGAGACTGCCGGTGACAAACCGGAGGAAGGTGGGGATGACGTCAAGTCATCATGGCCCTTACGGCCTGGGCTACACACGTGCTACAATGGTCGGTACAGAGGGTTGCCAAGCCGCGAGGTGGAGCTAATCTCACAAAACCGATCGTAGTCCGGATCGCAGTCTGCAACTCGACTGCGTGAAGTCGGAATCGCTAGTAATCGCGAATCAGAATGTCGCGGTGAATACGTTCCCGGGCCTTGTACACACCGCCCGTCACACCATGGGAGTGGGTTGCACCAGAAGTAGCTAGTCTAACCTTCGGGAGGACGGTTACCACGGTGTGATTCATGACTGGGGTGAAGTCGTAACAAGGTAGCCGTAGGGGAACCTGCGGCTGGATCACCTCCTTAATCGACGACATCAGCCTGCTGATGAGCTCCCACACGAATTGCTTGATTCATTGTCGAAGACGATCAAGACCCTATATAGGTCTGTAGCTCAGTTGGTTAGAGCGCACCCCTGATAAGGGTGAGGTCGGCAGTTCAAATCTGCCCAGACCTACCAATATGCGGGGCCATAGCTCAGCTGGGAGAGCGCCTGCCTTGCACGCAGGAGGTCAGCGGTTCGATCCCGCTTGGCTCCACCACTCGCTTTACTTGATCAGAACTTAGAAATGAACATTCGTAGATGAATGTTGATTTCTGACTTTTGTCAGATCGTTCTTTAAAAATTCGGATATGTGATAGAAATAGACTGAACACCAGTTTCACTGCTGGTGGATCAGGCTAAGGTAAAATTTGTGAGTTCTGCTCGAAAGAGCGACGTGCGAATTTTCGGCGAATGTCGTCTTCACAGTATAACCAGATTGCTTGGGGTTATATGGTCAAGTGAAGAAGCGCATACGGTGGATGCCTTGGCAGTCAGAGGCGATGAAAGACGTGGTAGCCTGCGAAAAGCTTTGGGGAGTCGGCAAACAGACTGTGATCCAGAGATCTCTGAATGGGGGAACCCAGCCAGCACAAGCTGGTTATCTTGTACTGAATACATAGGTGCAAGAGGCGAACCAGGGGAACTGAAACATCTAAGTACCCTGAGGAAAAGAAATCAACCGAGATTCCCTTAGTAGTGGCGAGCGAACGGGGACCAGCCCTTAAGTTGGTTTGAGATTAGTGGAACGCTCTGGAAAGTGCGGCCATAGTGGGTGATAGCCCCGTACACGAAAATCTCTTATCAATGAAATCGAGTAGGACGGAGCACGAGAAACTTTGTCTGAATATGGGGGGACCATCCTCCAAGGCTAAATACTACTGACTGACCGATAGTGAACTAGTACCGTGAGGGAAAGGCGAAAAGAACCCCGGAGAGGGGAGTGAAATAGATCCTGAAACCGTATGCGTACAAGCAGTGGGAGCCTACTTTGTTAGGTGACTGCGTACCTTTTGTATAATGGGTCAGCGACTTATATTCAGTGGCGAGCTTAACCGAATAGGGGAGGCGTAGCGAAAGCGAGTCTTAATAGGGCGTTTAGTCGCTGGGTATAGACCCGAAACCGGGCGATCTATCCATGGGCAGGTTGAAAGTTAGGTAACACTGACTGGAGGACCGAACCGACTACCGTTGAAAAGTTAGCGGATGACCTGTGGATCGGAGTGAAAGGCTAATCAAGCTCGGAGATAGCTGGTTCTCCTCGAAAGCTATTTAGGTAGCGCCTCATGTATCACTGTAGGGGGTAGAGCACTGTTTCGGCTAGGGGGTCATCCCGACTTACCAAACCGATGCAAACTCCGAATACCTACAAGTGCCGAGCATGGGAGACACACGGCGGGTGCTAACGTCCGTCGTGAAAAGGGAAACAACCCAGACCGTCAGCTAAGGTCCCAAAGTCATGGTTAAGTGGGAAACGATGTGGGAAGGCTTAGACAGCTAGGAGGTTGGCTTAGAAGCAGCCACCCTTTAAAGAAAGCGTAATAGCTCACTAGTCGAGTCGGCCTGCGCGGAAGATGTAACGGGGCTCAAACCATGCACCGAAGCTACGGGTATCACCTTTTGGTGATGCGGTAGAGGAGCGTTCTGTAAGCCTGTGAAGGTGAGTTGAGAAGCTTGCTGGAGGTATCAGAAGTGCGAATGCTGACATGAGTAACGACAATGCGAGTGAAAAACTCGCACGCCGAAAGACCAAGGTTTCCTGCGCAACGTTAATCGACGCAGGGTTAGTCGGTCCCTAAGGCGAGGCTGAAAAGCGTAGTCGATGGAAAACAGGTTAATATTCCTGTACTTCCAGTTATTGCGATGGAGGGACGGAGAAGGTTAGGCCAGCCTGGCGTTGGTTGTCCAGGTTTAAGGTGGTAGGCTGAAATCTTAGGCAAATCCGGGATTTCAAGGCCGAGAGCTGATGACGAGTTGCCTTTAGGCGACGAAGTGGTTGATACCATGCTTCCAAGAAAAGCTCCTAAGCTTCAGATAACTGGGAACCGTACCCCAAACCGACACAGGTGGTTAGGTAGAGAATACCAAGGCGCTTGAGAGAACTCGGGTGAAGGAACTAGGCAAAATGGCACCGTAACTTCGGGAGAAGGTGCGCCGGCGAGGGTCAAGGACTTGCTCCGTAAGCCCATGCCGGTCGAAGATACCAGGCCGCTGCGACTGTTTATTAAAAACACAGCACTCTGCAAACACGAAAGTGGACGTATAGGGTGTGACGCCTGCCCGGTGCCGGAAGGTTAATTGATGGGGTTAGCGCAAGCGAAGCTCTTGATCGAAGCCCCGGTAAACGGCGGCCGTAACTATAACGGTCCTAAGGTAGCGAAATTCCTTGTCGGGTAAGTTCCGACCTGCACGAATGGCGTAACGATGGCGGCGCTGTCTCCACCCGAGACTCAGTGAAATTGAAATCGCTGTGAAGATGCAGTGTATCCGCGGCTAGACGGAAAGACCCCGTGAACCTTTACTATAGCTTTGCACTGGACTTTGAATTTGCTTGTGTAGGATAGGTGGGAGGCTTTGAAGTGGGGACGCCAGTTCTCATGGAGCCATCCTTGAAATACCACCCTGGCAACTTTGAGGTTCTAACTCAGGTCCGTTATCCGGATCGAGGACAGTGTATGGTGGGTAGTTTGACTGGGGCGGTCTCCTCCCAAAGAGTAACGGAGGAGTACGAAGGTGCGCTCAGACCGGTCGGAAATCGGTCGTAGAGTATAAAGGCAAAAGCGCGCTTGACTGCGAGACACACACGTCGAGCAGGTACGAAAGTAGGTCTTAGTGATCCGGTGGTTCTGTATGGAAGGGCCATCGCTCAACGGATAAAAGGTACTCCGGGGATAACAGGCTGATACCGCCCAAGAGTTCATATCGACGGCGGTGTTTGGCACCTCGATGTCGGCTCATCACATCCTGGGGCTGAAGCCGGTCCCAAGGGTATGGCTGTTCGCCATTTAAAGTGGTACGCGAGCTGGGTTTAGAACGTCGTGAGACAGTTCGGTCCCTATCTGCCGTGGACGTTTGAGATTTGAGAGGGGCTGCTCCTAGTACGAGAGGACCGGAGTGGACGAACCTCTGGTGTTCCGGTTGTCACGCCAGTGGCATTGCCGGGTAGCTATGTTCGGAAGAGATAACCGCTGAAAGCATCTAAGCGGGAAACTTGCCTCAAGATGAGATCTCACTGGGATCTTGAATCCCCTAAAGGGCCGTCGAAGACTACGACGTTGATAGGTTGGGTGTGTAAGCGCTGTGAGGCGTTGAGCTAACCAATACTAATTGCCCGTGAGGCTTGACCATATAACACCCAAGCAATTTGCTGACGCAGATTGCGGTGGTGAAGATGATACGAACCGAAAGTTCGCAACAAACCACAAACATCACATATCCGAATTCGCTGGGCTGTCCATCTGGACATTCTGGCTACAGAATTTCTTGACGACCATAGAGCATTGGAACCACCTGATCCCATCCCGAACTCAGCAGTGAAACGATGCATCGCCGATGGTAGTGTGGGGTTTCCCCATGTGAGAGTAGGTCATCGTCAAGATTCATTTCGCAAAACCCCTATCTGCGCATGCAGGTAGGGGTTTTGTCTTTGTGGGCAAAAAATTCAGCCCAGCTCGAATCCCTGTGGGAGCGGGCTTGCCCCGCGAACACGGGCGAAGCCCGTGCCATCCACCTCGCAGCCTGTTTCGCGGGCACGCCCGCTCCTACAGTGAAAGGGGCAACGCCAGCCAAGGGGGCTCAAAATGATGGCATTCGGCCCTTTCATGTTCGCGTGATATCGTTCCCCCTCAGCCACCAGCGCCTGCCAGAGACCCGCCGATGCCCAACATCACCCACCTCCACCCCGGCTTCATGATCGTCCACGGCAACCGCCTCGACGACCTGCGCAGCCTGGTGGTGAGCTGGATGCGTCGCTACCCCTTGGCGCCGCTGGAAAACGAAATTGCCCTGGTGCAAAGCAATGGCATCGCCCAATGGCTCAAACTCGCGCTGGCTGAAGACCCGCAGGCAGATGACCTGGGCGGCTGCGGCATCGCCGCCGCAATCGATGTGCAACTGCCCGGCAGCTTCATGTGGCAGTTGTACCGAAGCGTGCTGGGCCGTGACGAAATTCCCGAGGTTTCCCTGCTCGACAAGGCCCCGCTGACCTGGCGACTGATGCGCCTGCTGCCGGCCCTGATCGAGCGCCCGCATTTCGAGCCGCTGCGGCGCTTCCTCACCGACGACAGTGACCTACGCAAGCGTTACCAGCTCGCCGAGCGCCTGGCTGACCTGTTCGACCAGTACCAGGTCTACCGTGCCGATTGGCTCAAGGACTGGGCTGCGGGCGAGCACATCCTCAACACCGCCCGCGGCGAGCGCAAAGCGCTGCCCCCGGGCAACCGCTGGCAAGCCGAACTGTGGCGTGCGCTGCTGGAGGATGTTGGCCAAGAGGGGATGGCACAGAGCCGCGCCGGCGTGCATCAACGCTTCGTCGAGCGTATCAACAGCTTGCAGCAGGCACCCGCAGGGCTCCCGCCGCGGGTGATCGTGTTCGGTATCTCTTCGCTGCCTGCCCAGGCCCTGGAGGCATTGGCGGGCCTGGCGCGTTTCAGCCAGGTGCTGCTGTGCGTGCACAACCCCTGCCGCCACCACTGGGCCGATATCGTTGCCGACAAGGATCTGCTGCGCCATCAGTACAAGCGCCAGCAGCGCAAGCAGGGCATGCCCCTGCAACTGGACGACCAGTCGCTGCATCAACATGCCCACCCGTTGCTGGCAGCCTGGGGCAAACAAGGTCGCGACTGTATCAACCTGCTCGACAGCTATGACGACCCTGGCAGCTACCAGGGTGTGTTCAGCGATGGCCGCATCGACCTTTTCAGTGACGGTTCGCCCACAACCCTGCTTAACCAACTGCAGGACGACATTCTTGAACTGCGCCCGCTCGCCGAAACCCGCGAGATGTGGCTGCCAGTCGACACGGCGAAGGACCGCTCTGTTCGATTCCACATTGCCCACAGCCCGCAACGTGAAGTGGAGATCCTGCACGACCAACTGCTGGCCCGCTTCAGCGCCGACCCGACGTTGCGCCCGCGTGACGTGATCGTCATGCTGCCGGCTGTCGACACCTATGCGCCTCATATCCGCGCAGTGTTCGGCCAGTTGCACCGCAATGATCCACGCTACATTCCGTTCACCCTCACTGACCAGGGCCAGCGCGGTCGCGAGCCTTTGCTGATCGCCCTCGAACACCTGCTCAAGTTGCCAGACAGCCGCTTTGCGGTCAGCGAAGTACTTGACCTGCTGGACGTCCCGGCAGTCCGCGCCCGCTTCGGTATCCGCGAAAACGAATTGCCCACGCTGCACCGCTGGATCGAGGGCGCAGGTATCCGTTGGGGCATCAACGCCGAGCAGCGGGCCAGCCTGGGCTTGCCCGGCGGGCTTGAACAGAACAGCTGGCGCTTCGGCCTGCGGCGCATGCTGCTGGGCTATGCCGTGGGGGTGGGCGAAGCCTGTGACGGCATCGAACCCTATGATGAAATCGGTGGCCTGGACGCGGCACTGATCGGCCCGCTGGTCGCACTGCTTGATGCGCTCGAAGTGGCCTGCCAGGCCTTGTCCGAGCCTGCGACCGTCAGCGAGTGGGGCGAGCGCCTGCATGCTTTGCTGCAGGTGTTTTTCCTCGCTGAGGGCGAGCGTGACGAGCTCCTGCTGATGCAGCTGCAGGAGCTGCGCGATGGCTGGCTTGAAGTGTGCGAGGCCGTCGGCCTGCAAGACCCGTTGCCGCTCACCGTAGTGCGTGAAGCCTGGCTGTCGGGCCTCGACCAGGGCAAGCTGTCGCAACGCTTCCTCGCCGGCTCGGTGAACTTCTGCACCCTCATGCCTATGCGCGCCATCCCGTTCCGAGTGGTCTGCCTGCTGGGCATGAACGATGGTGATTACCCGCGCGCCCAGCAACCACTGGACTTCGACCTGATGGCCAGCGACTACCGCCCCGGTGACCGCTCACGGCGCGAAGACGATCGTTACCTGTTGCTGGAAGCGCTGCTGTCGGCGCGTGACCAGCTGTACGTCAGCTGGGTCGGGCGCAGTATCCGCGACAACAGCGAGCGACCTGCCTCGGTCCTGGTCGGCCAGTTGCGTGATCACATCGCTGCAGGCTGGCATCTGGCCGGGGCGCAGGAGGGTTCGCCAGCGCAACCGGGCGAGCAACTGCTGCACGCACTGACCCAGGAGCATCCCCTGCAGCCTTTCAGCTCACGCTACTTCCAGAAGGGCAGCCCGTTGTTCAGCTTCGCCCACGAATGGCAGCTGCTGCACCAGCAGGGCGAGGAGGATGAGCAGATTGATACCGGCCTGCCGCCTTATCTTGACGATGAAGCCCTGAGCCTGACCCAGCTCAATGACTTTTTGCGCCACCCGGTGCGGCATTTCTTCAGCCAGCGCTTGAAGGTGTACTTCGAGGCGCTGGAAGCGCCCACTCCGGACGAAGAACCTTTTGTCCTTGATACCCTGCAGCGCTATGGCGCCAGTGAAAGCCTGCTTGGCGCCGCGCTGGCCGAACCGGATAACGCCGAACAGGCCTTGCGGGCCCAGGCCAGGCGCCTTCAGGCCTGTGGTTTGCTGCCGCTGGCCGGTTTCGGCGAGCTGCTGCAAAGCGAGTTGATCGAACCGCTCCCCGACCTGCTGCAACGTCACCAGCAGTTGCTGCAACGCTGGCCGCAGCCGGTCGAGGGCGCCTTGCCGGTGCATTTCAAGCACGGCCAGCACCGCCTCGAAGGCTGGCTGGGGCGGGTCTTCCAGGCGGATGACCAGAGCCTGCTCAGTATCACCACCGTACCCAATACGATCAGCGCAGGGCGCAACAACCTTAAGTGGCACCGCCTGATCGCCCCTTGGGTTACGCACCTGGCGGCCTGTGCGGCGGGCTATTCCTATTACAGTGCCTTGGTAGCCAGCGACCTGACCCTGTTGCTCGCACCGCTGGCGCAACAGCAGGCTGCGCAGCTGTTGGGCGACCTGCTGGTGGCCCGTCAGGCGGCGATGAATGCGCCGTTGCCCGTCGCGGCCAAGACCGCGTTCGCCTGGCTGGCCGAGGACGATGCGGATAAAGCCCTGGCTGCAGCTGCGCGCGCCTACGAAGGCGATGAACGCACCCGTTTCGGCGAGCGAAGTGAGAGCATTGCCTTGGCCCGCCAGTTCCGCGACTTTGCCGCACTCACCGCTGACGAAACCTTTGAAGGCTGGTGCGAAACCTTGTACCGCCCATTGTTCACCGCCCCTTGGCAGACCCTGGGCAACTCGGAGAAAGGCGCATGACCCAGGACCGTCCCCTGGCACTGAGTTTCCCCCTGCACGGCAGCCAGCTGATCGAGGCCAGCGCTGGCACGGGCAAGACCTTCACCATCTCGGCGCTGTACTTGCGCCTGATCCTCGGTCATGGGGGCGAGCAGGGCTTCGCACGCGAGCTGCTGCCACCGCAAATCCTCGTGGTCACCTTCACTGATGCAGCCACCAAAGAGCTGCGCGAACGCATCCGCGCGCGCCTGGCGGAGGCTGCACGGTTCTTCCGTGGCGAACTGGAAGGCGCCGATCCGCTGTTGCACCAACTGCGTGACGATTACCCGCAAGAGGCTTGGCCACGTTGTGCCGGCCGCCTGGAAATCGCCGTGCAGTGGATGGACGAGGCGGCGGTATCGACCATCCACGGCTGGTGCCAGCGCATGCTGCGTGAGCATGCCTTCGACAGCGGCAGCCTGTTCACCCAGACCCTGGAAACCGACCACAGCGAGTTGCTGGGCCAGGTGATGCGCGATTACTGGCGGCGCTTCTGCTATGGCATGCAAGGTGACGCACTGGCCTGGGTGCGTGATAACTGGGGTAGCCCCGATGCTTTGCTGCCGCGCATTCGCCCACTGTTCGGCCGCGTGCGTGCCCAGCAGGATGGGCCAGAGCCAGCCGCATTGATCCAGTCCTCGCTGCAGCAACGTGGCGAACAGTTGGTCAGGCTGAAAGCACCGTGGGCGCAGTGGGCCGAAGAACTGCGGCAGATCTGCCGCGATGCGCTGGCTGCCAAGCAGGTCGATGGCCGCAAGATGCAAGCCCGTTACTTCGAGCCTTGGTTCGACAAGCTCTGCGCCTGGGCCGGGGATGAGCAACGGGTAGAGCTCGACTTGGGCACGGGCTTCACCCGCCTGACCCCGGCGGGCATGGCCGAGGCCTGGAAGGGGGAACCGCCCGAGCACCCGGGCCTGAACGCCATGCAGAGCTTGCAGCAGCAATTGCAGGCCCTGGACAGTCCGGATGCCGCCCTGCTCGAGCACGCGGCCAATTGGGTATCGGCGCGTTTCGAAGTGGAGAAGCGCCGGCGTGCAGAAATGGGCTTCGACGACATGCTCGTGCGCTTGCAGCACGCCCTCGCCAGCGAGGCCGGCGAGCGCCTGGCCAGCCTGATCCGCGAACAGTTCCCGGTAGCCCTGATCGACGAGTTTCAGGATACCGACCCGGTGCAGTACGGCATTTTCGAGCGCATCTACCCTGTCAGCGAAAACCGCGCAGAAACCGGGCTGTTCATGATCGGCGACCCCAAGCAGGCGATCTACGCCTTTCGAGGGGCCGACATCTACACCTACCTTGCTGCCCGGCGCGCCACCAGCGGCCGCCTGCACAGCCTGGACACCAACTACCGGTCCAGCAAGGCCATGGTCGCGGCGGTCAACCAGGTGTTCCTGCAGGCCGAGGCGCGTGAGGCGGGGCGGGGGGCGTTTCTGTTCCGCGAGGCCGATGACAACCCGTTGCCGTTCGTCGAGGTCCGCGCCAAGGGCCGTGGCGAACAGCTGCTGATTGACGGGGTTGCCAGTGCAGCCCTGCACTGCTGGCAGCTGCAAAGCGAAGAACCAGTCTCCAGCAGTGTCTACCGCCAGCAGCTGGCAGCCAGTTGCGCCAGCCATATCGTCGCCTTGCTCAATGGCGGTCAGCAGGGCACGGCGGGCTTCCAGAATGCCGAGGGCGAATTGCGCCCGTGCCTGCCCTCCGACATTGCCATCCTGGTGCGTGACGGGCATGAAGCGCAGATGGTGCGCGCCGAATTGGCCGCACGCGATGTGCGCAGTGTGTACCTGTCAGACAAAGACTCGGTATTCACGGCTCAGGAGGCCCACGATGTGCTGGCCTGGCTCAAGGCCTGCGCCGAGCCAGACTCGGAGCGCCTGCTCAAGGCGGCCCTGGCCAGCCTCACCCTGGGCTTGTCGCTGGTAGCGCTGGACCGCTTGAACCAGGACGAACGGGTCTGGGAAGGCTGGGTCATGCGTTTTCGCCATTATCGCGATACCTGGCAACGCCAAGGCGTGTTGCCCATGCTGCGGCACCTGCTGCATGACTTCGAGCTGCCGCGCACGCTGGTCCGCCGCAGTGATGGCGAGCGTGTCCTGACCAACCTGCTGCACCTGGCCGAGCTGTTGCAGCAGGCGGCGGGTGAGCTGGACGGCGAACAGGCGCTGATCCGCCACCTCGCCGATCACCTGGCCAGTTCCGGGCAGGCCGGTGAAGAGCAGATCCTGCGCCTGGAAAGCGATGAGCAGCTGGTCAAGGTGGTGACCATCCACAAGTCCAAGGGCCTGGAGTATCCCTTGGTCTACCTGCCGTTCATCTGCACCAGCAAGCCGGTGGATGGCAGCCGCCTGCCACTGGCCTGGCATGACAGCGAAGGTAACGCCCACCTCACCCTCACCCCGGACCCGCTACAGATCGAGCGCGCCGATGACGAGCGCCTGGCCGAAGACCTGCGTCTGCTCTACGTAGCCCTGACCCGTGCCCAGCATGCTTGCTGGCTAGGTGTTGCCGACCTCAAGCGCGGTAACCAGAAGACTTCGCAGCTGCACCGCTCGGCTTTTGGCTACCTGCTGGGTGGCGGCCTTGCCCTGGCGGGCTCGGAGCAGCTTGCAGGCTGGTTGCAAGCGTTGGCGTCAACATGCCCGTACATCACCTGCTCGGGCCTGCCGCAGGCTGATGACCGGGTGTATCGCATGCCGCACGCCGAATGTGAGCGTGTGCCCGCACGCAAACCGCGCCGCGCGGCAGCCGAGCATTGGTGGATCGCCTCGTATAGCGCCCTGCGCATCGGCGATCAGACGCTTGTTGCCGACAGCTCGCAGGCACAGCAGTTGCTGGATGACGAAGTGGTCGATGCCCAGATACTGCGAGAGGTACCGGCCGACAGTGGCGATATCCACCGCTTTCCGCGAGGGCCGAACCCTGGCACTTTCCTGCATGGCTTGCTGGAATGGGCCGGCCGGGAGGGCTTCAGCCAGGTCAGCGAAAACCCTCAGCAGATCGAGCGTACCGTGGGCCAGCGCTGTAATCGCCGTGACTGGGCGGGCTGGATTCCCACCCTCAGCCACTGGATGCAACGCCTGCTGGGCGAGACGCTGCCATTGCCGGGCTGTGAAAAGGGCGTGACGCTCGGGCAGTTGCGTCATTACCAGATCGAAATGGAGTTCTGGTTCGCCAGCCACCGGGTCGACACCGAACAACTCGACCGCCTGGTGGCGCGCCACACCCACCCCGGCCTGGCGCGCCCGGCGGCGCAGCCGACCGTGCTCAACGGCATGTTCAAAGGTTTCATCGACCTGGCGTTCGAGCTGGATGGGCGTTACTACGTGACTGACTACAAGTCCAACTGGCTGGGCCCGGATATCCAGGCCTACGACGCCATGGCCATGGAAAAGGCCATTCTCGAGCACCGCTACGACCTGCAGTACGTCTTGTACCTGCTGGCCCTGCACCGCCAGTTGCGCGCTCGCTTGCCGGACTACGATTACGACCGCCATGTTGGCGGTGCATTGTTCATCTTCCTGCGGGGCGCCAGCAGCAGTGGCCACGGTGTGTATCACACCAAGCCACCGCGCGAGCTGATTGAACGCCTTGATGCGCTGTTCCGTGGCGAGCACCCGCCGGCACAGCAAGACCTGTTTGCCGGAGCCGTGATATGAGCCGCGCCAAGAGCCGAAACCTGGTCGACCTGTTGCCCACCCCGTTGCACGCCGAACACCTGCTGGCGCTGGCGCCACAGCATGACAGCGGTGACCTGCTGCAACTGCTCGACCGCTGGGTAGAGCGGGGCTGGCTGCGTGCCCTGGACCGCGCGTTCGTCTCGTTCCTCGAAGAGCGCGCCCCCGGTAGCGACCCCCTGCTATTGCTGGCGGCGGCGCTGGCCAGCCACCAACTGGGCCACGGGCATGTCTGCCTGGACCTGCAACAAACCCTGGCCGAGCCCGATTTTGCATTGTCACTGCCGCCGGAAGGCGACGCCTTGACAGGCCCCTTGCTGCTGCCCTCGCAGTTGCTGGCCGACCTCGATTTGAAGGACTGGCGCCAACGCATCGCCGCCAGCGCGCTGGTGGCTGCCGGCGATACCCCGGGGCAGCAGGCGCGGCCACTGGTGCTCAGCGGTGAGCGCTTGTACCTGCGCCGCTACTGGCGCTACGAGCGGCGCATCGACCAGATCCTGCGCCAGCGCCTGACCCAGGCCGAGGCGCCGCTGGCCGATCTGTCAGGTCGCCTATCGCAACTGTTCGAAGGGGGAGCGCCAGCTGGCCAGGTGGACTGGCAGAAGCTTGCCTGTGCGCTGGCAACCCGTGCCGGTTTCAGCATCATCACCGGTGGCCCCGGCACAGGCAAAACCACTACCGTGGTGCGCCTGCTGGCCTTGCTGCAGGGGCCGGCAGTGGAGCAGGGCAGGCCGCTGCGCATCCGCTTGGCCGCGCCGACCGGCAAGGCTGCTGCGCGCCTGACGGAGTCGATTGGCCAGCAAGTCGAGCGCTTGCAGGTCAGCGCCGAAGTACGTGATCAGATCCCCACTGAAGTCAGCACTGTGCACCGTCTGCTCGGCAGCCGCCCCGGCTCGCGGCACTTTCGCCACCATGCAGGCAACCCGTTGCCGCTGGACGTGCTGGTGGTCGATGAAGCGTCGATGATCGACCTGGAAATGATGGCTAACCTGCTCGACGCCCTGCCACCCCGCGCGCGCCTGGTGCTGCTGGGCGACAAGGACCAGCTGGCTTCGGTCGAGGCCGGTGCGGTGCTGGGCGACCTGTGCCGGGATGCCGAGGGGGGCCACTATTCGTCGGCGACCTCTGCGTGGCTGGAACAGATCAGCGGTGAGTCGCTGGCCGCCAGCGGCCTGAAGGCCGGTGATGAGCAGCGCAACCCGCTGGCCCAGCAATTGGTGATGCTGCGCTTCTCACGGCGCTTCGGGGAAGGCAGCGGTATTGGTCAACTGGCGCGGCTGGTCAACTGCCAGGACTCCCATGCGGCGCGCAACCTGCTGGCCACGCCGCCGGCCGATGTGCACAGCCTTGCCCTCAAGCACGAGCAGGACCGGGCTTTCGACCGCCTGCTACTCGACGGCCTGAACCGCGGTGCCGAAGGCCCGCAAGGCTATCGCAGCTACCTGCGCACACTTGGCCGCTACCGGCCTCCACTCGAAACTGCATTTGACGACCCCGCGTGGGAGCAATGGGCGGGCAAGGTGCTGCACAGCTTCGAGGACTTCCAGTTGCTGTGCGCGGTGCGTCGTGGCGCCTGGGGTGTCGAAGGCCTCAACGAACGGGTGGCGCGGGTGCTGCACGCTGCCGGGCTGATCGATAGCCAGCAGCCCTGGTACGAAGGCCGTCCGGTGCTGGTGACCCGCAACGACTACGGGCTGGGGCTGATGAACGGCGACATCGGTATTGCCCTGCGCCTGCCGGACGAGCGTGGTGAGCCGCTGCTGCGGGTGGCCTTCCCGCGTAACGACGGCAGTGGTGGTGTGCGTTTCGTGCTGCCGAGCCGGCTCAATGAAGTGGAAACGGTATTCGCCATGACCGTGCACAAGTCCCAGGGCTCGGAGTTCAGCCACACCGCCCTGGTGCTGCCGGATGCGCTCAACCCGGTGCTGACCAAGGAACTGGTGTACACCGGCATCACCCGGGCCAAGCACTGCTTCAGCCTGGTCGAGCCACGCCAGGGCATTTTCGAAGAAGCGGTGGCGCGCAAGGTGCGGCGTATTTCCGGGTTGATGCTCGAACAGGTGTAAGACCGCGAGGCCCTAGCGCTGGCTTGCCGGCGAAAGGGCCATCAATCCCGATACATGAGGGGCTCCTTCCTACAACGATGCGGCCATGTGCTATCGTTGCGCCGATAGCGGTAAGGACTTTAAGAGATTTCCCACATGAACGTGGCCGCAAGGCGAGTGACAAGCTGTGCGCTTTCGCTACTGCTGGCCGGCCTGTTCTATTGCGCAGACCCTGCCCGGGCAGACCCCGGCACAACCGCCGCCCAGGCGCAGCAACGTGCAAAGGCCGTCACCCAGGTGGTCCTGGGCATCTTCAGTTACGCCCGCTGGCCCGTCGAACCCTCACCCTTGCGTTTGTGCCTGGTCGGCCCGACCGAGTACGCCGATGACCTGATCAAAGGCCATGTTCAGGAGTCCGGGCGCCCGCTGCAGGTGCGGCGCCTGCTGGCAGAAGACACCCAGGTCGCCCAGGCCTGCGATGCCATCTACATCGGCAAACTCGACCAAGGCCAGCGCGACCGGCTGTTCGAGCGCGTCAGCGGCCACCCGGTACTGAGCATCAGCGAAGCGAACGACCCGTGCACGGTTGGTAGCCTGTTCTGCCTGCGGGTCAGCGATCAGCAGGTGGCCTTTGACGTCAACCTCGACTCGGTGGCGCGTTCCGGCGTACGCATCCACCCCAGTGTGCTGCAATTGTCGCGGCGCCGGGCGGTGCAGCCATGAAGCCGACCCGCAAGCATGGCGTGCGCCCAACCCTGCGTTCGGTGCTTGGGCGTGGCCACCTCAGCGTTGCCTTGCTCGCCGTGGGCCTGGCCGGTATTTCACTTACCCTGCTGGGCGTGCTGGCCTTGCGTGTCTATGCCAATCACAACCTGCACCTGATCGCCCGTTCGATCAGCTACACCGTGGAAGCGGCGGTGGTATTCGATGACAGTGCCGCAGCCAATGAATCGCTGGTGCTGATCGCCAGCAAAGAGGAGGTGGCCGAGGCCAAGGTCTTCAACGACGAAGGCGAGCTGCTGGCGCACTGGCAACGGGGCGATACGGGCATGCTCGCCAAGCTTGAAGTGCAGGTTGCCACCGCCTTGCTGGATGAACCGATCAACCTGCCGATCCTGCACCAGCAGCAGCAGGTCGGGCACATCGAACTGGTTGGCCAGGGCCGTAGCCTGTTGCTGTTCCTGCTGAGTGGCTTGGCCGGCATCCTGTTCTGCACAATACTCAGTGCCTTGGCTGCGCAATACCTGTCGCGGCGCCTGCTCAGCGATATCGTCCGCCCGCTGCGTGGCTTGGCCAGCGTCGCCCACGCCGCCCGCCGCGAGCGCAGTTTTGACCGGCGCGTGCCGGAAGCGGGGATTGCAGAACTCAACGAACTGGGCAACGACTTCAATGCCTTGCTCGACGAACTCGAGGTATGGCACAGCCACCTGCAGAACGAAAACCAGACCCTGGCGCACCAGGCCAGTCACGACAGCCTGACCGGCCTGCCCAACCGCGCCTTCTTCGAGGGGCGGCTGAGCCGTAGCGTGCGTAACGCGGCGCGGCAGCAGGAACACTTGGCGCTGCTGTTCCTCGACAGCGACCACTTCAAGCAGATCAACGACACGCTCGGCCATGCCGTGGGCGACGAAGTGCTGATCAGCGTGGCCGACCGCGTGCGGGCCCAGCTGCGCGAACACGACCTGGTGGCACGCTTGGGCGGTGATGAGTTCGCGGTGCTGCTGACGCCTTTGCAGTCGCGCGAGGACGCCGAGCACATTGCCGAAAAGATCATTGCCAGCATGCAGCTGCCCGTGCAGTTGGACAGTGGCCGCAGTATCGCCACCTCACTGAGTGTCGGTATTGCCTATTACCCGGATGACGGCGCTGACCCCGCCAGTCTTCTCAATGCCGCCGATGCGGCGATGTACCAGGCCAAGCGCAAGCGCCGTGGCCATTGGCAAGTGGCGCAGACGGAACGGTCCGCCAGTGAAATCAAGAACAGGAGTTGAACACGTGATACACGCTTTACGCTTTTCCCTTTGGACCTTGTTACTCGCCGTGCTGGCGCTGACCGGTTGCCAGAGCGCACCCCCCAAGGGCCTTACCCCAGAACAGATTGCCGTACTCAAGCGCGAAGGGTTTACCCCGACCGATGAAGGCTGGGCTTACGACTTGTCTGGCAAGGTGCTGTTCGGCAGCGATCTGGACGGCCTCAATGGCCAGAGCCAGGCGATTGTCGAACGCATTGGCAAGGCGTTGCTTGGCGTTGGCATCCAGGGCGTACGGGTGGATGGCCATGCCGATTCGTCGGGCAAAGCGGCGTACAACCAGCAGCTGTCCGAGCGCCGCGCGCAGAGCGTGACCAGGGCGCTGGTCGGGGTTGGCATGCAGGCGCAGAACATCCAGAGCCGCGGCCTGGGCAGCACACAACCGGTGGCGGACAACCGTACCAGTGCGGGGCGCACCGAGAACCGTCGGGTGTCGATCGTGGTGGCGTCCTACTGACCGCTGTCCGCTGAGCTATCACACTTCTTTGTATGAGCAGCCTTGTGCTGCGAAGAGGCCAGACCAGGCACAGCAGCCGTATTGCCATGACTGGCCCCTTCGCAGCACAAGGCTGCTCCTGCAAAGGCGCTACGCAGCACCGTCACTCCTGGGCAAAGCGCATCTCGCGGGTTTCCCCCATCAACAACGGTGCATTCGCCTCGGTCACCCCACGGATGTAATCCCACAGCAAGGTAATGCGCTTCAACTTGCGCAAATCCTCCCGGCAGTACATCCAGAACTGCCGCGTCACCTCGATCTCCTCGGGCAGCACCGTCACCAGTCGCGGGTCTTGCGCCGCAAGGAAGCACGGCAGTATTGCCAGCCCACGCCCCTGCAACGCGGCGGTGTACTGCGCAATCACACTGGTACTGCGCAAGTGTGCGCTGGCGCCGGGAATCAGGTTGGCCAGGTACAAAAGCTCCGAACTGAACGCCAGGTCATCCACGTAACTGATGAACGGGTGTTTGGCCAAGTCCGCTACCTGGCGGATCGGTGCATGGCTGTCCAGGTAGTCCTGGGTCGCATACAGCCGCAAGCGGTAGTCGCACAGCTTGCAGCACACATAAGGCCCATGCTCCGGTCGCTCCAGGGCAATTACGATGTCCGCCTCACGCTTGGACAGGCTGATGAAGTGCGGCAGCGGCAGGATATCCACAGAAATCGCCGGGTAGGCATCGACGAAGTGGCTTAGCTGCGGGGTAACGAAAAAGCTGCCGAAGCCTTCGGTGCAGCCCATGCGTACATGCCCCGACAATGCCACGCCCGACCCGGACACCTGCTCGCACGCCATGTGCAGCGTGCTTTCGATCGATTCGGCATAACCGAGCAAGCGCTGCCCCTCGGCGGTAAGGACAAAGCCGTTGGTCCGCGACTTTTCAAACAACAGCGTGCCCAACGCCCCCTCCAGCGAGCTGATGCGCCGCGACACCGTGGTGTAGTCCACGCTCAGGCGTTTGGCAGCGCTGCTGGCCTTGCGGGTGCGCGCCACTTCGAGGAAAAACTTCAGGTCGTCCCAGTTGAGCGCGCTCAGGGATGTGAGGTCTTTTTGCATGATGATCCGGTTTTTTTGTGCGTTCTTGTTGGATGTTTGCACATCTATACTCGAAACAAGCCTCAGGACGCCACCTCGCGTTTGCTTGGCGCTGGCGATCTCGTCCCGACAATAATTCCAAGGAGAACGCAGATGAACGCACCGCAATCCCCAAACCAGGCCAAGGTAGAGCAGGTGAAGCTGCTGATCGACGGCCAGTGGGTCGAGTCAAAGACCACCGAATGGCGCGACATCGTCAACCCGGCCACCCAAGAGGTGCTGGCGCGGGTGCCGTTCGCCACCGTCGAGGAAGTCGACGCTGCCGTGGCCGCTGCCCACCGCGCCTTCCAGACTTGGCGAAACACCCCGATCGGCGCGCGCATGCGCATCATGCTCAAGCTGCAGGCGCTGATCCGCGAACACACCAAACGCATTGCCCAGGTGCTCAGCGCCGAGCAGGGCAAAACCCTGGCCGACGCTGAAGGCGATATTTTCCGCGGCCTGGAAGTGGTCGAACACGCCGCGTCCATTGGCACCCTGCAAATGGGCGAATTTGCCGAGAACGTCGCCGGCGGTGTCGATACCTACACCCTGCGCCAGCCAATCGGCGTATGCGCCGGTATCACCCCGTTCAACTTCCCGGCCATGATCCCGCTGTGGATGTTCCCCATGGCCATCGTGTGTGGCAACACCTTCGTGCTCAAACCGTCCGAGCAAGATCCGCTGTCGACCATGCTGCTGGTCGAGCTGGCGCTGGAAGCCGGCGTACCGGCCGGCGTGCTCAACATGGTGCATGGCGGTAAGCAAGTGGTGGATGCCATCTGCACTCACCCTGATATCAAGGCCATTTCGTTCGTCGGCTCTACTGAAGTCGGCACCCACGTGTACAACCTCGGCAGCCAGCACGGCAAGCGCGTGCAGTCGATGATGGGTGCCAAGAACCACGCAGTGGTGCTGCCCGATGCCAACCGCACGCAAACCATCAACGCCCTGGTCGGTGCCGCCTTCGGCGCGGCGGGCCAACGCTGCATGGCCACCTCGGTGGCGGTGCTGGTGGGCAAGGCCCGTGAGTGGCTGCCCGACATCAAGGAAGCGGCAAGCAAACTTAAGGTCAATGCCGGCTGCGAACCGGGCACCGACGTTGGCCCGGTGGTTTCCAAACGCGCCAAGGAGCGTGTGCTGGGCCTGATCGAAAGCGGCATCAAGGAAGGCGCCAAGCTGGAACTCGATGGCCGCGAGGTCACGGTGCCCGGTTACGAGCAGGGCAACTTCGTTGGCCCAACCCTGTTCTCGGGCGTGAAGACCGACATGCAGGTCTATACCCAGGAAATCTTCGGCCCGGTACTGGTTACCCTGGAGGTCGATACCCTCGACGAGGCCATCGCCCTGGTCAACGCCAACCCGTTCGGTAATGGCACCGGGCTGTTCACCCAGAGCGGCGCGGCAGCGCGCAAGTTCCAGAGCGAAATTGATATCGGCCAGGTCGGCATCAACATCCCGATCCCGGTACCGGTACCGTTCTTCAGCTTCACCGGCTCCCGCGGCTCCAAGCTCGGCGACCTCGGCCCGTACGGCAAGCAAGTGGTGCAGTTCTACACTCAGACCAAGACCGTCACCGCTCGCTGGTTCGATGACGACAGCGTCAATGACGGTGTGAACACCACCATCAGCCTGCGCTAAGGAGAAGTCATGCGTATTGCATTCATTGGTCTGGGCAATATGGGTGCGCCCATGGCCCGCAACCTGATCAAGGCCGGGCATCAACTGAACCTGTTCGACCTCAACAAGGCCGTGCTGGCCGAGCTGGGTGGGCAGATCAGCCCATCACCCAAGGACGCGGCAGCCAACAGCGAGCTGGTGATCACCATGCTGCCGGCTGCTGCCCATGTACGCAGCGTGTACCTGAACGAAGATGGCGTGCTGGCCGGTATTCGTGCCGGTACGCCTACCGTGGACTGCAGCACCATCGACCCGCAAACCGCCCGTGATGTGTCCAAGGCGGCAGCGGCCAAAGGCGTAGACATGGGCGACGCGCCGGTGTCCGGTGGCACTGGCGGCGCGGCGGCCGGCACCCTTACCTTCATGGTAGGCGCCAGTGCCGAGCTGTTCGCCACGCTCAAGCCGGTACTGGAGCAGATGGGCCGCAACATCGTGCACTGCGGTGAAGTCGGCACCGGGCAGATCGCCAAAATCTGCAACAACCTGCTGCTGGGCATCTCGATGGTCGGTGTGTCCGAGGCCATGGCTCTGGGCAACGCGCTGGGCATCGATACCAAGGTGCTGGCCGGCATCATCAACAGTTCGACCGGGCGTTGCTGGAGTTCGGACACCTACAACCCGTGGCCGGGCATTATCGAAACGGCGCCGGCATCGCGTGGTTATACCGGTGGCTTTGGCGCCGAGCTGATGCTCAAGGATTTGGGGCTGGCCACTGAAGCGGCACGCCAGGCTCACCAACCGGTGATCCTGGGTGCTGTGGCCCAGCAGCTGTATCAGGCCATGAGCCTGCGTGGCGAGGGTGGCAAGGACTTCTCGGCCATCGTCGAGGGTTATCGCAAGAAAGATTGACGCAAGAGGTGGGCTTCATCGCGGGCCAGGCGGCCTTCCCTCTGTAACTGCGCACCAGAGGGAAGGGCACCTGCCCCGCGATTTTTTTTGCCCGTATTTCAGGCTAGAGATGGTTGTAGGAGCAGCCTTGTGCTGCGAAGAGGCCAGCCAAGACAACACAACTGCTGTGTCTGAACTGGCCTCTTCGCAGCACAAGGCTGCTCCTACACAGGGCTATGTGTAGCTTCAGGGATCAGGCGAAGACAAAATACTTGCGCACGGTCTCGACCACTTCCCAGGTGCCTTTCATACCTGGTTCGATCACGAACACGTCGCCGGCCTTCAGGTGCTTCGGCTCTTCGCCTTCCGGGGTGATGATGCAGTAGCCATCGAGGAAGTGGCAGAACTCCCACTTCTCGTAGTTGACCTCGAACTTGCCCGGGGTGCAGATCCAGGTGCCCATGATCTTGCTGCCGTCGGCCGACAGGTAGGCATTGAGGTTGACGGTGTGCGGATCGCCGCCGATGCGCTTCCACTTGGTGGCGTCCACGACCGGCGTCGGGCAGGTTTCGCGCAGGACGGTGATGAAATCGGACATGTGGCAACTCCTGGTGACTGGCTGAATGACGGGTCACCATAGGGCCATCGGCCGAGCCGCAGTTGCCTGGGCTCGACGTCCAGCTGTCTGGTCGCGCTATGCCAGACGTTTGATATTCGCTACGCCCACCAGTACCGCACAAAGTGGAAGAACACTGGCGCGGCAAAGCACACCGAGTCCATGCGATCGAGCATGCCGCCGTGGCCTTCGATCATGTGGCCCCAGTCCTTCACCCCGCGGTCGCGCTTGATCGCCGACATCACCAGCCCGCCGAAGAAGCCCATGGCGTTGACCGCCAACGCCATCAGCGCGGCCTGCCAGAAGGTGAACGGGGTGATCCAGCACAACAGGGCGCCGATCAGGGTGGCCAGTGCCACGCCGCCGGCCAACCCTTCTACGGTCTTGGACGGTGACAGGTTGGGGGCCACCTTGTGCTTGCCAAACAGCTTGCCGCACACGTACTGCAGCACGTCGCTGATCTGCACCACCAGGATCAGCCAGGCGATCAGCAGCAGGTTCCGCCCCTCGTAGCCGGGGATGTCCAGGGTCATCAAGGCGGGCACCGACGATACGCAGTACACCGCGATCATCAGCCCCCACTGCACCTTCGACGCACGTTCGAGAAAGCGCGTGGTATCGCCGCCGAAGCTGGCCAAAATCGGCAGCAGCAGGAACAGGTACACCGGGATGAAGATGCTGAACAGGCCGTACCAGTCCATGGCGATCAGCACGTACTGCACCGGCAGTGCCACATAAAACGCTGCCACCAGCGCCGGGTAGTCGCTGCGCCGGGTCGGGGTGAGGGTCATGAACTCGCGCAGGGCGTAGAACGACACACCATAGAACAGCACGATCACGCCGTATTTACCGAACAGGAAGGCAATGCCGATTACCAGCACCATCACCCACCAGGCGTTGATGCGGGCGTTGAGGTTGTCGATTACCGCGTGTGGCGCCGGGCCGGCGCGCCACTTGAGCAGGCGGCCGGTCACGCTGGCGAGCAGCAGCAGGGCGCCGATGCCGGCGAACAGGGAAAGGGTGTTGTCGTCCATCTCAGGCATCCTTCGGGGCCAGGTTCAGCAGGGCCTGGCTGGCCCGCTCGAGAAAAGCCTGCTTGCTTTCGTCAGCGTGCAGGTGCAGTGGTTCGCCAAAGCTCAGTGTGCACAGCAACGGCAGGGGCAGGGCACGGCCCTTGGGCATCACGCGGTTGAGGTTGGCGATCCATACCGGTACCAGCTCGACATCGGGATGGGCCGCGGCCAGGTGGTACAACCCGCTCCTGAACGGCATCAGTGGCTCGTCACCCAGGTTACGCGTGCCTTCCGGGAAGAAGATCAGCGAGTCGCCTTGGGCCACGGCTTCAAGGATCGGCTGTAGCGGGCTGCCTTGCCCTTCGCTGCGTTGGCGGTCGATCAATACGCCGTTGAACACCTTGCGAATGAGAAAATCGCGGATGCCCGGCTTGGCCCAGTAGTCCGCGCCGGCCACCGGGCGGGTGCGTTTGCGCAAGGGCTGCGGCAGTGAAGCCCACAGCAATACGAAGTCACCGTGGCTACTGTGGTTGGCGAAGTACAGGCGCTGCACTGGCAGCGGCGTGCAACCCAGCCACAGGGCGCGGGCGCCCGTGATCAGGCGGGCGGCGGAGGTGATGAGGTAGGCGGTCAGGTTGGCGAGCATGGATCGGTGGTCATCCCTTCAAAGGCAGTGTCAGCAGGGTAGCCAAGGCCAGCGACAACTGCAGGCCCAGGCACACTGCCTGGCGGCGCAACAGGCCCAACGCGGCCTGGCTGCGTTCAGGCCAGGCGCGGGCGTCCGTGGCCTGCGGTTTCAGTTTCAGCTCGAACAGGGCGCGGTCCAGGGCCTGGGTGTCCGCTGCCAGGTGGTTGCTGCTGGCGAGGTGGGTGAACAGTTCGGCATCCATGGCCACGCGGATGGCCCAGTACTTGTGCACTACGCCAAGCACCAGCAGCACGCCGCACAGCAAGCTGGCCAGCGTTTGAAGGGGCGCACCCAGCAACGGCGCAAGGCCGTAGGCCAGGGCCAGCAGGGTGAACCCGTCGGACACGCGTTCCAGCTGTTTGCCGCGGCCCAGCAGGCAGGCCACCACCCGCAGGTTCATGGCTGTGCTCCAAGTTGTTGCAGGGCCCGGCGGTGTGCCGGGTGCAGGACGATGCCGGGGCGGGCTTTGCGGATCAGTGCTTCGGCCTGCTGGGCGTCGCTGCAGCGGCCGGAGAGCAGCAGCCAGGCGGCCACGGCGCTGGCGCTGCGTGAATAGCCCAGAGCGCAGCAGACCAGTACGGGGCCTTGGGCGCGCAGGCGTTCGATGGCGTCGGCGGCCTGCTGTAAAAGGGCAACGTCCGGCGCTATCAGGTCCAGGGTAGGGAAACACTGATACTCAAAGGCTGGCGCGGCCGTTGTAGGAGCGGCCTCGTGTCGCGAAAGGGGCGCGAAGCGGCCCCGGTTTTTCAGCTTTGCGGCAGACATCGCCGGGGCCGCGGCGCAGCCCTTTCGCGACACAACGCCGCTCCCACAAATGTGCGCAGCAGGGCGGCTGAGAGCGCACGGCAGCTCGGCGCACAAATCGACAATTGCGGCGAACGGCGTGCTGCGCCCAGGGACCCTCCCCAGATACACGCCATCGCACACCTCATCGGCCTGCGGGTGGTGCCAGGTCCAGAGCCGCGAATTGACCCACGCTCCGACCAGGTACGGTGTCAGCAGCCATATGGCCGCGCTCGACAAGCGCCCATCGGCGCCTTTCTGAAACCCGCCTGCACCGAACACGGCATAATTCAGCGCAACCAGCGCCAGCGATAGACTCGGCCAAGCCAACCACAACCAGGCACCGCTCAATTCAACGGCAGGCACTGCGCACAACACTGCGCCCAGGGCATAACAAAACGCGACCCACCAGCGCTTGGCATCCCGTGCAAAGTGCACCTGCTGCCAGGGCAGCCGCCCTTGATACGGCCACAGCCAGACGCAGGCAAACCCCGCCAATGCCCCCGTGGGTACATCGATGAAATGGTGCTGCCAGGTGGTCAGTACCGACACCCCGATCAACGCCATCCAGCCATGCATCAGCCATCGCCAGGGCTGACGCCGCACATGCCGGGCAAACATCGTCCAGATGATCACCAGCAGCGCAATGTGCAGCGAAGGCGCCTGGTTGAACGGCTTGTCGAACCCCATTAGCACATCGAACAGCCAGCCGAACAGCCCGCCCAGCTCCGGCCGTTCGAAGGTGAACCGCAGCGGCCACAGCAGGAAGCAGGTGACACTGATCACTTGTGCGCTGAGCAGTGCCAGCGCATGCCGGTCCATTTCCTGGCGCGTACGCGGCAGCAGAAAGGACAGCCCGTAGAGCAAGTCGATCGACCAGTACGGGATGATCGTCCAAGGCCACAGCGGCATGCTGCGCTCCCAGCCGAACACCAGGCTGCCGACATCACTGCGGCCGGCGGTATGGTTGTTCGCCAGCCCGTAACTGAGGAAGAACAACGGCCCCAGCAGCAGAAGCCAGAACACCCCTCGGCGTACCAGCCCAGGCTCGCGTGGTGGGTTCATTCAGCGCACCCGCTGTGCCAGGCTGACGCTGAAAATACCCCATTCATCGATGCGCTGGGCCAGCTTGCGGAAGCCGGCTGCTTCTACCAACTGGTCCATTTCGGCCTGGCTGCGGCGTCGCATCACCCAGGCCTCGCCGCCTCGGTGGCTGGTGAGCGCGCGGGCGATCATTTCCAGTTGTGGGTGCCACGGCTGGCCGGTGTAGACCAGATAACCGCCATCTTCCACGGCATCGGCCAGGCCGGCCAGCGAATTGCCCACCAGTTGGTTGCTGGGGAACAGTTCGTAGAGCCCCGATACAACGGCCAGGGTCGGTGGCTGTTCCAGCGTGGCGAGGCTCTGGCGGTCGAAGGCATCGCCCTGGACGAAACGGGCGATGTCAGCCAGGCCCTTTTCGGCGATCAGCGCGCTGCCTTGCTGCACGTTCAGCTCGCTGTAGTCGCGCAGCAGGATCGAATCAGGCAACTGCTCAAGGTCTTGCAGGGCTTCGAGGATGTAGCGGCCATGACCGGCGGCGATATCGACAATGTGCACTGGCCGTTGTTGTTCGCGCAGCCGGTTGATGGCCAAGCGCAGCAGCTCTTCGACGTGGAGCTTGCGCTGGCGAATACCGCGCCAGCCGATAGCGTCGAGGTAGTGCTGGTCGATCAGGCGGCCCAGCTTGCCCTTGCCGGTCGGTTGGTTGCGGTACACATAGTCGAGCGTGCTGCCCGAGTCGAAGCCGGTGTCAAAGCCCAGTTTCACACCCGCAGACAGTCCCTTGCCCAGGCTTAGCCCAGCGCGGCTAGCGCGCCAGTAAAGGTCACGCGGCGAGTGGCGTGGCAATGGTGCGGCCAGGCTTTCGGCTTCGGCGCAACTGGCGCCGGTCTTGTCGGCATCGAGCAGTGAGGGCAGCGCGGCGGGGCTGGCGAAGCAATGCTCCACAAATCGCTCGATGCGCTTCAGGGCATGGGCCCGGTCACGTTCGCCAAGGGTATCGTGGAAGAAACCCGGCAGGAGGTGCATTTCCTTGCGCGTGCTGCCCAGCCGTTCGAAAAAGCGTTCCTGCGGCTGGCGCTCGACCACGAAATCGGCCCCGGATACCAGCAACTGGGTCGGTACCTGAATGGCCTGGGCATCCGCCACCACCCGGTCAGCGGCTTCGTACAGGCCCAGCAGCATGGTCACCGAAATCGGCCGGCTGATCAGCGGGTCGGCCACGTATGACATGACCCGCTCGGGGTCGTGCGTGAGCAGGCGGGGCTTGACGTAGCTGTTGACGAAGAAGTTGCCGCGCAAGGCCTTGAGCAGCTTCAGGCCCGGGCGGGCGAACGGCACGTAGAGCTTGACCTTGAACGCTGGTGAGGCCAGTACCAGGCAGCGCACCTTGGGTGCATAGTCGTGGGCCCAGGTGGCAATCAGTACAGCGCCGACGCTTTGCGCCAGCACCACCATGTCGTGCTCGGCGATGCCGTGATGTGCCTGGATATGTTCGATGAAGGTTTGCACGTCGCGCACGCTGGTGGCAAACCCCGGGCTGTCGCCACGTGCGCCTGGCGACTGGCCATGGCCGCGGGCATCCCAGGCGAAGAAGTCATAGCCCTGCATGTCCAGTTCATCGGCCAGGTGGGCCATGCGCCCGCCGTGTTCATGGCCGCGGTGGAACATCACCACGGCCCGGCGTGGCTGGTGCTCGTTGCGGTTGGCAGGCCAATGACGGTAGTGCAACTCGACACCGTCATGGGTGGAGAAGTGCAGCGCTTGCGCTTGGCGCATGATCAACGTCCTTTTTGCGGCGGCTTTGGGCTCAGCGGGTTTCGGCCAGCCCCTGGCGAACCCGGTTGTAGAGGGTATAGAGCGAGAGCGCGAGGATGACCAGCAGCAAGCCATTGACCCAGCTGCCGTTCAGCAGGCCAAAGGCGACCCCGGTGCCCAGCACGCCGAAGGCAAAGGCCCGGTCGCTTTTGCCCATGGGGCCGTCATAACGCCGCGATGCACCGGCCAGCGGGCCCATGACACCGGCGTATTCACTGAAGGTGGCACACAGCACCAGCAGCACCACCAGCGTTGGTGAAACCCCGGCCAGCAGGGCGAAGGGCAGGTACAGGGCGGCGTCGGCGATTACGTCGCAGAGTTCATTGAGGTAGGCGCCGAGGGTGGATTGCTGGCCGAACTCCCTGGCCAGCATACCGTCGACCGCATTCAGCGCCATGCGCAGCAGCATCCAGACCGGTATCAGGATGAACAGCCAGGTAATGTGGGGCAGGCTGGCCAGCAGCAGGCCCAGCAGGATCGACACCACTGCGGCGGCGACGGTGACCTGGTTGGCGGTGACACCGCGGTCGTAAAGGCGCTGGACTGCCGGGCGCAGCAGGGCCTGGAAGCGTGGTTTGAGCTGGTAGATCGATGCCACTGTGAAATCCTTTTTCGTGGTGCGATGGGAGGATTGTGTGCGACCGGCCAAAAAAATGCACTTCCTGTGCAGGAACTACCGCTTCAACGGGTGAGGGTGGTTACCAATGCTGCGGCATAGCCCGGTAACGCCGCAAAATCCCGCGCGCACACCAGCAACTTGCGGTTGGCCCACGCCTCTTCCAGCGCCACCCAGTGCATTGGCAACACGCCCTGCCAGCGCTTCACGGCTGCCAGCGGCACCACCCCGACGCCGGCCCCGCCAGCAACCATGCGGATCACCCCATCGAAACCCTCGGCCCGCACCCGTACTTGCATGCGGCGCCCCTCGCGCAGTGCCTGCTCCTCCAGATACTGCGCCAACGCGCTACTGGCGCCCAGCCCGACATGGCCATGGACCAGGCTGTCGATGAAGCGGGGCGCGGCCTCACTGGCCAACGGGTGGCCCAAGGGTGTCACCAGCACCAGCGGGTCATCGCGAAACGGGCGGGTCTGCAGGTGTTGATTGGGCGCGGCGGTCGATACGATGCCAAGGTCCGCCATGCCCTGGGTAATCGCCTGCACGATGCGCAGGCTCGGCAACGCCTGCACATCCACGCTGACCCCGGGGTTTTCAGCCAGATAGCTGGCCAGCAGCTCCGGCAGGTACTCTGTAAGTGCTGCTGTGTTGCACAGCAAGCGCACCTGGCCCTGCTGCCCTTGCGCGTACTGGCCCAGATCAAACTGCAGGCGCTCGACCTGCTGGCCTATCAGACGTGCATGCTGCAGCAGTGCCTGGCCAGCCGGGGTCGGCTGCACGCCACGGCGGTTGCGCGCCAGCAACGGGATACCCAGCGATGCCTCCATGGCGCGGATGCGCGCGCTGGCGGCCGGCAGCGACAGGTGGCTGCGGCTGGCGCCGGCGGTGATGTTGCCGCATTCCAGGGTGTGCTGGAACAGTTTGAGGTCGATCAGGTCGAAATGCATGTGGCTCTGTCATTGCAAGAGTCTGGCTGAGTATATGGCAGATTTTCCCGCAGCCCGGAACCGGCCATCATCCGCCCATGACTACTTCGCTCGCTTTCTACCAGAACATTGGCCCGGCATTGTCGCTGCTGGTGGTACTGACCTTCCTGCTGGCGGGTGCGGTGAAGGGGGTAATCGGCCTGGGCCTGCCGACCATCGCCATGGGCCTGCTGGGCCTGGCTATGCCACCGGCGCAGGCTGCAGCATTGCTGATCGTGCCTTCGACCCTCACCAACATTTGGCAACTGGCCAGCGGCGGGCACCTGCGTGCGTTGCTGGCGCGGCTGGGGCCGATGCTGGCGCTGATCTTCATTGGCACCCTGCTGGGCAGTGCCTGGTTGGGGATCGACAGTGGCCCATGGGCCGCGCACGCACTGGGTGCGGCCTTGTTGGCATATGCGTTGTACGGCCTGCTCGGCCCAAGCTTGCACCTGGCGCCCGCGCACGAGCGTTGGCTAGGGCCGGTCTGCGGGCTGATGACGGGGGTGATCACGGCGGCAACCGGGGTGTTCGTGATACCTGCTGTGCCCTACCTGCAGAGCCTGGGCCTGAGCCGTGAACAGATGATCCAGGCCCTGGGCCTGTCGTTCACGGTTTCAACCGTGGCGCTGGCGGTTGGCCTGGCCGGGCAGGATGCCCTGGGGGGCCAGGCGTTGGGGGCTTCGCTGCTGATGCTGGCGCCCGCCTTGCTCGGCATGCTGGCCGGGCAGTGGTTGCGTCAGCGCATCAGCGCGCTGCTGTTCAAGCGTTGCTTTTTCATCGGCCTGGCCGCACTCGGCGGCCACTTGCTGATCAACGGCTAGCGGACGAGGCACTGAGCATGTCGACCCGCTGGATATCGAAATCGCGCTCCAGGTAGTCCATGCGCTTTTCAAAAAACGCCTTCATGTGCGGCAAAGCCGAGTGCACGTCCAGTGCAGCCTGGTCGGCCCACACTTCAAAGAACACGAACAGGCTTGGGTCCTGCTGGTCGCGCAGCATGTGGTACTCGATGCAGCCCGGTTCCTGGCGGCTGGGCTCGACGTAGGGGCGGAACAGGGTTTCGAACGCATCAGCCATTTCCGGGCGGGTCTTGGCTTTGAGGATGAAGGCGAACTGCTCACTCATGGGGCACTACTCGATGATGGGTGGTGAAACGATTCTAAGGCAATAATGCTTTACCCATTCGTGACTTCTGCTCAATTGTATTTTGCCCCGTCATTGCTGTATCCCAGCCCCGCGAGCCTCTAACCTGCCGGCATCAAATTTTCACTCGGCCCGGGAGGCCAGCATGAAAAAGATCCTTCTGCTTAATGGTGGTAAACAGTTCGCCCATTCCGAAGGCCGCCTCAACGCGACCTTGCACGAAGCGGCCATCGCTCACCTGGACCGTGCCGGTTACGATGTGCAGCAGACCTTCATCGACGGCGGCTACGACGTGCAGGCCGAGGTCGAGAAGTTTCTCTGGGCCGATGTGATCGTGTACCAGATGCCGGGCTGGTGGATGGGCGCACCCTGGACCGTGAAAAAGTACATCGACGAAGTCTTTACCGCGGGCCATGGCAGCCTTTACGCCAACGATGGCCGTACCCGTTCGGACCACTCGCAGAAATACGGCAGCGGTGGGCTGGTGCACGGCAAGCAGTACATGCTGTCGCTGACCTGGAATGCGCCGCAGCAGGCGTTCGATGACCCGAGCGACTTCTTCGAAGGCAAAGGTGTGGATGCCGTGTACTTCCCGTTCCACAAGGCCAACCAGTTCCTTGGCATGACTGGCCTGCCGACTTACCTGGCGGTGGATGTGATGAAGCGCCCGGATGTGCCGGCGGCGTTGGCTGCTTATGAGGCACATCTGGACAAGGTGTTCGGCAGGGCACAGCAGTAGGTTGCCTTTTCCGGCCTCTTCGCGGGGCAAGCCCGCTCCCACAAGTTCTCCACAGTTCCTGATTGTTGTGCAAAACCTGTGGGAGCGGGCTTGCCCCGCGAAGAGGCCGGTAAAGGCGCTGCTGGACGTGGCCTCGACAAGCGGCTATCTAATCCTTGCGCAGACCAACCACAGGCCCAGATGTGAAAACCCGATCCGAAGAACTCCAGGTATTCGTCGCCGTCATCGACTGCGGCTCGATTTCTGCTGCCGCCGATCAGATGGGCCAGACCCCATCCGCCGTCAGCCGCACCTTGTCGCGCCTGGAGGGCAAGCTGGGTACCACCCTGGTCAACCGCACCACCCGGCGCATGGACCTCACGGAAGAGGGCCGTTACTTCCTTGAGCGCTCGCGGCAGGTTCTGGAGCAGATGAACGAGATGGAAGAGCGTCTGTCGATGAACCGCCAGACACCCAGCGGGCGCTTGCGTATCAACGCCGCTGCGCCGTTCATGCTGCATGCCATCCTGCCGTGGATCGGCGAGTTTCGTCGCCAGTACCCCGGCATCGAGCTTGAACTGAACACCGATGATCTGATCATCGACCTGCTGGAGCAAAGCACCGATGTGGCGATCCGCATCGGCGAGCTGGCCGATTCCAGCCTGCACGCACGCAACCTGGGGTGCAGCCCGGTACAGGTGCTGGCCAGCCCGGCCTACCTTGAGCAGCACGGCACGCCGCAGCGGGTCGAAGACCTTGCCAGCCACTGCCTGCTCGGTTTCAGCCAGCCCGAATCGCTCAACCATTGGCCGCTGCGCCACGCTCAGGGTGACCGCTTCAGCATCCGCCCGGCGCTGATCGCCTCCAGCGGTGAAACCCTGCGCCAGCTGGCGTTGGCCGGCGAGGGCATCGTCAGCCTGTCGCACTTCATGACCCACGAGGACATCCGCACCGGGCGTCTGCAGGTGCTGCTGAGCGAGGCCAACAATGGCTACCGCCAGCCGATCCACGCGGTGTACTACCGCAACACCCAGCTGGCGCTGCGTATCCAGTGCTTCCTCGATTTCATCCAGCGCAAGCTGGCGATGTACGCCTGCTGAGTTGCCTGAACGCGACAGATCCTGTCCACAGGCGGCGAAATTTCCTACGGTTGATTGCACAGTCGAAACGCTTGGGTCTTACTGAGTGCTCAACAAAAACAACACCAAGGAAGTGTCATGCGTATTGTCCCGTTCCAGTACCTGGCTCTCGCAGCCGCGATCCTGAGCTGTTCCTCGGTTTATGCCGCCACGCTGGAGGGCGGCGCGGTGGCTGCACCCGATCAATATGGTGCACAGGTGGCCGCCGATATTCTGAAAAAGGGCGGTAACGCGGTAGATGCCGCAGTGGCCACTGCCTTCACCCTGGCGGTGACTTATCCGGAGGCCGGTAACATTGGCGGTGGTGGGTTCATGACCCTGTTCGTCGACGGCAAACCGTACTTCCTCGACTACCGCGAAGTCGCGCCAAAGGCCGCTACACGCAACATGTACCTGGACGACAAGGGTGAGGTCATCGAAAACCTGAGCCTGGTCGGGGTTCGCGCTGCGGGTGTGCCAGGCACGGTGATGGGCCTGTGGGAGGCGCACCAGAAGTTCGGCAAGCTGCCCTGGAGCGAGCTGCTGACCCCGGCCATCGGCTATGCGAAAAACGGTTTCAAGGTGGCTGAAAAACAGTACCAGTACCGCAACGATGCCCAGGGCATGTTCAAGACTGCGACCAACTTCAATGACTACTTTGGCAACATGAAGGTCGGCGAGTTGTTCAAGCAGCCAGAAATGGCTCAGACCTTGGAACGCATTGCCGACAAGGGCGTGAGCGAGTTCTACCAGGGCAAGACCGCCGACCTGCTGGTGGCACAGATGCAGGCTGACAAGGGCCTGATCACCAAGGATGACTTGAAGGATTACAAAGCCGTATGGCGTGAGCCGATGGCGGTGAGCTGGCGTGGCAATGTGGTCTATACCGCACCACCGCCAAGTTCTGGCGGTGTCGCCCTGGCCCAGCTGTTGGGCATCAAGGAAGACCGCGCGGCGGACTTCAAGGGCGTAGCGCATAACTCGGCGCAGTACATTCACCTGTTGGCCGAAATCGAGAAGCGCGTTTTCGCTGACCGTGCCGACTACCTGGGCGACCCGGCCTTTACCAAGGTGCCGGTGGACCAATTGGTGGCCAAGGACTACCTGGCCAAGCGCGCCGCGCAGGTCAACCCCAAGGCCATTTCCGACACCGACAAGGTCAAACCGGGCCTTGAGCCGCACCAGACCACGCATTTCTCGATCGTGGACAAGCAGGGCAATGCGGTCAGCAACACCTACACCCTCAACCTCGACTACGGCAGTGGCGTGGTGGTGAAGGGCGCAGGCTTCCTGCTCAACGATGAGATGGACGACTTCAGCGCCAAGCCAGGCGCTGCGAATGCCTTTGGCGTAGTCGGTGGCGATGCCAACGCAATCGAACCGGGCAAGCGCATGCTGTCCTCGATGAGCCCCAGCCTTATGACCCGTGATGGCAAGGTCGAGCTGGTCATCGGTACCCCAGGCGGTTCGCGGATCTTCACCTCGATCTTTCAGGTGATGAACAACCTGTACGACTACGGTATGCCGCTGGACAAGGCGGTGGCGGCACAGCGCGTGCACCATCAGTTGCTGCCCAAGGACACTATCTACTTTGACAGCTATGCACCCCTGACCGGGCCGGTGGCGGATGAGCTGAAGAAGATGGGCTACGTGCTTGAGGACCAAGGCTGGGAGATGGGCGATATCCAGGCGATCCGGGTGGATGGGGCGAAGCTTGAGACCGCTTCCGATCCGCGTGGGCGTGGGGTGGGGATGATCGTCAAGTAAGCGGACACCTGTACCGGCCCTATCGCCGGCAAGCCAGCTCCCACAGGGACCGCACAGGCCTCGTGGGCATCGGCATCCCTGTGGGAGCTGGCTTGCCGGCGATAGGGCCGCAAAGCGGCCCCGGGTTACCCAGGTCAGACGCGGAACTGGCTGACCAGCATTTGCAACTGCCCACCCAACCGCGCCAGCTCCACACTCGACGCTGCCGTCTCGTCACTGGCCGCCGCCGTCTGCTCGGACACATCACGCACATTCAGGATGCTGCGGCTGATCTCTTCAGCCACCGCACTCTGCTGCTCCGCCGCCGCCGCAATCTGCTGGTTCATCGACTGGATGCCCGACACCGTACTGGTGATGTTCTCCAGCGAGGCTCCGGCCTTGCGCGCCAGCTCGACGCTGCTGTCGGTCAAGCTACGGCTGCCCTGCATGGCGTTCGCCACTTGCTGGGTGCCATGCTGCAGGCTGGCAATCAGCTCTTCGATCTCTTCGGTGGACTTTTGCGTGCGCTGGGCCAAGCCGCGCACTTCGTCGGCGACCACGGCAAAACCACGCCCGGCCTCGCCAGCCCGTGCCGCCTCGATCGCCGCATTGAGCGCCAGCAGGTTGGTCTGTTCGGCCACCGACTTGATCACGTCCATGACGCTACCGATCTTCTGGCTTTCCTGCTGCAGCAGGTTCATGGCTTCGGTGGAACGGTGCATGTCCTCCGCCAAGCGCTCGATCTGGCCAATCGCTTCGCCGACCACGCGGTCGCCGGCGCGGGCTTCGTCGTCGGCACCGGTGGCGGCATGCGAGGCCTGCTCGGCGTTGCGCGCCACTTCCTGAACGGTCGCGGCCATTTCGTGCATGGCAGTGGCCACCTGGTCGGTTTCGACCTTCTGGCTGTTGGCGCCGGCACTGGTCTGCTCGGTGACCGCCGACAGCTCTTCGGCGGCGCTGGCGATCTGGGTGACGCCATCACGGATGCCGCTGATCAGCTCGCGCAGGGTGGTGCCCATGCGCGCGATGCCTTGCTGAAGCACGCCCAATTCGTCGCGGCGGGTGATGCGCGCGTGGTGGGTGAGGTCGCCGCTGGCGATCTTTTCCACCGCTACCAGGGTTTCACGCAGTGGGCCGGTGATCTGGCGGGTGATCAGTACCGCTGCCAGGATGCCGACCAGCAGTGCCAGCAGGGTAGCGATGGCCTGCAGGCTACGGGCCTGGGTGCTCTCGATGTCGCGGCGTTCCAGCTGGATCTGGTACAGCGCATCGCTGCGCTTGACGATATCGGCGCCCTGCACGGTCATTTCGGCGCGTGAGGTGGTGATGTTGGCGACCGCGTCGCGGAACTGGCGCACGGCGTCACGGTAGGCCAGTACCGCGCTTTCGAACTGTTGCAGGCGGGCGTCTTCGGTGGGCAGCTGGCGCTTGAGGTTGTCGATATCGGCTAGCGCTGCATCCAGCTGGCGCAGGGCGGCCTGCTCGTTGGCAGCGCTGTTGTCGGCAATGTAGCCGCGCACGTCGATGCGCACCTGCAGCAGTTGCTGGCGGGCCTTGCTGATCAACAGGTACTGGGCCAGGCGTACGCTGTCGGCCTCTGGGCGCGCCATGACTTCCTGGCTGAGGGCGTCCATCGCCTGATCGGCGCGGGTGGCCGAGCTGTCCATGGAGACGCGGGCTGCGCGGGTGGCGTCGTAGCCTTGGCGCATCTTGTTGAGCGATACCTTGTAGGCGCTGATGGTTGCGCCCAGCTCATTCAGCAGTTTGACGTTGTCCGGGCTGTTGAAGGTGCTGGCCAGGTAGGCCTGCTGCTTGCTGAAGGCATCCAGCTTGGTCTGGGTGTTGGCGGCGGCGGCATCGTCGCCGTTGGCGATCATGTACTGCAGACGCGCAATACGCAGGTCGGTCAGGTCTTTGTTGAGCTGGCCGATGTCACCCATCCAGTTGCTGCGGTCGATGAGGCTGCCCAGGCTGGTCCAGCCAGTCAGGGCCAGCAGGCCAGTGAGGATCAGCACCAGGCCGAAGCCCAGGCCAAGTTTTAGGTTGACGCTGATGTTGGCGAACCAGCTGTTCATGCACGCACTCCAGAAGTAGTTTTCGCTCTCTTGATCTTCGATCGCAAGGCGTTGTTGTTCTGGGTGCCCGCTGACTCGTGCAGGGGTTATCGGCAATGATCCGGGAAGCTGAAACGCTTTTTCAGCAGATTTGTAACTGGATAACCAGGGGCCGCTATGCAGCCCCGGCAGTTTCAGAGGCTGCGCGCGCTGAAGGTATCGCAGCTGTTCACCTCACCTTGCGCAAACCCGGCCTTGAACCAGCGCACTCGCTGCGCCGAGGTGCCATGGGTGAAGGAGTCCGGTACCACGCGGCCGCGGCCTTGCTGTTGCAGGCGGTCATCGCCAATGGCGTTGGCCGCGTTCAGCGCTTCCTCGACGTCGCCCGGCTCCAGCCAGTTCAGGCGTTTTTGCGCCTGGTAGGCCCATACGCCGGCCAGGCAGTCGGCTTGCAGCTCCTGGCGTACCAGCAGCCCGTTGTCGCCCTCCATGCGCTGGCCGTTGCGGCGGGCGGCGTCGACCTTGGCCGAAACGCCCAGCAGGGTCTGCACATGGTGGCCGATTTCGTGGGCAATCACGTAGGCTTGGGCGAAGTCGCCGGCCGCAGCGAAGCGGGTTTCCATTTCACGGAAGAACGACATGTCCAGATAAACCCGCTGGTCTGCCGGGCAGTAAAAGGGCCCCACGGCCGCCGAGGCAAAGCCGCAGGCCGAATTGACCTGGCCACTGAACAGCACCAGCTTGGGGTCACGGTATTGCTTGCCGGCTTCGGCAAACAGCGCTTTCCAGGTGTCTTCGGTGTCGCCCAGGACCGAGGCAACGAACTCGGCTTGCTGGTCGTTGGCCGGTGGCGCCTTGCCGCCCGCACCACTGGGCGCTGTCTGCTGTTGCTGCTGCGCCATCTGGCCGGTGAGCTGGCCAAGAATCTGCAACGGGTCCTGCCCGGTGAGCCAGCCGATGCCGACGATCAGCAGAATTGCGCCGAGCCCCAGCCCCTTGCCGCCGCCGAAGCGCATGCCGCCGCCACCGCCACCTTCGCCCCGGGCATCGACCACGTTGTCGCTGCGTCGGCCTTTTCGCCATTCCATGTGTGCTCTCCCGAGCCGTGAAACAAGAAGACAAAGATTAGTTCACGGCAGCGTCAGGTGTCAGGCCAAAGTGTTCATGCATAACCATTTGGTTATGGAACTAGTGGTCGATTTCAATATTCAATGGCCGCGACCTGCCGGAAACTGTAAGTCCGCCTGCCACGCCCAGGCGTTCACATAATTCCAAGAGAGGAAACCGGCATGCCCGCCCAGGACAACAGCCGCTTCGTGATCCGTGATCGCAACTGGCACCCCAAAGCCCTTACGCCTGACTACAAAACGTCCATTGCCCGCTCGCCGCGCCAGGCACTGGTCAGCATTCCACAGTCGATCAGCGAAACCACTGGTCCGAACTTTTCCCACCTGGGCTTCGGCGCCCACGACCATGACCTGCTGCTGAACTTCAACAACGGTGGCCTGCCAATCGGCGAGCGCATCATCGTGGCCGGCCGCGTCGTCGACCAGTACGGCAAGCCTGTGCCGAACACCCTGGTGGAGATGTGGCAAGCCAACGCCGGTGGCCGCTACCGGCACAAGAACGACCGTTACCTGGCACCGCTGGACCCGAACTTTGGTGGTGTCGGCCGTTGCCTGACCGACAGCGACGGCTACTACAGCTTCCGCACCATCAAGCCGGGCCCGTACCCATGGCGCAACGGCCCGAACGACTGGCGCCCGGCGCACATCCACTTCGGCATCAGCGGCCCGTCGATTGCGACCAAGCTGATCACCCAGTTGTATTTCGAGGGTGACCCGCTGATCCCGATGTGCCCGATCGTCAAGTCGATCGCCAACCCTGAAGCTGTACAGCAGTTGATCGCCAAGCTCGACATGAGCAACGCCAACCCGATGGACTGCCTGGCCTACCGCTTTGACATCGTGCTGCGCGGCCAGCGCAAGACCCACTTCGAAAACTGCTGAGGAACCCGCCATGCCAATCGAACTGCTGCCGGAAACCCCTTCGCAGACCGCCGGCCCCTACGTGCACATCGGCCTGGCCCTGGAAGCGGCCGGCAACCCGACCCGCGATCAGGAAATCTGGAACCGCCTGGCCAAGCCGGACGCGCCAGGCGAGCACATTCTGCTGCTCGGCCAGGTGTATGACGGTAACGGCCATCTGGTGCGCGACTCGTTCCTGGAAGTGTGGCAGGCCGACGCCAATGGCGAGTATCAGGATGCCTACAACCTGGAGAACGCCTTCAACAGCTTCGGCCGCACCGCCACCACCTTCGATGCTGGCGAGTGGACGCTGCACACGGTCAAGCCGGGTGTGGTGAACAATGCTGCTGGCGTGCCGATGGCGCCGCACATCAACATCAGCCTGTTTGCCCGTGGCATCAACATCCACCTGCACACGCGCCTGTACTTCGATGATGAAGCACAAGCCAACGCCAAGTGCCCGGTGCTCAACCTGATCGAGCAGCCGCAGCGGCGTGAAACCTTGATTGCCAAGCGTTGCGAAGTGGATGGGAAAACGGCGTATCGTTTCGATATCCGTATTCAGGGGGAAGGCGAGACCGTCTTCTTCGACTTCTGAGTTGAAGCCCGGGGCCGCTTTGCGGCCCATTCGCGGGGCAAACCCGCTCCCACAGGTACTGCACTGTCCTGTGGGGGCGGGCTTGCCCCGCGAATGCTTTAACGCCGAACCAGCAACACCCCACTCTCCATGTGGTGGGTATAGGGGAACTGGTCAAACAGCGCACAGCGCTCGATGCGGTGGGTGTCCTGCAACTGGGCGATGTTCGCCGCCAGGGTTTCCGGGTTGCACGAGATGTACAGAATCCGCTCGAAACGCCGGGTCAGCTCGCAGGTGTCCGGGTCCATCCCTGCCCGCGGCGGGTCGACGAACACCGTACCGAACGTGTAGCTCTTCAGGTCGATGCCTTCCAGGCGACGGAACGGCCGCACCTCATTCAGCGCCTGGGTCAGCTCTTCTGCCGACAAACGCACCAGTCGCACGTTATCCACAGCGTTCTCTTCGAGGTTGCTGAGCGCAGCATTGACCGAGGTCTTGCTGATTTCGGTCGCCAGTACCTGACGCACGCGGGTGGCCAGTGGCAGGGTGAAGTTGCCGTTGCCGCAGTACAGTTCCAGCAAATCGTCCTGGCGCTCGCCAATGGCCTCGTAGGCCCAGCTCAGCATTTTCTGGTTCACCGCGCCGTTGGGCTGGGTGAACGCACCTTCCGGCTGGCGATAGCTGAACACACGGCCGGCCACGTCGAGTTTTTCCACCGCGTAGTCGCGGCCGATCACCAGGCGCTTGCCCTTGGAGCGGCCAATCACGCTCACACCCAGCGCTTCGGCCAGTTGCCGCGCTTGCGCTTCCCAGGCCTCGTCCAGCGGGCGGTGGTAACACATCGTGATCATCGCATCGCCGGCCAGGGTGGTGAGGAACTCCACCTGGAACAGGCGATTGCCCAGTTCCTCACTGGCTTGCCAGGCCGCCTTCAGGCGCGGCATCAGTGCATTGATGCGCTCGCTGGCAATGGGGAAATCGTCGATCAGAATCGCCTTGTGCTTGTCGCCCGGGGCGAACATGGCGTAGTGGCGCTGGCCGTCCTCGCGCCACAGGCGGAACTCGGCGCGCAGGCGGTAGTGCTCGCGCGGCGAGTCGAAAACTGCGGGTTCCGGCGCACCGAAGGGCGCCAGCAGCTCGCGTAGCCGGGCCACCTTGGCGTCCAGCTGGGTGGCGTAGGAGGAGGGGTCGAAAGCAGCACTCATGCGTTGAACCAGCCCAGCTTGATGACGAACAGGATGGAAAGGATCACCAAGGCCGGGTTCAGGTCGCGGTGGCGGCCGGAGATCAGCTTGACGGCGGTCCAGGAGATGAAGCCGAAGGCGATACCGTTGGCGATCGAGTAGGTCAGCGGCATGGCCAGGGCGGTCACTACCACCGGCGCGGCTTCGGTGACGTCGTCCCAGTTTATTTCTGCCAGGCCCGAGGCCATCAGCACCGCGACGAACAGCAGCGCCGGTGCGGTGGCGAACGCCGGCACGCTACCGGCCAGCGGAGCGAAGAACAACGCCAGCAGGAACAGCACGGCAACCACGATGGCGGTCAGGCCGGTGCGGCCACCGGCGCTCACGCCCGCAGCGGACTCGATATAGCTGGTGGTGGTCGAGGTCCCCAGCAGGGAACCGGCCATGGCGGCGGTGCTGTCGGCGATCAGGGCGCGGCCCATCTTCGGCATGTGGCCGTCCTTGCCCATCAGGCCGGCGCGCTTGGCCACGGCGATCAGGGTGCCGGAGTTGTCGAACAGGTCAACGAACAGGAATGCGAAGATCACGCTGATCAGGCCCACGTCGAGGGCACCGGCGATGTCCAGCTGCAGGAAGGTGGGTGCCAGCGAAGGGGGCATCGACACGACCCCGCCGAACGGCGTCACACCCATTGCGATCGACGCGACGGTGACGGCCAGGATGCCGATCAACACCGCGCCGCGCACCTTCAGCGACTCAAGGCCGACGATCAGGAAGAAGCCCAGCGTGGCGAGAATCACCGAGGGCTGCTTGAGGTCGCCCATGCCCACCAAGGTGGCTGGGTTATCGACGACGATGCCCGCGTTATGCAAGGCGATCAGCGCCAGGAACAAACCAATACCAGCAGCGATGGCCGAGCGCAGCGGCAGCGGGATGCTGTTAACGATCCACTCGCGGATGCGGAAGATCGACAGCAGGAAGAACATCACCGCCGACAGGAACACCGCGCCCAGCGCGACTTGCCAGGTGTGGCCCATGTGCAGCACCACGGTGTAGGTGAAGAACGCGTTCAGGCCCATGCCCGGCGCCAGGGCGATTGGGTAGTTGGCAATCAGGCCCATGGTGGTGGAGCCGATGGCCGCTGCCAGGCAGGTGGCGACGAAGATCGCGCCCTTGTCCATGCCGGTCTCGCCGAGGATGCTCGGGTTGACGAACAGGATGTAGGCCATCGCCAGGAAGGTGGTGACGCCCGCGAGAATCTCGGTGCGCACGTTGGTGTTGTGTGCTTTTAGTTGAAACAGCCTTTCCAGCATGCCCGCTCCCCAAGGCGCCCCCGGCGCCATGAATGTATCGACCCCATCAGCAAAGCACAGACCGTACCGGTTGCCGTGGTTTTGTGTGGGGAGGAAAAAAGCCGCGCATCATACCAGCATGCTTGGCGGGGGCCTATGGCCGTTGGGGAATGGGTTTCCATAGCCGGTACCGGCCCTGTGGGAGCGGGCTCGTCCCGCGAAGAGGCCGGCACAGGCAACTGATCAACCGTTATGCAACCGGTCCCGCTTGGCCAGTGTCGGGAACATTTTAATCCACACCCCGGTCACCACCAGCGTGCCCACCCCGCCCATCACCACTGCCGGCACTGTGCCAAACCAGTGCGCCGTCACCCCGGATTCGAACTCGCCGAGCTGGTTCGAGGCACCAATGAACAACCCGTTCACCGCGCTTACCCGGCCACGCATTTCATCTGGTGTCTCCAGCTGCACGAACGAACTGCGAATGACCATGCTGATCATGTCCGCCGCGCCTAGCACCACCAGCACCGCCAGCGAGAACCAGAACGAGGTCGACAGGCCGAAGGCGATGGTGGCCACGCCGAACACGCCGACAGCGGTAAACATGGTCCGCCCGACGTTGCGCTCGAACGGGAAGCGTGCCAGCCACAGCGACATGCACAACGCCCCCACCGCCGGTGCCGAGCGCAGCAGGCCCAGGCCCAGGGGGCCGGTCAACAGGATGTCCTTGGCGAACACCGGCAGCAGCGCGGTGGCCCCACCCAGCAATACAGCGAACAGGTCCAGCGAAATGGCGCCGAGAATATCGGGCCGGCTGCGGATGAAGCGGATGCCGGCCAGCAGTGATTCGATGCTGGCGCGACCGCGCTGCACGACCTGGCCGCGTGCCTGCAGGCTCAGGGTGAGCACGCAGGCGATGGCGTACAGGGCCACGGTGGGGCCATACACCCAGAGGCTGCCAAAGGCATACAGGAAGCCGCCCACCGCCGGCGCCACGATGGTTGCCGACTGGGTCGCCGACGCCGACGCTGCTACTGCCCGAGGGAACAGGCCGGGCGGCACCACGTTGGGTAACAGCGCCTGGGTTGCCGGCATTTCGAACGAGCGCGTGGCGCCGAGCAGGAAGGCGAGGGCGAAGATCAACTCGCGGGTGACGTTGTCGGTGGCGCTGCCTACGGCCAGTGCCAGGGCAATCAGCCCCTGCAGGCTCTGGCACAGGGCAGCGACCTTGCGCCGGTCATAGCGGTCAGCCACATGCCCGGTGTGCAGCATGAACAGCACACGCGGGGCGAACTCGACCAGGCCGACCAGCCCCAGGTCCAGCACATTGCCGGTCAACTGGTAGAGGTGCCAACCAATGGCCACGGTGAGCATCTGAAAGCCGCTGGCGGTGAATACACGGGCCAGCCAGAAGGCCAGGAAGGGACGGTGGTGACGCAACAACTGCGGTGCGGAATCGGACATCGGAAACCAAGGGCCTCGGCGCAGTAGAGGGGGTGCGCAGCGTATCACCTGTTTGTAACAAGTGGTTACTGTTTGCCCGGATCGGCACTTTTTCACGCTGTATGAAAGAGGGTGGGGCAACGGGTCACGCGACAAACAACCACACGGCTCGCCGGCCTATTCGGGACTATGCTTCTAGGCATTCGTTGATCTGGGTCAACCGTTGCTTTTGCAACAACCGACGAACGAATTGGCCTGCGGGCCGGAATCCCCACGATCGAACAGAACAATTCCAACGCGCCGCACTCGACTACCGTGGGGGCAGTGGGCGACGGGGCCACAAGCCCGGACGCCGGATTATCTGAAGAGGAAGCACCATGTTCGGAATAGAGGCCTTAGAGCTCGCCCGAATGCAGTTTGCCTTTACCGTGTCGTTCCACATCCTGTTCCCGGCCATCACCATTGGCCTGGCCAGCTACCTGGCAGTCCTCGAAGGGCTATGGCTGCGCACCCACCAGCAGGTCTACCGCGACCTCTATCACTTCTGGTCGAAGATCTTCGCCGTCAACTTCGGCATGGGCGTCGTCTCTGGCCTGGTCATGGCCTACCAGTTCGGCACCAACTGGAGCCGTTTCTCCGAGTTTGCCGGCGCCGTGACCGGACCGCTGCTGACCTATGAAGTACTGACCGCCTTCTTCCTCGAGGCGGGTTTCCTTGGCGTCATGCTGTTTGGCTGGAACCGTGTGGGCCGCGGCCTGCATTTTTTCTCCACGTGCATGGTGGCGCTCGGCACGCTGGTCTCCACGTTCTGGATCCTCGCTTCCAACAGCTGGATGCAAACCCCCCAAGGCCACGAGATCATCGATGGCCGGGTGGTGCCGGTGGACTGGTTTGCAGTGGTGTTCAACCCATCGTTCCCCTACCGACTGATGCACATGGCCACGGCCGCGTTCGTTTCCACAGCCTTTTTCGTCGGCGCCTCGGCGGCCTGGCACCTGCTGCGTGGGCGTGACAACCCGGCTGTGCGCAAAATGCTGTCGATGGCCATGTGGATGGCGTTGATCGTGGCTCCGGTCCAGGCGGTGATCGGCGACTTCCACGGCCTTAATACGCTCAAGCATCAGCCGGTGAAAATCGCGGCGATCGAAGGGCATTGGGAGAATGTACCTGGCGAGCCGACCCCGTTGATCCTGTTCGGTATCCCCGACATGAAGGCCGAGACCACGCGCTTCAAGGTCGAGATCCCGGCGCTCGGCAGCCTGATCCTGACCCACAGCCTGGACAAGCAGGTGCCGGCGATGAAGGAGTTTCCACCCGAGGACCGGCCCAACTCCACCATCGTCTTCTGGTCGTTCCGGATCATGGTCGGGCTCGGCTTCCTGATGATCTTCGTTGGCCTGTGGAGCCTGTGGCTACGCAAGCGCGGCACGCTCTATACCTCCCGCCCGTTCCTGTATATGGCGCTATGGATGGGGCCCTCCGGGCTGATCGCATTGCTCGCCGGCTGGTTCACCACCGAGATCGGCCGCCAACCGTGGGTGGTGTATGGCCTGATGCGTACGGCGGACGGTGTGTCGAATCACAGCTACGCCCAGCTTGGTTTCACGTTGGTGGCCTTTGTGGTGGTGTATTTCGCCCTGTTCGGCACCGGGCTTGGCTACATGATGCGCCTGGTGCGCAAGGGCCCGCAGACTGGAGAAGGCGACGCGCCTACACCGGGCGGACCTGGCCAGAAGCGCACGCCCGCGCGGCCGCTGTCTGCCGCCGATGATGGCCATGAGGCCAAGACTGCCAGCCTGAGCAAGGAGGACTGAGCCATGGGTATCGACCTTCCGCTGATCTGGGCCGTAATCATCATCTTCGGCGTCATGATGTACGTGGTGATGGACGGTTTCGACCTGGGGATCGGCATGCTTTTCCCCTTCGTCAAGGGCGAGCAGGACCGTGATGTGATGATGAACACCGTCGCCCCGGTATGGGACGGCAACGAAACCTGGCTGGTCCTGGGCGGTGCCGGGCTGTTCGGGGCGTTCCCGATGGCCTATGCAGTGATACTCGAAGCATTGTACCTGCCACTGATCCTGATGCTGATTGGCTTGATCTTCCGCGGTGTTGCCTTCGAGTTCCGCTTCAAGGCCACGTCCGACAAGCGGCATATCTGGGACAAGGCGTTCATCTGGGGCTCACTGGTCGCTACCTTCTTCCAGGGCGTGGCCCTGGGCGCCTTCCTCGAAGGCTTCAAAGTGGTCGACCGGCATTTCGCCGGGGGTACCCTCGACTGGCTCACCCCGTTCAGCCTGTTCTGTGGCGTGGGGCTGATCGTTGCCTACACCCTGTTAGGGTGCACCTGGCTGATCATGAAGACCGAAGGGTCGCTGCAACAGAAGATGCACGATCTTGCACGGCCGCTGGCGCTGGTATTGCTGGTAGTGATCGGTATCGTCAGCCTGTGGACACCCATCGCTTATCCACAGATCGCCGACCGCTGGTTCAGCATGCCTAACCTGATCTGGTTCATGCCGGTGCCGCTGCTGGTACTGGTGACGTTCTACGGGCTGCTCAAGGCGGTGGCGCGCAATGCGCACTACACGCCGTTCCTGCTCACCCTGGTGCTGATCTTCCTCGGCTACAGCGGGCTGGGTATCAGCCTGTGGCCGAACATCATCCCGCCGTCGATTTCGATCTGGGATGCTGCAGCGCCACCGCAAAGCCAGGGCTTCATGCTGGTGGGCACGCTGTTTATCCTGCCGTTCATCCTCATGTACACCTTCTGGAGCTACTACGTGTTCCGCGGCAAGGTGACCCATGAAGACGGCTATCACTAGGAGGGCCGCATGATGACCGGCAAACATGGCCTGGAAGAGAAGAAACCGCTGTGGCAGCGACTGGGTTGGCTGGTGCTGATCTGGGCAATGAGCGTTGCGGCCCTGGGGGTGGCAGCGTGGGTGATGCGGCTTTTCATGGGAGCAGCAGGATTGACCACCCATTGAGAACAACGGGGACATCTGTGGGAGCGGGCTTGCCCCGCGAACACCGGCAAAGCCGGTGCCATGCACCGCGCGGCCCCCTTCGCGGGACAAGCCCACGCCCACAATGACCGGTGTTCTCTGCGTGACAGCGCAGCCCAAGGGCTGGGCAACCTCCCACAGGATGCCCGCAGGGGCTTACTTGCGGGCTTTCAGGATGACGAACTTGGGCGTCGCCGCCACCTGCTCCACCCCTCGGAACAACCGCGCCAGCTTGCTGTGATAGCCCAGGTGGCGGTTACCCACGATATACAACGCCCCACCCACCACCAGCGCTTCGCGCGCCTGCTGGAACATGCGCCAGGCAAGGAAATCGCCCACCACCTGCTGCTGGTGGAACGGCGGGTTGCACAGCACTACATCGAGCGACTGCTTCTCCACCCCTGCCAACCCATCGGCTGCAATGAAAGTCGCCGGGCGCTCGCCCAACGCGGCTTGCCAGTTTTCCTGCGCCGATTGCACCGCCATGTACGATTCGTCGACTAGCGTGTACTGGGCATCGGGGTTGGTCAGTGCGCTGGCAATTGCCAGCACGCCATTGCCGCAGCCAAGGTCCGCCACCCGTGCGTTGCCCAAGTCGCGTGGGAGGTGTGGCAGGAATGCCCGGGTGCCGATATCCAGGCCTTCACGGCAGAACACGTTGGCGTGGTTGACCAGCTCCAGCGCAGGCGCGTCGAGGCGGTAGCGGCTCGGGTAGGGCGAGCTTGCGGCCGGCCGTTCGGCCAGCGTCGCGGTCAGCAGGCGAGCCTTTTTCTGCGCCAGCGAGGCTTGCACCGGGCCGATGTACTTTTCCATCAGGTCGCCGGCTGCGTGTGGCAAGTGCTTGATCATCGCCCCGGCAATCACCTGCGCGCCTGGCGCCAGGTGGCCCTGCAGGCGGATCAGTTGTTCTTCAAGCAGGGCCAGTGTCTTGGGCACGCGCACCAGCACCCGGTCGAACGTGCCATTCCAGTGTTCGCTGGCCGGTACGAAGGGCACGCTGTCGAACGGCAAACCGTTGCGCGCCAGGTTCTTTTCCAGGGCAAGGTGCGCCAGGTGAGAATCGCCGCTGCTGACCACCTGCAGCCGGCCCGCCAGGCTGGCGGCCAGGGCACCGAAGCTGTCATTGAGCAGCAGTACCCGGCAGTTGGCGTCGGGTGCCTGTGCGTGCAACTGCGCAAGCAGGTACTCGTCGGCGGCGTCGAACGCCTGCAGCGGGTCGTTGGCCTGTTCCGGCTGGCGGATCAGGTCGAGTTCGGCGTAGGGGGTGGTCAACAGGGGCATGGCGTCTGGCTCGGGTATGAAACTGCCCGTTGCGGTTCGCCCCGGGCTTTGCCGGGCAATTCTACAGGGCTTTGCCCAAGGTCGCAGGTCTGAAGGTCAGATCCAGCCACGCAGGGCAGCGATGGCGATGGCGCCGGCCTTGTTGGCGGCGTTGGTCTTGGTGATCACGCTGCGGATATGGAAGTTCACGGTGCTCTGCGACAGTGACAGGATGCAAGCCACGTCGGCTGCGGTCTTGCCAGCGGCCGACCATTTCAGTACTTCCAGTTCACGCTCGCTCATTTTAGGTTGCGGTGGGCACAGTGCGCTCAGGTGGTGTTCGCCGAGTACGGCATGCAGGGTATGGCACAGCCACTGTACGCTGCCGGCCTTGTCGTACAGCTCCACGATGTCGATTGATTGGGCTGGTCTGGCCACGCTGATCTGGCTTTCATTGTGCTGCAGGTCGTGCAGTGATTGCGTCCAGCCATGACGCAAGCCGTACTGGCAGGCCGCTTCGCGAAACTGCGGGGCCTCACGATACAGTTCGTCGGTCCACAGCACCGGCATGGTCGAACTGTGGCTGACGCTGGCGGCCGGGTCCTGCTTGTAGAACTCATCGCGCTGGTAGCGCTCGATCCACTCCGCCGGGTAGTTGCTGTAGAGGTACACCCTGGGTGTCTGCGTGGCGATCTGGATGCGCATGTTCAGCCCGAGGTACTCCATGTCCAGGTCTTGCGCCAGATGTACCGCGATGTCGAACAGCTTCCGTGGGCTGCGTTCGTTGACGAACGCTTGAAGGTGTTCGGGATTCCAGTGAAGCATCAGAAATTCCTCGGGTGCGTCGGATCCAATCCATTTGGGTACCCGGCTTATTGTAGGAAAAGACCTACCATGGCGTTGGGAATTTTTTGTTATAGCGCTTAGGGGTTTCTGCAAATTCGGCACGATCCGGTTGTGTGAGGCCCTACAAAGCAGTGGTTTTTATCCGCGCCACTTTGCGCGACACTGTGCGCACGTCAACCCTGGAGCCCGATATGACCGCTAGCGCCGAAAAGTTCACCCGCCAGACCCTGCTCGATGTTCAGCCGCTCACGCCGAACCTCTTCAGCCTGCGGGTTACGCGCGATGCGGGGTTCCGCTTCCGTTCCGGACAGTTCGCCCGCCTTGGTGTGACCAAGGCCGATGGCAGCGTGGTGTGGCGCGCCTACTCAATGGTCAGCGCACCCCATGACGAGCACCTCGACTTCTTCTCCATCGTGGTGCCAGGGGGGGAGTTCACCAGTGAGCTGAGCCGGCTGGGGGCGGGTGATACCTTGCTGATCGACCGCCAGGCCTTCGGTTTCCTTACCCTTGACCGCTTCGTGGGCGGGCGCGACCTGTGGCTGCTGGCGACCGGCACCGGTATTGCGCCATTCATGTCGATCCTGCAGGACTTCGAAGCCTGGGAGCGTTTTGACAGCATCAAGCTGGTGTATTCGGTGCGTGAAGCGAAAGAGCTGGCCTACGTGGATGAAATCGCAGGGCTGGAGCAGCGCGACTATCTGGCTGAGTATGCCGGCAAGCTGCAGTTCATTCCGGTGGTGACCCGTGAGCAGCACCCCGGGGCTTTGAATCAGCGGATTACCACGCTGATCGAGAATGGCGAGCTGGAGCAGGCGGCGGGGTTGGAGCTGTCGCCCGAGCATTCGCGGGTGATGCTGTGCGGTAACCCGGAGATGATCGATGAAACTCGCAAGGTGCTGAAGGCGCGTGACTTGCAGCTGAGCCTGAGCAAGCGGCCGGGGCAGGTGGCGGTCGAAAACTATTGGTAATGCTATTGGGGCCGCAAAGCGGCCCCAGCAACCTCAAGGCAACCGATTCTGGTTCTGCGTCTTGAGCAAATCGCGAATTTCGGTCAGCAGCGTCTCTTCAGCAGAAGGCACCGGCGGCGCAGTCGGTGCCACGGCTTCTTCGCGCTTGAGCCTGTTGATCGCCTTCACCCCCATGAAGATGGCAAAGGCAACGATCAGGAAGTCGATCACGGTCTGGATGAACTTGCCATAGGCCAGCACCACTGCCGGAATGTCACCGTCGGCAGCCTTCAGGGTAATGGCCAGGTCGCTGAAGTCCACCCCCCCGATCAACAGGCCCAGTGGCGGCATGACCACGTCGCCGACGAAGGACGAGACGATCTTGCCGAAGGCCGCGCCGATGATGATACCGACCGCCATGTCGACGACATTGCCTTTGACCGCGAAGGCCTTGAACTCACTGATCATGCCCATGTTTGGTTCCTTGTAACAAAAGGTAAGGTTAACGCAGTGTAAGCCACTAAAACGCTTCATGCGTTGTGTTCAGGGCTACTGACTGCGCTTAGAACGAATAGTTTTGTCGCATCCCGAAGCGTTCGAGACACGTCCTGCTCGGCTATGATGGCGGTTTTTTCCAGGAGACCCCACCCATGGCCAAGGCCAAGCGCTTGTATGGCTGCACCGAGTGCGGCGCGACCTTCCCCAAATGGGCCGGCCAGTGTGGCGAATGCGGAGCCTGGAACACGCTGGTCGAAACCATGATCGAAAGCGGTGGTGCGGCTGCGCCCAGCAGCGGCCGCGCCGGCTGGACCGGCCAGCAAGCGCAGATCAAGACCCTGGCCGAAGTCAGCGTTGAGGAAATCCCGCGCTTCACCACCAGCAGCACCGAACTGGACCGCGTGTTGGGCGGTGGCCTGGTGGATGGCTCGGTGGTGCTGATTGGTGGCGACCCAGGCATCGGCAAATCGACCATCCTGCTGCAGACCTTGTGCAACATTGCCTCGGGCATGCCGGCGCTGTACGTCACGGGTGAAGAGTCGCAGCAGCAAGTGGCCATGCGCTCGCGGCGCCTGGGCTTGCCCCAGGACAAGCTCAAGGTCATGACCGAAACCTGTATTGAAACCATTATCGCCACCGCGCGGGTCGAGAAGCCTCGGGTAATGGTGATCGACTCGATCCAGACTATTTTCACCGAGCAGTTGCAGTCGGCTCCTGGTGGGGTAGCCCAGGTGCGCGAGAGCACGGCGCTACTGGTGCGTTACGCCAAGCAGAGCGGCACGGCGATCTTCCTGGTCGGCCACGTGACCAAGGAAGGCTCGCTGGCCGGCCCACGGGTACTGGAGCACATGGTCGATACCGTGCTGTATTTCGAAGGTGAGTCCGACGGCCGCCTGCGCTTGTTGCGAGCGGTGAAAAACCGCTTTGGTGCGGTCAACGAACTGGGCGTGTTCGGCATGACCGACCGGGGCCTGAAAGAGGTGTCCAACCCGTCGGCGATCTTCCTTAACCGTACCCAGGAAGAAGTACCGGGCAGTGTGGTGATGGCGACTTGGGAAGGCACCCGGCCAATGCTGGTCGAGGTACAGGCGCTGGTCGACGACAGCCACTTGGCCAACCCGCGCCGGGTAACCCTGGGCCTGGACCAGAACCGCCTGGCCATGTTGCTGGCGGTGCTGCACCGCCACGGCGGTATTCCCACCCACGATCAGGACGTGTTCTTAAATGTGGTAGGCGGGGTCAAGGTGCTGGAAACGGCGTCGGACCTGGCGCTTCTGGCGGCAGTGATGTCCAGCTTGCGTAACCGGCCACTGGCCCATGGGCTGCTGGTGTTTGGCGAGATCGGCCTGTCGGGCGAGGTGCGGCCGGTGCCTAGCGGGCAGGAGCGGTTGAAGGAAGCGGCCAAGCATGGCTTCAAGCGGGCGATCGTGCCCAAGGGCAATGCGCCGAAAGAGGCGCCGGCGGGGCTGCAGGTAATTGCCGTCACCCGCCTGGAACAGGCCCTGGATGCATTGTTCGAGTAATCCGTAGTCAGGCCCGGCCCTATCGCCGGCAAGCCAGCTCCCACAGGACAACAGTTTCCAGGTCCTGTGCAGTACCTGTGGGAGCTGGCTTGCCGGCGATAGGGCCAGTACAGTCAAACGAAAAAGGGGCCGACGATGCGCGTCGGCCCCCCTCTCACCGCTCAGTCAGCGGTCAATGCTCGGCAACTGCCTCGCGCCTGACCGTCTGGTTGCCGTGCTCGTCCAGCTCCAGCATCGGCACTTCGTTGCCTTCGGCATCGAACAGCTTGCCATCCTTGAAGTAGTCGCCATCACGCAGCGCGGAAATGTCGGAGTACTGGATGGTGCGTTCGTAAGCTGCAGCGAACACGGACTGGTTTTCCGAGTTGCCGGTGGTGAAGTGGTTGAATATCAGGTTCAGCAGGATGGCCATGATTGCCGCCGAGCTGATGCCCGAGTGGAAGATGGTCTCGAACCAGTTCGGGAAGTGGTGGTAGAAGGTTGGTGCGGCGATCGGGATCATGCCGAAGCCCAGCGAAGCCGCGACGATGATCAGGTTGACGTTGTTCTTGTAGCTGACCTTGGACAGGGTGCGGATACCGCTGGCCGCCACGGTGCCGAACAGCACGATGCCCGCGCCGCCCAGTACCGGGGTCGGTACTGCCGCAATCACCCGGCCCATGACCGGCAGAAGGCCGAGTACCACCAGAATCACGCCACCCGTGGCCACCACGTAACGGCTCTTGACCCCGGTCACGGCCACCAGGCCAACGTTCTGGGCGAACGCGCTCTGGGTAAACGAGCCGAAGATCGGCGCCAGGATGCTCGATGCCATGTCGGCGCGCAGGCCGTTGCCCAGGCGTTTGGAGTCAACCTTGGTCTCGATGATCTCACCCACGGCGAGGATGTCGGCCGAGGTTTCCACCAGGGTTACCATGATCACGATGCACATCGACAGGATCGCGGCGATGTGGAATTCCGGCATACCGAAGTGGAACGGCGTGGGGAAGGCGAACATCGGGCCTTCGGCGACCTTGCTGAAGTCGGTCATGCCCAGCGCCCAGGCGATGAGGGTGCCGAACACCATGGCCAGCAGGATCGACAGGCGCGAGATGGTCGCGCTGCCCAGCTTGCTCAGCAGCAGCACGATGGCAAAGGTCAGCCCCGCCAGGCCGATGTTGGCCACGCTGCCAAATTCCGGCGAAGCGCTGTTGCCGCCCATCACCCAACGAGCGGCGACCGGCATCAGCGTCAGGCCGATGGTGGTGATGACGATGCCGGTCACCAGCGGCGGGAAGAACTTGGTGATGCGCGAGAACACCGGGGTGATCAGAAAGCCGATCAGCGATGCTGCCATGACTGCGCCGAGCACACCGGGCAGGCCACCGCCGCCCTCGCTGCTGAGGATGGCACCCATGGTCGCCACACCGGCAAACGACACGCCCTGCACCAGCGGCAACTGGCAGCCGAAGAACGGCAGGCCGAGGGTTTGCAGCAGGGTGGCCAGGCCACCGGCAAACAGCGAGGCGGCAATCAGCATGCCGATCTCGGCGCCGTTGAGGCCTGCGGCCTGCCCCAGGATCAGGGGTACCGCGACAATCCCTCCGTACATGGTCAGCACATGTTGCAGACCGTAGGCCAGGTTGGCACCAAGGCCGAGGTTTTCGTCCTCGGGGCGCTTGGCGGGAGACGTGCTAGGGGACGTAGTCATGGAGCAGGCTCTCTGTTTATTTTTGTGTCGCTACTGTAGACAGTTCCTGCAAATGATTGCCACTAGAATTGTATACAATATTTTGATCGGAGCGCGCACATCGGCGGCCTCCGGATGTGCGAAAACCCAATGCAGAAGGCGTACCAACTCATCAAATGCTGTATTAGAGGGGTGTGTACAAAGTGCAGCTACCCAGCCTTAAAGCTGTCTGGGTAGACAGGAAACACAACGCGGGAAGGCTATTAGCTAGCTAAAAGATTTCATTATTCGATGAGTTCGCGCAGCTCACGCATCATTCTGGTGCTGTCAGCCCCGTTCAATTCCACAAGACGGTGCAAATGGCTCATCGAATCAATGTCGATGTACAAGCAGATGAAGCCCAGTCGGTTCGGTTCTTCGTGGCGCAGTTCGACCTGCATCTGCACCTCGGTCACTTCGTCGTTGAGCACAATGTAGGCTTCGAAGTCCTGGCTCAGGTCGGGATCCCAGGGTTGCGGGCTTTCGACCAGCAGGCCTTTGAGGGACAGGTCGAGCAGTTTCACCTCCCAGCAACGTTCGCCCTGGCACAGCCTGGTCGGGGCGTCGAACGGGATACGCAGGAAACGGCGGCGTTCGTCGTGATCGCTCATGGCATGGATCCTCGGGTAGGTCCTAAAGTGACATCCTGACTATAGTTAAAATGCTACGTGCATCAGGTACCGCAATCTGGCCGCAGAGGCTCTAGACCAAAGCAAGTGTGGCAATGCGCGATGACTCGCCCTAGACTCGGTGGGCGGTCTTTCCAATCCACCAGCTGGAAGCTAACCATGAACAACAATAATAGCCTGCTACGCCACATTCCGTGGCTGGCGCTGGCAGTCATAGGGGCCTGCGCGCTGGGTGTGGTCGCCCTGCGTCGCGGTGAGGCAATCAACGCCTTGTGGATCGTGGTCGCGGCAGTGGCCATCTACCTGGTTGCCTACCGTTACTACAGCCTGTTCATCGCTACCAAGGTGATGCAACTGGACCCGCGCCGTGCTACCCCTGCGGTGCTCAACAACGACGGCCTGGACTACGTCCCGACCAACAAACACATTCTTTTCGGTCACCACTTCGCTGCCATCGCCGGCGCAGGCCCCTTGGTCGGCCCGGTGCTCGCCGCGCAAATGGGCTACCTGCCCGGCACGCTGTGGCTGATCGCCGGCGTGGTGCTGGCCGGTGCGGTGCAGGACTTCATGGTCCTGTTCCTGTCCACCCGCCGCAACGGCCGTTCGCTGGGCGACATGGTGCGCGAGGAGATGGGCCGCATTCCGGGCACCATCGCCCTGTTCGGCTGCTTCCTGATCATGATCATCATCCTCGCGGTGCTGGCGCTGATCGTGGTCAAGGCCCTGGCCGAGAGCCCGTGGGGCATGTTCACCGTCATGGCGACCATCCCGATCGCGATGTTCATGGGCATCTACATGCGCTATATCCGTCCGGGCCGCATTGGCGAGATCTCGGTCGTTGGCGTGGTACTGCTGCTGGCCTCGATCTGGCTGGGCGGCGTAATTGCTGCGGATCCGGTCTGGGGCCCGGCGTTCACCTTCACCGGCGTGCAGATTACCTGGATGCTGGTGGGCTACGGCTTCGTCGCCGCAGTGCTACCGGTGTGGCTGGTGCTGGCGCCGCGTGACTACCTGTCGACCTTCCTCAAGATCGGCACCATCGTTGGTCTGGCCATCGGTATCCTGATCATCGCGCCCGAGCTGAAAATGCCCGCGCTGACCCAGTTCACCGACGGCACTGGCCCGGTATGGAAGGGCACCCTGTTCCCGTTCCTGTTCATCACCATTGCCTGTGGTGCGGTGTCCGGCTTCCACGCGCTGATCTCTTCGGGGACCACGCCCAAGCTGCTGGACAACGAAACCAACGCCCGCTACATCGGTTACGGCGGCATGCTGATGGAATCGTTCGTTGCCATCATGGCCATGGTCGCCGCGTCTGTGATCGAGCCGGGCGTGTACTTCGCCATGAACAGCCCGGCCGCCGTGGTGGGCGCAGACGTTGCCTCGGTGGCGCAGACGGTCAGCAGCTGGGGCTTCCTGATCACCCCCGAGCAGCTCGAAGCCGTCGCCCGTGACATCGGCGAGCACACCATCCTGGCCCGTGCCGGCGGTGCGCCAACCCTGGCGGTCGGTATCGCGCAGATCCTGCACCAGGTGTTGCCAGGTGAGAACACCATGGCGTTCTGGTACCACTTTGCGATCCTGTTCGAGGCGCTGTTCATCCTCACGGCGGTGGACGCCGGTACCCGTGCCGGGCGCTTCATGCTGCAGGACCTGCTTGGCAGCTTCGTGCCGGCGCTCAAACGCACCGAGTCGTGGGGGGCCAACCTGCTTGCCACCGCGGGTTGCGTGGCAATGTGGGGTTATCTGCTGTACCAGGGCGTGATCGACCCGCTGGGTGGCATCAACACCTTGTGGCCGCTGTTTGGCATCTCCAACCAGATGCTGGCCGGTATCGCCTTGATGCTCGGTACTGTGGTGCTGATCAAGATGAAGCGTCAGCGTTACATCTGGGTCACCTTGGTGCCGGCCGTGTGGCTGCTGATCTGCACCACTGCCGCAGGCCTGATCAAGCTGTTCGACCCGAACGCGGCCGTTGGCTTCCTGGCCCTGGCCAAGAAGTACAGCACTGCACTGGACGCCGGCCAGGTACTGGCCCCGGCCAAGGACATCGGGCAGATGCAGCACGTGATCTTCAACGCCTACACCAACGCGGGCCTGACGATTCTATTCCTGCTGGTGGTCTTCAGCATCCTGTTCTTCGCCATCAAGGTCGGCTACGCCGCCTGGGGCCGCAAGGAGCGCAGCGACAAGGAAACCCCGTTCCAGGCCCTGCCTGACGCGTAATCGAGAGGACTGCAATCATGTTCAACGACTTGGGTCGACTGGGAAAATACCTGGGGCAGGCAGCCCGCCTGATGGTCGGTATGCCCGACTACGACAACTATGTCGAACACATGCAGAAGACGCATCCGGACAAGCCGGTGATGAGCTACGAGGCGTTCTTCCGCGAACGCCAGGAAGCCCGTTACGGCGGCAAGTCCGGGCCCAAATGCTGTTGAACCCTAAGCGTTGACCTGTCCGGCCTCATCGCCGGCACGCCAGCTCCCACAGGTACTCCATAGGCCACAAGTCTGTGCAGTACCTGTGGGAGCTGGCTTGCCGGCGATGAGGCCACTGTTTTTTCCGCACAGGAGATGTTCTGCGTGCAGACGCCTATTCCCGTAACCGTACTCACAGGTTTCCTTGGTGCTGGCAAGACCACCTTGCTCAAGCACATGCTCAAGGCCGAGCACGGCCTGAAGATTGCCGTGATCGAAAACGAATTCAGCGAGGCCGGCATCGACAGCCAGCTGCTGGGCGACGAGCCGGTGCAGGTGATGACCCTGGCCAATGGCTGCGTGTGCTGCAGCATCCACGGCGACCTCACGCGCGCCTTGTACCTGCTGCTCGAACGCCTGGACGCAGGCGAGATCGCCTTCGAGCGCCTGGTCATCGAATGCACCGGCCTGGCCGACCCGGCGCCGGTGGCGCAAACCTTTTTCATCGACGAGGAGCTGCGTGAGCGCTATATCCTTGACGGCATCATCACCCTGGTCGATGCGGTTCATGCCGAACTGCACCTGACCCAGACCATCGCCCAGGCCCAGGTCGGCTTTGCCGATCGCCTGCTGCTGAGCAAGACCGACCTGGCTGAACCGGCTGCGGTGCAGGCTCTGCGCGAGCGCCTTGCGCGCATCAATGGCCGGGCCGCCATCGGTGTCGTCGAACACGGCCGCATCGACCTGGCTGAGCTACTGGATGTGCGTGGTTTCAACCTCAACCCTGACCTGGGCGCAAACCTGAAACCGGCGCTTCGCCCGGTGCTCAAGCCCGCCACGCCGGACAGGATCTCGACGCTGGTGCTGCGCACGGAAACCGCGCTGGATATCGACCGCCTCAGCGGTTTCATGAACGAGTTGCTGGAAACTCATGGCAAACAGCTGCTGCGCTACAAGGGCGTGCTGAACATCGCCGGTGAAGACCGCAAGCTGGTCTTCCAGGGCGTGCTCAAGCTCTACGGCTTTGACTGGGACGCCCAGTGGGCCGAGGGTGAACCCCGTGAGAGCGTGATGGTGTTCATCGCCGATGAACTGCCCGAGGCTATGATTCGGGCTGGCTTCGAGGCGCTGGCTGCGGGCTGACCCGCCGCGGCGTTGCGGCCTGGAACCACTGCGGCCACGAGCTGCGGTGGCGGGTTTCAACCTCGATGCACGGGATCAGGCGCTCGGTCAGCACAGCGGTCTGCCGCACTGCCTTGGCGGTGCGGTACTTGACGCTGTGGATGCACTCGCGGTCGCCGAACTCGCAGCGGTTCAGTGCGGTACCGCCGCAAGGGCCGTTGGCCAAGCCCTTGGGGCAGGTTTCCGGGCAGACGTACAGCGTGTCTTCCAGACGGCAGCGGCCGCACGTATCGCAACCCACCCATGGCCGTTTCACCGCACGTTCCACTTTGTGCAACACCTGAGCACCAACGCGCGTAGCCCACAGCGGCCGGCGAACCGCCCAGCCAAATGCCTTGCTCAAGCCATTGCGGCGGCTGAACAGCAGCGAATGCATGCCGTGCATCAGGTGATAGCGTGCTTTCTCTTTGAAGGAGGCATCGACCCGCGATTCGCCCTGCCGCCAGGCCGCTTGCGGCGGATGGAAGATCACCGCCGGCAGCCCGGGCATCTGCCAACTGGCCTGCCAGGCGGGCGCCCACTGCTCCAGCGTGTGGACCTGGGTTTGCCAGTGCTCGATACGGGCTTCCAGGGCCAGCAGCTGTTTGAGTTCGTGAACCCCTGACAGGTGCACACCGGCGTAACCCATCAGCTTTACACCGATGATCTGCAAGGCCAGGCGGTCAACACTGCGCGCCTGGGCAAACACCTTGGACTGCGCGGTCTCCGCTTCGAGCATGTCACGCATGGACGGGGTGACAGTGACGCCGGCCACGTGGTCGAGCATGGCCGCACGCCCGTGGGTAAGGCTCATGAGGCAGGCCAGCATGGGCAGGGGCGTGGGCTGGCGGCGCATCCAGTGCATGGCTTCCTGATGCTTGGCGGCGTCGAAGCCCAGTTGCAGCGTGAGGAAGTCGGCCCCCGCTGCCAGCTTTTTCTCGGCCTTGAAATACTGGGCGCCGCCTTCTTCCTCACAGTACTTGAACGGGTTCAGGGCAGCGCCCAGCAGCCAGTGCGGGCAAGCCTGGCGGGCGAGCTGCAGGGCGGCGACCGATTCCAGGTAGCGTACGGGGCGTTGGCCGGGCTCGTGGCCGGGCAGGCGGTCGCCGGTCAGCAGCAACAGCTGGTCGAGGCCCGCGGCGTCCATACGCTGCAGTTGGGCGAGCAGGTGGTGACGCTCGCGGTCCTTGCCGGAAAAGTGCGGCAAGGCAGGTACCGGGTTGCTGAAAGCGGCGAGGGCGTCCAGCGGCGACATGTCCAGCGGGCTGCCGACGCGATCGCCGATGGCCACGGTCATCGGCCAGCCGCACAGGTGCGCACGGGCCATGATCGCTTCCATGGCGGCGAAGCGTTCTGTGGAAGGCTTGGGGACGAACTCCATGACGCAGACGAAGTTCTGTTCGCGCAGCGCGGTTTTCAGCAGGCTCATGTGGCCGGGCACCTGGTGTGGTCAGGGTGGCATTGTGCGGCACAAGGCGGGCGGGGTCATGTCCGGATGCGCAGGGTGGTGCTCTGAATGAGACATCAGCATGATCATGAAAAAATCTTGGGTTCATCTCAAATTTAATGAGTTTGTCTCAAACCATTGTCAACCGGACAATCCCCTCATTCATTTATGCATGCTGAAGGGACAAGACATGGCACTGGCACACAACCTGGGCTTTCCACGCATCGGTGGCAACCGCGAGCTGCGTGCCCGCCACTGGCAGGTGCAGAAAGACGCCGGCATCGAACTGCTGCCCGTTGGCGACTTTGCCTGGCTTGACCAACCGTTCGACCTTGGCTGGGCGCAACTCTTCGACGAAGTGGCGCAAGCCAAGGCCTTGGGCCACGCGGTCAAGCCAGTGGTAATCGGCCCATTGACCTATTTGTGGCAGGGCGAATACAACGACGGGACCGACAAGCTGGAGCGCCTCGAGACCCTGCTGCCGCTCTATGACCAGTATCTCAACCGCCTGGCTGCGCTGGGCGTCGAGTGGGTACAGATCGATGAGCCGATTCTCGCCGAAGATCTGCCTCAAGACTGGAAAAACGCTTTCGAGCGCGTCTATAACATCCTTCAGCGCGCGCCCTTGAAGAAGCTGATTGCCACCTACTCGGGTGGCCTTGGCGGCAACCTCGGCCTGGCCGCCAACCTGCCGGTCGATGGCCTGCACATCGACCTGGTGCAGGCACCCGACCAGTACGTGACCATCCTCGACCGCCTGCCGGCCTACAAAGTGCTTTCGCTGGGCCTGGTTGACGGCGTCAACCCCGCGCCTTGCAACCTGGGACAGACCCTGGACCTGCTGCACGATGCCCATGAACGCCTGGGAGAGCGGCTGTGGCTGGCGCCATCTTGTGCGCTGCTGCACTGCCCGCTGGACCTGGCTGTGCAGAAGTGCCAGGAAGTCGCGGTGCTGGCTGCTGCACTGGAACAGAACCGCGCTGCGGCTTGATCATCGGCTGCCTGTGCCGGCCTCTTCGCGGGTTTACCCGCGAATAGGCCGGGCCTGCTGATCAGCGCTCGATCGCCAGCGCCACGCCTTGCCCACCCCCGATGCACAAGGTCGCCAGGCCTTTCTTGGCGTCCCGCTTGATCATCTCGTGCAGCAAGGTCACCAGCACCCGGCACCCGGAAGCGCCAATCGGGTGGCCCAGGGCAATCGCCCCGCCATTCACGTTGACCCGCGCAGCATCCCATTCCAGCACCTTGCCCACTGCCAGCGCCTGTGCGGCAAAGGCTTCGTTGGCTTCGATCAGGTCCAGTTCGGCCAGTTGCCAACCGGCCTTGTCCAGGCAACGCTGAGTCGCTGAAACCGGGCCGATACCCATGATTGCCGGGTCTACCCCTGCACTGGCATAGGCGGCGATCTTCGCCAGTACTGGCAAGCCCAGGGCTTTGGCCTTGGCGGCACTCATCAGCAGCACGGCGGCGGCGCCGTCATTCAGGCTGGAGGCGTTGCCAGCGGTAACGCTGCCATCCTTCTTGAACGCAGGACGCAGTTTGGCCAGGGAATCAGCGGTGGTGTCCGGGCGTGGCTGTTCGTCCTGGGCGAACACCTTGGGCTCACCTTTTTTCTGCGGCAATACGATCGGGGTGATTTCATCGTTGAAGCGCCCGGCCTCGATGGCCGCCACGGCCTTGCGCTGCGACTCGGCGGCAAAGGCGTCCTGCTGTTCACGGCTCAGGCCGTACTTGTCCACAAGGTTCTCGGCGGTGATGCCCATGTGGTAGTCGTTGAAGGCATCCCACAGGCCATCGGTGATCATGCTGTCGATCAGCTGGCCATGGCCCATACGCTGGCCAGTGCGGGCTGAAGGCATCACATAGGGGGCAAGGCTCATGTTTTCCTGGCCACCGGCAATCACAACATCGGCATCACCGCAGCGGATGGCCTGTGCGGCCAGGTGCAGTGCCTTGAGGCCCGAGCCGCAGACCTTGTTCAGGGTCAGTGCCGGTACGCTGTAGGGCAAGCCGGCCTTGATCGCGGCCTGACGCGCCGGGTTCTGGCCGGCACCGGCGGTGAGCACCTGGCCGAGGATCACTTCGTCCACCTGCGCCGGGTCCAGCCCGGTCTGCTCCAGCAGGCGCTTGATCACGGCGGCACCGAGGTCGACCGCAGGTACCGTGGCCAGGGCGCCCTGAAAGCTGCCGATGGCGGTGCGGGTAGCGGCGACGATGACCACGTCATTCATGTTGTTGTTCTCCGTGCGATGGGCGTAATGCCCAAGCATCGGTGGCTTTGGCTCATTTGTTAAGTTTGTTTTTCTTTCGGATTGATGTGAAAAACAAATCAATGGGCGCTCGGCGGGCTATCCAACTAAGCTGAATTCCGTGCTGTTTTCACTCAACTGAATGGAGCCCATACCCATGCGCACCCTCATCGCCTTGATGCTACTGATCGGCAGCAGCACAGCATTCGCCGCCACCCAATGCACCACCGCAGACAAAAGCACCTGGCAAGACCAGGAAAAGTTCCAGGCCCAGCTCAAGGAGCAGGGTTACAAGATCAACAAGTTCAAGGTTACCAAGGGCAACTGCTACGAGATCTATGGTCTCGACAAGGATGGCCGCAAGGTCGAGATCTACCATGACCCGGTGAGCGGCAAGGCGGTCAAGTCCGAGTACCACGATTGAACAGCGACGGCACGGTGCAGCTGTGGGACCCGCTCCTGCGGCTGTGCCATCTCTCCATCGCCGGTGTGTTCTTCGCCGACTATTTTTTCAACGAAGAAGGTGACGACTGGCACCAGTGGCTGGGTTACTACGCACTGGCCTGTGTCGTGGTGCGCGTGGTCTGGGGCTTTGTCGGGCCACCCAGTGCGCGCTGGGACGATTTCTGGCCAACCCCGGCGCGCCTGGCAGTGCATGCCCGTGCGCTGATGCGCGGCGAGCCTTGTCATCGCCTGGGGCATTCGCCAATTGGCGCCCTGGTGATGCTGTTGATGCTCACCGGTATCGCAGGGCTGGTCCTGACCGGCTGGGCGTCCCAGGAGGTGGACGCGCTGTGGGGCGCCGATTGGCCGACCGACCTGCACAGCTGGTTGGCCGATGCGGTGTTGGCGTTGGTGTGTGTGCATGTGCTGGCGGCCATCTACGAGAGTGTGCGCCTGCGCGAGAACCTGCCGTTGTCTATGATCACCGGGCGTCGACGGCGCCGGGATTGAATTTAACTGTGCCGGCCTCTTCGCGGCTAAAGCCGCTCCCACAGGTATTACACAGCCCTTGATAGCGGCGGGGCCCTTGTGGGAGCGGCTTTAGCCGCGAAGAGGCCAGGTCAGGCAACACAACTCAAACAGCCGGACACTGATGGGTCACACAGTGAATCCCGCCACCCCCGGCGGCAATGGCATCAATATCCAGCTGCACGATATCGCGCCCCGGGTACAACGCCGCCAGCAACGCCCGAGCCTCTTCATCCGCCTGCGCATCACCAAACTGCGGCGCGATGATCGCGCCATTGATCACGAAGTAATTGACGTATCCGGCCGCAAAGTCTTCATTGCCCTTGCTGAACCTGTTACGCCGCCCGCGCTGTGGCGGTGACACGACATGAATCTGCAACGTCCGGCCTTCTGCATCGGTGGCGCGCTTGAGAATCTCAAGATGCTTGCGCGTCACGCCGTGGTCATACGATTCCGCGTCGTTGTCCAGGTTGGCAATCACCACCCCCGGCCGCACGAAGCGGGCATAGAAATCCACATGCCCGTCAGTGATGTCCTCACCGGCGATGCCCGGCAGCCAGATAACCTTGCTCAACCCCAAGCGCTCCTTGAGCTCGGCCTCGACCTCGGCCTTGCTCCAGCCCTTGTTGCGGTTGGCATTGACCCAGCTGCTTTCGGTCATGATGCCGGTGCCATGGCCATCCACTTCGATGGCACCTCCTTCACCGACCAACTCGCTGCGCTGATAGCGCGCGCCGGCGAGTGTGGCGATCCGCTTGGCCAGCTGTGCATCGTTGCGGTGGCGCTGCTTGTTGCCCCAGCCGTTGAAGTTGAAATCCACCGCGCCCAGCGCGCCGTCGTCATTGAGGACGAAGTTGGCGCCGATGTCGCGCATCCAGATGTCGTCCAGTTCGCACTCGACAAAGCTTGTGCGCGGGCTGGCGCAGTGCTGCTCGGCCAGCTTTCGTTCGCTTGCCCGGCAGAACACGGTGACCGGCTGATAACGCGCGATGGCTTGGGCTATGCGGCCCAGGGCAGCTTGCACATCGGCGGTGAAGTCTTCCCAGATGACATCCTGGGCGCCGAAGGCGATGAAGGCGCGCTGCTGCGGTTCGCCCTCGTCAGGCATGAGCCAGCGCCCGGGCTCGTCGGCGCGAGTCAGGCCCAGGGGCAAGCCAAGGCCGGTGCCGAGGCCGGCCGCCAGTGACAGTTGCAGGAAGGTTCTACGGCTTGGCATGGCTCAGTCCTGTGCAGTCTTGAAGCGTGTCCACACGCGCATGCGTGCCTGCATGTCAGCCTGTGGAATATCGCGGCCCGGTATTAGTCGGGCATAGGTTGCTTCGTCGAGGTAGATATCGGGGTTGTCGCGCATGCGTGGGTCCACCGCCTGGCGCGCCTTGGCGCTGGCTGTGGGGTAACCGGTGAAGTTGCTGATGGCAGCCATGTTCGCCGGGCGCATGACGAAGTTGATGAAACGATAGGCGTATTCCGGGTGCCTGGCGTCGGCCGGGATGGCCATGGTGTCCATCCACACCGTGGTGCCTTGGCGGGGCACGCGGTACTGGAAGTCCAGGTGCTTGCCTGCGGCCTCGGCCGTGCGCTGGGCCTGGATCACGTCGCCGCTATAGCCCAGGGACACGCACAGGTTTTCGTTGACCAGTTCGGTCACCGGCTGCGACTGGAACTTGCGCACATACGGGCGTATGGCCTTGAGCAGCTCGCTGGCGGCGGCCAAGTCTTCACGCTTGGCGCTGCGTGGCTCGCGCCCCAGGTAGTTGAGGACCACAGCCAACACTTCGTCGGGCGAGTCGATGACCGAGATACCGCAGTCGGCGAACTTGGCCGCCAGCTCCGGCTTGAACAGCAGGTCGAGGTTGTCCAGCGGCGCATCGGGCATGCGCTGGCGGACTTTCTCGGCATTCACCGTCAGGCCGATGGTGCCCCAGGTGTAGGGGACGGTCGCCTGGCTGGCCCTGGGGTACCGGGCATGCAGCTGGCGCAGGCCAGGCTCGATGTCGTCCAGTGCCTCAAGGCGGCTGTGGTCCAGTGGCTGCAGGCTGCCGGCGCGCATCAGCCGTTCGGCAACGGTGTCACCGGGGAACACCAGGTCGTAGCCACTGCGCCCGGACATCAGCTTGGCTTCGAGTACTTCACTGCCGTCCATGACGTCGTAGATGACCTGGATGCCGGTTTCGGCCGTGAACTGCTTCAGGGTGTCCTCGGCAAAATAGTCGGCCCAGTTGTACAGGCGCAAAACGGCCTGTTCGGCCTGGGCCTGGCTGGCGCAAATGGCCAGCGCCCATGCGGCTAGAACGTGGTGTTTCATGCTCAGGCCCTCAGGGTATGTGGATGCTTGCCGTCCAGAGTCAGCAGTGGGGCGTACATTTCCGGGCGACGGTCGCGGTAGATGCCCCAGCTCAGGCGGTCATCGCGCATGCGTGCCAGGTCCAGGTCGTGCAGCCAGATGCCGCCGTTGTCACGGTCGGCCTCGGCGAGCATGGCGCCCTTGTGGTCGCAGATGAACGACGAACCATAGAAGCGCATGCTCAACGAAGCGTCGCTGGCGGCGACTTCATCGCCTACGCGATTGGCCGCCACCACCGGCAACAGGTTGGCGGCGGCGTGGCCGCGCATGGCCACCTGCCAATGGTCGCGTGAGTCCAGTTCGGCGCAGCCGGGCTCGGAGCCGATGGCGGTGGGGAACAACAGCACTTCGGCGCCCATCAGTGCCAGGCAGCGAGCGGTTTCGGGGAACCACTGATCCCAGCAGATACCAATGCCCAGGCGGCCAAAGGCGGTATCCCAGACCTTGAAGCCGGTGTCGCCAGGGCTGAAGTACTCCTTCTCCTGGTAGCCGATAGCGTTGGGGATGTGGGTTTTGCGGTACACCCCGAGCAGGCGGCCGTCGGCATCGGCCACGGTCAGCGAGTTGAAGAAGGCATTGCCGGCGCGCTCGTACCAGCTCAGCGGCAGCACCACGCCCAGCTCGCCGGCCAGCGCAGCGAAGCGCTGCAGCATCGGGCTGCCGGGGTAGGGCTGGGCGAGGGCCTGGTGCTGGTGGTCCTGTTCGATGCAGAAGTACGGGGTAGCGAACAGCTCCTGCAGCAGGATCACCTGGGCGCCTTTGGCAGCGGCTTGGCGCACAAGCTGTTCGGCGCGGTCGAGGTTATCGGGCAGGTTCCAGCTGCACGGCATCTGAGTGGTGGCCACCCGTAGCAGGCTCATGGCTGTACCTCCGGCTGCTGCTGGGTAATGCAGTGGATGCCGCCACCGCCGTGGGCTATGTGGTCGATACGCACGGGTACGATCTGCCGGCCCGGGAAAGCGTGGGCCAGCTGTGCAGCGGCCTCCTTGTCGGCGGCGATGCCATAGGCCGGCATGATGATTGCGCCGTTGGCGATGTAGAAGTTGGTGTAGGACGCACAGAACACTTCGGCGTTATGGTCGACCGCGGCGGTGGCTTCGTACAGGTCCAGCAGTTCGAAGTGTCGGCCCCGGGCGTCCGTGGCCAGTTCCAGGGCACGGCGGTTTTCCCGCACAACTTCGGCGTACAACGAGCCTTGATCATGCGTGGCGTCGACCAGCAATACGCCTGGCCGGGCGAAGGCACACACGCCGTCGATGTGGCCGTCGGTCATGTCGCCGGTGACGTATTGCGGGTCACCCGGCAGCCAGACGGTCTTGCTGATGCCCAGATGGCGGGCAAAGCAGGCTTCGAACTCGGCCTTGCTCACACCAGGGTTGCGGTTGGGGTTAAGCAGCACCGATTCTGTGGTGATCAGCGTGCCTTCACCATCGACATGCACCGCGCCACCTTCGTTGCATAGCGAGGTGCTGAAACCGTCGAGGCCTAGCTGGTCGAGGATGCGCCGGCCCAGGCTGCGGTCCAGACCATGCTGCGACTTGTCGCCCCAGGCATTGAAGCGCCAGCTCAGGCCGGCCAGGCCATGCTGCGGGTGGCAGACGAAACTCGGGCCGCTGTCACGGCACCAGCTGTCGTCCACTGCCAGTTCGATCAGCTCGATGTTGGCACCGCAGAGCGCGCGGGCGCTGGCCACGGCAGACGGGTCGACCACCATCTTCACCGGCTCGAAACGAGCGATGGCCGCTGCGACCCGAGCGTAGTCCTGCTGTACATCGGCCAGGCGCACGTTCCAGGCGCTTTCCCACAAGTCCTGATTGTGTGGCCAGATCATCCAGGTTGCCGCGTGCCGTGCCCATTCGGCGGGCATGCGCCAGCCACTGTCGAGGAACAGGTGCATAGTGAACTCCGATCTATGAAGGATTTTTATCAACGAAGCCCGCCGTCGCGGGTTTTGGTATTCATGCTATGGCTAGGCCTGGCGGGCGACAAACGATAGATTTAGCGCACATCTGATTAGCAGGGCTTATCAATCATGCTTAAACACTGGCCACCTCTTAATGCCCTGCGCGGTTTCGAGGCTGCGGCGCGGCTGGGCAGTTTCCATAAGGCTGCCGAGGCGCTGAACCTCACGCAGTCGGCCATCAGCCAGCAGATCCGCAGCCTGGAAACCTACCTGGAGCAGCCGCTGTTCCACCGCAGCGGGCGTAGCGTGAGCCTGACCGATGCCGGGCATGACCTGCTCAGCACCACCCAATCGCTGTTGCAGCACCTGGCCGTGGGCATTCGTCGGCTTGACCAGTACCGCAAGCCTGACCAGTTGGTGGTCAACACCAGCCCGGCATTTGCCAGGCATTGGCTGTTGCCGCGGCTGGCTGACTTTCACCGGCGTTGCCCGCAGGTCGACTTGTGGTTGTTCACCAGCTTCGAGGTGCCGGACATGGCCACCGAGACCATCGACCTGGCCATCCGCGATGACCTCAGTGCCCAGGCCGAGTGCAGCTTCAGCGTGCTGCATCAGGATCAACTGTACCCGGCCTGCCATCCTTCAATGGCCGCTTCGGTTGTGCGCACTACCTTGCATGGCGAGCGGGAGATGGACTGGAGCCATTGGCAGCTGGAGGGTGGCGAGGATGTGGGGCAGCAGGGCAAGGGGCTGAATTTTTCCGATCCCGGGCTGTTGCTGGATGCGGCGAGCGAGGGGCTGGGGGTGGCCCTGGTCAGCCAGTTGCTGGCACAGCGGGCGATGGAGGAGGGGCGTCTGCAGGCGTTGTCGGCGCAGCGGGTACGGGGGCCGGCGTGGGCTTGCCTGGTGCATCGGGACAGTCAGGAAGATCCGCTGGCCCGGCAGTTTCTGGAGTGGTTGAAAGGTGCTTTGGCCTCAGAGTGATGTTGGCATTACTGGCCCTATCGCCGCCAAGCCAGCCCCCACAGGTACCCCACAGGGCGGAAGGTTTGCGCAGTCCTTGTGAGAGCTGGCTTGAACTGGCCTAATGATTTTGGACACCTTCATCGGGCGCTATGCCGACGATAGGGCCGGTACAGGTAAACCCAGGTTTTGCATCCTTTTGATCACCCCGTAATATGTGTCGGATAACCTGCGGGGGTAGTCTCACCCTCTGATCAATCGGAATCGCCCCACGCGGCGCTTCCCCGGCATAAACCTGACGAGGTACAGACATTGGCCATCATTCATCCTAAGGTTCGCGGTTTTATCTGCACCACGACTCACCCGAAGGGCTGCGAGCTCAACGTCCGTGACCAGATCGAAGCCACCCGCAAGCTGGGCGTGCGCGAGGATGGCCCGAAAAAGGTCCTGGTCATCGGTGCTTCCAGTGGCTACGGCCTGGCCGCACGTATCACCGCAGCGTTCGGTTTCAAGGCCGACACCTTGGGCGTGTTCTTCGAAAAACCAGGCACCGAAACCAAGGCCGGCACTGCTGGCTGGTACAACTCCGCTGCCTTCGACAAGTTTGCCAAGGCCGAGGGCCTGTACAGCAAGTCGATCAACGGTGACGCCTTCTCCGACGAGGCCCGTGCCAAGGTCATCGAGCTGATCAAGAACGAGATGGGTGGCAAGGTCGACCTGGTCATCTACTCGCTGGCCTCGCCTGTGCGCAAACTGCCGCAGACCGGTGAAGTCATTCGCTCGGCACTGAAGCCGATCGGCGAGCCTTACAAGTCGACCGCCATCGACACCAACAAGGACACCATCATCGAGGCCAGCATCGAGCCGGCCACCGAGCAGGAAATTGCCGACACCGTCACCGTCATGGGCGGCCAGGACTGGCAGCTGTGGATCGACGCCCTGGCAGGCGCCGACGTATTGGCCGAAGGCGCTCGCACCGTGGCCTTCAGCTACATCGGCAGCGACATTACCTGGCCAATTTACTGGCACGGTGCGCTGGGCCAGGCCAAGCAGGACCTGGACGAAACTGCCTTGCGCCTGAACGAGAAATTGGCCAGCGAAGTGAAAGGCGGCGCTAACGTGGCCGTGCTGAAATCGGTGGTCACCCAGGCCAGCTCTGCCATTCCGGTGATGCCGCTATACCTGTCGATGGTCTTCAAGATCATGCAGGAGAAAGGCGTTCACGAAGGCACCCAGGACCAACTGGACCGTATGTACCGCGACCGTCTGTATCGCGCCGATGGTGCGCCGGCCGAAGTCGACGAGAAGGGCCGTCTGCGCCTGGACGACTGGGAGCTGCGCGACGACGTACAGGACGAGTGCAAGGCCCTGTGGCCAAAGGTCACCACCGAGAACCTGTTCGACCTGACCGACTATGCCGGTTACAAGAAGCAGTTCCTCAACCTGTTCGGCTTCGAGCGTGCTGACGTCAACTATGACGACGACGTGGCCACCGATGTGAAGTTCGACTGCATCGAGCTGTAAGCCGAACCGGGCTGGCCCTATCGCCGGCAAGCCAGCTCCCGCAGCTAGACCACAAGCCTCATGGCCTGTGGAATTCTGTGGGAGCCGGCTTGCCGGCGATAAGGCCAGCACAGGTTCAAGATTTTTTGCTAGTTTTGGCGCACAACAACAGGGAATGCGCCATGAGTAGCCTCACCCAACCCGCCACCCCTTTTCGCCAGGCCACAGCCGATGGCTACAGCCTCGGCGGCTTCTGCTGGCGTCACGCCCAGCCTGACCCCCAGCGCCCGCTGGTGATCATCAACGCGGCCACTTCGGTACGCTGCCGCTATTACTCCCGCTTTGCCGACTACCTGTTTGCCCAGGGCTGCGATGTGCTGACCTACGACTACCGTGGCATCGGTGAATCTCGTCCGGCTTCGTTGCGTGGCTTCCAGGCATCGTGGAGCGACTGGGGCCGTCTGGACTTCGAAGCGATGTTGGCGCATGCGGTCGAGCGTTTCCCCGGCCAGCCAATAGACGTGGTGGGGCACAGTTTTGGCGGTTGTGCAGTCGGCCTGGCACCGTCGGCCGGCCAGATACGCAGGGTAGTGATGGTAGGCGCACAGTTTGCCTACTGGCGCGATTACGCGGCTGATCAACGCTGGCGGCTGTTCGGCAAATGGCATGTGGTGATGCCTTTGCTAACCCGCGCTTTGGGCTACTTCCCTGGCAAGCGCCTGGGCTGGATGGAAGACACCCCGGCAGGGGTGGTGGATGACTGGACCACCCGTACGCCACGCTATGAGCACCGGCCAAGTGGGCGCCGGCTGGAGAGGGTACCGTTTGCACACGTCCAGGCAGCGACGCTGGCCATCAGCTTGACCGATGACCCGTTTGGCACTGTGGCGGCGACCGAGCGCTTGCTGAGTTATCTACAGGGTGCCCGTCACCTGCGTATTGCGCCTGTGGATATCTCAGTCGAGGAAATTGGCCATTTCGCGTTTTTCCATGACCGGTTTCGCGAGAGCCTGTGGCCGGTGGCCTTGCATTGGTTGATGCAGGGAGCGCTGGATGAAGGTGGGCCTGGCACCCTCATGGATTGAGGGTGCATTCTGTAGGAGCGGGCTTGTCCCGCGAATGGAGCCACGCGGTGCCTGGCACCGGCTTTGCCGGTGTTCGCGGGACAAGCCCGCTCCCACAGAGCCCCGCTTGTCTCACGGCTTGCGCGACAGCGGCTGCCCGGCAAATTTCACACCGGCCAAACCATGCTCGATCAGCGCACGGATATTGCCATGGTCGCTGCCCTCAGGCGTGGCCAGCACATCACGGTAGTGCTCGCCAAAGGCCAGCAGCGCTTCCTGGTCGCTCAGCCCTTCCAGCAACGCCAGGCCCAGTGTCTTGCACGAGCCTTCGTTTTGCCCGGCTGCGTTCTCCACGCCGCCGTTGTTGAAGGCCTGCGGCTGATAGCTGTAATTGTCGGCAATGAACGCCAAGGTATCGGCAAATACATGGTGGCCGCTGGCCAGGCTGGCGCGCAGGGTGTTCAGATCAGTCACGAGGTTTTCCTTTTTCGAACGCCGCTTGTTGTTCGGCGCTGGCTTCTTTCTGGTATTGGGCTTTCCACTCGGCGTAGGGCATGCCGTACACCGCTTCACGGGCGTCATCCAGGCTCAGGTCGAGCTGGCGCTCGTCAGCTGCGGCCTTGTACCACTTGGACAGGCAGTTGCGGCAGAAACCGGACAGGTTCATCAGGTCGATGTTCTGTACATCGGTGCGCTTTTGCAGGTGTTCGACCAGGCGCCGGAACGCGGCGGCTTCGAGTTCGAGCTGTTGCTGTGGGGTCATGGGCTTCTCTCAGATCATGCGGTTCTTCAAGTGGCGGCCACCGTTGATGACCACCTGGCTGCCAGTGCTGTACTGGCTGGCGAGCAGGTACTTGACTGTCTCGATCAGTGGGCCGGCGCCGGGTTCGAACTCCAGCAGGGCCTTTTTCAAGGTTTGCTGGCGGTAGGCTTCGTCGCCCCCTTCCTTGAGGATCAGCAGCCCGGGCAGGATACCGTTCACATGCACCTTGGGCGCATATTTTTCAGCGAACGACAGCACCATGTTCTGCAGCGCAGCCTTGGTGGCAGCGTAGCCGATGTGGCTTTTGCTGCCGCGCGAAGAGGTTTCGTCGCAGATATGGATGATGTCGGCTTTGTCCACCTTGGCCAGCAGGTCGCCCAGGGCCAGATTGAGGTGGTAGGGCGCTTCGACGTGCAGGCGGAACATGGTCTCGAGGTTGTCGAGCCCGTCATCGAGCCACAGCGAGGCGTTGTGGATGATGGCGCGCAGGCCGTCGTAATGGGTATGCAGGTGATCGATCAGGGCCTGGCGATCGGCTGCCAGGCACAGGTCGGCCTGAAAGTGCACGATGTTCGGGTGGGCCGTCTGTGGATGGACGCTGCGGCTGGCACTGACCACCGTATGGCCGGCCTGTGCCAGTTCAAGGGCCAGGGCCAGCCCGACGCGCTGGCTGGCTCCGGTAACGAGAATGGGGCTGTTCATGTTCGGGGCGGTCAACTTGTCTGTCCTTTGGTTGCCGCCCAGCATACCCGAACTGTTTCCTTGTTGTATGGCCTGGGTTCAGCGGCTGCGCAAGGCGCCAGTGGTGGCCGGGGAGGCATGCAGCCAACTGGCCAGCAGGCGGGTGGACAGGGGGATGAACAGGTACACCATCAGCGGCGTCAGGGCCAAGGTACTGAGCATTACCCGGGGCAGCATGTCCAGCGTCGCCAGCCAGGGGCCGAACAGCAGATTGAACGCCAGCGAGACTGGGAAAAATGCCAGCCAGATGGCCACGGCCTGCTTCCAGCGCGGTGGTTTTTGCACCGTATTGGTGCCAAACCAGTCGTCGATACCACTGACGCGCGCCTCTTTGGGGCGCTCGAACAGCCCGTTGCCGCGCTGCAACCAGGCCCGGCGCGAGGCGGAATGCTCCCAGGCATGCAGGGTGGGTTCGTCGCTGAAGCGGAAGATGATCTGGAATTCGTCGCCATCGGCGGGCGGGGCGAGGATGCCGGAACCGAGGTAGCCGGGGAAGTCGGTGGCCAGCTGCTCGCCTTCATGCAGCCAGGCCAGCAGGTCCTGGTAGCGGCCATGGGCGGCGCGGCGCGACACCATCAAGGTGACGGGTGGGGTAGACATCGTGTATCTCCTGGCAACGGGGCTGGCGGGTAGCTGGCCCCTTTGGCTACGTGGCCCGGGGTGGTGGGCAACGCAGGTGTGCATGCAAGAATCGGGCGCGGATTATCGCGCCTGTGTGATCTTCGGCAAATGTCAGCCGGCAAACGGTTGCACCCTGCGATCGGTGTCGGCGTAGTAGAATGAGCGCTCAACTTCCGCACTCAGGGTACGCCGTGCAGATGAACGAACATGGACGTGATCCGCTGATCGAAGTGGCTCTTGAGCAGCAGGAGCTGTTTCCGATCCGCGAAGTTTCCCGACTGACGGGTGTCAACGCCGTGACCCTGCGTGCCTGGGAGCGCCGCTACGGGCTGATTCAGCCAACCCGCACCGACAGTGGCCACCGTCTTTATTCCCAAGCGGACATCGATGATATCCGCCGTATCCTCGGCTGGCTTGAGCGCGGCGTAGCGGTGAGCAAAGTGGGCAGCATCCTCGCTCGCGGCCATGCCCTTGCCGCGCAGGTCAGCGGGGCGACGGACGCCTGGTTGCGCTGGCAGCACCAGGCGCGTCAGGCCGTGCAGCGGTTTGACATGGCCGGCCTGGACCGGCTGTTCGACGAGGTGTTTGCTGCCAACACCCTGGACCAAGTGTTCGCTGAGGTGTTCATGCCGGTTTGGCACGACCTGGCGGCCGGGCAGGGCGTCTATGGGCAGGCCAGCGAGTGGCTGTTCCTTGACCAGTTCTTGCGTGGCCGGGTATTTGCCCGTTTGCAGCTCGCCCATGTGCCGCGTGGCCGCACAGTGCTGCTGGCAGCGTTGCCAGGGCAATGCCACGAACTGGAATTACTGGTGACCGGCCTGAGCCTGGGCAGCGACGAGATTGGCGTGACGCCCTTGGCAAGCGGGCAGCCGCTGCAGGAGCTGGCGCTGGTCTGCGAACGCCTGGAACCCGATGCTCTGGTGCTGTTTTCCCACCACCCACCCACGGCTGAACTCACCCGCCGACTGGTGCGCATGGCTGCGGTACTGGAATGCCCGTTGTTGCTGGCCGGCGAAGCTGCAGAAGTGGCACAGGACCACCTGGCAGGCAGCCAGATCGCCTGTCTGGGGGCGCAAGGTAGTGTGATGCGCCAGCGCTTGCGGCAGTTTCTGGCCGGTCAGCTCGATACTTGAGTGTGCAGTTCGGGGTGCGCCCGGCGATGGGCCTGGAGGATGTAGTCGCGCAGGCGGTCGATCTCTTCTGCCGGGCTCTGGCCCAGGTCGTAGGCTGCCAGGTCCGGGCCGATGCGCCGGCCCAGCACACCATGCAGTTCGATCGGGCTGATGTCGCCCGGTGCGAAGTTCAACTCGAAACGGGTGGGCGCTGTTGGCAAGCCGCGGATCTCAACCAGTACACCTTTGAACGAAATATCGCGGACCCACAGGCCGCTTTGCTGCTCATGGCTGTCGAGCAACGGGCTGGGCGTATCCATCGGCAGCCGCCACGCGCGCAGCATGGGGCCGTCTTCGTAGATTTCCGGTGAACCCACTTGCAGATGCAAGGCGTGGAACTCGTCTTCCACCAACTGCAGGGGGAAGCTGATCTGCTGGTTGTTGAACTGGGCCTGCAAAGTCACTTGTTCGTTGGCCACCAGGCGGGTCAGCAAGCTCTGGATGCGACGGTCGCCATTGACCAGCAGGCTCGACATCGAGTCGGCCAGGTTCAACTGTGGAGAATGCTGCATGCTCTGGATGAAATCCAGCTCGTCCTGGGTCAGGAGCGCGTCTGCTTGCATGATCGAACTCGGTGGTGGCGATTTCTTCAACGGTATTGACCGTGCGTGGCGTACTTGGTTCAGGTGCGTTCGTCGGGTAGCAGGCTAGCGCGCAGCTCGGCCAGTTCGCGCTCCAGTGCGACCTGGCGGCTGACATCCTTTTGAATCCCGATGAAATAGGATCGCCGTTCACTTTCGAGCCTTACCGGTGTAATGGACAGCTCGTTCCAGAATGCGCTGCCATCCTTGCGGTAGTTGCGCAGCACTTCGCGACAGGGGCGGCCTTCGGCCAAGGCCCTGCGGATGCGGGCACGGCCAAGCTGGTCACGGTCGTCGGCCTGCAGGAAGCGGCAATCCTGGTAGAGGATTTCGTCGCGGCTATAGCCGGTCAGGCGTTCGAAGGCGGCGTTCACGTAGATCAGGATGGTGTCGTCGCCTTCCTGTTCGGCAACCACGATCCCGTCATTGGACGCATCGACCATCGATTGCAGCAATTGCGCGTTGATCATGTCTGGGCCATTGAGCAAAGAAAGGCTGAAGGCGGCGACTTTGGTAGAGGCGGCCTTTTGCCAGCGCTGAATGCTAGTATCCTACGTTTTCACTCAGTTTCGGAATCCTCTACCCGATGAAAGTCGCCATTATTTCCGGATCGGTCTATGGCACCGCCGAAGAAGTCGCCCGTCACGCCGAATCGCTGCTGAAGGCAGCAGGCCTGGAGGCCTGGCATGCGGCGCGTGCCACCTTGCAGGACCTTGAAGGTTTTGCCCCAGACGCCTTGCTGGCCGTGACCTCGACCACCGGCATGGGCGAGCTGCCGGACAACCTCATGCCGTTGTACAGCGCCATTCGTGACACCCTGCCTGCGGCCTGGCGTGGCCTGCCGGGTGCAGTGATTGCGCTGGGCGACGCCAGCTATGGCGATACCTACTGTGGTGGTGGCGAACAAATGCGCGAGCTGTTTGCCGAGCTGGGCGTGCGCGAAGTGCAGCCGATGCTGCGCCTGGATGCCAGCGAGACGGTGACCCCGGAAGCCGATGCCGAACCGTGGTTGGCGGAGCTGCTTCAAGCGTTGAAAGCCTGACGGGGCATGTTCGCGTGTCCTGGCCTCTTCGCGGGTAAACCCCACATGTAGGGCGCAGTTTTCCCAAACTGTGGTGTCCCTGTGGGAGCGGGTTCACCCGCGAAAGGGCCGGCACTGGCTCAATCATTAGCTACTGCCCGGCACCGGCCACTCGCGCAGCAACGCCAACCACGCCTGCGCCGCCCGTGACAGGTACGCCCCGCGCCGCCAGATAAAGGCAATATCCCACCGCAAATCCTGCGGCGAACGCAGCGGCAAACGCACCACCCCAGGGCGCTCAAGCGCTTTTGCCACCACCCGGGGCAGCAACACCACGCCTTGGCCCGCTGCCACCAGCGCTGCCAAAAAATCCGCCTGGCCACTGCGGCCGCCTTCCTTCGGGATAAACCCTTGCTGCTGGCACGCCTTCAGCAGCCGGTCATTGAGCACGAAGCTGCGCTGAAACAGCAGGAACGGCGTATCGGCCAGTTGCCCCAGGTCGACCCCGTCCAGGCCCGCCAAGGCATGGCCAGCCGGCAGCAGGGCATCCAGCGGTTCATTGCAAAACGGCTGGTAGTCGAACGTTTCGTCGCTAGGCGTCAGGCTGCCGCCCAGTTCCAGTTCGCCACTCTTCACCGCCTGCTCCACGTTACGGCTGCCACCTTCGAGCAACTGGATCGCGATGTTAGGGTGGCGCCGCCGATACTCGGCGAACAAACTGGCGAACAAGGCGTCACTGCCCAGCATCGGCAACCCCAGGCGCAGCTCGCCACGCTCCATCTGGCTTAGGTCGTCGAGTTCATTTAGCAGTGCCTGGCGTTGGCGTAGCAGGGCCTCGCCACGCTCCAGCACAATGCGCCCGGCAGCCGTCAGGTGCAGCTGCGAGGCCTGGCGCTCCAGGAGCGGCTGGCCCACATCTTGCTCCAGCTGTGCTACCTGCTTGCTCACCGCCGACTGGCTGATGTGCAGGGTTTGCGCCGCCTGGGTAAAACCGCCGCGTTGGACCACTTCGATAAAGCTGCGCAGTTGTTTGAATTCCATGCTCGGATTCCATTATGGAATGGCGACCAGTCTAACAATTCGCTTCTGGCCTAGGCAGCCGAATCTTAAAATGAGGGCTTGTCGAGGAATCCGCACCATGAAACCCGCGTTAATGAAAAAAGCCCTGCGCCTGCTTGTCGAGCTGGCGATCCTTTGTTCTTTGTTCCTGCTCGGCGGCCAGCTCGCCAGTTGGCTGGGCTGGCCGATCCCCGGTGGCGTGATGGGCCTGGCACTGTTGCTGATACTGTTCGCTTCGGGTGTGCTCAAGCCGGCCATGCTGCAATTGGGCGCTGGCTGGCTGATGGCTGAGATGCTGCTGTTTTTCATCCCGGCGCTGATGAGCCTGCTTGATTACGGTTCGCTCATCCGTGAAGAGGGCTGGCGCATTTTGCTGGTGATCGCCGTGAGCACGCTGATGGTGATGGTGGTGACTGCTTTGACCGTGGAGCTGGTGTGTCGCTGGAGTTTGCGCCATGAGCCTTGAACCCATGCCGCTGTTCTGGTTGGCCCTGACCCTGCTGGCGTATCTGGGCAGCCGCTGGCTGTACCGGCGCAGCAAGCGCTACCTGCTGTCGCCGTTGATCCTGGTGCCAGTGTTGCTGCTGGCGGTGGCAGTGCCGCTGCATACAGCCTATGCCGAATATGCCCGCAACACCCACTGGTTGATGAGCGTGCTCGGCCCGGTGACCGTGGCCTTCGCGGTGCCGATCTGGCAGCAGCGGGCCATGCTGGCGCGCCATTGGCCGGCGCTGATGGTGGGCATGGTGGCGGGCAGCAGTGCCTCGATCGCCAGCTCATGGGGCCTTGCGCACCTGCTGGCGCTGGACAACGCAACCAGCCTGTCGCTGGTGCCGCGTTCGATCACCACGCCGTTTGCCATGCCCTTGGCCCATGACCTGGGTGGGGTGCCAGAGCTGACGGCGGTGTTCGTGATGTTCACCGGCGTGCTCGGCGCCATGTTCGGTGGCGTGCTGCTGCGCTGGTTGCCGCTGCGCACGCCGTTGGCACGGGGTGCGCTGTTCGGCGTTGGCGCGCATGGTGCCGGGGTCAGCCGGGCCCAGGAGGTAGGCCGCGAGGAAGGCTCGGTGGCCGGGCTGGTCATGGTCCTGACGGGGCTGTTGAACCTGTTCGCGGCACCGCTGCTGGCCATGCTGCTCTGACCGTTCGTGCCACTGACTCGCTCAGTCATCAAGCTGGCTGGCAACGCAAGTTTCAGCCCATGGCCTGCTGGCTAGACTCTGCCTCGACATAGAGAGCACATGTATGTGCCGAGGTGACATGCAATGACCGCAGCCTTGCCCTATTCCGCCAACACCAAATCACCGGGACCGTTCTGATGCCTATGGCCGAAATTCCATTGTGCGTCTGGCGTACCCGGGGACAGAGTTTCACTTTCCGGGGCCAGAGCATCCGCTACTGGACCGCAGGGCAAGGAGAGCCCCTGCTTCTGTTACACGGTTTCCCCACCGCCAGCTGGGATTGGCACTATTTGTGGGGGCCTTTGAGCCAACGCTTCAGGGTGATCGCTTGCGACATGCTGGGCTTTGGCGATTCGGCCAAGCCGGTCGATCACGCCTACAGCCTGATGGAGCAGGCGGACTTGCAGGAGGCTTTGCTTGGCCACCTGCAGGTCGACCAGCCGGTGCACCTGCTGGCCCACGACTACGGCGGCAGCGTCGCCCAGGAATTGCTGGCACGGCACCATGAACAGCGTGCCGAGGTTGCCAGCTGCGTTTTCCTCAACAGCGGGCTGTTCCCCGAAAGCTGCCGCATGCTGCTTATCCAGAAACTGCTACTCAGCCGGTTCGGCTGGCTGGTCGGGCGTTCGTTCGGGCGTGATGACCTGGTGCGCAACGTGACGCAGGTCTACGGCCCTTGCACCCACCCCAGCGAAAGTGCTCTGGATGATTTCTGGAGCCTGATTGCCGCCAACCGGGGGACGCGCATCCTGCACAAGCTGGTGGGCTATATGCCCGAGCGCAGATTGCACCGCGAGCGCTGGGTCGGGGCGATGCAGCGCTCAGGCGTGCCACTGCGCCTGATCAATGGCGTGGTCGACCCGCTTTCCGGCACGCACATGCTTGAGCGCTACCGGCAACTGGTGCCGGAACCGGACACCGTGCAGCTACCGGGCATTGGCCATTACCCGCACACTGAAGCGCCAGCCCAGGTGCTGCGCCACTACCTGGCCTTTCGTGAGCAGCCTGTGAGCTTCTATCCGCAGAAAGTGGCGTGGTCCTGACCGGGCCGCATCGCCCTGCGTTATTGCCAGGCATTCAGCCTGCGTGAGCTTTGTTGTCCGCCCGTTGCTTGCGGCGGACACTCGGCTTACCTGAACCTGCCTGGAGCCATGAGCATGAGCGAGCCTGTCCGTCTGCAAGATCGCGTGGTGATTGTCACCGGAGCCGGCGGTGGCCTCGGCCGTGCCCATGCGCTGCTGTTCGCCGCACGTGGCGCCAAGGTGGTGGTGAACGACCTCGGCGGCTCTACCCACGGTGAAGGTGCCAGCGCCTCGGCCGCCGACCGGGTGGTGGAAGAGATCCGCGCCGCCGGTGGCATCGCCATCGCCAACCACGATTCGGTCAGCCAGGGTGCACGTATCGTCGAGCAGGCCCTGGACAGCTTCGGCCGGGTCGACGTGCTGGTAAACAATGCAGGTATCCTGCGTGACAAGACCTTCCACAAGATGGACGACAGCGACTGGGAGCAGGTCTACCAGGTGCACGTTGAAGGGGCCTACAAAGTCACCCGCGCGGCCTGGCCCCACCTGCGTGAGCAGAACTGGGGGCGGGTGATCTTCACCGCTTCTACCTCTGGCATTTACGGCAATTTCGGCCAAGCCAACTACGGCATGGCCAAGCTGGGCTTGTACGGGCTGACCCGCACCCTGGCGATCGAAGGGCGCAAGCACGGTATCCTGGTCAACGCCATCGCCCCCACCGGTGGCACGCGCATGACCGAAGGTCTGATCCCGCCCCAGGTATTCGAGCGGCTCAAGCCCGAGTTGGTCAGCCCGCTGGTGGTGTACCTGGGCAGCGAGCAGTGCCAGGGCACCGGTGAGCTGTTCGAAGTAGGCGGCGGCTGGGTGGGCAAGGTGCGTTGGGAGCGCAGCCTGGGGGTGGGCTTCGATCCGCGCGAAGGCTTTACCCCGGAGCAGGTGGCCGAGAACTGGGCACGGATCGGTGACTTTGAGCGGGCAGTGCATCCGCAGGACAGTTTGCAGGCGCTGCAGCAGATGATGGCGAACCTGCAGAAGTACCCGCTGTAGAGAGCTTGCAGGGTACTTTGTGGGAGCGGCCTTGCGTCGCGATTGGGCCGCAGAGCGGCCCCAGGATATCAGCCGCACTGCATAAATTGCCGGGGCTGCTTTGCAGCCCGATCGCGACACAAGGCCGCTCCCACAGGGGCCGCGTCAGCCAGTCGAGAGCGCATGTTGTTCAGGGCAAAAAAAAGGCCGCTGCAAGCCGCAGCGGCCAATCGAGACGTCAGATCAAGGAGCTTCAAAATCTACGTCGGTGAACCTCGCCGGCATGAAAGGCGGGGGGAGAGCCCTTCATGCCGGCCAGTGAGTAAAGAATAAGCGCTTGATCCGGTAGGAAAAATAGCGGCTTATGACATTCACCTTTACGTATCGGGCAATAGTGCCGCCGGCGTTCAGGCAGCAGGCGAATAGCCCATCCGCCAGCTGGTTTCCCGCGCTGCCGCCAGCAGCCGTTGCGCCGCCGGACCGTGCTCGTCGGCATGGAAGATCGATGTCGGCCCGACCACGGTCATTACGGCAGCAATCTGCCCCAAGGCGTTGAACACCGGCGCCGACAGCGCATCCACGCCCGGCATCAGCAGCCCGTGCACATGGTGCAGGCCGCGTTCGCGGATGCCCGCCAGTACTGCCTGGTAATCGTCTGCACGCTGCTGCAGGGCAGCCAGTTCCCGATCACGCAACTCCAGGGTCTCGCGCTCAGGCAGGTAGGCAGCGAACACCAGGCCTGTGGACGAAGTGAGCAGCGGCAGCACCGAGCCCATCTGCGTGACCACAGTCACTGCACGCACCGCGGGTTCAATGCTGACCACGGTGGCGCCCTGGTTGCCCCACACCGCGATGAAGCAGCTCTCGTTCAGTTCGTCGCGCAGTTGCGACAGCGGCAGTGCGGCAATTTTCAATACATCAATGCTGCCCAGCGCCGCCAGCCCCACCCGCAGTGCCTCGCGGCCCAGGCCGTAATGGTTGGTGGCTGCATCCTGCTCGGCAAAGCCGCTGGCAATCAGTGCCTGCAGGTAGCGGTGCACCTTGCTCGCCGGCATCTGCACATGTTCTGACAGGCGTGACAGCGAGGTGGAAGGGGAGAGCTCGGCAAGGGCTTTGAGGATGTCTGTACCAACCTCCGCCGAGCGAACTTTCTGCTTGCCGTTGTCGGCGGAGGAGCTGGCTTTGGTCATGGACATCTGCTTCCGGATTCGTCGAGTCGCGCCTTTATAGCTTGACGCCATGCGCGTAGCAAATTACGTTATTCGTAATCTGATTACGATAAAAACAATGCAGACGCGCTGTCACCCGCATCGGGCCAGCAGCCAGCTGCCCGCAATGGCTCGACCAGAGCCCGGAGGCATCGATGAATCGCGACACATCACCCGACCTTCACTACCTCAGCGGCTTCGGCAATGAGTTTGCCAGCGAAGCGCTGCCAGGTGCCCTGCCGGTCGGGCAGAACTCGCCGCAGAAGGCACCCTACGGGCTGTATGCCGAGCTGCTCTCGGGCACCGCGTTTACCATGGCCCGCAGCGAGCTGCGCCGTACCTGGTTGTATCGTATTCGCCCGTCTGCATTGCACCCGCGTTTCGAGCGCCTGGCACGCCAGCCGCTGAGCGGGCCGCTGGGGGCCATCAACCCCAACCGCCTGCGCTGGAGCCCCCAGCCGATGCCTGCCGAGCCGACCGACTTCATCGAAGGCTGGCTGCCCATGGTGGCCAACGCCAGCGCGGAGAAACCGGCCGGCGTGAGCATCTACATCTACCGCGCCAACCGTTCCATGGAGCGGGTGTTCTTCAACGCCGATGGTGAACTGCTGCTGGTGCCCGAACAGGGCCGCCTGCGCATTGCCACCGAACTGGGTGTGCTGGAGGTCGAGCCGCTGGAAATTGCAGTGATCCCTCGTGGCATGAAGTTCCGCGTCGAACTGCTCGACGGCCAGGCCCGTGGCTATATCGCCGAAAACCACGGTGCACCGCTGCGTCTTCCGGAGCTGGGCCCGATCGGCAGCAACGGCCTGGCCAACCCGCGCGACTTCCTTGCCCCGGTGGCGCACTACGAAGAGGCCGAAGGGCCGGTGCAGCTGGTGCAGAAGTTTCTCGGCGAACACTGGGGGTGCGAACTGCAGCACTCGCCGCTGGATGTAGTTGCCTGGCACGGCAGCAACGTGCCGTACAAATACGACCTGCGCCGCTTCAACACCATTGGTACGGTCAGCTTCGACCACCCGGACCCGTCGATCTTCACCGTGCTGACTTCGCCGACCAGCGTGCACGGCCTGGCCAACATGGACTTCGTGATCTTCCCGCCACGCTGGATGGTGGCCGAGAACACCTTCCGACCACCATGGTTCCACCGCAACCTGATGAACGAGTTCATGGGCTTGATCAGCGGTGCCTACGATGCCAAGGCAGAGGGCTTCCTGCCCGGTGGCGCGTCGCTGCACGGCGTGATGAGCGCCCATGGCCCCGATGCCGAAACCTGCGAAAAAGCTATTGCCGCCGACCTGGCGCCGCACAAGATCGACAACACCATGGCCTTCATGTTCGAGACCAGCCAAGTGCTGCGCCCGAGCCAGCAAGCCCTTGAATGCCCGCAATTGCAGGCCGACTACGACAGTTGCTGGGCCACCTTGCCGAGCACCTTCAACCCGAACCGGAGATAACCCATGAACCACACTGCCAATGCCCGTAGCTGGGTCGAGCATGCCAACGGGCACAGCGATTTCCCGCTGCAGAACCTGCCATTGGGTATCTTCAGCCGGCCGGGTGAAGCCAGGCGCTGTGGCGTGGCCATCGGCGACGCGATCCTTGACCTGGAGGCGGTGCTGGCCGCCGGCCTGTTCGACGGCGCCGCCAAGGCCGCCGTCGAAGCCACCCGTGGTGGGGCGTTGAACGCATTCTTTGCGCTGGGCCGCAGCGCCCGTGTCGCCCTGCGTGAGCGCTTGCAGGTGCTGCTTGGCGAACACAGCGAACACCAGGCTGCGCTGCAGGCCGCGCTGTACCCGGCCAGCGCCTGCCAGTTGCATGTACCCGCGCAGATCGGTGACTACACCGACTTCTACGTGGGCATCGAGCACGCCAAGAACGTGGGCAAGCTGTTCCGCCCCGACAACCCGTTGCTGCCCAACTACAAGTACGTGCCGATCGGTTATCACGGTCGCGCCTCGACCATCCGTCCGTCCGGCACCGACGTGCGCCGGCCCAAGGGCCAGACCTTGCCGGCCGGGCACACCGAGCCGAGCTTTGGCCCTTGCGCGCGGCTGGACTACGAACTGGAGCTGGGCATCTGGATTGGCCAGGGCAATGACATGGGCCAGGCGATCCCGGTCGGCGACGCCGCCGAGCACGTGGCCGGCCTGTGCCTGCTCAACGACTGGTCGGCGCGTGATATCCAGGCCTGGGAATATCAGCCATTGGGGCCGTTCCTGTCCAAAAGCTTCATTACCACGATCTCGCCCTGGGTGGTCACTGCCGAGGCGCTGGAGCCCTTCCGCTGCGCCCAGCCTGCACGCCCGGAAGGCGACCCGCAGCCGCTGTCATACCTTTTGGACAAGCGCGACCAGGCCGCCGGTGCATACGATATCGAGCTTGAAGTGCTGCTGCTGACCGAGCGCATGCGCGAGCAGGGCGTTGCCCCGCACCGCCTGACCCTGAGCAACACCCGCAGCATGTACTGGACCGTTGCCCAGCTGGTGGCGCACCACAGCGTCAATGGCTGCCAGTTGCAGTCGGGCGACCTGTTCGGTTCGGGCACCTTGTCGGGCGCTACGCCGGGTTCGTACGGCAGCCTGCTGGAAATCACCGAAGGCGGCAAGCTGCCGATTGAACTGGCCAGCGGCGAGGTACGCAAGTTCCTCGAAGACGGCGACGAAATCATCCTGCGTGCCCGCTGCGCGCGTGACGGCGTGGCCAGCATCGGTTTTGGCGAATGCCGTGGCACGGTTATCGCAGCCAACTGAGGAGGCAGGGGCATGGAGCTGTACACCTATTACCGTTCCACCTCGTCCTACCGGGTGCGCATTGCCCTGGCCCTGAAGGGGCTGGCTTACCAGTCCCTGCCGGTCAACCTGCTGCAGGGCGAGCAGCGCGGTGCGGGCTATGTCGCCGTCAACCCGCAGGGCCGCGTGCCCGCCTTGCGCACCGATGGCGGCGATTTGCTGGTGCAGTCGCCAGCGATCATCGAGTACCTGGAAGAGGTTTATCCACAGCCTGCGCTGCTGCCAGCCACGGCCGAAGCGCGTGCCAAGGTACGTGGCGTGGCGGCAATCATCGGCTGCGACATTCATCCGCTGCATAACGTCAGCGTACTCAACCGGCTGCGCCAGGCGGGCCAAGACGAGGGCCAGGTCAACCAGTGGATCAGCCACTGGATCAGCCAGGGGTTGGCGGCAGTAGAGCAACTGGTTGGTGACCACGGTTACTGTTTCGGTGACCAACCCGGGCTGGCGGATGTTTACCTGATCCCCCAGCTGTATGCCGCCGAACGCTTCAACGTCGACCTCGACAGCTTCCCGCGCATCCTTCGGGTTGCCGCACTGGCAGCTGGGCACCCGGCGTTCGCCAAAGCCCACCCTGCCCAGCAGCCCGACAGCCCGGCTCAGTGAAGCGAACGGTTCGCCGTCGGAAGCTTGCCGATACGTTCGGACAGCTTCAGGCGCTGGACCGGGTCTTCCGTCAGCAGTAACGCATGCTCCAGGTCGAAGCGCTCGGCCTGTGGGCAGTCCAGGTGCTGGTACAGCGAGGCGCGGGTCACGTAGTCGCTGACTTGCACCGGGCCCAGTTGCATGATCCGCTCGGCATCGATCAAGGCCGCCAGGTGGTTATCGTTGCTGATGTGCAACTGGCGCAGGTTGCGTGACAGGCGTTGCAGCATCTGCAGCGGGCTGGCACTGCGCAGGTGTTCTGCCGTCAGCGCAACCTGCGGGCCGAACTGGCGGGCCAGCAGCTCACGGCAATCATTGGGGTACAGGCGTCGGCCACCACAGGGGTCTAGCAGGTGGTCGGCACCCGGCACACGCAGCAGGAAATGGCCAGGGAAGCCCACGCCCTCCAGCGGGATGGACAAGCGCCGGGCCAGCTCCAGGGTAAGGATGGCCAGGGTAAGCGGCTGGCCACGGCGGCGTTGCAGCACCTTGTCCATCAGTGCAGCCTGCGGGCGCAGCGGGTGGTACTCATCCTGCTGAAAGCCAAGGGCATTGAGTTGGCGCAGCAGTGGTTGGGCCAGTTCGCACAGTGGCAGCATCGGCAGGTTGGCGCTGATCTCACGCTGCAGGTCATGCAGAATGGCAAGGCTGTCTGTGGGCTCGACGCTGCGGTCGTGCTCGGCGGCAATCCACAAGGCGGCTTCCAGCAGGGCGACAGGCTCGCGTTCCAGGCAGGCCAGGCAGGCTTGACGTGGCTTCATTGGGTATCTCCACACACGCTTGAGTATTAGCCGTGGCGGGCGGTTTCGTCCAGTGGTCCGGCGACCACCCCGGCTTCGGGCCGGTGCCTATACTGGAAGGAGCACCTCGTGGGGAGCCTGTCGATGTTCGCACTGATGCAAAGCACCCGTACCCAGTCACTGCACCTGTTCAATGACCCACCTACGGGCCTGAAAGCGGTTGTAGCGATCCACAGCGAGCAGTTGGGCCCAGCCATGGGCGGTTGCCGCTACCTGCCCTACGCCGATGATGAAAGCGCCATGACGGATGCCATTCGCCTGGCCCAGGGCATGAGCTACAAGGCGGCGTTGGCGGGCCTGCCGCTGGGTGGCGGCAAGGCGGTAATCATGCGCAACCCGCATGTGGAGAACCGCGCCGCGTTGTTCGAGGCGTTTGGCCGTTTCATCGATACCTTGCATGGGCGTTTCATCATCGCCGTAGACAGCGGCACCTCGACCCTGGATATGGACTGCATCGCCCAGAGTACCCCCCACGTAACCAGCACCACGGCCTCGGGTGACCCCTCGCCGCATGCGGCAATGGGGGTATTCGCTGGCATTCGCGCCACCACCTCGTTCCGGCTGGGCAGCGATGACCTCAGAGGCTTGCGGGTGGCGGTGCAGGGGTTGGGTAATGTCGGTTATGCGCTGGCGGAACAACTGCATGCGGTGGGGGCGGAGCTGCTGGTCAGCGACCTGGACCCAGGTCGGGTGCGGCTGGCGATGGAGCAGTTCGATGCCAAACCGGTGACCAACGATGCATTGATCAGCACCCCTTGCGATATCTTCGCACCCTGCGGTGTGGGGCCGGTATTGAACGGGCAGAGCGTGATGCAGCTGCGCTGTGCGGCAGTGGCGGGGGCGGCGAACAACCAGCTGACTACCTTGCAGGTGGCAGACCAGCTGGAATCACGCGGGATACTGTATGCGCCAGACTACGTGATCAATGCCGGTGGGCTGATCTATGTGGCGCTGACCCACCGTGGCGAGGACCTGGGCACCATTACCGCGCACCTGGCGCGCATTCCTTCACGGCTCACCGAAGTGTTTGGCCATGCGCAGGCGGAAAAGCGTTCGCCGGCGCGGGTGGCGCAGATGTTGGCGGAGCGGCTGTTGTATGGCTGAAGGTTGATACTGGCTTTGCTGGCCTCTTCGCGGGCTTGCCCGCTCCCACAGGTATTGCACAAGCCTCGAAGGCAGTGGGGGCCCTGTGGGAGCAGGCGCCGCCGATGTCACTCGGCTGCGCCACCTTCCAGCAACTCGGCCAACGCATCCGGCTGGCTCTTGAACGCCCGGGCGAACACATCGCGGTTCTTGGCCATGTAGATACCGGCTTCTTCAACCTGCTGCTCGGTCAGCGACGGCACCGCCTTGTGCAGCACTTCGGCCAGGCGCTCGGCCAGTTCGAGCATCTTGTCGTGACGGTCTGCTTCGGCCTTATCCATAAACAAGCGCTCCGGGTCGCGGCTGCTGCGGTACACCACTTCGACGGCCATTCATCACCTCTATGCCTTTTTGCTGGTTGCGTTGCGATTTACTGTATTTATATACAGTAATGGCAATGTTGGTTGGTTCGCAAGCAGAAATTGTAGCGTTCCCATGGGGCAGCACAGGTTGCAAGGCAGATGCAGAACCTGTGGGAGCGGGTTCACCCGCGAAAGGGCCGGCCCAGGCGACCCGTCTTCTTGCCACGTCCCGACGTGCCTTGCGGCAATCGGTCGTCTTCTCAAGACAGGGGCTTGGCCCTTTAACTGCATGGCACAAGCGTCACACCGGTGACGCATCATCCTTACAAGACGTATCGGGGAATGGAACATCGTGAACATCAAATGGGCAGAAAAACTGCGCAAGGGCCTGCACGGCTCGGCCGACTCGCTGGGCAACCTGTGTGTCGAGGCGTTCCATTACCTGGCGCTGTTCGGCATCGGCGCAATCACCGCCTATGCGGCGGTGGTCACCTTCCTGGACATGCTCGGCAAGGGCGGGATCAGTGTCGATGACATCCTGCTGCTGTTCATCTACCTGGAGCTGGGGGCGATGGTCGGCATCTACTTCAAGACCAACCACATGCCGATCCGCTTCCTGCTGTACGTGGCCATCACCGCACTCACCCGCCTGCTGATCGGCGATGTTTCGCACCACAAGGCACCGGACGAAGGCCTGCTGTACCTGTGTGGGGGCATCCTGCTGCTGGCGTTTTCGATCCTGGTGGTGCGCTACGCTTCGTACCGCTACCCCTCGACCAAGGTGCTGGACGCCAACGGCAAGACCGTGGAGGAGGGCAAGTAGCCCTCAGTTGGCAACGAAATGGCGCGGCTCGTGGCGGGCGTCACGGGTCAGCGCGGCCAGCACTTGCATGGGGTTCTGGCTGAGTTCGATGGCGAGGCCCAGGCGGATGCTGTCGATCACCCGTTGCAGGCGCACCGGGTCGTTGCGCTGGGCCTGGGTGATGAGGCGCTTGGCGACTACGCCGGCGTCGTCCGACAGGGTGAGCATGATGCTACCGTCGAGGTTGGCAATGCTCAGGTTGACCCGGTATTCGGGGGCGAAGGCAGCACTGATTCGGTCGAAAGGGTTATTCATGCCTGAGGGCCTGCAAAGATTGTCTGCTGAAGTTGACCGGCCCCTGTCAGGTTGGTTCCTGGTGGGCAATTAGCCATTATCGTAACTACACTCCTTGAATCGCAGCCGCGACGCATGGCCAATGGCCGGCAAAGGAGTGCCCGTGGTTCCCTCATCTGCTGCCCGTCAGCGTGGCGCAATCGGCCTAATGGCGGTGGTTACCCTGGGCCTTGCCCTGCTGTTCATGCTGGTGGTGATTGACAGCGGCCGCCTGTTTCTTGAACAGCGCAAGCTGCAGCGCATTGCCGACATGTCGGCGCTGGAGGCGGCAGGCCAGTTTGCCGTGTGCACCGGCAGCGGGCCACAGGCGACCGCGATTGCCCGGGCCGCCGCCACACGCAACGGCCATGCGGCCAGCAACCCGCTGACCGCCAGTTGCGGGTACCTGCAGACCGGCGCCAACAGCTTGCGCACCTTCACCAGTGACAACACTCGCAATGAAGCCATCCGGGTGGATGTGAGCAACACGGTGCCCACCAGTTTTGCTGCGGGGGTGTACACCTTGGCGCAGGGCAATGGCGTGCCGTTGACCACCACCTTGCACGCGCATGCCGTGGCATCGTCGCCTCTGCCGCCGCAGGCGATGTTGAGTATTCGTACCACGCTGGCGACCGTCGACTCGCGGCAGTCGGTTTTGCTCAACGCTCTTCTCGGCGCCCTGGGTGGTACGGTTCAGCTTGATGTGGCCGGCTGGCAAGGCATCGCCAGTACCCAGCTCAATCTGCTTAGCTACCTTGACCAACTCGCCATCGATCTCAAGCTCAAGGCGGGCGACTACCAGCAACTGCTCACTGCCGATGCCACCGCTACCCAGTTGCTGCAAGCGGCGGTAAAAGTACTGCAGCAGAGTGGTGCGGCGGCAGATGTGGTGACCAACCTGGGCAAGGTGGCACTGGGCGCCAGCAACAGCACGTTATTGCAACTGGGGGACTTGCTCGATATTCAGAACGGCACAGCGCAGGCCGGGCTGGATGCCAGCATTCAATTGCTGCAACTGGTGCAGGGGGTAATCCAGCTGGCGGTCAGCGAAAGTGCGGCAACGGTGGATTTGCCAATCAGCGTGCTGGGGCTGGTCAATGGTCGGGTACGGTTGAAAGTGATCGAGCCGCAGCAGATTTCTGCGGTGGGAGACCCGCGTACCGATGAGCTGCGGGTGCATACCGCACAGGTGCGGGCGATGATTTCGCTGGATTTGCCTTTGCTCAACTCGGTGCTTGGGTTGCTCAATGCCGTGTTGGATCTCGTCGGGCCGATCACCAATGTGCTTAACAATCTGCTCAGCCTGAACCTCGCCAGTACATTGCAATCGGTGCTATGCCTGGTCGGCGTGCCGTGTACGGTCACCGATATAATCCTGGTCCCGGACAAGCTGTCGCTGGACATCGGCCTTGAAGTGGCAGAAGCGACGACGCGGCTCAACCCGTTATCGCCTGAAACGTTCAGTTGCTCACCCAAACGTTTGACGACTCAGACTCAGAGTTCAGCCGCCAAGATTGCGGTGGGGCGTTTTGAGTCCGTGGACGCGTTCTTTACCAGTGGTACCACCGTTGTCAAAGCGTTGCCTTTGGTCGACATCGGGACCAAACGCTGCACCCGGCTGCTCATACTGCCTGCGATCTGTGATGCACGTAGCCCCTTCGCTGGTGGCGGCCTGGGCCTGCGCGTCAACAGCAAGGTGCTGGGCAGCGGAGCGGTCGAACGCCCGCTGGTGTTCCAGGCCCCCAACAGCACACCGCCGAACATCGGCCTTCCCTCGGTGTACCAGAGCATGCAAACCGCCAACAACAACGTAGTCGGCAGCCTCACCGATACCTTGCAAGGCATACAGCTGGAAGCCTATAAACCCACTGCAAACAGCGGCCTCGGTGAAGTACTGGTAATCGTCGGCAACGTCCTTGGCGGCGTCAAAGGCATCGTCGAACCCTTGATCAAGAATTTGCTCAGCCCGTTGCTGGACCCCTTGGTCAACGTGTTGCTCAAGGTCCTCGGCATCGACCTGGTCAACGCCGAAGTCGGGGCCAACCTCAGTTGCTCCGGCGGCCGTGCTCAGCTGGCGCTGTAGACGGGCAACCAGACCTGGAAGCACGCACCTTCGTTGCGGTTGTGCGCTTCGAACCGGCCGCCCATGGCTTCGACGATACTGTGGCTGACCGACAAGCCCAAGCCGGTGCCCGCTCCGGCGGCCTTGGTGGTGAAGAACGGTTCGAAGATGCGTTCGAGCAGGCGTGGGTCGATACCGCCGCCGTTGTCTTCCACCAACAGGCACAGCTGCCCGTCCTCGACGCGCTGGCTCACGCTGATCCGCGGCTTGGCAACCCTCCGTTCGAGCAACGCATCCCGGGCGTTGACCAGCAAGTTGATCAGCACCTGCTCGAGCTGGTCCTCATGGCCCAGTACTTCCGGGCACAGGTCTGGCTCTTCAACAAGCAAGGCCACGCCTTTGCCGCTCAACCCCTCAGCCAGCAACCCCAGCGCACCTTGCACCGCCACCCAGGCGGCGAACACCTGCTGTTCTACCTCGGACCGGCGCCCATAGGTGCGCAGATGCTCGACCAGGCGCGCAATGCGTTCGACCTGGGCATCGATCCGCTGCAGCTTGCCCGCCACATACTCGGCATCGACCACGCCACTTTCCAGGCGTTTGAGGGTATTGACCAGCGCAAGGCGCATGGTCGCCAGCGGCTGGTTGATTTCATGCACGAAGCCCGTTGCCAATTCGCCCAGCGTGGCCATCTTGGCCCCTTGCAGCAGTTGCTGCTGGCTGTGGCGTACCGCTGTGTTATCGCGCCCCACCGCCTGCACTTCCTGCAACTGACCGTGCTCATCGAACAGGCCACGCTCGGCCCACACCCACCAGGCTGTTCTGCGTCCGGGCAATTGCAGGCAGATTTCGGCACTGGCCAACGGCTGCGCCGGCGTCAACATAGACAGGCGCTGGAGAAAGGCCTCCCGTTGGCTGTCGGACAGCCACTGACCAAGGTTCATGCCCGTCAATTGTTGCGGCGCGCATTCCAGCTGTTCGGCAAGCGGGTGGTTGCCAAACAGCAGCTCGAGGTCTGGGCGATAGCGGCAGATCATGGCTGGCGAGTCCTCTACCAGCACCCGGTAACGCTCCTCGCTCTGGCGCACACGTTCGGCCGCCTCGGTCAATTCACTGACGTCGAGCCACAGCCCGACAGCCTCCACAGGCTGGCCCAGGTCGTCACGCAGCAGGCGGGCTTCGTCCAGTATCCAGTGGTAACCGCCAAGGTGATCGCGCAGGCGATAGCGGCAGCGTACCTGGCCATCGCGCAGCAGCGTACGGGTGCGTTCGAGCCACGTCGGGTGGTCGTCGGGATGCACGGCCTGAGCAGGGTGGCGCGCCAGTTCACTGTCTTTGGGCCAGCCCAGCAGCGGCATCAGGCTGGCGCTGAAAAATTCACTGTGCAGTGCACCTTCGGCATAGCGCTGGACGTAAATCACTGCGGGCGAGCTGGCGATCAGGTTTTCGAGCCGGGCGCGCGCGGCCCCGGCCTGTAGTTCCTGGGCTTTCAGCGCGCTGATATCGAGCACAAACCCCTGAACCTGACGGCCTTGCAGCTGGCCCGCCCACTGTAGCCAGCGCGGGCTTGCCAGGCGGTTGGCTGGCAGCAGGCGCAGGTTCAGGTTCAACGCAATGCCTGCGCGCAGTTGTTCCAATGCCATGCGTGCGGCTTCGCGATCGGCCGGGTGTATCCGGCCTAGCCATTGCTCTGCGGTGGCTTCGGCCGGTAAACCCAGGCGCAAGGCCAGGGCGGGGTCGAATTGCAGCGGCCCTTGCAGAGGCCATGACCACCAGCCGGCCCCCAATTGCTGTTGCAGTTCATCCAGGTGGCGTGAACGTTGCCGCAACTGGTGCTGGCGCAGGCGACTGAGCAGGGGTTCGATCAGCGCTTGCAGCAGGGCCGCAACCGTTTCGCTAGCAGGCGGCCGCTGTGCCCCTGCGCACAGCAACCAGGCCTGCACGGTATGGCCGTGCAAATAGGGCACGGCCAGTAATGGCAAGCCGGCACACGATGACTGCAACAGCGGGTTTCCGGCAGCCACTTCTCGGCCGCGTGGCGGTAGCGTTTGTAGCCAGGGGCGCAACCGCTCGTCATCGGCCCAGGGCCAGTCGTTGTCGCTGCTGGTGTAGGTGTACCAGCCGCCATCGCCCAGTAGCATCAGACGCAGAGAGCCCGCCTGCCAGTGCTCAGCCAGGTGCTTCAGTTGATCGGTGGCTGTCACCATCAGGCGGTCTTCGTCGCAGTCACGCAGGGCGCGGCCAAGCGCGGCTGCCAGTGCCTGTTGCGTCAGGCGATGGCCTTGTTGCTCGTGCTCGCCCAGCAGGTCGCCGATATCGAACAACTGCAGCAGCCAGCCATCTGCCTGGCGCTGGAGCCAGCCGCGGGTGTGCAGGGCAGGGCCGTGCACGGTAGCGAAGTCGAGGTCCAGCGGTTGCCCCTGCCAGTCGGCAGGGGGGCCTTCAAGCACCAGCCAGCTGTGCCGTTGCAGGTAGTCATGCACACGGGGGGCGCTGTGCGAACTCGCAGGGAGCACCGTGCGCAGTGGGCCAGCAAGGCGCAGCACGTGCCCTTGGTCATCCAGCCAAAGTTGCAGCCCCACCGCTTGCGGGGCCGTCGCTGCCTGCTCGGTGGTCTGGCCGCCCAGCCAGCGCTCGAACAACCCGCTCACAGCTGCAAGCTCGCTTCGGCCCGCAGGCGGTCGGGCAGGCGCGGTACTTCACCGATCAGTGGCAGTACCAGCATCGGCAGCACGTTGGTCAGTTTCGTTTTGGGGTAATTGATGGTCACGGTCAGCAATTTGTTGGCGCCCAGGGTTACCTGCGCGTCACTGGCGGGCTGGAAGTTGAACGCGGAGGGCATCCACTGTAATTGTTGGCTGATGACCTGATGGGCCAGGGTTTGCACATCGGTGCTGTAGCTGGCGCTGTTCGGGTCCAGGGCCACGCAACGGCGCACGGCTTCGGCGCTGGCCTGGTTGAATGACTGCAGCATCAGCATCGGCAAGGTGTAACTGACCAGGCCGTAGAACACCGCGAAAAAGATCATGAATACGGCCGCGAACTCAATGGCCGCTGCGCCGTTTTGCCGTTTTGCCGGGCCTGCTTTCATGATTGCGTCTACCCTGACCATGAATCCTGAGTAACAGCATAGAACCGATCGACGAACAGGGATGGCCATTTGCCTATGCATAGCCTTGCAGTGCTTGTCTGGCTTGTGTTGTGCGCGGGGCAGGATGCCTGGGAACGGCAGATTTCCAATGTCCTGACGCTGGGTGCTGCCGCCTGTGCGCTGGCCTGGTTGCTGGCCACCGGGCACAGTTGGCTCGGTGCCCCGGGCAGCGATGCCGCGCTGGCTTTCGTCATCGTGCTGCTGCTGACGCTGCCCGGCTATATGCTGGGCCAATTCGGGGCTGGCGACGTCAAGCTGCTCGGCGCACTGGCCCTGGCCAGCAGCCTGGCCCACGTACTCGGCACTTTTATGGGTGCCGGTGTGGCACTGGTTGTGTGGCAAATGGTACGGCGCAGGGCACGCCAGCCGGGGGAGAAAAGGCCGTTTGCGCCCTGCTTGCTGGCCGGTTTTGCCGTTTCGCTTGCCTGGCTTGAGTATCGCGTCGCCTGTTAGATCGAGCGCCGCCCGCGCGGCGCATCGCGACGCAAGGCCGCTCCCACATTCGTTTCGGGCCAATCCCGCTTGTGCCATTGGCGCGCGACCCCTTGTGTGTTCCATTCGCTATCGAAGGTTGCGTCGCCGCTTCTCTGCCATCTCCAGCCGTGCACCCAGGGAGCGCGCGCCGATGGCGCAGGAATAACTGGCCCGAAACAGATGTGGGAGCGGCCTTGCGTCGCGATGCGCCGCGCGGGCGGCGCTCGATCTAACAGGCGACGCAAAAATACCCGCGAACTAATTATTGCGCTCTGCCATCTTGGTCCAGCGGTAGAAGTCGGGGATTTCATACTTGTAGGTATCCAGCCAGCGCTGCATGGACTGGTCACGCTCCCGCGCGGTTTGCACCTGCAGGCGCCTGGATGCCTGCTCGCCGCTGGACTGCACGCGCAACAGCCGTTCGGTGGCCGTTTCGTCCGGAGCGGCATGGGGCGGGTATTGCTCGGCCATCAAAGTCGCGCTGCCTACGCAGCAGGCCAGTAGCATCACGTACCTGATCATGATCACCTCCGTGTATCAATTGACCATCATGTCCGGGGCCCTGGCCGATGCGATCGGGCCTCGGCCGCCGGCCTTGATCTTGCTGGCGCGTGCCTGGGCTTCGGCAAATTGCCCCGCTTTGAGCTGCAGCCGGCCTACCAGGTCGGTGGCCTGCTGCCAGTTGTCCTGCACCAGCGCCAAGGTCACCAGGTTGACCGCAGGCAGCGGGTTGTCGTCTTTCAGTTCGATGGCCGTCAGCAACTCGAAGCGCGCCTGCTCATAGCGCCCCAGGTTCATCAGCACCACGCCAAGGTCGTTGCGCACCCGCTCATCGGTAGGCGCGAGCCTTACTGCCCGCTGGAGGTTCTGCAGGGCCTGGACGTCGTCGCCCCGGGCCGAGGCCAATTGGCCAAGGCCATGTTCGCCTTCGGCGGCCAGGCAACCGCCCAGCAGGCTGCGGTACAAAGGTTCGGCCTCGCTGAGGCCAAGCAGCCGTGACACCTTGGCCTTGCGCAGGCGAACCTGTTCGAAGGTGTCCGGCAGTTGCTGCAGGTGGGCCAGGCTGGCGTGTGGGCGCCCGTCGTTGAGCATTTCGTCTGCCAGGTTCAATGACAGTTGCTGGTCGGCGTCAGGCTTGCTGCAACTGGCGGTGGCGAACAACTGGCGCAGCCCTTCCGGCTGTTGCCCGGCGCATCCGGTCAGCAACACCAGGCTTGCGCACAACAGGATTGTCTTCATCATTCAGTCCTCATGGGCTCAACGCCCGCGCCAATGCAGAAAAGCCTGGCCCGGCAAGGACAATGAGCAAGGCCGGAAACAGGAACACCATCATCACTGCCGACATCTTTGCCGACATCATCGATACCCGTTCTTGCAGGCGGGTCAGGCGACGGTCGTCGAGCAGCGCCTTCAGTGCCTGCAGCGACTTCATCGCGCCGCTGCCTTGTGCCAGCAATTGGCGCAGGATCACGCAGGTATCGGTGAACTCATCCACAGCCAGCAGCTGGGCGACTTTTTCCAGCTCCGGGCCCAGCGCCATGCCTGAATCCACCCGTTGCAGCACCTGGCGCAACTCTGCGCTGATGTGCGGGATCAGCGTTCGGCCTTCCTGGCTCAGCACACGCAGTGCCTGCTCGACGGCCAGGCCGGTCTCGAAAAGAATCCGCAGCAAGGGGATCATCAGGCTGACTTCTTCGGCGATGCGCTGCTGGCGACGTGCCGCAGCCACGGCCAGCAGGCGCTTGGGCAGCAGGTAACCGACGCCCAGCGCGCACAATGGCCAGACCACCCAGCCGGCTGCCGCGCTGCCCTTGAACCCCTGTTGCAACAGCAGTGTCAGCATCACGGCCAACAGCGGCAGGCCCAGCTGAACAGCGGCAAACAGGGCGCGCTGGCGGCTGCGGCGCCAGCCGATACGTTCGAGCAGGGCCTGGCTTTCGCCGTCGAATCTTTGCAAGCGCTGCCCCCACGCGCTGCTGCCCAGCCAGTGCAGCCAGTCGCCCAGGCGTTCGTCGCGGGTTAGTCGCCCCTGCAGGCGTCGGGTCACCAGTACCCGCGCTCGCCATTGGCGAATGACCTGCAGGCCAAACAGGCTGGCGGCAATGAACAGGCACAGGGCGCAGATCAGCAAGGCCATGGTCACAGGCTCCTCATCATTCGCCACAGCACCAGGCAACCGAGCACCTGCAGGGCAAAGGCCAGCAACAGCATCATCTGGCCGCTGCTGTCCCGCCACATGGCCAGCAGGTAATGCGGGTTGGCCATCAGGAAGTAGCCGACCATCGCCAGCGGCAAGGAGCCGAGAATGATCGCGGTGATGCGGGTCTCGCCGGTCATCGCCTTGAGCTGACGCGCCCCTTGTTCACGCTCGCGGATCAGTTTGATCAGGTTTTCCATCAGCTCGCTGGCATTGCCGCCGTAACGCTGGTTGATGCGCAAGCCAAGGGCGAACAGCCGCAGTTCGTCCTGCTTGTGCAGTTCGGCCAGCTCGCTCACAGCATCCTCCAGCGCCACGCCCAACTGTACGTTGCGCTGCACCCGCGCCATGGCTGAGCGCAGGGGATCGCGGCTACTGTCGATACCGCCCAGCACCGCGTCATTGAGGGTGCGGCCGGCCTTGAGGCTGCGCACGCTGTAGTCCAGCAGGCCAGGCAACTGGTCGACGATTTGCCGCATCTGCCGGCGGCTTTGCCAGCTCAGGATCAGGTACGCAAGGGTTGGCAGGCCGACCAGCAGCATCAATGCGGCCACCCAGCCGGCGGCGATCAGCCCCAGCAGCACCACGCCCAGCCACGCCAGCAACCAGCGCTGTGGCTCGATGTCGACAGCCCCCAAGCCGGCGCGCTGCAGCAGGGCGTCGAGCCATTCGCGCCGGGCGGTGCCATTGCGCACAATGCTGAACGCCCGCCCCAGGCGTTGCAGGATGCGCTCTTCGTGCCGCTTGTACAGGCTACGGCGCAACAGCAGCAGGGCGACGCCCAGCAGCAGCGGGGACAGCGCCAGCAGCAAGGGGCCGGTCACAGCACGCCCTCTGCGCGCAGCTTGCTGCCCGCCGGGTTGGGTGCTTCGCGCAGAAAGGTATCGCCGCCACGACGATCGAGGCGGAACAGGGTGTTGGTCACGTACACCTCATCGCGCACGCCGACCACTTCCAGCACCTCGCTGACGCAGCGTCGGCCGTCGGGCAGGCGGGTCAGCTGGATCACCACATCCAGCGCCGCGCAGACCATCTGCCGCAAGGTCTTCTCGGCAATCTGCCGGCCGCTCAGGCCGACCAGGGTTTCCAGGCGCAGCAGCGCATCCTGTGCGGTGTTGGCGTGCACCGTGCTCATCGAGCCATCGTGGCCGGTGTTCATCGCAGTGAGCACGTCGAGCACTTCGCTGCCGCGGATCTCGCCCAGAATGATGCGGTCTGGGCGCATGCGCAGGGCGTTGCGGATCAGTTCGCTGGCCTTGATTTCGCCATGCCCTTCGGCATTCGGCGGGCGGGTTTCCAGGCGCACCACGTGGGGATGGTGCAGCTGCAGCTCGGCGACGTCTTCGATGGTTACCAGGCGTTCGCGGGGCGCGATCATCTGGCTGAGGATGTTCAGCAGGGTGGTCTTGCCGGTGCCGGTACCGCCACTGACCAGGATGTTGCAACGTTTGCCCACGGCGCGTTCGAAGAAGTCGAAGATGGACTGGTCGATGGCGCGTGTGGCCAGCAGGTCGGCGCTCTTGAGCATGTCCTGGCGGAACTTGCGGATCGACAGGCACGGGCCGTCCAGCGCCACAGGCGGAATGATCGCATTCACCCGGCTGCCGTCGGGCATGCGCGCGTCGACCATTGGCGAGGATTCATCCAGGCGCCGGCCAAGCGGCGCGAGGATGCGCTGCATCACCCGCTCCACATGGTGAGCGTCGATAAAACGCAGGTCGGTCTGTTGCAACAGGCCCGCCCGTTCCACGAACACCCGATGGGGGCCGTTGACCAGGATTTCCGTAACGGTGGGGTCTCGCAGCAACACTTCCAGCGGGCCGAAACCGGTCAGCTCATCTACCAGCTCTTCGGCCAGGCGCTCCATTTCGTAGCGCGACATGGCCAGGCGCAGGCGCGCGACGTAATCGCCCACCTGCTCCAGCACGAACTGGGTCAGTGCTGGCCGGGCGCCTTCGAGCAGGTTGCGGCCGCTGTCCTCGATGGCGTCGATGGCAAAGCGGTGCAGTGCACGCTTTAGCGCGTAGGGGTCGCCGGAGGCGTGTTGCTGGCCACCAAAGGGTTGGTCATTGCTCATTTGCTCCCCCAAAGCCGACGCAGCCAGGTGAAGGCGGGTGGTGCGAGGTTTTCCGAGCGCCGTGCCAGGCGTTCGCCGAGGCTGCGCAGGGCTTGAGTGAGGTTTTCACGCGGGGCCAGTTCGAACAGGCTCAGGCCCTGGTTCTTCACATTCAGGCGCACTTCGGGGCTGTAGGGGATGGCCTTGAGCAAGGGCAGCCCGTAGCGTTTGGCCAGGGTATCGGCATCGGGTGCAACGTTGCTCAGGTAGCGGTCCACCAGCAGGCTGGCGTGCTCCAGCTTCATGCCGTGGTCACGCCACAGGTCGAGCACTTCAAGGTTGCGTCGGCAGTCGAGGATATTCTGGTCGGTGTAGACGATCAGTTTGTCGCAATGGCTCACCAACGTGCGCAGGGCTTCGCTGTCGGCATGCCCAGTCAGGTTCACGACAATGTGCTGGAAGTGCTGGCGCAGGGCGCTGAGCAGCATGTACAGCTCGGCGGCGCTGGTTTGTTGCAGCGGGTCGTCGGCCTCGGCGTAAGTGAGCAGGCGCAAGCCTTTCTTGTCGCGCGTGAATGCGCTGTCGATCAGTGTGGTGTCGAGGCGGCGCAGGTGGCGCAGGGCGTCGCCGAAAAAGAACGAAGCCTCCAGGCCGAGCAGCGCCAGGCTGTCGCCACGCGGCAGGCCCAGGTCCAGCAGCAGGGTTTGCTGGCCGCTCTCCTGCACCACCCGGGCCAGGTGGGTGGTGAGCAATGCGCCGTCTGCATTGGCTTGTACACCGAACAGCACGGTCAGCCCGCCAAGGCTGGGGTTGCTGGTCACCGCCGGCATGCGCTTGCCCAGGCGCCTCACCAGCCCGGCCACTTCGCTGGGGCGTGAGCCATAGGCGACGAAATCGCGGGCGCCTGCGCGCATGGCATGCAGCACCAGTTGGTTGTCCATGCCATCGCCAAGGGCGACAATCGCCAACATCGGCCTGGCCTCCAGCACCCCCTCGATCAAGGCGCACTGGCTGACCAACTGTTCGCGGTCCAGGCCGATGAACATCAGGTTGCTGAAGGTGGCGTTGACCAGCGCCAGCAGCTCGTCGAGGCTGCCGGCACTGGCACCGATCACCTGGCCTTGCGGCGCCAGTGCGCCCTGTAGCCAGTGCAGGTCCTCTTCATTGCGGGTGATGGCGAGGAAGGTGGGGTTCAGGCTCTCGTTCATTGGGATAACCCACCCTTGCCGTCGAAGTTGCCGTTTTCCAGGAAGAACAGGCGCCCCCAGCTGGGGTCGTAATTGCGCAAGTTCTCACCCGGCAGTTCCGGCAGCCGCGCGTTGGCGGCCAGCGGCTGGACCAGGTGTGGAGTTACGATCATCAGCAGTTCGGTTTCTTCGCGTTTGAGCGTCGATTGCCGGAAGAATGCGCCCAGGATTGGGAGGTTACCGAGGCCAGGCAGTTTGTCGACATCGGACCTGGTGTTGCTGCTGACCAAGCCGCTGATGATGAAGCTTTCGCCATCGGCAAGGGCAATGCTGGTGTCGGTGCGTCTTACGGTCAAACCCGGCACTTGCGTGCCGGCGATGGTTACTACGTTGCTGTAGTCCAGCTCGCTGACCTCCGGCGCCACCTTGAGGGTGATCCTGCCGGGGCTGATGATGGTTGGTGTCAGCGCCAGACGTACGCCGAACTCCTTGTATTCGATGGACACGTTGTCGCTGCCCGAGCTGGGGACTGGAATCGGAATTTCGCCACCCGCCAGGAAGCTTGCGGTCTGGCCGCTGAGTACGGTCAGGCTCGGGCGGGCCAACGTGTAGGCGAAGCCGCTGCTTTCCAGTGCGTTGATCATGGCAAGGAAGCGGCTACTGCCGCCGCCCCAGACGATGTTGAAGACGTTCTCTGTGAGCGGGATCTCCGGGTTCGCAATGGGTACCGAACCTGGGGATACAGAGGTGTTAGGCACTGTTCCAGGCGCACCGATCAGGCTGTTGTTCGAACCCTTGAAGAACAGCCGTGCGCCAGCTTCTCTGTACTTGTTTCGGCGTACTTCCACGAAACGGATATCGGCCTGCACCTGGCTGATCAGTTGTGCATCCTGCGACGGCAAAAAACTGTCTTCGGCCATGTCGGCACTGGCCCGGCCTTTGACGAATACCATGGCCCGGTGCGGTGACGGGGCGCATGCTGTCCACAGCATCAACGTGGTATTGCCCTGGCCCACTGCGGTAATCACCACACCGCGGTCACCGCTGGCCTGCACATCGGCCACCTTGGGCTCGCCTACGGCAACCCGGCTGATCGCCAGTGGCAGGCGCAGTTCCTGCTGCAGGCCCTGGTCTATCTCGATGACCGAAGGGAGCTGACTGATCGCCTCGCAGCCTTTGCCCACTGCCTGGGCCTGGGGCAACAGCGCGGCCAGCAGCCCGGTACAACATGCTTGTCTCAAAAAGGAACTACGCATCGCTGCATCCTTGCCGGGTCAGGGGGTTTTATTCGTATCGTCAGCCTGTGCGCCACGGATGATGTGCATGGCGGGTGTGGGTTTGCTGGTCGCCAGGCTGGCAGCGTTGGCCACCGGCGACTGGGAGAGCTGGCTGAAGCGGTAGAGTTCGCGGTTGGCGGCCTCCACCTGCGGTTGGGCATCGGGCTCGTTCCAGTACCGCGCCAGGCGCTGCTCATCGGCACTGCGCACGGCCAGGCGCAAGGTGCCAGCCTGGGCAGCCAGCATCAAACGGCTGGCCAAGGCCTCCGGCACTGCCAGCGCCACGGTGCGGGTACCTGTGCCGTTGTTCATACTGGCTTGTTCGCGCCGGGCCTTTTGCTCTTCGGCGGTCTGCGCCGGGCGGCCGTCGTTGGCCAGGCCCGTCTGGTCGCCGACACTGAGCACGCGCAAGGCCGGCAGCACCACTTGGGCGGAGGATTGCGGGTTGTTGGGCTCTTCACGCAGGAACAGCAACACGTCCACGTAGTCGCCTGGGCGCAGTTGGCCGGCGGCGCCGACCACTTCGTCCACACCGACTGCCACCGCCCGCTCGTTGGCACGGATCATCCGGGCCAGCGGCCCGCCAGCCTGGAAGCTGGACTCATCCAGCCAGGTGCCCGCTGCAAGTGGCCTGGCGCTGGTGCGCCCGATCACCTGGGCGGTTTGCTGGTAGGCCCCGGTGGGGGCAACCTGCAGGCGCTCGATCAGCACATCGTCTTCACTGACCGGCGTATTGGCGGGTAAAGCCTTGCGCAGGACGACCACGGCCGTACGCGGTGGCTCCGGTGGAGTGATGGGGGGTGGGGCAACGGCTGCAATCGGTTGTTCGGCCGCAGGGGTAACCGGTGCGGGCGTGGCCGCCGGGCGGCTCAGCACAACACCCCAGTAGCCGGCCAACAGCGCTGCCAGCAGGAAGAAAGCAGCCAAGGCTAGGGTCAAGCGACTGCTCATCTCGGCCTCCCTGCACGTTGCAACTGATGGCAAAAAGTCACTATTTCGCTATAGGACGGTAGCGCAGCCATTGCCATTTGCCATGAGCGGGAGGGCTTTTTTTTGGAATTGTGATTAAGTCGAGGCAATACAGAGGGTTAGCAGTATTGCGGGTGTTAATTCTCTTGAGCTAATCCTTTGTGATTAATCCTTTGATACATTTGCAGTCCGCCTCAGCTTGGCGATTCTTTGATGGCAAATAGGTGTCACTTTGATACCGCAATCGCCGGCATGTGCCGCAAGGAGCTGAGACATGAAACTGTTCATTCTGCATTGCATGACCTTCCTGCATCGCAAGGACGGTGCGTCCGGTATCGAATACGCGGTCATCGCGACGATGGTCGCAGTGGTGCTGGCCGCCTTCGTTGGCGACATCTCCACGGCCGTCAACACCACCTTCACCACGATCAAAAATGCCCTTTGACCGGTGAGCAGGAGCCAACGCCATGCAGAACGCTTTCTCGCGCCAGCAGATCCTTTTGGTGGATGACGAGCAGGACGCTCTGCTGGAGCTGGCCGAACTTCTCGAAAATGAAGGCTTCGCCTGCCTGACCGCGACATCGGTACAGGTTGCCTTGCAACAGCTTACCCGTCATCCGGACGTTGCCCTGGTGATCACCGACCTGCGTATGCCGGAGGAAAGCGGCATTGGTCTGATCAGGCGCATGCGCAATCACACGGCCCGCCAGCACCTGCCGGTGATTGTCATGTCCGGGCAGGCCGACGTGGATGACGTCAGTGAAATGCTGCACCTGCAGGTGGTGGATTTTTTCCGCAAGCCGCTTTATCACGCGCGTTTGCTGAAGACCCTGGAGAACCTGTTCCCCGTACCAAAGCTGAGGGTAGTGAGTTGAGGAAGGCCTTCAATGGCCTTTAATAAAAACGCCCGGCACTTGGCCGGGCGTTTTTCATTGTGCGGTCAGGCGTCCGGGTCGCTCAGTTCAAGGGCGCCGCGCTTGCTGCGCAGCTTGCCGTAGAAGTGTTCCAGCGCGTGGTTGAGCTTGGTGGCGGCACCGTCGACTGCCTGGTCCACCGAAGTGGCAGTGTGGGTCACGGAAATCGGTTGGTGGCCTTTGGGGCGAGCCTCCATCTGGCAGCGTTTGTCATGCGGTCCGGGCTTGGCGCCGTTCTCGTCGCGCAGGTGAACCTCGATGCGGGTGAGGTCTTCTTCGTAACGTTCCAGGGAGCTTTGCAGTGTACTGCGGACCCACTGGTCGAGACGGGCGTTGCTTTCGAAATGGTTGCTGCTGTTGACCTGGATTTGCATGATTCAATCCTTATTCAGCTTGCTCGCATGGAGACGCGCTCAGGTCCTTGAGACCCTTGGAATTTCTGCGCCTCTTGACTCTAAGGTCAGGCAACCGCGGACCGAATTCAAGCCCTTTTTGAAAATAAATTTCTTGTTGCAAATGGGGCTGGCAGGCGTGGCCACGCCGAGCGATGTGGTGAGCAGCAGGGCGTGGACGAGGGGGCTGGGGCGCAACGGCATGGGTCGGGTCCTGAGAGAGGGGGCTGCCATGTCTGTCACGCAAGGTTGGGAAAATGGCTCAGTTGATTTGATCTTTTTTTTTGCGGGTGTTTTCGCCATGAATTTTTTGTCGCCTGTGAGATCGAGCGCCGCCCGCGCGGCGCTTCGCGGGGCAAGCCCGCTCCCACATTTGTTTCGGGCCAATCAGTCCTGTGACAAAGGAGCGCGATCGCCTTGGCGCATGGCTCGATATCGAGTCGTACAAACAAGGCGGTCGCGCGCCTCTCTTGCAGGCATAACTGGCCCGAAACAAATGTGGGAGCGGGCTTGCCCCGCGAAGCGCCGCGCGGGCGGCGCTCGATCTACGCCCCCCTGCAAAACCCGCGGCGGTCACCTGGTAGCCCTCACCCCACATCCACCATCACCCACGACCGGGTGAAGCGCCGCACCCGAACCGGCAGTGCTACCTCCAGCATTTGCAGGATGCGCTCACTGTCATCCAGCGGATACGACCCGGAAATCCGCCAGGCGCATCTGCGAGGCCACCAGCATGCCGTCGACCCAGGCGCCCACATTGTGGTCGAGCGCCGAGACCGACTGCCAGCCCCCGTTGAAGCGGCCGCCGTGCCGGTGTAGCGCCCCTTCGCCGGTACGCAGCAGCAATGGTCGGGGATCGTTGGCCACTTGCAGCGCCAGTTCACCTTCGAACAGCCGCACCCGGGTAAGCCAGTTGTGATGGGCGCGGTACAGGCCTTCGACCGTGGATGTGAGCGCGCTGGGCACCGTGATACTCCGGCGCTGTGTAGCGCAAATAGTAGTAAGAATTGTTCGCGCTGTATTGCAGGGCAAAGTGCTCGGCAATCTCCACCGGCCCTATCGCCCGCAAGCCAGCTCCCACAGAAGCCCGCTGTCTTCAAGCCCTGTGCAATACCGGTGGGAGCCGGCTTGCCGGCGATAGGGCCAGAACAGGCAGCACATCGCTAACTCTTTGCCTATGAGAATTGAAATCATTATTATTGCACCCCCAGAAAACATCCGGACCTTGCCATGACGCGCAAAACTGCCGGCCTTCCGCACAGCTATCGGCTGGCCGTTGCCTCACGCAGCCTGGCCGCGCTATTGGGCGGCTACCTGTTGGCGTCCATGGCCAGCGTCTGCATTGCCCTGGTAGTACCGCTGCCAACGGTCGATGCCACGCTGACCGGCCTGTTGTTGTCGTTCGTCTTTTACCTGCTGGCATTCATCTGGTGCTTTGCCTGTCGCAGCGCCTGGCGTGCCTGGCTGGGCGTGTTGGCGCCCAGCCTGCTGTTGGCCATGATCAGCGGCGTTGCCTACTGGATGAAAAACCCATGAAAGAAGGCTTCCGCCAGGCGATGGCCTGGCTGCACACCTGGACCGGCCTGATCTTCGGCTGGCTGTTGTTTGCCATCTTCCTGACCGGCACGTTGTCGTATTTCAAGGAAGAAATTACCCACTGGATGCAGCCCGAAGTGCGCAGTCATGCCTTGGACCCGGCCCTCAGCCTGGATAAGGCCCAGCAGTATCTGCAGGACAACGCCGGGCATTCCGCGTCCTGGTTCATCCGCATGCCCAACGAGCGCGAGGCGGGCCTGAGCGTGGGCTATCGCGATCCCAATGGCGGGCCGCGTGGCTTTGTCAACAAAACCCTGGATACGCAGACCGGCCAACCGGTTGAGGCGCGCGACAGCCGTGGTGGCGATTTTTTCTACCGTTTCCACTTCCAGCTGCAGATGCCATACCCGTTTGGCCGCTGGCTGTCGACCTTCTGCGCCTTCATCATGCTGCTGGGGCTGGTCACCGGCATCATCACCCACAAGAAGATCTTCAAGGAGTTCTTCACCTTCCGCCCCGGCAAGGGCCAGCGGTCCTGGCTGGACGGGCACAACGCCATAGGCGTGCTGGTGCTGCCATTCCACCTGATGATCAGCTACAGCAGCCTGGTGCTGTTCATGTACATGGTGATGCCGGCGGGCATCATGGCCAGCTATGGCAATGACACCGGCAAGTACTTCAACGACCTGTTCGGGCGCGACGATGCGCCCAAGGCAGCCCAACTGGCGACGCCGCTGGTCGCCCTGCCAAGCCTGTATGCCAAGGTGCAGGCGCTGCAGCCCGGGGCGCGCATTGGCAACATCCAGGTGCAGAACCCGGGTGACAGCAATGCCCGCGTCACCTTTACCCAATCGGCTGCCGACCACGTGGCTTATCGGCGCAGTGCCAACTGGACGTTTGACGGCGCCAGTGGCGCGCTGCTGAGCCAGGGCAAGCCAGAGAGCGGGGTAATGATGACCGCCTTCAGCTTTGCCGGGTTGCACATGGGCAACTTTGCCGGGCCCTGGCTGCGCTGGTTGTACTTCTTTTTTGGCATTGCTGGCACTGCGGTGATCGGCACCGGGCTGGTGATGTGGCTGGGAAAGCGCCAACTCAAACATGCCAAGCGCCCGCACATGCCGGGTGAGTTGCGCCTGGTCGAGGTGCTTAATATCGCCAGCATGAGCGGGCTGTTGCTGGCGGTGGCGGGCTTCTTCTGGGCCAACCGCCTGATTCCGGTGGGCATCGAGGGCCGCGCCAATTGGGAGGTCAATGCCTTCTTCATCGCCTGGGGCTTGTCATTGGTGCATGCCGTGCTGCGCAGCGGGCGCCGGGCTTGGGGCGAGCAACTGGCCCTGGGTGCGCTGGCCTTTGCCCTGTTGCCGCTGCTCAACGGCCTTGGCACCGACCGGGGACTGAACCATTCGTTGCAGGCGGGTGACTGGGCCATGGCGGGCTTCGACCTGACGGCACTGGGTACCGGCCTGTTCCTGGCCTGGCTGGCCGGCAAGATGCTGCGCAGCCCCAAACCGGTAGCCAGGCGAGCACGCGCGGCACAAAAACCGGGCACTGAAACGGCGCAGGTGAACTGATGCTGGGTAACGCACTGATTGCATTCGCAGGCTTTGTCGCCCTGTGCCTGGCCATGGAAAAGCACTTCAGCGAACTGCTAGGGCGCAAGCCGCGCCCCGGGCAGTTACGGGTGTTGCGGGTTGCCGGTTGGCTGCTGCTGATGCTGTCGCTGGTCCTCAGCGTGCACCTGCGTGGTTGGGCCCATGGCTTGGTGGAGTGGACGGCGGTGATGATGGCCGGGGTGACCGTGTGGGTGTTTGGCTTGCCCTACCAGCCGCGCCTGCTGCTGGGCGCAGCTGCCGCCAGTGTGGTGCTCGGGCCTTTGCTGGCCGTGTTCGCTGTGTGAACCCGTGAGCGAGCAGAGGGATATCATCGAGCCCGAGGCCGACAGCGCGGGCGGGCGTGCACGTTTCGTCCAGGTGTTCCTGGCCCAGCGTGCGCGCATGGAGGCACTGGTCAGCCGGCGTGTAGGCTGTCGCGCCACGGCTTCAGACCTGGTCCAGGAGCTGTTCCTGCGTTTCTGGCGCCGCCCCGAGGTCAAGGTCGAGGCGCTGGACACGTACCTGTTGCGTTGTGCCGGCAACCTGGCGATCGACCACCTGCGCAGTGAAGGCAGCCGTGAACGCGTGGCAGAAGCCGCGCTGCCAATGGACGACACGGGCATGGCTCAGGCGCCCGAGCAGGCGCTGGAGGTCGACCACGACCTGCAGCGCATCGAAGCCGCCTTGCGCGCCTTGCCCGAGCGCACCCGGCAGATCTTTCTGCTCAACCGCATCCACGGCTGCAAGTACGGTGAAATCGCCAAGGCTATGCAGCTGTCCCAGAGTGCCGTGGAAAAGCATATGATGCGCGCCCTTGAAGCGTGCAAGGCGAGTGTTGCCGAGCCCGCGCCCACCCCACGCCGGCCTGGGAGTGCCCGTCGATGAGCCGTTTGCCCCCGATCACCGAGGCGCAGTCCCAGGCCGCTTTGCAATGGCTCAGCCGCATCAATGAGCAGCCCGCGCAAGCGGAAGGGGCTGCGTTCAAACGCTGGTTGCTGGCCGACCCCGGGCACCGTGAGGCCTACCAACAGGCCCAGGCGCTGTGGCAGAAAAGCGCCGCTCCGGCCGCGCGACTGGCCGACGAAGAACAGGACGCCCTGCAGCACTACCTCAATGCAATGGCCAGGCCACCGACCCGTGGCCCGTGGCGGCGGATGGCGGCAATGGCGATGGCGGCCTGCCTGATGCTGGCCGTGGGCGTTGCCGGGGGCTGGCACCCGGGATACTGGTTGCAGGAGCTGCAGGCTGACTACAGCAGTGCCGGGCAGATTCGCCAGATGACCTTGGCCGACCAGTCGCAGGTGACGCTTGATGCAGGTAGCGCCATTGCAGTCGATTTTGCCCAGGGTGAGCGCCGTGTGCGGTTGCTGCATGGCGCGGCATACTTTGAGGTCACTCATAACGGTGAGCCATTCGTGGTCGAAGCGGGCGGTGGCGAAGTGCGAGTGCTCGGTACCCAGTTTGAGGTGCGTGAGCAAGGCGAGGGCGCCCAGGTGACAGTGCGCAGTGGGCGGGTCAGGGTCAGCCCCGCGCAAGGCACTTTGGCGGGTGAACTGACTGCCAACCAGCAGGTGGCCTACAGCGCAGGCAGGGTAGGCGACACCTTGGTGGTGGACAGTGACAACCGCCTGGCCTGGCGGCAGGGGTGGCTGAACTATTACCAGGTGCCGCTGGCGCAGGTGGTCGAAGACCTTGGGCGCTATTACCCGGGGCGCATCCTGTTGCTGGATGGCGAACTGGGGCAGCGCAAGGTCAGCGGCAGCTTTCCGGTGACCGAGCCGCTGCTGGCGCTGGATTCGCTGGGCAAGGTCATGGGCTTTTCGCGGCAGACCGTGTTCGGGCGTTTGACCTTGATCCGGTAGTTGCCTGTGCCGGCCTCTTCGCGGGCATGCCCGCTCCCACAGGTACTGCACCGGATTTTGAACTTGTGCCATCCCTGTGGGAGCGGGCGTGCCCGCGAAGAGGCCGGTACAGGGAAAATATTTTCAGTTAGCGGGTGAGGTAACAGGACGTGGCATCCGTGTAATGAGTGAAAGTGCGATTCATTCGCAATCATCACCCTCTCACAGGTCAGCGTCCATGAAGTTCTCCCCGCGTTGCGTCCCTCTCTGGCTCGGCCTTGCTGCGCTGCCGGCCTTCGCCGTCGCCCCCCTGGCAAGCGCCGCCGAGCAGCTGCAGGCCTTTGCCTTCGCCCAGCCGGCCCAACCGTTGGCCCAGGCGCTCAACGCCTTCAGCCGCACCACCGGCCAGAGCGTGGTCTACACCCTCGAACTGCCAGGTGTACAGGCCCCGGCATTGAATGGCCGGTTCAGCGCCGAGCAGGCGCTGCAACAGCTGCTGGGCAACGCCGGGCTGGCCTGGCGGCGCGTCGACGCACGCACCCTGACCCTCGAACCCGCCGACACTTCAGGCGCCCTCAACCTGCAGGCCACCAACGTAACCTCGCAGCTGGACGACTACAGCTACCAGCCCCCGGCCAGCGCTTCGATCATGCGCGGGCAGGGGCCGAATCAGGACATCCCGCAGACCATCAACGTGGTACCGGCCCAGGTCATCCGCGACCAAGCCCCGCGCAACCTCGATGATGCCCTGTCCAACGTCAGCGGCATTACCCAGGGCAACAACTTTGGCGGCACATCCGACACGGTGATGAAGCGCGGCTTTGGCGACAACCGCGACGGCTCGATCATGCGCGATGGCATGCCCATCGTGCAGGGCCGCAGCCTCAACGCCAGCACCGAGCGGGTCGAAGTGCTCAAGGGGCCGGCCTCGCTGCTGTACGGCATCCAGGACCCGGGCGGGGTGATCAACGTGGTCAGCAAGCGCCCACAACTGCAGCAGTACAACGCCCTGACCGTGCGTGGCTCGACCTACGGCAGCGGCAAGAACGGCAGTGGCGGCGGGCTGGACAGCACCGGTGCGCTGGGCGACAGCAACTTCGCCTACCGCCTGATCGTCGATCACGAAGACGAAGACTACTGGCGCAACTACGGCGTGCACCGCGAATCGCTGGTGGCGCCGTCGCTGGCCTGGCTGGGCGAAGACACGCAGGTGGTGCTGGCCTACGAGCACCGCGAGTTTCTCTACCCCTTCGACCGTGGCACCGCGTTCGGCAGCAACGGCCACCCGCTGAACATCCCCGCCACGCGCCGCCTGGACGAGCCGTTCAACGACATGGAGGGGCGCTCCGACCTGTACCGCCTGGAAGTCGATCATCAGCTGGCCGACGACTGGAAGCTGCACTTTGGCTACAGCTTCAACCGCGAGACCTATGATGCAAGCCAGGTGCGGGTGACCGGCGTCAACGAAGCCAAAGGCACGCTGACGCGCAGCATCGACGGCACCCACAACGCCATGAGCCGCGACCAGTTCGCTACTCTGAGCCTGGCCGGTAATGTGGAATTGGCCGGCATGCAGAATGATCTGTTGTTCGGCGTCGACCATGAAGACCGCAAAGTGTATCGCGGCGACCTCATTCGCCAGACTGCCCGCTCCACCTTCAGTTACCTGAACCCCGTTTATGGTCAGGAGGTGGAAGGCACCAGCATACGAGCCAGTGACAGCGACCAGACCGACAAGCTGCGCACCGATGCACTGTTCATGCAAGACGCACTGCACCTGGACGAGCACTGGATACTGGTGGCCGGCGCACGTTTCCAGCAATACGACCAGTATGCCGGCCGTGGCCGGCCGTTCACGGCCAATACCGATACCAGCGGCCAGGCATGGGTGCCGCACGCAGGCATCGTCTACAAGGTTGATGACCAGCTCTCGTTCTATGGCAGCTACAGCGAGTCGTTCAAGCCCAACTCCAGCATTGCACCGCTGACCGGCGGTGTGGTGCTGGACGCTTCGGTCGCACCCGAAGAGGGCAAGTCCTGGGAGCTGGGAGCCAAGCTCGACATGCCCGGTAGCCTGACCGGTACCCTTGCGCTGTTCGACATTACCAAGCGCAACGTGCTGGTCGCCAATTTCGACAGCGGAACCGGCGAGACCGTCTACAGCAATGCAGGGGAAGTCAGTTCACGGGGTGTGGAGCTTGACCTGACCGGGCAGCTCAGCGAGCGCTGGAGCCTGATCGGCAGCTATGCGTTTACCGATGCCAAGGTGACCAAGGACCCTGATCTTGAAGGCAAACGCCTGCAGAATGTGGCCAGGCACAGCGGTTCGTTGTCGGCGGTGTACGACTTCGGCAGCCTGTTCGGTGGCGACAATCTGCGCTTGGGGGCAGGCGCGCGTTACGTGGGTGAGCGGGCGGGCAACGCGACCAACACTTTCGACTTGCCGTCGTACACCGTGGCCGACGCGTTCGCCAGTTACGAGACCAAGCTTGATGAGCACAACGTGCGTTTGCAATTGAACGTGAAGAACCTGTTCGACAAGGTTTATTACAGTTCGGCGGTGAACCAGTACTTTGTGGCGATTGGGGATGCCCGGCAGGTGAGTTTGTCCAGCACCTTCGAATTCTAGGTATTTGCGGCTGCTTTGCAGCCCTGTCGCGGCACAAGGCCGCTCCTGCAAGGAAACGATGATCCCTGTGGGAGTGGCCTTGTGCCGCGAAAGGGCCGCAAAGCGGCCCCATTTCACGCCTTGAATGCCGAGCGATATTCCCCAGGCGTTGCACCAAGCGCCTGCCGGAACCGGTTACTGAAATGGCTGGCACTGGCAAACCCGCACAAAAGGGCAATCTCCCCCAGCGGCATCACCCCCAGTTGCAGCAGCTGGCAGGCCCGGTGCAGTCGCCGGGCCAGCAGGTATTGGTGCGGCGGTAGCCCGAAACTGGTACGGAACATGCGCGCAAAGTGGTATTCGGACAAGTTGCAGCGCAAGGCCAGTTCACCCAGGGTAACCGGCTGGTCCAGGTGCGCCTCGATGTAGTCGACCAACTGCCGGCGCAGGTTCGGCGCCAGCCCACCTTTCAGGCGCAGGCCCTGGCGCAGCCCCACCTGGCTGAGCAGCGCATGGTCGACGATCTCGTGTGCCAGGCTGCTGGCCAGCAGGCGCTCGCCGGGCTCGTCCCAGTCCAGCTGAATCAGGTGGCGAAAACGTGCGGCCTGTTGCGGGTCGTCCAGAAAAGTCGCTTCCTGCAATTGCAGCTCTCGCGGTTCCCGATCGAGCAGGCGCACGCAGCCCAGGGCGAACTGTGCCTCGCTGACATACAGGTGGGCCAGGCGGATTGCACCATTGACCACCCAGTTCGATTCCTGCCCGGCCGGCATCACGCACAGCTTGCCGGGCGCACCTTTGTCGGCCGGGCGCTGGCGGCGGAAGGTGCCGGTGCCGTCGGCGATGTAGCACGACAGGGTGTGATGGGTCGGCGCCTGGTAGTCGCGGGCATCGTCGCGGTTGCTCCACAACGCCCCCGCCAGCCCATCGCCCAGGTGTGCGCTGAGTTCCAGCCGGGCGTGGGGCGAGGCGTGCATGGCGTTGAACACTTGCAGCTGGGTGAGTGGCGTCATGGGTGGTTCCTCTGACGGCCATCGTACTGCGCTTGCGCCGCAGTGACAGCTAGCTGAGAGGGAAAAGCGCAAGTTTGTGCAAGCGGTTAATGCCAGGAGGACGAACACTGAGGGCCTCGGCGAGGGCTGCGCCCTCGATTCGCGGGACAAGCCCGCTCCCACAGCATGCGAAGGCTGCACGGTATTTGTGGGAGCGGGCTTGCCCCGCGAAGCGCCGGGCACCGATTTTGAAAGGCCCAAGGAACCGCCGCCATGAACCTGTCACTCTACCTGCTCACCGTCCTGATCTGGGGCACCACCTGGATCGCCCTGAAGCTCCAGCTGGGCGTGGTCGCCATCCCGGTCTCGATCGTCTATCGCTTCGCCCTTGCGGGCCTCATCCTGTTCGCCATCCTGCTGCTCACCCGTCGCCTGCAACCCATGAACCGGCGCGGCCACCAGATCTGCCTGGCCCAGGGCCTGTGCCTGTTCTGCGTCAATTTCATGTGCTTCCTCACCGCCAGCCAGTGGATTGCCAGTGGCCTGATCGCCGTGGTGTTTTCCACGGCGACCTTGTGGAACGCCCTGAACGCGCGGGTGTTCTTCGGCCAGAAGATCGCCGCCAATGTGCTGGGCGGCGGTGCCCTGGGCCTGCTCGGCCTGGGGCTGCTGTTCTGGCCGGAGCTGTCGCACCATGCGGCCAGCCGTGAAACCCTGTACGGCCTGGGCCTGGCCTTGCTCGGCACGCTGTGCTTCTCGGCGGGGAACATGCTGTCGAGCATGCAGCAGAAGGCCGGGCTCAAGCCCATGACCACCAATGCCTGGGGCATGGTCTACGGCGCCGCCATGTTGATGGTTTATTGCCTGTTCAGCGGCATTCCTTTCACCATGGAGTGGAACACCCGCTACATCGGTTCGCTGATGTACCTGGTGATTCCGGGTTCGGTAATCGGCTTCACTGCCTACCTGACCCTGGTCGGGCGCATGGGGCCGGAGCGGGCAGCCTACTGCACCGTGCTGTTCCCGTTGGTGGCGTTGAATGTGTCGGCGGTGGCCGAGGGGTATCAGTGGACGGCGCCGGCCTTGTGCGGGCTGGTGGCGGTAATGGCGGGGAATGTGCTGGTGTTTCGCAAGCCCAAGGCTAAGGTGGCTGAGGGTATTTTGGTGGCTAAATAGATAATCTGTTGCCTGTACCGGCCTCTTCGCGGGCAAGCCCGCGAAGAGGCCGGTACAGGCAAAGTAAGGCTGTCAGCCCTTCCATACCTGCGGGTTCACCAGGTCGCGCGGCCGCTCACCCAGCAGCGCCGCGCGCAGGTTGTCCATCGCGCGGTTGGCCATGGCCTCACGGGTTTCGGCAGTGGCCGAACCAATGTGCGGCAACGTCAGCGCATTGGGCAGTTTGAACAGCGGCGAATCGCTCAGTGGCTCCTTCTCGTACACATCCAGGCCAGCCCCACGAATGGTGCCGTTCTGCAACGCTTCGATCAGCGCTGCTTCATCCACCACCGGCCCGCGGGCGATGTTGATCAGGAAGGCACTTGGCTTCATCAGCTTCAGTTCCCGGGCGCTGATCAGCTTGCGGGTGGCGTCGGACAATGGCACCACGATAACGACGAAGTCCGCTTCGGCTAGCAACTGCTCCAGGCTGCGGAACTGTGCGCCCAGCTCTTGCTCAAGCGCGGTTTTGCGGCTGTTGCCCGCGTAGATGACCGGCATGTTGAAGCCGAACCGGCCACGACGGGCAATGGCGGCACCGATGTTGCCCATGCCGACGACACCCAGTGTCTTGCCATGCACATCACTGCCGAAGAGCGCCGGCCCCACGGTGGCCTGCCAGTTGCCGGCCTTGGTCCAGGCATCCAGTTCGGCCGTGCGGCGGGCGCAGCCCATGACCAGGGAGAAGCCCAGGTCGGCGGTGCTTTCGGTGAGTACGTCGGGGGTGTTGGTCAGGGCGATGCCGCGTTCGTTGAAGTAGTCCAGGTCATAGTTGTCGTAGCCGACCGACACGCTGGACACTACCTCCAGCCTGGCCGCGCCTTCAAGCTGCGCACGGCCCAGCTTGCGGCCAACGCCGATCAGGCCGTGGGCCTCAGGCAGGGCTTCGTTGAACTGGGCGTTGATGTCGCCGAGCTTGGGGTTGGGCAAAATCACGTTGAAGTCTTGCTGCAGGCGCTCGGCCATGGCCGGGGTGATACGGCTGAAGGCCAGGACGGTCTTTTTCATCGGGCAACTTCTCTGCAAGGCGGTGGGACGAGGGTGGATTCTTCGCGGGTAAATCGGAGCGCTTCACCGCCGCTCCCACAGGTTATGTGCAGGCCTTGAGGGCAGCGCTGTACCTGTGGGAGCGGGCATGCCCGCGAATGGGCCGACAATGGTTAGCAACCTACCATTGTCCACCCCCGCCATGCAGCAGCTTTTTAATTGGCGATCAGCACCTGATGGGTTTTCAGGTCCGCCTCATGGGCGGCGAGAATCTCCGGCAGCGAGTTGCGCAGGTACTCGACCCACGTCTTGATCTTGGCATCCAGGTACTGCCGCGACGGGTAGATGGCGTACAGGTTCAGTTCCTGCAGGCGGTATTCGGGCAGCACCCGCACCAGGCTGCCATCCCGCAGGCCATCGATGGCCGAATAGATCGGCAGCACGCCTACACCCATGCCGCTGCGGATGGCAGTTTTCATGGCGTCGGCGGTATTGACCATGAACGGCGAGCTGGTGATGTTGACCATCTCCTGGCCTTCCGGGCCGTCGAACAGCCATTTTTCCAGCGGGATCACCGGGCTGACCATGCGCAGGCAGGCATGCTTGAGCAGGTCGGCGGGCTTGTGCGCCACGCCGTGGCGGGCGATGTAGTCGGGCGAGGCGCAGACGATGCTGTAGGTGATGCCCAGGCGCTGCGACACGAACCCCGAGTCGGGCAGTTCGGTGGCCAGCACGATGGACACGTCATAGCCCTCGTCAAGCAGGTCGGGCACGCGGTTGGCCATGGTCAGGTCGAAGGTGACGTCCGGGTGCGATTCACGGTAGCGGGCGATTGCATCGACCACGAAATGCTGGCCGACCCCGGTCATCGAGTGCACCTTCAGCTGCCCGGCCGGGCGGGCATGGGCATCGCTGGCTTCGGCTTCGGCTTCTTCCACATAGGTAAGAATCTGTTCGCAACGCATCAGGTAGCGCTTGCCGGCCTCGGTCAGCGCAATGCGGCGGGTGGTACGGTTGAGCAGCCTTGTTTGCAGATGGGCTTCCAGGTTGGAGACCGCCCGCGACACGTTCGCGGTGGTCGTGTCCAGTTGCGCGGCAGCAGCGGTAAAGCTGCCAAGCTGGGCTACGCAACTGAAAGCACGCATGTTTTGCAGGGTGTCCATGGGTCACTCTCGATGTAGAGGACAAAATTGTGTCACGAAGTAACGCAGAAAAGATGAAAAGTTGCCTTCGACCAAAGGCGGATTATCGCTGTTTTGGTAACAAAGATTCGCAGGAATCTGCGCTTATCGCCAGTGCTGCCGCCCCCTAGAATTGCCCGGCCCCCTTCACCTCTTCCTCGGGAAATCGCAGCTGTGCCGCGTCGCATCATCAGAACGCTCAATGCGTTCAGTGCCTGTGCCCTTGCCCTCACCTTGAGTGGCTGTATCGGAACCTGGGGCATCGCCCCGCAAAGCAAGACGCTGCAAGCCAATACCTTGACCACCGACGCGGCCATACGCGAAGCCGCGACCGACGCCCATTGGCCCGACCAGCAGTGGTGGCACGCCTATGGCGACCCGCAGCTGGATCGCTGGATTACCCTGGCGGTAGCCGGTAGCCCTAGCCTGGCCATGGCCGCGGCGCGTGTGCGCGAGGCCAAGGCCATGGCCGGCGTGGTCGAGTCGGCCGAAAAGCTCCAGGCCAATGGCCAGGCCACCCTCAAGCGCCACAACTGGCCTGAGGACCAGTTCTACGGCCCGGGCGCGCTGTCGGGCGCCAACACCTGGGACAACAACGCCGCCATCGGCTTCAGCTATGCCCTCGACCTCTGGGGCCGTGATCGCAATGCCAGCGAGCAGGCTGTGGACCAGGCGCACATGAGCGTGGCCGAAGCCCGCCAGGCGCAGCTGGAGTTGCAGAACAACGTGGTGCGTGCCTATATCCAGCTGAGCCTGCATTTTGCCCAGCGCGATATCGTCAAGGCCGAACTGGAGCAGCAGGAGCAGATCCTGGCCCTGGCCAAGCGCCGCCTGGATGCCGGCATCGGTACCCATTTCGAAGTCAGCCAGGCCGAAGCGCCGCTGCCGGAAACCCACCGTCAGCTCGACAGCCTGAACGAAGACATTGCCCTGACCCGCAACCAGCTGGCCGCACTGGCCGGCAAGGGCCCGGGGGAGGGCGCGCAATTGCAGCGCCCGGCCCTGGCCTTGGCCGCGCCGCTGAAACTGCCATCGAACCTGCCCGCCGAACTGGTCGGCCAGCGTCCCGATGTGGTTGCCAGCCGCTGGCAGGTGGCTGCCCAGGCGCGAGGTATCGACGTCGCCCACGCCGGCTTTTTCCCCAACGTCGACCTGGTCGGCAGCCTGGGCTTCATGGCTACCGGCGGTGGCCCGCTGGAATTCCTGACCGGGCGCAAGTTCAACTACAACGTCGGGCCGGCCATCAGCTTGCCAATCTTCGACGGCGGCCGCCTGCGCTCGGAACTGGGTGTGGCGTCGGCGGGGTATGACGTGGCTGTGGCCCGTTACAACCAGACCGTGGTGGGGGCACTGAAGAACATCTCCGACCAGTTGATCCGCCGCGAGTCGATGAAAGAACAGTCGCATTTCGCTGCCGAGTCCGTCGCCGCCGCGCAGAAAACCTACGACATCGCCATGGTTGCCTTCCAGCGCGGCCTCACCGACTACCTGAACGTACTCAACGCGCAGACCTTGCTGTTCCGCCAGCAGCAGGTGCAACAGCAGGTGCAGGCCGCCCGCCTGATTGCCCATGCCGAGCTGGTGACCGCCCTGGGTGGTGGCCTGCAGGCCGGTCAGGATGCGCCGAAAGAGGAACGCCAGGCCGCGCCGAAAACCCCGGCCACCCTGGCCATTTTCGACAAGAAGCCGGATAACGCCGAATGAGCACTTCCAGTTTGCCCGTGCGCTGGCTGCAAAGCCTGGAGTGGCGCCGGGGCTTCTTTGCCTGGGCCCGCACCGACGGCGTGACCTGGGTGTACATCTTCAAGGTGCTGGCCGCCGCGTTCATCACCCTGTGGCTGGCCATGCGCCTGGAGCTGCCGCAACCGCGCACAGCCATGATCACCGTGTTCATCGTCATGCAGCCGCAAAGCGGGCATGTGTTCGCCAAGAGCTTCTACCGGGTGCTCGGCACCCTGGCCGGCTCGGCGATGATGGTGGCGCTGATTGCCATTTTCCCGCAGAACACCGAGCTGTTCCTGCCCAGCCTGGCCTTGTGGGTGGGGCTGTGTTCGGCAGGCGCCATGCGCTATCGCACCTTCCGTGCCTATGGCTTTGTGCTGGCCGGCTACACGGCCGCGATGATCGGCCTGCCGGTGCTTCAGCACCCCGACCAGGCCTTCATGGCGGCGGTATGGCGGGTGCTGGAGATTGCCCTGGGCATTCTGGTGTCGACCTTCGTCAGCGCCGCCATCCTGCCGCAGTCGGCCAGTGCCGCCATGCGCAACGCCTTGTACCAGCGCTTTGGCGTTTTTGCCGGGGTAGTGGTCGAGGCGCTGCGTGGCGATAGCCAGAAGGACCGTTTCGAGAGCAGCAACGTGCGCTTCGTTGCCGAGGCCGTGGGCCTTGAGAGCCTGCGCAACGTCACCGCCTTCGAAGACCCGCACATGCGCCGTCGCAGTGGCCGGCTGGTACGGATGAACAGCGAGTTCATGGCCATTACCACGCGCTTCAACGCCCTGCACCGTTTGCTGGAGCGCCTGCGCGCCCGTGGCCCGCTGCAGATCGTCAGCGCCATCGAGCCAGGCCTGAACACCTTGGTGGAGCTGCTGCAGCCTTACGTGGGCCGGGCGTTGACCGACGCCGATGCACTGCGCCTGACCCTGGAACTGGCTGCCTACAAAGAGGGGCTGCAAGCGCAGGTGCGGGGCCTGCGCGCCGAGTACCTGGCGACCGACCCCAGCGAATCCGACCTCCTCGATTTCCACACCGCCTTCGAACTGCTGTACCGCTTCGTCGACGAGATGTTCAGCTACGCCCAAACCCACGCCTCGCTGGCCGCGCACAAGCATGAGCGCGAACAGTGGGACGAGCCCTACGTGGCGCAGACCAGCTGGCTGGTGTCGCTGGCCGCGGGAGTGCGTGCCTCGGCGGTGCTGTTGCTGCTGGGCAGCTACTGGCTGCTCAGCGACTGGCCCAGCGGCGCCATGATGACCCTCATCGCCACGGTTACCGTGGGCCTTTCGGCGGCGTCACCCAACCCCAAGCGCATGTCGTTCCAGATGGCCTGCGGCACAGCCATCGGCGCCTTTGTCGGCTTCTTCGAAACCTTCTTCGTGTTCCCCTGGATCGACGGTTTCCCGCTGCTGTGCATGGTGCTGGCGCCGGTGTTCGTGCTGGGCGCGTTCCTTTCGTCGCGCCCTGCCTATGCCGGTTACGGCATCGGCCTGCTGGTGTTCTTCGCGATTGGCTCGGTGCCGAACAACCTGACGGTGTATGACCCGTACACCTTCATCAACGACTACATCGGCATGGTCATCGGCATGTTCGTTTGTGCCGCCGCCGGGGCGATCATCCTGCCGCCCAACAGCCGCTGGTTGTGGAACCGCCTGGAGCAGGAGCTGCGCGAGCAGGTGCTTTTCGCCATCAGTGGCCGCCTGCGCGGTATCGGTACGGCCTTCGAAAGCCGTACCCGCGACCTGCTGCACCAGGCCTATGGCCTGGCGGCTGGCAAGCCGCAGGTGCAGAGCCAACTGATGGGCTGGATGTTCACCGTGCTGGAAATCGGCCACGCCGTGATCGAGCTGCGCAAGGAACAAGCTCGCGCACCGGTGCACCCGGCCTACGCCGAGTCGCAGCCGTGGCGCCAGGCCATCCGCGTCATGGGCCGTGCCCTGACACGTTTGTTCTTGCAGCCAAATGCCAGCAACCACGAACGCGCCCTGGTCGCCGTGGACCATGCCATTGCCAGGGTGCAGGCCACCGACGAACCGTTCGCCCGTCATTTCGACACCTCGGTACTGCGCCGCGCGCAGAGCTACCTGCACTTCATCCGTTCCTCCTTGCTCGACCCACAGTCGCCACTGGCACCGGCGAAAGGATTGCACCATGCCCCGTGAGATCGCCTTTCATGGCGTTTACATGCCCACCATGACCTTGATGTTCCTGTTCGCCCTGGGCCTGGCCTGGGGCCTGGACCGGTTCATTGCCAGCCATGATGGCTACCGCTTCTTCTGGCACCCGGCGCTGTTGCGCCTGAGCCTGTTCGTCTGCCTGTTCGGCGCCATGGCGCTTACTGTCTACTGGTGAGAATCCTTCGATGAAAAAGTTCTTCAGCCTGATCGCCACCCTGCTGGTGCTGGTCGCTGCCGTGGCCATCGGTCGCCAGTTGTGGCTGCACTACATGACCACGCCGTGGACCCGCGACGGCCGCGTACGCGCCGACATCATCAACGTCGCTGCCGATGTGCCAGGCTACGTGGTGGACGTACCGGTCAAGGACAACCAGCGGGTGAAGAAGGGCGACCTGCTGATCCAGATCGACCCCGAGCACTACCAGTTGGCGGTCGACCAGGCCAAGGCCATGGTGGCGTCACGCAAGGCCACCTGGGAAATGCGCAAGGTCAACGCCAAGCGCCGTGCCGACATGGACAACCTGGTGATCTCCAAGGAAAACCGTGACGACGCCAGCAACATCGCCAACTCCGCCCAGGCAGACTACCAGCAAGCCCTTGCCGAACTGGCGGCAGCCGAGCTGAACCTCAAGCGCACGCATATCGTCGCCACAGTGGATGGCTACGTGACCAACCTGAATATCCACAAGGGCGACTACGCGCGCACCGGTGAGGCGGTGATGGCGGTGGTCGACGAAAATTCGTTCTGGGTGTACGGGTTCTTCGAGGAGACCAAGCTGCCGCACGTGAAGGTGGGTGACCAGGCCGAGTTGCAGATGATGAGCGGCGAGCGCATCAAGGGGCATGTGGAGAGCATTGCCCGCGGCATCTATGACCGCGACAACCCACAAAGCCGCGAGCTGATCGCCGATGTGAACCCCACCTTCAACTGGGTGCGCCTGGCACAGCGGGTGCCGGTGCGTATTCACATCGATGAAGTGCCGGAAGGGTTTTTGCTGGCGGCGGGGACGACGTGTACGGTGGTGGTGAAGCCGAGTTCGCCTTGAGAGATGTGTTGCCCGTAAGGTGGCACATGTCCCGATTCATACACCCGTCGCCCCCACCAACACAGGTACCTGGACCTGATCGATCACCTTCGAGCTGATCGACGGGTCGAGCAACCGCCCCAACCGTGTCAGGTGACGGTGGCCCATGATGATCAGCTCGCAGTTCAATTCCTGCGCCTTGGCCACAATCACATCAACGGGCTGGCCGGCCACCATGCACCCCTGGCAGGTGAAGCCGGCTTGCTGCAGCTCGCGCACGGCCGCGGCTACGGCGTGGTCGGCATGCTGCTGTTCCTCGCAGGCGGCGGGGTATTCTTCCAGTTCCTCGGTGGTGTAGGGCGCAGGTTGCTCATGCACGGCGAAGGTGGAATCGATGGCCAGCAGCACGTGCAGTTCGTGTTCACCGGGGCAGCAGTAGCGGCGCGCGAGGGTGAGCAGGGCGCTGGAAGCAGGGGAGGCGTCGATGGCGATCAGGACGGGGCTGGGCATGGGGATCCTTGGCTGAGGCTGAGTAATGTGCTTGCAGGTCGGGCCCTTTCGAGGGGCAAGCCCGCTCCCACAGGACTCCCAAAATGCCCAAACGCTGTGGAGTAACTGTGGGAGCGGGCTTGCCCCGCGAAAGGGCCCGACCTGCCCATCACCCATTTATGGCCGAACATGCCCAGTGAATAAATGCCCCACCACGCAAGAGCGCATTGCGTCTGATGCAATCCACCAACCTGCTACCATCGCGTTTCCCACAGCTGTAATGGAAAACGGCCATGCAACTCCCGGACATGAACCTGCTCGTCGCCCTCGATGCCCTGCTCGACGAAGGCAGCGTCGTGGGCGCAGCGCAGCGCATGAACCTGAGCCCGGCCGCCATGAGCCGCACCTTGGGGCGCATTCGCGATGCCCTGGGTGACCCCATCCTGGTGCGCGCCGGCCGTGGCCTGGTGCCGACGCCGCGGGCGCTGGCCTTGCGCGAGCAGGTGCATGGGCTGGTAGAGCAGGCCGGGCAGGTGTTTCGCAGCCGTGACGATGTCGACCTGGTTAACCTGGACCGTGCCTTCAACATCCGCACCAATGATCTGTTCATTGCCCTGTACGGCGCTCAGCTGCTGCGCATGATGCTGGCCCAGGCGCCGCGTACGGTGTTGCGGTTCGTCCCGGAGGGCAGTGGTGACGATGATGCGGTGCTGCGCAACGGGCATATCGACCTGATCATCAGCTCGGCCATTGAGCTGGGGCCGGAAATCAAGGTGCAGAGCCTGTTCAACACCTACTTCGTGGGCCTGGCGCGGGAGGGGCACCCGATCTTCGACGCCCCGATCACCCCTGAGCGATTTGCCGCCTACCCGCAGATCAGCGTGTCCCGACGCGGCCGGGCTAATGGACCCATTGATGTGGCGTTGGCCAATCACAAGGTGGAACGTCGAGTGGCCCTGATCACCACCAGTTTCCATTCGGCGATGTTCTCGCTGCCGGATTCGGACCTGATCCTGCCGATACCCGCCAATATCCTCAACAGCGTGCAGCGGTTGAAGTTGCCATTGCGCTCGTTCGAGATCCCGGTGCCGTTGGAGAAGGTCAATGTGATGCAGGCGTGGCACCCGCGCTTTGACAACGACCCCGCGCACCGTTGGTTGCGCCAGACGTTGAAAGCGTGTGGCCGCATAGACCCGTGATTTCGGCATCGATTGCGTCTGACGCAATATACAACTATCAACAAGTCAGTTTTCGTCAGCATTCGACCTTCTTAAACTTGCCCCAGCCCTGAAATTGTTGCTGGAGATGTATTCCCATGAGTTCCCTGACCGCGCCCTCTTCGGCGCTGGCCGCCGCCCCCGCGCCGGCCGCACCTGCGCAGACGGCGTTTGGCCTGCAGGTGGTGGTCGGGCTGTTCGGTGTGTTGCTGGCCGTGCTGTGTGCAGGCCTCAACGAGTCGGTCACCAAGATTTCCCTCGCCGATATCCGCGGTGCCATGGGCATCGGTGCCGACGAGGGCGCCTGGTTGCTGGCGGTGTACAGCGCCGCCTCGGTCTCGGCCATGGCCTTTGCGCCCTGGCTGGCCACCACCTTCTCGCTGCGGCGCTTCACCATGAGCGCAATCGCCCTGTTCGCCGTGCTCGGCCTGTTGCAACCGTTCGCCCCCAACCTGCACAGCCTGATGCTGCTGCGTGTGCTGCAGGGCTTTGCCTCGGGAGCCCTGCCGCCGATGCTGATGAGCGTGGCCCTGCGCTTTTTGCCACCAGGTATCAAGGTCTATGGCCTGGCGTGCTACGCCCTGACTGCCACCTTCGGCCCCAACCTCGGCACACCACTGGCGGGGCTGTGGACCGAATATGTCGGTTGGCAATGGGCGTTCTGGCAGATCATCCTGCCCTCGCTGCTGGCCATCGTCTGCGTCGGCTGGGGCCTGCCACAGGACCCGCTGCGCCTGGAGCGTTTCAAGCAGTTCGACTGGCGTGGCGTGCTGCTTGGCCTGCCGGCCATCAGCTGCATCGTGCTGGGCCTGTCGCTGGGCGACCGCTGGGGCTGGTTCGATTCGCCGCTGATCTGCTGGCTGCTGGGCGGTGGTCTGCTGTTGCTGGTGCTGTTCATGTACAACGAGTGGTCCGAGCCGTTGCCGTTCTTCCAGTTGCGCATGCTGCAGCGGCGCAACCTGAGTTTTGCCCTGGTGACCCTGGCCGGTGTGCTGATCGTGCTGTCGGGTGTGGGCAGCATCCCCTCTGCCTACCTGGCGCAGATCCAGGGCTACCGCCCGGCGCAGACCAGCCCGTTGATGATGCTGGTGGCCATGCCGCAGTTGATCGCCCTGCCGCTGACGGCGGCGCTGTGCAACATCCGTGCGGTGGACTGCCGCTGGGTGCTGGGTATTGGCCTGGCGATGCTGGCGGTGTCCTGTGTCGGCAGCAGCCTGCTGACCAGCGAGTGGATCCGTGGCGACTTCTACCCGTTCTACCTGTTGCAGGTGTTCGGCCAGCCGATGGCGGTGCTGCCGCTGCTGATGCTGTCCACCAACGGCATGACGCCGCAGGAAGGCCCGTTCGCCTCCAGCTGGTTCAACACCGTGAAAGGCCTGGCCGCCGTGATCGCCGGTGGCCTGCTGGATGCCGTTGGCACCCTGCGCCGGCACTTTCATTCCAACCACCTGGTGGACAGCCTGGGCAACGCCCCGCTGGTCGACGACAGCGCTGCGGGCTTGGCCAGGCGCATCCACGACCAGGCGCTGGTACTGACCTCGGCTGACCTGTACCTGGTCCTGGCCTGCATTGCCGTGGCGCTGATCTGCCTGATTCCTTTCGTGCCTACCCGGGTCTATCCGCCGCGTGCGGTGGCCTGACCCCTGGATGAATTCGAGAACCGCTGAAATGACCAACAACCGCAAAACCCTGTTCATCGGCTCGGTGCTGGCCGTGGCTGTCCTGGCTGGCATCGTCGGCCCCTGGATATTTGGCAGCGACCACCGGCAGAGCACCAACGACGCCTACGTGATTGCCGACTACACCGTGGTCGCGCCAAAGGTGGCCGGCTTTATCAAAGAAGTGCTGGTGGAGGACAACCAGCAAGTCAAGGCCGGCCAGTTGCTGGCGACCATCGACGCCCGTGATTACCAGGCCGCCCTGGACGCCGCGCAGGCGCAGTTGCTGGTGGCCCAGGCGCAAAGCGCCGATGCCCGCGCCACCCTTGAGCGCCAGGCATCGTTGATTGCCCAGGCCGAGGCTGCTGTCAAAGCCGCCCAGGCCGAAGCGGCGTTCGCCGACCATGAGGTCAACCGCTACAGCCGCCTGGCCGAGCAGGGCGCCGGTACCGTGCAGAACGCCCAGCAGGCGCGCAGCGGCGTCGACCAGGCCCGTGCGCGCCTGGCCAATGCTCAGGCGGCGTTAGTGGCAGCGCGCAAGCAGGTGGATATTCTGACCGCCCAGGTGGCCAGCGCCGATGGCCAGCTGAAACGGGCCGAAGCGGGCGTGGAAAAGGCCCAGCTCGACCTGTCCTACACACGCATTACTGCGCCGGTGGACGGCATGGTCGGCGAGCGCGCACTGCGCGTAGGCGCCTACGTCAACCCGGGTGCCCGCCTGCTGTCGGTGGTGCCGTTGCAGCAGGCCTATGTGGTCGGCAACTTCCAGGAAACCCAGCTGACCCACGTGCAGCCTGGCCAGCCGGTGAGCATCAGCGTCGACACCTTCTCCGGCGAAAAGCTGCAAGGGCATGTGGAAAGCATTGCCCCGGCTACCGGCGTCACCTTCGCCGCCGTCAAACCGGACAACGCCACCGGCAACTTCACCAAGGTGGTGCAGCGCATTCCGGTGAAGATCGTATTCGATGATGGCCAGCCACTGCTCACCCGCCTGCGTGTGGGCATGTCGGTGGAAGCGACCATCGATACCCGTGGCGACAAGCTGGACGGCAAAGAGGTAAGCGCACGATGAAACCGGCATTACGCTTGAGCCCGGTACTGCTGGCCGTGTTGCTGGCGGGCTGCACCATGGGCCCGGACTTCCTGCGCCCTGACAGCCAGGCACCGCAGCAGTGGGCGCCGCTGCAAGGCGAGGCGGCGGCCAGCCAGCCGCAGGCCCAACCGCTGGAACTGCGTTGGTGGGAAACCTTCCATGACGCACAGCTCAGTGCCTTGATCCAGCGCGTTGCCGAGCGCAACCTCGACCTGCAGATGGCCAGCGCCCGCTTGCTGCAAAGCCGCGCCCTGCGCAGTACCGTGGCTGCCGATGAAGTGCCGTCGGTGGATGCAAGCGCCGGCTACAGCCGCGCCCGCAACAGCGCCGAAGGCCTGAGCGATCCGTCTGGCAAGGCAGGCAAAGCGGCGTACAACCTTTGGCAAGGCGACCTGGTGGCCGGTTGGGAGCTGGACCTGTGGGGCCGCGTGCGGCGCCAGGTCGAGGCTGCCGATGCTACTGTCGAAGTGGCCGAGAACGACCGCCGCGGGGTGCTGCTGGCCTTGCTCTCGGAAACCGCCGGCAATTACATCCAGCTGCGCGCCGTGCAGCACACCCTCGATGTGACGCAGGACAACCTCAAGGTTGCCCGGCACAGCCTGAAGCTGTCCGAAAACCGCCAGGCCGAAGGCGTTGCCACGCGCCTGGATGTGGCCCAGGCCAGCGCCCAGGTTGCTTCGATCGAGTCGCGATTGCCAAGCCTGGAAGCCCGGCGTGATGACCTGATCAACGCGCTCAGCCTGCTTGCTGCCGAACCGCCGCGCAGCTTGCAGGCCGAATTGCTGCAGGGCGGCGAGCTGCCCGCGCCGCAGCAGCAGTTTGCCATCGGCCTGCCCTCCGAACTGGCCGAGCGCCGGCCGGACATCCGCCAGGCCGAAGCCCGCCTGCATGCCGCCACCGCCAGCATTGGCGTGGCCAAGGCGGATTTCTACCCGAGCATCCGGCTGTCGGGCAGTGTCGGCTTCCAGGCCATGCAACTGTCGGATTTCGGCGGCTGGGATTCGCGCCGCTTTGCCTTCGGGCCGCAGCTGTCGCTGCCGATTTTCGAGGGCGGCCGGCTCACTGGCACCCTGGAGCTGCGCGAGGCGCAGCAGCAGGAAGCGGCGCTGAACTACCGCAAGGTGGTGCTGGGGGCATGGCATGAGATTGACGATGTACTTCGCCTGTACAACGCCAGCCAATTGCGCCGTGACCACCTGGCCGAGGCCGTGCGACAGAACCGCATCGCCCTGGAAACTGCCCAGCGCCAGTATGTGGAAGGGGCGGTGGACTTTCTCAATGTGCTGACGGTGCAGGGTGCATTGCTGGCCAGCGAGGAGCAGTGGATCGACAGCTCGGCGGCGGTGTCCCAGGCGTTGGTGGGGCTGTACAAGGCCTTGGGGGGTGGCTGGCAGGCGTTTGATGAGCAGCCCGCGAAGAAAGCGTAAAGGCAGGGCCGGTACAGGTAGCCGAGATCTCAGAGCGGGCGCAGCAGGCCAAAGCGCTTGCGCAGCGCCCAATCCAGCAACCGCCGTGGCAGCAACCTCGCCATCAGCGGCAACGCCGTACTGCCATTCCCCAACCGCACCATCCCCGGTACCGGCGATTTGCCGACTGCCGCCAACACACCCTGGGCAAACACCGCCGCCGAAGTCGGCTTGTCCTGCGAAGCCCGCGCCCGCGCCTGGACATGCTCACGCAACGGCCACCATGGTGAGTCCGCCGCCAGTACCTGCTCGGCCTGGCGCTGGGCATTGTTGGCGAACTGCGTGTCAATCGCCCCCGGCTGCACTTCCATCACCTGCACACCGAACGGCGCCAGTTCCAGGCGCAAGGCATCGCTCAGCGCATGCACGGCCGCTTTCGAGGCGCAGTAGGCACCGGCGAATGGCGTGACCAGCACACCGGAAACGCTGCCGATGTTCACCACCGTGGCGCGTGAGCGGCGCAGCAGCGGGAACAGCGCGCGGGTCACGCCGACCACGGCAAACACGTTGGTTTCGAACTGTTGGCGCAGGGCATCCACACCACCGTCCAGCAACGGGCCCATGGCGCCGTAGCCGGCGTTGTTGATCAGGATATCCAGGGTTTCGAGTTCTTCGGCCAGGCGGGCGAGGGCCTCGCTGTCGTTCACATCCAGTTGCCGGGCGGTGAAGCCGGCGGCGTTCAGCACTTCAACATCCTCTGCCTTGCGAGCAGTGGCCCAGACGTGGTGGCCGGCATCGCGAAAGGCGTCGGCGAGGGCGCGGCCGATGCCGCTGGAACAACCGGTGATCAGGACGGTGGGCATGATTGGGGCCTGTTGTAAGGAGGATTGGTTTTCCTGTGCCGGCCTCTTCGCGGGTTCACCCGCGAAAGGGCCGGTACAGGCGATCTATCAATTGGCAAATGTACCTTGCAGGTGCTCGGCACGGAATTCCAGGGTCTGTGGCCGGTAACCGGCGCGCAGGGGGGGCAGCGGCAGGCAGTCCTTCCACTCGGCCCCCGGCTGCAAATCACCCGGCCCTCGGTAGCGCGGGGCGTTGTAGGTGCTTTCGGCCAGGTTCACCGTGTCGCCCGGTGCATACGCCGCCACTCGCCAGCGCAGTTCGGTCAGCGGGGCCTTGTTGCCGTTTTTCATGTGTACCTGCAACGCGCGGTCAGCCGGGCATTGTTCGGGGGCATAGGCAAGGCGCAGGTCCAGGCGGGCCAGTTGCGAGGCTTCGCGGGTTTCCTGCCAGGCAACGAACAGGGCTACCAGGCCCAGGCCACATACGGCGGCCAAGGAGATCGGTAGGGCCTTGGCCGGGTAGCGCAGCAGCAGCACCAGCCAGGTGAGGATGAGGAAGGCGCCGATGATCATGGGGCTTGCAGACCTAGGTTGCGCGGGGTCTGACCATCGTAGCCTGAAATGGGGGAGGGCTCAAAAACGCGAGCCCGCCCCCAGCCCTTGTGGGAGCGGGCTTGTCCCGCGAAAGGGCCGCAAAGCGGCCCCAAGGGTCACTTACTGCGCGATGGTCTTGACCGATACCCCACGCTCGACCGGCGTGGAAGTGCGCCCATACACATCCTCGAAACGCTCGATATCATCCTCGCCCAGATAGCTGCCGGACTGCACTTCGATGATTTCCAGCGGGATCTTGCCCGGATTGCGCAGGCGGTGGACCGAAGCGATCGGGATGTAGGTCGACTGGTTCTCGGTCAGCAGGAACACGTTCTCGTCACAGGTGACCTCGGCAGTACCAGACACCACAATCCAGTGCTCGGCACGGTGGTGGTGCATCTGCAGCGACAGGCTGGCACCCGGCTTGACGGTGATGTGCTTGACCTGGAAGCGGCCGCCCATGTCCACCGAGTCGTACGAGCCCCACGGGCGATACACTTCCAGATGGTTCTGGGTTTCAGTACGGCCCTGCTCGTCGAGGGTCTTGACCATCTGCTTGACGCCCTGGACCTTGTCCTTGTGGGCAATCATCATGGCGTCCTTGGTCTCGACCACCACGATGTTCTCCAGGCCGATCACCGACACCAGCTTGCCGTTGCCGTGGATCATGCAGTTGCGGCTGTCCTGCACCACCACGTCGCCCTTGGTGACGTTGCCGTTGTCGTCCTTCTCGTGCACGTCCCACAGCGACGACCAGCAGCCCACGTCGCTCCAGCCGGCCGACATCGGCACCACGCAGGCGCGCTGGGTCTTTTCCATCACCGCGTAGTCGATGGAGTTGTCCGGGCAGCAGGCGAAGGTCGCTTCATCGATGCTGAGTACATCGTCCTCTTCCTCGCTGCGCTCCAGGGCCAGCACGCAGGTGTCGTAGATGTCGGCGTCGTGCTTTTTCAGCTCTTCGAGGAAGCGGCTGGCGCGGAACAGGAACATGCCACTGTTCCAGAAGTAGCCACCGGCCTGGACGAACTCGGCGGCACGTTTTTCGTCGGGTTTTTCCACGAACTGGGCCACGCGCGCCACGCCCTCGGGCAGCAGCGCGTCCTGGCTGGAGCGGATGTAGCCGTAGCCGGTTTCCGGCTTGGTCGCCGGTACGCCGAACAGCACCATTTCGCCACGCTCGGCGGCAACGGTGGCCAAGGCCAGGGCGCGCTGCAGGGCCTTCTGGTCGTCGATCACGTGGTCGGCGGGCAGCACCAGCATCAGATCGTCGCGGCCTTCGTTGACCAGTTTCATGGCGGCCATGGTCACGGCCGGCGCGGTGTTGCGGCCAAACGGCTCCATCAGGATGCCCTGGGTTTCCAGCTTCAGCGCAGCGAGCTGCTCCTGGACGATGAATTTGTGGTCCTTGTTGCAGACCACGATCGGCGTGTCCATGCCTTCGAACGCCAGGCGCTCGAGGGTTTGCTGGAACAGGGTGTGTTCGCCGGTCAGGGCCAGGAACTGCTTGGGGAACTGCTTGCGCGACAGAGGCCACAGACGCGAACCGCTACCACCAGAAAGAATTACCGGGATCATCATGTTTCTCCAATAGTCGTTAAAGGCAGGGGATCAGTTGCTAGCCACGGGGCGAGTTACCCACACCGGCGACAAAGCGTTGCCGGAACCGGTTACGTACAGCACGGCGGCTTCGCCGCGCTCCAGGGCGACGGGTTTCACGTCACCCACTTTCTTGTCGCCCTGGTACAGCGCCAGGTTGACCTTGACCGGGTTGATTTCGCGTTCGCCACGGCCGTTGGCGGCCACCGGCTTGACCACTTCGGTCTTGCCGTCGGCGGTTTTCAGGGTCAGCTGCTGGTCGCTCAGGTTCTGCACGCGCACCAGGGCTTTCTGCTTGTTCTTGAACGGTGGTTCTTCGATCAGCTGCGGGTTGCCGGTGCCGCTGTTGACCAGGGTGTAGTACTTGTCCGAGGCCAGCTTCACCGGCATGCTCTTGCCGCCGACCTGGGCGGTGTAGTCGCCGCCTGGCAGGAAGCTGAAGTCGCTGCTGGCCTGGGCGCCAACCTGCTTGATCTGGGTGTTGCCGACCGACGCGGCAGCCGGTGCGCTGGCTGCGTTGTACAGGCGCACAAAGGTCGAGCCTTTCGGTGCGCTAGGGCCATACAGCGCAGCATCGGCACCGGCGAAGGCCTGCATCGAAGCAAGGGAAAGGCCGGCCGCGAGGGTGAGGGCTTTGGCAATGGAAGTCTTGGTAGTCATGTGCATTTCCTCTCTATCGTTCAGTGGTTCGTCCGGGTGGACGACAAGGCCAGGTTTTCTTCGGATTTACGGGCGTTTTTCAGCTGCGCGATCCACTGCGGATCGAAGCTGCTGAGGTCGTTTTTCATGGGTAGATAACGTTCGGGGAATTCCCACACCACCACTTGCGGTGCGGCGTTTTTAAAGGCATCGCTTTGCAGGTACTTGAGCATCGGCAGCAATGGGCCGTGGCCGTCTTCGGCGTAGTTGGCGACGTCGCTGCGCAGCGCCTGCTGCAGCGCGCCAAGGAAGTTCCAGTGCGGGTTGGCGCTGTAGCTGGTCCCCACCAGCGCGACGGGGATCTCGTTGTTGGCGAACAGCGCGTCATCGCCTTCAGCAGCGGCTTGCGCCGGGCGGGTGCTGCGTTGTTGCAGGTTGTCCGGGGCCGGCAGCAGGTTGCTGAACAGCGGGTCCAGTGGCAGGAAGTTGGTCAGGTCGCCTTTGTAGGGCGCCGTGCTGCCGACTTCGGTGACGAAGGTTTGCGGGTCACCGTTGAGCAGGTTCTGCCGGCTTACAGCCTCGGCCAGCGCCTGGGCGACGACTTCGGCGCCCATCGGTGTCCAGTGGGTGTCGGTGCGCAGGAATACCTGACCACGCGCCTTGGCTTGTTCCATGGCCGCTTGCAGGTCCGGGGCGAACACGTTGGCCTGGCGCACCTGGGCATGGAACTGGTTGTACAGGTCATCGTGCAGGCTGGCCGGCTGCTCCTTGCCCAGGTATTCCGAATAGACGCGCGCCTTGGCCGGGATGATCGCCAGCACCAGCTGGCTACCGTGCTGCTGCAAGGTGTCGCGCACGCCACGGATCAGCGCCAGGTTTTCCTGCATCAGTTGTTCGGCGCCAGCCGTGGGCTTGAACTCTTCGTCGCTGAACAGCCACTGGTCGCGGCCCAGCACCACACCGGGGCGGCCCTCGTTGAACAGCTTGAAGTCCATGGCCGCCCAAAGGTTGGTGCCCAGGCGTTTGATCGGGAACTCGGCGTCGTAGTGGGTCTCGGCGGCCTTGGCCAGCTTGCCGTTGAGCAGGGTCATCTGCTCGGTGCGCTGAAAGCTTTGCAGGCCACCGGTGGACCACACGCCCATGCCCACCAGCAAACCGAGGAACGACAGGGAGTAAGTAATGCGTAATGTGCGGTTCATGTCATCGGCCTCAGAACTGGAAGTACAGGAACGGCGAGTAGCTTTGCGCCGAAAGCTTGAGGATCGAGGCCACGAACAGCAGCAGCACCAGGGCGCGGGTCATCACCCGGGTCCAGTCCAGGCCGATGGAGCCGTCGTTGTTGACCTGCACCGGAGTGGCCTGGGGCGTCGGCTTGGCATTGCGGTAGAAATCACGCAGGCCGAAGAACGCCAGGGAGATGTAGGCGACGATCAGGGTGGCCACTTGCAGGCCGGTCAGCTGGGCGCTGTTGAGCTCCGACAGCTGCCAGTCGCCAAAGCTGAACATGGCACCGTACATGCGGGCGGCCACATGCAGGTTCTCGGCGCGGAAGATCACCCAGCCCACCACCACCAGCAGGAAGGTGAAGGCCCACTTCACCGGGTTGAAGCGCTGCGGGTTGGTGTCGATGCCCAGCGCGCGTTCGATGGCCAGCCACATGCCGTGCCAGGCGCCCCAGATGATGTAGGTGAAGTTGGCGCCGTGCCACAGGCCGCCCAGCAGCATGGTCAGGAACAGGTTGCGGTAGGTGTTGAAGGTGCCTTTGCGGTTACCGCCCAAGGTGATGTACAGGTAGTCGCGCAGCCAGGTCGACAGGCTGATGTGCCAGCGCCGCCAGAACTCGGTAATCGACTGGCTGATGTACGGCTGCTTGAAATTCTCCATGAAGCGGAAGCCCATCATCAGGCCCAGGCCGATGGCCATATCGCTGTAGCCGCTGAAGTCAAAGTACAGCTGCGCGGTGTAGGCCAGCGCGCCCAGCCAGGCATCACCCGTGGTTGGATTTTGCAGGGCAAAGCAGTGGTCGGCCACCACCGCCAAGGTGTCGGCGATGAACACTTTCTTGATGAAACCCTGCATGAAGCGGGTGCAGCCTTCGGAGAACTTGTCCAGGGTGTGGGTGCGGTTGTTGAACTGGTCGACCAGGTCTTTGAAGCGCAACACGGGGCCGGCAATCAGGTGCGGGAAAATGGCCACGAACGCCGCGAAGTCGATCAGGTTGCGGGTAGCCGGGGTGTCGCCGCGGTATACGTCGATGATGTAGCTGATCGACTCGAAGATATAGAACGAGATACCGATCGGCAGCAGCACGTGGGTGAGGATGAACGGCTCCAGGCCGAACGAGGTCATGATCGCGTTCAGGCTGTCGACGCCGAAGTTGGCGTACTTGAAGTAGCCGAGGATGGCCAGGTCGACGCCCACGCCCAGCAGCAGCCAGCGCTGCGCCGGTTTGGTTCGCACGCCGGCGGCACCCACTTTGAGGCCGATCCAGTAGTTCCACAGGGTGACCCCGGCGAACAGTGCCAGGAAGTCCACCCGCCACCAGGCATAGAAGATGTAGCTGGCAATCAGCAGCAGCAGGTTGCGATAGCGTTGCCCGCTCAAGTAGTACAGGCCGAGGAAGATCGGCAAGAACAGGAACAGGAACACGTTGGACGAGAAGACCATCCCGGTTCTCCTAATTTGTTCACAGCATCCAGGGCAAAGCGCCCCCCAAACCCCCCAGTGCAAGACTGGAAGGCAACTTAGATCCCTGTGGGAGCGGGCAAGCCCGCGAACAAGGGCAAAGCCCTTGCCATGCACCGCGGTGGCTTCTTCGCGGGCATGCCCGCTCCCACAGGTGCCGCCCCCACAATGGGGCTCAATTCATTTTTTGCTCTCTGCGTTCGGGTCGTAGACCCGGGTCAGGTCGCCGCCCAGCCGGAAGCTGTTGAACGGCTGCATGTGCTGCTTGCGATCAAGCGTGTCGCCGACACAGTGATAAAGCGCACACCAGGGCTCGAGCCAGGCGTACTTGCCGTCGACCTTGAGGTCGGTCATGTCCTGTTTTTCACCCGCGCGGGCCTTGAAGTGGCTGGGGTCGCGTGCACCGGCCAGTACCCCTTCGCCCAGGCGCTGCAGGGCGAAGTTGTTCTCGCTGCGCAGGTCGACGTTATTGGCCTGGGCGAAGCTGGCAATCATCGCCAGCGGCGGCAGGGCGTAGTTGTGGTAGGCCAGCGCACGCTGCTTGCGCTTGATTTCGTTGGGCAGGAAGCCCTGGTCATCCACCTGGTTGGCGCCTACCTTGTATTCCTTCACGGCCCAGTCGAACAGGTCGCGACGGTCGGTGGCGACAGCGGTCGCCATGACTGACCAGGCTGCCCAGTAGCTGTGGTTGTTGATCTTCTCCAGCGGCAGGTCGCTCCAGTCGCGCACGGTCTGCTCGGCCAGGCGGGCGAACCATTTTTCGATCAGCTCGGCCTCGGCGCGGTGCGCGGCCAAGGGCTGCGAGTTGGAGAACTTCAGGCGCAGCCACGAACCGCTCATGCTGCCCAGCGCCCATTTGCGCATCGACTTGCCGGTGTGGTTGTAGTCGGTGGACATCAACGCATCGGCGCGCGCCCAGGTACCCAGCCACGTCAGGGTGCAGTCGAGCTGCGCCGGGCGGCCGTCGCGCATGTACTGGCCAACCATCTTGCTCACGCCTTTCTCAAGGGTGGTGATGTCTTCGGTCGACTTGCGAAAGGCCTTTTCCGAGGCTGCGTTGAGCGTTGCCCGTGCCTTGTCCGAGCCTTCGTATTTGCTACGGAACTGCAGCGCACCGGTATAGGGCTTGGGCGCCGCTTCACAGCGGAAGTTACCATCGCTGGTCTTGAGTTTTTCGATCCCCTCGTAGTAACCCTGTGGGGGTACCAGCGCGGCGTGCGCGGCACCGCCAAACAGGGCCAAGGCGAGCAGGGCGGGGCTGGAAATTCGCTTGAGCATGGTCATGGGTCGCCTCACTGGCCGGCTTGCGCGGTTTGCGCAGGCACGGCGAAGTTGTTGCGTTTGCAGAGCTTGGCCTCGACCTTCTGGGTGCCGCTTTCCGGCCCCTGTACTTCGAACGCCAACAGGCTTTGGCTGGCCCAGTCTTCGTCTTCGCGCATCTGGAAGACAAAGCGGCCGCCGGTGTCGGAGGTTTCCGGTTTCTCCAGCTTGATGTCCTCGTGGCGGCCGTTGAGGTACCAGAGGGTGGCCTGCAGCACCTTCACCGACGGGTCTTCGAACTTGACGTCCATCTGCAGGTTGCGGTTGATCAGGTCTTTGATCACGCCGCCCTTGCCGTTGACCATCAGCTCGTTCTTGCCGGGCTTGAGGGTGGTGCTGGCGCTCATCAGGGCCGGGCGGTCGTCGCAGCCGTCATCGAGCAGGCCCAGGATTTGCCGCCAGATGGTTTCCTGGTCCAGGCGGTACAGCGGGGAGAATTCCCAGACCAGGATCTTCGGCGGGTTCTTCTGGAATTCCTCACTGCCCAGGTACTGGATCATCGAGCCTTCCAGGCCACCGCCGGGGAAGGCGACGTTGAGCACGTCGGCGCCGATATACTGCTCGAGGAAGCCCGAGAAGTTGTAGTTCTTGCCACTGTGGCTGGTGCCGACCAGGGTGATCTGCGCGTTGCCGCCGTCACCGAACAGGTCATCGCCGCCGCTCGAGCCTTTCGGTTCGGTGGCGAACTGGTCCATGTACTGCACGGCGTAGCTGGTGCCGCAGAGCTGGCCGGCAACGTTGTGCAGGGTGCCGGTCTTGCCCATGCGCCCGGACTTCTTGGTCTCGAATTCCTTGCGCGGGATGCCTTCGAAGGCCGGCATCTTGTGCACGGTGTCGGCCACGATTTTTGCTGCGCGCTCGGCGCCATATGGGGTCCAGTGCTGGTCGCCGCGGAAGTAGAAGTCCTTGCCCTGGTCGGCGGCGGCCAGTTGCTCGTTGGTCAGCGGCGACAGGTCGGGCACGTTGTAGCCCATGCTGGCGAAGCGCTTGAGCATCGCCTGGTAGTTGCCCAGGGCCTTCTGGTAGTCGAAGGCGGCTTTCTCGGCCGGGTTGAGCATGTTGCGGTTCACCAGGCCACGGGTCGGCTGGTACACCAGCACCAGCTCCACGCCGCGCTTCTTGAACGCGTCGTGCACCTGCTGCAGGCGCTTGTAGCCGGCCGGGGTGGTGTTGAACTCGGTGCGCAGGTCTTCGCGGGTACGGAACAGCCAGTCGCCCTTGGCCTGCACCAGCGTGGTGAAGTTCTGCTGGTAGCGAGTGGTGTAGCGGCTGGCGTCGTGCGCTTCGGGGCACAGCTGGCAGCAAGGTTCGGCGCTGAAGGTGGGGGCCTTCACTTCGTCGGCGCGCACGCCTTGGCTGATCGCCAGGAGGGCGGCGGACAGGCCCAGCAGTTTGATCAGGTGTGGGGTCATGGTCTGGGCTTCCTTAATCGATCATTTCGGTCTGGCGTTCGACCGGGTCGATCAGCACAGCTTTTTGCTGGCGCACCAGCAGGTCGAGGATTTCGTCCTGGCGCTCGCCCAGCACACCATTGAGGCTGATGCCGCTGGCCTTGCGTGGGGCGAGCATGGACACCTTGTACAGCTCGACCGACAGCGGCGAGTCGATCGACAGCGGGCCGGAGCCGTTGGCCGCCAGCTCGCCACCCACCACGATCAGCGACACCTTGGTGTCGAATGGGTCGAGGGCGATGTCGCGGTCAGTGTCGGACAGGTCCTTGATGTGGCCGTATACGCCGACCAGGCCGTTGGCCATGGCGATGTTTTCGTACAGGCGGATGTTCACGCTGTTACGCACGCGGATCCCGTGGCGGCGGTTGTTGATCAGCTTGTTGCCCCAGATCAGGTTGTCGCCGCTTTCGTACAAGGTGATGCCGTCGGTGTGGTTACGGTAGATCTCGTTGTAGGCCACCAGGTTGTTGACGCTGTTACGGTCGATCACTACGCCCGAGAGCTTGTTGTCGTAGCTCTTGTTGTTGATGATCCAGCTGTCGTTGACCTCACGCGAAACGATGATGCCGTGCTTTTTCTTGGTGCCGTGCACCGTGTTGCCGGCAATGATCAGGCGGTGCGATCGGTCGTGCGGGTCGATGCCGTAGACGATGTTGTCGCGGTAGGTACTGTCCTTGACCACGAAGTCCTGGGTCTCGTAGCAGTAGAAGCCGTACCACATGTCGCTGAACGCCGAGCCGATGATCCAGCCGGTGGGTTCCGGGCGGCCCATGCGCTTGGCCATATTGGGCGTGTACTGCGAGATGCTCACGCCATACGACTTGGACTTGGCGTAGCCGAAGCTGGCCATCTTCGTGTTGACGATGTAAGTCTCGGTACCGCCCCACGACAGCAGGAACGGTCGGAATTCCTTGGGCGAGCGGAAGGTGGCCGGGCCGTTGTCTTTTTCGCGCCAGCCGGTCACCTGGGTGTCGGTGACGAACAGCTTGCCGTCGTTGACCAGGAACGAGCCGCCCTCCTGGGACAGGCGCAGCTGTTTGACCTTGCCGTCGATCTCGAGGATACCCTTCTGCCCGACCACGATCGGCAGGCGTGCCAGGTAAACCCCTGGCTCGACCTCGCTGAGGTACTGCCTGGGTACCTGCTTGCTCAACTCGACCAGGTCGACATGGCCATCATCGACGAAGATCGCCTGCGGGATGCCGTGCTGGCGCTGCACCCACTCGGCTGCCTTGTTGTCGCCGCCGACGAACTCCTTGAGGGTGTCCTCCTGGAACATACGGCGCAGGCTGACCTTGCCTTTGTGGCGGCGGTCGATCTTCTTCTGCACCGCTTCGGCGGTGAAACCGGTCAGGTCAGGCAGCTTTGGCGGGTCCATCTGCAGCGGCTCGATCGGTGCGCTGGCCACGGTGTAGGTCTTGGCCTGCTGCAAGCCCTTGGCGATTACCTGGGGCTCTGCGGCAGCGGCCAGGCCGCTTGCCAGCAGCAAAGCGCTGGCCAACAGGCTGTGACGTAAGTGCGGGTGAAGGTTCATAACGGTCAGTCCCCTAGCGGCCTCAGAAGCGCCAGATCACATCGACGAAGGCGCGGTGCATGTACGAGTCCGCTTCCTTGCCGTAGGCGTCGCCCGGCTTGAACACACCGGCACGCAAGCGCACCAGGGCGGACGGCTCGTCGATGGCCTGGCTCATCGAAGCCGGCAGCAGGCCTTGCTTGAAGTACTTGGTCACGACCACGTCCATTTCCTGGCCAAGGTCTTTTTCGCCGTCGACCAGTTGGCGGCTGATGCCGTTGTCGTTGACGGCTGCGTTGATGCCGCTGGAGCCGATGTTCTGGTTGCCGTCGACGCGCCAGAACTTGTGGTAGATCAGGCTGGCGTCGTAATCGTCGCGCAGTTGCCAGGAGGCGAAGAGGGTGGCGGCCTGCAGGTTGCCCAGCTCGCCGCGGAAGGCTTCGCCGAAGCGGTGCACGCGCGAGCGGGTGCCGGTGAAGTTGGAGCGGTTGCTCTCAAGGCCGGTCTGCTCGAAGTTGTTCGAGCCGTCGTCACCGCCGCCGCCGCTGCCGCGGGCGTAGGCCGCGCCGACCTGCCATTGCGGGTCCAGGCGCAAGCGGATGCCGAGGTCGGTGGCCCAGGCGTTGACGTCGCCGCTCTGCGTGCCGGTGGCAACCTGGTCGTCGCCTACGGCCTGGCTGCTGAGCTTGTCGCGGTCACCGGTCAGCCAGGTGACGCTGCCCCAGTAATTGACGGTGTGGTCGTTGCGCCAGTTGTAGGCATCGCTGTTGGCTTCAAGGCCCAGCCAGGTCAGGTCGCCGGTGCGGGTCTTGTCCAGCGCATCGACGGTTTCGCCGGGGTTTTTCAGGCTGCCGCTGTCATGGGTGTGGTGGGCGCGTACGCCCACCCAGTGGCCAGGGGTCCACTGCGTAGCGACGTTGCCGTAGATGTGCGTGCGGTCCTTGTCTTCCGGGGCCAGCTCGGTCAGGTCGGTGCGGTACTCGCTGAAGCGCTGGGCCACGCCCAGGTCGGCCTTGAGCAGGGTGGTGTCGAAGGTCCAGTTGAGTGCTTCGATGTTGGTGTCGCGCCACATGCCATCGTCGCTGCGCAGGCGCTGGCGACCGAAGCGCAGTTGCTCGCCCGGGTAGGCGGTGAGGCCGCTGTAGCCCACCCAGAACTCACGCATGGCCAGGTAGCTTTTGTCTGGCTGGCGGCTGTCTTCGCCGGTGTCGGTGGTGCTGCCGTCGTCGTTCTGGCGCAAGGTGTCGGTTTCGATGGTGTCGGTGGCTGCGACCGCCTGGCCCATGGCGTAGGCGCTCCAGTTGCCCCGCTCGCCGTACACCCATGGGCGCAGGTCCAGGCCCAGGCCGTTGACGTCGCCGCCAGGCCGGGTGCCCAGGTCACGGTCGTCTTCCGACTGCCCGGTAATCTTCACGTCCAGGCCGAAGTTTTTCTCGGCGGTCATCTCCGCCAGGGTCGGGCAGGACCACAGCAGGGCGAAGCTCAGGCCGATGCCGGCTTTCACGAAGGGATTGAGCGTCATAGCGAGTCCTCACCGTCTACTTCTTTTTCGTCGTCCTGCAGGGCTTCGAGGGCCAGGGTGCTATGTGCGCCCTGCGCCATGCTGCCGCGTGCACGCTTCTCCTGGTCCAGCAGTTGCTGGGCCTGGCTGCGCTGTTCAGGTGACAGTTGCTGATCGAGCTGCTGCAGCAGTTCAGCCGATTGCGGCGTCGGGTTGGCCTGCGACAGCTGGGCGAATACCCAGGCGTTGCCGGGTTGCGGGCGAATGCCATGGCCTTCGCTGAACAGCTGAGCCAGGGCATAGTCGGCGCTGTTCTGCCCGCCACGGGCGGCGGCCAGCAGGTTGTCGACGGCCTTCTGCGGCTCGACATTGCCCAGGTAGCCGCGGCGGTACAGCTGGCCCAGGTAGTAATGGGCGCTGATTTCACCGGCATCGGCCGCCGCTTGCAGGTGCTGCTCGGCTTTTTTGGCGTCGGCTGGCAGGGTTTTACCTTCGTAGTACAGGCGGCCCAGCAACAGTTCGGCGCGTGGTTGTTCGGCCTTGCGGCCCTTGTCGATGTAGGCCAGCAACTGGTCGGTGTCGCCCAGTTCGGGGAAGTCGTACAGCAGTTGCGCCAGGCTGACCCAGGATGCCGGATTGGCTGGGGCCACCTGCTCAAGCAGGTCCTTGGCGGTGTTCTCATCGGTCTGGCCGAGGCTGCGATCGGCCAGGACCCGGGCCACGCTGTCGACCCGGGTGGCCGGCACTGCGCCACGGGCGTAGGCAGCTTTCAGCTGGGCGAGCAGGGCGGCTTGCTGATCGGCCTGAGCGCGCTTCTGGTACACCGTGGCCAGTTCGACGTAGCAGATGTCGGTGGTGTTCAGTGCGGCCTTGCACATTTTCTCCACCTCGCCCAGGTGCTGGTCGTAGGTGCCCTGGGTACGGTACAGCAGCACCTGGGCCAAGCCCGCTTCCGGGTTGCCGGCGGTGCGCCACTGGTCGATCTGCTGCTGCGCGTTGACCGTTGGGAAGCTCTGCGGATAGCTGAGGTAAAGCATTGCCAGCGGGATCAGGGTATTGCTTTCGCCCTGTTTCGCCGCCTGCCTGAGCAGGGTTTCGGCTTCCTCGCGCTCGGCCTGGGTGCTGTCAGGCTTGGCCACCAGCAGGCGGCCCAGACGCGCCTGGGCACGGGGCGAGGTAGCGGCTGCGGCGCGGTAAGTGGCCTCGGCTTCCTTGATTTGCGACGGGTCGCGGGTGGCCACCTTGATGTCCGCCAGGCCCACTTGCGCATCGCTGTAGCCCAGGTCGGCCAGGGCCTTGTAGTTGCGCTCGGCCAGTGCCGTGTCGCCGCGTTTCATGGCTTCGTTGGCCAGGCGCTGGTCAGGCAGGCCTGCACAGCCGGCCAGGGTGATGGCGGCTGCCAGGGCACACAGGCCCAGGCTTGCGCTCTTCTTGCAGGGCTTCATGCGGTGATCCTCTTACAGGCCACGGGCCACGGCTTTGTCTACAAGCCAGTTCAGCGACGGGCCACGGTCGCTGTTGACCGCTGCCGGGCGGCCGGCGAGTTCGGCAGGCATGCCACTGTCAGGCTTGATCTGCACGCGGATGTCGGAGGACAAGTCTTCGCTGTTCAGGCTGGTGCTGCTGACGATCTGGCCAGTGCGCACTTCGTCTTCGCCGGCGACCTGGAAGTTGACCTGGGTACCTGGCTTGACCTCGTCGAACTGGCGGTAGCTGAAGCGGGCCTCGACCATCGGCGTGGTGGTGCGCGGAATCAGCTGGAAGATCGGCTGGCCCTTGGCTGCGTACTGCCCGTCGTCCACCAGTTGGCGGGCAACCACGCAATCGCAGGGGCTGGTGAGGGTGCCAGACAGCTGCTTGCCGAACAGTTCCTCGATCTTCGCCGGCTCCAGTTGCGCGTCGTCCAGGTTGCCCTTGAGCATGTCCAGCATGCTGGTGGTGAAGCTGGCCAGTGGTGCGCCCTTGGCAATCTGGCCACCGCTGTCGACCAGGCTGCTCACGGTGCCGTCGCGCGGCATGGTGACGGTGGTGGTCGGTACCGCGACCACACCGGCTTCGGCGTGGCTGACGAAGTACATGCCGTACAGCGACTTGGCGACAAAGCCGAAAGCCGCGACGCCGACCACGAATACGCCGAGGGTGACGGTGACTGCCTTGAGTCGGCCGAAGGCGCTCAGGCCCGACCCACCGTCTTTCTGCTTGCGTGCCTTGGTGAAATTGTCGCGCTGCAAGGTGCTCAGCACATCGCCGATGCTGATCAGCTCGCCCGACAGGTGGCTGGTGATGATGTGCCGCAAGGTAGCGATGTCGCGTGGTTCAAGGTTCTGGAACTGCGCACCGGTCCGGCCATTGTCCGGGTTGTACGAGCGCACCTGGAACTCGATGTCGATCGACAGGCCCAGGTTGTCGACCACGAACTGCAGGCGCCCGCGCAGTACTTCGCCCACCGACAGTTGCTGCTTGGTGTGGAAGCTCAGGCCACCGGCGGAAAGGTCGTCGACCTTCACTTCATGGGTTTGGCGCTGGGCGTCCAGGAAACGCAGCTTGGCGGGAATGCGCACCCGGGCGTGTTGGCGCTGGGCTTCGGACTCATGCACGACATTGACGTTCACGGCGGTATTCATGGGGGTTTGTTCCTGTTAGATCCGATCCGGGTTGGGCTCACACGACCATGAACAGCACAGCAACGAAGATGCTGGCAGCCGAGAAGGTCATGGTCCGCGAGGACCAGGTGTTGAACCATTGTTGAAAGCTGGCGAGGTCACGCTTGAGGGCAGTGGGCTGACGCGTCCACGACTGCTTGTCGAGGCGGAAGAACACGTAGATCTTCATCAGCGCGCCGATGATCTGGTTGTAATAGAGAATCAGCGGGTAGGCCGGGCCTACGTTGTGGCCGGAGCACAGCAGCATGATGGTGAGGATCAGGCGGGTGATGCCGATCCACAGCAGGTACACCAGCAGGAAGGCCAGGCCGAACTTGAGGCTGGCGATCACCGCCACCGTCAGCCCTAGCAGGCTGGTCCACATCGACACGCGCTGGTCGAACAGCACGATGCTGGTGAACAGCCCCAGGCGGCGCAGGCCCAGGCCCAATGCACGGGAGTTCTGCCGCAGGTTGTTGCCGTACCAGCGGTACATCAGCTTGCGGCTGGCCTTGAAGAAGCTCTTTTCTGGTGGGTGCTCGACCGTGTTGATGGCAGCGTCCGGCACGTAGAAGGTGTCGTAGCCCAGGCGCATCAGGCTGAACCAGCTGGATTTGTCGTCACCGGTAAGGAACTTGAAGCGGCCCAGGCGCCAGTGCATCAGCGAGTCGCTTTCAACGTCGGCGATGAACTCAGGGTTGGTCACCACGCTTGCGCGGAACATCGACATGCGCCCGGTCATGGTCAGCACGCGCTTGGACAGGGCCATGGAGCACATGTTGATGTGGCGCTGGGCGAAGCGCAGCTTGTGCCACTCGCTCATGATGTAGCCGCCGCGCACTTCGCAGAACTCGTTGGTGGTCAGGCCGCCGACGTTGGGGAACAGCTTGAACCACGGCACGGTCTTGCGTACCACACCATCGGCCAGCACGGTGTCGCCGTCGATCACGGCCACCACGGCGTTTTCGTCCGGCAGCATGCGCGAGATGGCGCGGAAGCCGTAGGCCAGGCCATCGCGTTTGCCGGTACCGGCAATGCGCACGATGTCCAGCTTCACATGGGCCGGCGGGTTGTACTTGGCCCACAGGCTTTTCACCAGCAGTTCATCGGACATCTCCACCAGCGAGCAGACCACGGTGGTAGGGAAGCCACAGTTGATCGCCTCGCGAATCACCGAGCTGTAAACCTGGGCCGTGGTCAGTGCCTCGATACGGAAGCTGGTCACCATCAGGTAGACATGCGATGGGTCGGTGGCATCGCCCATTTTCTGCACCTTGCGGCGCAGGTACGGGTACACGCCGTAAAGAAAGATCATGCCGCGGATGAAATGGGTGGCGCCCATGGAATAGCGCCAGATGCCGACTGCGCCGACCAGGAAGATGAAGTGCTTCGATTGCGAGTCGAAGATATCGGCTGGCAGGGCCAGGGCGATCAGCATGAGCAGGCTCATGTAGAGCAGCCACCCGGCGCACTGCAACAGCACGGTCTGGAGCCTTTGCATGTTCAGCATCCGTCGAGAATTCGGGAAAGGGTGGGCGACGCAGGCTCGGCCGCGTCGCCCGGCCGAGGGCTTACCAGCAGATGCCTTCGGTACGGCTGGTGGTGCTGCTCGGTTTGCTCATGAAGCCGACCAGGTCGATCACCTGCTTGCCGGCTGGCGCTTGCTGGGCCAGCGTGCGGAACTGCTCGTCACGGTTGCCCAGGACGATGATGTCGGCGTTGTCGATCACCTGCTGGAGGTCGGCATTGAGCAGCGACGACACGTGCGGGATCTTCGACTCGATGTAGTCCTTGTTGGCGCCATGCATGCGGGCGTACTGAACGTTCTCGTCAAAGATGTCCAACTGGTAGCCCTTGCCGATCAGGCGCTCGGCCAGTTCTACCAGCGGGCTTTCGCGCAGGTCATCGGTACCGGCCTTGAAGCTCAGGCCAAGCAGGGCGACCTTGCGCTTGTCGTGGGCTTCGATCAGTTCGAAGGCGTTTTGCACCTGCGATTCGTTGCTGCGCATCAGCGAGTCGAGCAGCGGGGCGCGCACGTCCAGGCTGGCGGCACGGTAGGTGAGGGCGCGCACGTCCTTGGGCAGGCATGAGCCGCCGAAGGCAAAGCCTGGGCGCATGTAGTACTGGGACAGGTTCAGTACCGTGTCCTGGCAGACCACGTCCATCACTTCACGCCCATCAACGCCTACCGCTTTGGCGATGTTGCCGATTTCGTTGGCGAAGGTGACTTTGGTGGCGTGCCACACGTTGCAGGTGTACTTGATCATCTCGGCCACTTCGATCGGCTTGCGGATGACCGGGGCGTCGAGTTCTTCGTACAGGGCTTGCAGGATGTCGCCACTGGCGCTGTCCAGTTCGCCGATGACGGTCATCGGGGGCTGGTCGTAGTCCTTGATCGCGGTGCTTTCACGCAGGAATTCCGGGTTTACCGCGACGCCGAAGTCGACGCCGGCTTGTTTGCCCGAGCAGTCTTCGAGGATCGGGATGACCACGTTCTTGACGGTACCCGGCAGCACGGTGCTGCGCACCACGATGGTGTGACGGCGGGTGGTGTCACGCAGTACGTAGCCGATCTCACGGCATACCGACTCAATGTACTCCAGGCCCAGGTCGCCGTTCTTCTTGCTGGGCGTACCCACGCAGATCATCGAAACGTCGCTGGCGCGGATGGCTTCGGCGAAGTCGGTAGTGCCGCGCAGACGGCCATTGGCGATGCCCTGTTGCAGCAGTGCTTCCAGGCCAGGTTCGACGATGGGCGACTTGCCCTGGTTGATCAGGTCAATCTTGGTGCTGGACACGTCCACACCGATCACTTCATGGCCACGCGCCGTCAGGCAGCCTGCACAGACTGCACCCACATAACCCAAACCAAAGATGCTGATACGCATCGCTATCACCTCATGTGTTTATCACGCCGACACCTCCGCAGAGAGTCGGGCTGGGTTGATTAACAACAGTTTTTCAGGCGCACGGATTCATGGCGAATGCACACTTGGCCGAGCGCAGGCAAAATAAATCCGGAGCGCACAAACTTATGCACTTAAAGTTGGCAGTCAAAAGCCATTAATAAAAAACGTGCCCTGGCATGCAGCCGTCTTTATTGCAATGCGCTACTTGGCACACTGCTGTGCTTGTTTTTTCAAGTGGATAAATCCTTTGAAATCAACCACTAGGACGATTTGTAAGGGACGCTTCTCTCCTGCATGGGCAAGGTTTTCGGGGGACCCCGTGCAACCTGTTGAAGTTACCAAGGCAGTGAGTAGATATCTGCCTCTGTCACCTGTAAGTCATCTCTCACAGCCCGTAGGCAGGAAAATCGTTACGGCACTATGAGCGATCTGCCGCATAAGAAGTTCCTGAGTGGGTTTCGACCGGATGAAAGATTTCTAAATATTTATTCAGCTGTCGGCAGTTTCAATTTGATAGCACGCGGGTAGTTCACCCCCGTGTATAAAGGGTGAAACTGTAACGGGATATTTTTATGCCAGCATCCGAAAAAAATTTTCAGAATTCGTCAAAAAAGGTATGAACGGTCTTATGGCGTTTTGCGATAAAGGTAGGGGTGATGTTTTTCTGGCGCCGAAATCGTGACGTGATGGCGATTTGCATCGAGCCCCAAATCAGGGCGGAGGGGAGGTTTAATGGCAGCAGGCTCTTCGCGGCCAAGGCCTGCTGCCAACTGGGGCGCGCTGAGCTCCCGGCCCGCGCAATCCCTGTGGCAGCGGCTTTAGCTGCGAAGAGGGCGTCACAGGATCAATCCGAGGGATGATCCCGCAAAAACACCAGATGATCAGCCTTTGACTGCTCGGCACTGTAGTAGTACCCCTGCACATCGAACTGCTTGAGCTGTTCCGGGTCGCTGATGCGCTGCTGGATAACGAAGCGGCTCATCATGCCGCGAGCTTTCTTGGCGTAAAAGCTGATGATCTTGTACTGACCGTTCTTCAAGTCCTTGAAGTCGACATTGATCACTCGGGCCTTCAGTGCGCTGCGTTTCACTGCACTGAAGTACTCGTTGCTGGCCAGGTTCAGCAGCACGTCATCGCCTTGTTCGGCCAGGGCCTGGTTCAGCCATTCACTGATGCGTGTGCCCCAGAAGGCATACAAGTCCGTGCCGCGGGCGTTGGCCAGCTTGGTGCCCATTTCCAGGCGATAGGGTTGCATCAGGTCCAGCGGACGCAGCAGGCCGTACAGACCCGAAAGCATGCGCAGGTGGTCTTGCGCGTAGCTGAAGTCGTCCTCGCCCAGGCTCTCTGCGTCGAGGCCGGTGTACACATCACCCTTGAACGCCAGCAGTGCCTGCTTGGCATTGGCCGGGGTGAAGTCCGGGGTCCAGCTGCCGAAGCGGGCGGCGTTCAGGCCCGCGAGCTTGTCGGACAGGTGCATCAGTTCGCTGATCTGCGCAGGCGACAGCTCGCGCAGCTGCTGGATCAGTACCTGTGAGTCGTCCAGGTACTGGGGCAGGGTGAAACGTTCGGTCACAGGCTTGGTGTCGTAGTCGAGGGTCTTGGCGGGTGAAATCACCGTCAGCATCGGGTCGGCTCCTGGCATCGTTGACCCAAGATTCTACGGGCTGGGCGGTGCAAGTCCAAACTATGGCGACGATAGTCACAGACCATGGCCGGCGCAGGCGCTATAGTTCGCGTTTTGTCGATGCGGAGCCCTCCACCGTGCGCATTGCCTTTGCCTTGCTGGCCGCGCTGCTGAGCCTTGCCGTGCAAGCCGCCCCTTCACCCCAGGTAAGCCTGGATCGCAGCCTGTGGCCCGAGCAACTGAACAGCCCGGCGCTGTTCGATGTGGCTTCGCGGGCCGAAATCCTCTCGTTTGCGCAGGTACTGCATGAAAGCGAGTTGCTGGACGACGCGGCGCTGGCGGCGCGGCTAGGCTTGCGGCAGATCAACCTGCAAAAGGTGCGTCTTGTGCGCGCGCGCCTGTGGCAGCGCCTGTGGCAGGGGTATGAGCAGGCGCAGCGCAGCTGCGAGCAGGATGCCTCATTCTGCTACCCGGTAACTTCAATGGCAGATTTACGTACGCAGGCAGCAACGTTCGCGGCCGATGTCGGCACGTTCTATACAAACTGGATTGAGCCGAGCCACCAGTTCCACGTGCGTTACCTGGACGAGCAGCTGCGCAAGGCCGCCTTGCTGCCGCAGACCAGCAGCGAGGTGGAGCGGCTGTCTGCGCGGGAGCGCACTGGCGATGAACTGAACGACCGTATGTTCTTGCTGACCTTTGTCGGCGGACCAGGGCCAGAGGGTGGTAACACCGATCTGCTTGCCGACTACCTGCGCCGGCAAAAGCTTCAAGCTACATTCTTCGTGCTGGGCAACCGCTTGCAGCAACGTCGTGACGCCGGGGCGGCAAATGCCTTGCGCCAGCTCTACCGCGGGCAGTGTGTAGGCATCCAAGGCTGGGAATACCGTTCCCATGCCCAATGGACGGGCTGGCAGGACTCGCTGCGGCGTAGCCAGGCACGGGTGCAGGCTGACCTGCCGGCACAGTACGTGCCGTTGTTCCGGCCACCATATGGGCAGCGCCGGGCCGATGGCGAGGCGTTCATGGCCCGCCAGCAACTGCGCGTGTCGTTGTGGGATATCGATGCCCTGGACGATGGCGCGCTGAGCGCAGAGGCCTCTGCGCAGCGGGTGCTGACCCTGATGCTGTTGTGGCGCAAGGGCGTGATCCAGCTCCATGACAGCCTGCCCAAGGCTCAGCCAGCGGTAGAGTGGTTGCTGCGAAATACTGCCCAGAGCGGCATCGGCTGGGCGGATTGCCGGGAATATGCTTATGGCGAACAGGGGTATGACTTCTGAGCGTAGCCCCCTCTGGCGCTGTCGCCAAGGCCTCTTCGTCAATCGGAAAAATAAAGTTCAAAAACACGTAAAAATGCTTTTTACGGTCATGGTTTTTGCGGTATGAAGAAACCAGACAGCCGATTCCTGCAGCACAGGTGGCGTCATCCAGGCCCACCTAGCCAGGTTCGCTTCCCGCCCGTAACAACGCGGATACGGGGAGAACGGTAGTCACTTTGCGGCGCAACAGACCGTGCCGTATGGCTTCGACATAAGGTGACCGAGTATGGATGACCAAGGACGCAACCCTTCCTCCAGCAAGCCAATCCTGTATGTGCTCGATACCAACGTCCTGATTCACGACCCCAACGCATTACTCAACTTCGAGGAGCACCACGTCGCCATTCCGATGACGGTGCTGGAGGAACTCGACAAGCTCAAGACCGGCAAACAGACCATCGCCGCCGAATGCCGCCAGGCCATCCGCCTGATCGACCAGACCCTCGGCGACGCCTCGCCCAACGATGTCGAGCAGGGCGTACCGATCCAGCGCAACAAGAGCGGGCCCAAGGGGTTCCTGTCCATCCTGATGACCCCGCGCAACGAGCCGAACAAGCTGCTGCCGGAAACCCTCAACGACAACATCATCATCAACCAGCTGCTCGAAGTACGGGCGCGGCGCACCGACCTGGACGTGGTGCTGGTCACCAAAGACATCAACATGCGCCTCAAGGCGCGCGCCTGTGGCATTGCGGCCGAGGATTACAGCACCGACCAGCTGGTCGACGACGTGTCCTTGTTGTCCAAGGGCTACCATTCGGTCACCGGTTCGTTCTGGGACCGCGTCAGCAAGGTCGATACCCGCCAGGAGCGCGGCCGCACCTGGCATCGGGTGCAGATGATCGACAACCTGCCTGCGGTGCACATCAACGAGTTCATTATCGATGAGCAGGGCTTTGTCGGCTGGATCAAGGGTATCCGCAACGATGAGCTGCTGTTGCTCGACCTGCACCAGGAGCCACTGCTGCACCAGGAAGCCTGGGGGCTGAAGCCTCGTGACATCCACCAGAGCCTGGCACTGTTTGCCCTGCTCGACCCGGATATCCACCTGGTCAACCTGACCGGCGCAGCCGGGTCCGGCAAAACCATTCTGGCCCTGGCCGCAGCCATCGAGCAGACCATGGTCAGCAAGCGCTACCGGCGCATCATCGCTACCCGCAGCGTGCAGGGGCTGGACCAGGAGATCGGCTTCCTGCCGGGTACCGAGGCCGAGAAGATGGAGCCGTGGCTGGGCGCCATCACCGATAACCTCGAAGCTTTGCACATGGATGACGAAAGCACCCATGGCAGCGTGGAGTACATCCTCGAGCGCGTGCCACTGCAGTTCAAGTCGCTGAACTACATCCGAGGCCGTAGCTTCCAGCAGAGCCTGATCCTGATCGACGAGTGCCAGAACCTGACGCCGCACCAGATGAAAACCATCATCACCCGTGCCGGCTCCGGGTCCAAGGTGGTCTGCCTGGGTAACCTGGCGCAGATCGACACCCCCTACCTGTCCGCGACCAGCTCGGGCCTGACCTACCTGACCGAGCGCTTCAAGGACTTCCCCCACGGCGTGCACATCACCCTGCAGGGCGTGCCCCGCTCGGTGCTGGCCGAGTACGCCGAGTCGCATCTGTAACCGTCACCGCCGGGCGGTTAGCCGCCCGGCCTTCCCTTGCAGGAGCAGCCTTGTCCTGCGAAGAGGCCATTACACGCAGGGCTATTTTCCAGTCATGCTGGCCCTTTCGCAGCACAAGGCTGCTCCTACAGGTGATGTGCATGCCTCATACCTCTGCTCAAACCTGACCCACAGGTTTACACTGCCAGTTCCCTTCACAGGAGCAGAGCAGTGCTGACACATCTTGATTCCCAGGGGCGGGCCAATATGGTCGACGTCACTGAAAAGGCCGTGACCGAGCGCGAGGCCACTGCCGAGGCGCGGGTGCGCATGTTGCCGCAGACCTTGCAGATGATCGTCGACGGGGAGCATCCCAAGGGCGACGTGTTCGCCGTGGCGCGCATTGCCGGGATCCAGGCGGCGAAGAAGACCAGCGACCTGATCCCGCTGTGCCACCCGCTGATGCTGACCAGCGTCAAGGTCGAGCTCAGTGCCGAGGGCCAGGACGCCGTGCGGATTGTCGCCCGTTGCAAGCTGGCCGGGCAGACCGGCGTGGAGATGGAGGCGCTGACCGCTGCAAGCGTTGCCGCGCTGACGATCTATGACATGTGCAAGGCTGTGGACAAGGGCATGGTCATCGAACAGGTACGCCTGCTGGAAAAGCTCGGTGGCAAAAGTGGCCACTACAAGGTGCAGGCATGATGAAGGTCAAGGTGATGTACTTCGCCCGCTACCGCGAACTGCTGGGTGTGGATGGCGAGCGTGTAGAGGGCGCGTTCAAGGTGCTGGACGATGTGCGCCAGGCCCTGGTGGGCAAGGGTGGGCACTATGCGGTGCTGGCTGAGCAGAACCTGATGTGCGCGCGCAACGAAGAGCTGTGCAAGCTCGATGAGCCACTGCAAGAGGGTGATGAAGTGGCGTTCTTCCCGCCGGTGACCGGAGGCTGAACATGGCAGTGCGAGTGCAACACGGCGCGTTCGACCCAGGGGCCGAGGTGAATGCCATGCATGCGGCCAATGTTGGCGTGGGCGCGGTGGTCGGTTTTGTTGGCTATGTGCGGGATTTCAACGATGGCCGCGAAGTGGCGGGGATGTTCCTTGAGCACTACCCGGGCATGACCGAAAAGGCGCTGGCCAAGATCGTGGTCGAGGCCGAGCAGCGCTGGCCGTTGCTCAAGGTGGAGGTTTTGCACCGCATCGGTGCGCTGGAACCGGGCGAGCCGATCGTGTTTGTTGGCGTGGCCAGCGCCCATCGGCAGGCGGCGTTCGAGGCCTGCAACTTCATCATGGACTACCTGAAGACCCGGGCGCCGTTCTGGAAGAAGGAAAATACCCAGGAAGGGCCGCGGTGGGTTGAAGGCAAGCAGAGTGACCAGGATGCGGCGGGGCGCTGGTAGATTGCTGTCTGATGGCCGGGGCTTTGCCCCGGTTCGCGGGGCAAGCCCGCTCCCACAGGTGCTTTGCTGAACCCAAGGGCAGCGGAAAATCTGTGGGAGCGGGCTTGTCCCGCGAAGAGGCCGGCACAGGTCAGTGGTGTTTGCGCGGCACCGGCTTTAGCAGCTCATCGGGCGGCATTTCGCACTTGATCTTGCGCCCCAGCAGCTCTTCGATCGCCGGCAACTGGTACGAGTCATCCTCCCCGGCAAAACTGATCGACACGCCACTGGCCCCCGCGCGGCCGGTACGGCCAATGCGGTGCACGTAGTCGTCCGGGTCTTCTGGCAGGGTGAAGTTGATCACGTGGCTGATACCATCGATATGGATGCCACGCCCGGCCACGTCGGTGGCCACCAGCACCGTGATGCGCCCTTCGCGGAAGTTTTCCAGGGTGCGGATGCGCTTGTGCTGGGGCACATCGCCCGACAGCTGGGCGGCATTGATGCCGTCGCGCACCAGTTTTTCCTCGATGCGCCGCACTTCGTCCTTGCGGTTGGCAAACACCATCACCCGTTCCCAGTTGTTCTGGGTCACCAGGTTGTACAGCAGCTTGTATTTGTCGCTACCCGCCACTGCATACACGTGCTGCTCGACCGTTTCGCTGGCCACGTTTTCCGGCTCGATCTCGACGATGGCCGGGTTGGTGGTCCACTGCTTCGCCAGGTTCATCACGTCGTCGGTGAAGGTGGCGGAGAACAGCAGGGTCTGGCGCTCGCTTTTCGGTGGTGTCTGGCGAATGATCTGGCGCACTTGTGGGATGAAACCCATGTCGAGCATGCGGTCGGCTTCGTCCAGCACCATCACCTCGACCATGTCCAGGTGCACTTCGCCGCGCTGGTTGAAGTCCAGCAGGCGGCCCGGGGTGGCCACCAGGATGTCGCAGTGGCGTGCTTCAAGGGCTTTGAGCTGCTTGTCGAAGTCCATGCCGCCAACAAAGCTCATGACGTTCAGGCCGGTGTACTTGGTAAGCGCCACGGCGTCCTTGGCGATCTGCACCACCAGCTCGCGGGTAGGGGCGATGATCAGCGCGCGTGGCTCGCCCATGTAGCGTTCCTTGGGCGGTGGCGTCTGCTGCAGTTGGGAAATGATCGAGATCAGGAACGCCGCAGTCTTGCCGGTACCTGTTTGGGCCCGGCCAATGGCGTCCTGACCACGCAGGGTATACCCCAGCACCTGCGCCTGGATCGGCGTGCAGTACGGGAAGCCCAGGTCGTGGATGGCGTGCATCAGCTCGTTGGACAGCTTGAAGTCGTGGAAGCGGGTCTTGCCTTCCTGCGGCTCGACCACGAAGTCTTCCGGTTTCCACAGGCTGGCCTGTGGCTTGGGCTTGCGCTCGCGACGCGGTTTGTCCTTGGCCGCTTTGTCGGCAGGTGGCGTAGCAGCAGCGGGTTGTTCAGCCTTTGGGGCGGGGTTGGCATGCGCTACGGCCGGTTTTGCTGCGGGCCGGGCCTCGCTGGCGGGTGCGGGCGCAGGCGGTGCCACGCTGGCAGCAGGAGCAACGGCGTGTGGCGCGGCGTCTCCCTTGCCGAATATTTTCTTGAGTGCTTTGAGCACGATCGTCTCATCAACTGATTAAGGAATGTACGCCGGGCAGTGTAATGCAAGATCCGGGCGCGGCGTAGTGGAATACTCCCACAACTACAAGAGAGCCAGCCTATTGCAGCTGTTTGCTCAACCATTCGTAGATGTCGTTCAGTTCTTCGACCACCACTTCGTGTTCCATCGGGTATTCGTGCCAGCGGGCGGCGACGCCCCAGGTGTTCAGGTACTCGAAAGCGGTGCGGCCCATGGACGGGATCACCACCGGGTCATGCACGCCATGCAGGCACAGGGCCGGGGTGCGCTGCTGGCAGGCACTCAACTGGTGCTGGTCGTTGAAGGTGGGGGCATAGGTGGACAGGGCAATCACCCCACCCAGTGCTTCTTGCCACTTTATATAGGCAGTGTGCAGCACCACCGCGCCACCTTGGGAAAAACCGGCCAGGAAGATACGGGACAGGTTGATGCCTTTGGCCTGCTCGGCCTTGATCAGGGCAACCACTTGCTCGGCTGACGCTTCCAGCTGCGCTTCGTCAATGGCGCGGGCCGGGGTCATGGCCTTGATGTCATACCAGCTGGGCATGGCATAACCGCCATTTATGGTGACTGGCCGGGTCGGGGCCTGGGGCATGATGAACCGGGTGCTGAGCAGGCGCTCCTGCATGAATTCGGCTACCGGTAGGAAGTCGTAACGGTCGGCCCCCAAACCGTGCAACCAGATCACACAGGCATCAGCGGTTTTCTGTGGTTCGAGAATCAGCGGGTTGGTCATGACTGCTCCGAAAGTGTGCGGGTCTTGTTATGGCGTGCGTGAAAAGAAGGCGCTGGAAATGATTGTCGGAAAAAGAATGTCGCAACGATACAACTTTCCCCACTTGACGAGCGCTTAAACGCTACAGCCAGAGAATCTGGTACGCGCTTTGCAATTCAATCTGCGATGCAAAGGGCAGGCCGAAACGGTAACACCCTTTGCACGCGAAGGCTGTCACAGAACAGTCCATTGCGCCAAGTGACCCAATAACAAGCCAATACGGGTCGGATACGCCTCAAAAGGGTGCGGTGCAATTCCGGCTCGATACAACAAGAGCGATTTGGAGGTTGTGAATGAAGATGTTGAAAACCACCCTGGCAGTCCTGACCGCTGCCGCCGCACTGGGCGCCGTGAGCAATGCCCAGGCCGGCGCCACCCTCGATGCGGTCAAGAAGAAGGGCTTCGTCCAGTGTGGCGTGAGCGACGGTCTTCCGGGCTTCTCGGTACCTGATGCGCAAGGCAAGATCGTCGGTATCGACGCCGATGTCTGCCGCGCCGTGGCCGCTGCCGTGTTCGGCGACGCGACCAAGGTCAAGTTCAGCCAGCTCAACGCCAAGGAACGCTTCACCGCCCTGCAGTCGGGCGAGGTCGACGTGCTGTCGCGCAACACCACCTGGACCAGCTCGCGCGATGCCGGCATGGGCCTGGTGTTTGCCGGTGTCACCTACTACGACGGGGTTGGCTTCCTGGTCAACAAGAAGCTGGGTGTATCCAGCGCCAAAGAGCTCGATGGCGCAACCATCTGTATCCAGGCCGGTACCACCACCGAGTTGAACGTGTCGGACTTCTTCCGCGCCAATAACCTGAAGTACACCCCGATCACCTTCGACACCTCGGACGAAAGCGCCAAGTCGCTGGAGTCGGGCCGTTGCGACGTGCTGACCTCGGACAAGTCGCAGCTGTTTGCCCAGCGTTCCAAGCTGGCCGCGCCGACCGACTACGTGGTACTGCCGGAAACCATCTCCAAGGAGCCACTGGGCCCGGTGGTGCGTAAAGGCGACGAGGAGTGGTTCAGCATCGTCAAGTGGACCCTGTTCGCCATGCTCAACGCCGAAGAAGCAGGCATCACCTCGAAAAATGTCGAGGCCGAAGCCAAGGGCACCAAAAACCCTGACGTCGCCCGCCTGTTGGGTGCGGATGGTGAGTACGGCAAGGACCTCAAGCTGCCCAAAGACTGGGTAGTACAGATCGTCAAGCAAGTCGGCAACTACGGTGAAGTGTTCGAGAAGAACCTGGGCCAGAGCACCGACCTGAAGATCGACCGTGGCATGAACGCCCTGTGGAACAACGGCGGCATCCAGTACGCGCCACCAGTGCGCTGATGGTTGCACCCTGCGGCGGCATCCCGCCGCTGCAGGCTGTTCGAATCCCTACTGTCCGGGGCACTTCATGCAAAATCAAATCGGCGCACCCAAGGGCTTGTCCCTTAACGATCCGCGTGTGCGCGCGTGGCTGTTCCAGATCCTCACGATCGTCTTCGTGGTCGGCCTGGGCTGGTACCTGTTCCACAACACGCAAACCAACCTGCAACACCGGGGTATCACCTCGGGCTTCGACTTTCTCGACCGCAGTGCCGGCTTCGGCATCGCCCAGCACCTGATCCCCTATGTGGAATCCGACAGTTATGCGCGGGTGTTCGTCATCGGCCTGCTCAATACCCTGCTGGTCACCTTCATCGGCGTCATCCTGGCGACGGTTCTGGGCTTCATCATCGGGGTGGCTCGCCTGTCACCGAACTGGATGATCAACAAACTGGCGACCGTGTATGTGGAAACCTTCCGCAACATTCCGCCGCTGCTGCAGATCCTGTTCTGGTACTTCGCCGTGTTCCTGACCCTGCCGGGACCGCGCGGCAGCATCAACATCGACGATATGTTCTTTATCAGCAACCGTGGCCTGAACATGCCGGGCGCGTCCATGGCCGATGGCTTCTGGCCGTTCGTCGTTGCCTTGGGGGTGGCGATTGCCGCCACTGTCGTGATGGTGCGCCTGGCCAACAAGCGCTTCGACGAGACCGGCGTGCAGTTCCACAAGTTCTGGGTGGGGCTGGCGCTACTGCTCGTCATCCCGGGCCTGAGCGTGCTGTTGTTCGGCAGCCCGGTAAGCTGGGAGGTGCCGCAGCTCAAGGGCTTCAACTTCGTCGGTGGCTGGGTGCTGATCCCCGAACTGCTGGCGCTGACCTTGGCGCTGACTATCTACACGGCAGCTTTCATCGCTGAAATCGTGCGTTCTGGCATCCGTTCGGTCAGCCATGGCCAGACCGAGGCCGCGCGCTCGCTGGGCCTGCGCGAGGGCCCGACCCTGCGCAAGGTGATCATTCCCCAGGCACTGCGGGTGATCATTCCGCCGCTGACCAGCCAGTACCTGAACCTGGCGAAGAACTCGTCGCTGGCGGCCGGTATCGGCTACCCGGAGATGGTCTCGCTGTTCGCCGGCACCGTGCTCAATCAGACCGGCCAGGCTATCGAGGTGATCGCCATCACCATGAGTGTCTATCTCGCCATCAGCATCAGCATTTCGCTGCTGATGAACTGGTACAACAAGCGCATTGCGCTGATCGAGCGGTGAGGATACGCCCGTGAATGCCCATGTTTTCAAACCCGATATGCCGCCACCGGTGAAAACCGTCGGCGTGCTCGCATGGATGCGTGCCAATCTGTTCTCCAGCTGGCTCAACACGCTGTTGACCCTGTTCGCCATCTACCTGGTATGGCTGATCGTACCGCCGCTTGTTCAGTGGGCTTTGATCGACGCCAACTGGGTCGGCACCACACGCGCCGACTGCACCAAGGAGGGCGCCTGCTGGGTGTTCGTGCAGCAGCGCTTTGGCCAGTTCATGTACGGCTACTACCCGGCCGAGCTGCGCTGGCGGGTGGACCTGACGGTGTGGCTTGCCGTCATCGGCGCTGCGCCGCTGTTCATCAAGCGCTTCCCGCGCAAGGCCTTCTACGGCCTGGGCTTTCTGGTGCTGTACCCGGTACTGGCCTACACCCTGCTGCACGGTGGGTACCTGGGCCTGGAGAGCGTACCGACCAGCCAGTGGGGCGGGCTGATGCTGACCCTGGTGATTGCCACCGTGGGTATCGTCGGCGCCTTGCCACTGGGCATCCTGCTGGCCCTGGGCCGGCGTTCGAGGATGCCGGCCGTGAAGGTGGTGTGCGTGACCTTCATCGAGTTCTGGCGCGGCGTGCCATTGATCACCGTGCTGTTCATGTCGTCGGTGATGCTGCCGTTGTTCCTGCCCGAAGGCATGAGCTTCGACAAGCTGCTGCGGGCGATGATCGGCGTGATCCTGTTCCAGTCGGCGTATATCGCCGAGGTGGTGCGCGGTGGTTTGCAGGCCATCCCCAAGGGCCAGTACGAAGCTGCCGCCGCCATGGGCCTGGGCTATTGGCGTTCGATGGGCCTGGTGATTCTGCCGCAGGCGCTCAAGCTGGTGATTCCCGGCATCGTCAACACTTTCATTGCCCTGTTCAAGGACACCAGCCTGGTGATCATCATCGGCCTGTTCGACCTGCTGAACAGCGTCAAGCAAGCCGCCGCCGACCCGGCCTGGCTGGGCATGGCTACCGAGGGCTATGTGTTCGCCGCCCTGGTGTTCTGGATTTTCTGTTTCGGTATGTCCCGCTACTCCATGCACCTGGAGCGCAAGCTGGACACTGGCCACAAGCGTTAGGAGTTTCGAAATGAGTGAAGCGATCAAGCAGCCTGCCGGCCCCGAAGGCATCATCCAGATGCAGGGTGTGAACAAGTGGTACGGCCAGTTCCATGTGCTCAAGGACATCAACCTGAACGTGCGCCAGGGGGAGCGCATTGTGCTGTGCGGGCCATCCGGCTCGGGCAAGTCCACCACCATCCGTTGCCTCAACCGCCTGGAAGAGCACCAGCAGGGGCGCATCGTGGTCGATGGCGTCGAGCTGACCAACGACCTCAAGCAGATCGAGGCCATCCGCCGTGAAGTGGGCATGGTGTTCCAGCACTTCAACCTGTTCCCGCACCTGAGCATTCTGGAAAACTGCACCTTGGCGCCGATGTGGGTGCGCAAGATGCCGCGGCGCAAGGCCGAGGAAATTGCCATGCATTATTTGGAGCGCGTGCGTATTCCCGAGCAGGCGCACAAGTACCCGGGGCAATTGTCGGGTGGCCAGCAGCAGCGTGTGGCGATTGCCCGTGCGCTGTGCATGAAGCCGAAGATCATGCTGTTCGACGAGCCGACCTCGGCGCTGGACCCTGAAATGGTCAAGGAAGTGCTCGATACCATGGTGGGCCTGGCCGAAGACGGCATGACCATGCTCTGCGTGACCCACGAGATGGGTTTTGCCCGCACCGTGGCGAACCGGGTGATCTTCATGGACAAGGGGGAGATTGTAGAGCAGGCGGCGCCGGATGACTTCTTCGACCGGCCGCGCAGTGACCGGACCCGGTTGTTCCTGAGCCAGATCCTGCATTGATGCTGTTTGGGCTGCGCGGCAGCCCTTCGCGGGCACGCGCGCTCCCACAGGCTTAGCGCTGGCTTTGGAGCCTGCGTAGTTCCTGTGGGAGCGGGCGTGCCCGCGAAGAGCCGCAACGCGGCCCTGGGTTTATTTCTCTTCCTGGCTGGCAGCCGGCGCCGGCGGCGGCCGCAGCCCCACCTCGGCAACCAGCTTCAACTGCTGCCCATTGCGCATCACCTCGATGGTGATCTTCTCGTTGGGTTTGATCCGCGCCACTTGGTTCATCGACTTGCGGCCATCACCGGCCGGTTCGCCGTTGATGCTCAGGATCACGTCACCCAGTTGCAACCCGGCCTTGGCCGCCGGGCCTTCGCGGAAAATACCTGCAACCACGATACCCGGGCGGTCCTTCATGCCGAACGATTCGGCCAGCTCCTGGCTCAGCGGTTGCACCTCGATGCCCAGCCAGCCACGGATCACCTGGCCGTGCTCGACGATCGACTTCATTACCTCCAGTGCCAGTTTCACCGGGATGGCGAAGCCAATGCCTTGTGAACCGCCGGACTTGGAGAAAATCGCGGTGTTGATGCCAACCAGGTTGCCATTGGCATCGACCAGCGCGCCGCCCGAGTTGCCGGGGTTGATCGCTGCGTCGGTCTGGATGAAGTCTTCGTAGTTGTTCAGGCCCAGCTGGTTACGGCCGGTAGCGCTGATGATACCCATGGTCACGGTCTGGCCAACACCAAACGGGTTGCCGATGGCCAGCGACACGTCGCCGATGTGAATGGTGTCCGAACGGCCTATGGTGATCGCCGGCAGGTTCTTCAGGTCAATCTTCAGCACCGCCAGGTCGGTTTCCGGGTCGCTGCCGATCACGCGGGCCAGGGTTTCGCGGCCATCTTTCAGGGCCACGACGATCTGGTCGGCGCCGCTGGTGACATGGTTGTTGGTCAGCAGGTAGCCCTCGGGGCTCATGATCACCGCCGAGCCCAGGCTCGACTCCCAGCGGCGCTGCTTGGGCAGGTTATCGCCGAAGAAGCGGCGGAACTGCGGGTCTTCGAACAGCGGATGTGCGCTCTTGTTCACCACCTTGGTGGTGTACAGGTTGACCACTGCAGGGGCAGCCAGTGTCACGGCGTCGGCGTACGACACCGGGCCTTGCATGATCCGCGTGGTCTGCGGTGCCTGTTGCAGGTTGACGTCCTGGCTGGGCAGGCCTACCCACTCCGGGAAGCGCTGGATGATCAGCATGGCGATCAGTACGCCGGTAAGCAGGGGCCAGCCAAAGTAACGCAAAGCCTTGAACATGAACGAATCCTGGAAAGAGCGAGGGCCAGTGGCCGCGCAGTGGGGCATGAGCGCGCGGGATCATACACCGGTTCCCCCAGTGCCGGCGACGGCCCATAATGGCCGGCATTATACGGGCGTTCCATTGGCGTTGCGCCCGAGAAAAGCGCAGTTTTCGAGGAGATTTTCATGGCCGTCGCTCTAAACACCCTGGTCGAGGAAGCCGAGCGTTACCTGGGCAGCGCGAAGATCCAGGATTATTGCCCCAATGGCCTGCAAGTAGAGGGCCGGCCGCAGGTCAGCCGTATCGTCAGTGGTGTTACCGCCAGCCAGGCGTTGCTGGATGCTGCGGTCGAGGCCCAGGCCGACCTGGTGCTGGTGCACCATGGTTACTTCTGGAAGGGTGAGAACCCGTGCATCACCGGTATCCGCCAGCGTCGTCTGAAAACCTTGCTGAACAACGACATCAGCCTGCTGGCGTTTCACCTGCCGCTGGATGTTCACCCGGAGGTGGGCAACAACGTGCAGCTGGCGCGGCAACTGGACATCACCGTCGAAGGGCCGCTGGACCCGGAGAACCCCAAGGTGGTCGGGTTGGTCGGCTCACTGGCCGAACCTGTGACTGCCCGCGATTTTGCCCGGCGGGTTCAGGAAGTGCTGGGGCGTGAGCCATTGCTGGTGGAGGGGGAGCAGATGATCCGCCGGGTCGGCTGGTGCACCGGTGGCGGGCAGGGTTACATCGACACGGCGATTGCCGCCGGGGTGGACCTGTACCTGACCGGCGAGGCGTCGGAGCAGACCTATCACAGTGCGCGCGAGAATGGCGTCAGTTTCATTGCTGCCGGGCACCATGCCACCGAGCGTTACGGGGTGCAGGCGCTGGGCGATTACCTGGCGCGGCGGTTTGCCGTGGAGCACCTGTTCATCGATTGCCCCAATCCCATTTGATATCAGCGTTGCCTGCTTCGCGGGCTCGCCCGCTCCCACAGGGATCGCACCAAGCCTGGGGGGCAATACCTGTGGGAGCGGGCGAGCCCGCGAAAGGGCCGGCCCTGGCAGCCCAAACCCGCAGTCATATCGTTAGACCTTTTCGATCTAGCCCGCCTCCTAAATAGAAGCAGCCGCTGTGATAAAGTGGCTCGCTCGAACACGGCCCGCAGGCCGTCCATAAGATCGTTTTTCGTGAGTAGCCATGGTCGACAAACTGACGCACTTGAAACAGCTGGAGGCGGAGAGCATCCACATTATCCGCGAGGTGGCCGCCGAGTTCGACAACCCGGTGATGCTGTACTCGATCGGCAAGGATTCCGCCGTGATGCTGCACCTGGCGCGCAAGGCCTTCTTCCCGGGCAAGCTGCCGTTCCCGGTGATGCACGTCGACACCCAGTGGAAATTCCAGGAGATGTACAGCTTCCGCGACAAGATGGTCGAGGAAATGGGCCTGGAACTGATCACCCACGTCAACCCTGAGGGTGTGGCGCAGGGCATCAACCCGTTCACCCATGGCAGCTCCAAGCACACCGACATCATGAAGACCCAGGGCCTGAAGCAGGCACTGGACAAGCATGGTTTCGACGCCGCCTTTGGTGGCGCGCGCCGCGACGAAGAGAAGTCGCGGGCCAAAGAGCGTGTGTATTCGTTCCGCGACAGCAAGCACCGCTGGGACCCGAAGAACCAGCGCCCCGAGCTGTGGAACGTGTACAACGGCAAGGTCAACAAGGGCGAGTCGATCCGCGTGTTCCCGCTGTCGAACTGGACCGAGCTGGACATCTGGCAGTACATCTACCTAGAAGGCATCCCGATCGTGCCGCTGTACTTCGCCGCCGAGCGTGAAGTCATCGAGAAGAACGGCACCCTGATCATGATCGACGACGAGCGTATCCTCGAGCACCTCTCCGAGGAAGAGAAAGCCCGTATCGTCAAGAAGAAGGTGCGTTTCCGTACCCTCGGTTGCTACCCGTTGACGGGGGCTGTCGAGTCGGAAGCCGAAACGCTGACCGACATCATTCAGGAAATGCTCCTGACGCGCACTTCCGAGCGCCAGGGCCGGGTCATCGACCACGATGGCGCCGGTTCCATGGAAGACAAGAAACGTCAGGGCTACTTCTAATTTTCAGGGTTACTCCATGTCGCACCAATCCGATTTGATCAGCGAAGACATCCTCGCTTATCTGGCTCAGCACGAGCGCAAAGAACTGCTGCGTTTCCTCACCTGTGGCAACGTGGATGACGGCAAGAGCACCCTGATCGGGCGCCTGCTGCACGACTCGAAGATGATCTACGAGGACCACCTCGAAGCCATCACCCGTGATTCGAAGAAAGTCGGCACTACCGGCGAAGAAGTTGACCTGGCACTGCTGGTCGACGGCCTGCAGGCCGAGCGCGAGCAGGGCATCACCATCGATGTCGCCTACCGCTACTTCTCCACCGCCAAACGCAAGTTCATCATCGCCGACACCCCTGGCCACGAGCAGTACACCCGCAACATGGCCACCGGTGCGTCCACCTGTGACCTGGCGATTATCCTGGTCGATGCCCGCTATGGAGTGCAGACCCAGACCCGTCGCCACAGCTACATTGCCTCGCTGCTGGGCATCAAGCACATCGTGGTCGCAGTCAACAAGATGGACCTGAAGGGCTTCGATGAAGGCGTCTTCGAGTCGATCAAGGCCGACTACCTGAAGTTTGCCGAAGCCATCAACCTGACCCCGAGCAGCCTGCACTTCGTACCAATGTCGGCGCTCAAGGGCGACAACGTGGTCAACCACAGCGAGCAATCGCCGTGGTACGCCGGCCCGACGCTGATGGAAATCCTCGAAACCGTCGAGGTTGCGGCCGACCGCAACTTCACCGACCTGCGCTTCCCGGTGCAGTACGTGAACCGCCCGAACCTGAACTTCCGCGGCTTCGCCGGCACCATCGCCAGTGGCGTGGTGCACAAGGGCGACGAAATCGTCGTGCTGCCGTCGGGCAAGAGCAGCCGCGTCAAGTCCATCGTCACCTACGAAGGTGAGCTGGAAAACGCCGGCCCAGGCCAGGCCGTGACCCTGACCATGGAAGACGAGATTGACATCTCCCGTGGCGACCTGCTGGTACATGCCGACAACGTGCCGCCAGTGACCGATCAGTTCGACGCCATGCTGGTGTGGATGGCCGAGGAGCCAATGCTCCCGGGCAAGAAGTACGACATCAAGCGCGCCACCAGCTATGTGCCGGGCTCGATTGCCAGCATCACCCACAAGGTCGATGTGAACACCCTGGAGCAGGGCGCTGCCAGCGCGCTGCAGCTGAACGAGATCGGCCGCGTGAAGGTAGCGCTGGACACCTCGATCGCCCTGGACGGCTACGACAGCAACCGCACCACCGGTGCGTTCATTGTCATCGACCGCCTGACCAACGGCACCGTCGGTGCCGGCATGATCATCGCGCCACCCGTTCTGCCACACGGCAGCACCGGCCAGCATGGCAAGCAGGCCCACGTGGCTACCGAAGAGCGCGCCCTGCGCTTCGGCCAGCAGCCAGCCACCGTGCTGTTCAGCGGCCTGTCCGGTGCTGGCAAGAGCACCCTGGCCTATGCCGTGGAGCGCAAGCTGTTCGACATGGGCCGTGCGGTGTACGTGCTGGACGGCCAGAACCTGCGCCACGACCTGAACAAGGGCCTGCCGCAAGACCGCGCCGGCCGCACCGAAAACTGGCGCCGCGCCGCCCATGTGGCGCGCCAGTTCAACGAAGCCGGCCTGCTGACCCTGGCTGCGTTCGTGGCCCCGGATGCCGAAGGCCGCGAACAGGCCAAGGCCCTGATCGGCAAAGACCGCCTGGTGACGGTGTACGTACAGGCTTCGCCGCTGGCTTGCCGCGAGCGTGACCCGCAAGGCCTGTACGCGGCCGGTGGCGAAAACATCCCGGGCGAAAGCTTCCCGTTCGATGTGCCGCTGGATGCCGACCTTGTGATCGACACCCAGGCCACCAGCGTGGATGAAGGTGTGAAACTGGTGCTGGACGTGCTGCGTCAGCGCGGCGCGATCTAAGCGCTGGCCTGCAAGAAAAAACCCGCTTCGGCGGGTTTTTTTATGCGCGTAATCCTTGGGTTGTGCGGAGCCTTTAAGGCCAACCGCTTTGTTGAGAATCTGAAAGTTTGCGCGATCACTGTAGGAGCGGCTTTAGCCGCGAACACCGGCAGAGCCGGTGCCATGTACCGCCGCTGGCAAAGGTTCTTCGCTAAGCCTCTGAGCTGCATCCAGACCTGGCAGGCTAGTTAATTTTAATTCTGAACACTGCAAGACCCTTTGACGCTCTCCATTCCAAGACGCGCGCCATGACCTGCTCGGCGCATCTTCCCCGATCTTCCTCGGGGTAATAGATAAGGTCAGCGCCATCAGGATGTTCAACCACTTCGATAAAGTGTTCCAGCAATCGATCCTGCCAAGCACGCGAGCCTGTCGCCTGAATCAACGCCTCAACAATCAGCCGGAACTCATCGTATGAATAGTCGGCCAGGCAGTGTTTCAGCCTGATCACCATGGCGTCTCCGATGACAGCGCGTATTGCATGGCGCTCATGATCCGCAGGTTTTCAGCGTCGTACATCAACCCACCCCACTCGGGCGGGTTCAGCTGGCCTATCTGATAAGAACGCAGACCCTTTACCGTCTCATGGAATGGCGCCCGAGGGGGCCAGCCTTTCTTGAGGCGGTTGAGTTGGGCGGGGATGAATTGCTGGCTGTAGACTGGGTCTTCTGCGATCGCCAGCCAGAAGGATTGGGAGAAATGGTCGAAGCTGTGGAATGTCCGACCTTCGAGTTTACGGATGATGAATTCTGGAAGAAGGCTGGCCATAGAGTCGTCCCTGAGTTGAAGGCAGGGAAAGTGTGCCCGGGGACGAGTTTTTTTTATGTCAGAGGTAGGGGGTATGGAAGTAGGCACGTTCCTGATGATTAGAAGGAGATTTCTTAGATGTGCTTTCCTACACCGGATTTTCCGTTTTCTCGGATTTGTCTTAAATATGTTTCTCTGACACTGGTATCACCCGTTTCTCCTTCACCGCCTTGTAGGAAAAACTCGAATAGATCTCCTTCACTCCCGGCAGCCGCTGCAGCACTTCCCGGGTGAATTCCCCGAACGACTCCAGGTCCCGCGCCAGGATCTCCAGCAAAAAGTCATAGCGCCCGGAGATGTTGTGGCAGGCGACGATTTCGGGAATCTCCATCAGCCGCTGCTCGAACGCCAGCGCCATGTCCTTGGTGTGCGAGTCCATCATGATGCTGACGAACGCGGTCACGCCAAACCCCAGCGACTTGGGCGAGAGGATGGCCTGGTAGCCGGTGATGTAGCCGTTGTCTTCCAGCAGTTTGACCCGACGCCAGCAGGGCGAGGTGGTTAACGCTACCTGGTCGGCGAGTTCGGCAACGGTCAGGCGGGCATTGTCCTGCAAAGCGGCGAGCAGGGCGCGGTCGGTGCGGTCGAGGCTTGAAGGCATGTTTTGCCCTCCTGGTCCGTTGATTGTTGTTTTTATTCCAGCAAGCACGCAAATGCGTGGGCTATTTTGGAAAAAATCGGGCAGCTCGGTGGCATAAGCTTATAACAAACCACAAGAGGCTGTTGCCATGCGCGACTCCCATAACAACACCGGTTTCTCCACGCGGGCCATTCACCATGGCTACGACCCGCTTTCCCACGGAGGCGCCCTGGTGCCGCCGGTGTACCAGACCGCTACCTATGCCTTCCCCACTGTTGAATACGGCGCTGCTTGCTTCGCCGGGGAAGAGGCAGGGCACTTCTACAGCCGCATCTCCAATCCCACCTTGGCCTTGCTTGAGCAACGCATGGCCTCGTTGGAGGGCGGTGAGGCGGGATTGGCGCTGGCGTCGGGTATGGGCGCCATTACCTCGACCATCTGGACCCTGTTGCGCCCCGGTGATGAACTGATCGTCGGGCGCACCCTGTATGGCTGTACCTTCGCGTTTCTGCACCATGGGATTGGCGAGTTCGGAGTCAAGATTCACCATGTCGACCTCAATGACGCCAAGGCCCTCAAAGCGGCGATCAACAGTAAAACGCGGATGATCTACTTCGAAACGCCGGCCAACCCCAATATGCAACTGGTCGACATCGCAGCGGTGGTCGAGGCTGTACATGGGAGAGACGTGCTTGTGGTAGTCGACAACACCTACTGCACTCCGTACCTGCAGCGGCCACTGGAGCTGGGGGCGGACCTGGTGGTGCATTCGGCGACCAAGTACCTCAGCGGCCATGGTGATATCACTGCGGGCCTAGTGGTGGGGCGCAAGGCGTTGGTCGACCGGATTCGCCTGGAAGGGCTCAAAGACATGACCGGGGCTGTGCTGTCACCGCATGACGCTGCGTTGTTGATGCGGGGTATCAAGACCTTGGCGCTGCGCATGGACCGGCATTGCGCCAATGCCCTGGAGGTGGCGAAGTTCCTGGCCCGGCAGCCCCAGGTGGAACTGATTCACTATCCGGGCTTGCCGTCGTTTGCCCAGTACGACCTGGCACGGCGGCAGATGCGTTTGCCGGGCGGGATGATTGCCTTTGAGCTCAAGGGCGGTATCGAGGCCGGGCGGCGCTTCATGAATGCCCTGCAGCTATTTGCGCGGGCGGTGAGCCTGGGGGATGCCGAGTCGCTGGCGCAACACCCGGCGAGCATGACGCACTCCAGTTACACGCCCCAGGAGCGCGCCCATCACGGGATATCGGAGGGGCTGGTGAGATTGTCGGTTGGGCTGGAGGATGTGGAGGATCTGCTGCTGGATATCGAGGAGGCGCTGGGGCATCTGTAGAAGCGGCCTTGTGCCGCGAAAAGGGCCCGCAGCGGCAAGAACACGGCATACACAAAAAAGGCCTCTTGCGAGGCCTTTTACAGGTTCAGTGGATCAACGCTTGAGCCCGTAGCTCTCGTCCAGCATGCCCGGCGAGTTTGGCGCTTTTGGCGCATAGTCGCGCGGCACTTCGGCGGTGTCTTTCGGTGGGGTCAGGCGGTCACGCGGGCCTTGCGGCGCTTCGGAATGCAGGGCAGCCAGCAGGCGCTGGCGAGTGACTTCATCAAGGGCCAGGCTGTTGGCGCCTTCAGCCAGGTGATCCTGTACGTCCTGGTAGCTCTGGGTCAGTTTCTTGACCAGCATGGCAGTGCTGTTGAAGTGGGTGACCACTTCGTTCTGGTAGCTGTCGAAGCGCTTCTGGATGTCATCCAGTTGGCGCTGGGTGTTGCTGGGTGCTGCGTTGGGCAGCAGGCGGGCAACAATGAAACCGACCGCCACGCCAATGACCAGGGCCAGGGTTGGCAACAACCAAACAAGGAGCGAGAGTTCCACGAGTCCTTCCTCTATAAACGGCTTTGCTTTACGTTAACGGCTCAGACCTGCGCTGTATACCGCGAGCGATCGCAAATCAGAACAGAATTTCACACCTAGACGAATCGACCCTTCCCGAGGTCACGGAGTAGTGCCTTGCTTGTCCGCGAAACCCCCTTGTTCATCGATGGCCCCGCCGGCCAGCTGGAAGCCTTGTACCTGGACGTGGCTGACGCCCGTGGCGCGGTGCTGATCTGCCACCCCAACCCGGTCCAGGGCGGCACCATGCTCAACAAGGTGGTCTCGACCCTGCAACGCACTGCCCGTGATGCCGGTTACGCGACCCTGCGTTTCAACTACCGTGGCGTCGGCCAGAGCGCCGGCAGCCATGACATGGGGGCCGGCGAAGTGGCCGATGCCGAGGCCGCGGCAGCCTGGCTGCGTAGCTCGCACCCAGAGTTGCCGCTGGTGTTGATGGGCTTTTCGTTCGGTGGTTTCGTTGCCACCAGCCTGGCCGGGCGACTTGAAACTGCAGGCGTCGAATTGCAGCACCTGTTCATGATCGCCCCGGCGGTCATGCGCCTGACCGCCGAATTCCCGCTGCCGCAGCGCTGCCCGGTGACCGTTGTGCAGCCGGACGCCGACGAAGTCGTCGCACCGCAGCTGGTTTACGATTGGTCCGACAGCCTGACGCGCCCCCATGAGCTGCTGAAAGTGGCAGAATGCGGACACTTCTTCCATGGCAAGCTGACCGATCTGAAGGATCTGCTGCTGCCGCGCCTTTCGAACTGAGCCAAGCCTGAATAAGCGAACACCCATGACCACGCGCATTCTTACCGGTATCACTACCACCGGCACTCCGCACCTGGGCAACTACGCCGGCGCCATTCGCCCTGCGATCCGTGCCAGCCAGCAGCCCGGTGTCGACTCGTTCTACTTCCTGGCCGACTACCACGCCCTGATCAAATGCGATGACCCGCTGCGCATCCAGCGTTCACGCCTGGAAATCGCCGCCACCTGGCTGGCCGGTGGCCTTGACCCGGACAAAGTGACTTTCTATCGCCAGTCCGACATCCCGGAAATTCCCGAACTGACCTGGCTGCTGACCTGCGTTGCCGCCAAGGGCCTGCTCAACCGCGCGCATGCCTACAAGGCCTCGGTGGACAAGAACGTCGAAAATGGGGAAGACCCGGACGCCGGCGTGACCATGGGCCTGTTCAGCTACCCGGTGCTGATGGCCGCGGACATCCTCATGTTCAACGCCAACAAGGTGCCGGTCGGCCGTGACCAGATCCAGCACGTGGAAATGGCCCGCGACATCGGCCAACGCTTCAACCACCTGTTCGGCCAGGGCCAGGACTTCTTCGCCCTGCCAGAGGCGGTGATCGAGGAAAGCGTGGCCACGCTGCCAGGCCTGGACGGGCGCAAGATGTCCAAGAGCTACGACAACACCATCCCGTTGTTCACCAGCGCCAAGGACATGAAAGACGCCATCTCGCGCATCGTGACCGACTCGCGCGCGCCGGGTGAAGCGAAAGACCCGGACAACTCGCACCTGTTCACCCTGTACCAGGCCTTCTCGACGCCGGAGCAATGCGCCGGGTTCCGCGAAGAGCTGTTGCAGGGCCTGGGCTGGGGTGATGCCAAGCAGCGCCTGTTCCAGTTGCTGGATGGCCAGCTGGCGGAAAAACGCGAGTACTACCACCAACTGATCGCCCGCCCGGCGGACCTGGAAGACATCCTGCTGGCCGGTGCCGCCAAGGCCCGCAAGATTGCCACGCCGTTCCTCGAGCAACTGCGCGAAGCCGTTGGCCTGCGTTCGTTCCGCAGCAGCGTGCAGGCCACCACCGAGGTGAAGAAGAAGTCAGCCAAGAGCGCGCGCTTCGTCAGCTTCCGTGACGAAGACGGCAGCTTCCGTTTCCGCCTGTTGGCCGCTGACGGTGAGCAACTGCTGCTGTCGCGCAGCTTCGCTGACGGCAAGAGTGCTGGCGCCGTGAGCAAGCAGCTGCAGCAGGGTGGCGAGGCCGATGTACGGGTAGAAGGCTTGAGCTTCGGCCTGTGGCTCAATGGCGAGCAGGTCGCCGAAGGGCCGCAGTTCGACAGCGCCGAAGCCCGTGATGCGGCCATTCAAAGCCTGCGTGATGCCCTGGCACCACAGCAGGACTGAGGCATATTGACGCAAGTCTGATTGCCATTAAGCGGGCCTGTCGCTACAGTGACGGCCCGTTTTTTGTTGCCTCGCTAACGAATTATGACTCCCTTAGAACGCTATCAAGCAGATCTGAAACGTCCCGACTTCTTCCATGACGCGGCGCAGGAAACTGCGGTGCGTCACTTGCAGCGCCTGTACGACGACCTGGTACAAGCGCAGAACAACAAGCCGGGCATGTTCGGCAAACTGTTCGGCAAGAAGGAGCAGACCCCGGTCAAGGGCCTGTATTTCTGGGGTGGGGTAGGGCGAGGCAAGACCTACCTGGTCGATACCTTCTACGAAGCGCTGCCGTTCAAGCAGAAGATGCGTACGCACTTCCACCGCTTCATGAAGCGTGTGCACGAGGAAATGAAAACCCTCAAGGGCGAGAAGAACCCGCTGACCATCATCGCCAAGCGCTTCAGCGAAGAAGCCCGGGTGATCTGTTTCGACGAATTCTTCGTGTCGGACATTACCGATGCGATGATCCTCGGCACTCTGATGGAAGAGCTGTTCAAAAATGGTGTGTCACTGGTGGCCACTTCCAACATCGTGCCAGACGGCCTTTACAAGGACGGCCTGCAGCGTGCGCGCTTCTTGCCGGCCATCGCCATGATCAAGCAGTACACCGACGTGGTGAACGTGGATAGCGGGGTCGACTACCGCCTGCGCCACCTGGAGCAGGCCGAACTGTTCCACTTCCCACTCAATGACGCGGCGCACCAGAGCATGCGCGCCAGCTTCAAGGCGCTCACCCCTGAGTGCACGCAGGCGATCGAGAACGACGTGCTGATGATCGAGAACCGTCCGATCAATGCCCTGCGCACCTGTGACGATGTCGCCTGGTTCGACTTCCGCGCCCTTTGCGATGGGCCGCGCAGCCAGAACGACTACATCGAACTGGGCAAGATCTTCCACGCCGTGCTGCTGAGCAATGTGGAGCAGATGGGTGTTGCCACCGACGACATCGCCCGCCGCTTCATCAACATGGTGGACGAATTCTACGACCGCAACGTAAAGCTGATCATCTCGGCCGAGGTGGAGCTGAAAGACCTGTACACCGGCGGGCGCCTGAGCTTCGAGTTCCAGCGTACCCTGAGCCGGTTGCTGGAGATGCAGTCGCACGAATTCCTGTCGCGCGCACACAAGCCGTAAGATTTTTGGGGCCGCTTTGCGGCCCATTCGCGACGCAAGGCCGCTGCCACATTGATCGGCGCACGCTGGGCATTTGTGGGAGCGGCCTTGTGCCGCGAATGGGCTGCAAAGCAGCCCCGCAAGGCCTCAAGCCTCTTGCATGAACTGCTGCCGATACTGGTTCGGCGACAGCTCGGTGTGCTGGCGGAACAGCCGCGCAAAGAAACTGGCATCGTCATAACCGACCTCGTAGCTGATGGTCTTGATGCTCTTGCGTGTGCTCGACAGTAACCCCTTGGCGGTCTCGATCCGCAGCCGTTGCAGGTAGTGCAGCGGCTTGTCACCCGTCGCGCCCTGGAAGCGGCGCATGAAATTGCGGATGCTCATGCCGTGGTTGCGGGCAACGTCCTCGAAGCGGAACTTGTCGGCGAAGTGCTCCTCCAGCCAATGCTGAATCTGCAGGATGATCAGGTCCTGGTGCAGCTTCTGCCCGCCAAAGCCCATGCGCCCCGGGGTGTAGTTGCGCTGCACTTCGTAAAGAATGTCGCGCGACACGGCGCGGGCCACGTTGGCACCGCAGAAGCGCTCGATCAGGTAGATGTACAGGTCGCAGGCCGACGTGGCCCCGCCGGCGCAATAGATATTGTCGGCGTCGGTCAGGTGCTTGTCCTGATTCAACCGGATCTTCGGGAAGCGCTCGGCAAAGCTGTTGAAGAAGCGCCAGTAGGTAGTCGCCTCCTTGCCATCGAGCAGGCCGGACTCGGCCAGCCAGAACACGCCACTGGCCTCGGCGCACAGTACCGCGCCGCGGGCATGCTGTTCACGCAGCCATGGGAGCACCTGTGGATAACGTTGCAGCAGGTTGTCGAAGTCGTCCCAGTAGGCCGGGAGGATGATGACGTCGGCGTCGTCCAGGCCACCGTCGACCGGAAGCTGCACATTGCTGAAGCTGTCCACCGGCTGGCCGTCGGGGCTCACCAGGCAGATCTCGAACATGGGCTGCAAGCCCAGGCCTAGCTGCTTGCTGTAACGCAGGCTGGCGAGGTGAAAGAAATCCTTGGCCTGCATCAAGGTCGAAGCAAACACCTTGTCAATGGCCAGGATGCTGACGCGCCGCAGCGACGCGGAGGGTTGGGTAAACATCATTGTCATTGTTCTTATAGGGTAGAGTGGTCAATCACCGGCTGGATCGTCTTATTTTTTGGCGATTGTGTCTACCCCGTGTAGCGGCGGGGCTGCAATGCAGCCCCTTTCAGCTCAAGGCGCCGGGTTCGGCTGCGCCTGGTGTATGGCTTCGATCGCTGCCAGCAACTCATCGCTCAGGCTCAGCTCAAGGCTCGCCAGGTTGCTGTCCAGCTGTTGCAGGCTGGTCGCGCCAATGATGTTGCTGGTCACGAACGGTTGCCGGGTGACGAACGCCAGGGCCATCTGCGCCGGGTCCAGGCCGTGTTCGCGGGCCAGCTGCACATAGCGGCTGCAGGCTGCGACGGTCTGCGGGTTGGAGTATCGGGCAAAGCGGCTGAACAGGGTCAGGCGCGCGTTGTCCGGCCGTGCGCCGTTCTCGTACTTGCCCGAGAGCATGCCGAAGGCCAGCGGCGAATAGGCCAGCAGGCCGCACTGCTCACGGATTGCCACCTCTGCCAGGCCCACCTCGAAGCTGCGGTTGAGCAGGTTGTACGGGTTCTGGATCGACACCGCCCGCGGCCAGCCCCGGCTATCGGCCAGTTGCAAGAATTTCATGGTGCCCCACGGCGTTTCGTTGGACAGGCCGATGTGACGGATCTTGCCCGCCCGTACCTGCTCGTCGAGTACCTCGAGGGTTTCTTCCAGCGGGGTGAAGTGGTCCTGTGGAAGGTGCTGGTAGCCCAGCTTGCCGAAGAAGTTGGTGCTGCGTTCCGGCCAGTGCAGCTGGTACAGGTCGATACGGTCGGTCTGCAGGCGCTTCAGGCTCTCCTCCAGCGCCGCCACGATGTGCTGGCGGTTGTGCTTGAGCTGGCCGTCGCGAATGTGGCTGATGCCGTTGCCGGGGCCTGCCACCTTGCTGGCCAGCACCCAGTCGTCGCGGTCACCGTTGTCGCGGAACCAGTTGCCGATGATGCGCTCGGTAGCCGCGTAGGTTTCCGGGCGCGGCGGCACCGGATACATCTCGGCGGTGTCGATGAAATTGATCCCGGCGGCCTTGGCCCGGGCAATATGTTCGAAGGCTTCGGCCTGAACGTTCTGTTCGCCCCAGGTCATGGTGCCCAGGCACAGGGCGCTGACATTGAGGTCGGTACGGCCGAGCTGACGGTATTCCATCGGTTAGACACTCCTTGGCAATAGATGCCCATCAAAGCAGGTTGAAATTTTTCTCGCAATCTGGATAATTCAGCCCCTCTCCGCGTGGCGGAAGTGATGCACCATCACGCAGGAAGAACCCCGTCGAACATTGGCGTGCCCGACCCGAGCCCCCAAAAGCGTCTGTGTTCGGCTGCGCGCTTGCCCTTGGCAAGCTGTGCACTATCCAGTAAGATTCGCCGTCTATTTTTCGCTGGGCGGCCTCTGAGGCTTTAGAGAATGAAAACTTTTACTGCTAAACCGGAAACAGTAAAGCGCGAGTGGTTCGTAGTCGACGCCGCTGGCCAGACCCTGGGTCGTCTGGCTACCGAAATCGCTAGCCGTCTGCGTGGCAAACACAAACCAGAATACACCCCTCACGTTGACACCGGCGACTACATCGTCGTTATCAACGCCGAGCAGGTTCGTGTGACAGGTGCCAAGTCTTCCGACAAAATGTACTACTCCCACTCCGGCTTCCCGGGCGGTATCAAGGAAATCAACTTCGAGAAGTTGATCGCCAAGGCCCCTGAGCGTGTTATCGAAACCGCGGTCAAAGGCATGCTGCCTAAGAACCCGCTGGGTCGCGACATGTACCGCAAGCTGAAAGTGTACGCGGGTGCTGCTCACCCACACACTGCTCAGCAGCCTCAAGAACTGAAGATCTAACGGGATAGTTCATTATGTCGGCGACTCAAAATTACGGCACTGGCCGTCGCAAGACCGCAACCGCTCGCGTATTCCTGCGTCCGGGTACTGGTAACATTTCCATCAACAACCGTTCTCTGGACGTGTTCTTCGGTCGCGAAACCGCTCGCATGGTTGTTCGCCAGCCACTCGAGCTGACCGAAACCGTTGAGAAATTCGACATCTACGTCACCGTTTCCGGTGGTGGTGTCAGCGGTCAAGCCGGTGCGATCCGTCACGGTATCACCCGCGCTCTGATGGAATACGACGAAACCCTGCGTGGCGCTCTGCGTCGTGCTGGCTACGTCACCCGCGACGCTCGTGAAGTTGAGCGTAAGAAAGTGGGTCTGCGTAAAGCGCGTAAGCGTCCTCAGTACTCCAAGCGTTAATACCGCTTCGGCAGTCGAAAAAAGCCCGGTTCCTTGGAACCGGGCTTTTTTTTTGGCTTGAACTAACCTGTCAGCATGTCAGTGGCCGCTTGTCGCATAGACGCAGATCAAGCAAAGCGCGGGTTGTGGCCCTTGCTTGGGTAATCACCTTGTCAGTGTGTGGTTTTGTTTCTTACCATGGCTGCCAAATTTTAGTGCCATTGACACAACCTAAGTACGAGCCTGGTTCAACAGGCCAAGCAAGCTGATGGGAGAGGACTGAATGAGCAATGACGGCGTCAACGCAGGCCGGCGCCGCTTCCTCGTAGCCGCGACATCCGTGGTCGGGGCAGCGGGAGCAGTGGGGGCTGCGGTACCGTTCGTGGGGTCATGGTTTCCCAGTGCCAAGGCGAAAGCCGCGGGTGCACCGGTGAAGGTCAATATTGCCAAGGTCGAGGCCGGGCAGCAGATGGTGGCTGAGTGGCGTGGCCAGCCGGTGTTCATCGTGCGCCGAACGGAAGAAATCCTTGGCAACCTGAAAAAAATTACGGGTGACCTGTCTGATCCAGAGTCCAAGGCTTCGGTGCAGCCGACCTACGTCGACCCTGAGGTTCGCTCGATCAAGCCGGAAATCCTCATTCTCGTCGGCCTGTGCACGCACCTGGGCTGCTCGCCCACCTTCCGCCCGGAAGTTGCGCCTGCTGACCTTGGTCCGAAATGGGTGGGTGGCTATTTCTGCCCGTGCCACGGCTCCCACTACGACCTGGCCGGCCGTGTCTACAAGTCGCAGCCGGCACCTCTCAACCTGCCAGTGCCGCCGCACTCTTACGAGTCGGACGATATCATCGTCATCGGCGTCGACCAGGAGAACGCATGATGAGCAAGTTCATGGACTGGATTGATGCTCGCTTCCCCGCCACAAAAATGTGGGAAGACCACCTGAGCAAGTATTACGCGCCCAAGAACTTCAACTTCCTGTACTTCTTCGGCTCCCTGGCATTGCTGGTACTGGTCAACCAGATCGTCACCGGTGTGTGGCTGACCATGAGCTTCACGCCCTCGGCGGAAGAGGCGTTCGCTTCGGTCGAGTACATCATGCGTGACGTAGAATACGGCTGGATCCTGCGCTACCTGCACTCCACCGGTGCGTCGGCGTTCTTCATCGTGGTCTACCTGCACATGTTCCGCGGCCTGCTCTACGGCTCCTACCAGAAGCCACGCGAGCTGGTCTGGCTGTTTGGCATGCTGATCTACCTTGCGCTGATGGCGGAAGCCTTCATGGGTTACCTGCTGCCGTGGGGCCAGATGTCGTACTGGGGTGCCCAGGTAATCATCTCCCTGTTCGGCGCCATCCCGGTGATCGGTGACGACCTCACCCAGTGGATCCGCGGTGACTACCTGATTTCGGGCATCACCCTGAACCGCTTCTTCGCCCTGCATGTGGTCGCTCTGCCCATCGTGATTCTCGGCCTGGTGGTGCTGCACATTCTTGCTCTGCACGAAGTGGGTTCGAACAACCCCGATGGTGTCGACATCAAGAAGAAAAAGGACGAAAACGGCATTCCGCTGGACGGTATCCCGTTCCACCCTTACTACACCGTCAAGGATATCGTTGGCGTGGTGGTGTTCCTCTTCGTGTTCTGTGCTGTGGTGTTCTTCTTCCCGGAGATGGGTGGGTACTTCCTGGAAAAACCGAACTTCGAGCAGGCCAACGCGTTCAAGACGCCCGAGCACATCGCGCCGGTGTGGTACTTCACACCGTTCTACGCGATCTTGCGCGCGGTGCCTGACAAGCTGATGGGCGTGATCGCCATGGGTGCGGCCATCGCTGTGCTGTTCGTGCTGCCCTGGCTTGACCGCAGCCCGGTACGTTCCATGCGTTACAAGGGCTGGATCAGCAAGCTCTTCCTGCTGGTGTTCTGCGTGGCCTTCGTCATCCTCGGCGTGCTGGGCGTGCTGGCGCCGACACCTGGGCGTACCTTGCTATCGCAGGTGTGCACGGTGTTGTACTTCGCCTACTTCCTGCTGATGCCGTTCTACACAAGGCTCGAGAAGACCAAACCGGTTCCGGAAAGGGTGACTGGCTGATGAAAAAGTTGATTGCAGTATTTTTGCTGGCAGTGATGCCTGCCTTTTCCTTCGCTGCCGAACATGGCTTGGAGCTGGACAAGGTCGATATCGACCTGACCGACAAGGCGGCCATGCAGGACGGTGCGCGCACCTTCGCCAACTATTGCATGGGTTGCCACAGTGCCAAGTTCCAGCGTTACGAGCGGGTGGCTGATGACCTGGGCATCCCTCACGAGCTGATGCTCGAGAAGCTGGTGTTCACCGGCGCCAAAATCGGTGACCACATGCAGATCGGCATGAAGCCCAGCGACGCAAAGACCTGGTTCGGCGCTGCGCCACCCGACCTGACCCTGGTCGCCCGTGTGCGGGGTACCGACTGGCTGTACAGCTACCTGCGCAGCTTCTACGAAGACCCGTCGCGCCCTTACGGGGTGAACAACAAGGTGTTCCCGAACGTGGGCATGCCTAACGTGCTGGTTGGCCTGCAGGGTAACCAGGTGGTTGGCTGCAAGCAGGTGCAGACCGTGGTCGATGGCAAGAAGCAATTTGACCCGTTGACCGGCAGCCCGATCACCCATGAAGCCTGTGACCAGCTGACCATTACGCCGAATTCCGGTACCCTGACGACCGAGCAGTTCGACGAGAAGGTCAAGAACCTGGTGACCTTCCTGGCCTATTCGGCCAACCCGGTCAAACTGGAAAGCCAGCGCATTGGTACCTACGTGTTGCTGTACCTGGCTTTCTTCTTCGTATTCGCCTACTTGCTCAAGCGTGAATACTGGAAGGACGTGCACTGATCACGCAGTAGTTTCTGGTTGTTGAACGCGCCCGGGGCGCCCTGGCAGTTTTGCCAGGGTACCCCGGGCGCGTTTTCATTTACAGTTGCACAAGCATCCCGTGCGAGGAGCCGCTACATGGGCGCAACCAACAGGTTAGCCTGCTATTCCGATCCCGCTGATCATTATTCTCATCGGGTACGCCTTGTGCTGGCCGAGAAGGGTGTCAGCGTCCAGGTCATCGATGTCGACCCCAGTCGCCTGCCGGCCAGGCTGGCCGAGGTGAACCCTTACGGCAGTGTGCCGACCCTGGTCGACCGTGACCTGGCGTTGTATGAGTCGACCGTGGTGATGGAATACCTCGAGGAGCGTTACCCGCACCCACCGCTGATGCCGGTGTACCCGGTTGCGCGGGGTAACAGCCGTTTGCTGATGCACCGCATCCAGCGCGACTGGTGTGCCTTGGCCGACACCGTTCTGGACGCGCGCAGCACCGAGGCCGCCCGTGCCGAGGCACGCAAGGCCCTGCGCGAAAGCCTGACCGGTGTTTCACCATTGTTCGGTGAGTACGCCTGTTTCATGAGTGAGGAGCAAAGCCTGGTCGATTGCTGTCTATTGCCCATACTCTGGCGTTTGCCGGTGTTGGGTATCGAATTGCCGCGGCAAGCCAAGCCGCTGCTGGATTACATGGAGCGGCAGTTCGCTCGCGAGCCTTTCCTGGCGAGCCTGTCCTCCGTAGAACGTGAAATGCGCAAGCTTTAAGGAGCTGTTGATGAACTCCAGTCGCCCCTATCTGGTTCGAGCACTGTATGAGTGGATCGTCGACAACGATTGCACGCCCCACATGCTGGTCAATGCCGAATACCCGAAAGTCCAGGTGCCGGATGGTTTCGCCAGTGATGGTCAGATCGTCTTGAATATCTCGCCTAGTGCCGTGCGCAGCCTGCACATGGATAACGACGCAGTCAGCTTCGAGGGCCGCTTCAGTGGCGTGGCCCATTCGCTGTTCGTGCCGGTTGGCGCCATCCTGGGCATCTATGCCCGTGAAAATGGCCAAGGCATGGTCTTCGAGCTGGAGTCGCCGATGGATGGCGACGAGCTGGAAGAGGATGATGTGCAGCCGGACGACGATGGCCCGCCGGAAGGGGGTGGCCAGCCGCCGCGCCCAAGTGGTCGGCCAAGCCTGAAAGTGGTCAAGTAACAAAAAAGGCGATCCAACTGGATCGCCTTTTTCTTTGCCGCCAACTTCGGGTTACAGGTCGCTGATAGTGCGTACCTGGTCCTTGTTGATGCGGGTGCGCTTGCCATCGAGTTGCTGGAACTCGTAGAAGCCTGCATCGCGGTCGTACTTCGGTGCGTCGACAGCCTGGATTTCACGGCCATCGTTGAGGGTGATCAGGCTTGGCGTGGAGCAGCCGGCCAGGGTGGCGAAGGTGCCGATCAGCAGGGCAGGCAGCAGAAGCTTTTTCATGCGGTGTTTCCTGGGTTTCTGAAAGGTGGGGCATTGTTGTTGCTTGTACTGGCCCTTTCGCGGGTAAAACCGCTCCCACAGGAATGCACAAGGCTTGAAAGCTGTGAGATCCCTGTGGGCGCGGGTTCACCCGCGAAGAGGCCGGTGCAGGCAGCAATGAATCAGTCGATGTACTCGAACAGCTTGACGATCTTCTGCACACCCGACACGCCCTGTACCACGGCGGTGGCCGAATTGGCCTCCTGTTGGGTCACCAGGCCGAGCAGATAGACGATACCGTTTTCGGTAATCACCTTGATGCGCGAGCTTGGCACGGCGCTGTCACCCAGCATCTGGGTCTTGATCTTGGTGGTCAGCCAGGCGTCGTTGTTGCGTGCCAGGATGGAGGAGGGTTGCATCACCTGCAGTTCATTGTGCACTTTCTTGACGCGCTGTACCTGGCTGGCGGTTTGCTCGGCGAGGCTCTTGAGGTCGGCGCGTGGAGTCTGGCCGGCCAGCAGGACGATGCCGTTGTAGCTGCTGACAACAATGTGCGAGCCCTTGTCCAGGTCAGGGCTGGCCTTGGAAATGTTCACCGAGGCCTTGGTTTCGATCAGCGAGTCGTCGATCTTGCTGCCAATGGTGCGCGTACCGCGATCGTCTTCGATCGGCGAATTGCGCGTAGAAGTAAGTACCGAGCTGCAACCGGTGACGCTCAGGCACAGAGTCAGGGCCATCAGGCCGAGGCGCATAGGGGTCATTCTTCACTCCCGAACAGTTGGCTGTCGATCAGATCGCACAGGCAGTGGATCGCCAGCAGGTGGACTTCCTGGATGCGTGCGGTAACCGTCGAAGGTACGCGGATTTCCACGTCTTCGGGCAGCAGCAGCGAAGCCATGCCGCCGCCGTCGCGGCCGGTCAATGCTACGACAATCATTTCGCGGTCATGTGCGGCCTGGATCGCCTGGATGACGTTGGCCGAATTGCCGCTGGTGGAGATTGCCAGCAGAACGTCGCCGGGCTGGCCCAAGGCGCGAATCTGCTTGGAAAAGACTTCGTTGTAGCTGTAGTCGTTGGCGATCGAGGTCAGGGTCGAGCTGTCGGTGGTCAGCGCGATGGCTGGCAGGCTCGGGCGCTCGCGCTCGAAACGGTTGAGCAGTTCCGACGAAAAGTGCTGGGCATCACCGGCCGAGCCGCCGTTGCCACAGGCGAGCATCTTGCCCTCGTTGAGCAGCGCATTGACCATGACCAGGCTGGCCTGCTCGATGTGCGGTGCCAGGATGTCCATTGCCTGTTGCTTGGTATCGATGCTGGCCTGGAACAGCCGGCGAATTCGGGATTGCATGTCCATCTGGTGACCTTAAGTGGGGCGGTGGCCTTTGCGACGCGCAACAACGACCAGCCCGCGAAACATAGAGCAAAAAAAACGAAGTGGGTTCAGCATTCGAAGGCGTTTTTCAGCCATTGAAGCGGCCTGCCTGCATGGTGGCTGCCCTGCAGGGCGACTACGTCGAAGCGGCAGGGGTGGTTGCCCCAGTGGGGCGCCTTCTGCAGGTACCGGCTGGCGGCGAGCACCAACCGTTTCTGCTTGCGCCCGTCGATGCTGGCGAGGGCGCCACCGAAGCACGCGTGTAACCGGTAGCGGACTTCGACGAATACTACTGTATCGGCGTCAAGCATGACCAGATCAAGCTCACCGCCTTTGCATCGCCAGTTACGCGCCAGCAGCTGCAGGCCCTGCCCTTGAAGGTACTCAAGGGCTTGGGTTTCTGCTGCTTGCCCGGCGCTTGTGGGCGACGCTGTTGGCATCAGCGCGCGGTGTCAGGCAGGCGCTTGACCTGGCCGCCGGCAAACTCGGCCCATGGCAGCTGGCGCTCGATACGCTGGTTGGCGTTGATGCTCAGGCTGCCCGAAAGGCCCTGGACACGGTTGTCCGGCAGCGCTTTCAGCTGGCCCAGGCGCGGCGCCAGGCTGTAGGCATCGACGCCCATGGCATACAGGCGGCCAAGGCTGCCAGCGGCCTGCGGCCACTGCTGTACCACTTGCTGGCGCAGGCTGTTACTGGTGTCGAGCAGCCACGGCGTTTCGCAGAAGCGGATGCCGTTCATGTCATTGTACTGGTTGACGTCGCCGCTGGCGCTGTACAGGTTCGAGGTGGCATAGACCGGGACGTCACCGGCGTACTGGAAGTTCAGGGTCGGCTTGATCTGCTGGGCCTGTTGCGGGGTCGAGGCCAGGAAGATGAAATCGATATCCTGGCGGCGCGACGGTTGTGCGGCGATGCTGCCGCCTACCGTGCTTTGCAGGCTCTTGGCGCGGCCTTCGCTCTGGCGCAGCTGGAACAGGTCGGCGATCTGTTGGGCGAGGGCAACCGGCTGGGCAATGCGCTCGGCAGCGAGCAGGGTGCCGCCATTGCCTTCCCAGTCCTGGCGGAAGGCGGCCAGCACGCGGTCACCCCATTCGCCACTCGGCACCAGGGCCACGGCGCGGACCATGCCGTCGGCGCGAGCGCGGCGGGCGACTTCGCGTGCTTCATCTTCGGCAGCCAGGCCGAACTGGAACAGTTGCGGCGGGGCCTTCTGGCCGGCGTCGGCGTAGTTCAGGGCCAGTGTGGTGATCGGCAGTTGCGGTTTGGAGGCCAGTTGTTTGACCAGTGGCTTTTCAAGCGGGCCGATGACCAGTTGCACGCCGGCGGCCTGGGCCTGGCGATAGAAATCGTCTAGCGAGCCGATGCGCGAGCTGTCGAACACTTGCACCGCAGGCGCTGGCTGGCCAGCTTGCTGGGCCTGGAAGTGGGCGGCCATGAAACCGTCACGCAGGGCGCGGGCAACACCGGCAAGCGGGCCTTCCTGGGGCAGCAGCAGGGCGATCTTGGTCAGTGGCTGGCTGGCCAGCTCCTTGAGCTTGGTCAGCGCCAGCGGCAGTTGCTGGGCGGCAGGGTGGCCTGGGTGCTGTTTGACCCAGGTATCGATGGCCGCTTGCTGCTGCTCCAGGGTGCCGGCGCTCTTCACGGCGAAGGCGAGGCTGGTCCAGCCGGCCAGGGTCTGGTCGTTGGCTGGCTGATGCAGTTGCTCTGCCGGCAACGAGGCGACCAGTGCCCAGATGGCGTCATTGTTGGCGCTGGCAGCCTGGCCGCTGAGCAGCGGGGCCAGCAGCACGCGCTGTTGCGCGGCAGCCAGGGTCTGGCCGTCGGCTTCAAGGGCGGCGGCGTGCACATTGTAAGTGCGCGCTTGCTGCTCCGCCGGCAGCTCGGCTACACGTTGCAGGCTGGGGTGAGCCAGGGCAGTCAGGGCCGCCTTGGGCTGGTTTCGACTCATGGCCAGCTCGGCCGCGAGGGTGCTGGCGAACACTTGCTGGGCCGGCTTGAGTGTGTCCAGCGGGACTTGCTCAAGAATGCGTGCGGCGCGTGGGAAGTCCTTCTGCTTGTAGGCCAGGTCGGCCGCGCTCAGGCGCAGCAGGGCGGCATCTTCCGCTGACTTGCTGGAAGCGGCTTTTTCGAGCAGTTGCTCGATGCTGGCATCCGGGGTGCGTGGCAGTTCGCCCAGGCTGGATGAGGGCGAGCTGGCGCAGGCTGCCAGCAGGGCAGCGAGGCAGAGGGCTGTGAGCAGCCGCAGGCAAGCGATCATGTAAAGGTCCTGTTACTCGATCAAGTTGGCCGGCAATTGTACCCAAGCACTGGCCGGGGCGCGATGTTGCTGTGCTGATCCTTCACTATAGGTGGCCTGCCGCCGATCGCTGGCGAAGTTCTTTGCGCCCTGTTGCAGGCGCTCGGGCTACAATGGCGCCTTTGATCCGAATGACAGGTGTGCGCAGTGACTGATGTGGCAGGGGCTTCGAAATCCACGGTGGGGACGCTGTATGTGGTGGCAACCCCCATCGGCAACCTCGACGACATGAGCGCCCGGGCGCTGAAGGTGCTGGCGGATGTGGCGCTGATCGCCGCCGAAGACACCCGCCATTCGATCCGCCTGCTGCAACACTTTGGCATCGACACACCGCTGGCGGCCTGTCATGAACACAATGAGCGTGATGAGGGCGGGCGTTTTCTCACCAAGCTGCTGGCTGGCGAGAACGTGGCACTGGTTTCCGATGCCGGCACGCCGCTGATTTCCGACCCGGGCTACCACTTGGTACGCCAGGCGCGGGCTGCGGGGGTGAGCGTGGTGCCGGTGCCGGGCGCCTGCGCCTTGATCGCCGCACTGTCGGCGGCCGGCCTGCCGTCGGACCGCTTCATTTTCGAAGGCTTCCTGCCGGCCAAGCAGGCCGGGCGCCGGGCGCGCCTCGAGCAGGTGAAGGAAGAGCCGCGTACGCTGATTTTCTATGAGGCCCCGCACCGTATCCTCGAATGCCTCGAAGACATGGAGCTGGTTTTTGGTGGCGAACGCCCGGCACTGCTGGCGCGCGAGCTGACCAAGACCTTCGAGACCCTGAAGGGCCTGCCGCTGGCCGAGCTGCGCGCGTTCGTTGCCGGCGACAGCAACCAGCAGCGCGGTGAGTGCGTGGTACTGGTTGGCGGCTGGAGCGCGCCGGAGGGCGAGCAGGCCATCAGTACCGAGGCCCAGCGAGTACTCGACCTGCTGTTGGCCGAGCTGCCACTGAAGCGGGCTGCGGCGCTGGCGGCGGAAATTACCGGTGTGCGCAAGAACCTGTTGTATCAACTTGCGCTGGAAAAGCAGAAAACCGAATAGTGGCAGTTTGATATAATTGCCGGTATTGCTTGTTCTTGTGCGCGCGTGCCGGTAACCTTGACGGCGGAGAGTCGATCGGACAGTCGCTGCCTGTTTTTGTTCCGCAACTTTTTGTTGTGTGAGCAGCAGGGGGAGGAAAGTCCGGGCTCCATAGGGCAGAGTGCCAGGTAACGCCTGGGAGGCGCGAGCCTACGGAAAGTGCCACAGAAAATAACCGCCTAAGCACTTCGGTGCCGGTAAGGGTGAAAAGGTGCGGTAAGAGCGCACCGCACGTCTGGCAACAGTTCGTGGCTAGGTAAACCCCACTCGGAGCAAGACCAAATAGGGTTCCATCAGGCGTGGCCCGCGTCGGAACCGGGTAGGTTGCTAGAGGCGTCCAGTGATGGCCGTCGTAGAGGAATGACTGTCCTCGACAAAACCCGGCTTACAGATCGACTCTCCACCTTTTCCTCCCCTGCTTGATTCGATAGCAGATCCTCTCTGGTAATACCGAAAAAATCTTACTCTTGATAAATCACTTTAAGTTCGAACTCCATTTGCTTGCGTGGGTTTGATTTTTCTCGTGTTTTCTCTTCCTCGGTAGTGCTTCCACATTCCCTTATCGCGCTAAATCTCGGTCCTGTAAGGCTTTTCCTTATGAACGTGCCTTGACGGTGCTGCGGGCGGATTCCTATAGTGTGCGCAAGTGGCAGAAAGTGGGATGAAGTGGGTTTTCTGGCACAAAAAAGCTAACATTGTGGGGAATCACAGCCGTGTTCCGCGGAGCCAACGCCGTCAGCCTCGATGCCAAGGGACGTCTCGCCATGCCGAGTCGGTACCGTGACGAGCTGGATTCGCGTTGCAATGGCCAGCTGATCGTGACCATAGACGCCGTTGACCCCTGCTTGTGCGTATACCCCCTCGATGAGTGGGAACAGATAGAAGCCAAGTTGCGAGCCTTGCCATCGTTGCGTGAGGAAAACCGCCGTCTGCAGCGTTTGCTGATCGGTAATGCGGTTGACCTGGAGCTCGATGGCAGTGGGCGTTTCCTGGTGCCGCCCCGCCTGCGTGAGTACGCCAAGCTCGACAAGAAGGCGATGCTGGTGGGGCAACTGAACAAATTCCAGCTGTGGGATGAAGATGCCTGGAACACGGTTTCGGCAGCCGACCTTGCAGCTATTCAACAACCGGGCGCCATGCCCGACGAATTGCGTGACCTGATCCTGTGACCATAGATAGCGGCTTCAACCACATTACCGTCCTGCTCGACGAAGCTGTCGAGGCATTGGCCCTGCGCGCCGACGGTTGCTATCTGGACGGCACCTTCGGCCGTGGCGGACACAGCCGGCTGATTCTCAGCAAGCTCGGGCCGCAAGGGCGGCTGCTGGGCTTCGACAAAGATCCACAGGCGATTGCCACGGGGCAAGCGCTGGCGGCCGAAGACGGCCGCTTTGTCATTGTGCAGCGCAGCTTTGCCGAGCTGGGTGCAGAAGTGGCCGAACGCGGCCTGCACGGAAAGGTCAGCGGTGTACTGCTGGACCTGGGCGTGTCCTCGCCGCAACTGGATGACCCAGAGCGTGGCTTCAGTTTCCTCAATGATGGCCCGCTGGACATGCGCATGAACCCGGATCAGGGCATCAGTGCCGCCGAGTTCATCGCCACTGCGCCTGTGGAAGAAATTGCCCGTGTCTTCAAAGAGTACGGTGAAGAGCGTTTCTCCGGCCGCATGGCGCGTGCCGTGGTCGAGCGCCGCGAAAAGGAGCCGTTCACCCGCACTGCCGACCTGGCGGAAGTGCTGAAGGTTGCCAACCCGGCCTGGGAAAAAGGCAAGAACCCGGCTACCCGTGCCTTCCAGGGGCTGCGGATCCATGTCAACAACGAGCTGGGTGACCTGGAGGCTGGCCTGGAGGCCGCGCTGGATGCACTCGAGGTCGGTGGCCGCCTGGCAGTGATCAGTTTCCACTCCCTTGAGGACCGTATCGTCAAGCTGTTCATGCGCAAGCTGGTCAAGGGCGAGGCCGACAACCTGCCACGCAACCTGCCGGTACAGCACAAAGTCTTCGAGCCGAAAATCAAGCTCATCGGCAAGGCCCAGTTCGCCTCCGAAGCCGAGCTCAAGGCCAACCCACGCTCGCGTAGCGCCGTGATGCGTGTGGCGGAGAAACTGCGGTGAGCAGGCTCTTTGCCAAGCCTTTGCCAGGCGGAAGCTTCCTGATGCTTCTGCTGTTTATCGGCGTGCTGGTTTCGGCCGTCGCCGTGTCCTACAGCGCGCACTGGAACCGTCAGTTGCTCAATACCCTTTACGGCGAGTTGAATGAGCGTGACAAGGCCCAGGCCGAGTGGGGCCGGCTGATTCTGGAACAGAGCACCTGGACCGCCGCCAGCCGTATCGAAAACCTGGCTTCCGAGCAGTTGAAAATGCGCGTGCCTGCGGCTGACGAAGTGCGGATGGTGGCGCCATGATGAAGCTCGAAGGCGCACTCTACCCGTGGCGCTTCCGCGTGGTGATCGGCTTGCTGGCAATCATGGTCGGCGCTATCTGCTGGCGCATCATCGACCTGCAAGTGGTCGACCGTGACTTCCTCAAGGGGCAGGGCGATGCGCGCAGTTTGCGTCACATCCCTATCCCTGCGCACCGTGGCCTGATCACCGACCGCAACGGTGAGCCATTGGCTGTGAGTACCCCGGTCACCACCCTGTGGGCCAACCCCAAGGAAATGCAGGCGTCCAAAGACCGCTGGCCACAGCTGGCCGCAGCGCTGGGGCAAAACCCGCAGCAACTGGTCGAGCGCCTGACCCAGCAGGCCAGCAAAGAGTTCATCTACCTGGTCCGCGGCCTGACCCCGGAGCAGGGCCAGCACGTGCTCGACCTGAAAGTGCCTGGTGTGTACGGCCTGGAAGAATTCCGCCGCTTCTATCCGGCCGGCGATGTCACCGCGCACATGGTCGGCTTCACCGACCTCGACGACCACGGTCGCGAAGGGGTGGAACTGGCCTATGACGAGTGGCTGGCCGGCGTGCCCGGCAAGCGGCAGGTGATCAAGGACCGGCGTGGCCGGCTGATCAAGGACATCCAGGTAACCAAGAACGCCAAGGCCGGCAAGACCTTGGCGTTGTCGATAGACCTGCGCCTGCAGTACCTGGCTACCCGCGAGCTGCGCAACGCCATTGCCGAGCAGGACGCCAAGGCCGGCAGCCTGGTGATCATGGACGTCAAGACTGGTGAAGTCCTGGCCATGGTCAACCAGCCAACCTACAACCCGAACAACCGCCGCAGCATGTTCCCGGCAGCGATGCGCAACCGGGCAATCATCGACGTGTTCGAGCCCGGTTCCACGGTCAAGCCGATTTCCATGAGTGCGGCACTGCAAAGCGGCCGCTGGAAGCCGACCGACAAGGTCGAGGTTTACCCGGGCAGCTTGCAGATCGGCCGCTACACCATCAAGGACGTGTCGCGCAGCGAGGGCCCGATCCTCGACCTGACCGGCATCCTGATCAACTCCAGTAACGTCGGCATGAGCAAGATCGCCTTCGACATTGGTGGCGAGGCCATCTACCGCGTCATGTCCCAGGTCGGCCTGGGCCAGTACACCGGCCTTGGCTTCCCGGGTGAGCGTGTCGGCAACCTGCCCAACCACCGCGAGTGGCGCAAGGCTGAAACCGCGACCCTTTCCTATGGCTATGGCCTGTCGGTGACCGCCCTGCAGCTGGTGCATGCCTACGCGGCGCTGGCCAACGACGGCAAGATGGTGCCGCTGTCGATCATCAAGGTCGACAAGGCTCCGGAAGCTGTGCAAGCCATTCCGAAGGAAACCGCCGAAACCGTTCAGGGCATGCTGCAGCAGGTGATTGAAGCACCGCGTGGTGTGTTCCGTGCCCAGGTGCCGTTCTATCACGTGGCCGGCAAGTCCGGCACAGCGCGTAAAGCCACGGTGGGGTCCAAGGGGTACACCGAAAACGCCTACCGTTCGCTGTTCGCCGGCTTCGGGCCAATGAGCGACCCGCGCTACGCCATCGTCGTGGTCATCGACGAGCCGGGCAAGGGTGGTTACTTCGGTGGCCTGGTTTCGGCGCCGGTATTCAGCAAGGTCATGTCCGGCACCCTGCGTTTGATGAACGTACCGCCAGACAACCTGCCGCCACCGGCACCCGCCGAACAGTCGCAAGTCAATGCAGCAGCCGCCAAGGGAGGGCGTGGATGATGACAATGCCATTGAGCAAGCTTTTCGCTCACGCCAGCCGTGACCCGCTGATTCGTGAACTGACCCTGGACAGCCGCAATGTACGCCCCGGCGATCTGTTCCTGGCCGTGCCGGGCGCCAAGGTTGATGGCCGCGAACATATCGCCGATGCCTTGGCCCGTGGCGCTGCCGCCGTGGCCTATGAAGAGCAGGGCGCCAACGTGCTGCCGCTGACCGATGTGCCGCTGATTCCGGTCAAGGGCCTGATCGCCCAACTCTCGGACATCGCCGGGCGCTTCTATGGTGAGCCCAGCCGCCAGCTGAACCTGGTGGGTGTGACCGGTACCAACGGCAAGACCAGCGTTACTCAATTGGTGGCCCAGGCGCTTGATGTGCTCGGCCAGCGCTGCGGCCTTATTGGCACTTTGGGGACCGGCTTTTACGGTGAACTGCAAAGTGGTCGCCTGACCACGCCAGACCCGATTGCCGTACAGTCCACCCTTTACGACCTGAAAAAGCAGGGCGCCAAGGCCGTGGCCATGGAGGTTTCCTCTCACGCCCTGGAGCAAGGGCGTGTCGCTGCGTTGGCGTTCGACATCGCGGTCATGACCAACCTGTCCCGTGATCACCTGGATTACCACGGCAGCATGCAGGCGTATGAGGCGGCCAAGGCCAAGCTGTTCGCCTGGCCAAACCTGCGTTGCCAGGTGATCAACCTGGATGACGACTTTGGTCGTCGCCTGGCCGAAGACTTTGCTCGCCGCCCGAGTGTCGACCTGGTCGAGACCCGGCTGCTCAGCTATAGCCTGGAAAACCCCGACGCCTCGCTGTTCTGCCGCGAGGCCGTGTTCAGTGACGATGGCGTGCGAGCCACGCTGGTGACTGCTCAGGGTGAGCGCACCCTGCGCAGCCAGCTGCTGGGCCGCTTCAACCTGAGCAACGTGCTGGCCGCCGTGGCAACCCTGCTGGCGCTGGATTACGCGCTGGACGAAATCCTTGAGGTCACCCCGCGCCTGCAAGGGCCTGTGGGCCGCATGCAGCGCCTGGGTGGCGGTCAAAAACCACTGGTGGTGGTCGACTACGCGCACACCCCGGATGCCCTGGAAAAAGTGCTTGAAGCCCTGCGCCCGCATGCCCACGGCCAACTGTTGTGCCTGTTTGGCTGCGGCGGCGACCGTGATCGCGGCAAGCGCCCATTGATGGCTGAAGTGGCCGAGCGCCTGGCCGACCGTGTGCTGGTCACCGACGACAACCCGCGCACGGAAGACCCGCTGCGCATCTTCGACGACATCCGTCCCGGCTTCACCAAGCCTGAAGACGTCGAGTTCGTCGCCGGCCGTGGCGAAGCCATTGCGCACCTGATCGCCTCAGCCGCTGCCAACGACGTGATCGTGCTGGCGGGCAAGGGGCATGAGGATTATCAGGAGATCAATGGCGAGCGCCATGGCTTCTCCGACCTGACCGAAGCCGAGAAGGCCCTTGCAGCCTGGGAGGCTCCACATGCTTAAGCCGATGACACTCAGCCAGCTGACCACAGCACTGAGTGGTCAACAAGTCGGTACCGACGCCACTTTCACCGGTGTCAGCATCGACAGCCGCAGTGTCAGCGCCGGGCAGCTGTTCGTCGCCTTGGCCGGCCCGCGTTTCGATGGCCATGACTACCTGGCTGATGTCAAAGCCAAAGGCGCAGTCGCCGCCCTGGTCGAGCGTGAGGTGGCCGGTGTCGACCTGCCGCAGTTGCGGGTCAATGATTGCCGGGTAGCGCTTGGTCAGCTCGGCGCCCTGAACCGCGCTGCGTTCGACAAGCCCGTGGTGGCGATTACCGGTTCCAGTGGCAAGACCACGGTCAAGGAGATGCTTGCCAGCATCCTGCGCACCCGCGGCCTGGTGCATGCCACCCGCGGCAACCTGAACAACGACCTTGGCGCGCCGCTGACCCTGCTGGAAATCGCTCCGGAGCACAGCGCTGCAGTGATCGAGCTGGGTGCGTCGCGCATCGGTGAAATCCGCTACACCGTCGGCCTGACCAAACCTCAGGTGGTCATCATCAATAACGCAGGTACCGCCCACGTTGGCGAATTCGGTGGGCCCGAGAAGATCGTCGAAGCCAAGGGCGAAATTCTCGAAGGCCTGGGTGAGGGCGGTGTCGCCATCCTCAACCTGGCCGACAAGGCGTTCGAAATCTGGCGCAAACGTGCCGGCAACCACCGCATCTTCACGTTTGCACTGGATAACCCGCAGGCCGATTTCCACGCCAGCGACATTGGTCGCGACGCGCGTGGCTGCCCGTCGTTCACCCTGCACGGGCCTGATGGCAGCGTGCAGGTACAGCTGAACCTTCTGGGTACCCATAACGTCAGCAACGCCCTGGCTGCCGCCGCTGCCGCCCATGCCGTTGGTCTGACCCTGAACGGCATTGCCGCCGGCCTGGCTGCCGTGCAGCCGGTCAAGGGCCGCACCGTGGCGCAGGTCGCGCCGAACGGTGTGCGGGTGATCGACGACAGTTACAACGCAAATCCCACCTCCATGTGCGCGGCCATTGATATACTCGCCGGCTTTTCCGGACGCACCGTCCTGGTGCTTGGGGATATCGGCGAATTGGGGCAATGGGCGCAAGAAGGCCACCGTCAGGTGGGTGACTACGCGCGTGGCAAGGTCGACGCCCTGTACGCAGTGGGTTCCAACATGATGCATGCGGTCACGGCGTTCGGCGCCAATGGCCATCATTTCGCTACTCAAGCTGAGCTGATCGACGCTGTTCGCGCTGAAAATGCCAGCGACACCACTATCTTGATCAAGGGCTCGCGCAGCGCTGCGATGGAAAACGTCGTGGCGGCATTGTGCGGTGCCAGCGGGGAGAAACATTAATGCTGCTGCTGTTGGCCGAGTATCTGCAACAGTTCCACAAAGGCTTCGCGGTCTTCCAGTACCTGTCCCTGCGCGGGATTCTTGGTGTACTGACCGCGTTGTCCCTGGCGCTGTGGCTGGGGCCGTGGATGATCCGTACCCTGCAAATTCGCCAGATCGGCCAGGCCGTGCGTAACGACGGCCCGCAATCGCACCTGTCCAAGTCCGGCACCCCGACCATGGGTGGCGCACTGATCCTGTCGGCCATCGCCATCAGCACCCTGCTGTGGGCTGATCTGTCCAACCGCTACGTGTGGGTGGTGCTGATCGTGACCTTGGCATTCGGTGCGATCGGCTGGGTTGACGACTACCGCAAGGTGATCGAAAAGAACTCCCGTGGCCTGCCAAGCCGCTGGAAGTACTTCTGGCAGTCGGTGTTCGGGCTGGCTGCGGCCGTGTTCCTGTACAAGACGGCGCCGACCAGCGTCGAGACCACGCTGATCCTGCCGTTTATCAAGGATGTCACTATCCCGCTGGGCATTGGCTTCGTCGTGCTGACCTACTTCGTCATCGTCGGCTCCAGCAACGCGGTCAACCTTACCGATGGCCTCGACGGCCTGGCAATCATGCCGACGGTGATGGTGGGCGGCGCCCTGGGCATCTTCTGCTACCTGTCGGGTAACGTGAAGTTCGCCGAATACCTGCTGATCCCCTACGTGCCGGGCTCGGGTGAGCTGATCGTGTTCTGCGGCGCGCTGATCGGCGCCGGCCTGGGCTTCCTGTGGTTCAACACCTACCCGGCACAAGTCTTCATGGGTGACGTCGGCGCGCTGGCGCTGGGCGCCGCGCTGGGCACCATCGCCGTGATCGTCCGCCAGGAAATCGTGCTGTTCATCATGGGCGGCATCTTCGTGGTGGAAACCCTGTCGGTGGTGATCCAGGTCGCCTCCTTCAAGCTGACCGGCAAGCGCGTGTTCCGCATGGCGCCGATCCACCACCACTTTGAACTCAAGGGCTGGCCAGAGCCACGGGTGATCGTCCGCTTCTGGATCATCACCGTGATTCTGGTGCTGATCGGCCTTGCAACCCTGAAACTGAGGTAGATGAGCGTGTCTTTGATCGCTTCCGACCAATTCCGCATCGTTGTCGGCCTCGGCAAGAGCGGCATGTCCCTGGTTCGCTTCCTGGCGAGCCGGGGCATTGCCTTTGCGGTCGCCGATACCCGCGAGCAACCGCCGGAACTGGACACCCTGCGCCGTGATTACCCGCAGGTGGAAGTGCGCTGTGGTGAACTGGACGTCGACTTCCTGTGCCGCGCCAACGAGCTGTACGTGAGCCCCGGTCTGGCCTTGGCCACCCCGGCCCTGCAGCAGGCCGCCGCGCGTGGCGTGAAGCTGTCCGGTGATATCGAGCTGTTCGCCCACCACGCCAAGGCGCCGATCATTGCCATCAGCGGCTCCAACGCCAAGAGCACCGTTACCACCCTGGTCGGCGAAATGGCCGCCAAGGCAGGCAAACGTGTGGCTGTGGGCGGCAACCTCGGTACCCCGGCGCTGGACTTGCTGGCTGATGACGTCGAGCTGTACGTGCTGGAGCTGTCCAGTTTCCAACTGGAAACCACTGACCAGCTCAATGCTGAAGTGGCCACTGTGCTGAACATCAGCGAAGACCACATGGACCGCTACAGCGGCCTGCCGGCCTACCACCTGGCCAAACACCGGATCTTCCGCGGTGCCCGCCAGGTGGTGGTCAACCGCCAGGATGCCCTGAGCCGACCGTTGCCTGTGGAAGGCCGCCCATGCTGGACATTCGGCCTCAACCAGCCCGATTTCAAAGCCTTCGGCTTGCGTGAAGTAGACGGTGAAAAATACCTGGCGTTCGAGTTCCAGGCGCTGATGCCAGCACGCGAGCTGAAGGTGCGTGGCGCCCATAACCAAAGCAACGCCCTGGCAGCCTTGGCCCTGGGGCACGCGGCCGGCCTGCCGTTCGAGCCCATGCTCGAAGCCCTGCGTGAATTCGGTGGCCTGGCCCACCGTTGCCAGTGGGTACGTGAGCGTAACGGCGTGAACTGGTATGACGATTCCAAGGCCACCAACGTCGGTGCGGCCCTGGCAGCCATCGAGGGCCTGGGTGCCGATATCGAAGGCAAGTTGGTGCTGATCGCCGGTGGCGATGGCAAAGGTGCCGATTTCACTGCGCTACGCGAGCCAGTCAAGCGTTTCTGCCGCGCCGTGGTATTGCTTGGCCGTGATGCCGAGCGCCTGGCCGAGGCCTTGGGTGATGACGTGCCGCTGGTGCGGGTCAAGACCCTGGACGACGCCGTGCAGCAGTGTGCCGAGCTGGCCCAGGCGGGCGATGCGGTGTTGCTGTCGCCGGCGTGCGCCAGCCTCGACATGTTCAAGAACTTTGAAGAGCGCGGGCGCCTGTTTGCCCAGGCAGCGGGAGGCCTTGCATGATCTTCGGCATCTTCAAGCCCTACCCGTCGCCGCTGATCAGCGGTCGTGGCATCGACCTGGACTTCCCGATGCTCGCCGGCTGCCTGGCCTTGCTGGGCCTTGGCCTGGTGATGATCACCTCGGCGTCCTCGGAAGTGGCTGCGGTGCAGTCGGGCAACCCGCTTTACCACATGTTCCGCCACTTGGTGTATGTGTTCCTGGGCCTGGTTGCCTGTGGCGCGACCATGCTGGTGCCGATCGCCACCTGGCAGCGCATGGGCTTCATGATGCTGCTAGGCGCTTTCGGGCTGCTGGTACTGGTGCTGGTGCCGGGTATCGGCCGTGAAGTGAACGGTTCCATGCGCTGGATCGGCTTCAGCTTCTTCAACGTCCAGCCTTCGGAAATCGCCAAGGTGTTCGTGGTCGTCTACCTGGCGGGTTACCTTGTGCGCCGGCAGACCGAGGTGCGCGAAACCTGGATGGGCTTCTTCAAGCCGTTCATCGTGCTGCTGCCCATGGCGGCCCTGTTGCTGATGGAGCCGGACTTCGGTGCCACCGTAGTGATGATGGGTGCGGCGGCGGCCATGCTGTTCCTCGGCGGGGTTGGGTTGTTCCGCTTCAGCCTCATGGTGGTGTTGGCGGTACTGGCGGTGTTCGTGCTGGTACAGGCGCAGCCCTACCGGATGGCGCGGCTTATCACCTTTACCGACCCGTGGTCCGACCAGTTCGGCTCGGGCTACCAGCTGACCCAGGCACTGATCGCCTTCGGCCGCGGCGAGTGGCTGGGTGTTGGCCTGGGCAATAGCGTGCAGAAGCAGTTCTACCTGCCCGAAGCACACACCGACTTTGTGTTCTCGGTACTGGCCGAAGAACTGGGCGTGGTCGGCTCGCTGCTGACCATTGCACTGTTCGTGTTCGTGACCGTGCGTGCCCTGTACATCGGTCTGTGGGCCGAGAAGGCCAAGCAGTTCTTCGCCGCCTATGTGGCCTTCGGCCTGGCGTTCCTGTGGATCGGCCAGTTCCTGATCAACATCGGGGTGAACGTCGGCCTGCTGCCAACCAAGGGCCTGACGCTGCCGTTCCTCAGCTACGGGGGCAGCTCGCTGGTGATCTGTTGCGCCTGCGTGGGCCTGTTGCTGCGTATCGAGTGGGAGAGCCGCACGCACCTGGGTAGCGAAGAACACGAGTTCAGCGAAAGCGATTTTGCCGAGGAGACCAGTCATGGCCGCTGACGGCAAAAACATATTGATCATGGCGGGCGGCACCGGGGGGCATGTATTCCCGGCCCTGGCCTGCGCCCGGGAGTTCCAGGCGCGTGGTTTTACCGTGCACTGGCTGGGCACCCCGCGTGGCATCGAAAACGAACTGGTGCCCCAGGCTGGCCTGCCGCTGCACCTGATCCAGGTCAGCGGCCTGCGCGGCAAAGGCAAGCTGTCGTTGCTCAAGGCGCCGTTCACCCTGATCAAGGCGGTACTGCAGGCGCGACGCATCATTCGCCAGCTCAAGCCGGTATGCGTACTGGGCTTTGGCGGTTATGTGACTGGCCCCGGCGGTGTGGCCGCGCGGCTGTGCGGCGTGCCATTGGTGATCCACGAGCAGAACGCCCGTGCCGGTACCGCCAATCGGTTGCTGGTGCCACTGTCTGCGCGGGTCTGCGAAGCTTTCCCGAACACCTTCGAGGCGAGCGACAAGCGTCGTACCACCGGCAACCCGGTGCGCCCGGAGCTGTTCATGGATGCACAACGCGCGCCCCTGGCCCAGCGCCGAGCGCGCCTGCTGGTGCTCGGTGGCAGCCTGGGTGCGGAACCCTTGAACAAATTGTTGCCTAAGGCCCTGTCCGAAGTCCCTGCTGCGCTGCGGCCAGAGGTGTTCCACCAGGCCGGCAAGCAACACGCGCCAATCACCGCCGAGCGTTATCACGAGGCGGGCGTCGAGGCTCAGGTAGAGCCCTTCATCAAGGACATGGCCCAAGCCTATGGCTGGGCCGACATGGTGGTGTGCCGGGCCGGTGCCCTGACCGTTAGCGAGCTGGCGGCAGCGGGCCTGCCTTCGCTGCTGGTGCCATTGCCCCACGCCATCGACGATCACCAGACCCACAACGCCCAATATCTGGCCCGTGAAGGCGCTGCCTTCCTGATGCCACAAGCGACAACTGGCGCAGCGCAGCTCGCTGAACGCCTGAACGAGGTGCTGATGCAACCCGAGAAACTCACCGTAATGGCAGGCACCGCACGGCGCCTGGCCAAACCTGCTGCAACCAGCACCGTGGTCGATATCTGCCTGGAGGTGGCCCATGGTTGAGAGCCAGAAAGCCATGCCCCAGCCCAAGATGGGCCGTATCCGCCGTATTCACTTTGTCGGTATCGGCGGCGTGGGCATGTGCGGTATTGCCGAAGTGCTGCTGAACCTGGGCTATGAAGTGTCCGGTTCGGACCTGAAAGCGTCGCCGGTGACCGAGCGCCTGGAATCGTTCGGTGCCGAGATCTTCGTCGGCCACCGCGCCGAGAACGCCGCCACCGCTGATGTGCTTGTCGTGTCCAGTGCCATCAACCCGGCCAACCCTGAAGTGGCTACCGCCCTTGAGCGACGCATTCCGGTGGTGCCGCGTGCCGAGATGCTCGCCGAGCTGATGCGCTACCGTCACGGCGTGGCGGTTGCTGGTACCCACGGCAAGACCACTACCACCAGCCTGCTGGCCTCGGTGTTCGCTGCCGGTGGCCTGGACCCGACCTTTGTCATCGGTGGCCGCCTGACCGCTGCTGGTACCAATGCCCAGCTGGGCACCAGCCGCTACCTGATCGCCGAAGCAGACGAAAGCGATGCCAGCTTCCTGCACCTGCAGCCGATGGTGGCCGTGGTCACCAACATCGACGCCGATCACATGGCGACCTACGAAGGTGACTTCAACAAACTGAAGAAAACCTTCGTCGAGTTCCTGCACAACCTGCCGTTCTACGGCCTGGCGGTGATGTGCCTGGACGACCCGGTGGTGCGCGAAATCCTGCCGCAGGTGAAGCGCCCGACCGTGACTTATGGCTTCAGCGAAGAGGCAGACATCCGCGCCATCAACGTGCGCCAGCAGGGCATGCAGACCCACTTCACCGTGCTGCGCCGTGACTGCGAGCCGTTGGACGTGTCAGTGAACATGCCTGGCAACCACAACGTGCTCAACGCCCTGGCCACCATTGCCATTGCCACTGACGAAGGCATCACTGACGAGGCCATCATCCAGGGCCTGTCAGGCTTCCAGGGGGTCGGCCGACGCTTCCAGGTATACGGCGAACTGCCGGTCGAAGGCGGTAGCGTGATGCTGGTGGACGACTACGGCCATCACCCGACCGAAGTAGCTGCAGTGATCAAAGCCGTGCGTGGTGGCTGGCCTAGCCGCCGCCTGGTGATCGTTTACCAGCCGCACCGCTACAGCCGCACCCGCGACCTGTACGACGATTTCGTGCAGGTGCTGGGCGATGCCAACGTGCTGCTGCTGATGGAAGTCTACCCGGCCGGCGAAGAGCCAATCCCTGGAGCCGACAGCCGTCAGCTGTGCCACAGCATCCGTCAGCGCGGCAAACTGGACCCGATCTACATCGAGCGTGGCGCAGAACTCGCGCCGCTGGTCAAACCACTGCTGCGCGCTGGTGACATCCTCATCTGCCAGGGTGCCGGTGATGTCGGAGGCCTGGCCCCACAGTTGATGAAAAGCCCGCTGTTCGCAGGCGCCAAGCAGGAGAAGTCGAAATGACCAGCGTCTACGAAAAGCTGCACTCGACCCTGGACGTCAAGGCGTTCGGCCGTGTTGCCGTGCTGTATGGTGGCAAGAGCGCCGAGCGTGAAGTGTCGCTGAAGTCCGGCGCAGCGGTGATCCACGCGCTGACCACGGCCGGTGTCGACGTCGTTGCCATCGACGTGGGAGATGACCTGCTCGAGCGCCTGCAACGCGAGAAGATCGACCGTGCGTTCATCATCCTGCACGGCCGTGGCGGTGAAGACGGCAGCATGCAAGGCCTGCTGGAGTGCCTGGGCATCCCCTACACCGGCAGCGGCATCCTTGCCTCGGCGCTGGCCATGGACAAGCTGCGCACCAAGCAGGTGTGGCAGAGCCTGGGCATTCCGACCCCGCGTCACGCGGTGTTGGCGAGCGAAAGCGATTGTTTGTTGGCCAGTACGGAACTGGGCTTCCCGCTTATCGTCAAACCCGCCCATGAAGGCTCTAGTATCGGCATGGCCAAGGTGAACAGCGCCCAGGAACTGGTCGCCGCCTGGCAGGACGCCGCCAAATACGATTCCCAGGTACTGGTGGAGCAGTGGATCCACGGCCCGGAGTTCACCATCGCGGTCTTGCGCGGCCAGGTGCTGCCGCCGATCGCCCTGGGTACGCCGCACGTGTTCTACGACTACGACGCCAAGTACATCGCCAACGATACCCAGTACCGCATCCCGTGCGGCCTGGATAGCGTCAAGGAACAGGAACTGATCGACCTGACTGCACGTGCCTGTGATGCCATCGGCATCGAAGGCTGGGGGCGGCTGGACGTGATGCAGGACGAGCAGGGCCGGTTCTGGCTGCTCGAAGTCAACACCGCACCGGGCATGACTGATCATAGCCTGGTGCCAATGGCGGCCCGCGCGGCCGGCCTGGACTTCCAGCAACTGGTGCTGGCAATCCTGGCTGAAAGCGTGACGACGCGAGGTTAACAACCATGCAAGGCGCGATGATACGTCAGCAGCAACCCGTTACCGGCCGTAGCAAGCCGGTGCCGCGTGGTGCCAGCCGGCTGGTGGCCGACGAGCCCGTATCGGCGCGCCTGCCGCGGCCAAGCCTGGGAGGCCTCAAGCGCCTGCTGTGGCCGGTGCTGCTGGTGGCGGCCGGCTTTGGTGCCTATGAGGGCGCCATTCGCCTGATGCCGTATGCCGACCGGCCGATCACCAAGATCGACGTGCAGGGCGACCTCAGCTACATCAGCCAGCAGTCGGTGCAGCAGCGCATCGCACCGTACGTGGCGGCGAGCTTCTTCAGCGTCGACCTGCCGGCGATGCGTGCGGAGCTCGAGCAGATGCCATGGATCGCTCACGCCGAAGTGCGCCGGGTGTGGCCTGACGAGGTGGTGATCCGCCTGGAAGAACAGCTGCCGGTGGCGCGCTGGGGCGACGAAGCCTTGCTCAACAACCAGGGCCAGGCCTTCACCCCGCGCGAACTGGCCAACTACGAGCACCTGCCGCAGCTGGCTGGGCCGCAGCGTGCTCAGCAACAAGTCATGCAGCAGTATCAGGTATTGAGCCAGATGCTGCGCCCCCTGGGCTTTTCCATCGCTCGCCTGGAGCTGCGCGAGCGGGGCAGCTGGTTCCTGACTACCGGTGCGAGCAGCGCCGGGCCCGGTATCGAGCTGCTGTTGGGGCGCGACCATCTGGTGGAGAAGATGCGCCGTTTCATTGCCATTTACGACAAGACACTCAAAGACCAGATCACCACTATCGCCCGCATTGATCTGCGTTATTCCAACGGACTTGCCGTTGGTTGGCGGGAACCGATTGCACCGACGACGGCCCAACCCGCCGTTGCGAAGAATTAGAGAGAGGCAGGACCATGGCAAACGCGCATAGCGGCAAAATGATCGTCGGGCTGGACATTGGCACCTCCAAGGTGGTGGCGCTGGTGGGCGAAGTGGGCGAAGACGGCACCCTGGAAATCGTCGGGATCGGCACCCATCCGTCCCGCGGCCTGAAGAAAGGCGTGGTGGTGAACATCGAGTCCACCGTGCAGTCGATCCAGCGCGCCGTCGAAGAAGCGCAGCTGATGGCCGGCTGCCGCATCCACTCGGCTTTCGTCGGGGTGGCCGGCAACCACATCCGCAGCCTGAACTCCCACGGCATCGTCGCCATCCGCGACCGCGAGGTCAGCCTGGCCGACCTGGAGCGTGTACTCGACGCTGCCCAGGCTGTGGCGATTCCGGCCGACCAGCGCGTGTTGCACACCCTGCCGCAGGACTACGTGATCGACAACCAGGAAGGCGTGCGCGAACCGCTGGGCATGTCTGGCGTGCGTCTGGAAGCCAAGGTCCACGTGGTCACTTGCGCAGTCAACGCGGCGCAGAACATCGAGAAGTGCGTACGCCGCTGCGGCCTGGAAATTGACGACATCATCCTTGAGCAGCTGGCCTCGGCCTACTCGGTGCTGACCGACGATGAAAAAGAGCTGGGTGTTTGCCTGGTGGACATCGGTGGCGGTACCACCGACATCGCCATCTTCACCGAAGGCGCCATCCGTCACACCGCGGTCATCCCGATTGCCGGCGACCAGGTGACCAACGACATCGCCATGGCCCTGCGTACCCCTACCCAGTACGCCGAAGAAATCAAGATCCGCTACGCCTGTGCCCTGGCCAAACTGGCTGGCGCCGGCGAAACCATCAAGGTGCCGAGCGTGGGCGACCGCCCACCGCGCGAGCTGTCGCGTCAGGCGTTGGCTGAAGTGGTAGAGCCACGTTACGACGAGCTCTTCACCCTGATTCAGGCCGAACTGCGCCGCAGCGGCTACGAAGACCTGGTGCCAGCTGGCATCGTACTCACCGGTGGCACCGCGAAGATGGAAGGTGCCGTGGAACTGGCCGAGGAAATCTTCCACATGCCGGTACGCCTGGGTGTACCGCACAGCGTTCGGGGGCTGAGCGACGTGGTTCGCAACCCGATCTATTCCACCGGCGTGGGCTTGCTCACTTACGGTCTGCTGAAGCAGTCCGAGGACCTGATCCTGACCGGTAACACAAACAGCAGCAACAACAGCTATGGCGATGAACCGAAGGCCCCAGTGCTTGAGCGCTTCAAGAAGTGGGTCCAGGGCAACTTCTAAGTTTCAAAGCAGTAGTGGTAGGCGCAACAACTAGAGAACTGTAAGGAGAGGGAAAATGTTCGAGCTCGTAGACAACGTCCCGCAAAGCCCGGTCATCAAGGTGATCGGCGTTGGTGGTGGTGGCGGCAACGCCGTCAACCACATGGTCAAGAGCAGCATCGAGGGCGTGGAATTCATCTGCGCCAACACCGATGCCCAGGCGCTGAAAAGCATTGGCGCGCGCACCATCCTGCAATTGGGCACTGGCGTGACCAAGGGCCTGGGTGCCGGTGCCAATCCGGAAGTGGGCCGTCAGGCTGCGCTGGAAGACCGTGAGCGCATCGCTGAGGTACTGCAGGGCACCAACATGGTGTTCATCACCACTGGCATGGGTGGCGGTACCGGTACCGGTGCAGCGCCGATCATTGCCGAAGTGGCCAAGGAAATGGGCATTCTCACCGTAGCCGTGGTGACCCGTCCGTTCCCGTTCGAAGGCCGCAAACGTATGCAGATCGCCGATGAAGGCATCCGCATGCTGGCTGAAAGCGTCGACTCGTTGATCACCATTCCCAACGAGAAACTGCTGACCATCCTGGGCAAGGATGCCAGCTTGCTGTCTGCCTTTGCCAAGGCCGACGATGTGCTGGCCGGTGCCGTTCGCGGCATCTCCGACATCATCAAACGCCCAGGCATGATCAACGTCGACTTCGCCGACGTGCGTACGGTGATGGGCGAAATGGGCATGGCAATGATGGGTACTGGCTGTGCCAGCGGCCCGAACCGCGCCCGTGAAGCCACCGAAGCGGCGATCCGCAACCCATTGCTGGAAGACGTCAACCTGCAGGGCGCCCGTGGCATCCTGGTGAACATCACCGCAGGTCCGGACCTGTCGCTGGGTGAGTACTCCGATGTGGGTAGCATCATCGAAGCCTTCGCCTCTGACCACGCCATGGTCAAGGTCGGCACCGTGATCGACCCGGACATGCGCGACGAGCTGCACGTTACCGTTGTGGCCACTGGCCTGGGCGCGCGCATCGAGAAGCCGGTCAAAGTGGTCGACAACACCCTGCAGACCGCCCAGCAGGCATACGAGGCGTCCAATCCTGCGCCGGTACGCCAGGAGCAGCCAGCGGTCAACTACCGTGACCTGGAGCGCCCGACCGTGATGCGCAATCAGGCCCATGCAGGTGCTGCTGCAGCCGCTAAACTGAACCCTCAGGATGACCTGGACTACCTTGATATCCCGGCTTTCCTGCGTCGTCAGGCTGATTAATGGAATTTATCAGGGGTATAAAGGTGATTGGTATTCATCAAAGGTTGGGTCTGTTATCATCCCCAGCCTTTGTTGATACCTGTTCGCAATTTGCGCTGAAGCGGCCAATGCCATGATTAAACAACGCACCCTGAAGAATACCATCCGTGCCACAGGTATCGGTCTGCACTCTGGGGAGAAGGTTTACCTGACCCTCAAGCCCGCACCTGTTGACACCGGCATCGTCTTCCGCCGCGCCGACCTTGACCCTGTGGTCGAGATCCCTGCGCGTGCGGCCAACGTCGGCGAGACAACCATGTCGACGACGCTGGTCAACGGTGACGTCAAGGTCGATACGGTCGAGCACCTGCTCTCCGCCATGGCGGGCCTGGGCATCGATAACGCCTACGTCGAGCTCTCCGCCTCGGAAGTGCCGATCATGGATGGCAGCGCCGGACCCTTTGTATTCCTGATTCAGTCTGCCGGCCTGGAAGAGCAGGACGCAGCCAAGAAGTTCATCCGCATCCTGCGTGAGGTAACCGTGGAAGAGGGCGACAAGCGCGCCACGTTCCTGCCTTTCGAAGGGTTCAAGGTGAGCTTCGAGATCGACTTCGATCACCCGGTGCTTCGCAACCGGACCCAGAGCGCCAGCGTCGACTTCTCCAGCACCTCGTTTGTGAAGGAAGTCAGCCGCGCGCGTACTTTCGGCTTCATGCGTGACATCGAGTACCTGCGCAAGCACAACCTTGCATTGGGTGGCAGTGTCGAGAACGCCATCGTGGTCGATGAGGACGGCGTGCTCAACGAGGACGGCCTTCGTTACGAAGACGAATTCGTAAAGCACAAGATCCTCGACGCCATTGGCGACCTTTACCTGCTGGGCAACAGCCTGATTGGCGAGTTCAAGGGCTTCAAGTCCGGCCACGCGCTGAACAACCAGCTGTTGCGCAAGCTGATTGCTGAAACCGATGCCTGGGAAGTGGTCACGTTCGAAGATGCCAGCACGGCACCGATCTCTTATATGCGCCCTGTTGCGGCCGTGTAAGTTCGAGCACTCTCTCTAGTGATTAAGGCCACCCTCGGGTGGCCTTTTTTATTCGCTGAGTTCCCCAAGCGTGCTTGGGGTTATGCGTCGTGGCTATCTCTGTCGTAGGCACTCAGGACAGCATGGGTTTTCAGCAGGATGAAATCGATGTAACTGTGGTCTGTCGAGGTGCACTCCACGCGTGTGATTGGCTTGCCGTACGGCGACCGGAAACTCACCAGAAAGTGCTTGGGTGTGCCGTCGCTCGCCAAGTTGATCGTTTTCAGCGGGTCTGGCTCAGTCGAGGTGAAGAAACTCACGGACCCCTCGTAATGAATCAGGCTCCAGGCGAACTGCATGTACCCGTACTCACCGTTCAGATCCAGTGCGATTTTATTGCTGTCGGAACTTTGGCCTTTGGAAAGTACAATTGCCTTTCCCTCAGCCATGTTTTCGACGGTTTCATTGACTTTCTCAATGCCTGTTTTAGAGCCATAATTGCTACTAAGATGGTGCAGCGTAAAATGCGGAAGTACGAGTGATTGCCCGGGTAGAATGAGCTGCTCGCCAGGTTGCTCCTCGAAATTGATATGCAGTACGTGCGGGTAAATGCGGATATCGTCGAAAGCGAAATGCACATGCGTATTGTCAGGCTCGAAACTGCCAAGTGTCAGGGTATGAGTCGGGGATGTCGCTCGGAAGTCGACAACGAAACGTTGCCAGTCCTGGTGGTTTTCAAGCTTTGAGCGATGCTGGACAGTATCGTCTATGTACCAGGTGAGGTGTGGGACGGGGTCCTTGGGGAATCGCTTGACACGCAAGCTGATAGAGTAGAGGTGTCCCTGGACCAGACCGCTTATCGTCTTCTGGATCAGCAGCACGCCATCGTGTCGGGGAAGCGGTGGGAGGTTTGGCGGCGAGTCATATTCAACATAAATGTTGCTTTGATTTGCGGTGTTGAATGTTAATGAGTGTCCGCTGCGTATTGCGTTCCAGCCGTTGTATGCCTTGTCAGTGAAAGTTGTATGTTCGCTATAGTCAGTCGTGGGCAGGGTCATGATGCAGTTCCTGGGTTAAGAACGCTCAATAAACCATCTCCAAAATCTACCGGCTACTGGTAAAATTGTCAGTCTTAAAGTGCAGGTTTTTTAGCTTGTTTTATTCTGAAGGCTTTTTTTGCGCGAAGCATTGTTAGCCAAACGCTCCAATGCGGCGCGCAGCTTCTCGTCGGTAATGCCTTCAGCGGAACCGCGAATACTCTGCGCGGCATTGGCCGACAGCTCGGTGGTGTTTAGGCCACGCTTGGTCGGCACCAGCGGTGGCTGCACCTTGAACAGGATGCGCCTGAGGTTGCCGAACGCCTCCATGGCCTGCAATGCCGCCAGCAGGCGCTTCTGCTGGTAGCGCAGGCGGGTTGCCCAATGGCCGTCGGTCACAACCAGCAGCAAGGTGCCATCGCGCCATGACGCGACATGGCAGTGCTCGCGGGCAGCGGGTTGCAGCTGGCTTTCCAGCAGGCGTTGCAGGTGCTCCAGGCGCTCGGCCTGGTTCAGCAGCAGGCGCAGCGGGCGGACCTGGCGCAGCAGTGCGGAGGGCGGCTGGGCAGGGGAGGGTTTGTAGGCCATGGGACTGTGCATGAGGTTCAAGGTCAGCAGTTTAACACCTCTGTAGCCGGTGCCGGCCTCTTCACGGGCTTGCCCGCTATTACAGGCATTCCCCAGTGCAGGCCAGATAAGACCAATTCTCGATAGCTTTCATGTTGCCAAGCCTTGAACTCACGGAGAATGCCCCTATCTAAGACAAGCCCCTGCCAAAACGCTGTAATAGCATCGTGGAAATCCACCACTTTCCTCACCATCGTTTCCGGGTAGAATGCTCGTTCGCATGCGGCCTCAGGGCTGCACGGGCGACTCATGGGGCCGCCCTCCATCCCTACGTGTGGAAGATCCTGCCGATATGTTTGCGCCTTTGTTAAAAAAACTTTTTGGAAGCAAGAACGAGCGTGAAGTGAAACGCATGCTCAAGACGGTGAGTATCGTCAATGCCTTCGAAGAGAAGATGGTGGCCCTCTCCGACGAGCAACTGCGGGGCAAGACCGCAGAGTTCAAGGAGCGCCTGGCCAAAGGCGAGACACTGGACCAATTGCTGCCTGAAGCTTTCGCCGTGGCCCGAGAGGCCGGCAAGCGTGTGATGGGCATGCGCCACTTCGATGTGCAGCTCATCGGTGGCATGACCCTGCACGAGGGCATGATCGCAGAAATGCGCACCGGTGAAGGCAAGACCTTGGTCGGTACCCTGGCCGTGTACCTGAACGCACTGTCCGGCAAGGGCGTGCACGTGGTCACCGTCAACGACTACCTGGCCCGCCGTGACGCCAACTGGATGCGTCCGCTGTACGAGTTCCTCGGCCTGTCGGTCGGTATCGTCTCGGCCTTCCAGCCGCCAGAAGAAAAGCGTGCCGCCTATGCGTCCGACATTACCTACGGCACCAACAACGAATTCGGGTTTGACTACCTGCGCGACAACATGGCGTTCAGCCAGGAAGAGAAGTTCCAGCGTGAGCTGAACTTCGCCGTGATCGACGAAGTCGACTCCATCCTCATCGACGAAGCACGCACCCCGCTGATCATCTCCGGCCAGGCTGAGGACAGCTCCAAGCTGTACATCGAGATCAACCGCCTGATCCCGCGCCTGACCCAGCACATCGAAGAAGTGGAAGGCCAGGTCACCCAGGAAGGCCACTTCACCATCGACGAGAAGAGCCGCCAGGTCGAGCTCAACGAAGCCGGTCACCAGTTCATCGAAGAAATGCTCACCCAGGCCGGCCTGCTGGCCGAGGGCGAGAGCCTGTACTCCGCGCACAACCTGGGCCTGCTGACCCACGTTTACGCTGGCCTGCGCGCGCACAAGCTGTTCCACCGCAACGTCGAGTACATCGTCCAGGACGGCCAGGTCCTGCTGATTGACGAGCACACCGGCCGCACCATGCCGGGCCGTCGCCTGTCCGAGGGCCTGCACCAGGCCATCGAGGCAAAAGAAAACCTGAATATCCAGGCCGAGAGCCAGACCCTGGCTTCGACCACCTTCCAGAACTACTTCCGCCTGTACACCAAGCTGTCCGGCATGACCGGTACCGCCGACACCGAAGCGTTCGAGTTCCAGTCCATCTACGGCCTCAACGTGATGGTGATCCCGCCGAACAAGCCGCTGGCACGTAAAGACTTCAACGACCTGGTGTACCTGACCGCCGACGAGAAATACGCCGCGATCATTGCCGACATCAAGGAAAGCATGACCCAGGGCCGCCCGGTGTTGGTGGGTACTGCGACCATCGAAACCTCCGAGCACATGTCGAACCTGTTGCTCAAGGAAGGTATCGAGCACAAGGTCCTGAACGCCAAGTACCACGAGAAGGAAGCCGAGATCATCGCGCAGGCTGGTGCTCCAGGCGCACTGACCATCGCCACCAACATGGCCGGCCGTGGTACCGACATCCTGTTGGGTGGTAACTGGGAAGCCGAAGTGGCCACCCTGGAAAACCCGACCGCCGAACAGATCGCCCAGATCAAGTCCGACTGGCAGAAGCGTCACCAGCAAGTGATCGAGTCGGGCGGCTTGCACGTGATCGCCTCCGAGCGCCATGAGTCGCGCCGTATCGACAACCAGCTGCGTGGCCGTTCGGGCCGTCAGGGTGACCCGGGCTCCAGCCGCTTCTACCTGTCGCTGGAAGACAGCCTGATGCGCATCTTCGCCTCTGACCGGGTGAAGAACTTCATGAAGGCACTGGGCATGCAGTCGGGCGAGGCCATCGAACACCGCATGGTCACCAACGCGATCGAGAAAGCCCAGCGCAAGGTTGAAGGCCGCAACTTCGACATCCGTAAGCAATTGCTCGAATACGACGACGTGGCCAACGAACAGCGCAAGGTGATCTACCACATGCGCAACAGCCTGCTGGCCGCCGAGAACATCGGCGACACCATCGTCGAATTCCGCAAGGAAGTGCTGGACGCTACCATCAGCCAGCACATCCCGCCGCAGTCGCTGCCAGAGCAGTGGGATGTGGCCGGTCTGGAAGCCTCGCTGGCCAGCGATTTCGCCATGAAACTGCCGATCCAGCAGTGGCTCGACGAGGACGATCACCTCTACGAGGAAACCCTGCGCGAGAAGCTGCTGAACGAGATCACCACTGCCTACACCGAGAAGGAAGACCAGGCCGGTATCGAAGCCCTGCGTACCTTCGAGAAGCAGATCCTGCTGCGCGTGCTGGACGACCTGTGGAAAGACCACCTGTCGACCATGGACCACCTGCGCCACGGTATTCACCTGCGTGGCTATGCGCAGAAGAACCCGAAGCAGGAGTACAAGCGCGAGTCGTTCAGCCTGTTCCAGGAGCTGCTCGAGTCGATCAAGCGCGACACCATCCGCGTGCTGTCGCACGTTCAGGTTCGCCGCGAAGATCCGATCGAGGAGGAAGCACGCCTTCGCCGCGAGGCCGAGGAACTGGCCAGCCGCATGCAGTTCCAGCATGCCCCTGCCCCAGGGTTGGAAAGCGAGCAACTGAGCGAGGAGGGCGCCGAAGTGGCGGTGGCCGCAGCGCCAGTGCGTAACGACCAGAAACTGGGCCGCAACGAGCCGTGCTGGTGTGGTTCGGGCAAGAAGTTCAAGCATTGCCACGGGCAGATCGAGTGATCTGATTCATTGCTGTAACGTGACAAACCGGGGCCGCTTTGCGGCCCATTCGCGGCACAAGGCCGCTCCTGCAGGGACCGCGCCCGACCGGAAGGCTGCGATGCCCTTGTGGGAGCGGCCTTGTGCCGCGAATGGGGCGCGAAGCGGCCCCGCTCTTCCATCATCACTTCACCGTTTTTCTAGGAGCGCTCTAATGGCTGTTGGTCTTGGTCCTTTGCCCACCCTGCACCCGGTACCGGGTTTTGAACTCGGCATCGCTTCTGCCGGCATCAAGCGCCCGGGGCGCAAGGATGTGGTGGTCATGCGCTGTGCCGAAGGCTCCAGCGTGGCTGGTGTGTTTACCCTCAACGCCTTCTGCGCAGCACCGGTGATCCTAGCCAAGCAGCGTGTACAGGGCACCGTGCGCTACCTGCTGACCAACACCGGTAACGCCAACGCAGGCACGGGCGCGCCAGGCTTGGCCGCAGCCGAACGTACCTGCGCCAAGCTGGCCGAGCTGGCTGGCGTGCCGGCCGAGTCTGTACTGCCGTTTTCCACCGGCGTGATCGGCGAGCCACTGCCGGTCGAGAAGATCGAAGGTGCACTGCAGGCTGCCCTCGACAACTTGTCGGAAAACCACTGGGCGGAAGCTGCCACCGGCATCATGACTACCGATACCCTGCCCAAGGGTGCCAGCCGCCAGTTCCAGCACGATGGCGTGACCGTTACCGTCACCGGCATCAGCAAGGGTGCAGGCATGATCCGCCCGAACATGGCCACCATGCTCGGCTACATCGCTACCGACGCCAAGGTTGCCCCGGCGGTACTCAAGAACCTGATGCTGGACGGCGCCAACAAGTCGTTCAACCGCATTACCATCGATGGCGACACCTCGACCAACGATTGCTGCATGTTGATTGCCACCGGCAAGGCCAACCTGCCAGAGGTCACCGAAGCCAGCGGCGCGCTGTTCGAAGCCCTGAAAAAGGCGGTGTTCGAAGTGTGCATGGAAGTGGCCCAGGCCATCGTCCGTGACGGCGAAGGCGCCACCAAGTTCGTGACCGTGCAGGTCAACGGTGGTGGCAACCACCAGGAATGCCTGGATGTCGGCTATGCCGTGGCCCACTCGCCATTGATCAAGACCGCCCTGTTCGCCTCCGACCCGAACTGGGGCCGCATCCTGGCCGCCGTTGGCCGTGCTGGCGTGCCGGAGCTGGATGTAAGCCTGATCGACGTGTACCTGGACAGCGTGTGCATCGCCAGCAAAGGTGGCCGCGACCCGAGCTACACCGAAGCACAGGGTTCGGCAGTGATGGCCCAGGAAGAGATCACCATCCGTATCGAACTGGGCCGCGGCCAGTGCAGCGAAACCATCTGGACCACCGACCTGTCCCACGAGTACGTGAAGATCAACGCTGAATACCGTACTTGATCTACTGATCCGAAGGCCTCTTCGCGGGCAAGCCCGCTCCCACAGGTTTTGCAAGGCCTGTAGGAGCGGTGCGGTCCTTGTAGGAGCGGGCTTGCCCGCGAAAGGCTGCGCAGCAGCCTGCGGGTTTTGCAATACAAACCTGATGGAGCCGAACCATGAGCTATCACCTGATCATCGGCGACAAGCTGTATTCCTCCTGGTCGCTGCGTGGCGCCCTGGCCCTCGAGCTGGCCGGCGTGCCCTACGAAGAAACTGTGATCAAGCTGAACCAGCCTGATACTCGTCAGCGTATCCTTGCATTTTCCTCCACTGGCAAGGTGCCGTTGCTCAAGAGCGAGCACGGTGTGATCGCCGATTCTCTGGCCATCGCCGAATACCTCAACGAACAGCACCCCGACGCTCAACTGTGGCCTGCTGACGCAGCCGCCCGCGCCCAGGCCCGTTCGGCTTGCGCGCAGATGCACAGCGGTTTCTTTGCCCTGCGCGCGGCCATGCCGTTCGACCTGTCGCGTGACCAGGCCCTCGACACTGTGCCGCTGGACGTGCAGGTCGACATCGACCGTATCGTCGCGCTGTGGTCCGAATGCCGCGTGGTGGCCAAGGACAGCGGCCCGTTCCTGTTCGGCAAGCCGACCCTGGCCGACGCCTTCTTCGCCCCGGTGGCCGTGCGCCTGCGCAGCTACCGCGTGGAGGTGCCGGCAGAGGCGGCAGCCTATATCGAAACCATTTATCAGTGGCCAGCCTTCCAGGCGTGGCAGCAGGCCGGCCTGGCGGAGCGTGAAGGGTGAAACGGATACATGTTGTAGCGGCGGTCATTCGAGGTACTGACGGCCGCATTCTGATTGCACGCAGGGCCGATACCCAGCACCAGGGCGGCCTGTGGGAGTTTCCCGGCGGCAAGGTGGAAGAGGGCGAAGGCGTTGAAGCGGCCCTGGCCCGTGAGCTGCGCGAAGAGTTGGGCATCGAGGTGACCCGTTCGCGTGCACTGATCAAGGTCAGCCATGACTACCCGGACAAACAGGTGCTGCTGGACGTGCGCGAGGTCGAAGCGTTCACGGGCGCACCTCATGGCGCAGAAGGGCAGCCGCTGGAGTGGGTGGCCCCGCGGGATCTGTCGCACTATGAATTTCCTGAAGCCAACAAGCCCATCGTTGCTGCGGCGCGGCTGCCGGATCAGTACCTGATTACCCCGGATGGCCTGGAAGTGCCACAGATGCTCAAGGGCATCCAGAAGGCGGTGGCCAACGGTACTCGCCTGATCCAGCTGCGGGCGCCGGACATGTACGACCCCAAGTATCGCGATGTCGCGGTGGATGCAGTCGGGCTGTGTGCAGGCAAGGCACAGCTGATGCTCAAGGGGCCACTGGAGTGGCTGGGTGACTTCCCTGCGGCCGGCTGGCACCTGACGGCCGCGCAACTGCGCAAGTACGCGGCCAAGGGCCGGCCATTTCCCAATGAGCGCTGGCTGGCAGCGTCCTGCCATAGCGCCGAGGAGCTGGCGCTGGCGGAGCAGATGGGCGTGGACTTTGTCACCTTGTCGCCGGTGCAGGCGACCCAGACCCACCCTGAGGCAGTGCCGCTAGGGTGGGATGAGGCGCAGCGGTTGATAGCCGGGTTCAACAAACCGGTCTACCTGCTGGGTGGGGTAGGGCCTGATCAGCGCGAGCAAGCCTGGGAAGCCGGGGCACAGGGTGTTGCCGGGATCCGGGCGTTCTGGCCCGAGAGGTGAGTTGCCTGTAACAGGGGCGGCTGCGCGGCCCATTCGCGGGGCAAGCCCGCTCCCACAGGTAATGCGCCGAACCTCAGGGCAGTGAGATACCTGTGGGAGCGGGCTTGTCCCGCGAATGGGCTGAAAGCAGCCCCAGAAATATCAGCCTTTGGGTTTCTCGGCAGGCTGCCACAAAACCTCATCCACCCCCTGGCGCCGCCCGATGATCCGCGCCGCCACGAACAACAGATCGGAAAGCCGGTTGATATACGCCAACCCAACGCCTTCCAGTGGCTCCACGGCATTCAACTGCTGACAACGTCGCTCTGCACTGCGCGCCAGGCTGCGGCACACATGCGCTTGCGCCACCAGCGCCGAACCACTGGGTAAAATGAAGTTCTTCAACGGCCCCAGCTCTTCGTTCCACACATCGATGGCTGCTTCCAGGCGTTCCACCTCCGCCAGGGTCAATGCCTGGTAGCTCGGCATCGCCAGCTCACCGCCCAGGTCGAACAAGCGGTGCTGACACGGCATCAGTACGGCGCTCACCTCGTCCAGGCCTTGCTCGTCCAGCCCCGCAAGCAGCAAGCCCAACTGGCTGTTCAGGCTGTCCACCTCGCCAATTGCCTCGATCCGCGGGTGGTCTTTGGGCACCCGGCGTCCGTCGCCCAGGCCGGTTTCGCCCGTGTCGCCGGTGCGTGTGTAGATCTTCGACAGGCGGTAGCCCATGTCACTTCTCCGTGTTGGCCGGTGTCGCCGGCTGGCCAAGGGGCAGGCGCAGGGTAAAGCAGGTGCCCTGGCCGGGCGTGGACTGCACTTCCATCTGCCCCTTGTGGTTGTTGGTGATGATGAAATACGAAACCGACAGGCCCAGGCCGGTGCCTTGGCCGATTTCCTTGGTGGTGAAGAACGGCTCGAAGGTGCGTTTGCGCACCGCCTCGGGCATGCCGACGCCATTGTCCTCGACCTGGATTTCCGCCCATGGCGGGTTCAGCCGGGTGCGCAGGGTGATGCGCCCGGGCTCGCTGGGCTGTGGCCGCACGTGGATGGCCTGAGCCGCATTTTTCAGCAGGTTGAGCAGTACCTGTTCCAGTTCGTTGGCGGTGCATGGCACAGGGCCCAACTCCGGGTCGAATTGGCGCACGATGGCCTGGCCCTTGAAGTCGAAGCCGATGGCCAGGTCAAAGTCATTGCCAGCAATTTCCACCGCCTGGTCGATCAGTGCCGGCAGGTCGCACGGCGCCAACTGGCGGTTGCTGCGGCGGCTGAAGCTGAGCATGTGGGTAACGATCTTCGCTGCCCTGGCACCGGCCTGCTGAATGCCATCGAGCAACTGTGGCACCTCACGGCTGTCCAGGTAGCGGTTGACCGTGGCCAGGTCGATGCCCAGCTCTTCGGCCTGCTCCTGGTTGCGCGGCAGCTCGGACGACAGGCGCCGGCGAATGTTTTGCACGTTGTGCAGGATGGCGCCCAGCGGGTTGTTGATCTCGTGGGCCATGCCCGCCGCCAGTCCACCGACCGAGAGCATCTTTTCGGATTGCACCATCATCTCTTCCAGCGACAGGCGCTGGGTAATGTCATCGATACGGATCACCACGCCGCGCCCACCGCCGCCGGTCAGGGGGTAGAAGGTCAAAGCGTAGTGGCGCAGGTCATCGCCTTTGGGCCAGGTGACCCGCTCGATTTTCGCGACGCGGTGCTTTTCCACGGTTTCCTTCAACTGTGGCAAGAACGGCTTGAGCGGCTCGAAGGCAATGAATACTGGCTGGTTCAGCGCTTCGTCCAGTGGCGTACCGGAAAGCACCGTGGCTTCGTGGTTCCACTGGGTCACGTAGAGCTGTTCGTCGAGGGCGATCAGCGCCGAGGGCATCGAGTCGATGATGCTGTTGAGGTAGTTCTGGAAGCCTGTGAGTTTTTTCTCGATCTTGCTGCGCACCTGCACTTCCAACTCAAGTTTGCGGTTGGTATGGCGGGTTTCCTCGGCCAGGCCCTGGGCCTGGTCGTAGGCGCTCTGGAATTCGTCTCGTGCGCGTTTTAGCTGCTGCTCGCGGCCTTCGATGCGCGAGAGCATGGTGTTGAAGGCTTCGGCCAGGCTGCCGATTTCGTCGTCGTTGCCGCGCTTGGCCCGCAAGGCGTAGCTCTCTTCGCGGGTGACCTGGCGGCTGAGCTCTTCGAGCTGGTTGATCGGCTGGGTGATCAGGCGTTTTATCTGCCGGGCGACCACAATCCACAGCAGGATGCTGAACACCAGTATGCCCAGGCTGGCGCTCAGTGTGCCGGTGTAGAACGCCATGGGCAGCTCGCTGCTGGCCACCAGCAGCAGGTGTGCAGGCGGGTTGGCGTCGCGCGGTATGCGGATCAGCTGGGTGCTGCGAAACTCCATCAGGCGCCAGCCGTCTATGTTGCGAAAACGCTTGGGCAGGGCCAGCGGCTCGCCATGCTGCAGCTGTGCCAGCATACGCCCGTCGCCGCCGTAGACAGCGGCGGCGCGTAGCGGCGTGTAGCTGTCCAGTTCCTTGAGCAGGGCACTGGCGGTTTCCGGGGTGTCGCCAGCGCGGGCCGCCAGCTGCGGGTTGGCCACCAGCCGGCCGATGGTCTGCAGTGCCTGCGGCGCCATGCTTTCCTGGGTGATCCAGTAGGCGGCGCTAATGAAGGTGAGGTTGGCCACCAGCAGGATGGTCACCAGCAATACCAGCAGGGCCGCCAGCAGCTTCTGCCCGACCGGGAGGTTTTCCAGGCGTTGGCGCAAGGTCATGGGCTAGGCAATGTCCGTATCCGGTTGAAAGGGGCGCGTCAGTCGCAGGGCAAGCCACGCATGCGCAAGTTATCGACCAGGCGCTGCAGCAAGTGTTCAAGCTGTGGCAGTTGCAGGCCGTGGCGCCCGGCCGCCCGACAGGCATGGCCGAGCAGGTAGTGCACCTCGGTGCGTCGGCCCGCGCGCACATCCTGATACATGGAAGAGTAGTTGGCTGCGGTGGCAAGGATCACCCGCTGCACTTCTTCGCTGAGCTCATCTGCCGCTTGCGGCTGGCCGCAGCGCCGCAGCAACTGGACCAGTTCGGCGCACAGCGCATCGACTTCAGCCAGGTGCCCAAGCAACCCGCCGTTCTGGCATTCGTGTAGCACGGTCAGCGGGTTGATGGCGCAGTTGAGCGCCAGCTTGCGCCACAGGCGGGTGAGGATATCGACCGTCCACTCGGCGGGTATGCCGGCTTGGTGCAGGTCATCGAACCAGGCGGGTTTTGTCGGGTTGCGTGGGTCGCCCAGCCAGTTGAAACCGTGGCCGGCAAAGCGCACCTGCCAGTCCCCCTCGCGAAAGGCCCCTTCAGTGCTGGAGGCGAAGATGCAGCGTGCGTGGGGCACCAGGTCGGCCACTTCGTCCTGGCTGCCCAGGCCGTTTTGCAGCAACAGTACTTCGGCCCCCTCGGCCAGACGCGCTGCCACACTGGCGATCGCCGGGGCTGCGTCGTAGGCCTTGCAGGCCACCAGCAGGGGGTGGATGGGGCCCTGTGCCTGCGCGGTTTCGGCAGGGATGGCGTAGTGCTGGGAGTGGTCCTGTTCGACCAGTGTCAGGCCGCCAGCCTGCTGATAAGCCTGCAGCCGTTGCCCGTCACGCAGGATCAGGCGCACTGCCTTGCCTGTGCGCGCCAGGCGGCAGGCCCATAGGCTGCCCAGGCTACCGGCGCCGAGAATATGCCAGGTGCTGCTCATATGCGTTTCGCAACCCGTTATAATGAGTCCGCATTTTAACCGTCAAACCCAGCGCGCTCCATCTTCAGCCTGAGCGCGCTTTTATTTTGGGAGAACAACCATGCCTTCGTTCGACGTGGTATCGGAACTGGACAAGCACGAAGTGCAGAACGCCGTTGATAACGCCATCAAGGAACTTGATCGCCGTTACGACCTGAAAGGCAAGGGCACCTTTGAGTTCAAGGACAAAGATCAGACCGTGATGCTCACCGCCGAGGAAGAATTCCAGCTCGAAGCGATGCTGGAAATCCTGCGCCTTGCATTGGTCAAGCGCAAGATCGACGTGAAGTGCCTGGAAACCAAGGACCCGTACCCTTCCGGCAAGGAAAAGAAGCAGGAAGCCAAATTCCGCGAAGGCATCGACAAAGACCTGGCGAAGAAGATCGTTGCCACCATCAAGGATGGCAAGCTGAAAGTGCAAGCCGCCATCCAGGGTGAGCAGGTGCGGGTCACCGGCAAGAAGCGTGACGACCTGCAGGAAGCCATTGCGCTGCTGCGCACCAAGGAATTCGACATGCCGCTGCAGTTCAACAACTTCCGCGATTGATGCGGTTGCGGGCCGGAACCCCGATGGCGCAATGATGTCCATGGGGGCCGGGGCTGTGTGAATGCGCGCAGCCTGTTCTACCGTGTACTTGCCGCTCGGCATCAGGAGATGAATATGGATTTGAACGCTGAAGTCGATCAGCTCGTCCGCCAATCCCAGACCTGGATCCCCTTGATCATGGAGTACGGCAGCCGTGTGCTGCTGGCACTGCTGACCCTGGCGGTGGGCTGGTGGATCATCAACAAAGTCAGCGCACGCCTCGGCAAGCTGGTGGGCTTGCGCAACGCCGACCTGGCGCTGCAGGGTTTCATCAGCACCCTGGCGAACATCGTGCTGAAGGTGCTGCTGTTGGTCAGCGTGGCCTCGATGATTGGCATCGAGACCACCTCGTTCGTGGCCGCTATCGGTGCTGCGGGCCTGGCTATCGGCCTGGCCTTGCAGGGCAGCCTGGCGAACTTTGCCGGTGGTGTGCTGATCCTGATGTTCCGCCCCTTCCGCATCGGTGACTGGATCGAGGCGCAGGGCGTTGCCGGGACAGTCGACAGCATCCAGATCTTCCACACCGTGTTGCGTACCGGTGACAACAAGACTGTGATCATGCCTAACGGCAGCCTGTCCAACGGCATCATTACCAACACCAACCGCCAGCCTACCCGCAAGGTGGTATTCGATGTGGGTGTGGACTACGAGGCCGATCTGCAGAAGGCCCGCAACGTGCTGCTGGAGCTGGCAAAGGACCCGCGTGTTCTGCCCGACCCGGCACCGCAGGCAGTAGTGGCGACGCTGGGCGACAGCTCGATTACCGTCTCGCTGCGCTTGTGGACCAAGACGTCCGATTACTGGGACGTGATGTTCATGCTCAACGAGCAGGCGCGTGACCGCCTGAAAGCCGAGGGGATCGACATTCCGTTTCCGCAGCGGGTGATTCGTGTGGTGCAGGAAACGGCCACGCAGTAGTACCGCGTTGTCATCAAAGGGGCCGCTGCGTGCCCCTTTCGCGGGCTTGCCCGCTCTCACAGGGATTGCTTGACCTCTGTGGAAGCGGGCAAGCCCCGAAGCGGCCCCGGTTTTACACTTGTTCACAGCAATTGCTCGACTTTTCTGGCATATACCCTGGCCCCACCTGCCACACCCGATATGCCATCATGAAACCACTGCTGTACATCACCCCGCTGCGCGCCTTGTTGTTCGGCCTGACCCTGGCCTTGTTCGAGCTGCTGACTTATTTGGCCAGCGACGCCGTCATGCCGGCCATGCCGGTGGTGGTGGGCGACCTGAACGCCAGCCCCGACTACATCCCCCATGCCCTGAACCTCTATCTGTTGGGGGGCGTGGTGCTGCAATGGCTGATCGGTCCACTGGCCGACCGTTATGGCCGGCGTCCGCTGCTTCTGGTTGGCTGCGCGTTTTTCGGCCTGGCCTGTCTGGCCACCTTCTGGGTTCACGACATTGGCCTATTCAACTTGCTGCGCCTGTTGCAGGGCATCGGCCTCGGCTTTGTCGTCACAGTCAGCTACCCGGCCCTGAACGAAGCCTTCAGCGAGGCTGACGCTGTGCGCATGATGGCCTTGCTGGCCAACATCGCCTTGCTGTCACCCCTGCTTGGGCCATTGGTGGGAACCCTGCTGCTGCAGTGGCTGGACTGGCGCTGGCTGTTCGTGGCCTTTGCCATTGGCGCGGTGCTGGTGTGGGGGCTGTTGTACCGCCTGATGCCGGAGACTCTCGGTGTGGAACGCCGCGACGGCTCGCGCCTGGCGTTCACGCCGATTCACCTGCTGCCACTGCTGGCGGGCTACGGTCAGTTGCTGACGAACCGGCGCTTTGTCGCTGGCAGCGCTGCGTTGGGCCTGGTCGGTTTGCCGCTGATTGGCTGGATCGGCCTGTCGCCGGTGCTGCTCATCCACGATGAGGGGCTGAGCACGATGGAATATGCGTTGTGGCAGCTGCCGGTGTTTGGCGGGCTGATCCTCGGTAACCTGATCATCAACCGCATCGCCGATCGCTACCCACTCCCGGCCCTGGTGCGTGGCGCGCTATGGCCTTACCTGGCCGGCTTGTGCCTGATGGTGCTGGCGACCTGGTACTGGCCGAGCGTTACCAGTGTGGTGGCGGGCATGTCGCTGTACGCGCTGGGGCTGGGTGTGGCCAACGCTGTGCTGTACCGCATGACATTGTTCTCCAGCGAACAGAGCAAAGGCCTGGTCTCGGCCATGCTGGGGATGATCACCATTGCCCTGCTGGGGTTGGGCGGTGCGGTGCTGGCGATGATCGGCGCCGGGGCCAGCTTGTTGCACTTTGCCATGGCGGCGGGTGTGGCGGGGGCATTGGCGTTGTGGCCGCTGTGCTTTGTCGTCGGTGGGCGGCCTGGGGAAGGGGCTGTTGCTCAGTAAATTCAGTTGGCTGTACCGGCCCTTTCGCGGGTAAACCCGCTCCCACAGGTACGGCACCGTCTTTGAGCGCTGTGCAGTACCTGTGGGAGCGGGTTTACCCGCGAAAGGGCCGGTACAGGGATAGAGTTCTTTCAGGGCCGCTCAGCGGCTGAACCTTCCTCTGCCACCGGCTTGCCTCGCCCGGCTTCCTGGCGCCACTGCAGGGCGATCAGAATCAGCGTAGGCACACCCAGCAATGCGGTGATCAGGAAGAAGTCGTGGTAGCCGAACTTCTCCACCATAACCCCTGAATACCCGCCGATCAGCCGCGGCAACAGCAGCATGATCGAGCTGAGCAGCGCGTACTGCGTCGCCGAGAACTTCAGGTTGGTCAGGCTCGACAGGTAGGCAACAAAGGCCGAGGTGGCCATGCCGGAGCTGAAGTTGTCCAGCGAGATGGTCACCACCAGCATTTCCAGGTTCGGCCCCATGTCGGCCAGCATCAGGAACAGGATGTTGGTGCCGGCCGAGGCTATACCGCCGATGAACAGGATCGGCATGATGCCAAAACGCACGATCAGCAGGCCGCCAACCCCGGCGCCGACCAAGGTCATGATCAGGCCGAAGATCTTGCTGACACTGGCGATCTGGTCCTTGGTGAAGCCCATGTCGATGTAGAACACGTTGGCCATCACGCCCATCACGGTATCCGACATGCGATACGTGGCGATCAGACCAAGCAGCAGCAGGGCCTGCCAGCGATAGCGGGTGATGAAGTCGTTGACCGGGGTCAGCACCGGCGCCAGGCCCCGGCGGCCCAGGCTGGACAGGCACGCCCAGCTCAGCAGCACATAGAGGATCAGGCGCAGGAAAGCGCGGTCTTCCAGCAACAGGTCGAGCGGCGTGGCATCACCGGAAATGACGCTGGACCAGCCGGTATTGAACATCTGGGTAAAGCTGGCGGGTACCGACACCAGCAGGATGATCAGTACGAACACCGACGCCAGCTGGTGCATCAGCCCATAGCGCGCTGCCGACAATTGGGTACGCATGGGCACTGGCGGCTCGCGCATGACCAGCGTGGTGAACAGGGCGGGCAGCATCATCACCCCGAACATCACATACGTGCCGGCCCAGGCCTTGTGCAAATAGCTGAAACCCGTGGAGCCGAACCATTCGGCGAAGAACAGTGCGCCTGCCGTGGCGAGCAATGCGGCCACCCGGTAACCGGCCATGTAGCTGGCGGCGAGTGCGGCCTGGCGTTGGTCGTCGGCGATTTCCAGGCGATAGGCGTCGACGGCGATATCTTGTGTGGCAGAGGCGAACGCTACCAGCACCGCCATGGCAATCAACCACGACAGGTGTTGTTGCGGGTCGCACAGGCTCATGCCAACCAGCCCGACCACCACCAGCGCTTGCGACAGCAGCAACCACGAGCGCCGGCGCCCCAGGCCGCCGAGTAGCGGCAGGCGCCATTGGTCCAGCAGCGGCGACCACACCCATTTGAAGGCGTAGGCCAAGCCGATCAGGCTGGCGTAACCAATGGTTTCGCGGGCAACGCCGGCTTCACGCAACCACACGGACAGGGTCGAGAACACCAGCATGTAGGGCAGGCCGGCGGCGAAACCGAGCAGCAAAAGTACCAAGGTTGACGGGCTGGCATAGGCAGCAAGCGCAGCGCGCCAGGTTTTACGGGGCATGGGCCAACATCTGCCTCAAGTTTACGAAAACAAAGCGCGCACTCTAACCGCTGTGCTCCATTGGGCGCCAGCCATGGCGCGACATATCCACACGATTGTTGGCTACATTCACACCCTCTGCGCGTAATCGCGCCCGCTGTTCATCCCCTGATGGCGTACCCAATGCCAGGCTCAGCCGGCCACCTGCGCCGAGTACCCGGTGCCAGGGCAGCCGGGTGTCTGCCGGCAGCTGCCCAAGGGTGCGCCCGACCCAACGTGCCGCGCGGCCAAGCCCCGCCAGCTCGGCCAGTTGGCCGTAGCTCACCACCTTGCCGGGCGGCACTTGGCCGAGTACCGAGTACAACACCGTTCGTCGGCCCTCGGCACTCCCCAGTGCGTGCTCATATCCATCAGACATCACGCCCCCCTTGGGCTGCAGATGAAACTGGACCGGTGGTCCGGCAAATGAGAGTTGAACTCAACGCCATGTGCTCGGTCTGTCCTTGCTCTGGCCGTCGGTATCTGGATAATGCCCGGCTTTTTTGTCAAATCGAACCCATAGCCCGCTTATGTATTCTAGATCGTTGTTGTGCCTGCTAGCTGCCTCCTTGTGCGCCTCTCCGGTGTTGGCCGACACCGTATGGATGAAGAACGGTGACCGGCTCAGTGGCAAGATCAAAGTCTTCGACGGCGGCAAGCTGCTGCTGGAAACCCCATACGGTGGGTCCATTGCGCTGGACTGGAAACAAGTCCAGACCTTGGAAAGCGACCAGGAAATGCTGGTCAAGCAAGACGCCTACACCGGTGAAAAAGCCAAGTCGCTGAAAGCCGCAGAGCCCGGCAAGGTGACCTTGGCCAACGGCGAGGCGCCGAAGACTGTGGAACTGGCCAGCATCGAGCAGATCATGAAGCCCAAACCGCTGGTCGAGGACTTCGTGTGGAAAGGCAACGTCGATGTGGCGCTAGACTACAAGCGCGCCGAGAACGACACCGACGATTACGACGTAGGCTTCAAGACCACCGCTCGCCATGGCCGCTGGCGGCACAATGCCGAAGGCGAATACAACCGCGAGACCAAGGACGACGTCACCACTACCGACAACTGGAGCGCCGAGTACGCACTGGACCGTTTCATTACCGAGAAGTGGTTCTGGCAGGGGCGTGCGGAATACAAGCGTGACCGCATCGAAGACCTGGCCCGTCAGCGCACTGTCGGTACCGGCCCGGGTTACCAGTTCTGGGACGATGAACTGGGGGCGTTCTCGCTGGGTTCACTGATCAACCGCACCGACTTCGAGTACCAGGACGGCGGCAAGGACAACTTCTATTCCGCAGCGGTAAAGTGGGACTACACCCGCTACCTGATCGGCAAGAACGTGCAGCTGTTTACCAACGGCGAGTTCGCCAAGCCGCTGGGTGGCGTGGCCGACTACTCGCTGGATGCCGAAGTTGGCCTGCGCTACAAGGTCACCGAGTGGGCCTCGCTCAACCTCAAGGCTGAAAAGGACATTATCACCGGCACGCGTGAAAGTGACCTGGACAAGACCCGCTATACCGCTGGCTTCGGCGTTACCTGGTAAATCGCCGGGGGCTGCACAGCAGCCCCATTGGCAGCATTGGGTGATAATGCTTATCTTGTCCCCCTCCCAGTCCGCCAGGAGCTGCCCTCAAGTGAGTACCAACGCCATCCGCCCAGCCCGGGAACTGCTGCTCAAGGAGTACCGCGGCGTGCTCTCGACCCATTCCAAGTCAATGCCGGGCTACCCGTTCGGCTCGGTCGTGCCGTATTGCCTTGACGCCGACGGTAACCCGTTGATCCTGATCAGCCGCATCGCCCAGCACACCCACAACCTGCAGAAAGACCCCAAGTGCTCGCTGCTGGTGGGTGAGCGCGAGGCCGAGGATGTGCAGGCAGTAGGGCGCCTGACCGTGATGGCCGAGGCGCACAAGCTGGTCGACGAGGCCACTGTGGAAGCGGCTGCCGAGCGCTACTACCGCTATTTCCCGGACGCGGCCAACTACCACAAGGCCCACGACTTCGACTTCTGGGTATTGCAGCCCGTGCGTCACCGCTACATTGGCGGCTTTGGCGCGATCCACTGGCTCGACCAGGTGACCTTGCCCAACCCGTTCGCCGGCAAAGCCGAGGCGAGCATGGTCGAGCACATGAACAGCGATCATGCCAACGCCATCGCCCACTATGTAGCGCTGACCGACCTGCCACAGCATGTGCCGGCGCAGATGGCCGGGGTGGACAGCGAGGGCATGCACCTGCGCATTGGCCAGGCGGTGCACTGGTTGCCTTTTCCCAGTATTTGCAATACGCCGACACAAGTCCGCGAAGCCCTTGTTTTGCTGGCGCGCGCTGACCAGTGGCCCACTGCGGCGCAGGTCGAGGGTTGAAAAACCGAGCATCTGCATCCATCTGTAGGTCTTACAGGAAGGTTGTCTTCCAACGAGGATTGCTTTGATGCGTGCTTTTCTACTGTTGTTTCTGCTGTTTCCCGTGCTGGAGCTGTTCGTCTTCGTGAAGGTCAGTGCCGCGATCGGGTTCTTCCCGGCGCTGCTGCTGATCATCGCCGGCTCCGCCTTGGGCGTGCTGGTGATGCGGGTGGCCGGGCTGGCCACCGCATTGCGTGCCCGTGAGAGCCTGCAGCGCGGTGAACTGCCCGCCGAAGACATGTTCCAGGGCATGATGTTGGCCGTTGGTGGCGGCCTGCTGCTGTTGCCAGGCTTCATCAGCGACGTGCTCGGCCTGCTGTGCCTCCTGCCGTTCACCCGTCATCTGGCTGCGCGCAAGATGCGCGAGCGTGCCGAGGCCCAGGCCATGCGCCAGCGAGCGTTCCAGGACGACCCGTTCCAGGCGCAGCCGCGTGAGGGCGGCCATCGCCCGAACGTGATCGAAGGCGAGTACGAGCGCCGCGACAAGTAGAACGCACCGGGGCCGCAAAAGCGGCCCCGGTCTTTTTCGGCCTGATGAAAAATTTTGTGTACCTAGCCTTGTAATTGATTATGGCGGCCTCATGTATGTGGTCACCGCAAGGTTTCTGGTGGCAACACCAGACATTACACAAGTGGTTCGCCCAACGCGGGCCACTTCCCGGCAACGCCGGACAGCATCAACCCGCCGGTGTCGATACCGGCCGATGAAAACCACAATTTGGGAGAGATCGACAATGAAGCTTCGTCCTCTGCATGACCGCGTAGTCATCCGTCGCAGCGAAGAAGAATCGAAAACCGCTGGCGGTATCGTCCTGCCGGGTTCGGCCGCTGAAAAACCAAACCGCGGCGAAGTTGTAGCCGTCGGCACCGGTCGCATCCTGGACAACGGCGAAGTTCGCGCGCTGGCCGTGAAAGTGGGTGACAAAGTGGTCTTCGGCCCTTACTCGGGCAGCAACACCGTGAAAGTCGATGGCGAAGACCTGCTGGTCATGGCCGAGAACGAAATCCTCGCCGTTGTCGAAGGCTGATTTCCCCGACTTCCCGTTACTCCAAAGAATTTCAAGGATTAAACGATCATGGCTGCTAAAGACGTAAAGTTTGGCGATTCCGCTCGTAAGAAAATGCTGGTTGGTGTCAACGTACTGGCTGACGCTGTAAAAGCGACCCTGGGCCCGAAAGGCCGTAACGTGGTACTGGCCAAGAGCTTCGGCGCGCCAACCATCACCAAGGACGGCGTTTCCGTCGCCAAAGAAATCGAGCTGAAAGACGCCTTCGAAAACATGGGCGCCCAGCTGGTCAAGGAAGTTGCTTCCAAGGCCAACGACGCTGCCGGTGACGGCACCACCACCGCTACCGTTCTGGCTCAGGCCATCGTCAACGAAGGCCTGAAAGCCGTCGCTGCCGGCATGAACCCGATGGACCTGAAGCGCGGCATCGACAAGGCGACCGCCGCCGTTGTTGCCGAGCTGAAAAACCTGTCCAAGCCATGCGCCGATTCCAAGGCCATTGCTCAGGTAGGCACCATCTCCGCCAACTCTGACGACTCCATCGGCAACATCATTGCCGAAGCCATGGAAAAAGTCGGTAAAGAAGGCGTGATCACCGTTGAAGAAGGCTCGGGCCTGGATAACGAACTGTCTGTTGTAGAAGGCATGCAGTTCGACCGCGGCTACCTGTCGCCGTACTTCGTCAACAAGCCGGACACCATGGTTGCCGAGCTGGAAGGCCCACTGCTGCTGCTGGTCGACAAGAAGATCTCCAACATCCGTGAGCTGCTGCCAGTTCTGGAAGCCGTTGCCAAGGCCGGCCGCCCTCTGCTGATCGTTGCCGAGGACGTTGAAGGTGAAGCGCTGGCTACCCTGGTAGTCAACAACATGCGCGGCATCGTCAAGGTTGCTGCTGTCAAGGCTCCGGGCTTCGGCGACCGTCGCAAGGCCATGCTGCAGGACATCGCTGTCCTGACCGGCGGCCAGGTCATCTCCGAAGAAATCGGCCTGTCCCTGGAAACCGCTACCCTGGAGCACCTGGGTAACGCCAAGCGCGTCATCCTGTCCAAGGAAAACACCACCATCATCGACGGCGCTGGCGTTGAAGATGACATCCAGGCACGCGTCAAGCAGATCCGTGCCCAGATCGAAGAGACTTCCTCGGACTACGACCGTGAGAAGCTGCAAGAGCGTCTGGCCAAGCTGGCTGGCGGTGTTGCCGTGATCAAGGTCGGTGCCGGCACCGAAGTTGAAATGAAAGAGAAGAAAGCCCGCGTTGAAGACGCCCTGCACGCTACCCGTGCAGCCGTTGAAGAAGGCGTAGTGCCTGGCGGTGGTGTTGCCCTGGTTCGCGCCCTGAACGCAATCGTTGACCTGAAAGGCGACAACGAAGACCAGAACGTCGGTATCGCCCTGCTGCGTCGCGCTGTTGAAGCGCCGCTGCGCCAGATCACTGCCAACGCCGGCGACGAGCCAAGCGTTGTCGCTGACAAGGTCAAGCAAGGTTCCGGCAACTACGGTTACAACGCTGCTACCGGCGAATACGGCGACATGATCGAGATGGGTATCCTGGACCCAGCAAAGGTCACCCGTTCGGCCCTGCAAGCTGCTGCTTCGATCGGCGGTCTGATGATCACCACCGAAGCCATGATTGCTGACGCTCCGAGCGAAGCCCCAGCTGGCGGCGGCATGCCAGATATGGGCGGCATGGGTGGCATGGGCGGCATGATGTAAGCCAGCCTTACCCCCTGCACCATTAAAAAGCCCCGGTTCGTGAGAACCGGGGCTTTTCATTTTCCTGTGAGGGCCTCTTCGCAGCACAAGGCTGCTCCTACAGGTATCGCGTACAGTCCGGCACCGACGCGTAACCTTGTAGGAGCAGCCTTGTGCTGCGAATGGGCCGCAAAGCGGCCCCTCTGTCAGGCGACGCTAGGTTCGACAGATGGCGCTTCCACCACGCCCCGCCGATACAGAACCAGGTAATACGACCCTAACCCGATCAACCAGCAGAACACGGCCGTCCACACGTTGTGCGACAAAAAGTGCGCCCCCTGCATCATCCGCCCCACACCCAGCACTGATCCGGCTATCAGCGCCACTACGAACGCCACCCGTGCCAACCGCGGCTTGCGATCACGCAGCATGAAGAACACACCAAACAGGCAGAACCCGGTAGCTGCATGCCCACCCGGCCAGCACAGCCCAGGCTTGTCGGTGGCCGGACGCGGCTCCAGCAGCTTGCTGTAGGTTTCCGTGCCGCCAAACTGGGTCAGGCTCCACGGGCACTGCACCTGGGTCACCTTTTTCAGCGGCGTGACAAAGGCTGTGGACAGGCCCAGGGCCAGCACCAGGCAGCCCAGTTCGCGGCGCCAGCCGAACAGGCGCTTCCAGAAGAAACTGGCGGCAAACGTCAGCAGCGACAACACACCCAGCAAGATCACCAGTTGCTTGACCCGGTCGTGCAGGATGTTTTCCAGCAGATAACTGTGGCGGCCAATGAACTGCCGGGCAGCGGGATCGAAGAACAGGTTGGCCACATCCATGTCGACCGAAGTCAGCTCCAGCAGGATCAAGGCCAGCGCAGTCGCCAAGGGTATGCCGAGGTACAGCCAGTAATTGATCGGGCGAGGGCGGGTTCGTTGCTGCATGACGGCTCCAGGGCACGAAAAAGATCGGGCATTGTCGGCCGCCCGCTATCCTGTGTCCGTGAAGGATCAGTGAAAAAACCGTCAAGTGCTGTGAATTTTGCTTGGGGCTGGCACCATGCAGGCATTGGCCTTAAGCTGCGCCTGCCGCGCACCACAGCGAGAAGCGCCGCACAGGAGAAACCGATGCGCATTCTTTTGGTTGAAGACAACCGCGATATCCTGGCCAACCTGGCCGATTATCTGGGCATGAAGGGCTATACCGTCGACTGCGCCCAGGACGGCCTGTCCGGCCTGCACCTGGCGGCCACCGAACACTACGACCTGATCGTGCTGGACATCATGCTGCCCGGCATCGATGGCTACACCCTGTGCAAGCGCTTGCGTGAGGACGCCCGCCGCGACACGCCGGTGATCATGCTTACCGCCCGCGACCAGCTGGACGACCGCCTGCAAGGCTTCCGCTCCGGTGCCGACGACTACCTGCTCAAGCCGTTCGCCCTGTCGGAGCTGGCGGCCCGCATCGAAGCGGTGCTGCGCCGTGCCCAGGGCGGTGGGCGCCGCACGCTGCAGGTGTCCGACCTCAGCTACGACCTCGACACCCTGGAGGTTACCCGTCAGGGGCGCTTGCTCAAGCTCAACCCGGTCGGTCTCAAGCTGCTGGCAGTGCTGATGCAGAAAAGCCCGCACGTACTGCGCCGCGAAGTGCTGGAAGAGGCTTTGTGGGGCGACGACTGCCCTGACAGCGACAGCCTGCGCAGCCATGTACACCAGCTGCGTCAGGTGATCGACAAACCGTTTGAAAAACCGTTGCTGCATACCGTCCATGGCGTCGGCTATCGCCTCGCCGAGGGTCGCGATGGAGTTTAAGCAAAGCCTTGCCCAGCGCATCATCATCGCCTTTGCCTTGATGAGCGCGCTGGTGGCCGGGGCGTTCGCCTTCGGCATCGTTGCCACTGTGCACCTGGTCGAAGAGCGGTTGATTTCCTCGGTATTGGGCGGTGACCTGCAGCGCCTGCTGCGCATGGACAGCGTCAGCGACTGGAGCCACCGGCCACGCCCCGATCAGCTGTTCTACTTCAGCGGCGGGCGTGACGACTTCGAGCTGCCCAAAGACCTGCGCCACCTCGACCGGGGCTTTCACGAGGTGTTTCGCGACCAGCTGTCGTACCACGCCATGGTCGAGATCGTCGATGGCCGCCGTTATGTGCTGCTGCAGGACCAGAGCGACTTCGAAGAACGCGAGCGCGTGCTGTTCGCGGTGGTGGTGGTGGGCTTCGTGCTCAGCCTGGTGCTGGCCGTTATCCTCGGCTGGCTGGTGGCGCGCCGGGTGATGGCGCCGGTGATCCGCCTGGCTCGCCAGGTACGCCACCGTGACCAGCTGCTGGGCCTGGCCCCGCCGCTGGCACCGGACTATGCCGCGGACGAAGTTGGCCAGTTGGCAGTGGCTTTCGATGACACCCTGGGCCGTCTGCGCGACGCACTGACCCGCGAACGGCTGTTCACCAGTGACGTCAGCCACGAACTGCGTACGCCTTTGATGGTGTTGGCCACGTCCTGCGAACTGCTGATGGAGAACCCCAACCTCGACGCCCGCGCGCGTAGCCAGGTGGAGCGCGTGGCGCGGGCCACCGAAGAAATGCGCGAACTGGTCAAGACCTTCCTGATGCTGGCGCGGGCGCAGCGTGACGAGGGGGCGGTGGCTTCGCAGGCGACCCTTCGCGAAGTGGCCGACGAGCTTATCGGCGTGTGGCGCGATACCATCGAGCAGAAGGGCCTTACCCTGTACTTCGATGGCCGCGTCAGCGCAAGCCCGGTGCTGTACAACGCCACTTTCCTGCAGTCAGTGATGGGTAACCTGTTGCGTAATGCTGCGCACTACACCGACAGCGGCTACATCCGCCTGAGCCTGGAAGCCAACGGTTTCAGTGTGGAGGACAGCGGTGTGGGCATTCCCGAAGAGCAGCGCGAGGCCATGTTCAAGCCGTTCGTACGCGGCGATGAGCGGCGCGGCGAGGGCCTGGGGCTGGGGCTTTCGCTGGTACAGCGGATCTGTGATGACCAAGGCTGGCGTGTCACCCTGACATCCACCTTGCCGCATGGTTGCCGTTTCCAGGTAGACCTGAGCAGTACCACGGGCAAAGGCGACCTGAACGCCATGGCCGAGTAATGGCTTGTAACAGGTCAAAGGGAGGGCAACATTTTTTTCACATTGGCGTGACCTGATTCCAACGCTTGCTTGCCTAAGGTGAGCGGCACTGGAGTCAGGAGATGCCCAATGCGTAGCCCCATCAAGCTTGAATTTTCCGAGAAGTACGACAAAGACCATGCGCGTGAGTACTTTCTCAAGCACCAGGACGGCCTGGCGCGACGCCTTTCCCACAAGCGAGATGAGCAACTGGCGCGCCGCGCCCTGGCATTGGCAGGTGAGCCTGGCCTGGTACTGGACCTGCCGTGCGGTGCGGGCCGCTTCTGGCCGCTGTTGGCAGAAAAGCCCAACAGGGTGATTATTGGTGCCGACAATTCCGAAGCGATGATCGAGACAGCGTGCGCCGCGCAACCGCCAGAAGTGGTGGCGCGGGTACGTCCTTTGCAGACGTCAGCGTTTGCCATTGACCTGCCGGATAACGCGGTGGACAGCATTTTCTGCATGCGCCTGTTCCATCACATTGGCGAATCTGCCCACCGAAAGACCATTCTTTCGGAATTTCAGCGGGTTAGCCGTGATAGTGTGATCCTTTCACTGTGGGTGGATGGCAATTTCAAGGCCTGGCGCCGGAAAAAACTGGAACACCGCCGCAGTGCCAAGGCCGAGCAGGACAATTACCAGAACCGTTTCGTGTTACCTGCCGAAACGGTTGAAGAAGAATTCAGGGCCGCCGGCTTCAGAATCCAGGAACGCCTCGACTTCCTGCCGTTCTATGCCATGTGGCGGGTCTATGTATTGCGTAAGGGGTAGTGTTTGATGGCTGTAGCCCAGAACGGGGAGTCGCGGTTCGATTTTTACTGGCGCCAACAGGGCGAGTGGGTCGAGGAGCCTAACCAGCGCCGCGGCGGCGAGAGTGGTGTGCAACGCCTCAACGATGCCAGCGGCAAGCTGCTGTATGCCAAGCGCCAGGTCGGGCATATCTATCGCAGCCTGCTGCACCCTTTCGGCCGGCCGACCGTATTGCGTGAACTCGATGCGTTGAACAGTTTCGAGCAACTGGGTGTGCGTGTACCCCGCATTGTCTTCTGTGGCGCCGAACGCGATGCCGACCACCAGTGGCGTGCGCTGCTGGTGAGCGAAGCGCTGGATGGTTTTGTCGAGCTAGACACCTGGCATGCCGAAGGTGCCCGCGAGCGCTACCCGCAGGTGGTGCATGAGCGCATGCTCAAGGACCTGGCGGATAACCTGGCGCGTATGCACCTGGGGCACTGGCAGCACGGCTGCCTGTATGGCAAGCACGTATTCATCAAGGTAATTGGCGAAAGCGAGCAAGCGCGCGTCGAAGTGGCGCTGCTGGACCTTGAGAAGTGCAGGCGGCGCATCAGTTGTCAGCGTGCGGCTGGCAACGACCTGCGCCAACTGCGCCGCCATTCGTCGCTCAATGACGCGGAATGGCAGACGCTGCTCTACTTTTACCAGATGGCGTTTGGCAGCGCTGTCAAAGGGTTAGGGTAATGAAACTAGAAATAGCTCGAGCTTTGTTCCTGGTAGCTGGCCTGGCGGTCACCACCGTGGCGGTGGCTGCCTGGGAAGAGCCCAGGCCGACCGTGTTCAGCAAGGCTGAAATGGCCGACCAGTGCGCGTTGCCGCGGGAAGCGAAACAGCAGCAGCAGGCACAGGTTGCGCCGGACCAGGACCTTTTGCTGTTCCTGTTTGGCCTGCGTCAGGGGTTACGGCCATTTGGTTGAACCCTGCGGTAGCTAGAAATGCCAGAGGCCTCGCGATTGCGGGGCCTCTGGCATTTTTGTGTCGGGCTTTCTGGCCTCTTCTGCAAAAGTTAGCAGTGCTGCAGGCTATTGCCTTTGAGGCGCGTGAGCAGCAGGAAACCGCCAAGGGCGCTGCTCAAGAACAGAATCCCCAGGCTCAATGGAAGCAGCTGTTCAGCTGACGCAATCACAGTGCCTGCGAAACCACCCCCGGCAAATAGCACTGTTGTGTTGAGCGACGCTGCTGCCCCTGCCTGCTGCGGATAGCGGGCTAATGCTTGCGTAGCCGCAGCGGGGCGTACCAACGTCGTTCCTGCTGTACATAAAATCATCGGTATCATGAGGCCTATTACTGTCAGCCCTGCTACCCACTGCCAAATCAATAGGGCCGCACCTGCGGAGCCTATCAGTAGAAATCCCGCGCAGATCTGAGCTTGTGCGCTGATGCGATTGTTCAAGAAAGTCGCGATGGCACCACCAACGACATACGCCAGCCCGTAGGCGATGAATACAACGGAAAACTGATACGGCGTAAGGCCTAGCTGCTCCATCAGTACCAGTGGTGCAACGACGATGAAGGAAAAATGGCAGGCGAACGCTAAAGTGGCCTGTAGGGAATAGGTTACATAGAAGGCGTCGCGCAACATCACAATATAACTTTGAACACCTGAATTACCCGCGCATAAAACAGGTGTTTCGTTCAGCAGAACCCATGCAAGCACGATGACTGAGATGGCTATTCCAATAAATACAGTAAAGCTGCCTGTCCAGCCGATTGATTGTTGGATAGCTGCACCGGCGACGGGCGAGATGGATATGAATAAACCACTTGCACTCGTCAACAAGATGCGCATGGTGTTGCGCTGCTTTCCACTATACAGGTCCTGTACAAGTGCTTGGCCAAGAACCAAGCTGCCACAGCCGGCGGCTTGCAACAACCGAAATGCCAAAAAAATCTCATAGTCAGTTGAAATTAGGCAGCCAATAGCCCCAGCAATGGATACCCCCAAACCAACGATTAATAGCCTTTTACGCCCAGTTCGGTCAGACAGAGGGCCAATAAATATTTGCGCCACAGCTACGCCAAACGCGAATAAGCTTACAGAGTAAGCTATTTGCTTTGGTTCTACTTGAAAGGCTTCTGAAAGCGCAGGGAACGAAGGAAGGATGACGTCCAGAGGAAAAACGCCTAATAGACATAAAAGAATCAAAAGCAATGGGCGAAGAATGGTGATTTTAAAGTTTTTGGCCTGACTCATAGAGAGACGATTCCCGCTGCCCTGAACTGTAACGTATAGCCTGAATCTTTCAATACATCGGTGCGTTTAATTGCCAACATCGTGATTTTGGATATTGCGGATATCCGAAGCATGCAATTGTCTTTTAGAGGGTCAATAACCACCTTGCCGGTAGAGGGATGGTTTTTGAAAATTATTGATTTATCCATGTGTGCGTCGCGTCATTGCGACGTTTTTGATAATAGCGTTAAGCCCAAGATGTACAAGCCGAAGAGGGTGGCGAAACTTCTGATCAAGGCGTAGGATTTTTTACCGAAGCCATTTCCAGGAGTGTTTGAATTTTGCTGGAAGACGTCTGGCTCGCGGGTAGCCTGCCATTCTGAGTCTAATAGTTACCGGGCAGAGTGGATGAGACAGTTGTTCAGTCTTTCACTGGCGAGCAGGAAGATCAGCCGTGAATCTGAATGATGTGGGAGCTTGTGAGCGGTAATTATTAGATTGTGTTGCGTAGCAGTGATTTTCTATCGGCCTTCTGTACCCATACTGCCTCTTCGCGGGCTTGCCCGCTCCCACAGGTACTGCACCCATGTCAGGCCCGATGCCCTGTCTGCGGGAGCGGGCAAGCCCGCGAAGAGGCCGGTCAGGCTATTGCAGGTTCCTTGGCATTCGTCTTGTGCGCCAACAAGGTGTAGATACAAGGCAGCACAAACAAGGTAAACAGTGTGCCAATCGACATCCCGGTGGCGATCACCGTCCCGATGTCAAAACGGCTGACCGCCCCGGCGCCGGTCGCCAGAATCAGCGGCACCATGCCGAACACCATCGCCGCCGTAGTCATCAGCACCGGCCGCAGGCGAATGGCCGCCGCTTCTTCGATGGCCTCGCGCACGCTCAGGCCGCGCTCCTCACGCAGCTGGTTGGCGAACTCGACGATGAGAATGCCGTGCTTGCTGATCAGCCCGATCAAGGTCACCAGCCCCACCTGGGTGTAGATGTTCATGCTCGATATACCCAGGAACAGCGGCAGCAGCGCCCCGCAGATGGATAACGGCACCGTCACCAGGATTACCAGCGGGTCGCGGAAGCTTTCGAATTGCGCTGCCAGCACCAGGAAGATGATCGCCAGTGCCAGGCCGAAGGTCACCCACAGCGCGCTGCCTTCCTGCACGTATTGGCGGGCCACGCCGGCATAGTCGAAGGCGAAGCCTTCGGGGGCCTCTTCGCGGGCAATGTCCTGCACGGTCTTCAGCGCTTCGCCCAGGCTGACCATGGGCACGCCCTGGATGATCGCCGAGTTCAACTGCTGAAACTGGTTGAGCTGGCGCGGGCGGGCGCGGTCGGTGAGGGTGATCAGGGTCGAGAGTGGCAGCAGTTGGCCCTGGTCGTTCTTCACGTAGTAGTTGTTCAGCCAGCCGGGGTTGTCGCGGTATGGCCGCTCGACCTGGGCAATTACCTTGTAGCTGCGTCCTTCCAGCGTGAAGCGGTTGATTTCCGCCTCGCCCAGCAAGGTGGCCAGTGTGCCGCCCAACGTGTCCATCGACACCCCCATCTGCGCCGCCTTGGCCCGGTCGATGTCGACCACCACTTCAGGCTTGTCGAAGGCCAGGTCGATGTCGAGGAAGGCGAACTTGCCAGATGCCTGGGCGCGCGTCTTGATGCGCTGGGCCACCTCCAGCAGCGCCGGGTAGTCGCCAGCGGTATTGATCACGAACTGGAACGGCAGGCCCTCGCCAGTGCCGGGCAACGAGGGCAGGTTGAAGCCGAAAATCTGCAGGCCGCCGACTTCCTCAAGTTTGGCCTGCACCAGCGGCAGCAGCTCCATCTGTGTACGTTCGCGCTCGTTCCAGGGCTTGAGCAAAAAACCACCAATGCCGCTCTGCACACCATTGAAACCATTGATCTGGAACGACGAGTAATACTCGGGGAAGGTTTTGAACAGGGGTGTGAACTGGTCGGTGTAGGCGTTGAGGTAATCGAGGTTGGCCGGCTGCGGCGAGCTGCTGATCATGAAGATCACCCCCTGGTCCTCGTTGGGTGCCAGTTCGTTCTGGGTGAACTTGAGCAGCACCGGGATCAGGCACAGCACGATCACGGCAAACACCAGCACCACCGGCCGACTGTCGAGGGTGGCGTGCAGCAGGCGCTGGTAGCGTACCTTCAGGCGTTCGAACAGCTGGTCAAGGCGATGGGCCAGGCCGCTGGGGTTCTGCTCCCGGCGCAGCAGCAGGGCGCACATCATCGGTGAAAGGGTCAGGGCCACGATGCCGGAAATGATCACCGCCCCGGCCAGGGTCAGGGCGAACTCCTTGAACAAGGCCCCTGTAAGCCCGGTGAGGAAGCCGATCGGCGCATAGACGGCAGCCAGGGTGATGGTCATCGACACCACTGGCATGGCAATTTCCCGGGCGCCCTCAAGTGCCGCGTCGAACGGCGACTTGCCTTCCTCCATGTGCCGGTGGATGTTCTCCACCACGACAATGGCATCGTCCACCACCAGGCCGATGGCCAACACCATGGCCAGCAGGGTCAGCAGGTTGAGCGAGTAGCCCATCATTTGCATGAAGAACAGCACGCCGATCATCGACAGGGGAATGGTCACCACCGGGATCAGTACCGAGCGCAGGGCGCCGAGGAACAGGAACACCACCACGATGACGATCAGCACCGCTTCACCGAGGGTTTTGACCACTTCGTCGATGGAGGCCTGGATGAACAGGGTGGCGTCGTAGGCGATCGACACCTTGAGCGCCGAGGGCAGCTGGCTTTCCAGCTCGGGCATGATGCGCCGAACTTCCTTGATCACATCCAGCGGGTTGGCTGCCGGGGTGGCCTTGATGCCGATATACACCGACGGAGTACCGTCGAACGAACTGACCGTGTCGTAGTTTTCTGCCCCCATCTCGACCCGCGCCACATCGCCCAGCAGCACACGGCTGTCACCGCTGGTCTTGACCGGCAAGGCGGCGAATGCCTCGGCCGATTTCAGCTCGGTACTGGCGTTGATACTGGTGACCACGTACTCGCCCTTCACCTCACCGGCGGCAGACAGGAAGTTGTAGCGGCGTACCGCATTGGTCACGTCAGTGGCAGACAGGCCGAAGCCGGCCAGCTTCACCGGGTCGATCCAGATCCGCATGGCAAACACCTGGTTGCCGAGAATCTCCGCCTCGGCCATGCCTGGCAACGTGGCCAGCTTGGGCTGGATGACCCGCGACAGGTAGTCGGTGATCTGCGGGTTGCTCATTTCCTTGCTGTAGAAGCTGACGTACATCAGCGCCGAGGCATCGGCGGCTTCCTTGCTGAGCACCGGGTCTTCGGAGTCCTGAGGGAGTTTGTTGCGCACTTCGTTGGCCTTGGCCAGCAGCTCGGTGAACAACCGGTCGCTGTCGGCGCCGATACGCGCGTAGATGGAAATGATCGAGAAGTTCTGCCGGCTCACCGAAGTCATGTAGTCGATGCCTTCGGCGCTGGCCAGGCTTTGCTGCAGCGGCTGGGTGATGTAGCCCTGGATGGTCTCGGCGTTGGCCCCGGGGTAGGCGGTGGTCACCGTGATCAGGGCGTTTTCCATTTGTGGGTACTGGCGGATCTGCAGCTTGTTCCAGGCCTGGAAGCCCAGCAGCAGGATCAGCAGGCTAACCACGCTGGCCAGCACCGGGCGACGGATGAACGGATCGGTAAACGCCATGCCAGCCTCCTGTCAGTCCTTGCCCGGGACGCCCTGTTCGGGCTTGAGGGCTTGGTCCTGGCCGATGCGGATCGCGGCGCCCGGGGTGAGCTTCAGTTGCCCGGCGGTGACCACCTGTTCGCCGGCCTGCAGGCCCTTGCTGACCACCACCACACCGTCGCGGCGCTCGCCGGTTTGAACCGTGCGTTGTTCGGCGACCAGCCTGGGTTGGCCCTTGTCGTCGGTTTCGGGCTGGCCATCCTTGTCCTTCTTTGGCGTGGCGACGTACACCGAGTTGCCATACAGGGTGTAGGTGATCGCGCTTTCCGGCACCACCACTTGTGATTGAGGGTTGGGCAACAAGATCAGCAGGTTGGCGAACATGCCTGGCAGCAGCTTGCCGTCGGGGTTGGCCAGGACGGCACGGACCAGCAGGTTGCGTGTGGTTTCTTCCACCTTGGGGTTGATGGCGCTGAGGCTGGCGGGGAAGGTCTGGCCCGGGTAGGCGGCCACCTGTAACAGCACCTGCTGGCCCAGGCTCAGCTTCGGCAGGGCCTGTTCCGGTACGTTGAAGTCGACGTACAGGCTGGACGTATCCTGCAGGGTGGCGATCATCGTGCCGGCGGCGAGGTATTGGCCGATGTCTACCTGGCGGATGCCGATGGTGCCGCTGAACGGGGCGTTGATGCTCTTCTTGATCTTCTGCGCCTTGAGCTGCTCGACCACCGCCTGGTTTCGGCGGTACTGGGAGCTTAGGCGATCAAACTCGCCACGGGAGATGGCCGAGTCACCGACCAGCTGGCTGCCCCGGCCAAAATCGACCTTGGCCAGGCCCAGGTCAGCCTGGGCGGTGCCGAGCAGGGCCGTTTCCTGGTCGTCGTTGAGTTGCAGCAGCAGTTGCCCGGCCTTGACCTGCTGGCCCGAGTCGAAGTGCAGGGATTTGACGATCCCTTCTACCTCCAGGCTCAGTTCCACACCCTGCAGGGCCTTGAGGCTGCCGACGGCGGGCAGGCGCTCCTGCCACTGGCGCTGTTCGGCCAAGGCTGCCGCTACGGTGATGGGCGGCTTGGGGGCAGTGAACATCTGGATCTGCTGGTAGATGGAGAAAGCCTTGTAGCCCCCCAAGGCCAGCACGATCAGCAGAACCACGGCCAACATGATCAGCATGCGGCGGCGCAGCATAGGTCCGGTTCCCTGGATACGGTTGTTATTAGCCTGGACACGACAACGGGCGATCCTGCCCACGTGTGGATGGGGGAAGTATTGACTGTTTTTTGATTGAAGGGGAGTGAATTGTCTGCACCGGCCCTATCGCCGGCAAGCCAGCTCCCACAGGTACACCGTAGGTTTCAGGACCTGTGGTGTACCTGTGGGAGCTGGCTTGCCGGCGATAGGGCCGGTGCAGGCAGCGGATCAATCAGACAAGATGCAGGTGATTGTCCCAGAAACCGGACGGCAGGTTCATCGGCTGCCCGACCAGCTCGGCCTTGCGGCAATCGTAGAAGCGGCAACGGCCCTGCCCGGAGGTGACGACAAAGCCGTCTTTCACCGCGCCAACCCCCGCGCAATCGGGCATGGGCGCGTCCAGCCGCACCGCGCCGCTGTCCAGGTCCCAGACGAACAGGCGGTTGGCCCTTGGCGCAGTCAGCGCCACCAGTCGCAGTTCGCTGTGGATGGCGACACTGGCAGTGTACTGGGCCATGGCCTGCAACTGGCGTTCCGGCACCGGGAAGGCCTTGAACGGCTCGCCCGGGCGTTTGATCGCCAACAGCTCGGCAGTTTCGTCGGCATCGCCCATGAACTGCTGGCAGGCAGCAATGGTGCCATCGCTGCCCACCGCCAGGTGGCGCACGCTGTTCATCTGCTGGGCCAAGGTTTCCTTGCTCAGCAGGGTACCGTCGCGCTGCATCAGCACCAGGCTTGGCTGCATGGCGTCGAGGTTCATCTCTACCCGGCTTTCGGCTTCGGTACGGATACCGCCATTGGCCACGATCAGTGTTTCACCATCGGGCAGCCAGGCGACCTCATGCGGGCCAATGCCGTGGGTCGGGATCTCGCCGGTGTGCACCAGGCGTTCGCCCTCGAAACGGTATACGCCAAGCACGCCGCGCCCCGGGTCGGTGGTGTCGTTCTCGGTGGCATACAGCCATTCGCCGCCCTTGTGTACCACCGCGTGGCCGTAGAAGTGCCGGTTAGGCTGCGAAACCACCGTTTGCAGCAGGCGCCCGTCGCGCAAGTCGACCAGGTAGCTTTCGGTACCGGGGCGGCGGGCGACGAACAAGGCGATCGGCTGCTCGGGGTGGTGGACGATGGCATGGCAACGCTGGGCGACCTGGGTGCTGAACACCTGGGTGCCGTCCAGGCGAAAACCGACGGCATAGTGCTTGCCGTCGCCATCGTCACGCGCCGAGAGCAGCAAAGGTTCGCTGCCTTTGTTGCGGAACAGGCTCCAGCCGCCCAAGGTGAGGGCGCTGAGCAATACGCTACCGAGTTTGAGTGCCTGGCGTCGCAGCATGATCAGTCACCGTCGTTGGCATTGAAGCCCAGCTGGATGTTCAGCGCCTTGGCCAGCTCGCCTTCGTGCAGGCGATGGACGGCGTTGAGGCTGTCGTAGAGCTGGTTGAGGGTTTGCTGGCCTGCGTCGTTGGCCAGCAGCTCACCGAGCGTTTTCTGGTTGTCGGCCAGCAGTTTGAGCGAGGTAGCGTAGGCGGCGTCGATCTTGTCTGCCAGCGCTTTCTGATCGCTGGGCAGGAGGCCGCGCAGGCCCTGGTTGTCGACCCCGACCCAAACGGTTTCGGCGGCCTTGAGGGTGGCCTCCAGGCTCTTCAGCGAATTGTGGCTGCGCCAGGCTTCGGCTTGCAGCGGCTGCGGGATGCCCTTGCTCTGGCGACCCATCGGCGCACCCAGCTTCTTCTTCAGGGTATCCAGGGCGGTGACCTGGGAGCGCAGCAGGTCTGCGATTGCCTCGTGAGAGTCTGCGTAGCGCTGGTTCGGGAACTTGGTCATCTGCGAAAGCATGCCGTCGGTGCTGTTCCAGCCCTTGAGGATCTCCTCGGCCAGGACCTTCTGGTGTTCACCGATGGCCACCAGCAGCGGGCAGTAGCGGGCTTTCTGCTCGGCAGTGGCGATGTCCGGCTTGCTGTCGAACAGGATGTACTCGTAGGCTGACAAGCCACGTACCACCACGCTGGCCTTGCCCAGAGTCGCGGCATTGACCGGCTTGTCGCCATTGACGAGCTGTTCGACCTGGCGGCCGACCAGGTTCTTCTTGTCGGGCCAGAACTGCACCTGCCAGGCGCGGTTGCCTTCGGCCAACGGGCCGACCAGCAGCGGCTGCAGCTCGGCCCAGGCCTTCTGCGCGTTGAGGAAGTCGGCGCGGGCCTTGGCCAGGTCTTCCTTGCCTTCGCAGTAGGCCAGGGCGCTGGCGGCCAGCGTGCGGTCGGCTTCGACCCAGCGGCTGTAGGTGGGCAGGATCACTTGCTTGGCGATGGCGGCGGAGGTCACGGCTTGCGGGTCCTGCGGCGAGCAGGCGCCGAGGGCGAGTGCGGCGAGGCTGGTGAACAACAGTTTGGGTCGGAACATGCCCGGCTCCTTAGCGCGTTTTAAAGTGAGTTCAGGAACGCCAGCAACGCAGTGCGTTGCTCGGCATTGAAAGTGAGTACGAAGTTGCGTGCCGCCTCGGCTTCACCACCATGCCAGAGCACGGCTTCAAGCAGGTTGCGGGCGCGGCCGTCATGCAGGAACTGGCTGTGGCCTGCCACTGTTTCGCTCAGCCCGATGCCCCACAGTGGCGCGGTACGCCAGTCTTGGCCGTTGGCGGCGAATTCGGTGCGTTCGTCGGCCAGGCCTGGGCCCATGTCATGCAGCAACAGGTCGCTGTAGGGGCGGATGACCTGGTTGGCCAGTTCTGGTTCGGTAGTCTCGGCAGCCGTGGTGAACTGCGGTGTGTGGCAACCCTGGCAGCCAGCCTGGTAGAACAGGTTCTTGCCCGCCAGCACCTGCGGCGCGCCCACAACGCGGCGGGCCGGCACGGCCAGGTTGCGGGTGTAGAAGGTCACCAGGCGCAGGATGTTGTCGCTGACTTCTTTCTCGCCGTTGGCGCCGTCGCCGTTGGGTGCGGCCAGGCAGTCGGCCTGGGCCGGGGTGCAATCATCGTGTGGCTGCAGGGTGCTGGTCAGGCCCATGTCACCGGCAAAGGCATGCACGTTCTGCTGGTTGACGTTGGGCTGACCGGCTTTCCAGCCGAAGCGGCCGATCACGGTCTTGCCCTGGGCATCGTCCCACACCCGGTTGGCCCGCCCGCGGATGCCATCGTGGTTGCGGTCGTCCGGGTCTTCGTTGGCCAGCAGGTCGGCTTCGGGAATGGCTTCGAGCAGGCCCAGGCCGATCATGGGCGGGGCGACCCGCGCCGAAAACCGCGTGTCGGGGTGCATCACGCCATAGCCGAGCTGGGTGATCTGCAGGGCAGGTTTGCGCAGTTCGACCTGGTGGCCGTCCTTGAACGACACGGTTTGCTGTGTATAGCTGACCCGCACCTTGCCTTCAGGCGCCACGCCGGGGATGGCCATGTCCTGCAGCTGGGTGCCGTACACCGGCTCCGGTACCACGCCGAGGCGCTCGATCACTTTGGCCAGGTAGGGCTGGTCGGGGATCGACAGGCGTACCAGCATGCCCACCGCGTTGCTGTCACCCGGCGCTGGCGGGTGGCCACGGCCATCGCGAACATGGCAGTTCTGGCAGGCATTGGTGTTGAACAGCGGGCCCAGCCCGTCGCGGGCGGTGGTGGTGGACGGCGCGATGACCCAGGGGTTGCGGAAGAAACTGTTGCCCACGGCGAAGTCCACGCGGCGCTCGGGCGAGAGGTTGGCCGAAGGCAGGGAATAGGCGTTGCGGTCAGCGCGCTGCACGGTCGCCTTGCCGGCCGACAATGCTTCGCCAGGCTCGGCCTGGGTGAAACGCGGGGCGTCGTCACAGGCGGCGAGGGCAAAGGCCAGCAGCAGAGGAGAGAGTCGGAACAGCGACGAGGACATCAAGGATCCTGGGCGTGAGCGAAAAACCGGCGTGCAAGCTTAGCAGGCCCAGGATCATTGAATAAGAGCAATTTGCGTTTGCTTGATGAAATCGTCGCTGCCGAGGGGGCTCAGGCCATCAACATTTTGAACTCTCTGTTGACCAGGCTGATGATCAGGTTCTTGCTACCGCCATCACGGTTGTCGCCTGGGACCTCGATGACTTCTTCGCTGGCGTACTCCATGGATGAGGCGGTGAGGCACTTGATTGCATCCTTGTGCGCGGGCTGCCAGTAATCCTGAAATACCCAGATGTTGGTCTCGGCATTCGGGCCGAGGATCAAGCGCAAGGCCTTGTGGTTTTCACTCGATTTGCCGATCCAGGGCACGGCGAGCGAGCCATTCCATGCTTGCTGGGCGCCTATTGCCAGGCTCTGGCTGCGGTTTTCACCGTCGATCAGGGTCAGGGTATAGGGCGTGTTGTTGGCGATGGAGTGCAGGTAGGTGAGGCTGGCCATTTGGCGTTTCCTTCTAGTGTTGGATTTCCGGGCGTGGCAACGGGGCCGTCGGGGTGCGGTAGACGTAGGCTGCGAGCAGGGTGATCTCGTTGAAAGGGGGCGCGAGTTCAGCGGGCACGAAGCGGCCCATTGGCTGCAGCCCCTGGGCGAAGGCAACGGCCTCGAACATTTTGCGGTCGGTTTCGTTGGGGTCGTACAGGTAAACCTTGCCGGGGCGAGCAACGACCCGGCAGATTTCCTCGGCCACATGGTGGGTGATCGGAGCGCCCATCAGCGTTACGTGAGGGACTGCGTGATCGTCGAGGGGAAAGTCCGGAGCATCGTATTCGTATACGACAATCAGGTTGGGAATATGCCTACCCGTAAACGGCCCGTTGGAGATGAGCTGGCCCGCCTTGTTCAGGTTGTAGGCATGGGTGAATCCGGTAACAAGGTTCCTCCCATTTACACGCTGGACGATTCGGCCTTCGCCCCAGACATCAAGAATCTGCAGCACTTTGCCTCCTGTTTGGGTTGCTTGAAGGGCTACAGGATGGGCACTTGCGTGTACCTCAGGCAGCAGGAAGCGCTTTACCAGGCCTACAAATGAAAACGCCCGGCACTAGGCCGGGCGTTTGCGATGAGGCGCTACAGCAGGATCAGAACTCGTGGTCCGCAGTGTCCGGGTTCAGATTGGCAATGCCCAGCTTGCCAGCGGCCTGTTCAATCGAGCCGGTCTGTTTGACCAGGGCCGCGATGGCATCACGCACGATCTGGTTGCCGGCAGCATTGTCAGCTGCAATCAACTGGTCGTAGTGCTCGCCTTTAAGGGCGTGGTCGACCATCACCTGGATCTTGGCTTCAGTGGCTTCCAGGTCGGCCTTCAGGGTGGCGTCGGCAGCAGGATCGGCTTTGGCCACCAGCGACGACAGGCTCGGGCCGCTGACCTTGGTGCCGTCCGGGCGGGTGTACTCGCCCAGGTAGACATTGCGGATGCCCTTGGCGTCGTAGAAGTGCGAGTAGTGAGTGTTGTCGCTGAAGCAGTCCTGCTCGTCTTCCGGCGAGTTGGCTTCCAGCGAAACCTTCATGCGCTCACCCGCCAGTTCACCCAGCGACAGGCTCCCCATGCCGAACAGCATCTTGCGCAGGCCGTCGTTGACAGGCTCGGCTTCCAGCTTGGCGCGGTAGTTGTCGGCCACGTTCGGTGCCCAGTTGCCGACCATCTCTTCGAGGTCGGTGACCAGCAGGTCGGTGACCGCTTTCAGGTAGGTACGGCGGCGGTCGTTGTGGCCACCGGTAGCGCCTTGGCCTTCCAGGTAGTCGGACGCCGGGCGGTTGCCAGCGCCTGGACCGGTACCGTTCAGGTCCTGGCCCCAGAGCAGGAACTCGATGGCGTGATAGCCGGTGGCAACGTTGGCCTCGGAGCCAGCCAGCTCGTTCAGGCTGGCCAGTTTTTCAGGGGTAATGTCCTTGACGTCGACCTTCTCTTCGCCCACCTGGATCTCGGTGTTGGCGATGATGTTGGCACCAGCAGCCGGGTTGCCCAGGGCGTGCTCGTAGCTCTTGTCGACGTAGTCGATCAGGCCTTCGTCCAGCGGCCAGGCGTTCACCTGGCCTTCCCAGTCGTCGATGATGGTGTTACCGAAGCGGAAGGCCTCGGTCTGCAGGTACGGTACGCGCGCGGCGACCCAGGCTTGCTTGGCGGCTTTCAGGGTTTCGTCGTTGGGCTTGGCCAGGAACGCATCGACTGCGCTCTGCAGGGTCTTGGCGGTGCTCAGCGAGTCGCTGTACACGGCGTAGACCATTTCGGCGTAGTGCTTGACCACGGCTTTGCCGGCGGCTTCGTCAACAGCCCCAGGCGCAGCAGCGGTGGTGCTGGCGGCGGCAGGTGCCTGAGCTTGCGGCGCGGCGGCTTTGTCGTCCTTGCCTTCACCGCAACCGGCGAGAGCGATGGCAATGGCCAGCAGACTGGCGGAGGCCAGAGGCATTCGAATCATTGTTGGTTTTCCTGCGTCGTGTGGTTGGACCAAGGGGTGGGCCGTGCGCCGTGGCACGCGAAAGCGCAACATCATGCGAAAGATTTGCATTTGCTGTAAAGGGGCGGGCGCGCAATTCATGTAAATGCGGGTCACAGCCTGTAACCAGGCCTGCCAGCTCAGAGCATCGAAACCTGATTGCGCTGCGCCTGCTTGAGGAAGTGGGTCAGTTCACGGGCTGACAGCGGCTTGCTGTAGTGATAGCCCTGGCCCTCGTGGCAGCCTTGGGCAATGATGTAGGTTTCCTGTTCGGCGGTTTCCACGCCTTCGGCGATCACCTGCATGCCCAGGCTCTTGCCCAGCTGGATGATGGCGCGAACGATGGTGGCGTCGTCATCGTCGTCCAGCAGGTCCTGGACGAAGCTCTTGTCGATCTTGATCTTGTCCAGCGGCAGCGATTTCAGGTAGCTGAGCGACGAATAGCCGGTGCCGAAGTCGTCGATGGCAATCAGCGCCCCGGAGCGGCGCAGGCTCAGCAGGTGCTGGGCGGCAGTGCTGATGTCTTCCATCAGGCCGGTTTCGGTGACTTCCAGCTCCAGGCTGCGTGGCGGCAGACGGTAGGCCTGCAGCAGGTTGTTGACCACCCGTGGCAGTTCACTGTGGTGCAGCTGCACGGTGGACAGGTTGACCGCCATGCGCAGCTCGCTGAAGCCCTGGTCGTGCCATTCGCGCAGTTGCCGGCAAGCCTGGTCCAGTACCCATTCGCCAATGCTGATGATGCTGCCGTTCTGTTCGGCCAGCGGAATGAACTGGTCCGGTGGCACCATGCCCAGCTCTGGATGCTGCCAGCGCAGCAGCGCCTCGACGCCGACCACACGGTGGTCGCGGTAGCTGATCTGTGGTTGGTACACAAGGTACAGCTGGTTGCGCGGAAGGGCTTCGCGCAGGTCCTTTTCCAGCTCGCGGCGGCGGCGCATCTCGCTGTCGACGCTGGCAATGTAGAACTGGTAGCGGTTGCGCGAACGGGCCTTGGCCAGGGTCATGGTCTGTTCGGCTTTCTGCAGCAGCTTCTCGGTGCTGTCGCCGTCTTCGGGGAACAGGGTGATGCCGATGGTGGCGCGCAGACGGATCTGCTGGTGGTGGTCGAGGTCGAACGGCACTTCCAGGTCGTCGAGGATGCTCTGCGCCAGTTCGGCCGCCTCGTAGGGCTGCTCGATATTGGCCTGTACCAAGGCAAACTGGTCACCACCCAGCCGCGCCAGGGCGCCCAGGCGGCCGCTGTGGGCGCGCAGGCGGTCGGCCAAGGCCAGTAGCAGTTGGTCACCAACCTGGTAGCTGAACTGTTCGTTGATGCCCTTGAAATCGTCCAGGCCCACGCACAACACTGCCACACGGTGTTGCAGGCGACCGCCATCGACGAGGATCTTGTCCAGTTGCTGCTGCAGTTGCTGGCGGTTGGGCAGGCCTGTGAGGAAATCGTACTGGGCCATGCGCTGCAGGCTGTTTTCGGCTTCATGGCGTAGGTGAGTGTTGCGCTCGATCGACGCCAGCAACTGGTTGGCCGTGTTGACCCAGAGACCCAGTTCGTTCTTCTCGTGGCCCTTGAGCAGCGGGATCTGGTGCTGGCTCGGGCGGTCGGGGTTGATCTGGGTGAGGTGCTCGATGATCTTGGACAGCGGTTTGGTCAGCAGCCAGTGGTAGACCAGGTACAACACCAGGCCCATGGCCAAGGCCCGCAGTACGCCGGAAATGAAGATGATCACCGCGTTGATCAGGAAGTCTTCGCCGTAGGACGAGGTGTCGAGGGTAATGCTCAGGTCGCCGTAGTATTCGCTATAGGGGCCGCGGCCGACCAGTTGCGTGGTGTAGGTGCGTTCCTGGCCGAGGATCGGGTCGGTCAGCCAGCGCATGGGCATGTCCTGCAGCGGGCGGGACTTTTCGGCCAGCATGGTTTCGTTGGGGTGGCCGATGGACGCCATGCGCACCGATTCGTCCTGGAACAGGCCTTCCATCACCTGCATGCCCATTTCGCGGTCGAGGCTGTATACCGCCTGGGTGGAGGGGTCGCGGAACATGTCGAGGATGCGCTGGGCATCGTTGTTCACGGCCTGGCGGGTCTTGTAGGTGTCGTAGACAATTTGCGCACAGCTGAGCACGACGCCAACCGCCAACGCCGACAGCAGCACGACCCTGAGCAACTTGACCGACAAGCTGTTCCGCAATTCCAGCTTCAATGGGGTTTCCTTAATCCATGCGCATGGCATCATTTTGCCATCAACGATGACGATACACTATCGGCCGATCATGAGCAGTGTATCGGTTGCCTGCCCCCGCAACTTGAGTGCGCTGTGTCAATCTTCCAGAGGTTTGATGTTAGCGCGCTATGCAGGCTGAGCAAGCAAAACCGTGCAGGCCTCTTCGCGTCTGATACAGGCACAAAAAAACCCGGCACATGGCCGGGTTTTTTGATCAAGGCTGGATGACTCAGGCCTTGAAGGTCTTGCCTTCGAACTGCTCGGCAACGAAGGCCCAGTTGACCAGGTTCCAGAACGCCTCGACGTACTTCGGACGCAGGTTGCGGTAGTCGATGTAGTAGGCGTGTTCCCAGACGTCGCAGGTCAGCAGCGGGGTGTCGCCGCTGGTCAGCGGGCAGCCGGCGCCGATGGTGCTGGCCAGGGCCAGGGAACCGTCAGCTTTCTTCACCAGCCAGCCCCAGCCGGAACCGAAGGTGCCAACCGAAGTCTTGGTGAACTCTTCCTTGAACTTGTCGAAGGAACCGAAAGCGGTGTTGATGGCCTCAGCCAGGGCACCGGTAGGCTGGCCGCCGCCGTTTGGCGACAGGCAGTTCCAGTAGAAGGTGTGGTTCCAGACCTGAGCGGCGTTGTTGAAGATGCCGCCCGAAGAGCTCTTGACGATCTCTTCCAGGGTCTTGCCTTCGAATTCGGTGCCTGGGACCAGGTTGTTCAGGTTCACGACATAGGTGTTGTGGTGCTTGTCGTGGTGAAACTCCAGGGTTTCCTTGGAGATGTGCGGCTGCAGGGCATCGTGGGCGTACGGCAGCGGCGGCAATTCAAAAGCCATGGTGGATCTCCTGATTCAGGTCTAGTTCGCGGTTTGCGCAGGGCCGATCACGGGCGGCCCTATGAGCGTCGGCGAGTTTGTACTCTTTGCGACGCAAGGGGCCGATCATAGCACCAGCCCCGGCGCATAACCACGCAACAAAGATAGGGAATAGAGGTTCCAGAGCGGTTACACGATACCGACCGGTGGTGTCTGTTCAGGAAAAGATCAGTTGCGCCGCCACTGCGAACATCATCACCGCCACCATGAGGTCGAGCATGCGCCAGGTCGCCGGCCGTGCCAGCCACGGTGCCAGCCAGGCCGCGCCAATCGCCAGGGTCGAGAACCACAGCAGCGAGGCACTGGCCGCCCCGGCCACATAGGCGCCAGGCTCAGTCTGCTGGGCGCCCAGCGAACCGATCAGCAACACCGTATCGAGGTAGACGTGCGGGTTCAGCAGCGTCACCGCCAGGGCACTGAGCAGCACCGCACGGCGCGAGCGTACGCCCTGGCCCTGCTGATGCTTCAGGCTCTGGCTGGCACAGGCGCTGCGCAGCGCCTTGGCGCCGTACCAGACCAGGAACACGGCGCCGCCCCAACGCGCCACCGCCAGCAAGGTCGGGTTGTGGGCCAGCACCGTGGCCAGGCCGAATACCCCGGCAGCCACCAGGAGGGCATCGCAGACGATGCACAATGCTGCTACCGGCAAGTGATGCTCACGGCGCAGGCTCTGGGCGAGGACGAAGGCGTTCTGTGCGCCAATGGCCATGATAAGGCCGAAGGCCACCAGCATGCCGTTGAGATAGCTTTGCCACATGGCGTGCTCTCCATATAGAAGGAACCTTAAAGATGCTGGCCATTGTGGTGGGTTGCGCTGTATAAGAAAAACAAATAAAGCTGATCCGGCATTAGGAAAATCGATGTTCGACTACAAGTTGCTGGCCGCCCTGGCGGCGGTGATCGAACAGGGTGGTTTCGAGCGTGCCGCGCAAGTGCTGGGCTTGTCGCAGTCGGCCATCTCCCAGCGCATCAAGCTGCTCGAAGCGCGGGTCGGGCAGCCCGTGCTGGTGCGTGCCGCGCCGCCCAGCCCAACCGAAGTCGGCCGTCAGTTGCTCAACCATGTGCAGCAGGTGCGCCTGCTGGAACGTGACTTGCAGCGCCAGGTGCCGGCGCTGGACGAGGAGGGCATGCCGGAACGCCTGCGCATTGCGCTCAACGCCGATAGCCTGGCCACCTGGTGGGCCGGTGCGGTGGGCAACTTCTGTGCGCAGCAGAACGTATTGACCGACCTGGTCGTAGAAGACCAGGAAGTGGGCCTGAAACGCATGCGTGCTGGCGAAGTGGCGGCCTGCCTGTGTGGCAGTGAACGCCCGGTAGCCGGGGCGCGAAGCCTGCTGCTGGGGGCCATGCGCTACCGGGCATTGGCCAGCCCCGGGTTCATGGCGCGGCATTTCCCCCAAGGCTTTGTCGCCAGCCGCCTGGCCCGCACCCCGGCGATCGTGTACGGCCCGGATGATTTCCTGCAGCATCGCTATCTGGCCTCACTGGGCATCGAGGATGGTTTCCTGCACCACCTGTGCCCGTCATCCGAAGGCTTCCTGCGCATGACCGAGGCCGGGCTGGGCTGGGGGCTGGTGCCCGAATTGCAGGCCCGTGAGCAACTGGCCAACGGGCAGTTGGTGGAAATCTGCAGCGATACCCCCATCGACGTGCCGCTGTACTGGCATCATTGGCGCAATGGCGGGCAATTGCTCGCGCAACTGACCGACCACCTGCGGCACACCGCACGGCAATGGCTGGTGCCCTTGTAGCCACGGCTGGCGTCAGTTGCATCTGAAATCTGGCAAGACGGAGTCTTACATGCGAATTCTGGTCACCGGCGCGAGTGGCTTCATTGGCGGGCGCTTTGCGCGCTACGCCCTGGAGCAGGGCCTGGACGTGCGGGTCAGCGGCCGCCGCGCCGAAGGGGTCGAGCACCTGGTCAAGCGCGGCGCCCAGTTCATCCCTGGCGACCTGGGCGACCCCGAGTTGGCCCGCCGCCTGTGCCAAGGCATCGAGGCGGTGGTGCACTGCGCCGGCGCAGTGGGCAACTGGGGGCGCTACCAGGACTTCTACCAAGGCAATGTGGTCGTCACCGAAAACGTGGTCGAGGGCTGCCTGAAGGAACATGTGCGGCGCCTGGTGCACCTGTCGTCGCCTTCGATCTATTTCAATGGCCGTTCGCGCCTGGACATCCGTGAAGAGCAAGTGCCGCGCCGTTTTCACGACCATTATGGGCAAACCAAGCACCTGGCCGAGCAAAAAGTGTTCGGGGCCCAGGAGTTCGGCCTCGAAGTACTGGCGCTGCGCCCGCGCTTTGTCACCGGTGCCGGCGATGCCAGCATTTTTCCGCGGCTGATGCAGATGCAGCGCAAAGGCCGCATGGCGATCATCGGCAACGGTTTGAACAAAGTCGATTTCACCAGCGTGCACAACCTCAACGAAGCACTGCTCAGCGCGTTGTTCGCCGACGAGCGTGCGCTGGGCCAGGCCTACAACATCAGCAACGGCCAGCCGCTGCCGCTGTGGGACGTGGTCAACTACGTGATGCGCCAGATGCAACTGCCACAGGTGACCCGCTACCGCTCCTACGGCCTGGCCTATAGCCTGGCCGCGCTGAATGAGGCCGCTTGCATGTTGTGGCCGGGGCGCCCGCAACCGACCTTGTCGCGCCTGGGGATGCAGGTGATGAGCCGTGACTTCACCCTGGATATCAGCCGCGCCCGGCAGTACCTGGACTACCAGCCCAAGGTCAGCCTGTGGACGGCACTGGATGAATTCTGCGGCTGGTGGAAGCATTTGCCGCCTGCGCAGTGAGGCCGTCTGGCTGACAATGGTCATCAATGCGCCGCGCTTGCGGTTTATACTCGTGCCTCTGTGCGACTACCGCGGTTGAATGTATCCATGCGTAACCATGCTCACGATGACTACGATGATGTGCCTACCTTGCGGGCGGGCACCGTTGATGATGACGAACTGATACCGGCGCACGTGGTGCGCAGCCGGCAGAAAGCCGCCCGTGGTGCCAGCACGGGGCCGTTGTGGGCGCTGCTGTGCGCTTCGTTCATCGCGTTGGCGGGCCTGGGCTGGTGGAGCTTCCAGCAGATCTCGCTGATGGAGCAGCAACTGGTGGCGACCCAGGAGAGCTTTGCCCGCATCAGTGAAGAAGCAGCCGGGCGCTTGCAGGCGATCAGTGGCAAGGTAGAGGCCAGCGAGTCCGGTGTTAATACCAGCAGCGAGGCGCTGAAGCTGCAGTTGCGCCAGTTGCAGCAAGGCGTAGCCGGGCAGACCGGCGACCTGGGTAAGCGCCTGGAGCAGGTGCTGGCCGATACCCGTGAACAGCAGAAGGCTGTGACCGAGCTGCAAAGCCAGCTGCAGGCGCAGTTGAAGCTGGTGAATGGCGAGCTGGCCGCGTTGCGTTCAGGGCAGGTTGATGGCGGCAAGCTGGATGCCCAGTTGAAGGGCCTGAACGAGCAGGTTGCCGCGCTGAAGGCCGCGCAGGTTGATGGCGGCACGCTGGACGGGCAGCTCAAGAGCCTGGGCAGCGATGTGGCGGCGCTGAAGAAGCAGGGCAACCCGAGCGCGGCAATCCAGGGCCTGGAACAGGATATTTTGGTGTTGAAGAGCCAGATCGACAACCGCCCGGCTGCGGCAGCGTCCGGTGGTGCGTCGGTGCAGGAATTCGATGCCTTCCGTGCGCAGACGACGCGCAACCTGAATACGCTGCAGAGCCAGATTCAGAACCTGCAGCAGCAGATCAACGCCCGGCCGTAACAGAGCGCGGGAGGGCTTTGCCCTCCTTTCGCGACACAAGGCCGCTCCCACAAGTTCGACGCTACCTTGAGGGCTGTGCTTATCCCTGTGGGAGCGATGTGGCGGCGCTGAGGAAGCAGGGCAACCCGAGCGCGGCAATCCAGGGCCTGGAACAGGATATTTTGGTGTTGAAGAGCCAGATCGACAACCGCCCGGCTGCGGCAGCGTCCGGTGGTGCGTCGGTGCAGGAATTCGATGCCTTCCGTGCGCAGACGACGCGCAACCTGAATACGCTGCAGAGCCAGATTCAGAACCTGCAGCAGCAGATCAACGCTCGGCCGTAACAGAGCGCGGGAGGGCTTTGCCCTCCTTTCGCGACACAAGGCCGCTCCCACAAGTTCGGCGCTACCTTGAGGGCTGTGCTTATCCCTGTGGGAGCGGCCTTGTGTCGCGATGGGCCGCAAAGCGGCCCCGGCAATCGTGATTACAACCGCGGATAATCGATGTACCCCACCGGCCCCTTGCCATAGAAAGTCTCTGGCCGCGCCTCGTTCAATGGCGCATCCGCCGCCAGCCGCGCCGGCAGGTCGGGGTTGGCGATTAACGGCACGCCAAACGCCACTGCATCGGCTTTGCCACTGGCCAGGGCCGCATTGGCGCTGGCCTTGTCAAACCGCTCGTTGACGATGTACGGGCCGCCGAATGCCTCTTTGATCAATGGGCCGATGCTGTCATCGGCTTCCCGCTCCCGCGAGCAGATAAAGGCAATGCCTCGCTTGCCCAGCTCGCGAGCCACGTAGGTGAAGGTTTCGGCGCGGTGGGCATCACCCATGTCGTGAGCATCGGCACGCGGCGCCAGGTGCACGCCTACGCGGTTTGCGCCCCACACTTCGATGGCCGCATCGGTCACCTCCAGCAGCAGGCGTGCACGGTTTTCCAGCGACCCTCCGTAGAGGTCAGTGCGCTGGTTGGTGCTGCTTTGCAGGAACTGGTCAAGCAGGTAACCGTTGGCGCCGTGAATCTCTACACCATCGAAACCGGCAGCCTTGGCGTTTTCGGCACCGCTGCGGTAGGCCTCGACGATGTCGTTGATTTCCTCGGTTTCCAGCGCGCGCGGGGTGGGGTAGTCACTTAGCGGGCGCACCAGGCTTACATGGCCCTTGGGCTGGATTGCGCTGGGGGCCACCGGCAGCTCGCCGTTCAGGTAGCTGGGGTGGGAAATACGGCCAACGTGCCACAGCTGCAGGAAGATGCGCCCGCCGGCGGCGTGCACGGCCTTGGTGACGTTGTTCCAGCCACGCACCTGCTCATCGTTCCAGATACCGGGGGTATCCGGGTAGCCGACGCCCATGGCAGTGACCGAAGTCGCTTCGCTGAGGATCAGCCCGGCGCTGGCGCGCTGTACATAGTATTCGGCCATCAGCGCATTGGGCACGCGGCCTTCGTCGGCACGGCAGCGGGTGAGCGGGGCCATGATGATGCGGTTGGGCAGTTGCAGGTCGCCCAGGGTGATCGGATCGAAAAGCGTGGTCATAGCGGTTACCTGCCTTGTCAAAGTGTTTGGCGCAGTTGTTCGAGGAATGCCTCAATGGTGGCTTCGTTGCGTTTGAAGAAGTGCCATTGGCCAATCTTCTGGCTGCTGATGAGCCCGGCGCGCTGCAAGGTGGCCAGGTGGGCGGAGACGGTCGACTGCGACAGGCCGCAGCGTTGGTCGATCTGCCCGGCACACACACCGTTTTCGGTGCTGTGGTACTGGTCGGGGAATTGCGTTGCCGGGTCTTTCAGCCAGCTGAGGATTTCTCGCCTGACCGGATGGGCCAGCGCTTTTATGATTTCGTCGAGATCAAGAGGCATGGGTGGAGGCTCGTTGTAGCGGTATATCGCGATAGAGCGAAATGTAAATCGGCTGTTCCCGATATCCAAATACCAAGAGGTTCTGAGCTGAGCGCGAATCGGTATATCGCGTTATAACGATATAAGGCGGAGCGGTGGTAGACTGCGCCCATGAACTACCTCGCACACCTGCACCTGGGCGGCCCGGCGCCGCAACAACTGCTTGGCAGCCTGTATGGCGATTTTGTCAAAGGCTCGCTGGAAGGGCGCTTCCCTCCTGCGCTGGAGGCGGCTATCCGGCTGCACCGGCATATCGACAGCTACACCGATCAGCATCCGCTGGTGCTGGCGGCACTGGCGCGCTTTCCGCGCGAGCGGCGGCGCTTTGCCGGCATCGTGCTGGATGTCTTCTTCGACCATTGCCTGGCGCGGCATTGGGGCCACTACGCCGAGCAGCCACTGGCGCAGTTTACTGGCGCGTTTTACAGGGTGCTGCTGGCGGAGCCCGAGCTGCCGGGGCGATTGGCGCGGATTGCGCCGTTCATGGCAGCGGATGACTGGCTAGGGGCTTATGGCGATTTTGCCACGCTGGAACAGGTGTTCAACGGCATTGCCCGACGCTTGTCGCGGCCTGAGGGGATGGCCGGGGTAATGGTGGAACTGGAGCGGCTGTATGAGCCGCTGCTGGCGGATTTTCGCGAGTTCTATCCCCAGTTACAGGCTTTTGCGGCGGCGCAGCGTAGGGCTGAGGACTTGTAGCGCCTGTGAGATCGAGCGCCGCCCGCGCGGCGCTCGATCTCGCAGGCGCCAGCTTGCCCACGCCAGGCTCAGGCAGCCCGCGCCGGCCGCCTTGGCACTGCTTCAACTTCTTCAACCCCGAACAAAGCCAGGTGAATCGCCTGCTGTGCTTGCAACGCCAGCACCGCACGCTCCTTGCCCACGCTGCCGATAGGTGGCAGCAAGTGAATGCACACCTCGCCTCGCGGCTGGGCAAACAGGCGCATCAGGTGCGACACCAGATCATCGTCGCCAATGAACGGCGCAATCGGATCGATCTGGCCATCACGCAGATACTGGATAGCCACCGGCTGCACCGCCGCGCCCCGGTCGATGGCACCTGCCAACAGGCGGCCATGGAAGGTGCGCAAGTTGCGACCGCAGGTAGTGGTGCCTTCGGGGAAGATCAGCAGGGGGCGCGCCAGCCCCAGTTGCCCGGCGATCTGTTCGTGCAGGCGCTGGCTGTCGCCACCACCACGGCGAATGAACAGTGTGCCGGCTTTTTCCGCCAGCCAACCCGCCACCGGCCAATGACGCACTTCAGCCTTGGACAGGAACGACAGGGGCAGCAGCATGCCGAGCAGGGGGATGTCGGTCCACGAAACGTGGTTGCTGACCCACAGCATCGGCCGCTGCGGCAGTTCGCCGACTACACGCACGTTGAAGGGCAGGGCGGCGACCAGGCGTTTCATGAACAGGCAGGTCCAGCGCTGGCGGCGCTCAAGGGGAGCCTTGAAACCGAGGCGTTCGCCGAGGGCAATAAGACTGGCCATGAACATACCCAGCAACAGCACGAGCAGCAGTCGGGTCAGGCGGGCTACTACCCGCAGCTTCTGCATCAGACCGCCGCCTTGAAGTGCCGGGCGTAGCGCGGGCAGAGATTATCGCGCTTGAGCAGGATGAATACGTCGGCCACCTGGAAGTCCTCGTCCCAGCAAGGCTCGCCGCAAATCTTTGCGCCCAGGCGCATGTAGGCCTTGAGCAGCGGTGGCATTTCGGCGATGACGTTGCCCGGCAACGCCAGGCTTGGCAGCGGGTTCTTTGGCTCGGCCCGCAGGTGCTCGTTGCACAGGTAGCGATCACGCAGGCGCTGCATCACGGCATGGGCCTGCACGCCGCCGTCCTGCATCGGGATGCTGGCACAGCCCATCAGGTAGCTGTAGCGGCCCTCGTTGAGCACCTCGGCCAGTTCACCCCACAGCACGGCGATGGTGCCGCCGTTGCGGTAGTCGGGGGCTACGCAGGTGCGGCCCAGTTCGAGGATCGGGCCCTGCAGCTGCAACAGGCCGTGCAGGCGGAATTCTTCTTCACTGTAGAAGCGGCCCAGGCTGCTGGCGGCCTGGTGGTCGAGCAGGCGGGTGGTGGCCACCAGCTCGCCTGTGCTCAGGTCGCGTACACCAATGTGGCGGCAGTGCACGTCGTAGTCGTCCATGTCCAGGCCGTGCTCGGCACCCTTGAGCTTGGCCTTGAATTCTGCGCTGAACACTTTGAAGCGCAGGGCCTGGGCCTCTTGCAGCGCCGCGGCGCCAACCAGGCGTTCGGCTTGCAGACGGCGTTCAGTGCTGTTGTCGCCAGAATGAGCGATCCGAGTCATTACGAGTCTCCATAAGCCAGCCATGAAGGGTTGCGGCCGGTCGGCTTTGTTGTGCAAAGTCAGCCTAGGTAGACGCGGTGTCACCCCTGTGAATCTTTGGTGATGCTTGCGTGACACCCCCCAAACCTTGACCAGAAAGCCCCAGCAAGGAGCCGTCCCATGGCCTGGTTGCAACGATTGAACGACCCGCTTCGCCACGCGCCGGCGGGCACTCTGGGCGAAACCTATGCCGCGCTGCTCGAGCGCCTCGGCCCGGTTGTCCCCTTCGAACTGGCGGCACTGGGCGGGCGCGCGATGGCCACGCCGGGCCTGGCTTTTCTGGTGGGTTACCAGGCCGCCTTGCGCGTGCTGTGGCCCAGTGCACCGTCCAGCCTCGGCGCGCTGTGCGCGACCGAGCGGCGCAGCGTGCGGCCGGCGGACATGCACACGCGCCTGGACGGCTTGCGCCTGACCGGCAGCAAGGACTTCGTCACCGCCGGGCTGGAGGCGGAGTGGCTGCTGGTGGCGGCGCGCAGCGAAACCGCAGGCGCGGCGCCACAATTGAACCTGGCGGTGGTGTACCCCGGGGAGCCCGGCGTGACCCTGGAGCCATTGCCGACCTTGCCGTTGATGCCGGAGGTGGGCCATGGGCGCTTGCTGCTGGAACAGGCGGCGTGCGAGCTGCTGGCCGGTGACGGCTGGGATGCTTATGTGAAGCCGTTTCGCTCGCTGGAGGACTTGTATGTGCTCACGGCACTGACGGCCTGGTTGTATGGCGTGGGGCAGGAAAGCGCCTGGCCGCAGGCTTTACGCCTGCAACTGCTTGGGCTGCTGGCCGGGTGTGCCGAGGGTAGCCGGCAGTGTGCCGACTGCACGGATGGCCATTTGCTGTTGGGTGGTTTGTTTGCGCAGTTCCAGGCGTTGCGGGGGGCGATCGACGCAGCATTGGCGGCAGGGCCGGTGCATTGGGCGCAAATCTGGCAGCGTGACCAAGGGGTGATGGCGTTGGCTGCGGCGGCGCGCGAGCAGCGCCTGAACAAGGCTTGGGCGGCTGCGGGATTGTCATGAAGGCCTGATAGGTTTTTGTGAACCGATGATCCCGGGGGGCCGCAAGGCGGCCCCAAAATTTCGAGCTGAAACACAATGCTGAAAGGTCTGCTATTGGTTCTTTGCCTGGCCTTGGCAACCGCCGAAGCCGAGGACTGGCCTGACCCTGACTGGCAGAACGATCCTGCCCGTTTCGACTGGCAAGCCGTCGACGCCTACGCCTTCCCCCCTCGCACTGCCCCCGACCGCAGCGGCATCCGCACCGACGCGCTGCTGATCATCCGCGATGGCCGTATCCTCCACGAGCGCTACACCGCCCCCACCACTGCCGCCACCGCGCACCTGACCTGGTCGGTAAGCAAGAGCGTACTCGCCACGCTGATGGGCGTGGCCCAAGGCGAAGGGCGCTTCCAGCTGGAAGATCCGGTCACCCGTTTCTATCCTGCCATGCGCGGCCATCCCGGCATACGCATGGCCGATCTGCTGCACTGGGCCAGTGGCCTGGACTGGCAGGAAGACTACGAATACGCCCCCCTCAAGTCATCAGTGGTGGCCATGCTATACACCCGTGGCCGCGAGGACATGGCGGCCTATACGGCGGCGCGGGGTGCGGCGGCCAGCCCCGGTGAGCGTTTTCTCTATTCCAGTGGTGACAGCATCCTGCTGGCGGCTGCACTGCGCGGCATGCTCGATGCCGGGCAGTACCCCGATTACCCCTGGCACGCGCTGTTCAGCCCGTTAGGTATCGACAGCGCGGTGTGGGAGCGTGACGGAGCGGGCACCTACGTGGGCTCTTCCTATCTGTACCTCAGCGCCCGCGACCTGGCGCGAATCGGCTTGCTGATGCAGCGTGACGGGCGCTGGCAAGGCCGGCAACTGCTGCCCACGGCCTGGGTGGCCTTCAACCGAACAGCGTTTACCCATGCCGAACCTGTGCCCGGTGAGGCCAACCCTGGCGGCCACTGGTGGCTCAACCGGCCGTTGGCCGGCGCCCAACGGCCTTGGCCGAGTGCACCCGAAGACGCCTACGCCGCCCTTGGCCACTGGGGCCAGGCGCTGTACGTGCTGCCCGCGCAAAAGCTGGTGATCGTGCGCTATGCCGATGACCGCGACGGCAGCTACCAGCACGACGAACTGCTCAAGCGGGTACTGGCGGCAGTGCCCCGGGAGGGCACATGAAGCGGGCCTTGTTGCTGGTGTTGCTGGGCCTTGTGTTCTGGGCCTGGCAGGAGCGTCAGGCGTTGGCTGATTTCCCCGGCATCCTCTCGGCCTACTCGGCCAAGGAATACTGCTCGTGCCGCTTCGTCATGGGCTTCGGGCAGGCCTACTGCCAAGGCTATGTAAAGCAATGGCTGCCGCTGAGCCTGCTGGAGGAAAACAGCCCGCAGCGACGAGTCACTGCCGAGGGGTTGGGGCGGCGCAATCAGGCTAGCTGGCAGGGCCCGCACGAGGGCTGCCGCTTGCTGCCATGAAGGCGGGCGGGTAAGGTTGGCGGCCTGGTTTCACGAGATCTGTCATGTTCAAGCTGCCCCGTCTGCTGCCCGCCTTGTTGCTGGCTTTGTGCCTGCCTGCCCACGCCAATTGGCACCTCGATGGCGAATCGTCGCGCCTGTCGTTCATTACCGGCAAAAACGGTGACACTGCCGAAGTGCACCGCTTTCTGGTGCTGCATGGCACGGTCGACCGCAAAGGCGTGGCGGGGCTGAGCATCGAGATGGATTCGGTGAGCAGTGGCATTGCACTGCGTGACGAGCGCATGCGTGAGGACCTGTTCGAGGTCGAGCGTTTTGCCGAAGCCAAGGTGCGGGCGCAGCTGGACCTGCGGCCGATCAACGACTTGGCCAACGGTGCCCAGATCGAACTGCGCCTGCCGCTCACCGTTACCCTGCATGGCCAGTCGCACAGCTACAACGCCCTGTTGTTGGCCACCCGCCTGGACGAGCGGCGCTTTCAGGTCGTGACACTCGAACCCCTGGTGTTGCGTGCCGAGGATTTCGGGCTGCTGCCAGGGCTGCAAACCTTGCGCAAGTTTGCCGGGCTCACGTCCATCAACCCGTCGGTGCCGGTTAGCGCGGTGCTGATTTTCACCGCCCGCTGACATGCCGGGCCCGGTCTTCCCCTGGCGGGATGGCAACCAGTTCGAACTGCTGATCGACGGCCCCGAGTTCTTTCCGCGCATGCTCGCAGCCATCGTGCGTGCCGAGTTCCAGGTTGACCTGGAGCTGTACCTGGTCGAGGCTGGCGCCTGTGCCGAGGCGGTGGTCGAGGCGCTGGAGCAGGCCGCACGGCGTGGCGTGCGGGTGCGCTGCCTGTTCGATGATTATGGCTCGCTGGCCTTCAACAGCGCCCTGCGCCAACGCTTGCTGGAGGCTGGTGTGTACCTGCGCTGGTATAACCGTCTGCGCTGGAAGCGCGGCTTGCGCAACCTGTACCGCGACCACCGCAAGCTGCTGCTGGTGGACGAACGCTGGGCGGTGGTGGGCGGCACAGGGGTTACCGACGAGTTCTGGACCCCGGGCGACGCGACCAGCGAATGGCATGAGGTGATGGTGCAGATTCAGGGGCCGGTGGTAACCGACTGGCAGTTGCTGTTCGACCGCCAGTGGGGCGCCAACAACCGCCGCACCGCCTGGCGCCCTGCCGAGGGCTTCGGCCTGCCCCGTTTGCCCAAGGTGCCTGCGCAGGGCCAGGGCATGGGGCGGGTAGCTTATGCCGACGCCCGCCAGCATCAGGACATCCTGCATTCGCTGGGGCGGGCGCTGAACAGTGGCAAGCAGCGGGTATGGCTGGCCACGCCATACTTTCTGCCGACCTGGAGCGTGCGCCGTTCTTTGCGCCGTGCTGCCAGCAAGGGGCTTGACGTGCGGCTGTTGCTGACCGGCCCACGCACTGACCACCCGTCGGTCCGCTACGCCGGGCACCGCTACTACCCCCGCCTGCTGCGCGCCGGTGTGCGGATTTTCGAGTATCAACCGTGCTTCCTGCACCTGAAGATGGTTGTAGTGGACGACTGGGTCAGCGTCGGTTCGTGCAACTTCGACCACTGGAACCTGCGGTTCAACCTTGAGGCCAACATTGAGGCGCTGGACCCGCCGTTGACGGCCGCGGTGGTGGCCAGCTTCGAGCGCGACTTTGCCTTGAGCGAGGAAGTCGACCTCGACCACTGGCATGCCCGCCCCCTGTGGCGCCGGGTTAAACAACGAATCTGGGGCTGGATCGACCGACTGGTAGTCAACGTGCTCGACCGCCGTGACTGACAGCGGCTATCGTGCATTGACTGTTTACGGTTAACCGAAGGAGTGGGTGCGATGACGGCGAAGAAGATTCTTATGCTGGTAGGCGACTACGTCGAGGATTACGAGGCGATGGTGCCGTTTCAGGCCTTGAGCATGGTGGGCCACACGGTGCACGCGGTGTGCCCGGAGAAACTGGCGGGGCAGACCGTGCGCACTGCCATCCATGATTTTGAGGGTGAGCAGACCTACAGCGAAAAGCCGGGGCACAACTTTGCCTTGAATTATGACTTTGTGCGGGTGCGGCCCGAGAGTTACGACGCCCTGCTGATCCCGGGTGGCCGTGCGCCGGAGTATTTGCGCCTGGATGAAAAAGTGCTGGCGCTGGTGCGGGCATTTGACCAGGCTGGCAAGCCGATTGCGGCGGTGTGCCATGGTGCCCAGCTGCTGGCGGCGGCGGGTGTGCTGGAGGGGCGCGAATGCAGCGCGTATCCGGCGTGTGCCCCGGAAGTGCGTCTGGCGGGCGGCACGTTCATCGATATCGCCGTGGACCAGGCCCATGTGGATGGCAACCTGGTGACCGCACCGGCGTGGCCAGCGCACCCGGCTTGGCTGGCGGCATTTCTGAAGGTGCTGGGCACCCGTATTGCCTGATACGGCGTCTTCGCGGGGGAACCCGGTATTCGCCATGCACGGTGAACGCCGCCACCGCGCGACTGCCGCCGGCGTTGAACGCGGCCTAGTAGGCGTTTACCCGCTCGGTAGCGGTCATGGAACAGTACCTGTCGTGTATGGAAAAGGCGGGTCGTTGCCTCGGATGATAGGGTTTCCCCTCAAGCCCGGCTTAGCCGAGCGCGTCATCCACATCGACAAAACGACCGCCAAGCATGGAAATACGCCTGTTGCACGGCGCCGCTATCGCGCCATACATCGATGACCTCGCTCGCCTGCGCCTGGCCGTAATGCGCGAATTTCCCTACCTGTACGACGGCAGCCCGGACTCTGACGTCGACTATCTGGCCAGCCATGTCCGCTCCGGGCGCAGCCTGGTCGTGCTGGCCGTGGACGACGGCCAGGTAGTCGGAGCCTCAACCGCTTTGCCGCTGATGGATGGAGCTCCTGAATTCCTTCAGCTGTTCCGGGCTCAGGGCCGCGATCCTGCGAGCGTCTATCTGTTCGGTGAGTCGTTTGTCCTGCCGCAGTACCGCGGGCAAGGCCTCGGGGTGCGTTTTTTTATCGAGCGTGAATCCTATGCGCACACACTTGCCGCGTTCGATTACTGCGTTTTCTGTGCCGTCGAGCGCCCGGGCGTGCATCCAAGGCGCCCCGCCGGTTACAAACCCTTGCAGGGTTTCTGGCGCAACCGGGGTTTTTTGCACGAGCCGTCGTTACGCACCACATGTGCCTGGCGCGACCTGGGTGAGCAGGCCACTTCCGAGAAAATCATGTCGTTCTGGATGAAGGCACTGATGGCATGAACCTGTCGTCAGGGGCCAAGGTTCAGCTTGTTTTCGCTGACATGGTATTTCAGTGCGTGGCCGCCATTGCTGACGAGGAATTCGACGTGGTACGGGTTGCCGTGTTGGTCGCGTAGCAGCCACACACTGGGCGCTTCATTGAGCGAGTTGTAATGCTTTGCGTAAAAGCGTCTGTAGTAATGATGAAGTGTCATGTGGTTAGGGCGCTGTACATAGGCTTCGCCTGAATCAGGGGAGACTGCCTCGAACGCTTCTCCCACCCCCAGGGCTGTTACTGTTGACGCTTGGCTGTAGTCGTTAGTCAGCTGGAATGAGATAAGCGCGTGGTCATGATTGTGCCGCTCATAAAATGGCGTGTTCGAGGGCGTCACCAGTGCGGTGCTCTCTACCATGACGAGTTTGGGATCGGCAAAACCAAAATAGCTGACTGTCTCTTCGACTTCGTCGTCCCAATGGCTATTGGCATTGTTCGACTTGTATTTGAAGGGCGTGCCCGGCTCAAGGTGGAACACCTTGTCGTGCGGTGGCGGTGGCGTGATGGACTCAATGACCACCGATGACACGAAGGGGCTGGTGTTGGTTATGGCGTAGGTATTCTCATCTTTCAACATTAATGCGTAGATCTGGGTGAGCGTGCCGCCAGGGCGTTGGGACGTGACGTAGAAGATGCGGCGAATGCTGTTTGCGGTTTTTTCGGTGAGCGCGCTGGGGGCGCCTCCGTAGGCGGCATGATAAACAAACCGTTTATCGCGCGCCTTGGACGCAAACAGGTCGGGGTGATCCAGCAGGCGTGGTTCGCCGTCTTCATCAATTAACACCAGCGACAGGCTATTGAGGCTCTCTTCGCTAAGGGTTTCCCCTTTACGTGGCTCCAGGGTGACAGTCACTTCCACTTGCTGCCGACCATTGGCATAAAGGCGATTGGAGCTTGAGGTGATATCCAGGCGAAAGCGGGTGAGCCATTGGTTGTCGAGCTTGAACCCTTTCATTTTGAGACACTCGTTGAGGGGGGAGTGCCCAGTTAAAGCCATTCCAATCGCTACCGGATGGTACATAAATGAATCAGTTCAGCGTTTGCCCCCTGTTGCAGCAACACTGAAACGGCGATTTTTTGCCTATGCCCTGCACAAAAAAAACACCCTGCGAAAGCGTAGCCATCGCAGGGTGTTGGTTTCAATCGCGAGCAACCGACCTTCGAGAAACGGTTACTCAAGCCTCAAGGCTGCCTCACTTAACTTCTACTGCCAGGCTTTCGGCGATCTTGCTCTGCCACAGGGCAGGGCCTGTGATGTGCACCGATTCACCATTGCTGTCTACCGCGACGGTAACCGGCATGTCCTTGACCTCGAACTCGTAGATCGCTTCCATGCCCAGCTCGGCGAAGGCCAGGACCTTGGACTTGCGGATGGCCTGGGCCACCAGGTAGGCAGCGCCGCCAACGGCCATCAGGTACACGGCCTTGTTGTCCTTGATCGCTTCGATGGCGGTCGGGCCACGCTCGGACTTGCCGATCATGCCCAGCAGGCCGGTTTGCTCGAGGATCTGGCGGGTGAACTTGTCCATGCGGGTGGCGGTGGTCGGGCCTGCAGGGCCCACCACTTCGTCACCGACCGGGTCAACCGGGCCTACGTAGTAGATGAAGCGGCCTTTCAGGTCCACCGGCAGCGCTTCGCCACGGTTGAGCATTTCGACCATGCGCTTGTGTGCGGCGTCGCGGCCGGTGAGCATTTTGCCGTTGAGCAGAATGGTCTCGCCCGGTTTCCAGCTGGCGACTTCTTCAGGGGTGATGTCGTCGAGGTTGACGCGGCGGGCACTTGGGCCGGCTTCCCAGACGATTTCCGGGTAGGCGTCCAGCGACGGCGCTTCCAGCTCGGCCGGGCCGGAGCCATCGAGCACGAAGTGGGCGTGACGGGTGGCGGCGCAGTTGGGGATCATGCACACCGGCAGCGACGCGGCGTGGGTCGGGTAGTCCATGATCTTGACGTCGAGCACGGTGGTAAGGCCACCCAGGCCCTGGGCGCCGATGCCCAGTTGGTTGACCTTCTCGAACAGCTCCAGGCGGATTTCTTCCAGGCGGTTCTGCGGGCCACGCGCTTTCAGTTCGTGGATGTCGATGGATTCCATCAACACTTCCTTGGCCATGACGGCGGCCTTCTCGGCGGTACCGCCGATGCCGATGCCGAGCATGCCAGGCGGGCACCAGCCAGCGCCCATGGTCGGGACGGTCTTCAGCACCCAGTCGACGATCGAGTCGGACGGGTTGAGCATGGCCATCTTCGACTTGTTTTCCGAACCGCCACCTTTGGCTGCCACATCGACTTCGACTTTGTCGCCAGGGACGATCGAGTAGTGGATGACTGCCGGGGTGTTGTCCTTGGTGTTCTTGCGAGCACCGGCCGGGTCGGCCAGGATAGAGGCGCGCAAGACGTTTTCGGGCAGATTGTAGGCGCGGCGCACACCTTCGTTGATCATGTCGTCGACGCTCAGGGTGGCGCCATCCCAGCGAACGTCCATACCGACGCGCACGAACACGGTGACGATCCCGGTGTCCTGGCAGATCGGGCGGTGGCCGGTGGCGCACATGCGCGAGTTGATCAGGATCTGGGCGATGGAATCGCGCGCAGCAGGCGATTCTTCACGCAGATAGGCCTCGTGCATCGCCTGGATGAAATCGACGGGGTGGTAGTACGAGATGAATTGCAGGGCGTCGGCGACGCTCTGAATCAGGTCGTCTTGCTTGATCACGGTCATGCAGCGCGCTCCTCTTAAAGACGGGAACATTCATAAAGACGCTCGACGGTGCCGACCAGCATGTCGAAACGCCTTGCAAGGCGCCGGCAGGTCAGGCCGACGGAAAAAGGCGCGGCAGTATAGCGCGCATCCGTCCCGGGCACACCTTCGGCCGGTCTGGACGATGGTCGGCAGCGGGCAGGCACTGTTCTTGCTGTCTCGGTCGAGAGATAGGATGCTTGACGGGGGCCGCAAAGCGGGCCCGGCAAAATAAAGCGCCAGGAGAGAGAGCTGACAATGCCCGAAATTTGCGTGGGCGAGCGCCGCTGGGCGGTGCCCACTGGCAGCAACTTGCTCGATGCCTTGAACGAGGCCGGCCTGAATGTGCCCTACAGCTGCCGGGCCGGCAGTTGCCATGCTTGCCTGGTGCATTGCCTGGAGGGGCAACCGGCGGATGCCTTGCCTGAGGCACTGGCGCTGGATAAGCATGCACAAGGCTGGCGCCTGGCGTGCCAGTGCCGTGTAGTGGGGGACCTGCGCGTAGCGGTATTCGACCCTCTGCAGGACGGCATCCCCGCTCGGGTGAGTGCGCTGGACTGGTACGGTGATGTGTTGCGCCTACGCGTGCGTCCAGAGCGAGCGCTGCGTTATCAAGCCGGGCAGCATGTGCTTCTGTGGAACGGTTCGATCGCCCGGCCGTATTCACTGGCAAGCCTGCCGGGCGAAGACGACTTTCTCGAATTTCATATCGACTGCCAGCGGCCTGGTTTATTTTGCGACAAGGCTCGCAGCCTTGATGTTGGCGACGTACTGCGGTTGGGTGAGCTGCGGGGTGGGGCGCTGCATTATGAGCAGGACTGGCACGCGCGGCCGCTATGGTTGCTGGCGGCGGGTACCGGCCTCGCACCGTTATTGGGCATCCTGCGCGAGGCGCTGCGCCAAGGGCATCAGGGGGATATCCGGGTCATGCACGTGGCGGCGACGGCGCAGCAGCATTACCTGACTGCGCCCCTAGCCGCGTTGGCTGTGGAACACCCGAATGTGAGCGTAGAGTTTATCGTTGCCGAGCAGCTGCAAGCTTGGCTGCAAGGCTTGCGCCTGTCGTCGCGGCACACCGTGGCCTTGGCATGCGGTGCACCGGGGAGGATCGAGGAGTTTGCGCGGCGCTTGTTCATTGCCGGGTTGCCGCGAAACCAGTTGTTTGCCGATGCTTTCGTTGACCGCGCGCCACCGTGACGCCCGCCCGTGGGCGAAGCATGCTGCCGTAAGCTATTGAGGAAAATACAGCCTGCCGGTCGCCAGCTCTCTGTCGGGAGTCGCGGAAAACGGCCCGGTCTGGCCCATCAGTTGGCGCCATCTTGATATTTGCTGCCTGGGTAGATTGCTGGTCTGAGCTGTCACTTCAAGGGACTGCATGAAACCGGCACGATGTACCCAGATGGGTCTGTCATAGCCATGTACCGGCCGCTGCAGCACATTGGCGATGCGTTGTGCTGCTCCACTCTTGCCGCCATAACAGGCCAGCAAGACGATAGGTTGGTTGTCGGCCATGCCGGCGAGGCGCGGTGCGATTTCCCGCAGTGCAACACGTACGGCATCTTCCATCTGGCCTGCGCCGTTCATCAACTGGCCAGCCTTGCTGCCGTGGGTTTCGAAGGCACGGATACCTTGCCCCACGAAGTTGTAATGCATGGCAACGTCGTTGGCCATGCCGTCAGCCGAGTAGATCACGGCGGTGTTTTGTACCTGCCGGGGGGCGGGCGTCATCGGGTTGGCGAACGCACGCTTGGCATTAGCCCTGCCAGGTGAGCGGAGCGCTTTGCTGGCGACTTTGGTCGAGCCAGGCGCCATCCCGATTACGGCACTGGCCAAGCCAGTACCCAGTGATATCCAGCCCAGTACGTTGGCGGCTTTTTCGTCCGCGCCACTGGCTTGCATCGTCATGCTGGCGATACCGGTGCTCAGGGAGATAGCGTTCAGTGCGGCATTGCCGATTGCCAGCGCCGCACTGCCGGTCAGCGCACTGCCGCCATACAGGGCGACAATGGCGGGCACGGCGGCGCCCAACGTGCTGATTGCGGCCGCTGCGCCTATCGCCAGGCCTACGCCTGCGATCGTCCAGCCGACCCAGCTGTGGCCATCGGGGTCGATGCGGTTGACCGGATCACCGGCGCAGTACGCGTAGGCATTGAGCCCACCACGGTCGAACGGGCTGTCACTGTCGGGGCTGAGGAAGGTCATCAGGACAGGATCGTATGGCCGGTAGCCGGCAGGGATGTACCAGCCCGTCAGCGGTTCGCGGCGCAGCCCGGCAAAACCGAACGGAGCTTGCTGGTCGTTTTCGGGTTCGGCGCCATGCGGGCTGTAATGGCACTGGCGCAGTCGCTCGTCGACTTGCAACCGTACGGTGCCTTGGCCATCGCAGCCAAGCAGGCGGATGGTGGACTCCCCGCCATCCTTGCAGCTCACGGCAAACACTTCGGCGCCGTCACCAATCAGCCCCAGGCGCAGCTCACCGTGCTGTTCGTGGGTCAGTTGCCCGGCGCTGTAAAAACTGCGTACCCGGCCATGGTCCAGTTCACGTTCGCAGAGGTTACCGCTGGCGTCGTAGTGGTAATGGCAGCTAGAGCCACTGTGCTCGACCTGTACCAAACGGTCGGAGCTGTTCCAGGTCAAGGTGCGGCCCAAACTGTCGGCGATGAGCCGGCCACAGGCGTCGTACGTCAGTTCGATGCGGGCTGGCCAGCTTGGGTGGGAGTGGGTAACCGCGCTGAGCTGGGTCGGATCGTTCGCCGCGTAGCTGAACTCAGCCGCGTCCTGGCTACCGTCGGCAAAGGTGCTGACCACTCGCTGATAACCATCCAGCGGGTTGAAGGTATAGCGTTGTTCGACGATGGGATTGCCGAACGGGTCGAGTGGCGCGCCGTCGGCGCTGGAGCGGTAGCGTACCAAGCGGCCCCGCCGGTCGTAGTCGAAATACTCTTCGGCGCCGTTGATGCTGCGCTGGATCACTTGGTCGAGGGCTGAATAGGCCAGCGTCAGGGTGATGCTACGCTCCCCCTCGGTATCGCTCACGGTGTAGACGCTGCGCTGTTCTCGGCCCATGGTGTCGTAGCTGATCCGCCGGGTCAGGCTCCGCGCACGGGCAGGGTCGTGGGTGGTAATGCTCAGCGGGCGGGAGAGGGCGTCGTAGCTGAACTCGGTTTGTACGCCGTCTACCTCAAGGCGCTGCAGGCGCCCGAACCTGTCGAGATGGCGATGGTGTTCGGCTCCCGCAGCGTCGGTGAATCCCACTGGCAACCCGTTGAGCGAATGGCGCCAATGGGTGGTGTGCTCGACCTCGTCGAGGTTCCAGCTGTCGCGCAAGGGCAGCCCGGAAGGCGTGAGTTGCCAGCTGAGGCTGCCGAGCCCGCCGCGGGCGTTGGTCGGAATGCCGAGCGTGGCATGATAGGTCAGCTGCTGCTCGGCTTCGCCGTCGGCTGCGGTGCCTAGCAGGGCATTGCCCAACTGAGGCTCGTAGCGGTAGGTCACGTGCTTGCCATCGGCCAAGGTGTTGGCGACGGGCGGCAGCTGGCCTGGGCGGTAGTGATAGTGGGTGGTACGCCCGGCGACCTGCACCGAGCGCTGCCGGCCGAGCCCATCGAAGGTCTGGCGGCCGAGTATCCAGGCGGTTTCGCTCATTGCCTGCGCCTCACCGACGCTCGAGCTGACAGCAATGCTTTGCGGGTGATGGCCATCACTGTGCTCGGCGAAGGTCCAGGTCACCACTGTATTGTCCGGCAGGTGCTTTTCGATGATGCGTGAGTAGGCGTCATGGCGCAGGCGGGTGACGATGTCGGGTGAGCCTTCTACCTGGATGCGCTGCTCGATGACCCGGTCGAGGCCGTCGCGCAGCAGTAGCAGGGTGCGGGTGTGTCGCCCGCGGGTATCGTAATCCTGCTGTTCCACCGGGCTGCCGGCAGCGTTGTGCGAGATGACCTGGCGCGGCCCCTGTAACTTGCCTGCCGCTTGCCACTGTTCGCTGCGGCGGGTGATGGGGTCGTGGTGGAGGTGCTGTTCGATGCCTTCCAGGCTGGTCACCTGGCAGGCGTGGCCCCAGTCGTCGTAGCGGATTGTGCGGGTCAAGGTGAGCAGGTTGTCGGCCTTGAGCCAGTCCAGTGAGGTCTGGCTGACCAGGCGGCCGAGGGCATCGTACTGGTTGCGGCCTGTTTCGCGGAACACGCCCGGGCTGTTATCGAGGTCTTCAAGGTGAATGCTCACGACCCGGCCTTCGCCGTCGAGCCATTGGCGCTGTCGGCGGCCGGTGATATCGACCTGCTCGATCAATACCGGATTGTACTGGCCGTTCGGCCTGGCTTGCCTGGCGAACTCGTCGTTGAGGTGATAACGGGCCAGGCGCTGGGTCTGGTAAGGGCTGCCTGCTGCGGACCTGGTGCATACCACACGGCCTAATCGGTCATATTCATAACGGGTAATGGCACCGCTGTCGTGCCGCTCCCAGAGAGTCTGGCCGGTGAGCATCGATTGTGCATGAGCGGTGCTGGAGCGGTTTTCTTCATCGTTCTCAAAGCCCTGCAGGGTGACTTCGGTCACCAGTGCATCCGCGGTGGCACTGTAGCTGTAAAAGGTAGTTGTGCATTTGCCGTCGAGGGTGACGACGCTCTTTTCTTCCCGGCCATACGTGGTACCTGCAGTGGTCAGGTAGAACTGCCGGGTATGCTCGATCACCCGGTTCTCGGGGCCTTCGAGCTGCTCGCTGGCCACCAGTACGTGGGGCAACGCGCCTTCGATCAGCGAAGGTAGCGTCTGGTAGGTATAAGTAGTGGCCAGAACAGGGGCTGCGCCTTTGGCGATGACGGGGATAACGGTCTTTTTTTTCAGGAAACGTACCCGGCCGAGTGCGTCTGCGGGGCAGCCTTCGGCACCTTCTGCCGGGTAGTATTCGTAACATTCCTCGACGCCGCTGGGGAATAGCACGCGCAGAGGGTTGCCGAAGTCGTCATAGACATAGCGGGTGCTCTCGCTGCGGCTTTGGCCGGGCCGGGAATGATCCAGATAGGTGACCGATACTTCGTGGGGCAACTGGCACCAGGCCGGTTGCTCCTCCCAACTGAGTGCCGGATCGACGCCGTAGAGCGTTTGCTCGCGCGTTTCGCAGTGCCCCCGGCGGGTCACTTCACTTACCTGCAAGTGGAAACGGTCCCAGGTGCGTTCGACTGTAGCCAGAAGCCTGCCCTGGCCATCGGTCTGTTCTTCCACCATCTGGTATTGATAGTCGCTGTTGACCTGGTAGAGGTTGTCCCGCCCGCTATGCCATTCGAACGCCTGGTCGCTGCCATAGCCCAGGTGGTTGTGATCGCCGATCCACTGGTAGCTGCGTTGGAGCTCACTGCCCGGGCCAGCACTGGTATGGGTCCATCCCATGACGCGGGGCAGGAATGCCAGGGGGCCGCCTTCGGGCATGCGCAGGCCTTCACTGTCCTGGGACCAGTGGACGATGTCGCGGGCACCGAGAGGGCCGATAAAGCGACGTGGCAAGAGGAGCTGCGCCTGCCCCGGCACGTTCAGGGCGTCGTACTCGATTTCGAATGGCTGGTCGATGTCGGGGAGGTACAGCTGGCTCAAGCGCTCATTGCTCAGCAGCGCCCTCAGAGTAGCGGCGTGGGCCGTTTGTGGATTGAGCACGAAACGCAGTTCACTGGCTTCGGTTTCCAGGGCCAGCAATGTACGGGTTTCATCGCGGATCCTGGCCAGCGTCGATATACCGTCGGCGAAGGGCATCCAGTCGAAATACAGGCGGCGCCCTTCGGGTGAGCGCATCTCCTCAAGCAAGTAGCGGGTGCTGTCGTCCTGTTGGCGAAGAATCTCGCTTTCGCCGGTTTGCTTGTCGACCCGGAAATTGCCATCGGCTTGACGCGTGACTGTGAAGGTTGGCAGTTTCTGATCGAAAAATGCCAGCCGGCCATCACTGCACGGGTCGGAGTTGATCAGATCAATGGCGAACTGCTCGCCTGAAGACAGGCTCAGACGCGGGTTATCCTGATCAAGGTTGATTTCCGATAGCCCCAGGCTCCAGCCCAGGCCATAGCCACGGTTACAGGAAGAGGCCAGGGTGCTGAAAGCCAGTGTCACGCTCAGCGTTGGCCCGCACAGCTGGTTGGCGGGAGGCACGGGCAGGGCAATGGCCAAGCAGAACTGGCCTGTTCGGTTGTCGACAGCGGTCTTGAAGCAATCAAGAAAGTTGCCGGCTTGGGAGTGTAGTGGAGCGTCACGCATGATCAGGCTCTCGTCATCGAAGTGAAGAGGCCCAATTCAAGGACACGTGGCGAGCTGGCTGGCGCTAGATAAGTCTTTGAGAGGCGAGATGCGTGACGTTGAAAAAAGCCCCGACAGAAGCTGTACGGGGCTCTTGTAGCACGCGACCTGCGAGCAGCTGATCAGCCGACCAGAGGATCACCGACATGCAGGATCTTCATGCCGTTGGTGCCGCCGATGGTGTGGTAGCTGTCACCTTTGGTCAGGATCACCCAGTCACCCTGTTGCACCAGGCCACGCTTGAGCAGCTCGTCGACTGCCGCCTGGCTTACCTTGTCGGCCGGCAGCGAGGCCGGGTCGAAGGCGATCGGGTACACGCCGCGGAACATCGAGACGCGAGCCTGGGTCGCGCGGTGCGGCGACAGGGCGAAAATCGGCACGTGCGAACGCAGGCGCGACATGATCAGCGGGGTGTAGCCGCTTTCAGTCAGGGCGATGATCGCCTTCACGCCCGGGAAGTGGTTGGCGGTGTACATGGCCGCCAGGGCGATGCTTTCGTCGCAACGTTCGAAGGTGGTGTGCAGGCGGTGGCTGGACTTCTGGTTGGTCGGGTGCTTTTCGGCACCTTGGCAAATCCGCGCCATGGCCTGTACGGCTTCGATCGGGTAGGAACCGGCAGCACTTTCGGCCGACAGCATCACCGCATCGGTGTTGTCCAGCACGGCGTTGGCCACGTCGGACACTTCAGCGCGGGTCGGCATCGGGTTCTGGATCATCGACTCCATCATCTGGGTCGCCACGATCACCGCCTTGTTGTTGCGGCGGGCGTGCTGGATGATCTTTTTCTGGATGCCGATCAGCTCGGCGTCGCCGATTTCCACACCCAGGTCGCCACGGGCAACCATCACCGCGTCGGAGGCGGCGATCAGCTTGTCGAGGGTCTCGTCGTCGGCAACTGCTTCGGCCCGTTCGATCTTGGCCACCAGCCAGGCGCTGCCGCCGGCCTCGTCACGTAGCTTGCGTGCGTATTCCATGTCGCTGGCATCACGCGGGAAGGAAACGGCCAGGTAGTCCAGGTCCATTTCCGCGGCCAGCTTGATGTCGGCCTTGTCTTTTTCGGTCAGGGCCGGCGCGGTCAGGCCGCCACCTTTGCGGTTGATGCCTTTGTGGTCCGACAGCGGGCCACCGATGATCACCACGCAGTGCAGGGCGTCTGCAGTGGCGGTTTCGACGCGCATGACCACACGGCCATCGTCGAGCAGCAGTTCGTCACCGACGCCGCAGTCCTTGACCAGGTCGGGGTAGTCGATACCGACGATGTCCTGGTTGCCTTCGGTCAGCGGGTGGGCGGTGGAGAAGGTGAACTTGTCACCGATCTTCAATTCGATGCGCTTGTTGGCGAACTTGGCGATGCGGATCTTTGGACCCTGCAGGTCGCCCAGCAGCGCGACATGGCGGCCGTTCTTGGCGGCGATGTCACGGATCAGGCGAGCGCGGGCCTTGTGCTCGTCCGGGGTGCCGTGGGAGAAGTTCAGGCGTGCCACGTCCAGGCCGGCAAGGATCAATTGCTCGATCACTTCCGGCGAGTTGCTGGCGGGGCCAAGGGTGGCGACGATTTTGGTACGGCGGATGGTCATGCACAGACTCCTATAGTGAAGCGCAGCGAAAGGCTACTCCTGAATCTCGCTGTAGTCATTGTTCCGTTGCACTACCTGCGACCAAGACAGGGTGGCATTTGAACGGTCGGGGTATGCTTGCAAAAGCCTGTGAAGATTTGTTGGCGATGGCCGATACACAGGCATCAAAGGAGATCCCCATGCGAGCCCTGATCGTTTTAGCCCTGGCGGCCAGCGCCGTCGGCTGCACCCGCTGGTCCATGGACCACCACCTGAACAATGCCTACCGCGCCTACGACCGTGGCGACTGCGCACGGGTCATGCTGGAGCTGTCGCAGGTCGATCGCACCAGCCGTTCGCGGCCGTTCATCCACCCCGAGGTGTCGCTGCTGCGTGGCCAGTGCCTGGAGCGCCAGGCGCTGTACGTGGATGCCGCGCAGACTTATCAGTACCTGATCCAGAAATACCCGGGCAACGAGTACGCCTATCGTGCCCGGGCACGCCTGCAGACCCTTGAAAAACTCGGGCATGCCCGTAGCGGCGAAGCGGCTGTGGCCAACCCGGTGACCACCGCACCTTGGCGATAACACCAAGGTGTGGTTTATTTCACGGGATTTGCTGCGCGCCCTGCGCTAATCTGTAACTCAGCTGTTACAACAACCGCCAGTACCTTGTATTCCTGGCACCAGGTACGGAATACACACGCGATCATGTTCAACAAGCGCCACATCGAGCGTCATCAGCTGCCTTGTATCCTCAAGGTATTCAACCGTTTTACCGGTCAGGAGATCGGCCAGCTGGGTAATGCCTCCGAGGATGGGCTGATGGTCATCAGCCAGCTGCCTGTGCTGGTAGGGCCCGATTACGAACTGCAATTGCGCTTGCCGCTGGTTGGCGGCGGGCATCAGTTCGTCAACCTGACCGCCAGTTGCCTGTGGTGCCGCGAAGACCAGACGCCAGGCCACTACGATTCCGGCTTCATGCTGTTGCAGGCGCCTCGCGAATTCGACGAGTTCGTGCGCTCACTGCGTGATTATTTCAGTTTCCTGCCTGCCAACGCTTCTGTCTGAGGCTGCGCTAGAATCGGGTCGACCTTGATACAGGACGACCCCGTGACCTCAAGCATTTTCTGGCACGACTACGAAACCACCGGCATCAACCCGCGTTGCGACCGGCCGCTGCAGGTGGCCGGCGTGCGCACCGATTTCGACCTTAACGAAATCGATGAGCCGATCAGCCTTTATTGCCGGCCTTCCGATGACATCCTGCCACACCCGGCGGCTTGCCTGGTGACTGGCATTACCCCGCAGTTGCTGGCCGAGCAAGGCCTGTGCGAGGCCGAGTTCATGACCCGGGTGCATGCGCAACTGGCACACCCGGGCACCTGTGGTGCTGGCTACAACACCCTGCGTTTTGACGATGAAGTGACCCGCTACAGTTTGTACCGAAACTTTTTCGACCCCTATGCCCGGGAGTGGCAGGGCGGCAACAGCCGCTGGGACCTGATCGATATCGTGCGAACCGCCTACGCGTTGCGCCCTGACGGTATTCAATGGCCGCAACAGGATGGGCGCACCAGCCTGCGCCTGGAACTGTTGAGCAAAGCCAATGGCATTGACCATGGGCATGCCCACGAAGCGCTTTCCGACGTGCGGGCAACCATTGCGCTGGCCCGTCTGATTCGGCAGAAACAACCCAAGTTGTATGAGTGGCTCTTCCAGTTGCGCAGCAAGCATAAAGTGATGGAGCAGATCCGTTTGTTGCAGCCACTGGTGCACATATCCGGGCGCTTTTCGGCGGCGCGTAATTACCTGGGTGTCGTACTGCCATTAGCGTGGCACCCACGTAATCGCAATGCGCTGATCGTCTGCGACTTGCATCAGGAACCCCTACCGTTACTAAGGGAAAGTGCCGAGGTTCTACGCCAGCGCTTGTATACCCGTCATGAAGCACTGGCCGAGGGTGAATTACCGGTGCCGCTCAAACTGGTACAGATCAATCGCTGCCCGGTACTGGCGCCACTGTCGGTATTGCGCCCGGCCGACCAACAACGATTAGGCCTGGACTTGACGTTGTTACAATTGCGCGGCGAACAGTTGGCTAATCAACAGGCGCAATGGCAAGACAAGCTGGAGCACATCTACGGCAAGGAAGACTTCACCCCGACAGAAGACCCGGAACAACAGTTGTATGACGGATTTGTAGGGGACCGAGACCGCCGCTTATGTGAGCAAGTGCGTATGCTGGAACCCGCGCAGTTGGGCCGTGGGCAGTGGATGTTCGATGACCCGCGTTTACCGGAATTGCTGTTCCGCTATCGGGCGCGCAACTTCCCCGAAACCTTGACCAGCGAAGAGCGTCAGCGCTGGTATGGCTTTTGTCAGCAGCGCCTGAGCGACCCGCAGTGGGGGGCGCCCAATACGCTGGGCGACTTCGAACAGGCGCGTCAAAAAGCCTGGGAAGGCGCTAACGAGGCTGGGCGGCGTGTGCTGGAAGCTTGGCAACTGCACGCCCGGCAACTGCAGGAACAATTTGCAATTGGCTGACAGCGGGGCAACAAAAACGCCGGCAATGTGCCGGCGTTTTTGTTGCGACAAGCAAACGGCAAATGCGGACAATCAGTCCAGCAGGGTTGCCCAGCTCTCAACCACATCACCACCCCAAGTGGCTTTCCACTCTTTCAGGGTTTTGTGGTTGCCGCCTTTGGTTTCGATGACTTCACCGTTGTGCGGGTTTTTGTATTGCTTGACCTTGCGCGCACGTTTGGTGGCAGTAGTCTTGACCGCACCGCGAGGTGCCTTGCTCAGTTTCGACTCTGGGTCGAGCAGGGCAATCACGTCGCGCAGCGACTTGGAGTACTCGCCCATCAGAGTGCGCAGTTTGCCTTCGAACTCCAGTTCTTTTTTGAGCTTGTCATCCTGCGACAGGTTGGCCAGGCGGGCCTGAAGTTCCTTGATGGCTTCTTCGGTAGCGCGGTACTCGTTGATCAGGGACATGGAGTGTTCCTTAATGCGTGTTCAGAAATGTGTGGAGCAATAATAGACAGGCGATAGTCGCAAGTAAACATGATATTGGGCGATTAACTGTTAATTAAGCTGTGACAATATTTCTCTACGTGAACAAAAATTTACTTAAAAACCCTGTTTTTCCACGTGTCTGTCAGGCAATGCCTGCGCTGTGTATGGCGACCGGCATACGCCATCGTGGCTGCGATCAATACTGCGTTTTTTCTGGCGTGCCGCTAGAATAGGCGCCTTTGCGAAGTTCTGGAGTCTCATTCATGCGCACCTATCGTCTGGTGATCGCCTGCCCCGACCGTGTCGGCATCGTGGCGAAAGTCAGTAATTTCCTGGCCTTGTACAATGGCTGGATCAACGAAGCCAGTCACCACTCTGACGAGCAGAGCGGTTGGTTCTTCATGCGCCATGAAATCCGCGCTGAATCCCTGCCGTTCGGTATCGAAGCCTTCCGCGAGGCGTTTGCGCCGATCGCCGAAGAGTTCTCCATGACCTGGCGCATTACCGACTCGGCGCAGAAAAAGCGTGTGGTTCTGATGGCCAGCCGAGAGTCGCATTGCCTGGCCGACCTGCTGCACCGCTGGCACACTGATGAACTGGACTGCGAGATCCCTTGCGTGATTTCCAACCACGACGACCTGCGCAGCATGGTCGAGTGGCACGGCATTCCTTTCTTCCATGTGCCGGTTGACCCCAAGGACAAGGCCCCGGCCTTTGCCGAAGTGTCGCGCCTGGTTCAGGAGCACGCCGCCGATGTGGTGGTGCTGGCCCGTTACATGCAGATCCTGCCGCCGCAACTGTGCCGGGACTTTGCTGAAAAAGTGATCAACATCCACCACAGCTTCCTGCCGTCGTTCGTCGGTGCCAAGCCTTATCACCAAGCCGCCCTGCGTGGCGTGAAACTGATCGGCGCGACCTGCCACTACGTCACCGAAGAACTGGACGCCGGCCCGATCATCGAGCAGGACGTGGTGCGTGTCAGCCATGCCGACAGCATCGAGGACATGGTCCGCTTTGGCCGTGATGTAGAGAAGATGGTGCTGGCCCGCGGCCTGCGTTATCACCTGGAAGACCGGGTGCTGGTGCATGGCAACAAGACTGTCGTTTTCGATTGATGATGCAGGGGCTGCAAAGCAGCCCCTGCAATCTTGAAAGGAACACTGATGGCCACACAACGCAACACCCCCAATGCCTCACCACCTCCCACTCTTGGCGAAGGTTGCCTGGCCCGCTACGACCCCGAAGCCCTGGATGACACTGACGGCACCGACTTCCCCGGCGCTGCCGAACTCTGGCAACAGCTCAACCCGCCTGACGCCGCCAGCGCTCCAGCAACGGACGCGCCAGCAGGCACACGAACACCGGCCCACCCGCCAGCAGATAAAAGTAGTAGGTAACCGCCCGCCATATCAGGATGGCCGCGGCGGCGGTAGAGCCGCCCACCCATGGCGTCAGCAGGCTGGCCGAGGTCAGCTCGGCGGCACCGGCGCCGCCTGGCAGCAGGCTGAGCTGGCCGGCGCTGAGCGACAGCATCTGCACCAGAAAACTGGGGATCCAGGCCAGGTCCACCCCCAATCCCCTCAAGACAAGGTACAACACGCTGTAGCGCAGACCCCAGTGTGCACAGGTCAAGGTGAACACCAGGCTCAGTGTGCGCTTGGGCAGCTGCCAGGTTTGCGTCAGCGCTTGCACGAAGTGCACCAGCTTGCGCGCCCAGCGGCGTTTGCGCTGCTGGCTCATGCCCAGGCGCCGCAGCAGCCTGCCGTTCAAGCGCATGACCTGACGGCGATAGCGTAGCAGCCCGACCACCCCGGCCAGTGCTGTGCACAGTAGCAGCGCACTGCCCAGCAACATGCTTTCCTGGCTGCGGCCCAGGCTGTGGAACAGCGCGTAGCCAGCTATTGCCAGCATGGCGCAGAAGAAGAACACCAGATCGTTCAACTGGTCCATGGCGAATGCAGCGCCGCTGCGTGCCGCGCTGATGCGGTCACGTGCCAGGAGGGCCATCAGGGTCAAGGGCCCGCCGCTGCCACCGGGGGTGGTGCAGATGGCAAATTCGGTGGCCATTATCACGCCCAGGCTACGCAGGGGCCCAAGCCTGGCTCCCTGCTGGCCGAGCAACAGGCGCAAGCGAATGGCGTTGATGGCCCAGCACAGCAGAATCATGCCCAGCAGGGTGAGCATCAGCACAGGATCGAAGCGTTGTAGCCTCGGCAGCAGCTCGCTGCCACCGAGCAGGATCGGCACGAGCACCGCCGCCAGCAGTGTCAGGCCCAGCCAGGCCAGGCGGTTCATGCGCTGGCCTTGCGGTCCAGCCAGGCCGTCTTGGTCAGGGGCTCGCGGCCTTGAGCCAGCAAGCTGCGCAAGGTGTTCAGCCAGTAGTCCCGGGATGAACGGTGGCGCATGTCCACCGGGTGCAGGCCCAGGCGCAGGGTCTCGGCATTGCGCCACCGGTGGCATTGCCAGTCGCACAGCACCCTGGAAAGCCCTCGGCGCCACGCGCTGCGGGCACTCCACACCAGCCCCGGGGCTTCGATCGCGGTGAAGTCCGGCAAGCGGTACAGGTGCTGCGGCGTGCTGGTGTAGCGCAGGGGAAGGCGGCGCAGGGCCTGGCGGGTGCCTTCGCTCATCAGCCAGGCCGGCGCTACAAAGCCTGCTACAGGCCAGCCTTGCTGGTGGAACAGTGCCAGGCCGCGCTCCAGCCGTTGCAGGGCCTGCTGCTGGTCCAGGCCGTAGAATTCACCTTCGTGGGTGTAGATACGGCGCATGAAGTAGTCGCCGGGTGTGCGGGGCGGTGGGCTGTTGTCGGCATGGTAGTAGCCGTGCAAGGCCAGTTCATCGCCCTGGGCCAGGCGCCGGTCAAGGAGGCGGCAGAAGGTGGGCGAACGCAGCAGCAGGTTGCGCTGGTGAAAGTCTGGCACCACAAGCCAGGTCATGGGGACGCCGCCGAGGGTGTCGACGGCTTCGACGAAGGGTTGATAGTCTGGCCAGGTCTCGGGCGCGACGTCATGCAGCACCAGCATCAGGCTGCGCGACGCCGGCCATGCCTCAGCCATGGGCGCGCACCTGCAGTGGGTGGCCGAGCACCGCGTGGTAGTGCTGCAGGAGGCCGCACACCACGTTGTCCCATGAATAATGCTGCTCCACATGGCGGCGCGCCTGCGCCCCGAGTATACGTACGCCGGCCTCGAACGCCTCGCGCACGGCTGCCGCCATGGCGTGGCCATCATTGGGGCGGCACAGGCGGCCGCACTGTTCGTTGACGATTTCACTGAAGGCACCGGCGCGTACAGCCACCACCGGGATGGCGCTGGCCATCGCTTCAAGAATGACCAGGCCAAAGGTTTCCTGGTCCCCGGCGTGCACCAGCAAGTCGGCGCTGGCCAGCAGCCGGGCAACTTCCGGCGCGGGGCAGAAGTGGTCGATCACGCTGACGTTGCGCGGCACATTGGCCGGCATGTTCGAACCCACCAGCAGCAGGTGGTAGGGGCTACCCAGCTGCTGCATGCAGTCGAGCAGCACTGGCAGGTTCTTTTCCCGCGAGCCGCGGCCGGCATAGATCAGCAGGCGGCTGGTGTCAGCGATGCCCAGTTGCGCGCGCAGGTGCGGGTCGCGCTGGTCTGGGTTGAAGGTGGCCAGGTCCACCCCCAGGCGCTGCACATGCACATCGCGTACACCCAGGCGGCGCAGTTTGTCGGCCATGACCTGGCTGGGCGCCAGCACCCGGTCGAAATTGCCGTACAGCTTGCTGACGTAGGCCTCGACATTGGGCGTGAACCAGTTGCCCATGCGGTTGCTGACCAACAACGGCAGGTCTGAATGATAGAAGCCGATCACTGGCACATCGAGTTGACGCCGGGCCTCCAGCGCAGCCCAGGCGGTCAGATAGGGGTCGCCGACCTCGATCAGGTCGGGCTTGAGCCGTCGCAGTTCATTGCACCAGGGGGCCAGGCGCACCGGGAAGCGGTAACCCTTGCCGAATGGCAGAGGCGGGGCGGGCACCTGATAGATGCCATCGGCGTGCTGTGCACTGGCACCGGGTATCAGCAGGCTGTGGCGTACGCCGTGAATGGCGTCGAGGCGGCGGTGTTTGGCATCAAGATAGGTTCGTACGCCGCCGCTGGCCGGGGCATAGAACATGGTGATGTCGGCGATGTGCACGATCAGCATCCCTCCAGGATCATCTTCGGGCTTGTCATCCGGCGATGACGCGCCTACAGGTTGACCTGTGTGAAGGATAGTTTGTTCGATCGGGGTTTGGCGGCCCAGGGCTGAGGGGGGTGTTGGTTTCTTTGTGGGCACGCCCGCTGCCGCAGAGACTGCACAGACCTTGAGGTTTGTGTCAGCCGTTGCGGGAGCGGGCGTGCCCGCGAAATAGTGTCTTTAGATGCGGAAACTGCCCACCAGGTGCTTCAGGCGGCCGGCCTGCTGCTCAAGGTCCGAGCAGGCGCGCAAGGTGGCTTGCAGGTTCTCCACGCCTTCCTGGTTGAGCATGTTGATCTCGTTGATGTCCATGTTGATCGCCTCGACCACGGCGGTCTGCTCTTCGGTGGCGGTGGCCACCGACTGGTTCATGCCGTCGATCTCGCTGATGCGTACGGTAACGCTGTCCAGCCGCTCACCGGCCTGGTTGGCGATCTGCACACTGTCCTGGCTGTGGCGCTGGCTTTGGTCCATGGTCTCGACCGACGCGCGGGCGCCCACCTGCAGCTCTTCGATCATGGTCTGCACTTGCTGCGCCGATTCCTGGGTACGGTGCGCCAGGTTGCGCACTTCATCGGCCACCACGGCAAAACCACGGCCGGCTTCACCGGCGCGGGCCGCTTCGATGGCGGCGTTCAGCGCCAGCAGGTTGGTTTGCTGGGAAATGCTGGTGATCACTTCGAGGATCTGGCCAATGTTGACGGTCTTGTTGTTCAGCGTCTCGATGTGACCGCTGGAGCAGACGATCAGGTCGGACAGGCGGTTCATTGCCGCAATGTTGCGCTCGACCACCTGTTGACCCTCTTCAGCCAGCAAGCGAGCCGAGCTGGCGTGCTGCGACGCCTGAGCAGCGTTGCCGGCGATTTCCTGGGCGGCGGCGCCCAGTTCGTTGATGGCGGCGGCCACGCTGTTGGTACGGTTGGACTGTTCGTCAGAATTGGTCATCGACGAGTTCGAGGCGCTGATGACACGCAGGGCCACTTCGTTGACCTGCTCGGTGGCCGAGGACACTTCGGCGATGGAGCTGTGAATACGCTCGACGAAACGGTTGAAGGCGGTGCCCAGGATGCCGAACTCGTCGTGGTTGTGAATGCGCAGGCGTTTGGTCAGGTCGCCTTCACCCTCGGCGATGTCTTCCATGGCGCGGGTCATGGTATGCAGCGGCTGCATCAGCACGCTGATCAGCAGGCCAAGCAGGCCGATGATGATCACCACCGCCACCACCGTGGCGATCACCGCCGAGGTGCGGAAAGTGCTCAGCATCGAGAAGGCCTTGTCCTTGTCCACCGACAGGCCGATGTACCAGTTGGCCGAAGGCAGGCCGGTGATCGGGGTGAAGGTCAGCAGGCGGGTCTGGCCTTCGCTCTGCACTTCGGTCAGCTCACCGGTCAGCTTTGGCGTGTGCTGCGGGAACAGGTCCGACAGCGACTTCATCACCAGGTTTTGGTCAGGGTGCACCAGGATCTTGCCCTGGTCGTTCACCAGGAAGGCGTAGCCCATGCCGCCGAAGTTCAGCGAGTTGATGATCTGCACCAGGCCGTCCAGGGCCAGGTCGCCCCCGACCACGCCGACACTGCTGGAAACCTTGCTGAGGATGCCAATGACCATCTTGTTGGTGGTCATGTCGATGTACGGTTCGGTCAGTGTCGCGCCGGTGGCGTTCATGCCGTCCTTGTACCAGGGGCGGGTGCGCGGGTCGTAGCCATCGGGCATTTTTGCGTCCGGGCGCACGCTGAAGCCGCCGTCCACCTTGCCCAGGTAAACGGTGAGGAAGCTGGAAATCAACGCATTCTGGCCCATCAGGGTTTCGGCGTTGGTTGGGTTTTGGGCAATGTTCTGTGCCAGGTTTTCCACCAGCTTGATACGGCCATCGAACAGGTTGCGGATGTTGGTCGAAGTGGAGGCGCCCATTTCAGCGAGATAGTTTTCCAGGTCCGCGCGGATCGCATTACGCTGGAGGTAATCGTTGTAGAGCGTGAACAGGCTGAAGGCGAGTATCACGATCAATGATGCTGCCAAAAGAATCTTGTGGCTGAAACGAAGGCTTTTGTTCATGGCGTAATCGGTTCCGCTAAGGTGTTATATCAGGCGTTCGCACGGGTGGAGCCGCAAAGCAGTGCAACATCCCGAAAAGTCCCTTTTCGGTTGTTCCTCTCTAATTAAGGCGAATATCACCCAAAGGTATCGGCCGAATTAAGGCAAAGCTTGAGCAGAGGATTGCAGAGATGTCGGAAACTTCGACCATAGTTGTGGGTGCTGGCCCAGATGGCCAGCCAGTCGGGCAAGCGATGCGGCTGGCCAACCGCCATGGCCTGGTGGCGGGCGCGACGGGTACTGGCAAGACCGTGACCTTGCAGCACCTGGCAGAAGCGTTCAGTGACGCAGGGGTGGCCGTATTCGCGGCCGATGTCAAAGGTGACCTGTGTGGGCTGGGGGCTGCCGGCGCGCCGCAGGGCAAGGTGGCCGAACGCATCGCCGGCATGCCGTGGCTGGGGCACACGCCCCAGGCCTACCCGGTCAGCCTCTGGGACATCGCCGGGCAGTCCGGCCACCCGCTGCGCACTACCCTCAGTGAAATGGGGCCGTTGCTGCTGGGCAACCTGCTGGAACTGACCGACAGTCAGCAGGCGGCGCTGTATGCAGCCTTCAAGGTGGCCGACCGTGAGGGCCTGTTGCTGCTGGACCTCAAGGACCTCAAGGCGCTGCTCGCGCACCTGAAGGACAACCCACAATTGCTGGGGGAAGACAGTGCGCTGATGACCACGGCCTCGACCCAGGCGCTGTTGCGGCGCCTGGCGACCTTGGAGCAGCAGGGCGCCGAGGCGCTGTTCGGCGAGCCGGCATTGCAGCTCGAGGACCTGCTGCGGCCAGATTTGGATGGCCGTGGGCGCATCCACCTGCTCGACGCCAGCCGGCTGGTGCATGAGGCGCCCAAGGTGTACGCGACTTTCCTGCTGTGGCTGCTGGCCGAGCTGTTCGAGCAGTTGCCCGAGCGTGGAGATGCCGACAAGCCGGTGCTGGCCTTGTTCTTCGATGAAGCGCACTTGCTGTTCAACGGTACGCCAAAAGCGTTGCAGGACCGCCTGGAGCAGGTGGTGCGGCTGATCCGCTCCAAGGGTGTGGGGGTGTATTTCGTCACCCAGTCACCGGGTGACTTGCCGGATGCGGTGCTGGCCCAGTTGGGTTTGCGCATACAGCATGGCTTGCGGGCGTTTACCGCCAAGGAGCAGAAGTCGCTGAGGGCGGTGGCCGATGGCTTTCGCCCGAACCCGGCATTCGACACCCTGGCGGTGCTGACCGAGCTGGGGATTGGCGAGGCGTTGGTGGGTACCTTGGAGGAAAAGGGCACGCCTGCCATGGTGCAGCGGGTGCTGATTGCGCCGCCGCAGTCGCGTATCGGGCCACTGAGTGCGGCCGAGCGAGCTGCGCTGATTGCTGCTTCACCGCTGGTGGGGCGCTATGACAAGCCGGTGGACCGTGAGTCGGCCTATGAGAGGCTGACCCAGCGCAAGGGCGAGGCGTTGGAGCCGGCGCCGCAACCGAAGGTGGACGAGGAGAGCTTTGCCGACAAGGCCGGCGACTTCTTGCAAAGTGCGACGGGGCAGGCGATCAAGTCGGCAGTGCGCCAGGCGGCCAATCAGTTGGGGCGACAGCTGGTGCGAGGGCTGATGGGGTCGTTGCTGGGGGGCAAGAAAAGGTAGTTTGCCTGTACCGGCCCTATCGCCGGTACAGGAATGACTCCTGTGAAAAAGGCGCCCATGAGGCGCCTTTTTCTATTGCGGTGTCACTTAGCCAATGGCTTTGGATGCCAGCCAGAACAGGCCGGCGGCCAGGCCCATCGAAGCCGGCAGAGTCAGGACCCAGGCCAGCAGGATGGTCTTCACCGTGCCGCCTTGCAGGCCGCTCTTGTTGGCAACCATGGTGCCGGCTACACCGGACGACAGCACGTGTGTGGTCGATACCGGCAGGGCGAACACGTTGGCCATGCCGATGGCGCAGGCGGCAGTGATTTGTGCCGACATGCCTTGGGCATAGGTCATCCCCTGCTTGCCGATTTTTTCGCCAACGGTGAGTACCACACGCTTCCAGCCAACCATGGTGCCCAGGCCCAGGGCCAGGGCGACGGCCACGATCACCCAGAATGGTGCGTATTCGGTAGTGGCGGTAAGGTCTTTGCGGAGTTTTTCCAGGTCGGCCTTTTCACGGGCCTCGAGGCCCGGCAGCTTGCCGACCTTTTTCGCGGTGTCATCCAGGCACAGCAGGTAGCGGCGCACTTCAACACGTTTGTCGGCATCCAGGCTGTGGTAGTCGGTCACGCCCTGAAGCGAAGACTGCAGCGCGGCGATGGTCGGCTCGGTCTGCTGCGGGTTGCAGCTGAACTTCTCCGGCAGGTCGCTGGACTTGGCCTTGCCCAGTGCCAGGAATTCGCCCAGGGTGGCGGCGTTGCGCTGGTAGAACTGGCTCATGTGCAGGGTAGCGTCGCGGGTACGCTCGATCTGGTAGGTGGTGCTGTTCAGGTCGAGGACGAACTTGGCCGGGACAATACCGATCAGCACCAGCATGATCAGGCCGATGCCTTTCTGGCCGTCGTTGGAGCCGTGCACGAAGCTCACGCCCATGGCCGAAACCACCAGTACCATGCGGTTCCAGAATGGCGGGTGCTTCTTGTCGTCGAGTTTGCGACGCTGGTCGGGGGTTTTGTGCATCTTCGACAGCGGGCGCCACCACTTCAGGCCGATCAGCACCAGGGCCGCCACGGCAAAGCCGGCCATTGGCGAAACCACCAGCGACATGGCGATGTCGATCGCCTTCTGCCAGTTGACGCCATCACCCAACGGAATGTCGTTGATAAGGGCGTTGGCCAGGCCGACACCGAGAATGGAGCCGATCAGCGTGTGCGAACTCGAGGCCGGGATGCCAAAGTACCAGGTACCCAGGTTCCAGGTGATGGCCGCAGCCAGCAGCGAGAAGACCATGGCCAGGCCGTGTCCGGTGTTCACATTGATCAGCAGCTCTACCGGCAGCAGGTGCACGATGGCATAGGCCACCCCCACACCGCCGAGCAGAACGCCAAGGAAGTTGAACACACCGGAGAAGAACACGGCGAGGTGCGGCGGCATGGCTTTGGTGTAGATGACTGTAGCTACCGCATTGGCGGTGTCATGAAAGCCATTGATGAACTCGAAGGCGAGTACGAAGGTCAAGGCGAGCAGCAGGCTCACCAACACCCAGGCATCCAGTCCGCTGAATAAATCGATCATGAAGGTTGTCTGGCGGGTATAGGGGGGCGGGATTATGCCAGAAAACCTTGGCAATCGATGCACCTGCTACAGACCGATGGCAATCTTCATGGCGTGAGCATGGGATGCGAACTGGGGCAATCAGGCAGGAAAATGTCTGCTAAAAAGCGCAAAGCCTGGCGAAATCAGGCAAAAAAGCGAAGAAATGGCCGTTTCGTCATCATTCAAACGGTCGTATGAAATTTGTGAAAATCCATTTCATCTTCGGTCAGGCGGTAAAGATCGACCTCGCCCGGGCTGGCCGGGCGACGACGCGCTGGCGTGGTCCCGGGTCAGGGATTGTCGCTGCGCAGTTCCTTTTCAATGCGTTCAAGTTCCTGGTTGAACGCCTGGTCGCGCACGCTGGCACGTTTGCGCCAGGGTTTGCGTTCCGGATCCGGTTGTGCGGCGTAAGTGGTGACTTCACCACCGTAAACATCCTTGTAACGTTCAGCCTGGCGCTCGAGTTCTGCGCGCAGTTCATCTTTCGTCACATGCAGTACCTGAATTAAGTGTGATGACGTTTGTTATGCGATGTGCAGCGTGCACATGCCTGGCTGGCCGCAACGGCTACATACAGCGGAATAAGCCGCTGCCATGCTAGCGCCCGGGCCTGCGCAATGATTATAGCAACCGATAATTCACCGAACATCGTTATTTACCGAACCCTGACAGCACCTGACGCAACGAGTGGCAGGGGCGGAAACAGTTCGGACGCTTCGTACAAGTTTGAAAGGCATGACGGATAAAAGTTCGCCGCAATGCCAGGGCGACGCCAGAATGAAAAACGGCCTCGCCAAGAGGCGAGGCCGTTGCCTGGGGACTTCTACGGTGGGTACCTGACCAGTCTCTCCAAAGAAGCCACAAGTGGCATGAGAAAGGTATAAGCAAACGTGTCAGCGGTCAATTGCGATTATCGGCCGTTTGTTCGATAATCGAACGAGTGGGCGTTTTTTTTTGAGGTGTGCGATGAGTGACGAAACCCTGGTCAATGATTCGGTCAATCCAGAGCCGGCGCGACCCCCATCGGCCGCCATGGCCCCGCCGATCGTGGCTTCACCGGCCAAGCGCATCCAGGCGTTTACCGGCGATCCAGACTTCATGACCTCCCTGGCACGTGGCCTGGCCGTGATCCAGGCCTTTCAGGAACGCAAGCGCCACCTGACCATCGCCCAGATCAGCCACCGCACCGAAATCCCCCGAGCCGCGGTGCGCCGTTGCCTGCACACACTGATCAAGCTGGGTTACGCCACCTCCGACGGGCGTACCTATTCGCTGCTGCCCAAAGTGCTGACGCTGGGGCACGCCTACCTGTCGTCTACGCCACTGGCGATCTCTGCCCAGCCTTATCTCGACCGTATCAGTGACCAATTGCACGAAGCCGCCAACATGGCCACCCTTGAAGGCGACGACATTCTTTATATAGCCCGTTCGGCCACGGTGGAGCGGCTGATATCGGTCGACCTGTCGGTGGGCGGGCGCCTGCCGGCCTACTGCACATCCATGGGGCGCATCCTGCTGGCGGCCATGGACGACACCAGCCTGCGTGAATACCTGGAGCGTGCCGACCTGAAGGCGCGTACCAGCCGTACCTTGCATGACCCCGAGTCACTGTTCGCCTGCATCCAGCAGGTCCGCGCCCAAGGCTGGTGCGTGGTGGACCAGGAGCTGGAGCAGGGGCTGCGTTCGATTGCCGTGCCGATCTACGATGCATCGGGGCAAGTGTTGGCGGCGTTGAACGTGAGCACCCATGTGGGGCGGGTGACACGCAGTGAGCTGGAACAGCGCTTCCTGCCGATCCTGCTGGCGGCCAGCCGGGACCTTTGCCATCAGTTGTTTGGCTGAGATTGAAGGGGGCCGCGGAGCGCCCCCCTTTGACATTTAGAACAGGCAAAACGGTTTCTTGTGCGATAAACGCACAGTGTCGCTCCGGGCGAATTGCGCCACCGCCGCCCGCTGATTAATGTCTCTCGCAACGGTCGGCCATGCCGACCGAACAAAAAATACAAGAGGCACTTACCATGAATACTGTCCACTTGCTGCTGCGGCCGCACCCGCACGCAGTACCGTTGTATCCAGGCTGACGCAGGCCATATTCCCCCAATCATCGTCCTCTGTGCCGGTCGCCCGTGTGCAGTGGTCTGGCTGTGCCCAACATTCTGGACAACAACAATGAACCAAGCGCAAAACAACGTCGGCAAAAGCCTCGACGTTCAGTCGTTCATCAATCAGCAGCCGCTTTCCCGCTACCAGTGGCGGGTCGTGTTGCTGTGCTTCCTGATCGTCTTCCTCGATGGCCTGGACACTGCCGCCATGGGCTTCATCGCCCCGGCGCTGTCGCAGGAGTGGGGCATCGACCGGGCGAGCCTTGGCCCGGTGATGAGCGCCGCATTGATCGGTATGGTGTTCGGTGCCCTGGGCTCCGGGCCGTTGGCTGACCGCTTCGGCCGTAAAGGCGTGCTGGTGGGCGCGGTGCTGGTGTTTGGCGGTTTCAGCCTGGCCTCAGCCTATGCCACCAACGTCGACCAGTTGCTGGTACTGCGCTTCCTGACCGGCCTGGGTCTGGGCGCCGGTATGCCCAATGCAACCACACTGCTGTCCGAATACACCCCCGAGCGCCTCAAATCGCTGCTGGTGACCAGCATGTTCTGCGGCTTCAACCTGGGCATGGCCGGTGGTGGCTTCATTTCCGCCAAGATGATCCCGGCCTATGGCTGGCACAGCCTGCTGGTAATCGGCGGCGTGCTGCCACTGCTGCTGGCGCTGGTGTTGATGGTCTGGCTGCCGGAATCGGCGCGGTTCCTGGTGGTGCGCAACCGGGGTACCGACAAGATACGCAAGACCCTTTCGCCCATTGCGCCGCAGGTGGTGGCCGAGGCGGGCAGCTTCAGCGTGCCAGAGCAAAAGGCCGTAGCCGCCCGCAGCGTCTTTGCGCTGATCTTCTCCGGCACTTATGGCCTGGGCACCATGCTGCTGTGGCTGACCTACTTCATGGGCCTGGTGATCGTCTACCTGCTGACCAGCTGGTTGCCAACCCTGATGCGTGACAGCGGCGCGAGCATGGAGCAGGCCGCATTTATCGGCGCGCTGTTCCAGTTTGGCGGCGTGCTGAGTGCCGTGGGTGTGGGCTGGGCCATGGACCGCTACAACCCGCACAAGGTGATCGGCATTTTCTACCTGCTGGCCGGGGTGTTTGCATACGCCGTGGGGCAGAGCCTGGGCAACATCACCGTGTTGGCCACCTTGGTGCTGATTGCCGGTATGTGCGTGAACGGCGCGCAATCGGCAATGCCATCGTTGGCAGCACGCTTCTACCCGACCCAGGGCCGTGCCACGGGTGTATCGTGGATGCTGGGTATCGGCCGCTTTGGTGCAATTCTGGGGGCCTGGAGCGGCGCTACGCTGTTGGGCCTGGGCTGGAACTTCGAACAGGTACTGACGGCGTTGCTGGTGCCAGCGGCACTGGCGACCGTAGGTGTGATCGTGAAGGGGCTGGTAAGCCACGCCGACGCGACCTGAATAGCGAGGGGGCGCGTGCAGCGCTCCCAGCAGGTAGATAGGTAGCAGCGTAACAAATAGTTCGATAATCGCACGGATAGTCGATTATCGGATTGTAAGCCTACCGTCAGTCTCCTTAATCTGGGCTCATCGAAGCACCCTGACCAGTAGCCTCCACACGTACCGCCGCGGCCCATGGCCAGTGGCAGGAGAAGCCTAATGCGCGACGTATTTATCTGTGACGCCATCCGCACCCCCATCGGCCGCTTCGGCGGCGCGCTGGCGAGTGTGCGTGCCGACGACCTGGCCGCCGTGCCACTCAAAGCGCTGATCGAGCGCAACCCTGCCGTGCAGTGGGACCAGGTTGATGAAGTGTTCTTCGGCTGCGCCAACCAGGCCGGTGAAGACAACCGCAACGTGGCGCGTATGGCGCTGCTGCTGGCCGGCCTGCCGGAAAGCATCCCGGGTGTCACCCTGAACCGCCTGTGCGCGTCGGGCATGGATGCCATTGGTACCGCCTTCCGCGCTATTGCAAGCGGCGAAATGGAGCTGGTGATTGCTGGCGGTGTCGAGTCGATGTCGCGCGCACCGTTCGTCATGGGCAAGGCTGAAAGCGGCTATTCGCGCAACATGAAGCTTGAAGACACCACCATCGGCTGGCGTTTCATCAACCCTCTGATGAAGAGCCAGTACGGTGTGGACTCCATGCCGGAAACGGCCGATAACGTCGCCGACGACTACCAGGTTTCGCGCGCTGACCAGGACGCTTTCGCCCTGCGCAGCCAGCAGAAGGCTGCAGCGGCCCAGGCTGCTGGCTTCTTCGCCGAAGAGATCGTCCCGGTGCGCATTGCGCACAAGAAGGGCGAAACCATCGTGGAGCGTGACGAGCACCTGCGTCCGGAAACCACGCTGGAGGCGCTGACCAAGCTCAAGCCGGTCAATGGCCCGGACAAGACAGTCACCGCTGGCAACGCCTCGGGCGTGAACGACGGTGCTGCGGCGCTGATCCTGGCGTCGGCGGAAGCCGTGAAGAAGCACGGTCTGACCCCGCGCGCCCGCGTGCTGGGCATGGCCAGCGGCGGTGTTGCACCACGTGTGATGGGCATTGGCCCGGTGCCAGCGGTGCGTAAGCTGACCGAGCGCCTGGGGGTGGCGGTGAGTGATTTCGACGTGATCGAGCTCAACGAAGCCTTTGCCAGCCAAGGCCTGGCGGTGCTGCGTGAGCTGGGTGTGGCCGACGATGCACCGCAGGTGAACCCTAATGGCGGCGCGATCGCCCTGGGGCACCCGCTGGGCATGAGCGGTGCGCGCCTGGTGCTGACTGCGCTGCATCAGCTGGAGAAAAGTGGCGGGCGCAAGGGCCTGGCGACCATGTGTGTAGGTGTCGGCCAAGGTCTGGCGCTGGCCATCGAGCGGGTTTGACCTGTACCGGCCCTATCGCGGGCAAGCCCGCTCCTACAAGGAACCACGCTCTCCCTGTAGGAGCGGGCTTGCCCGCGATAGGGCCGGTAGCTTCGACATAAGGCCAATTGCCAGCCAGATAGCGGAACGAGTGTGTTACCAGGTATGTCTAGACTTACCTAGTACCCTCCAGGAGTAAACCCGTCATGACCTCAACCTATTACACCGGCGAAGAACGCAGCAAGCGCATCTTCGCTATCGTCGGTGCCTCATCAGGCAACCTGGTGGAATGGTTCGACTTCTACGTCTACGCCTTCTGCGCAATCTACTTCGCCCCGGCTTTTTTCCCCTCCGACGACCCGACCGTGCAGTTGTTGAACACGGCCGGCGTGTTCGCCGCAGGTTTTTTGATGCGCCCCATCGGTGGCTGGATCTTCGGCCGCCTCGCTGACCGACATGGTCGCAAGAATTCGCTGATGATCTCGGTGCTGATGATGTGCTTCGGCTCTTTGATGATCGCCTGCCTGCCCACCTATGGCAGCATTGGCACCTGGGCGCCAGCGTTGCTGTTGCTGGCCCGCCTGATCCAGGGCTTGTCGGTGGGGGGGGAATACGGCACCACCGCCACTTACATGAGTGAAGTGGCCCTTCGTGGCCAGCGCGGCTTTTTTGCTTCGTTCCAGTACGTCACCCTGATTGGCGGCCAGTTGCTGGCGGTGCTGGTGGTGGTCATCCTGCAACAGCTGCTGACCGAAGACGAACTGCGGGCCTGGGGCTGGCGCATTCCGTTCGTGGTGGGGGCCATTGCCGCTCTTATCTCGCTGATGTTGCGCCGTTCGCTGCACGAAACCAGCAGCGCCGAAACCCGCAATGACAAGGATGCGGGCTCGATCGGTGGCCTGTTCCGCAACCATGCAGCGGCCTTCATTACCGTGCTTGGCTACACCGCTGGTGGCTCGCTGATCTTCTACACCTTCACCACCTACATGCAGAAGTACTTGGTCAACACCGCTGGCATGACGGCGAAAAACGCCAGCTACGTGATGACCGGCGCGCTGTTCCTGTTCATGGTGCTGCAGCCGTTCTTCGGCATGCTGTCCGACCGCATCGGCCGGCGCAATTCGATGCTGCTGTTCGGCGCCCTCGGTACCCTGTGCACTGTACCGCTGCTGATGGCGCTGAAAACCGTCACCAGCCCGTTCATGGCCTTCGTACTGATCAGCCTGGCATTGTGTATCGTCAGCTTCTACACCTCGATCAGCGGCCTGGTGAAGGCGGAGATGTTCCCGCCACAGGTGCGTGCACTGGGTGTGGGCCTGGCCTATGCAGTCGCCAACGCGGCATTCGGCGGCTCTGCCGAGTACGTGGCCCTGGGCCTGAAGACCCTGGGTATGGAAAACACTTTCTACTGGTACGTGACGGCCATGATGGCAATTGCCTTCCTGTTCAGCCTGCGCCTGCCCAAGCAGGCCGCGTACCTGCACCACGATGACTAAGGACGTGGCATGACCAACCAACTGTTCGACGCCTACTTCACCGCGCCGGCCATGCGCGAGATTTTCTCCGACCGTGGCCGCCTGCAGGGCATGCTCGATTTCGAAGCCGCACTGGCCCGTGCCGAAGCCGCTGCCGGGCTGGTCCCGCACAGCGCCGTGGCTGCCATCGAAGCGGCATGCCAGGCCGAGCGCTATGACGTTGGTGCGCTAGCCAATGCCATCGCTACCGCTGGCAACTCGGCAATCCCGCTGGTGAAGGCGTTGGGCAAGGTGATTGCCAGTGGCGTGCCCGAGGCCGAGCGCTATGTGCACTTGGGCGCCACCAGCCAGGATGCGATGGACACCGGGTTGGTCCTGCAGTTGCGCGATGCCCTCGACCTGATCGAAGCCGACCTGGGTAAACTGGCCGATACCCTGTCGCAGCAGGCCTTGAAGCATGCTGATACGCCGTTGGTAGGTCGCACCTGGTTGCAACATGCCACCCCGGTGACCCTGGGCATGAAACTGGCCGGCGTGCTGGGTGCATTGACCCGTCACCGCCAGCGCCTGCGGGAACTGCGCCCGCGTTTGCTGGTGCTGCAGTTTGGCGGCGCGTCGGGCAGCCTGGCCGCCTTGGGCAGCAAGGCGATGCCGGTGGCCGAGGCCCTGGCCGAGCAGCTGAAGCTGACCCTGCCTGAGCAACCCTGGCACACCCAGCGTGATCGCCTGGTGGAGTTTGCCTCGGTGCTGGGCCTGGTGGCCGGCAGCCTTGGCAAGTTCGGCCGCGATATCAGCTTGCTGATGCAAACCGAGGCGGGGGAGCTGTTCGAGCCTTCTGCGCCGGGCAAGGGCGGCTCTTCGACCATGCCGCACAAGCGCAACCCGGTGGGCGCTGCGGTGCTGATTGGTGCGGCTACCCGTGTGCCGGGGCTGGTGTCGACGCTGTTCGCTGCCATGCCCCAAGAACATGAGCGCAGCCTGGGCCTGTGGCATGCAGAATGGGAAACCCTCCCGGATATCTGCTGCCTGGTCTCCGGCGCGCTGCGCCAGGCCCAGGTCATTGCCGAGGGCATGGAAGTGGACGCAGCGCGCATGCGCCGTAACCTCGACCTGACCCAAGGGCTGGTGCTGGCAGAAGCGGTGAGTATTGTGCTTGCCCAGCGCCTGGGCCGCGACCGTGCCCACCACCTGCTCGAACAATGCTGCCAGCGCGCGGTGGCCGAGCAGCGCCACTTGCGTGCTGTGCTGGGTGACGAACCGCAGGTCAGTGCCGAGCTGTCTGCCGAAGAACTTGATCGCCTGCTCGACCCTGCCCATTACCTGGGCCAGGCCCGCGTCTGGGTGGCGCGCGCCGTATCCGAACATCAACATTTCACTGCCTGAAGGAGACTGCTGTGGCGCATTTGCAACTGGCCGATGGCGTTTTGAACTACCAGATCGATGGCCCGGTAAACGCCCCGGTGCTGGTCCTGTCCAACTCGCTGGGCACCGACCTGGGCATGTGGGACACCCAGATTCCCTTGTGGAGCCAGCACTTTCGTGTACTGCGCTACGACACCCGTGGCCACGGTGCCTCGTTGGTCACGGAAGGCCCCTACAGCATCGAGCAATTGGGCCGTGACGTGCTGGCGCTGCTTGATGGCCTGGACATTCAGAAAGCGCACTTTGTCGGCCTGTCGATGGGTGGCCTGATTGGCCAGTGGCTGGGCATCAACGCCGGCCAGCGCCTGCACAGCCTGACCCTGTGCAACACCGCCGCCAAGATCGCCAGTGACGAGGTGTGGAACCCCCGTATCGACACCGTGCTCAAGGGTGGCCAGCAGGCCATGGTCGACCTGCGCGATGGCTCTATCGCCCGCTGGTTCACCCCAGGCTTTGTCCAGGCCCAGCCTGAGCAAGCCCAGCGCATTTGCCAGATGCTGGCGCAAACCAGCCCGCAAGGTTATGCCGCCAACTGCGCAGCGGTGCGTGATGCCGATTACCGTGAACAACTGGGCCGCATCCAGGTGCCCGCGCTGATCGTTGCCGGTACACAAGACGTGGTCACCACCCCTGAGCATGGCCGCTTCATGCAGGCCGGTATCCAAGGTGCCGAGTACGTAGACTTCCCGGCAGCGCACCTGTCCAACGTCGAAATCGGTGAGGCGTTCAGCCGCCGTGTGCTCGACTTCCTGCTGGCTCACTGAGGAAAACGCAATGGATGAGAAACAACGTTACGACGCCGGCATGCAAGTGCGCCGTGCGGTGCTTGGCGATGCCCACGTGGACCGCAGCCTGGAAAAGCTCAATGACTTCAATGGCGAGTTCCAGGAGATGATCACCCGCCACGCCTGGGGTGATATCTGGACCCGCCCGGGCCTGCCCCGTCACACCCGCAGCCTGATCACCATTGCCATGCTGATCGGCATGAACCGTAACGATGAGCTGAAACTGCACCTGCGCGCGGCGGCCAACAATGGCGTGACCCGTGACGAGATCAAGGAAGTGCTGATGCAGAGTGCCATCTATTGCGGCATTCCGGCAGCCAACGCCACGTTCCACCTGGCTGAGTCGGTGTGGGATGAACTGGGTGTCGAGTCTCGACAGCAGTAATACCTGCGCTGGCCCTATCGCCGGCAAGCCAGCTCCCACGGGGAATGCACTGCCCTCAGGCCTGATGCAATCCCTGTGGGAGCTGGCTTGCCGGCGATAGGGCCATCCAATGCTTACATAACCGTGTTCTTCTAACGCATGGCTACCGGGCCTGCGTTGTTTTCTACGGCCTGTTTCAGGTTCGGGCACAGGCCCAGCATGAACGCGGCTTCTGCCACCACGAACAGTGGCCCGATGATCAGGCCGCTGATATCGTCGACAAATGCAGGTTTGCGGCCTTCGTAGTAATGGCCGACGAACTGGATGATCCAACCCGCCACGAATGCCGCCAGGCCGGTGCTGAGCCACAGCGTAGTTGTCTGCACGGCCAGCACCTGGCCGACCCACAGGCACAGGCCCAGCAGCAACCCCATCACCAGGCCGAACCGCAGGTCCAGGCGCAGGTAGAACCACACCGAGGCCGCCGCTGCCAGCAGGGCAGGGGACAACCACATGCCAGCCACCTCCCCGCCAGGGCGTGACAGCAGGATGGTGACTGCCAGCACGATCAGCGGGATGCCGACGAAGTGGGTGGCAATGTTGCGTGGGTCGCGGTGGTAGCTGGCGTATTGGCTCAGGTGGTCGACGAGGGTTTTCATTGTTGTGCCTCCCTGGTGTGCCTGATCTAGGTGTATTGCCAGTGCCGGCCCTTTCGCGGGTGAACCCGCTCCCACAGGGATCCACGAAACCCTGTGGGAGCGGGTTCACCCGCGAAAGGGCCGGCATTGGCAACCCATATAGCTCAGGATAGCCCGCAGCCACCACTATCATCAGCTCAGCGAATGGCAGCAGCCCGCACTGGCGTATCCAGCCCCACCAGTGTCTCGATCATCGCCCGCGCCGCCGGCGACAACCGGTAACCGCTACGGCTGACCACCCCGCAACGCACGCTCAGTACCTCCAGCGCCGGCGGCAGGTTGCGCCAGTGCAGGCGCACCAGGGTGCCAGCCGCAAGGTCATCGGCCACGGCCTCCTCGCTGGCCGTGCCGATAGCGTTGCTGGCCTGCACCACGCTGCGCAGTATGGCCAGGTGCTCGGTTTGCAGGTGCGGGATGAAATCGCTGCGCCCACTCAGGTTGGCCAGGCGCTTGCGCACGCCGGGGGCGAGCAGGGCGCTGGCCAGTGGATAGCTGAACAGGTCGTTGGTCGAGAGGCTGTCCTTGGCCAGTAATGGGTGCCCCGGGCGGCAGAAAAACAGGCCGGGGCGTGGCGACAGGGGCTCGGTATGGAAGTTGGGGTCGGCTTCGAACGGTCGGATATCGTCGACGAAAAACTCGATCTGTTCGCGGCGCAGGGCCTGGCCCAGGCGTTCGGCATTGTCCACCAGCAGCGAGGTGCGGATGCCGGGGTGGTGCTCGATGAAGTGGCGCAAGGCGTCGGGAACCAGGCGTACCGCCAGCGCCGGGCCACTGCCGAAATGCAGCTCGCCGGCGTCAAGCTTGGTCATTTGCAGCACTTCGTTACTCAGTTGTGCTGCGCCCTGCACCAGGCGGCGGGCGTGTTGCAGCACCACCAGGCCCTCGGGCGTTGGCAGCAGCGCCTTGCTGGCGCGGTCTACCAGCGGGCAGCCAAACGTGTGTTCCAGGCTCTGGATGGCGCGGCTGAAGGCAGGTTGAGTGATGCCCATGGCCTCGGCGGCACGGACGAAACTGCGGTATTCGGTAAGGGCAATGAAGTAGCGCAGCTGGCGGAGGTCCATGTCACGGCTCTGGGGCGGGGATCAGGGCCCTATTCAAGCTGTTACAGCTTATGTCGTCCAAGAAGGTTTATGGATTTGATTATTTCTTTTGGTTATTTCAAAGGGCCTTTGGCGTCTTCGCGGGCACGCCCGCTCCCACAGGAGCAGCACAGCGTCTGAAAGCTGTGCCGGTCCTGTGGGAGCGGGCGTGCCCGCGAAGCATTCAAAGGAGATTCAGCGGGTAACTCACAATCAGCCGGTTCTCATCAAAGGCGTTGGTGCTGAAGTCCCGGCGCATGGTGGAGTTGCGCCATTTCACCGACAGGTCCTTGAAGCTGCCTGACTGCACCACATAGGCCAGTTCGGTCTCGCGAGCCCATTCCTTGCCGTCATCCACGCTGCCCACGGTGACGTTTTCACCCTTGATATAGCGGTTCATCAGGGTCAGCCCAGGCACGCCAACGGTTGCGAAGTTGAAGTCATGGCGCAGCTGCCAGGAGCGCTCCTTGGCGTTGTCGAAGCTGGAGTTGTAGCTATCGTTGGCCAGGGTGCCGCCACTGGTACCGTTGACCCGCATCCAGGCATCGTCGCCGCTGACCTTCTGCAGGCCCACGTAGAAGGTGTGGCCCTGGTAGCGCGCCGAAAGCATGGCGGAGGCGGTGCGGTTGTCCAGCTTGCCGGCGCGCTCTGCGCCGTCTTCCTTGCCGATGAAGTAGCCCAGGTTGGCGCCCAGGGTCCAGTCGCCGAGCGGCTGGCTGTGGGTCAGATTGAGGTATTGCTGGTGGTAGATGTCTTTGAGCTGGGCATCCCACAGGCCGATCATGGTGCGCTTGTCGTTGAAGGTGTACTCGCCGCCGCCGAAGTTGAAACGATCGGAGGTGAACGCACCTTTGCCGTTCATCGACATGTCTTCCATGCTGGCGTCGTTGCGCGGGCTATTGCCGCGGAACTGGCCGGCGTACAGCGTCAGGCCGGCTATTTCCTTGGAGGTCAGCTGGCCACCGCGGAAGGTCTGCGGCAGCGAGCGGCCATCGTCCGAGCGCAGGATGGGTAACACCGGCATCCATTCACCGACTTTCAGCTCGGTTTCGGACAGCTTGGCTTTCAGTGCCACACCCAGGCGGCCAAAGTCATCGGCCGGGCGGCCGTCGTCATGCACGGGCAGCAGTTGAGTGTTGGTGGTGCCTTTGCCGCCGTCGAGCTTCACCGAGTACAGGCCCAGCACGTCCACCCCGAACCCGACGGTGCCTTGGGTGAAGCCGGAGCGGGCGTCGAGAATGAAGCTTTGCGTCCATTCTTCGGCCTTGCCCTGCGGGTGGGCCGGGTCGACGAAGTTGCGGTTGATGTAGAAGTTGCGCAGGTTGAGGGTGGCCTTGGCGTCCTCCATGAAACCACCTTCGTTGGCGGCGAACACGGGGAGGGCGCAGGACATGGCCAACAGGCCGGGCAGCAGCTGGCGTGCGGGTTGCAAAGTGCTCATCTGTCGTGGATCTCTTGTTTTTATGGGGCGAGCCGGTGCACTGCTGGATCGAGCCTGCAGGTGCGGGTCTTTTCTTGATGAACTTGGGCAACGTTGCGTGAGGGGATGTTGCGGGGTCTTGCGGGGGTGAGGCAATTCGCCGCAAACGGAACGGGGCGATAATCGAACGGAATGTTCCAGTTGGTTAATTAATTTCCTGGTCCGAGCGCTTCGCGGCAGAACAGGCAGCGGATAACAAAAAAAGCCCACCGCGAAGGTGGGCTTGATTCAGCTAATGACGCAATCAGCCTTTCGGTGTTTCCACCGATGCCTGCTGGTTGGCCTGGCCGGTCTGCTCGTACCAGCCACCGCCGAGCGCCTTGTACAGGTTGACCTCGCTGGTCAGCTGCGACAGGCGGTCGGTAATCAGCGACTGCTGGGCGCTGAACAGGTTGCGCTGGGCGTCGAGGAAGGTCAGGTTACTGTCGATCCCGATGCGGTAGCGGCGTTCGGCCAGGCGGTAGTAGTCCTGGTTCGCCTGCACCAGGTCGCGCTGTGCCTGCAGCTGCTCTTCGAAGGTCTTGCGCGCGGCCAGGCCATCGGAGACTTCCTGGAAGGCGGTCTGGATGGTTTTTTCGTATTTGGCGACGTTGATGTCCTTCTGGATCTTCGAGTAATCCAGGCTGGCCTTCAGGCTGCCGGCGTTGAAGATCGGCAGATTGATCTGCGGCTGGAACAGCCAGGTGCCTTGGCCACCCGCGAACAGGTGCCCCATGTCGGGGCTCAGGCTGCCCGCGTTGGCGGTGAGGCTGATGCTGGGGAAGAACGCTGCACGGGCGGCACCAATGTTGGCATTGGCGGCCTTGAGCAGGTGCTCGGCTTCCTGGATGTCCGGGCGACGCTGGAGAATGTCTGACGGCAGGCCGGCCGGTACTTCGGCCAGCTGGTCGGCATTGAGCTCCAGGGGCTTGGCCAGGTCGGCAGGAATGCCGGTACCCAGCAGTACGGTCAGGCTGTTGACGTCCTGGGCGACCAGGCGCTGGTACTGCGAGTACTTGACCCGGGCGCCTTCCACGGCGGTGCGCGCCTGGCTGAGGTCGAGTGCCGAAGCCACGCCGACTTCATTGCTGCGACGGGTGAGGTTGTAGCTTTCCTCGTAGGTCTTCAGCGTTTCTTCGGTCAGCTTGAACAGGGCCTGATCGGCCTGCCAGGTGTAGTAGGCGTTGGCCACGCTGGCTACGAGGGCGATTTGCGTGGAGCGACGCGCCTGCTCGCTGGACAGGTAGGTTTCCAGCGCCTGCTCGGTCAGGCTGCGCACACGGCCGAACAGGTCCAGCTCATAAGCACTCACGCCCACCGTGGCCGAGTACTGGCTGGTGATGCCGGATTCGCCGGTTTGCGACATGTTTGCCGGGACCCGCTGACGGCTGCCGCTACCAGTGGCCGAAACCGCGGGGAACAGGTCGGCACGCTGAATGCGGTACTGCGCACGATAGGCGTCGATATTCAGCGCCGCGACGCGCAGGTCGCGGTTGTTGACCAGCGAAGTCTGGATCAGCTGTTGCAGCGCCGGGTCGTGGAAGAACTGGCGCCAGCCCTGTTCGGCGGCAGCAATGTCCGCCGATTGCGTCGGCGAGTACGCAGGGCCTTGCGGCCACTGCGCTGCCACCGGCGCTTCCGGGGTCTGGTAGTCAGGGATCAGCGAGCAGCCGCCAAGGATGAAAGCGGTTACTGCCAGGGACAACAAAGACTTGGTCATTGCCCAGCCTCATAACGTGGAGTTTCAGGGGTGGCGTCTTTTTCCGGCTCTTTGCTGCCGAACAGCGACGACACTGCGACGAAGAACAGTGGTACCCAGAAGATAGCCAGCACGGTCGCACTGATCATGCCGCCGATCACGCCAGTACCAATGGCGTGCTGGCTGCCGGCGCCGGCGCCGCTGGCGATGGTCAACGGTACCACGCCGAGGATGAACGCCAGCGAGGTCATGATGATCGGGCGCAGACGCATGCGGCACGCCTCGATCGCTGCGTCATACAGGCTGCGGCCTTGCTCGTGCAGTTCCTTGGCGAACTCGACGATCAGAATGGCGTTTTTCGCCGCCAGACCGATGGTGGTCAACAGGCCAACCAGGAAGTACGTGTCGTTGGACAGCCCGCGCAGGCTGGTGGCGATCAGTGCACCGATGATACCCAGCGGTACGACCAGCACGACGGCAATCGGGATCGACCAGCTTTCATACAGTGCAGCCAGGCACAGGAACACGAACAGCACAGAGAGGGCGAACAGTGCCGGCATCTGCGAGCCGGAGAGTTTTTCCTCGTAAGACATGCCGGTCCAGGAGAAGCCGATACCGTCCGGCAACTCGCCCGCGATGCGTTCCACCTCGGCCATGGCATCACCGGTACTGTAGCCCGGGGCCGGAGCACCCAGGATTTCCATTGCCTCGACGCCGTTGTAACGGGACAGCTTGGGCGAACCGTACGTCCACTCGCCCTTGGCGAAGGAGGAGAACGGGACCATTTCGCCTGCACCGTTGCGCACGTACCATTTCTGCAGGTCTTCCGGGCTCATCCGCGCGTTTGGTTCGCCCTGGATGTACACCTTCTTGACCCGGCCACGGTCGATGAAGTCGTTGACGTAGCTGGCACCCAAGGCAATCGACAGGGTGTTGTTGATGTCGGCAATGGTCACGCCCAAGGCGCTTGCACGTTCGTCATCGATAGTCAGCTGGTACTGCGGCTCATCGTTCAGGCCGTTCGGGCGCACGGCGCTGAGGATCTTGCTTTGTGCGGCCTTTGCCAGGAACTGGTTGCGCGCTTCCATGAGTTTGGCATGGCCGACACCGCCGCGGTCCTGCAGGAACACGTCGAAGCCGGTAGCGTTACCCAGTTCGAGCACCGCAGGCGGCGCGAAGGCGAACACCATCGCGTCGCGGAAGGTGAAGAAATGCTGCTGGGCACGCTCGGCCAGGGCGAACACACTGTTCTCCTTGGAGCGTTCGCCCCACGGCTTGAGCATGATGAACGCCATGCCCGAGCTCTGGCCGCGGCCGGCGAAGTTGAAGCCGTTGACGGTGAACACCGATGCCACGGTGTCGGCCTCTTCCTTCAACAGGTACTCACGCATCTGGTCAACCACAACCTGCGTGCGTTCGGCACTGGAGCCGGCCGGTGTCTGAACCTGGGCAAACAGTACGCCCTGGTCCTCCTCGGGCAGGAACGCCGTTGGAATGCGCGTGAACAGCCAGATCATGCCGACCACGATCAGCGCGTAGCCGAGCAGGAACGGTATTTTGTTGCGCAGGATAGTGCCCACGCTGCGCTCGTAGCCGTTTACGCTGCGGTCGAAGTTGCGGTTGAACCAGCCAAAGAACCCGCCTTTGGCGGTGTGGTGCTCACCTTTCTTCAGCGGCTTGAGCATGGTGGCGCACAGTGCCGGGGTAAAGATAAGCGCTACCAGCACCGAGAGGCCCATGGCCGACACGATGGTGATGGAGAACTGCCGGTAGATCACACCTGTGGAACCACCGAAGAACGCCATGGGCAGCAGTACCGCCGACAGTACCAGGGCGATACCCACCAGGGCGCCCTGGATCTGTTCCATCGAACGTTTGGTCGCCTCCTTGGGCGGTAACCCTTCTTCGGACATGACCCGTTCGACGTTCTCCACCACGACGATGGCGTCGTCCACCAGCAAGCCGATGGCCAGGACCATGGCGAACATGGTCAGGGTGTTGATGCTGAAGCCGGCGGCGGCAAGGATGCCGAACGTGCCCAACAACACCACCGGTACGGTCATGGTGGTGATGATGGTGGCGCGGAAGTTCTGCAGGAACAGGTACATCACCAGGAACACCAGGACCACGGCTTCGATCAAGGTGTGGATCACACCGCTGATGGATTCGGTGACCACCGGGGTGGTGTCATAAGGGAATACCGCTTTCACGCCAGGCGGGAAGAAAGGTTCCAGGCCTTTGATGGTTTCGCGCAGTGCCTTGGCGGTGTCCAGGGCGTTGGCGCCGGTTGCCAGTTTTACGGCCAGGCCGGAAGCCGGCTTGCCGTTGAACTGGGCGCTGACCGCGTAGTTTTCACCGCCCAGGCCCACTTGCGCGACGTCACCCAGCCGTACCTGGGAGCCGTCCTTGTTGACCTTGAGCAGGATCTTCTCGAACTGCTCGGCGGTCTGCAGGCGGGTCTTGCCGATGATGGTGGCGTTCAGCTGGGTACCAGGCAGGGCTGGCAGGCCGCCGAGCTGGCCGGACGACACCTGCACGTTTTGCGCCGCCACAGCGGTCTTGACGTCGACCGGAGTGAGCTGGAACTTGTTCAGCTTGGCAGGATCGAGCCAGATACGCATGGCGTACTGCGCACCGAACACCTGGAAGTCACCCACACCCGCAGTACGCGAGATCGGGTCCTGCATGTTTGAGACGATGTAGTTGGCCAAGTCGTCCTTGGTCATGCTGCCGTCTTCGGACACCAAGCCGATCACCAGCAGGAAGTTTTTCACTGCCTTGGTGACACGGATACCTTGCTGTTGCACTTCCTGCGGCAGCAGTGGTGTGGCCAGGTTCAGCTTGTTCTGTACCTGGACCTGCGCGGTGTCAGGGTTGGTGCCTTGCTCGAAGGTAGCGGTAATGGTCATGCTGCCGTCGGAGTTGCTTTCCGACGATACATAACGCAGGTTGTCGATACCGTTGAGCTGCTGCTCGATCACCTGTACCACGGTGTCCTGCACGGTCTGCGCCGAGGCGCCCGGGTAGGTCACGGCGATGGCGATGGCCGGCGGCGCGATGCTGGGGTACTGGTTGATAGGCAGCTTCAGGATCGACAAGGCGCCGACCAGCATGATCACCAAGGCGATCACCCAGGCGAAGATCGGGCGATCGATAAAGAACTTCGACATGGTTTACTCCGCTTTGGCGTCTGCTTTCGCCGCGTTGGCCTGATCAGGGCTGCCCGGCTTCTTGACGTTGGTGGCTTCGCTGACCTTGACCTCGACGCCCGGGCGCACGTACTGCAACCCTTCGGTGATCAGGCGGTCGCCTGGGTTGAGGCCTTCCTCGATCAGCCAATCGCTGCCCAAGGTACGGCTGGCCTTGAGCTGGCGCAGTTCGACCTTGTTCTCCTGGTTGACCACCAAGGCGGTTGGCGAGCCTTTGAGGTCACGGGTCACGCCCTGTTGCGGTGCCAGAATGGCGTTGGCGTTAACCCCGGCGTTCAGCCGCGCATGCACGAACATGCCTGGGAGCAGGGTGTGATCGGGGTTAGGGAACAGGGCACGCAGGGTGACCGAGCCCGTGGTTTCGTCAACCGAAACTTCCGAGAACTCCAGGCGGCCTTCCTGCTTGAACAGGCTGCCGTCTTCGAGCACCAATTGCACCGAGGCTGCATTTTCGCCAGCCTTCTTCAGCTGGCCGCTCGCCAGGTCACGGCGCAACTTGAGCAGCTCGGCGGTGGACTGGGTGACGTCGACATAGATCGGATCGAGTTGCTGGATGGTCGCCATGGCGTTGGTCTGGCCATTGCTTACCAGGGCACCTTCGGTAAACGTAGAACGGCCGATACGGCCGCTGATCGGTGCCAGGACCTTGGTGTAGCGCAGGTCGATCTGTGCGCTCTTGAGCGAAGCCTCGGCCTGCAATCGTTTGGCATTGGCGTCGTCGTACTCCTGCTTGGAGACGGCCTGTTCGTCAATCAGCTGCTTGTAGCGCTCGGCCAGCGAGCGGGTAGCCTGCAGGTTGGCCTGAGCATTGCCCAGGTTGGCTTCGTACACGGCAGGGTCGATCTGGTACAGCTGCTGGCCTTCCTTGACATCGCTGCCTTCCTTGAACAGGCGCTTGAGGATGATGCCATTGACCTGTGGGCGCACTTCGGCGACGCGGTAGGCAGTGGTGCGCCCCGGCAATTCCGAGGTCAGGGTGAAGGCTTGCGGCTGGATGGTCACGACGCCGACCTGAGGAGCCTGCGCCGCGGGCGCTGCTTCTTCTTTCTTACAGCCACTGAGCAGGGTTGCCAGGGCGACGGCGGAAACCAGAGCGGTAACGGCTGGCTTGAATTGCATGAGGATCCTCGGGTCGCTGGAGCAGGGAGACGCTCAAGAGTAATGGAAGAGTTCTTGATCTGGAAAAATTGCTATCCGGTGGATAAATAGCTTGCTAAGGAATATACTTACATTCATGGTTGTTTGTAAATACCGCTGGGTTGTACTCAGGTACTGCCACAGCTCTTGATTAGCTTATCCGTGAGGCTCCCTGCAGAGGTGCCCCCGAAGCGTCCCCCGTACGCGCCGCGCGTTCGGGCCAGATGAGGTTGTACTGCCATGGTCCGTCGAACCAAAGAAGAAGCCCAGGAAACCCGCGCCCAGATCATTGAGGCGGCGGAAAAGGCCTTCTACAAGCGCGGGGTTGCGCGAACCACCCTGGCCGACATCGCCGAGCTGGCGGGAGTCACGCGCGGGGCGATCTACTGGCACTTCAACAACAAGGCGGAGCTGGTACAGGCGCTGCTCGACAGCTTGCACGAAACCCATGACCACTTGGCACGGGCGAGCGAAAGCGAGGACGAAGTCGACCCGCTCGGCTGCATGCGCAAGCTGCTGTTGCAAGTGTTCAACGAGCTGGTGCTCGATGCCCGAACCCGGCGTATCAATGAAATCCTGCATCACAAGTGCGAGTTCACCGATGACATGTGTGAAATTCGCCAGCAGCGCCAGGGGGCGGTGCTGGATTGCCACAAGGGCATTGCCCTGGCGTTGGCCAACGCCGTTCGCCGGGGCCAGTTGCCTGGCGAGCTGGATGTCGAGCGCGCGGCGGTGGCCATGTTTGCCTATGTCGATGGCCTGATCGGGCGCTGGCTGTTGCTGCCTGACAGTGTCGATCTGTTGGGTGATGTCGAAAAATGGGTCGACACCGGGCTGGATATGCTGCGCTTGAGCCCGGCTCTGCGCAAATGACACTTTGTTAAGGATTGTGAGGGATTGTTTCCCTTATGTATTAGCAGAGTATTAAGCGCAGGGTGCGGGAGCTGCCTCTAGCGTCCGCGCAGTTGCCGATCCGGCAGCGCCACTGCGGCAATCAGCCCGAGCAGTGCAACCAGCCCACTTCCCATCAGCAACTGCCGGAATGTTTCCGTCAACCGCGCCTGCGTAACCAGGTCCACCTCCCCTGCCTTCAGACTCCCAAGCAACGGGTTGCCCAGCATTTCGAACCCGCCCTGGTGCAGCAGTGCCAGCAGCAGACTGGACATGCAGGCCACGCCCATGGCCCCGCCCAGCGAACGGAACAGGTTGGTGGTGCTGGTGGCCACCCCAATGTCCTTGCTGTCCACAGCACTTTGCGTACCTACCAGCGATGTAGGGAACTGCAACCCGCAGGCAATGCCGGTCAGCAGCATGAACAATGCACTGAACCACCCAGACTGTGGCGGGGTCAGCGCCATGGCAAAAATGGCCACTGGCATCAGCAGGGCACCGGCCAGAATCTGCGGCTTGTAGCGCCCGGTGCGGCTGGTCATACGCCCGCCGGTGAAGGCACCCAGGGGCAGCCCCATCGCCAGTGGCAGCAGGTGCAGGGCGGCGCTGTCGGCACCGGCGCCGGTGATGCCCTGATAGCGCAACGGCATCAGCATGGTCAGGGAAATGGACTGGAAACTGGCGAAAAAGATCACGCCCCAGCACCAAACCGCGACACGGTTGCCGAACAGGCCCAAGGGCAGCAGCGGCTCCGGGCAGCGGCGCTCATGAGCGATGAACAGCGCAAGGCCCAGCACGGCGCAGGCGAACAGGGCCAGTACGGCCGGGTCGGCCCAAGGGTGGCCCTGGCCGACCAAGGTGATGCCCAGTAACAGACTGCCCAGGCCGAGGATCAGCAGCACGGCGCCGAGGTAGTCAACCTGCGCCTCGCGGCGTTGCGCCGGCATGCCGCCCAGGGCCCGGTGGATCGCCCACAAGGCAACCAGCCCCAGCGGCAGGTTGATCCAGAATACCCAGCGCCATGACAGGTACTCGGTCAACCATCCACCCAGCACTGGCCCGGCGACACTCGCCACTGCATACATGCTGCTGAAATAGCCCTGATAGCGGCCGCGTTCGCGGGGTGGCACAAAGTCGCCGATAATTGCCTGGCTGACCGAAACCATGCCACCCGCACCAATGCCCTGCAGTACCCGCGCCAGCACCAGTTGCTGCATGTCCTGGGCCAAGGCGCAGGCGATCGAAGCCAGGGTGAACAGACTGATGCCGGTCAGGATCATCCGCCGCCGCCCGTACAGGTCACCCAGCTTGCCGTAGATCGGCACGGCCACGGTCATCGCCACCATGTAGCCGGAAATGATCCACGCTAGCAGGCCGACATCGTTGAACTGGGCCGAGATCGCGGGCAGTGAGACGGCGACGATGGTCTGGTCCAGTGCGCCGAGGAAGATCGCCAGCATCAGGGCGGTGAGCACGTTGCGCAGGGTGGTGGGGGGCAGGGCGGCGGTCACGGGAATACCTTGATTGAGTGTGGCGGCCTCTTCGCGGGCAAGTCGGATTGTAACCTGAGTTAGGTAGCTTCCTATGTACTATCTGCATCCCCTATGCCGAATCGGCATTGGCGCATTCATTCAGTGATGCATGGCTGCGTGATATCGTTGGTATGCCACAGGGGCTGAAAACCGGGGCTTGCACCAGCTTGGTGCAGCAATATGCCGCAGGTTTTTCAGCCCGCTGTCTCCCACACCTTTTATTCCTCTGCCTGCATGTCGAGCATGACCGCCCAGATGGCGACGGTTGGAACAGGTCAGGTAGACCCGATTACAGGGGTCGGTAGTTACCGTTCAAATTTCAACTTATTTGCGGAGTGATCATGCCCAAGGCTTCCCATCAAGATCTGCGTTTTGCCTTCCGCGAACTGCTCGCTTCAGGTTCCTGTTACCACACTGCATCGGTGTTCGACCCGATGTCGGCACGCATTGCCGCAGACCTGGGCTTCGAGGTCGGCATCCTGGGCGGTTCTGTCGCTTCGTTGCAGGTACTGGCTGCGCCGGACTTCGCCCTGATCACCCTCAGTGAATTTGTCGAGCAGGCCACCCGAATTGGCCGGGTAGCGCAATTGCCCGTGCTGGCTGATGCCGACCACGGCTACGGCAACGCGCTGAACGTGATGCGCACGGTTATCGAACTGGAGCGCGCCGGCGTGGCCGGGCTGACCATCGAAGACACCCTGCTGCCCGCCCAATTCGGGCGCAAGTCCACCGACCTGATCCCGGTTGAGGAAGGCGTCGGCAAGATTCGTGCGGCCCTGGAGGCGCGTGTCGACTCGTCATTGTCGATCATTGCCCGTACCAATGCTGGTGTGCTCACCACCGAAGAAATCATCGTGCGCACCCAGAGCTACCAGAAGGCCGGTGCCGATGGTATCTGTATGGTAGGCGTGAAGGACTTCGAACACCTCGAGCAGATTGCCGAGCACCTGACAGTGCCGCTGATGCTGGTCACCTATGGCAACCCCAACCTGCATGACGATGAACGCCTGGCGAGCCTGGGCGTGCGTATCGCAGTCGATGGCCATGGCGCCTACTTTGCTGCGATCAAGGCCACTTACGATTGCTTGCGCTTGCAGCGTGGCCAGCAGAACAAGTCGCAGAACCTGAGCGCCACCGAACTCTCGCACACCTACACCCAGCCCGAGGATTACATCCGCTGGGCCAAGGAATACATGAGCGTCGAAGAGTGACCGGCAGGGCGCCGTCAACTCAACGGACGGCGCTCAAGGTTGCAGTGTGAGGCACGCAATGTGCCTGCTCGCAGCTGGCTGCGGCGCTGGGCTGACTGCGTAGCAGCTCGGCGCGCCAGCACGCTGAACCATACAGCCCTGCGACCGCAGTCAGGGCCATGACAAGGGCGACTCTTCTGGATTTGATGCCCATGGTGCTCACCTCCTGTTACAGCAATAGGTGATACCTTCCAGCGTAGGCCAATTTCAGCGTTACAGATCCCGATCCCACTCCGGCTCGTCCTTGAACCGCTGCACCAGGAAATCCAACATGCTGCGCAAGGTCGCCGGCATGTGCTTGCGTGACGTGTACACCGCATTCAGGTTCAGTTCACGTGGCTGCGCTTCGGGCAGCAGGCGTACCAGTTCGCCCCTGCGCAGGGCGTCGGCGGCCTGGTAGGTTGGCAGCATGGCGATTCCTGCGCTGGCCAGGGCTGCCTTTTGCAATGTCATGGCTTCGTTGGCGCTGATGTTTCCCGCCACCGGTACGGCGACCTGCTGGCCGGCCACCTCGAAATGCCACAGGCTGTGGCCGAAATAGGCATGGGTCAGGCAGTTGTGCCGGCTCAGGTCCTCGACCCGTTGCGGTACGCCGTGCTCGCTCAGGTAGGCCGGGGCTGCGCACACCACCGAGCGGCACACGCTCAGGCGCCGGGCGATCAGGTTGGGGTCCAGCTCGTTGCTGGTGCGGATGGCCAGGTCGATGCGCTCATCCACCAGGTTGACGGTGCGATCGAGCATTTGCAGTTCCACCTTCACCCCAGGATAGCGCCGCACATAGGCAGCCACCGCGTCCACCAGCTGCGCCTGGCCGAAAGAGGTGCTGACGCTGATGCGCAGCGCGCCTTTCGGCGCGTCATCCGGCTGCTGCACCGCGGCCTGCAGGTCGCCGGCCAGTTCCAGCAGTTGCCGGCAGCGGGGCAGGGTTTCCTGGCCGGCCGCGGTGAGGCTGAGCTTGCGAGTGGTGCGCTGCATTAGCCTCGCGCCAACCCAGTCCTCCAGCTCTGCCAGGTAACGCGACACCACGGGGCGAGAAAGCTGCAGGTGGTCTGCCGCTGCCGACTGGCTGCCCAGGTCGACGACGGTAACGAAAACGCGCATGGCGTTGAGACGGTCCATGATTTGCCCGTTTTTAAAAACAAACTATGTTCAAGCATGGCATTTTTTGTCACGGATCGGGCAACTAAGCTGTTAGGCATTGTTCAACTGAAGGCCTTGCCCATGTCCCTGTTCACCCCCCTGCGAGGCCTGCTACTGGCCTGCGTGACCCTAGCCGGCCCTGCGCTAGCCGCCGAACCGCTGCAACTGGAGGTCTACAACCCTGGGCACGAGGCCATTTTTCCGGTCAGTTCGGTGATTGTCAGTGGCGAGCACGATGCCGTGCTGGTCGACGCCCAGTTTGGCAAAGCCCAGGCTGAGCAACTGGTAAAGCGCCTGCAGGCTGGCGGCAAACACTTGACCACCATCTACATCAGCCACGGCGACCCGGACTATTACTTTGGCCTGGACACCCTGACCCAGGCCTTCCCCAACGCCAAGGTGCTGGCCTCTGCCGCCACGGTTGCACATATCCGCCAGACCAGGGATGCCAAGCTGGCGTACTGGGGGCCGCAGATGGGGGCAGACAAACCGCAGCGGCTGGTGCTGCCGCAAGTGCTCGAAGGGCAGCGCCTGACGCTGGAGGGGCAGGCCTTGGACGTGGTCGGCCTGGACGGCCCGCAACCAGACCGCAGTTTTGTGTGGATCCCTTCGATCAAGGCGGTGGTCGGTGGCGTGGTGGTGTCCGAAAACATTCATGTGTGGATGGCCGACACTCAATCGGCCAAGTCCCATGCCGATTGGCTTGGCACCTTGGCGCACATCGAGGCGCTGGGGCCACGCACGGTCATCCCCGGGCATTACCTGGGAGACAGCAGCCGTTCACTGCAGGCCGTGCGCTTCACGGCAAACTACATTCGTGGGTTTGACGCTGAAACCGCCAAGGCGAAAGACGCCAATGCGTTGATCCAGGCCATGAAGCAGCGTTACCCGGGCCTGGCCGATGAAAGCTCGCTGGAACTCGGTGCCAAGGTCGCCAAGGGCGAGATGAAGTGGTAATTCCGTTCAATCAATGGAGAGTGTTCCCATGAGCAAGATCGCAATTATCGGTGCCACTGGCCGCGCTGGCAGCCAGTTGCTGGAGGAGGCCCTGCGCCGTGGCCACAGTGTGTTGGCCATCGCCCGCGACCCTTCGCGATTGCAGGGCCGTGAAGGGGTGACCGTCAAGGCGCTGGATGCCAAGGACAGTGCGGCCCTGCAAGCGGCGGTAACAGGCGTGGACGCCGTGTTGAGCGCGGCGCATTTCTCGACGATCGAGCCGCATGCCATCATCGAGCCGGTCAAGCGTGCCGGGGTCAAGCGCCTGTTGGTGGTGGGTGGCGCCGGCAGCTTGCTGCTGCCGTCGGGGCATCGGGTAATCGACAGCCCGGACTTCCCGGAGGCCTACAAGGCCGAGGCCACTGCCGGGGTGCGTTTTCTGGAAGCGTTGCAGCGCGACCCAGACCTGGACTGGACATTCCTCTCGCCGTCGGCGGAGTTTGTTGAAGGTGAGCGCAGCGGGCGCTACAAAGTGGGCAAGGATCATCTGCTGATCGGTGCGGATGGCAAAAGCTGGATCACCTTTGCCGACTATGCCATCGCCATGCTCGACGAGCTGGAAAAGCCGGCGCATTCGCGGCAGCGGTTTACAGTGGGCTACTGAGTCGCCTGCTTCGCGGGCATGCCCGCTCCCACAGCTACAGCACAGTTCCCAAGGCCCATGCTGTACCTGTGGGAGCGGGCGCGCCCGCGAAGAGGCACTTATTGGCTAGCCTGGCTCTCCAGCCAGTCCAGTAACTCCATCAACCCTGGCGGCAAGCTTCTGGCCTGGCTTACCAGGTAATACCCTTTCCCGGTCACTACCTTCAGCGCAAACGGCATGCACAGCCGCCCCCCGCGCAAGTCATCGCCAATCAGCGACCAGTCGCCGATGGCCACACCCGTCCCCTGCGAGGCCATGGCCATCGCCATGTCCAGTGTCTCGAAATGCTGCTTCGGCCCAAGAGTGGCCAACGTCACCCCCGCTGCCTGCAGCCACAACTGCCAGTCATGTTCATCCCGCGACGGGTGGAGCAGCATGTGCCGCGCCAGGTCTTCCACCTGCTGCAACGGTATCGGCCCCTCACGCAACGAGGGGGCGCACACGGGCGTAAGTTGTTCATCGAACAGCTTGCGCACATGCAGCCCGTGGTTTGGCGCATCGCCATAAACCACCGCTGCATCGAAGCCCTCGCGACGAAAATCCACGCCATGCTGCACCGTGGTGGTCAGCTCCACCGGTACGTCCGGGCGCAGTGCCTGCCATTCCATCAGGCGCGGCAACAGCCAGCGCATCACGCAGGTTGGGGCCTTGAGCTGCAAGGTAGTGCTGCGTCCACCGACCTCACGCACGCCTTCCTCAATCAGCGCGAATACCTGCTGTACACGAGGCAGCCAGTCCTGGCCTTCGCGGGTCAGGCTCAGCCCGCGGGCCTGGCGCTGGAAAAGCGCATAACCCAGGTGCGCTTCGAGGGCAGCGATCTGCCGGCTGACGGCGCCTTGGGTGATGTGCAGCTGTTGCCCTGCACGGGTGAAGTTGCAGTGCTGGGCGGTGACCAGAAAGGTGTGCAGGGCGGGCAGGGGCGGGAAGCGTTTCATCGTGCTGAGCCATGATGACAGGACATGGCTAGTATGTGTTTTTTTGCATTGTGGCGGTAGCCGTGGCTTGGGTCCAATAAGGGCATAATCCAACAATATTCAGGGTGAAAACCGATGGCAACCTGCGGCGAAGTACTGGTCAATCTCCTTGAAGGCTATGGCGTCGACCATGTCTTCGGCATTCCCGGTGTACATACCGTGGAGCTCTATCGTGGTCTGGCAGGCTCGTCCATTCGCCACATCACCCCGCGCCACGAGCAGGGTGCCGGGTTCATGGCTGATGGCTATGCGCGCACCCGTGGCAAACCTGGGGTGTGCTTCATTATTACCGGCCCGGGCATGACCAACATCACCACTGCCATGGGCCAGGCGTATGCCGACTCGATCCCGATGCTGGTGATTTCCAGCGTGCAGTCCCGTGACCAGCTGGGCGGTGGCCGCGGCAAGCTGCACGAGCTGCCCAACCAGGCGGCACTGGTGTCGGGTGTGGCCGCGTTTTCTCACACCTTGATGACGGCTGCAGACCTGCCGCAGGTGCTGGCGCGGGCATTTGCCGTGTTCGAGAGCGCCCGGCCGCGCCCGGTGCATATCGAAATCCCGCTCGACGTGCTGGTCGAACCGGCCGACTTCCTGCTGCCGGGCCGCCCGGTGCGTGGCAGCCGGGCAGGGGCAGCGCCGCAGGCCGTGGCGCAGATGGCCGAGCGCCTGGCAGGTGCAAGGCGGCCCTTGATCCTGGCGGGCGGTGGTGCGTTGGCCGCGGGGGCTGCGCTGGCGCGTCTGGCCGAACACCTTCAGGCCCCGGTGGCGCTGACCATCAATGCCAAAGGTTTGTTGCCGGCCAGCCACCCGCTGCAGATTGGTTCGACCCAGTCGCTGCCGGCTACACGCGCGCTGGTGGCTGAGGCCGATGTGGTGCTGGCGATCGGCACCGAATTGGCCGAAACCGATTATGACGTGACCTTCAAGGGTGGTTTCGAGATCCCGGGCAGCCTGCTGCGCATCGACATCGACCCGGACCAGACCGTGCGCAATTACTTGCCCGAGCTTGCGCTGGTGGCCGATGCCGGACTGGCTGCTGATGCATTGCTCGGTGCCTTGCAGGCCCTGCCGCAACCCGTGCGTGAAAGCACTTGGGGTGTGGCTCGCGTAGCCTACCTGCGCCAGGCTCTGGCGGCAGGTTGGGACCAGCCAACCCTGAGCCAGACGCGCTTGCTGAGCGCGATTCTCGAACGACTGCCCAATGCCGTCCTGGTGGGCGATTCGACCCAGCCCGTGTACACCGGCAACCTGACCCTGGACATGGACCAGCCACGCCGTTGGTTCAATGCCTCCACCGGGTACGGCACCCTGGGTTACGCCCTGCCTGCGGCCATGGGCGCCTGGCTGGGGAGTGCGGAGCAAATCGGCCAGCGCGCGCCTGCGGTGTGCCTGATTGGTGACGGCGGTTTGCAGTTCACCCTGCCAGAACTGGCCAGCGCGGTGGAGGCGCAGGTGCCGTTGATCGTGCTGCTGTGGAATAACCAAGGGTACGAGGAGATCAAGAAGTACATGGTCAACCGGGCGATCGAGCCGGTCGGGGTCGATATCCATACCCCGGACTTCCTCGGCGTGGCGCGGGCGTTGGGGGCTGCGGCGGAGCATGTGACGGACGTGAAGCAGCTGCAAGCGGCGCTGGGGCAGGCGGTGGAGCGCATCGGGCCGACCTTGATTCAGGTTGACCAGAATCAGTGGCAGGAAACCGTGGCGGGTTGAAGTCAAGCTATTGCCTGTACTGGCCCTTTCGCGGGCTTGCCCGCTCCCACAGGTGCTGCACATACTCTGAAGTTGTGCTGTACCTGTGGGAGCGGGCAAGCCCGCGAAGAGGCCGGTACAGGAAAAACAGGACTCAGCCAGCAGTAGCCCGCAACCGCGCCACATCCCGAATCGGTGGTGCGCCGTACAGCCGGCTGTACTCACGGCTGAACTGCGACGGGCTTTCATACCCTACCCTATAGGCGGCCACCGCCGCCTCTAGCCCGTCGTTGAGCATCAACCGCCGCGCCTCCTGCAGGCGCAGCTGCTTCTGGTACTGCAACGGGCTCATCGACGTCACGGCCTTGAAGCGATGGTGCAAGGTCGAGGTACTGAGGTTGACCTCCCGCGCCAGATCCTCGATGCGCAGCGGCAACTGATAGTTGTTGTTCAGCCAGGTAATGGCCTGGCAAACCCGGTGAGTCTGGCTGTTGGCCAAGGCAATTTCATACAGCCGGGAACCCTGCGGCCCCCGCAGCAGGCGATAGAGAATCTCGCGGCGGAACAGCGGCGCGAGCATGGCGATGTCGCGCGGGGTGTCCAGCAGGCGCAGCAGCCGCAGCAAGGCGTCGAGCAATGCGGCATCGGTCCTTTCCACATACAGGCCACGGCCTGAGGGCCGGTTGGGTACCAGCATCGGCCCGCTTTCGGCGATCAGCTGGCTGATCTCGGCCGGGTCCAGGTCCATGCGCAGGCCAAGGCTTGGGTTCTCCGGGCTGGCGTCGAGCCTCACGCCACTCAGCGGCAAGGTCACCGAGACAACCATGTAGTGCAGTGGGTCATAAGCGTATTGCTCGTCCCCGAGGAACAGGGTTTTGCTGCCTTGGGCAAGGATGCACAGTGCGGGTTGTGCCAAGGTCGGCACCGAGCGCACGTTCTCGGTGTAGCGCACCAGGTACAGGTCATCGATGGCGGATGCCGGGCCATGAGGGTCGCCGGCGTGGCGGCGGATCAGCTCGGCCAGTTCCAGGCGCTGCAGTTCCAGGGGCGGGTCGATGGACGTGGCGGTGGTCATGATGGCTTTCCTCTACTGACCGACGCAGCATAGGTTTGGGCAAAGACGGGCGCTAGTCGAAAGCTGCACGTCGATTGCCTGATCCTGCCGCGCTGCAGGATCAGGCAATCGGCGAGCAGTATTGGCCTAACGCGCCGCGCGGGTGAGCCCCTAACCTTGGCAACCTGGCTTTTCCGTCCGCCTGCTTCAAGGAGATTGTGCAATGACCCTAAAACAACCGGTCACCCATCTTGCTTTCATCCGTGCCAGCAGCGGGCGCTCGGCAGAGCTGGGCGCGCGCCTGCGCGACCTGCTCGAGCCCTCGCGGCGTGCGCCGGGTTGCCTGAGTTTCACGGTGCAGCGCTCCCAGGCCGATGCCGACCTGTGGTTGCTCAGTGGCAGCTGGCAGGATCAGCAGGCGATGAGTGGCTACTTTGCTTCGCCGACCCTGGACGTGTTTGGCGAGCTGGTGCAGGCGCAAGTGGTCAGCAGCCTGGACTTGCATACCTTCGATTGAGGGTGGATGAGGTAAAGTGACGCCCTTGTTCAACCAAGCGGATAGCAACATGGCACGTAGGGAATTCACTCATTTCGAAGCGGTATCGGCGATGGTGCCGGTGGAAGGTGGCGGCTACAGCGCCGCCATTGCGGTCAAGGCCTTGAGCATGGGCGGCGCGCCGCGCTTTCACAAGGTCCTCGACGGGCAGGTATTCAAAGGCGCCGTGGCTGCCGACGAAGCGGCCACGGCCGAGCTGCAACGCCTGCAAGGCGTCAGCGAAGAGGGCGAACTGATCTGGTGATCAGGCCGGCGGGCGGGCCATCTTGAACAGGTTGCCCAATTCGAAATAGTCCGCCGGGCCACCACCACGCAGAATCGGTTCGGCAGCAGCGGTATCGTAGATGCCGTTTTTCAGCAGGTGCTCGGCAATATGCACCGCCACCACTTCGCCAAGGATCAGCCAGCTGGGCACCAGCTCCTGGTCGGCCCGCTTGAGCTGGACGATCTGGCTGACCTTGCATTCGAACGCCACCGGGGTTTCGCCTACACGCGGCACGCTGACGATGCGCGAGGGCGTGGCGGTGAGGCCGCTCAATTCGAACTCGCTTACCTCGGCAGCAACCGGCGCGCAGCTCTGGTTCATCTGCTCGGCCAGGGGGCGGGTGGCCAGGTTCCAGACGAATTCGCCGGTCTGCTCGATGTTGTTCAGGCTGTCTTTGCGCCCGACACTGCAGAAACCGATGATCGGCGGGATGTAGTTGAAGGCGTTGAAGAAGCTGTAGGGCGCCAGGTTCAGGCGGCCTTCGCGGTCGTGCGAGGAAATCCAGCCGATAGGGCGGGGGCCGACGATGGCGTTGAACGGGTCGTGGGGCAGGCCGTGGCCTTTGGCAGGTTCGTAGTAATACATCTGTGCTGGGCTTGTTGGCCCTACCTCCTGATGGACAAGGTGCCTAGTGTGCCAAGCCTGTGCTCGCCTGCAAATGATCAAGCCCGGCCAAAGCCGGGCTGGTTGCTCGCATCAGGTATCAGCTGATGCGGTGGGCGTTGGTGCGGTCAAAGCCGTCTTCGGCGAAGCGTTGGCCACCGGTGCGGTCAAAGCCGTCTTCGGCAAAGCGTTGGCCACCGGTGCGGTCGAAGCCGTCTTCGGCGAAACGCTGGCCACCGGTGCGGTCGAAGCCGTCTTCGGCAAAGCGTTGGCCGCCAGTGCGGTCAAAGCCATCTTCAGCGTAGCTAGCGGACTGTGTTTGAGCCGCGGCAAAGGTGTGAGCGCTGGTACGGTCGAAGCCATCTTCGGCGAAGGCGCCAGCTGCGAAAACCGAAAGGGCCAGGGTGAGGATCAGTTTGTTTTTCATGGTCGGTGCTCCATCTGTGCGAGAGGTTGTTTGTTTCTATGGGTTTCATCCTACGCTGATTAATTTGATTAAAAAGCGCAAATAACAGCGTATAAAAATCGAATATATCGATGTGTCAGGGCGCACTTCGCGTGAGTCAGGTAGCGGTGTCGATCACTCGCCGTAAGCTCTCGCGTATCGTTTCATCAGCCCTTGCAGCTTGAGGGGCGGGAATTAATGGGGCGTTAAGAACGAAATGTCTTGTTTCAAAGTTCAATCAACGCTTTTTTCATACATCACCAACCGATTTTTCAGACGCTGCTCAGCACCATCGCCGCACCTCAAACTGGAGCGGCACAACAATGAACAAACTCCCGCAAATCACCTTGGCCTTCTGGGTCATGAAGATCTGCGCTACCACCCTTGGCGAAACCGCCGGCGACTTGCTGTCGATGACGCTGAACATCGGCTATGCACTCAGCTCGTTGATGCTGATCAGCGTGTTCCTGCTAACCTTGGTCGGCCAGCTCTACTCCCGCCGCTACCATCCGATGCTGTACTGGCTGGTGATCCTCTCCACCAGCACTGCTGGCACTACCATGTCCGATTTCATGGACCGCACCCTGGGTCTGGGTTATGCCACGGGTTCGGCCCTGCTCATCGGGATCCTGCTGCTGACCTTCCTGGTCTGGCGCCTGAGCGGCAACCCACTGGACGTCACCCGCATCAAGAATCGTTCGGGCGAGCTGTTCTACTGGGTAGCGATCCTGTTTTCCAACACGCTTGGCACTGCCCTTGGCGATTACCTGGCCGATGATTCGGGGCTTGGTTTTGCCGGCGGCGCGCTGCTGATCGGCAGTGCCATCGCATTGGTGGTAGTGGCCCGTTACTGGACGCGCATCCCCGGCGTGGTGTTGTTCTGGGTGGCGTTCGTGCTCACACGCCCATTCGGCGCCACCTTGGGCGACTTCCTCACCAAACCTCATGAAAAGGGCGGCCTGGACTTCGGCACAATCGGTTCGTCGGCCGTGCTGGGCGGGGTGCTGCTAGTGCTGGTGCTGATGGCAACCTGGTACCAGCGTCGGGAACCGCGCCAGGTGTTGGAGATGTCCTGAACAGGCTCTGAGGCACGAGTGCGCCGATTAACTGAGCTATTCGGCTCACAGGATGAGCCGAATAGGATGTTTAATCGGCTCACAGCGAGATGAGTGTTGATCGAACAAATGAAAAGGGCGCACCTGGAACGGTGCGCCCTTCTTCATTTCAGCAGCTTCACATTCACTCGGTAGTAATCCGCGAGTGTTGCTTGGTGTCCTTCATGGTCGCGTAAACCAGCAGCGAACAGGCGATACAGGCGGTGACGTACCAGTAGAAGCCGCTTTCCATGCCAGCGCTCTTGAACCACAAGGCCACGTACTCGGCGGTGCCGCCGAAGATCGACACAGTCAGGGCGTACGGCAGGCCCACGCCCAGGGCGCGGATTTCCGTTGGGAACAGCTCTGCCTTGACCACGGCGTTGATCGAGGTGTAGCCGCTGACGATGATCAGTGCTGCCATGATCAGGAAGAACGCGCCCCACCAGGTCTGGATGGTGTGCAGGGTGCTGAGGATCGGCACGGTGAACAGGGTGCCTAGCACACCGAAGGCGATCAGGATCGGACGTCGGCCGATCTTGTCGGACAGGCCACCGATCACCGGCTGCAGGCACATGAACAGGAACAGTGTGGCGGCCGAGATGGTGGTCGAGTCGCTGATGCTCATGCCCACGGTGTTGACCAGGTACTTCTGCATGTAGGTGGTGTAGGTATAGAACGCCAGGGTGCCGCCCATGGTCAGGCCGACCACGGTCATCAGCTCCTTGGGGTGGCGCAGCAGGGTGCGCATCAGGCTTTCCTTGGCCTTTTCCTTTTTGGTGAACGAGGCGGTTTCTTCCATGCCGCGACGCAGGTACAGGGCAACCACTGCGCACAGCGCACCGATCACGAACGGCACGCGCCAGCCCCAGGCATACAGCTGCTCTGTGGTCAGAGTCTGTTGCAGGACAATCAGTACCGCCAGGGCGATGAGCTGGCCGGAGATCAGGGTCACGTACTGGAAACTGGAGAAGAAGCCACGGCGCTCCTTGCTGGCCATTTCGCTGAGGTAGGTGGCCGAGGTGCCGTACTCGCCACCCACCGACAAGCCTTGCAGCAGGCGTGCGATGACAAGCAGGATCGGTGCGGCGACGCCGATGGTTTCGTAGCCCGGGGTCAGGGCGATGACCAGCGAGCCGGCGCACATCAGCAGTACCGAGGCCATCAGCGCGGCCTTGCGGCCTTTGCGGTCGGCGTACAGGCCCATCAGCCAGCCACCGATTGGGCGCATGAGGAAGCCCACGGCGAAGATCGCGGCGGTGTTGAGCAATTGTGCGGTGGAGTCACCGGCCGGGAAAAAGGCCTTGGCGAAGTACAGCGAGAATGCGGCGTAGACGTACCAGTCGTACCATTCGACCATGTTGCCGATGGACCCGCTGAAAATCGACTTCAGGCGGCTGGCGGTGGTTTTTTCCGCGGCGGGCGCAGTGGCCGCCCCGGCGGGCAGGGAGGTGGCGTTATCCATCAGGGATACCTTCTCGTTGTTTTTGTGGAGCGCGCCGTGGCGCAGCTTGCCAGGGCAATTGCAGAAGGTGTGCCAAATGGGGGCGGGGTGATTCATTTGAGTGCAGGACCTTGTGGTACCTGGCCTGTAGGAGCGACCTTGCGTCGCGATGGGCTGCAAAGCAGCCCCAGGATCGCTCAGAGATAAGCGGATTTTTGCCTATCAACGATTGCAGGTAAGCGGAAATCCGCTCATTCGCGCCCGACAAAGTCCTCGCGCACCAGCCCATGCCGCTGCATTTTTTCGTTAAGCGTACGCCGGGGTAGCTGCAACGCCTCCATCACCGACTTGATCTCGCCCCCATGCAGTCGCAAGGCTGCGCGCAGGCATTGCGCCTCGAACGCTTCCATCTGCTCGCCCAGCGAAGGCCCGGCAGGTGTCACTTCAATGTTTGGCGAACCCAGCCCCAACGCATGCCGCTCCGCCGCGTTGGCCAGCTCACGCACGTTGCCTGGCCAGTCATGCGATAGCAGCTGCGCCAGCTGTGGACCCGTTAACGGCAAGGCATTACGACCAAGCTTTTCACCTGCGGCACGGGCAAAGTGCTCGAACAGCAGCGGAATGTCTTCGCGCCGCTCCCGCAGCGGCGCCAGGTGCAACTCGGCCACATTCAGGCGATAGGCAAGGTCTTCGCGAAAGCGCCCGGCGCGAGCTTCCTCGAGCAAATCTGGCTTGGTCGCGGCAATGACACGCAAGTCGACGCTGATGCTCTGGTTGGCACCCAGACGCTCCAGCTTCTGCTCCTGGATCACGCGCAACAGCTTGGCCTGTTGCGCCAGTGGCATGCTTTCGATTTCATCGAGAAACACCGTGCCCCCGTTGGCGTACTCCAGCTTGCCGATGCGCTTCCCCTGGGCGCCGGTGAAGGCGCCGCTCTCATGGCCGAACAGCTCGGCCTCGAACAGCGACTCGGGGATGGCCGCGCAGTTGAGTGCGACGAAGGGTTTGCTGGCGCGCGGCCCAAAATCGTGCAGGCAGCGGGCCACGCGCTCCTTGCCACTGCCGGTTTCGCCACGGATCAGCACATTGACCGGCAGGCTGGCCAGCTCCAGTACTTGTCGGCGCAGCTGTTGCAGGCCCTGTGACATGCCCAGCAGCGTGCCTTCCAGGCGGGACTTGAGGTCTGCCTGTTCGTGCAGCCGGCGGTTTTCCAGCACCAGCTGGCGCTTTTCCAGGGCCCGGCGCAGGCTGCCCAGCAGGTGCTGCGGGGTGAAGGGTTTTTCCAGGAAGTCGTAGGCGCCGCTGCGCATGGCCTCCACTGCCATCGGCACGTCGCCGTGGCCGGTCAGCAAGATGACAGGCAAGTCGGGGTCTTCCGCCTGCAGGCGTTCGAGCAACTGCAGGCCATCCATGCCCGGCATGCGCACATCGCTGATGATTACCCCGGGAAAGTGCTGCGGCAGGTGTGCCAGGCACTCTTCGGCGCGTGCGAACAGTTGCACGCCGAAGCCGGACAGGCTCAGCCATTGCTCGACCGCGGTGCGGATACTGGCTTCGTCATCGACGACGATCACTGAATTCAACATACAGGCTCCAGGTCACGGGGCAGGATAAGGCTCAGGCGTGCGCCACCGGGCAGGTTTTCGGCCTGCAACTGGCCACCGGCCTCGTGGACGATGCCGTAGGAAATGGCCAGGCCCAAGCCCAGTCCTTCGCCCACCGGTTTGGTGGTGAAGAACGGGTCGAAGACCTTGGCCAGGTCGGGCTGGGCAATGCCGCCCCCCGAGTCCAGCACACTCAGGCACCACCGCTCGCCCTCGGGCTCGATGCGCACCTCCAGGCGTTTGTAGCGCTTGTCGGCCATGGCGTCGAGGGCATTGCGCAACAGGTTGATCAGCACTTGCTCCAGGCGGATGGCATCGCCGCGTACCCAGGCCGGGCGCGCCAGGTACAGGGCAACCTCTACCTCCTCAGTGCGAATGCGGGTTTCCAGCAGATGCAGTGCCTGGTCGACAACGGTGGCCAGGTCGAGGCGCTCGCGCAGCCCGACCGGGCTGTTGCGGGCAAAGGTTTTCAGGTGGCTGGTGAGCGCGGCCATGCGCGTCAGCATTTGCTCCAGTGGCTCCAATGCCTGGCGCGCTTCGTCATGGCGGCCATGGTCGAGCAGCAGGCGAAGGGTTTCCAGTTGCATGCGCTGGGTGGTCAGTGGCTGATTGATTTCGTGGGCCATGGCGGCTGACATCTGCCCGAGCGCCGCCAGCTTGGCTGATTGCACCAGGCCTTCTTGAGCAGTACGCAGTTCGCGGGTGCGCTCCTCGACCTGGCGCTTTAGTTCTTGCCGGCTGCGTTGGCGCAGACGGGCCAGGCGCAGGCGCTGGCTGACGAACAGGGCGGCGAACACCAGGCTCAGCCAGACGGCAGCGGCGCCGAGGGCGGCATTGCGGCCGTCGGCGGCGACCTGCGGTTTGCGCAGCAGGTGCAGGGTCCAGTTTTCGCTTTCCAGTGGCAGGCTTTCCCACAGGTACTCGGCGCTGCCCTCGGGGCCTTGCACGCGGCTGAGGGTACTGTTGGCGGCAAAGCGCGTCAGCACCTGATGCTGCAACGGCACCAGCGGTTGCTTGTCGTACTGGCGTGTTTCGGCCAGTTCGGCACGGTCGGCACCACTGAGCGGCTGCAGCTCGCGGTAACGCCAGCCGTCCTGGTTGGCAATGAAGGTGATGCCGCGGGCGTCGCTTACCAGCAGGATGTCGCTGCCCTGGCGCCACTCGCGTTCAAGCTCGGGGAACTCCAGCTTCACCACCATGGCGCCGAGGAAGCGGCCATGCTCGTCGTTCACCGCGCTGGCGAGGAAGTAGCCCGGCACGCCACTGGTCACGCCCACGGCGTAAAAGCGGCCACTGCCCTGGCTGCGGGTCTGCTTGAAGTAGGGCCTGAAGCCGTAGTTGGAACCGACGTAGCTGCTGGGCAGCCGCCAGTTGCTGGCGGCGATGGCCAGGCCGGTGCGGTCAAGCAGTTCGAGCGTGGAGGAATTTGCGGCGCCGTTGATGCGTTCGAGCTTGCGGTTCAGGGCGTTCTGCACCTGTTCGCTGACAGGGTCGCGCAGGGCGGCGATCAGTTCCGGGTCCAGCGCCAGCACGGCGGGCAGGGCGCGGTAGCGGTCTATCAGGGTGTGCAAGGTATTGGCGTACAGGCCCAACTGCTGGCTGGCACGCCGGGCGTCGTCTTCCATGGCCTGGCGCTTGGCCTGGTGCATGGCCCACCCGGCACTGAGGGCGGTGCCCAGCACGATCAACAGGGTGATCAGCCCCAGACGCAGGGCGCGAAAGGAAAAGGGCATCGGGGCGGATCCGGATGATGGTGATATCGGGGTTGGCCTCTTCGCGGGCTTGCCCGCTCCCACAGGTACTGCACAGGTCCATCGGGCTGTGAGTATCCTGCGGGAGCGGGCAAGCCCGCGAAAGGGCCGGTACAGGCGACCTTTCAGTTACAGCAGTTCGAAGCTCTGCTGTTGCACCGCCTGGGAATCCAGCCCGACCTGGACATTGAACTCCCCTGGCTCGGCAACCCGCTGCAGCTGGCCATTGTAGAACTTCAGGTCTTCCTCACTGATGCGGAAGGTCAAGGTGCGTGACTCGCCCGGCTTGAGCATCAGCTTCTGGAAGTTCTTCAGTTCCTTTACCGGGCGGCTCATCGACGCCGACACATCTTGCAGGTACAACTGCACCACGGTCTCGCCGGCTACCTTGCCGGTGTTCGCCACCGTCACCTTAGCCTCCAGTGTGTCCCCGCGCTTCAGGTCCTTGTTCGAAAGCTTCAGGCCCGACAGCTCGAAGCTGCTGTAGCTCAGACCATAGCCGAACGGGTACAGCGGGCCGTTGGGCTCTTCAAAGTACTGCGAGGTGTAGTTGCCCGGTTTGCCAGGGGTGAAGGGCCGACCGATGCGGGTGTGGTTGTAGTACATCGGGATCTGCCCGACCGAGCGCGGGAAGGTGATGGCCAGCTTGCCGGACGGGTTGTAGTCACCGAACAGCACGTCGGCAATGGCATTACCGCCTTCAGTTCCGGCAAACCAGGTTTCGAGAATGGCGTCGGCCTGCTCTCGCTCCCAGCTGATCGACAGCGGCCTGCCGTTCATCAGCACCAGCACCAGCGGTTTGCCGGTGGCCTTGAGGGCTTTGATCAGCTCGCGCTGGCTGGCCGGAATTTCCAGGGTGGTACGGCTCGAAGACTCGTGGGACATGCCGCGGGACTCGCCGACCACTGCCACCACCACATCGGATTGCCTGGCCGCCTTGACCGCTTCATCGATCAGCACCGCAGGCGGGCGCGGGTCGTCGACGATTTCCGGGGCGTCGAAGTTGAGGAAGTTCAGGTAATCGAGGATCGCCTTGTCGCCAGTGACGTTGGAGCCTTTGGCGTAGACCAGCTTGGCCTTGCCTTCCACGGCGCGGCGCAGGCCTTCGCGTACGGTCACCGAATGCACCGGTTTACCGTCGGCGGCCCAGCTGCCCATCATGTCGATCGGGGCATCGGCCAGCGGGCCGACCAGGGCGATGGTGCCGGCCTTTTTCAGCGGCAGGGTCTGGTTGCGGTTTTCCAGCAGCACCAGGCTGCGGCGTGCCACGTCGCGCGCAGCTTCGCGGTGCAGGCGGTCGTTGCCGTAATAGTCTTTCAGGTCGGTTTCGGCTTTGCCGATGCGCACGTAGGGGTCCTTGAAAAGGCCCATGTCGTACTTGGCACCGAGCACTTCGCGTACCGCCTGGTCCAGTTCGCGCTGGGTCACTTCGCCGGACTTCAGCAGGCCTGGCAGCTCTTCGCCGTACAGGGTGTCGTTCATGCTCATGTCGATGCCGGCCTTGATCGCCAGCTTGGCGGCTTCACGGCCGTCACGGGCGACGCCGTGGCGGATCAGCTCCTGGATGGCGCCGTGGTCGCTGATGGTCACGCCTTTGAAGCCCCACTCCTTGCGCAGCAGGTCATTCATCAACCAGGTGTTGGAGGTGGCCGGCACACCGTTGATCGAGTTCAGCGCCACCATCACCCCGCCAGCACCGGCGTCAAGCGCGGCGCGGTACGGCGGCAGGTAGTCGTTGTACATTTTCGGCAGGCTCATATCGACCGTGTTGTAGTCGCGCCCGCCTTCCACTGCACCATACAGGGCGAAGTGCTTGACGATGGCCATGATGCTGTCGGGGTTGGCCGGGCTGCTGCCCTGGAACGAGCGCACCATCACCTGGCCGATCTTCGAGGTCAGGTAGGTGTCCTCGCCGAAGCCTTCGCTGGTACGGCCCCAGCGCGGGTCACGGGCGATATCGACCATGGGGGCAAAGGTCATGTCCAGGGCGTCGGCCGAGGCTTCGATGGCGGCAGTGCGGCCGACCTTGGCGACGGCGTCCATGTCCCAGGTGGCGGCCATGCCCAGGCCGATCGGGAAAATGGTGCGTTCGCCGTGAATGGTGTCGTAGGCGAAGAACATCGGGATCTTCAGTCGGCTGCGCATGGCCGCGTCTTGCATGGGGCGGTTTTCGGGTGCGGTGCGCGAGTTGAAGGTACCGCCGATGCGGCCTGCTGCGATTTCTTCGCGGATCTTTTCGTGGGGCATTTCCGGGCCGATGCTGATCAGGCGCAGCTGGCCGATCTTCTCGGCTTCGGTCATCTGGCTGATCAGGTGCTCGATGAACGCCTGCTTGTCCTGCAGGGGCGGGGCGTAGGGGGCGGCAAGAGCCGCCTGACTGGCAAGGCCCATGGCCAGGCCCAGCAAAGACAGTTTCATCATCAATTCCGTTGTGGGGCCTCTGCCGTATCCAGGGTGATACGCGCGCGGCCGGAGTTTTCAGGCGGCTATTGTTGTACGATTTGCAGGCTTAGGTTCCAGCAGCGGATTATGCCTGAATATGTCCCCTGCGGATGAAGCCCCGAGTGCCGGGACAACAACTATAAGAACGCTCAAGAGACCGACGGCATGACCCCCTTCGACGAGTACCATCAACGGCAGATTGCCGAAGCCATTGCGCGTGCCGAACGGCGCACCGATGCCGAACTGGTGACGGTGCTGGCCCGCCGTGCCGACGATTACGCCTATTGGCCGTTGTTCTGGGCCGCCGTGCTGGCGCTGGTTGTACCGGGCCTGTTGCATTGGCTGCTGGGCTGGCCCGGCGTGCGCGGCTTGCTGGTGGCCAACGTGCTGCTGTTCGTCGGCTTGTGCCTGCTGCTACGCAACCCGCGCCTGGCCGGCTGGCTGATCCCCCGTGGCCTGCGTCGCTGGCATGCTTCTCGGCTGGCCCGCCAGCAGTTTCGCGAGCAGAACCTGCAGCGCACCGCAGGCGCCACGGGCGTGCTGATTTTCGTCAGCGAGGCGGAGCGGCATGTGGAGATCCTGGTCGATCGGGGTATCGAACACTGCCTGGATGCTGAAGCCCGCGCGGCCATGGGTGCCCGCCTTGCCGAACAGGTGCGCCAGGGCCAGACGTTGCAGGGCTTTGTCGAGTGCATCGAGGCGTGTGGCGAGCTGCTTGGCCAGCACGTGCCGGCAACCCATGCCCGTAACGAGTTGCCCAACCGGCTGGTGATTCTCGATTGATTCGGATCCGCCTGGCTTGACGCGTTCCCTGTGGGAGCGGGTTCACCCGCGAATGCTGCCTGGAGGCTACCGACGCTTTCGCGGGTAAACCCGCTCCCACAGGGTGTAGAATGCGCTTCCCGCTATTCGAGGCACCGTTTCTCCATGTCCGCCAGTACTTCCGCCCACTCCGCGCCGGATGCGCGCGCTCAGTTTCTCGACCTGCTGAACGCCGCCCTGCACGGCGATACCTTGGTCAAACTGGTGCTGGCGCGCCATGTCGGTGCCGACCAGACATTGCAACGGATCATCGCCAAGCCGCTGCAGGTCAAGGGCCAGCCGTGCCTTTCGCTGGTCTACCGCCACCAGACGCGTGACATCACCCGCAACCTGCCGCTGGACCAGGCCCAGGCGCTGGTCGCCGAGCTGCTGCCAGACAGCTTCCGCAACGCCCACCTGTTCGATGCTGACGGCGAAGTGCAGCTGACCTTCAGCAAGAAGGGCAAGCCGATGCTGCAGCGTCACGGCGCACAGGCACCGCGTGATGTCACTGCCAGCAGCGGCCATGACCGCGAGAAGAAGCGTTACCTGGCGTTGTCGCGCCCGTTTTTGCGTGACCTGGGCGTAACCGATGCACAAGGCGCGCTGATTCCGTCGATGTCGCGCAAATGGAAGCAGATCAACAAGTTCATCGAGGTCTTCGACCACGCCCTGGCCAGCGCTCCGGTGCCGGCCGGGCAGGCACTGCGGGTGGCCGACTTTGGCTCGGGCAAGGGTTACCTGACCTTCGCCATGCACGATTACCTGCGCAACAGCCTGGGCCGCGACGCACAGGTAACTGGCGTGGAACTGCGCCAGGACATGGTCGACCTGTGCAACAGCGCTGCCGCACGCCTCGACCACCCGGGCCTGGAGTTTCAGTGCGGTGATGTGCGCAGCGTGGTGCCTGAGGCCATCGAAGTGATGATCGCCCTGCATGCCTGTGACATCGCCACCGACTACGCCATCCATACCGGTATCCGCTGCAACGCCGCGATCATCATGTGCTCGCCGTGCTGCCACAAACAGATCCGCCCGCAACTGCATAGCCCGGGGTTGCTGCAACCCATGCTGCAGTACGGCCTGCACCTGGGCCAGCAGGCCGAAATGCTGACCGACAGCCTGCGCGCGCTGTACCTGGAAGCCTGCGGTTACGAGACCAAGGTGTTCGAATTTATCTCGCTGGAGCACACCAACAAGAACAAGATGATTCTTGCGGTGAAGCGGCCCAAGGCGGCAGATAACGGGGCGTTGCTGGAGAAGATTGGCCAGCTCAAGGCGTTCTATGGGGTGCAGGAGCATTGCCTGGAGACGTTACTGCGGGCGGATGGGTTGCTCTGACGGCTGCACGTCGGACCTGATTGAGGCGCACATTGGGTATGAATCTCCAATCGATGTAGGGAAATTCCTAATCGCACTTTGCGGCGATTTCTTTCATCAGCCTTTCTGTACTGTGGCGTGCACGCTTGTCGAGCGTTTTGGTTGTCAATTGACAACTCTCGGGTGGCGGGCTCACACTGGAGAAAGCTGATGGCACGCCCCTGTCACGCCAAGAAAGAGGTCGAGCAGGCCTTGAGGCACGCAGAGTCAAAGGGATGGAAAATCGTAGTGGGCGGTGGGCACTGTTGGGGAAAGATGTATTGCCCCCTCAATGATGCCGATTGCCGGTGCGGGGAATACTGCATTGTCAGCGTATGGAGCACGCCGAAGAGTGCTGGCAATTTTGCGCGACAGCTAAAGCGTGTGGTCGACAACTGTTCGGGCAGCCGGAAGGCAGCTCATGCGCCGAATGCTTGGAAGGAGTAATCGCAATGGAGTACGAGTTCACCCTGAAGTATCAATTGGGCGAAAACGAAGATACCGATGTGCTATTGGAGCGTCTGGCTGAAGGCGGGTGTGATGATGCGTTGGTTGGCGTAGGTCAGCCGGGTCGGTTGGCACTGGCATTCATTCGCGAATCTTCCTCTGCCAAAGAGGCTATCGAGAGCGCGCTTGCTGACGTTGGCAAAATTGTTCCGCGGGCTCGCCTGATCGAAGCGACTCCCGATCTCGTGGGGCTTACCGATGTGGCTGAGATCATCGGCATGTCTCGGCAAAACATGCGGAAATTGATGGTGGCGCATTCGGTCAGCTTTCCTGCACCTGTTCACGATGGCAGTACTTCTCTCTGGCACCTTGCCGACATTTTGCTCTGGTTGCAGGAGCGAGGCAGCTACTCGATTGCTCAGGGCACCTTGGAGCTGGCTCGCATAGCGATGGCTGTCAATGTTTCCAGTTCATACAAGCGTGTTTTCGGCGAGTCTGGCTTGGTCCATTGAGCTTGAGCACCGAGCCCACCTCATCTTCGGTTAAGCGGCATCTCAATAGCTAACGCCGCCAGCCCCAACGGATGCGTACTGGCATCAAAGAAATGCACCTGCGTCCCCGCCAGATTTCCGAATCGATCAATATAGTGTTGCTTCTGGTTGATCACTGAAGCCTCGCTCAATGGCCTTATGGCAATCGACAGATGCTGTGGCCGCGCCTGGCGGATGGCTTCGAGCAGGTGCTGGTCACTGCTGTCCAGATGCTGCCCGAACAGGCATAGCCCCTGGCTTTCCCGGGCCAACTGCCCAAGGCACCAGCTCAGGTAGTCCGAGTTGCGGATGGCGCGCAGTTTTTCGTCGCTGCGGTCTTCGTTGACGAACAGCGGCACCTCTGCGGGGATGTTCACCGCAAAGCCATCGAGCAGCTCGGCGTTGTCGGCGCTGCGTTGGCGTGTGGTGCCGTCAGGCAGCTTGAGCAAGTGCAGGCCGCCATGCAGGTGCAGCACCTGGGTGCCTTCGCTACGGGTGCGGCGCACATCGAAAAAGCCTTGCTCGTCGAACAGGTTGGCGAAGCCCTGCGGAGCATGTTGTACGGCCCAGGGCAGCAGCAAGTCGTAGTTGCTGGTGTAGATACTGCGGTAGCCGCGCAGGGCCTGGTTGAGGGCTGCCAGGGTGGTGGCTGGCATCAGTGACCACGGCAGGTGCACCGTGCGCACGGCGTGGATCAACCCTTCCTTGATCGAGTAGTAGCGGTTCAGCGGCGCGGTGGAGTTGATGGCCAGCGCGGCGTTGGCGCGCACGGTGGTGTTGAGGGCGCTGAGCACGGGCTCGAACAGTTCTGTGCCCAAGGATTTGAACAGCGCCTGGTCGCTGACCGCCAGGCCTTTCTTGCGGCCGGCGCGTTGCGCTTCCTCGAACAGCGAGAAGTAGCCAAACGGCTTCCACACTGCGCGGCTGGCACCGTTGCCCAGCAGCAGGGCGTCGCAGGGGTGGCGGGCAGCGAGTTCTGGCCAGGGGGTGAGGGTGGCGTCAAGTGCGGGCATGCTGGGGTCCGTTGGGTGGAGCGGAGAACGGGGGCGACTTTAGCATGCCATGCACGGTGTGCGAGGGTTGGTGTCCACGCCAGGGTCTTGTGTTGGCTGCACTGGCCCTGTCGCCGGCAAGCCAGCGCCTACAGGTACGGCACAGCCCATGAGCCTTGCGTCGTACCTGTGGGAGCTGGCTTGCCGGCGATAGGGCCAGTGGTCATAAAACACCTCTTTAGTCCTGCTCGGCAGCCGGCACACTGCGGTTCCGGTTGCGCCACACCCGGTACGCGCGAATCCCGGCCCGTACCGATCCGAACAGCAGCTTGTCTTCCATTTCCCGCGCCATCCCCGAGCGTACCAGCATGCGCAGGAACGTACCCCGGGCGCGTGCGATGGCAAAGAAGATGCCTTGCGCGGCCAGGGTGTCGCGTACTTCACGCAGGGCAGCGATGCCGCTGACGTCGATGTTGGTGACTGCTTCGGCATCGAACAGCACGGCCTTGGGCTGGTCCTGGCTCTGTACCGCCTCGAGCAGGCGCATCTTGAAGTAGTCGGCGTTGAAGAACAGGATCGCGTCGTCGAAGCGGTACACCACCAGCCCTGGCACGGTGCGCGCGTCCTTGAATTTGCGGATGTCGACCTGGCCTTCGGTCCCAGGCAGCCAGCCCAGTACGGCATCGGTGGGCTGGTAGATGCTGTACAGCAGGCGCAGGATCGCCAGGGTGACGGCAAACACGATACCGGGCAGCACGCCCAGACCCAGTACGCCGACCGTGGTCAGCAGACACAGCCAGAACTCGAAGCGGCTAAGACGCCGGATGCTGCCCAGTGACTTGATGTCGATCAGCCCCCAACCGGCCATGAGCAGCACGGCGCCCAGTGCACCCTGCGGGATCCACGCCATGGGCGCGGTGAAGAACAGCAGGATCAGGGCGATCACCAATGCCGCGATGATGCCCACCAGCTGGCTTTTGCCACCGACCATGTCGTTGACTGCCGTACGCGAGTCGGCGCCGCTGATGGCAAAGCCCTGGGAGATGCCGGCCGCCAGGTTGCTGACGCCCAGGGCGACGAACTCGTGGTTGGCGTTGATCGCATAGCCATGCCGGGCGGCAAAGCTGCGCGCTGTCAGCATCGCGCTGCAGAAGCTGACGGTGGCAATACCCAGGGCGTCGCGCAACAGGCTTTTCATTTCCTCCAGGTTGCTGTGCGGCCAGGCCAGCTGCGGGATGCCGGCAGGTACCGGGCCCAGGACGGCAACGCCGAAGCGGTCAAGGCCGAACAGCCCGGCCAGCAGCATGAACAGCGCCACTACCGTGAGGGCTGCAGGCAGGCGCGGGTAGCGCCGCGGCAGCCAGATCAGCAAGCCCAGGGCGGACAGGCCGATGAGCAACGTGACCCAGTGAATTTCCCCCAGGCGCTGGAAGAAATTGATCAGGCTGAGGATGAAACCGTCGCCTTCGATCTTGAACCCTACCACTTTGGACAGCTGCCCCGCGATCAGGCTCAGGCCGATGCCGTTGAGGTAGCCGATCAGGATTGGCCGCGAGAAGAAGCTGGCGATGAAGCCGGCACGGGCAAGGCCGGCAGCAATCAGCATCACGCCGACCAGCACGGTGACGATTACCGACAGTTCGACGATGCGCTGCGGGTCGCCCATGGCCAGCGGAGCCACAGCACCGGCGATCATCGCGCAGGTGGCGGCATCGGGGCCGACCATCAGTTGCCGCGAGCTGCCGACCAGGGCATAGACCATCATGGGCAGAACGCAGGCATACAGGCCGTATTGTGGCGGCAGGCCGACGATTTGCGCATAGGCGATGGCGATGGGGATCTGGATCGCTGCGACCGAGAGCCCGGCCTGCAGGTCGGCATGCAGCCACTCGCGGCGGTAGTGCAGCAGGTTGGCAAGGCCCGGTAGCCAGCGGGAAAGAAACATGCGTCATCCTTTCGAAATGTTTCACGAATCCATTGAGCATATGCGCCACAAGCCGTTTCGCGTGCACGCGTATACATCCGCAGGGCATTGAAGCGGATCAGCAGGCAATTGGCCATGGGCCAGGTCAACGTGGGGGCAGAAACGAAAAAAGGAGCCAAGGCTCCTTTTGACTGCGATGACGTTGCTGGAACGTCATGCTGGAATGCAATGTGGAGCGGGTAGAGGGAATCGAACCCTCAACTAAAGCTTGGGAAGCTTTCGTTTTGCCACTAAACTATACCCGCGTCTGCGCAGCACTTTTTACCAGAACCCTCCAAGAATTAGAAGCCCAAGTTATAAAAAAAGCTTGTCGGCACCCCATGGCTTGCGGGATCAGCTACAGAGTGCCGAGGCGCTCAGATGGCCAACGCATGCTGCCCCTGCTGAACCTGCCGGTAGTGTTGACGAGGCTCACGCACAGTCGGCTTGAGGAAGCCCAGCAAGGCGCTACGGGTATTTTCGCAGGCGGTCTTGTTTTCCATGTCGAGGAAATGCCCCGCGTCGCGGATCACGCTGAACTGGCTTCTGCCCACATGCTTGCCGAACTGCCGGGCATCTTCGGCCGTGGTGTATTCGTCGCGGTCGCCGTTGACGAATAGTACCGGGATGTCGATATTCCGCGCACCCTCCAGCGCTCGTCCCAGGTCGTGTTGCAGTACCTGGTTGATGTGAAAGTGCATCTGCGCGTACTCGTGGCTGTCCAGGCTGCTGACGTGCCGGTAGTTGAAGCGCTTGAACAGTGACGGCAAGTGCTTGCCGATGGTGTCGTTTACCAGGTTGCCGACCTGATACCGGTCGCAGGCGGCCAGGTACTGGCAGCCACGGTCCAGATAGTCGCGCATCGGCTCGTTGATCACCGGCGAGAACGAACTCACCACTGCCTTCTTCACGTTCCGCGGCTGGTGCGCCAGCGCCAGCAGCGTGCTTGCGCCACCCCACGAGAACGACATTACATGGTCTGCCTGAAAGTGCTCTATCAGCTCCAGGAGGATATGCGACTCGGTCTCCTTGCTGATCAGGCGCTCCTGACGGTTATGCGGCTTGGACTTGCCGGCATATGGCTGGTCGAACAGTACTACATTGAACTGCGGGTGCAGGTTACGTACCGTCTGGGCGAACGAGGCGGTGGTGGCCAGCGAGCCATTGATCAGGACGATCGTATTCTCGGCCGCATCCGCGCGATAGAACTCCGTGTAAACCCGATACTGACCTTGGATATCAAGTACAGCGATTTCTGGCCTCATGTCATCGACTCCTGGCGCAAAAAGGGTATTCGCGTCACCTAGGGTGCACGTTCTTTATGACAGGTAGGCATTTGCCTGAAGAGAAACCGGGGGGCCCTGTGTCGATCCTTGGCACGTGCGTCGACGGTATTGTTTTTGGCGGGCAATTTGCCGTGCCCCAAGGCATCAAGGCTTTGGGTAGCCGGCAAAAAGTGTCTTCGACTGCAAGCGTGACTTGGTAGTCACATGCAGACTGACGATTTGGATTCAAGCAGTGGGTCGCGGATCGCGCAAGTGCCGTTCGGGGGGAAATGTGACTTTTGTCGCTCAGTGGTCGTATGACGACCCTGCACTGTCTGTGCCGGCCTATACAGTGGCTATTTCTGCCGCCGTCAGCTCCCGGAAGTCCCCCGGCGCCAATCCCGGGTCCAGGCGGATCGCTCCCATGCTCTCCCGGTGCAACATCACCACCTTGTTGTCGAAGAACCCGAACATGCGTTTGACCTGGTGATAGCGCCCTTCGACGATCGCCAGCCGAGCCCGGCGCGGGCCGAGGATATCCAGCTGGGCGGGCTGGGTAGTCAGGTTCTCGAAGGCAAAGTAGAAGCCCTCACGGAACCTGGCCACATAGTGCTCGCCAATTTCGTTTTCGGTTTCCACCAGATAATGCTTTGGCAGCTTGGTGGCAGGCTGGGTCAGGCGCCGAGACCATTGGCCATCGTTGGTCAGGAGCATCAACCCGGTGGTGTTGAAATCCAGGCGCCCGGCAATGTGCAGGTCATCACGCAGTGCTGTGGGCAGCAGGTCGAGCACGGTGGGGTGTTGCGGGTCCTGGGTGGCGCTGACGCAACCCTGTGGCTTGTGCAGCATCAGGTAACGCGCGGGGCGGCCCGCCTGGAGCAATTGCTCGTCCAGCTCGACACGGTTGAATTCACGCACCTCGGTCAGCGGGTCGCTGACTACTCGGCCATCCAGGCGCACACGGCGTTGCGCCAGCATCAGGCGAACTTGCTGGCGGTTGTGGCAGGGGAGGTTGGCGAGGAAACGGTCGAGGCGCATTGGAGCAGGTCAGTGGGGAGTGGTGGAGCGCAGTTGTGCCTCAACGGCGGCGCAGCGCGGGCACAGGCAGGCTTTGTCCCGCAACTCGGCGGGCAGGGCCTGCAGCACGGCCGGATCGATACTGACGCTATAGCACCAGCAAGCCTGGGTGGCCCGACGCGGGTCGGCCAGGCTGCATTGGTTCAGGGCTCCGCAAGCGGGGCAGTGTTGGCTGTCATTCATGGCGGGTTTCACTGCAGACGCGGTTGCGGCCGGCCTGCTTGGCACGATAAAGCGCACGATCGGCGCGGGTCAGCAGGGCGTGCAGGGTATCCCCTGGCTGCAGGCTGCTCAGGCCGATGCTGATAGTCAGGCGCAGCGGCTGTTCTTCGTAGCTGAAGGTCAACTGTTCGGCACGGCGGCGGATCTTTTCCGCCACCTCGATGGCCTGTCGGCCTTCGGCTTCACGCAGCAGCACGATGAATTCCTCACCGCCCCAGCGGCACAGTATATCTGACTGGCGCAGGCTGCCTTGCAGTACATTGGCGAATTGGCGCAGCACTTCGTCGCCTGCCAGGTGGCCATGGGTGTCGTTCAGCGCCTTGAAGTGGTCCAGGTCGATCAGCAATGCCACCAGCGGCCCACTGTCGCGCTGGGCTTCGTGCAGGGCTTGGGCGGCGAGCAGGTCGAAGCTGCGCCGGTTGGGCAGGCCGGTGAGGCTGTCGAGGGTAGCCAGGGCTTCGGTGCTGGCCTGGTGACGGCGGACCATGGCATGCACCAGCGCCAGGACCACCAGCGTAATCATCGCGCAGATGGCCAGGTTCAGGTACAGAGAGTGGCGGATGCGGTCGAGGGCGCCGGTTTCGCGCTTGTCCACCAACAGGTACCAGTCCAGTTCGGGCAGGTGGCGCACATTCAGGAAGTGGCTGTGGTTGTCGCTGTCGCGGTATTCGTGGCTGCCTTCACCGGGCACCAACTGCTCGGCCAGTACGTCGTTCAGTTCGGGGTTGTCGCTGAGCGGCTGGCCGACCCGCAGACCATGCGGGCCACCTTCCGAGCCGGTCATCAACACCCTGCCCTTGGCGTCGGTGAACACCACCGAACGCTGGTAGCGGCGTTGATACTGGTCGATCAGCTTGACTACCGACGATACGCTCAGCCCGACGCCGGCGGCACCGATGAAGCGGTGCTGGTAGTCGTGCACCTGGTAGTTGATGAAGACCGCCAGGCTGTCCTGGTTGGCCATGTCCAGATCGACGTTGATCTCATAGGGGGCTTTGAGGTCACGCAGGCGGAAATACCAGGCATCTCGCCAGGTGCCTGGTTCGACGTGCTTCAGCACGCCTTTGGCCTGGTAATAAGTGAGGGTGCGGTCAGACACGAAAAAGGATGTGGAAGTGTCCTGCTTGCCCATGACTTCGCCAAGGTAGCGCGTCATGCGCTCGGTATCCTGCTCGCCGGACAGCACCCAGTCGCGCAGGAAGGTGTCCTGGGCCATCATCGAGGCGATCAGCACCGGACGGATAAGGTCCTTCTGGATTTCCGAGTAGACCGTGTCGGAAGTCAGCGGCAGTTCGGTATTGATGATGCCGTCGCGAATGGCGCTGCGCGAGGCGAAGTAGCTGAGCAGTGAAGTGGCGAGGAAGCCGCAGGCCAGTAGCACCAGCAGGGTAAAGATCAGCGAGCGCTGCGAAAACAGAGCGGAACGTAACGGCATGATCTTCCCGTGATGTGTGCCAGGGCGCCCATTCTAGTGAGATGGCCGGCAAATGACTGCAAGTTTTTTGGGGTTATCGCACCTGTATCAAATTATTGCATAAACGGCACTGCACCTCGGCTTCGCGGTCTTATTCAGTGTCGATGAACGCGTTATGCATCGATGCTCGCCAGCGCCGCTGTTCGGGCACTCCAGCGGTCCAGGAGGCCGCCATGTACTCTCGAATCCTGTTGATCGCCCTCTTGGGGCTGATGACTTCTGCCTGCGCCCCGTACTACGAGAGCGGGGGCTATTATCGCTCGGATTACTACTCTACCGACCGCTACGTGTCGCCAGGGTACTACCGCTATGACCGTTACTACGTGGCGCCGCAACCGCGCTATTACTACCAGCCGGCACCGCGTTATTACTATCGGTCGGCGCCCGCGCCGCAATACCGGCCGTATCCGCAGCCGGGTGTGAACCAGTGGCACGGCAACCCGCGCTATGACTATGGCAACCGCAATCGGCAGGACTACAGGCAGGATCGGGACCGGCATGATTATCGTGATGGCAGCCAGCGCTACCAGCACGGCGACTGGCACTCCAATGGGCAGGGTAATGATGGCGGACGCCGGGATGGCCGACCTGGGCAAGGGCGAGGCGGAAACTGGCAGCGTTAGTTGAATGAACGCTGCCCCAGATCCTTGAAGTCAACTCAGATCCGCCAATGGATGCCGCCCCTCCCACGCCTTGGAAAAATGCGCCTCGACTACCGCCGCCGGCACCTGAGCCACGTCCGGCCAGTGCCAGCGGGGGTGGTTGTCCTTGTCCAGCAAGCGGGCTCGCACGCCTTCGCTGAATTCCGGGTGGCGGCAGCAATTCAGGCTCATGCAGTATTCCATCTGGAACACTTGCGCCAAAGACAGGTGCTGCGCCCGGCGAATCTGTTCCCACACCAGGTGCGCGGTCAGCGGGCAGCCGTCGTGCAGCCGCTGGCCTGCTTCTGCAAGCAGTGGGTCGTCATGGTGCTTGAGCCCCTCCAACGCCCGCCAGGCCGCTGCAGCATCGGCCACATCCAGCAACGCATCGATCACCTGCCGCCGTGGCAGCCACTGGGCTTCGGGCAGCTCGGCGCAGGCGCGGTGCTGTTCGGCCTTGAGCAGGCTGTTCAATTGCAGGGCGGTCTGCTCCTGCCAGTTCAGTTGCAGCAGCTCTTCGATCAGTGCCTCTTGCTGGTGCTCCCCAAAAAAGCGGTCGGCCAGGCCCAGATCGAGGGCGTCGCGTGCATTGATCGGCGCTCCGGTCAGCCCCAGAAACAACCCCAGCTTGCCCGGCAGCCGGGCGAGGAACCAACTGGCACCCACGTCGGGGTACAGGCCGATACTGATTTCCGGCATCGCCAACCGGCTACTGGGTGTGACAATGCGTACATTGGCGCCCTGCAGCAGCCCCATGCCGCCGCCCAGCACATGCCCATGGCCCCAGCACAGCAGCGGCTTGGGGTAGGTGTGCAGGGTGTAATCCAGGCGGTATTCGGCGGCGAAGAACGTGGCGGCCAAGGGCGGCACGCTGCCGGGGTGCTCACGGCAAGCCTGCACCAGTGCCCGCACATCGCCCCCGGCGCAGAATGCTTTGCTGCCGTTACCGCGCAGCAGCACGCAGACGACCCCAGGGTCGCGCGCCCAGTCATGCAGTTGTTCGCCCAGCACCTCGATCATGGGCAGGTTCAAGGCATTGAGCGCCTTGGGCGCATCCAGGGTTGCGATGCCGATGCGGGCGCCGTCGGCGCCGGTGAGTACCTCACAATGAATGGCCATGGACTACCTCGCTCAGTCATCGCACAAGTATGGCCTGCCTGCCCGAACATGCCGGTCGTCGGTCGGATCGTTTGACAAGCGGGATGGGCTTACCTAGTGTCGCGCCATTGTTTACGGACGCCCCCATGACTGACGACGATCGCATCAAACTCGAACCCAGCTGGAAAGCCGCACTGCGCGCTGAATTCGACCAGCCCTACATGCATCAACTGCGCGAGTTCCTGCGCAGCGAGCGGGCCGCCGGGAAGGAAATCTACCCGCCAGGGCCGCTGATCTTCAATGCGCTCAACTCGACACCGCTGGATCAGGTGAAGGTGGTCATACTCGGCCAGGACCCCTATCACGGGCCGGGCCAGGCGCACGGCCTGTGTTTCTCGGTGCAGCCGGGCGTGGCCACGCCGCCGTCGCTGGTCAATATCTACAAGGAATTGCAGCGCGACCTGAACATCCCGATCGCCAGCCACGGCTACCTGCAGAGCTGGGCCGAGCAGGGCGTCCTGCTGCTCAACACCACCATGACTGTGGAGCGTGCCAATGCCGCGTCGCATGCCAAGAAGGGTTGGGAGTTGTTTACCGATCGGGTGATCCAGGTGGTCAGCGAGCAGTGCCCGAACGTGGTGTTCCTGTTGTGGGGGGCGCATGCGCAAAGCAAGCAGAAGCTGATCGACGGGACCAAGCACCTGGTGCTGAAGTCGGTGCATCCGTCGCCGTTGTCCGCTTACCGCGGGTTTCTGGGGTGTGGGCATTTCAGCCGGGCCAACAGCTTCCTGGAGCAGCGGGGGCTTGTGCCCATTGACTGGGCACTGCCCCCGTTGTGAAAAACCCAGTGGGGTACGTGATTGCTCAGGGGGTCATGCTGATACGTGGCTCGCCGCTTTGGCCAATTGCAACACCCCGCGCATGGTTCTGGCGCACATACGCAACCAAGGCCTCCACGTCGGAGATGCCAGCGTCCTGACGTTGCCTTCCTTCCTTGAGCGTGGTCAAACCACCGCCACCATCGGCCAGGAACAGATTGCTGACCACCCGGTAATAGGTCGATGGTTCAACGCGTTTACCGTCGAGACGTACACTTTCCTCGACAACCCGGCTGCCAGCCGGCCGTGATCCATCCCATTCATAATGGAAACCTTTGGATACTTGCAGTGGATTGAAATTGCCCCTGTTCCATTGAAGGTTGAGCAGTTCAATGATCTGCTTGCCTGTCAGCTCCTGAACCACCAGTGGGTTATCGAACGGTTGTACGGCGAATAACTGTTCGTAGGTCAGGTCACTGTTGGCAGGCTGTATAAGATCACTTCGCAACCCACCCAGATTGAGGAAGGCAATCTGTGTCTGAAATGCCTGGGTCATGGCCAGTTGGGCATCCGTGACGAAGTTCCCCAAGGTGGTTTCACCGGCGGCATTTACTTTGCGGTTAAGCTCTGCTGTGGCGATGCGGCCTATGGGTTCGAGCAATTTTTCCCCGGAGCGGTGACGCACTTCTTCCAGCAAGCTGGTCAACTTGGCATTCGGCACGTAAGCCTGCGGATCTACCGGAAGATTGCGGGCGGTGATGGTTTTGACGTTATGGGTTCCTGGCGTTACCTCCAACTTCAACTGGGTCATGAAGTGGCCGTATTTGCCAGCCTGGGTAATGCTCAGGTCACCGACCTTGCATTGATAGCTGGCATGCGAATGGCCGCTGATCACGGCATCTACTGCGGGATCCAGCCGTTTCGCCACGTTTACGATTGCGCCATCCAGCTGGCTGCAATCCTGCTTGTCGAACGGCTCGGAGGTATGTCCCCCCTGGTGCATGACTGCAATGATTGCATTGACGCCTTTGGCTTTCAGCTCCGGAATCACTTCATTGATGGCGTGCGCTTCATCCGTGGCTTTGAGCCCTGCGAATGCTTTCGCCGAGACCACTTTTTCCATGTTCCGCGGCACTGCACCGACAAACGCTATCTTGACGCCTTTTACCTCCTGGATATGGTAGGCCGGCAGCAAGCGTTTGCCCGTCGTGGTATCGATCAGGTTGGAGGCTATGTAAGGGAAGCCACTTCCTGGAAAGGTGCCGCGGAACTTGCACGCCTTTTCCGGGCGCGTTGATTCGCATCCTCCGTGAATCTGGCGGAGGAACTCCGCCTTGCCGGCATCCAGTTCGTGGTTCCCGGATGAGCTGACAATCATGCCCATCGAGTTCAGGGCCTCAAGCACTGGCTCGTCAGCCCAGAGCGCTGAAGTTGCGGGGCTGCCCCCTATCAGGTCGCCCGCCCCAATGAACAGCAGTTCGGGGTCTTGCTTTCGCAGTTCATCGAGCATGGCGCCGAGTGTGGCAATGCCGCCATAAGTCAGGCGGGTAACACCCTGCGCGCTGGGGTAGTCTTGAGGGTTGGGTTCCATGTAACCATGAAGATCATTGATGGCGACCACGTTGATCTGGACGGGTGCAGGTGACTCTGCGGCAAGACTGCCTCCACTGAAGGCAAGGCAAGCCCAGGCAATGGCCGAGCGACAGTTGCAAGAAAGACGGACCTTCATCATTACCTCTTGAGTGCCGGGAAGTGTGTGGGTTTGCCGCCGATGAGGGCAGCAAACCGACTCTATTCACCCAGGCACTGGGCAAGTGGTAACTATCTATTTTCAGGGGGCTTGCAGCGCGATTACCTGTTATCCCACAAGCGGAAAAGCGGTTCTGCGAGAAACAACACCAAGATCAACCGCATCACCTGCAGCGCCGTCACCAGCGGCACTGACAATTGCAACGTTTCGGCCGTGAGGCTCATTTCGGCGATACCTCCAGGCATCATGCCCAGGGTAAGCGAACGAAGGTCCAGCGCTGTCATCTCACTCAACACCCACGCGGCACTGCCGGCAATGGCCATGCACAGTGCCGTGGCCAGCAGCGTGCGGGCCAGAAACGACGGGGCCCGGCGGAAGAATGCGCGGTTGAAGTGACAGGCCAGGCCGCTGCCGATCAGCCACTGGCCGATCTGGCTGGCGCCATTGGGCAGGGCGATCTGCAGGTTAGCGGCCAGGCTGACGGTGGCCGCCACCAGTAATGGCCCGAACAGCCAGGGGTTGGGTTGGCGCAACCGTTGCCAGAGGAATGCCACGGCGATGCCGAGCGGAGTGATCACCCCCAGCCAGCCCCAGCTGACGCTACCGGCGTGATTGAGCGGCACCCCGTCACCCAGCAGAAACTTGAACAGCGCGGGCACGCACAGCACCACCGCCAGTACCCGCAGGCTCTGCGCCGCCGCCACTTGGCTGAGCACTGCACCGTTACGGGCCCCCAGGTTGACCATCTCACCCGAGCCTCCAGGCATGCTGGCGAAGAATGCCGTGGCGCGGTCTTCACCGGTGCGCCGTAGCAGCCACACGCTGATTACGCTGGACAGGGTGGTGAACAGGGCGCCGAAGAGGATCAGCGCAAAATGGCTGCCCACCTGTTCGATCACCGCTGGCGTAAAGTGCAGGCCAATGCCGATGCCGATGATGCACTGCCCGCATTTGCGGCCGTTGGGAATCTCCGGCAGTTGCCAAGGTGTCAGGCAGCGCACCAGTATGATCGCCAGCAGCGAACCCACCATCCATGGCAAAGGCCAGCCGACCTGGCTGGCGAGGTAACCGCCAGCAAGGCCGACCAGCCCGGTTGCGACAAACAGCGGCAACGGTCGATCAGGCATCGGCCAGGGCCCGACGCTGCAGGCTGCGTTTGCGCCAGATGCGCAGCAGCGGCAGGGTAAGCATCAACACCACCAGCGCCCATACGCCCATGCTGATCGGGCTCGACCAGAGGATGCCCAGTTCACCGTTGGAGATCGACAGTGCGCGGCGCAGGTTCTGCTCCATCAGCCCGCCCAGGATGAAGCCGAGCAGGATCGGCGACAGCGGGAAGTCCAGCTTGCGCAGGATGTAACCCATGATGCCGATGCCGACCATCAGGAACAGGTCGAAGGTGGTGGCATGCACGGCGTATACGCCGATGGCCGTGATGATGGCGATCACCGGCACCAGCGCCCAGTTCGGCACGGCGAGGATACGGGTGAAGATGCGGATCATCGGAATGTTGAGGATCACCAGCATGATGTTGGCGATGAACAGCGAAGCGATCAGGCCCCAGACAATGTCCGGCTGCTGTTCGAACAGCATTGGGCCGGGGGTGATGTTGTACAGGGTCAGGGCGCCGATCATCACTGCGGTAGTGCCAGAGCCAGGTACCCCCAGGGTCAGCATCGGGACCAGCGCGCCACAGCAGGACGCGCCGATGGCGGTTTCCGGGGCTGCCAGGCCACGGGCATCGCCCTTGCCGAACTTGCCGCTTTCCCCAGCCAGGCGTTTCTCGGTCATGTAGGCCACGGCGCTCGCCAGCGTTGCACCGGCGCCAGGCAGAACGCCCATGATGAAACCGAGCAGGCCGCAACGGATGTTGACCACAAATACCGAAGCCGCTTCCTTGAAGTTGAACAGCATGCGCCCGGTCGCTTTTACCGCCTGGTGACCATGGTGGGTCTTTTCCAGCAGCAACAGGATTTCACTGATGGAGAACAGGCCCAGCACCAGCACCACGAACTGGATACCGTCGGCCAGGTGCACGCTGTCACCAGTGAAGCGGTAAACGCCGCTGTTGGCATCGATGCCGACGGCCGACAGGAACAGGCCGATCAGGGCGGCAATGAAGGTTTTCAACGGTTTGTCACCCGCCATGCCGCCCAGGGCGACAATGGCGAACACCATCAGTACGAAGTATTCCGCCGGCCCGAAGGCGATGGCCCATTTCGCCAGCAGCGGGGCGAACAGCACCATGCCGCAGGTGGCGATGAAGGCGCCGATGAACGAGCTCCAGGCCGACAGCGACAGGGCAACGCCTGCCAGGCCTTGGCGAGCCATCGGGTAGCCGTCCAGGGTGGTCATCACGGTCGAGGCTTCGCCCGGGATGTTCAGCAGGATCGAGCTGATACGTCCGCCGTATTCGCAGCCCAGGTACACCGCGGCCAGCAGGATCAGCGCCGACTCTGGCGGCAGGCCCAGGGCGAAGGCGATGGGGATCAGCAGGGCCACGCCGTTGATCGGGCCCAGGCCCGGCAGCAGGCCGACCACAGTGCCGATCAGGGTGCCGGAGAGGGCGGTGACCAGGTTGTAAGGGGACAGGGCAACGCCGAAGCCCTGGCCCAGGTAGCTCAAGGTATCCATGTGTCAGTTCTCCAGTACGCTGAGCAGGCCAAGGGGCAGGGGCACGTCCATCACGCGGTCGAACAGCCAGTAGAGAAGCAGGCTCATGCCGGCTACCACGATGGCGCTCTGCAGCCAGCGGCCGCCATACAACCGGGCCATGGGCAGGCCGACCAGGATGGCGCTGAGGATGAAGCCCAGGGCTTCGAAGGTGGCCGCGAAGACGATCAGCAGGCCTACGCAGGCGGTGATCTTGGTCAGGGTTTCGCGGTCCAGTTCCGGTTCGTCGTCCTTGCGCACGATGGGCGTGGGGCGGAACACCAGGTACAACAGGCCCAGGCTCATGAGGCCAAGCATCAGCAGTGGGTAGGCGCGCGGGCCTACCGGTTCATAGGAAAACGCCGCCTGGTAGGGCCAGGCCATCACGGCCAGGGCGGCGCACACCGCCAGCAGGGCCAGGGCGAAGATGCGTTGCAGGATCATTGGGGAATCCTCGTTGGGATTGCTCAAGTGAGATGCAAGTCCTGTAGGAGCGGCCTTGTGTCGCGATGGGCCGCACAGCGGCCCCTGGCACAGCCGATACGATGCTTCGGGCACATCGCATCGGCAGGTTTAGCGGCCGCTTCGCGCCCGATCGCGACACAAGGCCGCTCCCACAGGGGTGGTGGTGAATCCGACAGGCTTACTGGATCAGGCCAAATTCCCTGGCCAGTGCCTTGTAGTCGGCCACTTGCTTCTTCACGTAGCCGTCCAGCTCTTCGCCGGTCATGGCGAACGGGAACAGCTCGCGCTGGTCACGCAGCTTGGCGAAGTCTTCCGAAGCCAGCATCTTGTCGAACGAAGCCTTCCACCAGGCATAGTCCTCGTCGCTCACCTTTGGCCCAAGGTAGAAGCCGCGCACTACCGGCCAGACGATGTCGTAGCCTTGCTCCTTGGCGGTGGGGATGTCTTTCATCTCGGGCTCGTCCAGGCGGTTTTCCGAAAACACTGCAAGGATGCGCATGTTGCCGCTCTGAATGTGCGGCATGGAGTCGGAAATGTCGGTAGAGCCGACCTGGATGTGACCGCCCAGCAGCGCCGTGGCAATTTCGCCACCGCCTTCCAGGGCCACGTAGCGCAGGTCACGCGGGTTGATGCCGGCAGCCTTGGCGATCAAGGCAGTCTGCATCCAGTCCTGGCTGCCGACGGTGCCGCCAGAGCCGATCACCACCTTGCTCGGGTCTTTTTTCAATGCCGCGACCAGGTCATCGAGGGTCTTGTAGGGCGAGTCGCTTTTCACGGCGATGGCGCCGTAGCTGGTGCCGACAGCCGCCAGCCACTTCACTGCGTTTTCGTCGAAGCGGCCGAACTTGCCTTGGGCCAGGTTCAGTAGTGAGCCGCTCGACCAGGCCACCAGGGTACCGGCATCGGCCGGGCGTTGGGCGACCACGGCGTTGTAGGCCACCGCGCCAACACCGCCGGGCATGTAGGTGACGCGCATGGGTTTGCTGAGGATCTTTTCCTGCACCAGGGCGCTTTGCACCAGCTTGCAGGTCAGGTCGAAGCCACCGCCCGGCGAGGCGGGGGCGATGCATTCAGGGCGTTTCGGTTCGGCGGCCAGAGCGTTGCCGGCCAACAGCAGGCAGCCGGTAGCGAGAACGAGGCGGCGCAGTGAAAAGGTCATCGTCTATCTCCGTGAGCGTTGTTGTTATTGGATTACCGCTATGGGGTTACCACAGCGCCACGCTGTAGCTGACCAACAGCCTCACTTCGTCCGCGTCGCGGGCGAAGTTGGAGCGGAAGGTGGCGTTGCGCAGGCGCACGGCGACGTTCTTCAACGGGCCGCTTTGTACCACGTACTTCAGTTCGGTGTTGCGTTCCCACTCTTTGCCTTCACCACCGGTCGCGCGGCTGACATTGTCACCGCTGATGTAGCGGGTCATGAAGGTCAGGCCCGGTACGCCGAGCGCGGCAAAGTTGTAGTCGTAACGCGCCTGCCAGGAACGCTCGTCGGCACCGGCGAAGTCGTTGATCTGGACGAAGTTGACCAGGTACGGGTCGGCGCCATCGACATACGGGAAGGCGCTGTCGCCCGACAGCTGCTGCCAGGCAGCGCTGACCTTGTGCCCGCCCAGGGCGTAGCTGAGCATGCCGTTGATGGTGGTGTTGTCGATGTTGCCGGCCTTGGCGGCGCCAGCATCGTCGCTCACTGCCAGGCGCAGGTCGGCACCGAAGGTGCCCGGGCCCCAGGGTTGGGTGGCGACCATGCCGATAAAGTGCTGGCGGTAGATATCGTCGAGCTGGGCGAAGTGGTAGCTGCCAGTGATGCGGTCGGTGAACTGGTAGTCCAGGCCGCCCAGGGTCAGGTTGTCGGCGCTGAAAGTGCCACCGAAGCGGCCATTCTTGTTGTTCAGCGCCAGGTCTTCCCAGTTGGTGTCGTTGCGGTCCTTGGCCTTGTCCAGGCGCCCGCCGGTGAAGGTCAGGCCCTTGATTTCCCTGGACGTGAGCAGGCCGCCTTCGAAGGTTTGCGGCAGGATGCGCCCGTCGTTGGGCTGAAGAGTCGGCAGTTCAGGGATCAGGGTGCCGATTTTCAGCTCGGTCTGGGAGAGCTTTACTTTGCCGGTCAGGCCCAGCTTGGAGTATTCGTCGGCGGCCTTGCCGTCATCGTGGGTCGGCAGCAGGCCGGTATCGGTGCGGTCGGGGCTGGAGTCGAGCTTGACGCCGAGCATGCCCAATGCGTCCAGGCCAAAGCCTACGGTGCCATCGGTATAGCCGGACTCAAAATTGAGGATGAAGCCCTGGGCCCACTCGTCGCGCTTGGATTGTTGCGCGCTGGTACCGTCGCGAAAGTCGCGGTTGAAGTACATGTTGCGGGTTTCGAAGGTGGCCGTGCTGTCTTCGAAGAAGGCGGCCTGGCTCATCGGGGCGACACCGGCAAGCGCGAGGGCGCTGGCGATGGCTGAGGGGCGTGCGGCAAAGGAACGGGTAGGCGTGAACGCCTGCGGCTGCGATGACAGCATCGTCGATGACTCCGTTTATTGTTCTTATTTGTTGCACCTTGCTGGTGCTTTTTTCGGCGCGAGGAGCGACCGTGGTGCGATGCTAGGCAACGAACCTTTCGCTAACCTTTCAGTGAGAAAGGTTTGTTACAAGGGGCTTCACAGGCCTGAGGACAGCGGTACACTCCGCGCCACCGCCCCACCCGAGCAGGGAGAAACCGATGCGTGTGCTGCTGGTCGAAGACCACCTGCAACTGGCCGAAAGCGTGGCCCAGGCCTTGAAAAGCCACGGCCTGACCGTGGATGTGCTGCATGACGGCGTGGCTGCCGACCTGGCTCTGGCCAGTGAGGAGTACGCCGTGGTTGTGCTGGATGTCGGCTTGCCGCGCATGGATGGCTTCGAGGTGCTGGCGCGCCTGCGTGGCCGTGGCAAGACCGTGCCGGTGCTGATGCTGACGGCGCGCAGTGACGTCAAGGACCGGGTCCATGGCCTTAACCTTGGCGCCGACGACTACCTGGCCAAACCGTTCGAGTTGACCGAGCTGGAAGCACGGGTCAAGGCCCTGCTGCGCCGCAGTGTGCTTGGTGGCGAGCGTCAGCAACGCTGCGGGCCGCTGGTTTACGACCTGGATACCCGGCGCTTCACCCTCGGTGACGACAACCTGACCCTGACCTCGCGTGAGCAAAGCGTGCTGGAAGCGCTGATCGCCCGCCCGGGCCGGGTGATGAGCAAGGAGCAGTTGGCGGCGCAGGTGTTTGGCCTGGACGAAGAGGCCAGCCCCGACGCCATCGAAATCTACATCCACCGCTTGCGCAAGAAGCTCGACGGCCACCCGGTGGCCATCGTCACCTTCCGCGGCCTGGGCTACCTGCTAGAGCACCGCGATGCGTGACAACGGCAGCCTGCGCGGGCGCTTGCTGGGTAATCTGGCGCTGCTGCTGGTAGTGCTGATGCTGGCCAGCGGCCTGAGCGCTTACTGGAATGGCCGCGAGGCCGCCGACACTGCTTACGACCGCACCCTGCTGGCCTCGGCGCGGACCATCGCCGCCGGCCTGTCGCAGCGTGACGGTTCGCTGAGCGCGGATGTGCCCTACGTGGCGCTGGACACCTTCGCCTACGACAGTGCCGGGCGTATCTACTACCAGGTACTGGACATCAAGCAGCGGCTGATTTCGGGCTATGAGAACCTGCCGCCGCCGCCGCCAGGCACCCCACGCACCGATGACTACCCGGCCCTGGCACGGTTCTACAACGCCACCTACCTTGGCCAGGATGTACGGGTGGTCAGCCTGCTGAAGGCAGTGAGCGAGCCCAACATGAACGGCATGGCGGAGATCCGCGTAGCCGAAACCGAGGAAGCGCGGGTGCGCATGGCCCGTGGGCTGATGGCCGATACCCTGCTGCGTTTGGGCATGCTGGCGCTGGGCGCGCTGGTGATGGTGTGGTTTGCCGTGAGCGCGGCGTTGCGGCCGCTGGAGCGCCTGCGCACGGCGGTGGAGGAGCGCCAACCGGATGATTTGCGGGCCTTGCCGGTGGTGCAGGTGCAGCGCGAGCTGAGCCCGTTGGTGCGAGCCTTGAACCACTTTACCGAGCGCTTGCGCGGCCAGTTCGAGCGCCAGGCGCAGTTCATCGCCGACGCCGCCCATGAACTGCGTACGCCGCTGGCAGCCCTGAAGGCGCGGGTCGAGTTGGGGTTGCGCTCGTCCGAGCCGCAGGAGTGGCGGCAGACCTTGGAATCTGCCGTCCAGGGCACCGACAAGCTGACCCACCTCGCCAACCAGCTGTTGTCATTGGCGCGGGTCGAGAACGGTGCACGGGCAATTGCCGAAGGCGGTGCGCAGCGCCTGGACCTGAGCCAGCTGGCCCGTGAGCTGGGCATGGCCATGGCGCCCCTGGCGCACAAGCGCGGGGTGGCGCTGGCCCTGGAGGCCGAGGCCCCCGTATGGCTCAAGGGTGAACCGACGCTGCTCAACGAGCTGTTGAGCAACCTGGTGGACAATGCCCTGGCGCATACGCCGGCGGGGGGCAATGTGATTTTGCGGGTGGTGGCGCCAGCTGTGCTGGAGGTAGAGGATGATGGGCCAGGTATTCCCGAGGCTGAGCGCGAGCGGGTGTTCGAGCGGTTTTACCGGCGCAGTGCGCAGGGTAGCGGGCTTGGCCTGGCGATTGTCGGCGAGATCTGCCGGGCGCATCTGGCGCAGGTGAGCCTGCATGATGGCGAGAAGGGCGGGTTGCGGGTACGAGTGAGTTTCATCGCCGATTGATGTGTTGATTCCGCTGGCCCATCGCCGGCAAGCCAGCTCCCACATAACACCGCATGGCTTGAGGTCAAGGCAGTCGAAGTGGGAGCTGGCTTGCCGGCGATAGGGCCCGGCCAGGCTGACACAGCTCAGCGCAACATACTGCGCGCCTCAAGCAGTTCATCCACTTCCAGCTCGGTACCAAAAGGCAACCTCAGGTGGCGGTACGCGGGCAGTGCCGCCAACGGACGTTGACGACCACGCTGGCTGATACAGCGGGCGATCTGCACGATGTCGATGTAGTCGACCTTGTCGGTCTGCCGGTCCAGGTCCTGAACCTGGCTCGGCAAATTGATCAACTGCTCCGGAAACTCCCAGGCCTTGAGAATCTTGTCCCCCAGTACCGGCTGGATCTGCTCGATCACGTAATGCAGGCAAACCGGGTCGGACAACAGCTCGTTGTGCTCTTCGGCATAGATCAGCACTGGCAGCGCACCGATCTGGTTGACCAGCCCGCCCAAGGTGGCCTGTTCAGGCTTGAGCTGGGTATAGCGGCGACAAATTTCGTAGCTGATGCCTGCCACTTCCAGGCTGTTGGTCCAGATCTCGCGAAGCTTCTGTTCAACTGCCGGTGAGCGTGCATGGAAAATCTGCTCGATCACCAAACCAATGGCCAGGTTGCAGCTGTAGTTGATGCCCAGTCGCGTGATGGCGGTATGCAGGTCGGTCACCTCGACCGCCGCACGCAGCAGTGGGCTGTTGACTACCTTGATCAGGCGCGCTGAAAGGGCCGCATCCCGACCAATCACCTTGCTCAGGGCCGCTACGCTGATCTCGCTGTCTTCCGCTGCCTCGCGGATGCTCAAGGCAACCTCGGGCAGGGTTGGCAGGACCAGGTCATCCTTTTCGATGGCATCGAGCAACTGTGCTTGAACCATCTCGGCCAGCTTGTTCATTGACGTGTCTACCGCAGTGGTGGTGCGGCCCCGCCACGGGGGCGGGGCAGGCTGGTCAGCGCTGGATTTCCCGGTCGCGGTCCAGTTCGTAAGGCAGGGTCAGCACCTGCAGGCGTGGGCCTTCGAGGCTGCCCAGGTGCAGGTTGTCGTCTTCCACCGCGTCGGCGCTGAGCACCGCGAGCAGTTCGCAGCCAGCACCGTTGCCGGCGGCAATGACTACTTCACCGACCGCCGAGCCGTGGGTGGGCGAGAAGATCGCGGCACCCGGGGCCGGGATGGCCTGCTGGTCCAGTGCCAGTCGGTACTGGCGGCGCTTGAGCTTGCCCAGGTACTGCATGCGGGCGACGATTTCCTGACCGGTGTAGCAGCCTTTCTTGAAGCTGACGCCGTCGACGGCCTGCAGGTTGATCATCTGCGGGATGAACAGCTCACGGGTCGGTCCCATGACCTGGCCGATACCGGCACGAATCTGGCCTAGCAGCCATTCGTTGAGGCTGCCTTCAGGCAGGGCGCTGGCGAGGGCCTGGCGTACCGTGTCGGCATTGTCCGCCGGTACCCACAACTCCACACGTCCTGCGGACACGGCAATGGCGATCAGGCCTTCATGGCGCACGGTACTGCCGGCGTTTGCAGGCACGTCGAGCCCAAGCGCCTGTAGCGCAGCGTCACCGCCTTGCAGCCCGAAGCGTGCCCAGGCGGCGCTTTCGTCGGTCAGCGTGGCCTTGGAGAACACAGCGTACTTTTTCAGGTCGGCCAGTTGCGCCTCTATCAGTTCGCTGGCCATGGCCAGCAGGTAACCGTTGCCTTCGGGCAAGATGCGAAAGCTCGACTGCATGCGCCCCTTGACCATGCAGCGGGCGCCGAGGCTGGAATGTTCCTGGCTGAGGTAGGTGATGTTGCAGGTCAGCTGGCCTTGCAGGAACTTGCCTGCATCGGAGCCGCGGACGGCGAGGATGCCCTCGTGGGACAGGGGGCAGAAGAAAGCGGAATCGGCCATGGGTCATCGCGGTGGCTTAAAGACTGGCGGCCATCATAGAACGCCGGTAACAAAATAGGTAGGTGACTAGACCAACGCCCGGTGTCGCCATGCTCGCCTGCCTGTATACTGGCGGGCCATTCGAGGAGGGCCCCATGGTCGAACAAACTGAACTCAACCGGCTTTTCTGGCATAGCCGCCGCGGCATGCTGGAACTGGACGTACTGCTGGTGCCTTTCACCCAGGAAGTCTACTCCACCCTCAACGAGACCGATCGCGAACTGTACGTGCGTCTGTTGAGCTGCGAGGACCAGGACATGTTCGGCTGGTTCATGGAGCGCACCGAGTCCGAAGACCCGGAGCTGCAACGCATGGTCCGCATCATCCTGGACCGTGTCCAGCCCAAGTGAGTGCTTCGAGTGCCGCTGGCAAGGCTCGCGCCTGCTGCTAGCGGCCTACCTGGGTTGCCAGGTGCTGGCGTGGCTTGCCGTGTGGGCGAGCCCGTTGCCTGATTGGCTTTCTTTTTCTGTTGTCGCCGCCTGTATCGCCCACGCTGGCTGGGCCATTCCCCGACGAATCCTGTTAACCCATGAGCATGCCGTTGTTGGGCTGCGCCGTGATGTGCGCGGCTGGCAGGTGTTCTGCCGTGCCCGTGGCTGGCAACCGGTGCGGTTATGCCGGGACAGCGTGGCGTTGCCGCGGCTGGTGGTGTTGCGCTTTGAGCGGGCGGGGCGATGGATGGGGCAGAGCCAGTGCATACCGCAGGATGCGCTGGGGGGGGATGAGCATCGGCGCCTGCGGGTGCGGCTGAAGTTCAGCCGACGGCGCTGGGCAACGACAGCGGTGGGGTAGGGCCGAGAGGTGTTCGCCGTGGCAGGTTCAGAGCCCGGGAGACCGAGCGCAGCTCGCGATGCGCCGCGCGGGCGGCGCTCGATCTCACACACGCTGCACATTTCAGAGTGGGCTGAGGATGGTGTCCTTGGCCTCGTCCAGCATCCCCGGGTAATCCAGTGTGTAATGCAACCCACGGCTTTCCTTGCGCTGCATGGCTGACAGAATCATCAGTTCGGCCACCTGCGCCAGGTTGCGCAGTTCGATCAGGTCGCGGCTGACCTTGTAGTTGCTGTAGAACTCGTCGATTTCGTCCAGCAGCAGGCGAATGCGGTGTTGGGCCCGCTGCAGGCGCTTGCTGGTGCGCACAATACCCACGTAGTCCCACATGAACCGCCGCAGCTCATCCCAGTTGTGCGCGATGATCACATCCTCGTCCGAGTCGGTGACCTGGCTGGCATCCCACCCTGGCAGGGCCTTGGGCATTGTCACGTGTTCAAGGTGCGCCTGGATGTCGGCAGCGGCGGCGCGGCCATAGACAAAGCATTCCAGCAGCGAGTTGCTGGCCATACGGTTGGCGCCGTGCAGGCCGGTGAAGCTGGTTTCGCCGATGGCGTACAACCCTGGCACGTCTGTGTGACCGCGGTCGTCGACCATCACCCCGCCGCAGGTGTAGTGCGCCGCCGGTACGACCGGGATCGGCTGGCGGGTGATATCGATGCCAAAGGCCAAGCAGCGTTCGTACACGGTGGGGAAGTGGCCCATGATGAAATCGGCCGGCTTGTGGGTAATGTCCAGGTACACGCAGTCCACGCCCAGGCGTTTCATCTCGTGGTCGATGGCGCGGGCCACAATGTCGCGCGGGGCAAGCTCTTCGCGCGGGTCGAAGCGTGGCATGAAGCGCTCGCCATTGGGCAGGCGCAGCAGCGCACCTTCACCGCGCAGGGCTTCGGTAATCAGGAAGCTTTTGGCCTGTGGGTGATACAGGCAGGTCGGATGAAACTGGTTGAATTCCAGGTTCGCCACCCGGCAGCCCGCACGCCAGGCCATGGCGATGCCATCACCACAGGCGCCATCGGGGTTGCTGGTGTACAGGTAGACCTTTGCTGCACCGCCGGTGGCCAGTACGGTGAAGCGCGCGCCGAAGGTGTCCACCTCACCGGTGTTGCGGTCGAGCACGTAGGCGCCCAGGCAGCGCTCGCCCGGCAGGCCCAGGCGACGTTCGGTGATCAGGTCGACCGCCACGCGCTGCTCCAGCAACTGGATGTTCGGGCGCCGGCGGGCCTGTTCCAGCAGCGTGGTGAAAATGGCTGCGCCAGTGGCGTCGGCGGCGTGGATGATACGCCGATGGCTATGGCCGCCCTCGCGGGTGAGGTGGAATTCGAAGCCTCCATCGTCAACGCTGGAGTGCTCGTCGCGGGTAAAGGGCACACCTTGCTCGATCAGCCACTGGATCGCTTCGCGGCTGTGTTCGACGGTGAAACGCACCGCCTCTTCATGGCACAGACCGCCGCCGGCATTGAGGGTGTCCTCGACATGCGACTGCACGGTATCGGTGTTGTCTAGTACTGCCGCGACCCCGCCCTGGGCCCAGAAGGTCGAGCCGTTGGCCAGGTCGCCCTTACTGAGGACGGCAACACGCAGGTGGCTGGGGAGGTTCAGTGCCAGGCTGAGACCGGCGGCACCGCTGCCGATCACCAGGACATCATGTTGGAATTGTTGGCTCATGTCGGGACACTAGTAATCTTTAGAGGGGGCGCGGCACAATAGTCACGCGCAGATGGCATTGTGAAACTATCGTTAAACTTGGCCAGGTTGCCTTTATAGCAGCCCGAGGTGGCCAATTTCCATGCCACTTGGCCACTTACCGAGGCGCGCGGCAACCTTTGTGGGAACTTTCCGACATGGCCGGAAATCCTATGAAGGTTGCCCGCACGTCACAATTTGTCGAGGCGACGCGGGGCGGCAAGACCTGTTCGGGTTGTCCCTGCGTATTCGAAACCTGATTATCGACGTAGCCGGCCGTGCCCGCGCCGCGTCTTCCGTGCAAGCCGACCAAGGGCTGCAGGAAACTTGCTTGGAGGGGAGAACTTTTGCGAAAAGCCCGAGTCTATGGTTGCAAGCCTGATCGATGGCTGTTGCAACGCTCCTTCGAGTTCACTGAGGAGTGTTCATGCTAACCCAGGAAGAGGATCAGCAGCTTGTCGAGCGCGTTCAGCGTGGTGACAGGCGAGCTTTCGATCTGTTGGTGCTGAAGTATCAGCACAAGATTCTCGGGTTGATCGTGCGGTTCGTTCACGATACCCACGAGGCCCAGGATGTCGCACAGGAAGCCTTTATCAAGGCCTATCGTGCGCTTGGCAATTTCCGCGGTGACAGTGCGTTTTATACCTGGCTGTACCGCATCGCCATCAACACGGCGAAGAACTACCTGGTGTCCCGTGGAAGACGGCCACCAGACAGTGATGTGAGCTCTGAGGATGCGGAGTTTTACGACGGCGATCATGGCCTCAAGGATCTCGAGTCCCCAGAGCGCTCGTTGTTGCGGGATGAAATCGAAGGCACTGTCCATCGCACCATCCAGCAACTGCCCGAAGACCTGCGTACGGCATTGACCCTGCGCGAGTTTGACGGGCTGAGTTACGAAGACATTGCCAGTGTCATGCAATGTCCGGTGGGTACCGTGCGCTCTCGAATCTTCCGCGCTCGGGAGGCCATAGACAAAGCCCTGCAGCCGTTGTTGCAGGAAACCTGAGACAGCGGCGACAGCCAAGAGAGGAACCGCCATGAGTCGTGAAGCTTTGCAGGAATCGCTGTCCGCGGTAATGGATAACGAAGCGGACGAACTGGAACTGCGTCGGGTGCTGAGCGCCGTAGACGATGCTGAAACCCGTGCCACCTGGTCGCGTTACCAGGTAGCCCGTGCAGCCATGCACAAGGAGCTGCTGCTGCCCAACCTGGATATCGCCTCGGCGGTGTCTGCGGCGCTGGCTGACGAAGCCGTACCGGCCAAGGTCAACAAGGGGCCATGGCGCAGCGTCGCTCGTCTGGCGGTTGCCGCCTCGGTCACCGTTGCGGTGCTGGCAGGCGTGCGGATGTACAACCAGGATGAAATCACCGGCGCCGAGCTGGCTGCGCAGCAGCCTGCGCAACAAGGCCTGAGCATGCCACAAACTCAGGGCCCTGCTGTTTTGGCAGGCTATAGTGAAAGCAGTGAGCAACCGACCGGGCCGATGGCTAACGGCGTGCTGCAAAACCAGGCCGGCTGGGATCAGCGTCTGCCGGGCTATCTGCGCCAGCATGCACAGGAGTCCGCGCTCAAGGGTACTGAAACTGCCCTGCCGTATGCCCGTGCCGCCAGCATGGAAAACCCCGCTAAATAAGGAGGATCATGCGCGCGCTACCTCTTCTGTCGCTGCTGATTGGCAGCTGCATGACGGTGCCGGCATTGGCAGCCAACTCATCGCCCGAGGCGAACGAGTGGCTGAACAAGCTGGCACTGGCCGAGAAAAAGCAAAGTTACCAGGGCTCGTTCGTCTACGAACGCAACGGTAGCTTCTCTTCCCACGATATCTGGCACAGGGTCCAGGACGGCAAAGTCAGCGAGCGGTTGCTACAGCTTGATGGCGCCGCCCAGGAAATACTGCGCGTGGATGGCAAGGTGCAGTGTGTCAGTGGGGCCTTGGTCAGCGGAGTGACCGCCCCTACGGACGCTGCGCAGCGTGTGCTTGATCCGCTGAAACTGATGGGCTGGTACGATTTGAGCGTTGCAGGCAAGTCACGGGTGGCCGGGCGCGATGCCGTGATCTTGACCCTCACTCCTCGCGACCAGCACCGCTATGCCTTCGAATTGCATCTGGACCGCGCCACAGGCCTGCCACTGCGTTCGTTGATGCTCAACGACAAAGGGCAGTTGCTGGAGCGCTTCCAGATGACGCGCCTCGATACCGACGAACCGCCTGTCGACGATGACCTGCGCCCCAGTGCTTCATGCAAGCCGGTGCAGCGTGTTGCCTCTGTCAGCAACGACAGCGTCGCTGGCTGGCGCTCGGACTGGCTCCCGCCAGGGTTCGAGCTTGTCAACAGCTCGGTACGGCGTGATCCCAAACATGACAGCACGGTCAGTAGCCTGATGTACGACGATGGGTTGGCGCGCTTCTCGGTGTTCCTTGAACCCGTGAAGGACGATACCGGGACCGATGTGCGTACCCAGCTTGGCCCGACCTCGGCGGTTTCGCGACGGCTTAACACCCCCAAAGGCAAGGTGATGGTCACCGTAGTTGGCGAAATTCCGCTGGGTACGGCAGAACGCGTCGCGTTGTCGATGCGGCCCCAGGATGCCCAGGCGCGCCAGTAATGGCGCGCTTTTGAGGGCCATGCCAAGGCGAACGGATATGCGCCTGAAATGAAATTAAAGCATTGTCATTTGCAATCTACTGGCAAATTTTCTATAGGTCAGGCTTCTAGGAGCCTGGCCTTTCCTGCATTGTGCAGGGGCCTTTCTAAACTACCGCTCGTTGTGACGGGAGCCGTATGTCTACACCACGCTTGAAATCCTACCTATCGATGTTCGCCGCTGTGCTCATGCTCGGCCAGGTGCTCACCGCCCAGGCCGAGGAAGCCTTGCCGGACTTCACCACGCTGGTCGAGCAGGCCTCGCCCGCCGTGGTCAACATCAGTACCAAGCAGAAGCTGCCAGATCGTCGTATCGCCGCGGGGCAGATGCCGGACCTGGAAGGCCTGCCGCCGATGTTCCGCGAGTTCTTTGAGCGCAACATGCCGCAGCAGCCGCGTTCGCCGCGTGGCGACCGCCAGCGCGAGGCGCAATCGCTGGGTTCGGGCTTCATCATTTCCAGCGATGGTTACGTGCTGACCAACAACCACGTGGTGGCCGACGCCGACGAAATCATCGTCCGCCTGTCGGACCGCAGCGAGCTGCAGGCCAAGCTGGTCGGCACCGACCCGCGCACCGACGTGGCCCTGCTGAAAGTCGAAGGCAAGAACCTGCCGATCGTGAAGCTGGGTGATTCCGAGAAGCTCAAGGTGGGCGAGTGGGTGCTGGCCATTGGTTCGCCGTTCGGCTTCGACCATTCGGTGACCAAAGGTATCGTCAGTGCCAAGGGCCGTACGCTGCCTAATGAGACCTACGTCCCGTTCATCCAGACCGACGTCGCCATCAACCCGGGTAACTCGGGCGGCCCGCTGTTCAACATGAAGGGCGAAGTGGTGGGTATCAACTCGCAGATCTTCACCCGTTCTGGCGGCTTCATGGGCCTGTCGTTCGCCATCCCGATCGATGTGGCGCTCGATGTGTCCAATCAGCTGAAGAAAGATGGCAAGGTCAGCCGCGGCTGGCTGGGTGTGGTGATTCAAGAGGTCAACAAGGACCTGGCTGAATCCTTCGGCCTGGATAAACCAGCGGGTGCGCTGGTGGCCCAAGTGCTGGAAAACGGCCCGGCAGCCAAAGGTGGCCTGCAGGTGGGTGACGTGATCCTGAGCATGAACGGCCAGCCGATCGTCATGTCGGCCGACTTGCCGCACCTGGTCGGTAGCCTCAAGGACGGTGAAAAGGCCAAGCTGGAGATCATCCGCAACGGCAAGCGCCAGACTCTGGACGTCGGTGTGGGCGCCATGCCGGATGACGATGCCGACATCGGTACCGGTGCCGGCGCCGAAGGCAGCGCCGAGCGCAGCAGCAACCGCTTGGGCGTATCGGTGGCTGACCTGACCGCCGAGCAGAAAAAGTCCCTCGAACTCAAGGGCGGCGTGGTTATCAAGGAAGTGCAGGATGGCCCTGCAGCGATGATCGGCCTGCGCCCGGGTGACGTCATCAGCCACCTGAACAACCAGGCCATCGGTTCGGCCAAGGAATTCACCGAAATCGCCAAGGAACTGCCGAAGAACCGCTCGGTGTCCATGCGCGTGCTGCGTCAGGGGCGTGCCAGCTTCATCACCTTCAAGCTCGCAGAATAAGCGGATTTGTAGGCAGGAAAGGGCAGCTACGGCTGCCCTTTTTCATGAAAATTCACAATTGCAGACGCCAAAGCGCTGCACAGCCCGATAGAGGAATCTCCCATATCCCTGCTGCTTGAGGTACAATTCCCGGCTATTTTTCGGCGGGCGTCCCGGCTCGCAGCCTTTTCGAGTGTTGACCCGTGAGTGATTTGAGTCATATCCGCAATTTCTCCATCATCGCCCACATCGACCATGGCAAGTCGACGCTGGCCGACCGTTTCATCCAGATGTGCGGTGGCCTGTCGGCACGCGAAATGGAAGCCCAGGTGCTTGATTCCATGGACCTGGAGCGCGAACGCGGGATTACCATCAAAGCCCACAGCGTGACGCTTCACTACAAGGCGCAAGACGGCAAGACCTACCAGCTGAACTTCATCGACACCCCCGGCCACGTCGACTTCACCTACGAAGTCTCGCGCTCGCTGGCAGCCTGTGAAGGCGCACTGCTGGTGGTTGACGCCGGCCAGGGTGTTGAAGCCCAGTCCGTGGCCAACTGCTACACCGCCATCGAGCAGGGCCTGGAAGTCATGCCAGTGCTGAACAAGATGGACCTGCCCCAGGCCGACCCGGACCGCGTCAAGGACGAGATCGAGAAGATCATCGGCATCGACGCCACCGACGCCGTGGCTTGCAGCGCCAAGAGCGGCATGGGCGTGGACGAGGTTCTCGAGCGCCTGGTGCACACCATCCCCGCGCCCGAAGGCGAGATCGACGCACCTTTGCAGGCGTTGATCATCGACTCCTGGTTCGACAACTACCTGGGCGTGGTCTCGCTGGTGCGGGTGCGCCAGGGCCGCGTCAAGAAAGGCGACAAGATTCTGGTCAAGTCCACCGGCAAGGTGCACCTGGTCGACAGCGTGGGGGTGTTCACTCCAAAACACACCCAGACCGCTGATCTGAAAGCCGGCGAAGTAGGCTTCATCATCGCCAGCATCAAAGACATTCACGGTGCGCCGGTGGGTGACACCCTGACCTTGTCCTCGACCCCCGAGGTCGAAGTGCTGGCGGGCTTCAAGAAAATCCAGCCGCAGGTTTACGCCGGCCTGTTCCCGGTCAGCTCTGACGACTTCGAAGACTTCCGCGACGCATTGCAGAAGCTCACCCTCAACGACTCGTCGCTGCAGTACATGCCGGAAAGCTCCGACGCCCTGGGCTTCGGCTTCCGTTGCGGTTTCCTCGGCATGCTGCACATGGAGATCATCCAGGAGCGCCTTGAGCGCGAATACGACCTGGACCTGATCACCACAGCACCGAGCGTGATCTATGAGCTCGAGCTCAAGACCGGTGAAACCATCATCGTCGATAACCCGTCAAAGCTGCCGGACGTCTCGTCAGTGACCGACTTCCGCGAGCCGATCGTCACCGCGACCATTCTGGTGCCGCAGGAGCACCTGGGTAACGTCATCACCCTGTGCATCGAGAAGCGTGGCGTGCAGCGCGACATGCAGTTCCTCGGCAGCCAGGTGCAGGTGCGTTACGACATGCCGATGAACGAAGTGGTCCTGGACTTCTTCGACCGTCTCAAGTCCACCAGCCGCGGCTATGCTTCGCTGGATTATCATTTTGATCGCTACCAGTCGGCCAACCTGGTCAAACTGGACGTACTGATCAATGGCGACAAGGTCGATGCCCTGGCATTGATCGTGCACCGCGACAACGCGGCCTACAAAGGCCGTGCGTTGACCGAGAAGATGAAGGAACTGATCCCTCGGCAGATGTTCGATGTGGCGATTCAGGCAGCCATTGGCGGCCAGATCATCGCGCGGACAACCGTCAAGGCGCTCAGAAAGAACGTACTGGCCAAGTGCTACGGTGGTGACGTCAGCCGTAAGAAGAAACTGCTGGAGAAGCAGAAGGCCGGTAAGAAACGCATGAAACAGGTCGGCAACGTGGAAATTCCACAGGAAGCCTTCCTCGCCGTGCTCAGGTTGGATAGCTAGGTCCTATGTCGCTAAATTTCCCGCTGTTGCTAGTCATCGCCGTCTTCGTCTGCGGTCTGCTGGGCTTGATCGACCTGCTGTTCCTGGCCCCGCGCCGGCGTGCGGCAATCGCCAACTATCAGGGCAGCGTCAGCCAGCCCGAGATGGCCGTTGTCGAGCGCCTGAACAAGGAGCCGTTGCTGGTCGAGTACGGCAAATCGTTCTTTCCGGTGCTGTTCATCGTGCTGGTGCTGCGTTCATTCCTGGTCGAGCCGTTCCAGATTCCTTCGGGGTCGATGAAACCGACCCTGGAAGTGGGCGACTTCATCCTGGTGAACAAGTTCTCGTACGGCATTCGCCTGCCGGTGATCGACAAGAAGGTCATCGAGGTAGGTGACCCGCAACGCGGTGATGTAATGGTGTTCCGCTATCCGAGCGACCCGAACGTCAACTACATCAAGCGAGTGGTCGGCCTGCCGGGCGACCAGATCCGCTACACCAACGACAAGCGGTTGTTCGTCAACGGCCAGCCGATTGCCGAACAACTGGTGGGTACCGAACCGGGCACCTTGGGCAGCGCCGAGCTGTACAAGGAAAAACTCGGCGCGGCCGAACACCTGATCCGCAAGGAAATGAGCCGTTATCGCATGCCGCCGGACCAGCAGTGGACCGTGCCGGCAGGCCATTACTTCATGATGGGCGACAACCGCGACAACTCCAACGACAGCCGTTACTGGGATGACCCGAACATCCCCAAGGAACTGCACGGCATGGTTCCGGACCGGAACATCGTCGGCAAGGCCTTCGCGGTGTGGATGAGCTGGCCAGAGCCCAAGCTCAGCCACCTGCCCAACCTGTCGCGGGTCGGCCTGATCCATTGATACCCTTCGGCGCTGTCCAGCAGACAGCGCCGAATGCATTTCTGACATAGGCTGTGTTCTCAGGGATCGGGAGATTCGTCGCAAACGGCGGCGGGCCACAGCCAAACAGTCTTTCAGGATGTTGATTTGAACAACGCGTTGAACAACAAACGGGTGGTTGCATGAGTGCTTCCCTTGCCCATCTGGAGCGAAAGCTCGGTTATACCTTCAAGAATCAGGACCAGATGCTTCTGGCGCTGACCCATCGCAGCTATGCCGGGCGCAATAACGAGCGCCTGGAGTTTCTCGGTGACGCCATTCTCAACTTCGTCGCCGGCGAAGCGCTGTTCGAGCGCTTCCCTCAGGCACGCGAAGGTCAGCTGTCGCGGCTGCGCGCGCGCTTGGTCAAGGGCGAGACCCTGGCCCGCCTGGCCCGTGGTTTCGACCTGGGCGAATACCTGCGCCTGGGGTCGGGTGAGCTCAAGAGTGGCGGGTTCCGTCGCGAATCGATCCTGGCCGACGCCCTGGAGGCACTGATCGGTGCCATTTACCTGGACGCTGACATGGACACGGCCCGCGAACGTGTACTGGCCTGGCTGGCCGACGAGTTCGAAGGCCTGACCCTGGTCGACACCAACAAAGACCCGAAAACCCGGCTGCAAGAATTCCTGCAATCACGCAGCTGTGAGCTGCCGCGATACGAAGTCGTGGATATCCAGGGTGAACCGCACTGCCGTACCTTCTTCGTCGAATGCGAAGTCGTGCTGCTGAACAACAAGAGCCGTGGTCAGGGCGTTAGCCGGCGTATTGCCGAGCAAGTCGCTGCCGCGTCCGCACTGATCGCCCTGGGCGTGGAGAATGGCAATGACTGATAGCAACCCGACTCGCTGCGGCTACGTGGCCATTGTCGGCCGCCCCAACGTGGGCAAGTCGACCTTGCTCAACCACATCCTGGGGCAGAAGCTGGCGATCACTTCGCGCAAGCCGCAGACCACCCGCCACAACATGCTCGGTATCAAGACCGAAGGTGATGTGCAGGCGATCTACGTTGACACCCCCGGTATGCACAAGGCCAACGACAAAGCCTTGAACCGCTACATGAACCGCAACGCCTCGGCGGCCCTCAAGGACGTTGACGTGGTGATCTTCGTGGTCGACCGTACCAAGTGGACCGACGAAGACCAACTGGTGCTGGAGCGCGTGCAGTACGTGACCGGCCCGCTGATCATCGCAGTCAACAAGACCGACCGCATGGAAGAGAAGGCCGAGTTGATCCCGCACCTGCAGTGGCTGCAGGAGCAACTGCCAAACGCCGAAGTCATGCCGATTTCTGCGCAGCAGGGGCACAACCTCGAAGCGCTGGAAGCACAGATCGCCAAGCACCTGCCCGAGAACGATCACTTCTTCCCCGAAGACCAGATTACCGACCGTAGCAGCCGCTTCCTGGCCGCCGAGCTGGTGCGCGAGAAGATCATGCGCCAGCTGGGTGCGGAGTTGCCGTACCAGATCACGGTGGAGATCGAGGAGTTCAAGCAGCAGGGCCATGTGCTGCACATTCACGCGTTGATTCTGGTTGAGCGCGACGGCCAGAAGAAAATCATCATTGGCGACAAGGGCGAGCGTATCAAGCGTATCGGTTCTGAGGCGCGCAAGGACATGGAAGTGCTGTTCGACTCCAAGGTCATGCTCAACCTGTGGGTCAAGGTGAAAGGCGGCTGGTCTGACGACGAGCGCGCCCTGCGCTCGCTGGGCTACGGCGACCTCTAAGGCTCAAGGCGGCCCTTGTGGGAGCGGCCTTGCGTCGCGAAAGGGCTGCGAAGCAGCCCCAGCCATTTTGGCGGCAATGCTGAAATCCGGGGGGCCGCGTTGCGGCCCTTTCGCGACACAAGGCCGCTCCCACAATCACGGGCTGGGTGAACGCTAATGGAACAACCTGTCGGCCAGCCAGCCTACGTGCTGCACAGCCGTGCCTACAAGGAAACCAGCGCGCTGGTGGACTTGTTCACGCCGCAGGGCCGCGTGCGCGCCGTACTGCGGCGTGCGCGTGGCAAGGGCGGCAGCCTGGTGCGGCCATTCGTGCCACTTGAGGTGGAGCTGCGCGGGCGTGGCGAGCTGAAGAATGTGGGGCGGATGGACAGCGCCGGCATAGCGGCCTGGCTGCACGGGGATGCCCTGTTCAGCGGCTTGTACCTCAATGAGCTACTCATGCGCCTGCTGCCCGCCGAAGCGCCATTCCCGGCCCTGTTCGAGCACTACGCCCTGACCTTGCAGGCCTTGGCCGCCGGGCGCCCGCTGGAGCCGCTGCTGCGCTCGTTCGAATGGCGGCTGCTGGACGAACTGGGTTATGCGTTCTCCTTGAATCATGACGTCAACGATCAACCCATCGCGGCCGACGGGCTGTACCGCTTGCGTGTGGATGCCGGCCTGGAGCGGGTCGAATGGGTGCAACCCGGCCTGTTCCGCGGCATCGAGCTATTGGCCCTGGCCGACGCCGACTGGGACACCGCAGGCGCTTTGCTCGCGGCCAAGCGCCTGATGCGCCAGGCCCTGGCGGTTCATCTGGGCGCAAAACCGTTGGTCAGCCGGGAACTGTTTCGCAAGCGCTGATCACGACGTATGCTGTGGGGCTAAACCTTCAGGAGAGCCTTTCGTGACTCACAGCAACCGCATGCTTCTCGGCGTAAACATCGACCACGTGGCGACCCTGCGCCAGGCCCGGGGCACGCGTTACCCTGATCCGGTCAAGGCTGCCCTGGATGCCGAGGAAGCGGGCGCCGATGGCATCACCGTGCACCTGCGTGAAGACCGTCGGCATATCCAGGACCGCGATGTGCTGCTGCTCAAGGATGTGCTGCAGACCCGCATGAACTTCGAAATGGGCGTCACCGAAGAAATGATGGCCTTTGCCGAAAAGATCCGCCCGGCGCACATCTGCCTGGTGCCTGAAACCCGTCAGGAACTGACCACCGAAGGTGGCCTGGACGTGGCGGGGCAGGAGGCACGGATCAAGGCGGCAGTGGAGCGTCTTGCCCGCACCGGTGCCGAAGTGTCGTTGTTCATCGATGCTGACGAGCGCCAGATCGAGGCCTCTCGCCGGGTGGGGGCGCCGGCCATCGAGCTGCATACTGGGCGTTATGCCGATGCCGAAACCCCCACCGAAGTGGCCGAGGAGCTCAAGCGTATCGTCGATGGCGTTGCGTTTGGCGTGGGGCAGGGGTTGATCGTCAATGCTGGCCACGGGCTGCATTACCACAACGTCGAGGCGGTGGCGGCGATCAAGGGCATCAATGAACTGAACATCGGCCATGCGCTGGTGGCGCATGCCTTGTTTGTAGGCTTCAAAGCCGCAGTGGCCGAGATGAAGGCACTGATCGTGGCGGCTTCGCGCTGAGAGTTTGGTTGCCTGTTCTGGCCCTTTCGCGGGTAAACCCGCTCCCACAGGGATTGTATAAGCCTCAAGGCCTGTGAAGTCCCTGTGGGAGCGGGTCTACCCGCGAAAAGGCCGGTACAGGCAATCGATTATTCGGCAGGAAACACCAGAGTGAAGCGGGTAGGCCCAAGGGGGCTGCTGTTCACTTCGACCCGCCCGCCATGCAGCTGCATGATCGACTTCACGATTGCCAACCCCAACCCGGTTCCGCCCTCCAGCCGCGAACGCCCCGGGCCCACCCGGTAAAACCGCTCGAACAAGCGCGACTGGTGTTCTGTAGCAATGCCAGGCCCCTGGTTCTCTACCGAAAGCCATACTTCGCTGCCTGAACGTTCAATCCGCAACTCGACTCGCTCACCCTCAGGGCTGTGCCGGATGGCATTGCTCAACAGGTTCGACAATGCCCGCTGAAACATCAGCCGGTCCCCCAGCGCCGTCCCCCAGCCCTGCACACGCAGCTCAATCGCTTTCACCTCGGCACTGAAGGCAAACAGCTCGACCACTCGCGCTGCCTCGTCAGCCAAGGCCAAGGGTTTCAATGCAACCTGCGTTTGCGGCTGGCTGACCTGGGCGAGAAACAGCATGTCATTGATGATGCGGTTGAGCCGGGTCAGCTCCTCGATACTGTCTTCCAGCACTTCCCGGTAGTTGGCGTTGTCCCGCTCACGGGCCAGGGTCACTTGCGCCTTGCCCATCAGGTTGCTCAACGGGGTACGCAACTCATGAGCCAGATCGTCGGAGAACTGCGACAACTGGCTCACGCCCTGATCGAGGCGGTCGAGCATCACGTTGATGCTACTGGCCAGTTGCGCCAGTTCTTGCGGCAGGCCGGTAGCCGGCAGGCGGTGTTGCAGGTCTTGGGCCGACACTTGCCCGGCAATACGCCGGAAGCGCCGCAGCGGTTTCAGGCCGCGCTGCATCAGCCACCAGGCACCCGCGCCGATCAACACCAGAAGCAGTGGCAAGGCGAGCAAGGTCGAGTGCAGGTAGGCTTGCAGCAGGGCGTTGTCGTCGGCGCGGTTCAGCGACATCATCACCTTCACCGGCGTGTTGTCGCGCAGGCGCATCTGCCGGGTCACGGTGAGGAACTGGTTGCCGCTGCTGTCGCGCCATGCGTGAAAGGCCAGGCGGGCATCGGTGTGCAACTCGCTCACCCGCGACTCCAGGGCCGGGCCCAGGCTGAGCAGGTGCGGGTGGCGGCCTTCCAGGGCCAGTACGCTGAGGCTGAGGTTGTCATGCCCCATGACCAGGTCGAGCAGTGGATGGGCGCGACTGCCCAGGTCCTCGCTGCGCAGATCGACGCGCAGGTTGTGCTCGACCTGCAGCATCTTGCGCGCCAGATCCTTGCGTGCGCGGCTGTCCAGTTCGTGATCCAGGGCGAACACGGCCAGGCAGGCCAGCAGCAGCACCAGCGCGGCGCCCATCAGTGTCACGCTCAGGCCCAGGCGCAACGACAGGCTCGCGTTTTTCAAACGCGGGCCTCAAGGACATAGCCTACGCCGCGCAGGGTATGGATAAGCTTGTTGTCGAACGGGTCGTCGATCTTCGCCCGCAGGCGGCGGATCGAAACCTCGACCACGTTGGTGTCGCAGTCGAAATTCATGTCCCATACCAAGGAGATGATCTGAGTGCGCGAAAGCACTTCGCCAGTCTGGCGCATCAGCAGGTGCAGCAGGGCGAACTCCTTGGCGGTCAGGTCGATGCGTTGCCCGGCGCGGTAGGCGCGGTGCCGGCCAGGGTCCAGTTCCAGGTCGGCGACGCGCAGGGTGCTGGGCTGCAGTTGCTGGTCGTTACGCCGCAGCAGGCTGCGGATGCGCGCCAGAAGTTCAGGGAATTCGAACGGCTTGAGCAGGTAGTCGTCAGCGCCCAGGTCCAGGCCTTTGACCCGGTCGGCCAGGCGACCGTGGGCGGTAAGCATCATGATGCGCGTGGCCGATTCGGCTCGCAGCCGCTGCAGCACGGTCCAGCCATCGATTTCAGGCAGGTTGACATCGAGGATGACCAGGTCATAGGGCTGTTGGCGGGCCAGGTGCAGGCCGTCGGTGCCGGTGTGGGCGCAGTCGACCACGTAGCCGTTTTCACGCAGGCCTTGTTGCAGGTAATCGGCGGTACGCAGCTCGTCCTCGATGATCAGTAGGCGCATGGGGTGCTCGGTGTGATGAAAGGGGGCAATTCTCGACCCTGTAGTGACATCAGGGTCAAGAACCAGGATGTTACGGCATGAGAAAAGGCCTGCGGTGCAGATAACGGATTTGTCATTCTGCTGTTATCTGGCTGTAGGCCAGGGCCCTGGTAGGCAACACAAGGCCAGATTGCAGGACTGTAATCCCCGCCTCACCTTGCTGTTAGCTGCCCCTCGCTAGGATGGCCGTGTCTGATCGGTTACCACGAGGCAAACACGATGAACCTGACCAAATACCTGCTGTTGGCCGCCCTTGCCCTGGGCAGTGCCAGTGTCTATGCCGAGGGCGGTGCGGAGCGCTCGAAGCAGTTCTGGCAAGCCTTCCGCGAAGACCAGCAGCGCTTGCACGGCGACAAACAACAGGCCGTCGCCGAACGCGAACGAAAGGCGCAAGAGAAGGCCCGCGAGGTGGCCAAGGATTGAGGTAACAACACCTGCGCCGCGACAGCTCCTCGCCGCAGGTGGATTCAGGCGCCCGACCGGGCGCCTTTTTTATTTGCGCGCCAGCAGGGTGGCGCGGCGGGGGGCAGGCAGGCCTTCGATGGTCTTGCTGTGGTCGTTCGGGTCGAGGAAGTCGCCCAGCGACTGGTAGCGCATCCACTCGGTGCTGCGCTGCTCCTCGACGCTGGTAACGCTCACATCAGCGCAACGCACATCGCTGAAGCCGGCACGGCGCAACCAGCGCGCCAGGGCGGGTACCGACGGCAGATACCAGACGTTGCGCATCTGTGCATAGCGGTCCTCCGGTACCAGCACCTGGTTTTCGTCACCTTCGATTACCAATGTTTCCAAAACCAGCTCGCCTCCTTTGACCAGGCAGTCCTTGAGCGCCAGCAAGTGCTCGATGGGTGAGCGCCGGTGATAGAACACGCCCATGGAAAACACGGTATCGAAGCCTTCCAGGTTTGCAGGCAGTTCTTCAAGGGCGAAGGGCAGGTGCCAGGCTGGCAGCTCCGGCAGGTACTGCTGCACGGCCTGGAACTGGCAGAAGAACAACCAGTTGGGGTCGACACCAATTACCATGTCGGCGCCGGCACCGAGCATGCGCCACTGGTAATAGCCGTTGCCGCAGCCGACGTCGAGCACGCGTTTGCCCTTGAGGTCCAGGTGCGGGCTTACCCGCGACCATTTCCAGTCCGAATGCCATTCGGTGTCTACATGCACGCCAAACAGATCGAACGGCCCTTTTCGCCAGGGCGACAGGCCCATGAGTGCCTGGCGCATCTGCGCGCGGGTAGCGTCGTCGCAATCGCAGTCCAGGCGCAGCCCGTTGACCAGGTCGATTTCGCTGGGTTGCAGGGCAGGCAGGGCATCGAGCGCACCGCGCCAGCGGTCGAGGTCGCCGTGGCCTTTCTCCAGCTTGGCTTCCAGTTGTGCTTGCAGGCCTTGCGACCAGGACGCCAGTGGCGTGCCCGCCAGGCGGCGGACGAGGGGGGACAGATCGATCATGGCAGGGCTATCAACGAGGCGAAGTTAAGGCATTGGAACCACGGCACCACTTTGGAGAAACCGGCGGCGCGCAGGCGCTCCTGGTGTGCTTGGAGCGTATCGGGGCGCATCACGTTTTCGATGGCGCTGCGCTTCTGGGCGATTTCCAGTTCGCTGTAACCGTTGGCGCGCTTGAAGTCCAGGTGCAGTTCATTGAGCAGGTCCTGCTCTTGCTCATCGGCGAAACGCAGCTTCTCCGAAAGGATCAGCGCACCCCCCGGCAGCAGCGCCTGGCGAATACGCCCGAGCAATTCCAGGCGTTGGTCGGGGGCGATGAATTGCAGGGTGAAGTTCATCGCCACTACCGAGGCAGGCTCGAAGGGCAGGGCAAGTATATCGGCTTCCAGCACTTGCACCGGCAATAGCTCCTGGAACATCGAGTCCTGAGCGGTGAGGTACTGGCGGCAGCGTTCGGCCATGGCGGCGGAATTGTCCACCGCGATCACCCGGCAGCCGTCGCTGCGAACATGGCGACGCAGCGACTGGGTGACGGCGCCCAGCGATGCGCCCAGGTCGTACAGAGCGGTGCCTGGCTGGGCGAAACGCGCAGCCAGTACGCCGAGGTTTTCGACGATGGTCGGGTAACCGGGCACCGAACGCTTGATCATGTCCGGGAACACGCGCACCACGTCTTCGTTGAAGACGAAATCGGGCACCTGCTCCAGGGGCTGCGAGAAAAGGCGGTCGGGTTGTTTGCTCACGGTGGGCTCGATACAGGGTGAAACGGGTGCGCATTTTATCCAATGGCCACGCATCTTGCCATGGCAATGCTTCAGGGTCGGAGCGTTCATGCCCGCAGCAGTGAACTTTCCCACAGCGTTAAGTTATCCGGGTGAATGTATTCAGGGTGGTTCGGGTGGACACTCCAACTGCCTTTACTTCATTGGTTTCATGGGTTGAGAAATGAATATAGCAACTGTGCAGGAAGAGCTACCCGTCGATGATCTGGACCTGGTTTCCAGAGTGAAAATATTGCCAGAACGCTATTTTTCATTCATTGAAAGCCGGCTCGATGGTGGTCAGCAAGTTGGTGGCTTGCTGACGGCAGATAATTTGAAATGCATTAAGCGGTACGTCAATACCGTTAACCATTTACCGCGGACGCAGGTGGAAATCGAGAGGGAGGTCGATTACGCCGCCCTCGGTATTAAAGCGTCGATGGTCAATGAGCTTTACGTGGCGCTGCACCGGCATGCCGCTGAATGGGACATACTGGAACGCAGTATAAAACAGCTGGGGCCTGAAATTGAGATGTTTGCCGAAAGCCTGGTGCAGCGTGGCAGTAGCCTTTTGGAAAACCTTGAAAGCAGCGACGTGTTCATGGCGATCAAGAAACGCAAGGCCGAGGAGGGCGACGATGTTTACACCTCGGCGCTCAGCGAACATGAACAAGCACAGATCGCCAGTGTGCTGACGCTCGGCATTTCCGAACTGGTGAAGGAAATTGAATGCACTCGCCGGCGTATCGTTGACGTCGACAGCCGTGCCAACTGGTTCAACAATGAAATCAAGCGTGAACTCAAGCCGCGTATGGGACGCTTGTTGAAGCACTTCGATGAGAAGGTTTCCCATGAGGAAATCCTGGAAAAACGCAAGCAACTCGATCAGTGGGACGAGCAGGTCGACCAGTTGAAGGCTGAGTACGATGCCCATGTTGGCTATGCATTCACCGGTATCTTGTTGGGGCCGATCGGTCTGGTGATAACCGGTGGCGTATTCGGAAACAAGGCAGAAGCTATCAGGGCTACAAAGAATGCGCTGATTGAAAGACGCGATGAGTTGGCCAATGCACTGGGCAAGCTGGCGCCGGCCTTGAAGGACTTCGAGCGTGTTTCGACGCTGGTCAGAGATTTGCAATTCAGGTGCAAGGATCTGTCGGCGGCGACCAAGCGGTTGGCCGATGTTTGGTTGTTCCTCGCTTCGTATGCCGACAACTCTGTCAATGAAGCCAAAGAACTGAGTACCGTCGTCCAGCTTGAATCCTTTGTTCTTGATTTTTCGGAGGTTATCAAACCGTGGACCAAAATAGGCAGTGTGTGCCATACGCTGTCAGAGCTGTTCAATGAACTGATTGACGAGTATGAGGAAGCCTGACATGGAAATTGCCAATACTCAAACCGTCACGCCAGATGTTGTAGAGATGCAAAATCTGCAGGATCAGATATTCCAGCTCATTGGAAGTTGGGAAATGAACGTGCTGCCTGCCGCACGCGAGCAACTGGATGAACTGTGTACACTGTTGCTGGCTGTCGAGCGCGCGTTCAAGGAGAGCTTGATAGGCGGTATCGTATTGCTGGAGGATCGGCGATTTATTCCGGGTGTGGACAGCGCCGCTTCGCAGCGCAGGCTCGCCAGTGTACTGGAGCGTTTGAATCAGCATCACGCGCACTTGGCCAGGAAAAACTTGCGGTTGGAGCTGTTTTCGCTATCGGCGCTTGTCGACGCCTTGCCAGAGTTGGCAGCGCGAACGGCCGGCCTTCAAGTACAGGCAGTCGCATTCGATGAACGATTGATGCAACTGCAACAGCAGCGTGCAGATATTGTCCAGGCTATCGAGCTGTTCGAGAAACCTTCGGTTGCAAGCGCACTGAAAGGCCTCATCCCGAGCGATGATGAAGTCGATCAGATAATGGGATTGATCACCGATCCGAAATTCGACGCCGGCCTGTTCAAGGCTGTGACGCAAAAGCTTGCACGGCATGCTGATGCGCTTGACGGGGCCAAGACATTCGTCGACCTGGGCAAGGCCCGTGGCCGGCTGGATAGCAAGATCGAGGCTGCAGTGGACGACCAGCGGCAGGTGCAGCGAACCCTGCAAGCGGCGCGGGAAGAACTGGAAGCGGTCACGGCGCTGTCGGGCTTGGTGCCGCTGAAGAACGGGTGGCTACATGAGCTTCGCAAGGTAGAGTCTGAGTGGCAGGCGCAGGCCGCCAGACTCAGCGCAACCATGGATCTGGAAGCTGCCACAGTCGCGCTGGACGGTTTGTGTGAGTACCTGAAGGTGGTGCAACTGCTGTATGACCGCAGTTGATTGCCCTCAGCGGACGACAATCTTGCAGTCGAAGGTTTGTACCGGGGCGACTTCTGCAGCCCATGGCTGTTGGTAGACCAGTAGCAACTGGGCATCTCCGGTGCTGGTAGCCTGGAAGCGCCAGGTGGAGACACCGGCGCTTCCGACCACGTCTTGATCATCGGGGGCGTTGTAGACCTCCGGGCCGAGGCTGCGCAGCACAGCTGATGCGGCATTCTTGACGAGCCAGCGATAGCCGGTGGATGGATTGCCGGGCAAGCTCAACGTCAGTGTCTGGCCTACCTGCAGTCGCGTTGGGCATTCACTTTCGGCATCCAGCTCGACAGGCTGTGTGGGGTATTGGGCACAGGCAGAAAGCAGGGTAAAGCTCAGGGGAACGAGCAGACGAGGGGCGGTCATGTTGGCTCCGTAGGCTGACGATGCCTGAGGATAACCGATGCTGGTGGGGTTTTGTGTGCCCGGTGCCGTCCTCTTCGCGGCTAAAGCCGCGAGGAGGACGGAACAGGTCAGAACAGGACTTTGGCCACGTCGGCAAAGCGCTTGGCGAAATGCACTGTCAGGCCTTCTCGCAGGTAGTCCGGCAGCTCCTCGAAGTCGCCGCGGTTAGGCTCGGGCAGGATCAGTTCGAAGATCTTCTGCCGCCGCGCCGCAATCACCTTTTCGCGTACCCCGCCAATCGGCAGCACCTGGCCGGTGAGGGTGAGCTCGCCCGTCATGGCTACGCCTTTTTTCGGTGCCTGATCGCGGGCGAGGGACAACAGGGCACTTGCCATGGTGACGCCGGCACTCGGGCCGTCCTTGGGCGTGGCGCCTTCAGGAACGTGCAGGTGGATGAACGCTTCGTTGAAGAAGCCAGGATCGCCGCCAAACTGTTTGAGGTTGGAGCTGACGTAGCTGTAAGCAATTTCGGCCGATTCCTTCATCACGTCCCCCAGCTTGCCGGTCAGCTTGAAGCCGCGGTTGAGCGTGTGGATGCGGGTCGCCTCGATCGGCAGCGTGGCACCGCCCATGCTGGTCCAGGCCAGGCCGGTGATTACCCCTTTGCCAGCCAGTACCTGCTCACTGCGGAATACGGGAATGCCCAGTGCGGCCTCCAGGTCCTTGGTGCCGATCTTCAGCTTGGCTTCGGGGTCTTCCATCAGCTTGACCACCGCTTTGCGCACCAGTTTGCCCAGTTGCTTCTCCAGCTGGCGCACGCCGGCCTCGCGGGCATAGCCCTCGATAACCAGGCGCAGGGCGCTGTCGCTGATGCTCAGGCTGGTCTTGGAAACGCCAGCTTTTTGCAGTTGCTTGGGCCACAGGTGGCGCTTGGCGATGGCCAGTTTTTCCTCAGTGATGTAGCCGGACAGGCGGATCACTTCCATGCGGTCGAGCAACGGCCCGGGGATCGAGTCGAGGGTGTTGGCGGTGCACACGAACAGCACCTTGGACAGGTCCAGGCGCAGGTCGAGGTAGTGGTCGAGGAAGTCGACGTTCTGCTCCGGATCGAGGGTTTCCAGCAATGCCGAAGCCGGGTCGCCCTGATAGCTTTGGCCCATCTTGTCGATCTCGTCGAGCATGATGACCGGGTTCATCACTTCGACCTCTTTCAGGGCCTGTACCAGCTTGCCGGGTTGTGCGCCGATGTAGGTGCGGCGGTGGCCCTTGATTTCGGCCTCGTCGCGCATGCCGCCAACGCTGAAACGATAGAACGGCCGGCCAAGCGATTCTGCAATGGACTTGCCGATGCTGGTCTTGCCCACCCCGGGCGGGCCCACCAACAGCACGATGGAGCCGCTGATTTCGCCTTTCCAGGCGCCCACGGCGAGGAATTCGATGATGCGTTCCTTGATGTCGTCGAGGCCGGCATGGTGCTGATCAAGGACTTTGCGTGCATGCTTGAGGTCGAGCTTGTCTTTGCCGTACACGCCCCACGGCAGGGCGGTGGCCCATTCGAGGTAGTTGCGGGTGACGGCGTACTCGGGCGAACCGGTTTCGAGAATGGCCAGTTTGCCCATCTCTTCATCAAGGCGCTTGCGCGCCTGGGGCGGCAGGGTCTTGCCTTCCAGGCGCTGTTCGAACTGTTCCAGGTCGGCGCTGCGGTCGTCCTTGGTCAGCCCCAGCTCCTGCTGGATGACCTTGAGTTGCTCCTTGAGGAAAAACTCCCGCTGGTGTTCGCCGATCTGCCGGTTTACCTCGGCCGAGATCTCGTTCTGCAGGCGCGCGACTTCCACCTCTTTGCGCAGCATCGGCAGGACCTTTTCCATGCGCTTTAGCATGGGCACGCAGTCGAGTACTTCCTGCAACTGGTTGCCGGTGGCCGAGGTCAGCGCGGCGGCGAAGTCGGTGAGCGGTGACGGGTCGTTGGGGCTGAAGCGGTTGAGGTAGTTCTTCAGCTCTTCGCTGTACAGCGGGTTGAGCGGCAGCAGCTCCTTGATCGCGTTGATCAGGGCCATGCCGTAAGCCTTGACCTCGTCGGTCGGCTCGGCGGACTGGCGCGGGTATTCGACTTCGACCAGGTAGGGTGGGCGGTGATGCTTGAGCCAGTTGCGGATGCGTACCCGGGTCAGGCCCTGGGCGACGAACTGCAGTTTGCCGTTTTCACGGCTGGCATGGTGCACCTTGACCAGCGTGCCGTATTGCGGCAAGGCCGAGGTGTCGAAATGGCGATGGTCTTCCGGCGGGGTGTCCATGAAGAACAGCGCCAGGCAGTGGTCCGGTGACTTGGCCACCAGGTCGAGGGTTTCGGCCCAAGGTTCTTCATTGACGATGACCGGCAGTACCTGGGCCGGGAAGAACGGGCGGTTGTGGATCGGGATCACGTAGACTTTGTCCGGCAGTTGCTGGCCGGGCAGGGCGAGGGCGTGGCCGGGTTCGGCCGGGGAGGTGTGCTCGACTTCGCTGTGTTCGTCAGGGTGTTCCGGGAAATCCTGCTGGTCGCTCATGGGGCACCTGCGTGAATGGCTATGGTGCTTAGATGGGGCGCAGGGGAATCGGTTTCAATGGTAGATGAAGGGATCAGGGGAGGGTTTCATCTGTGATGGCCTGCACCGGCCTCATCGCCGGCAAGCCAGCTCCCACAGGTATTCCACCGACCTTGAAAATGGTGGGTTACCTGTGGGAGCTGGCTTGCCGGCGATGAGGCCGGTACAGGGGAATGAGCCCTGCAAGCAGGGCTCGGTAACTTAGTCAGCCAATTTGTAAGCGATGATGTAATCGCCCATTTTGGTGCCCAGCGAGCCATGGCCGCCGGCGGTTACCAGCACATACTGCTTGCCATCCTTGCCGGTGTAGGTCATCGGCGTGGCCTGGCCACCCGCTGGCAGGCGGGCACTCCACAGTTCCTTGCCGTTGTTTACATCATAAGCGCGCAGGTATTGGTCCAGGGTGCCGCTGAGGAAGCCGACGCCACCGGCGGTGACGATCGAACCGCCCATGCTCGGCACGCCAACCGGCAGGCCGATCGGTACCGGGGTGCTGTCACGAGTGGTGCCGTTCTTGTGTTTCCACACCACCTTGTTGGTGAACAGGTCGATGGCGGCGACATAGCCCCAGGCCGGTGCCTGGCACGGTACGCCCAGCGGCGACATGAACGGGTGCATGGTGACCGCGTACGGCGCGCCGGTATTCGGCTGCACGCCGCTGGTCTCGCTTTCGCGCTTGCTGCCTTCGGCCACCTGCTCGCGCGGGACCATCTTCGACACGAAGGCCATGTAGTTGGGCGAGGTGAACAGCAGTTGGCGGACCGGGTCGACGGACACGCTGCCCCAGTTGAATACACCCACGTTGCCCGGGTAGATCAGCGAACCCTGCTCGGAAGGCGGGGTGTACTGGCCTTCGTAGCGCAGTTCGCGGAACTGGATGCGGCACAGCATCTGGTCGAATGGCGTAGCGCCCCACATGGCCTGTTCGGTCAGCTCAGGGCCCAGCAGGTTGAGGTCGGAGCGGGCCTGGGTCGGCGAGGTGTGGTCGCCCTTCACTGCGCCTTGCGGGGTGGGGATTTCGCGAATCGGCACGATCGGCGTACCGTCGCGGCGGTCGAGCACGTACAGGCTGCCTTGCTTGGTCGGCACGATGATCGCGGGTTTCACCCCATCGTCAGTCTTCAGGTGGACCAAGGTCGGCTGGCTGCCCACGTCCATGTCCCACAAATCGTGGTGGGTAAACTGGTAGTTCCAGCGGGCCTTGCCGGTGGCCAGGTCAAGGGCGACCACGCCGGCGCTGTACTTCTCGGCGCCCGGGGTGCGGTCGGCGCCCCACTGGTCCGGGGTCTGGTTGCCCAACGGCAGGTAGATCATGCCCAGGTCTTCGTCGACGCTGGCGATCGACCACATATTGGCCGAGTTGCGGCTGTACATCTTGCCGGCGGCCAACGGCTTGGTGTCATCCGGGTTGTTGCTGTCCCAGTTCCACACCAGGTGGCCGTCGTGCACGTCGTAGGCGCGGATCACGCCCGACGGTTCGTTGGTCGACTCGTTGTCGGTGACGTGGCCACCAATGATCACCAGGTCACGGGTGATCGCGGCAGGCGAGGTGGAGTAATAGCCGCCGGCGGTGAAGGGACCGATGCCGGTGGTGAGGTCGATCACGCCCTGGTTGGCGAAGCCTTCGCAGACTTTGCCGTTGTCGGCGTTGATGGCAATCAGGCGGGCATCTGCGGTAGGCAGGTACAGGCGGCGTGGGCAGGCCTGGGCTACGGCCTGGCCGGCGTCGGTAATTTTCGGCGCCGGGCTGCCGTCGCGGCTGACATAGCGGTTTTCGTCATAGTACGAAACGCCGCGGCAGGTCATGTGGGCAAAGCCTTTGAAGGTGCCGGTCGGGCTCTTGACCTGCGGGTCGTAACGCCAGATTTCCGCGCCGGTGTCCGGGTCCAGGGCCAGCAAGCGGCTGTGTGCGGTGCAGGCGTAGAGCATGCCGTTGACCTTCAGCGGGGTGTTCTGGTTGGTCAGCTCCACAGGGTCGTTGTCGGTCGGCAGGTCACCGGTGCGAATGCGCCAGGCTTCTTCCAGGCGGTAGGCATTCTGCGGGGTGATCTGGCGCAGCGGTGAATAACGGTCGCCATGCTCGGTGCGGCCATAAGCCTGCCATTCGCCATCAGGCATGGATGGGGCGGCGCTGGCCATTTCGCTGCTTTCGCGGCCCAGTTCGCCGAACACTTCGCCGGGGTGGGTGAACTGGCTGCCCAGCGCACATGCGCCCGAAGCAACCACCGCAACGCCGAGCAGTGCAGTGTTGGCTTTGCTGGCCGGGCCGATCAACGGACGACGTGCCCACGGCAGCAGCAGCACCACGCCGATGGCAAACCAGATGGCCAGGCGTGGCACCAGTTGCCACCAGTCCAGGCCCACTTCAAGCAGCGCCCATACAGTGCTGCCCAGCAGCACCAGGCCGTACAGGCCCAAGGCAATGCGGCGTTGGGCCAGCAGCAGGATGCCCGAGAGGGCAAAGCCGATACCGGCAATCAGGTAGTACAGCGATCCGCCCAGCTGGCTTAGCTTGATACCACCGGCCAACAGGGCCAGGCCCATCAGCAACAGCAGCGCGCCGATCAGGCGAGGGAGCCAGCGGCTTCCTTGGTTGGCACCTTCAGTGCTCATCGTAGGTTCTCCGTCAGGTCAAAAAAGGGTGGTTAGAAACTGCTCTGGATCTTCAGGCCACCGATCAGGGCGCCATCGACCTGCGACACCCCGCCCGGGTGGCGGATGTACTGCAGGTTGGGGCGTACGGTGAGCCAGTCGGCCAAGTGGATGCCGTAGTACAGCTCGGCGCTGTACTCGGTGTCCTGCACCGGCAGGAAACCTGGATTGTCATAGTCGTAGAGCCCTGCGGCCTGGTTGGCCAGGCGGGCGTTCTTGCGGTAGGCGGGGTTGACGTGCACGCGGGCCAGGGCGAAACCGATGTCGTCCTTGGCGCGGGCGTCGAAAGGCCCTTTGTATACCAGTCCTGCCTGCACATAGTTGTCGATGGCATTGGTCTTCTTGTCGTGCACCGTGGCGTTGGCGAACAGGCTCAGGCCTCGCGACTGGTCGGATGCCAGCGAGGTTACTTGCTGCTGGGCGCCGAGCCACATGCCGTGCTTGCTCGAACTGCTGCGGTAGGCGGCGCCGCTGAGGGCGGCCGGCTGGCCGTTGCTGTCCTTGAGAACATCCTGTGCCTTGGCATTACTGTAGTAGTAGCCAGCGCGATATTCCCCTTTCAAACCTTGGATACGTGGGGTCCATACCAGTTCGACTGGCATTACCGCGCCTTGGGTGCCGCTGCCGCTGAGCTTGAAGCCGTTGCCAGATTCGAGGTTGGAGGGGTTCTGCTCGAACACGCCCACCTGGGTGTAAAGCGTGTCGCTGAGGTTGTAACGCACGCGCAGGGCCCATTGGCTGACCGGCCAGTTGTACCAGATGCCACCCACCCAGTTGCCCACCTGCGAGCCGCAGAAGGCCAGGTTCTGGAAGTCGCAAGGGAAGCTGTTGAAATCTTCGCCTTCGCCGAAGCGACCGAATTTCACATCCAGCGCACCCTCGAAGTACTTCTGCTTGATCCACATCTGCGTCAGCCGCCAGGTTTCGCCACGGCCCCAGACTTCCTGGGCCGAGGTGAAGCCGCCGACGCGAGGATCGTTGATGCGGTCGTTGCTGATGTTGTCGCCGTGGCGCTCGGTAAGGGTCAGCTGGAACTCGGTGTCATGCCAGCCGAAAATCTTGTCCAGGTCCAGGTGGCTGCCAAAGGTGAACTGGTCGCTGTAGCGAGCGGTACGGTCGTGGTCGAAGCCACCGTGCAGGTTGCTGCCCATCTCGCCGGTGTAGCCGAGGGTGAAGTCGTAGCCTTTTTCCAGCAATTCGCTGCGAGTGCCGCCCCAGTCACCGAGCATCCATGGGGAGTCGCTGGCGAACATTTCGCTGGCGGCGGCGGGTGTCGCCAAGGCGCTGAGGGCAAGGCCGATGTAACAGGTTTTGGGCAGTTGGAGCATGAGATAGCGCTATCTTTTTGATTATTGAAAAAACGGCAAGCGCATCGAAGGGCGTGCCCTTCAATGGATATGGCGACAGGATGGTTTCAGTGAAGCGATTCAGCTTCAGGCGGGCAGGATATAGCGGAAGTTGTAAGAAAAAAAGACAAATTGTCGCAGGGGATTGTTGTTCAGCGGGTAACAATAGCCTGAAGAGGGGCGCAAAGCGCCCCCGCGATTTCAGAAGGTGGTACGCAACCCCACTTCGACACTACGCCCCGGCGCCGGCGCGATATCGCGCAGGATCGAGCTGGCATAACGCACGGTCTGGTCGGTCAGGTTTTCGCCGCGCACAAACGCCAACCACTGGCTCTGGCCAACTTCGAAGCGGTAGCCAACGCTTGCACCCAGTGTGGTGTAGCCATCGGTGCTGGTTTCGTTGGCCGGTTTGCGGTGCTGCGACGCGGCATGCTGGACATCGACCCGCGCCTGCCAGCGGTCCAGTTCCCACACCAGGCCGCTGTTCAGGCGCAGCGGGGCGATGCGTGGCAGCGGTTCGCCGCTGTCGAGGTTCTTGGCCCGGGTGTAGTCACCAGACAACTCCAGCGCGAAGCTGCCGTAACGGTTCTCGACCAGTTGCCAGCGGTCCTGGGCCTCGATGCCGTAAAAGCGCGCCCGCACGCCCTGGTACTGGTATTCCGGGAAACCGTCGTGGTCATGGTCATGGTCGTGATCGTGGTCGTCCTCGCCATGGTCGTGATCATGCCCGCCCTCGCGCAGGTTGCCGGTGCCGATCAGCCCGATGTAGTTGCGAAAGTGGCTGTAGAACACCCCGACACTGCCTTTGTGGGTGCCATTGTCGAAGCGCAGCGCCAGGTCGGCAGAGATGGCCTTTTCCTTGTTCAGGCTGGCGTCGCCAACTTCAAAAGCGCCGGTGGCCACGTGCGCGCCATTGGCGTACAGCTCGTAGAACGTCGGGGCGCGCTCGGTGTAGCCGAGGTTGGCGGCCAGCGACCAGATCGGGTCGAGCTGGTACACCGCACCTGATGACAGGCTGAAGGCGTTGAAGCTGCTGGCACTGTCGGCATCGACGAAGTTTTCGTTGCCTTTGGCGTCAGGGTCTACCCGAGTGTGCTCCACGCGTGCGCCCAGGCTCAGGTTCAGCCGCTGTGTGGCCTGCCATTGCTCCAGCATGAACAGCGCGAGGCTGTTGGTATGGGTGTGTGGGACAAAAGCCTCTTCGCCCAGGGCGGAAAATTCGTTGCGGCTGACCTGAGCACCGATCACCCCCTCCACCGGCCCGAGCGGTTGGTGGCGGGCTTCGATACGGGCTTCGTAGCCCTTGTTCTTGAAGGTGGTGTGCACCTCGCCTTCTTCGATCTCGCTGTGTTCGTAGTCGGTATAGCCAGCATCGACCTTGACGGAGCTGAACGGGCCATCCAGGTCACGCAGTTCGGAGGCGAAGGCGTAGTGGTCCTGTTTCATGTCCAGGCGCACACCGGATTCGGCCACCGAGCCGTAATTGCTGTCGTAGCGGCTATAAGACAGGCCGGCGTAACCGTGATCCCAGTGATAGGCGCCACCGACGGCACCGCCATCTTGACGGCCGTCGCTGTTTTCCAGGCGGTGTTTGCTGCCGGGCTCATCGGCGTCACGTACCTTGGCGCTGCGGGCGTAGCCGGGGATGCGCAGGTCGTTGAATTGGCGGCTGTTGGCATCGAGATGCAGGGCGAAGGCACCGTTGCCCGCCTCCAATTTGCCGGCGCTGCTGCGGGTGGTGTCGGCGCCACCGTAGCGCAGCTCGCCGGCACCGTGGATGCCTTCGATCGGTGCGTCCGGGATGCGATTGTCGAAGGTATTGACCACGCCACCGATGGCGTTGCCGCCGTAGAGCAGGGCGGCCGGGCCACGGACGATCTCGACGCGCTCGACGGTAACCGGGTCCAGCGGCACGGCGTGGTCATAGGACAGCGATGAGGCATCCAGGGCGCCGACGCCATTGCGCAGGATGCGGATGCGGTCGCCGTCCAGGCCACGGATCACCGGGCGGCTGGCGCCAGGGCCGAACCAGGTAGAGGCGACCCCGGGCTGCTTGTTCAGGGTTTCACCGAGGCTGCCGTGCTGTTGTTGCAGCAGGTTGTCGCCTTCGAGCACGGTGCTGGGGGCGGTCAGCTGGCGGTTGCCCAGCGGATTGGCGGTAATTACCTGTGGTTCGAGTTCCACGGCCTGGCTGGGCGATGCAGCCAGCCAGAGCGCGACGGCAAGGGGGGAGAGACGAAGCGTTGGGTACAGCATGGCGATGGGGCGTTCCTTGGCAGATGCTTTTTTAGTGTTACAACATAACATAACTATTTCAGCACAGAGGTTTTACGCCTGGCCAGCAGTTTTTCTGTCGACTTGACGGATCCCGTCCGCCACTACACTCGTGTAAGGTGCGCATCTTTCCAACGGAGCACAGCATGAGCACGGCCCAACACAACGCGCTGCACGGCAAGACCCTTGAACAGATCCTCACCGAGCTGGTGGCGCACTACCAATGGCAGGGCCTGGCCGAACGCATCGATGTGCGTTGCTTCAAGAGCAACCCCAGCATCAAGTCGAGCCTGTCCTTTTTGCGCAAGACACCGTGGGCGCGGGAAAAGGTCGAGCAGTTGTACGTGAAGCTGCAGCGCCAGGCCTGATATGCCGCGTCGCCCCTGGCTGACCAGCATCGCCGTGCTCGGCTGGTTCGGCCTGACCGTGCAGGTATACCTGGTGCTGCTGGCGCGCTGGCAGGAACAGGCCAGCCTGATTGGCGGCCTGATCAACGTGTTCGGCTATTTCACCGTGCTGACCAATACCTTGGTGGCGGCGGTGGTCAGTTATGCGGCGTTCGGTCGTGAAGGCCGAGTCAGGCGTTTTTTCCTGTCGCCGTCGGTGAGTACTGCGGTGGCTGCCAGCATCGTGCTGGTGGCGCTGGCCTACAGCCTGTTGCTGCGTCACTTGTGGCAACCGCAGGGCTGGCAATGGCTGGCGGACGAGTTGCTGCACGACGTGATGCCGGTGCTTTATGCCGTGTACTGGTGGTGGGAGGTGCCCAAGGGCAGCCTGAGGCTTTGGCACTTGGCGGTGTGGGCGATTTACCCGGCGGTGTACTTCGCCTACGCGCTGTGGCGGGGGAGCGAGATTGGCGTGTATGCCTACCCGTTCATCGATGTGGCGAGCCTGGGGTATGGGCAGGTGATGCTCAATGCCCTGGGGGTGCTGGCGGGGTTCTGGGGGATAGGGCTGGTGTTGCTGGGGCTGGATAAGTGGCGCGGGTCGAACAGATTCGCTTAGCGTGCACTGGCCCTATCGCCGGCAAGCCAGCTCCTACAGGTACCCCATAGCCTTCATGGGCTGTGCAGTAACTGTGGGAGCCGGCTTGCCGGCGATAGGGCCAGTACAGGTAACCAAGATCACTCGTCGTCCGCAGTCCCGTCGGCACGCCAGTAGGCCGCCGCCTTCAGCGCATCCTCCGGCACCCCTTTTTCCAGCAATAGCGCCTTGGCCTGGCGGGTCAGGGCTTTTTCCAGCGCCACCCAGCCGTACAACCGACCTTGCGGCAAGGTCAGGTTCTTCAACAGTTCCAGCAAATCTTCTTGCTGGCGACGCACCCAGATGACTTCGACTTGTGACTTGCTCGGCAGCGGCTGGCGCTCCTGCTCGTCTTCGATCTGGATCACCGCCAGCACCTGGCGGCCAGCCGGCAGTTCGTCCAACCGCCGACCAATCGCCGGAATGGCGGTTTCGTCACCGATCAGCAGGTAGCTGTCGAAAATATCCGGCACCACCATTGATGCTCGTGGCCCAGCGATGTCCAGGGTTTGCCCAGGCGCGGCCTGGGCGGCCCAGGTGGAGGCGGGGCCATCACCGTGCAGTACGAAGTCGATGTCCAGTTCATTGGCCACCAGGTCGATGCGCCGTGGCGTGTACTCGCGCATGGTCGGCCGTGCGCCACCGTCCCGGCCCATATTACGGGCCTCGATGGCCTGCTGTTGCTCCGGCGTTTCGGCGAACAGCAGCTTGATATGGTCATCACTGCCCACGCTGGTGAAACCCTGCAGTTCGGCACCGCCGAGGGTGATGCGGCGCATGCGTGGGGTCAGTTCGGTGACCCGCAGTACCTGCAAACGGCGTTGGCGGATCTGGTGGTTGACGCGGTGGATGGTGTCACTCATGGGAAGCCTCCCTGACAGGTTCGGCCGGCCCGGAGGCGATGGCCTTGGCGGTATGGTTGAGCAAGTCGCGGACCCGTTGGATCTCTTCCGGTGTCCAGCGGCCGCTGTGCATGTGCAGTGCGTGGCGCAGGTTGCCGACTGCTTCATGGATTTCTGGCGGGCGGTCGTGGCCGCGCAGGGCGCGTTTGCTGACCTCGATGCGCATGCGCACGCCGTCCAGGGCGACAGCCTGCTCGGCCAGGGCGCTGCGCCCGGCGTCGGTGATGGCATAGAAGCGTTTGCTGCCTTGCACCTGGCCACTGATCAACTCGGCCTCTTCAAGAAAATTCAGCGTGGGGTAGATCACCCCGGGGCTAGGGCTGTAGCTGCCGTCGAACAGGTTTTCGATCTGGCGGATAAGGTCGTAACCGTGGCCGGGCTGGTCTGCGAGCAGGTCCAGCATCAGCAGCTTGAGGTCACCGGGGGCGAAGACGCGTGGGCCGCGCTCGCCGCGGCCGGGGCGCCGCTCGAAGGGATCATGGGGGGTGTGTTCGCGCATGGGGACAGGGCTCCGTCGTTTGCGATATATCGTAAGATATTACTCAAGATATATCTAAAGACAAGCCTCTGGATGCTGATGATTATCATCTAGTCATTCGATACGTTCCCTGCCGCAGTCGGTGTGTTCACGGCCACCTGCGGCGGTTTGCACTCATTCGGATTGCCCGGCTGCAGGTACGGCATGAGAATCGGGGCCATGCCTTTGAGAACCTGCACCGGCAGCGCCGAGGTGAATTTGAATGCCTCTGCCGAGCGCCCCGGCACGAAGGCGGTGAGGGTGCCGAAGTGGTTGTCGCCAAGGAAGAACACAAAGGTGGCTGTACGGTTCAGCGAGCGCGAGCCAATCAGCCGGCCACCGGCGCCGAAGCTTTCAATGCGGTTGTCACCGGTACCGGTCTTGCCCCCCCATCACCAGTGGTGTACCGTCCTGCAGCTTGAAGCTGCCGGAAATACGCCGCGCCGTGCCTGCATCCACCACCTGCGACATGGCGCCTTTCAGTGCGCGCGCCACTTCCACGGGCAGAATCCGCACGCCCCGGTCCGGGTCGGTGATCAACTTGGTCTCATAAGGTGTATTGGCTGCAAAGTGCAGGGTGTCGATGCGCAGGGTAGGCAGGCGTATGCCGTCGTTCTGGATGATGCCGACCAGTTCGGACAGGGCGGCAGGACGGTCGCCCGAACTGCCGATCGCGGTGGCCAGCGAGGGCACGAGGTGGTCGAATGGATAGCCAACGCGCTTCCAGCGCTGGTGGATGTCGAGGAAGGCTTCGATCTCCACCATGGTGCGGATGCGGCTATCGCGGGCCCCTTGGTAGCGGCTCTTGAACAGCCAGCTGTACACCTCTTGGCGCTCGAAACGGCTGGCGTTGACCATTTCGGTCAAGGTCGAGCTCGGGTTCTTCAGCAGGTAGCCGAGCAGCCAAAGGTCCAGCGGGTGGACCTTGGCAATGTAGCCCTGGTCGGGCAGGTCGTATTTACCGGGGCCATAGGCATCGTACATCTCTGACAGGCGGCCGTCGGTCAACTTGCCCAAGGCAGCCTTGTCGCCCTTGAGGTGGGCACGTACGAAGGCATTGAAGGTTTCCTGCCCTGCTTCAGGGAACAGGTAGCGGTGCACCGCTGCCAGCCGCTGTGGGGTCACGCGCATGCTGTCCAGGAAGGTGTCCAGGCGCTGCTGCGAGGTTTTGCGCTGGTATTTCTTCCAGAAGCGCATCAGGTAGTTGGTGCCTTCCTTGTCGGCGAAGCGGGCCAGGTATTCCTGGCGGCGAGGGTCGGCGTCGTCCTTGAGCAGCGGCACGCGGTTGTACGGCTGCTGGTAGGTCACGTAGCGCACCAGGTCGCGCATCAGACGGATGAACGGCAGGTTGATCGATTCGCGTAGGGCATCCTTGAGTGTCGGGTTGCGGCTGTTGTCTTCCTTGCGGAAGTTGTTGAACACGTGCATGCCGCCGCCTGTGAAAAAGGCTTCACCGGTATTGGCGGAGTATTTGCGCTCCAGCGCGGCGTCGAGCATGGCGTCCAGGCTCTGGTTCTTGCTGTTCTGCGCCAGCCATTCCAGCGACCACTGGGTAATGCGGTCGAGTTCGGCGACTTCGACCTTCTTCAACTCGGCAGCGGGCTTGCCGGCGTACTTGTCGTGCAGTTCGGCGATGATCTCCAGGTATGTGGTCAGCACCCGCAACTTGGCGGTGGAGCCCAGCTCCAGCTTGCTGCCTTCGTTGATGTCGAAGGGCTGGTTGGTGCTGTCGGTCTGCACCCGTACTCGCGAGCCGTCGGCCGTGCGCTCAAACAAGGTGAAGCTGTAGCTCACTTGGTCGGTGGTCTTGGTGGTGAGCAGGCGCTCGCCGATCAGCCCCATCTGCGCGGCAAACTCGGGGTCGGCAAGGTTTTTCAGGTACTGGCTGACCTGCAGTTGCAGGTCGGCCTGCAGGGTACTGGTGGCCGACACATCGAGGCGGTCGAGATCATACAGCGGGCGGTTGAGCATGGCTGCCAGCCGGTTACGCGCCAGGCTGATGCCCTTGTTGGTGACGATCGGCACGATGGTTGGCTGCGCTACCCAGTCGCGATAGACCGCTTTGCTGGCCAGTGCGGCTTCGGCCAGTGGCTGCTCTATCACATTGTTTGCGGCGAGCACGCGGATGTGCGAATCGGTGAGTTCGGCCAGCTCGACCCGGCCCTTGGACAGGTAGTGGGACGGGCGGCGCTGGGCAATCATCAGCGACAGCACCTGGCGCAGGGCAAGGCCGCGTGTGGCCATGCTTTCGGCGTCAGTGGCGGTGGAATTCAGCGCCAGGTTGACCTGGTCGAAGTCGGCGCCGTACCACACCCGCAAGCCTTCGGCCATGCCGTGTACTTCGCCGTGCCCGGGCACGGCCGACAGCGGCACACTGTTGAGGTAGTCGCGCACGATGCGCTGGCGTGCTTCGGTGGTATCCGGGCCGCCCCGGTAGGCGCGCACGCTGGCAGAAATCATCTGTCGGATTTTCTCGGCACCCGACACGGTCAGGCCGTCCGGTGAGTGGCGGTACTTTTCCAGTTGCGTGGCCAACGTGCTGCCGCCCGCAGACTGACCAGGCAAAGCCAGGTACTTGGCCACCTGGCTGTAGGCGGCTTTGGCAAAGCGTGGCCAGTCCACGGCGGGGTTGTTGCGCGGGTCCTGGGTATCGAGCAGGTCGCGGTTCTCGATGAACAACAGGCTGCTGACCATCACCGGCGGGATCGCGGCAAAGTTCGGGTACAGGTGCTGTGGATAGTTGTACTGGTACAGCGTGTCGCCGCGGCAGTCAGTGATCGACAGGCCGGCCTGGATTTTCTCGATATAGGGCGCGAACAGCCCATGATCGACGTAGTTCATCAGCGCAGGGGAGAACCTCACCTGCTCAGTGATCAGGTAATCGCGCTTGAGCAGGCGTGGCAGGAATTCGCCCAGGGCGCTGTAGCCCAGTCGTTTGTCGAACGGCCCTTCACCGGGGTAGATAATGGCGTCACTGGGGCCAGGCTCCAGCGAGTAGGTCAGCGTAGCGGCCAGTTTGCTGAACTCGCGCGATTGCAGTTCGGAGGTGCGGAATTCGTCATACGCAGCGAAGCCGATGGCTACCAGCGCCACCAGCAGGATGAGGATGATCAGCCGCCACCAAAGCCGACGCTGACGGGGGGGCTTCGGTTGGGGCGTCTCGGCCGGAGGTATCTCGGGTGCTTCCGTTCTGCTTGGTTCCGATTGCCACAGTGCGCCCATAGTCTTCAATCCGGCCAGGTGTTTTCGTCTTGCTTGTCTGAAGCTTAGACGTTGAGCGGGTGAGGTGAAAAATTTGTAGGAGGTGGAGAAAAGCGGGGTAGGGCTATGCGGCTTTGGTGTGGGTTTTTTGACCCCGAGATGTTGCTATGGTGCCGGGGCAGTTTTCCGGGCCGCTGCACGGGCGAGAAAACTTGCTGATTATTCCTGTATATACAGCGAAAAACCCTGCAACGGTCTTCCTATACTGCTCGGCCCCTTCGCCCTGCCGGGCGCTCTACCCCGGCACACGGGCCGGCCCACGAAGCCAGCCTGGCAAGCAGACGCCACGCCTATCGGCCTGGCCGGTGCTGCACGAAGGTCAAATCCAATAACAAAATGAGGTTGTATTGCTATGCCAGTCGGCAACCACTCTGCCCATGGCCAGGCCAATGAAGGCGGCCCGCTCAAGCGTGAACTGGGCGAACGGCACATCCGCCTGATGGCGCTGGGCGCCTGTATCGGCGTCGGTCTTTTCCTCGGTTCGGCCAAAGCCATCGAAATGGCCGGCCCTGCCATCATGCTGTCCTACATCATCGGTGGCTTGGCCATCCTGGTGATCATGCGCGCCCTTGGCGAAATGGCCGTGCATAACCCGGTCGCCGGGTCGTTCAGCCGCTATGCCCAAGACTACCTCGGCCCGCTGGCGGGCTTCCTCACCGGGTGGAACTACTGGTTCCTCTGGTTGGTGACCTGTGTCGCCGAAATTACTGCAGTAGCCATCTACATGGGTATCTGGTTCCCCGACGTGCCCCGCTGGATCTGGGCCCTGGCAGCCTTGGGTAGCATGGGCGCCGTTAACCTGGTAGCGGTGAAGGCCTTTGGTGAATTCGAGTTCTGGTTCGCCCTGATCAAGATTGTCACCATCATCGCCATGGTCCTTGGCGGCATCGGTGTCATTGCCTTCGGCTTCGGCAATGACGGTGTGGCTGTAGGTGTCTCCAACCTGTGGAGCAACGGCGGCTTCATGCCGAATGGCGTGACCGGCGTGCTGATGTCGCTGCAGATGGTGATGTTCGCCTACCTGGGTGTGGAAATGATCGGTTTGACCGCCGGCGAAGCACGCAACCCGCAAAAGACCATCCCACAGGCCATTGGCTCGGTGTTCTGGCGCATCCTGCTGTTCTACGTCGGTGCGTTGTTCGTGATCCTGTCGATCTACCCGTGGAACGAAATTGGCAGCCAGGGTAGCCCGTTCGTCATGACCTTCGAGCGCCTCGGCATCAAGACCGCCGCCGGCATCATCAACTTCGTGGTCATCACCGCGGCACTGTCGTCGTGCAACGGCGGGATTTTCAGCACCGGGCGCATGCTCTACAGCCTGGCACAAAACGGCCAGGCCCCTGCCGCCTTTGCCCGTACCTCGAAGAATGGCGTACCGCGCAATGCACTGCTGCTGTCGATCGGCGCGCTACTGCTGGGCGTGCTGGCCAACTACCTGGTGCCGGAAAAAGTGTTTGTCTGGGTAACGTCGATTGCCACCTTCGGTGCAATCTGGACCTGGGTGATGATCCTGCTGGCGCAGCTCAAGTTCCGTGCCGGTCTTTCCACTGCTGAGCGCAAGGCACTGAAGTACCGCATGTGGCTGTGGCCGCTGAGCTCCTACCTGGCGCTGGGTTTCCTGGTGCTGGTGGTTGGCTTGATGGCGTACTTCGAGGATACCCGTGTGGCCCTGTACATTGGCCCGGCGTTCCTGGTGCTGCTGACCGTGCTGTACTACGCGTTCCGTCTGGCGCCGAAAGACGTACAAGGTGTGGCCAGTACCGCTTCCTGATCTGAAACCTCTGGGGCCGCTTTGCGGCCCATCGCGGCGCAAGGCCGCTCCTACAGGAGATCGCGTATTTCTGCAGGAGCGGCCTTGTGTCGCGATCTGGCTGCGTAGCAGCCCCAGGGCTCTATCAGGCAGCCACTTCGCTGTGTGGCTCAAAGCTGTCGGCCCGGGCCAGTTGCCACATGCGTGAATAGAACTGCCCGTTCACCTCGCCGGTCAGCAACTCGCCCGGTTTCAAGAACACATGCATCTGCGAGAACAGCTTGATCTCGGTGGCCGAGACGCGCCGCACCAGGTGCTTGGCTTCCAGCTGCGCCGGGTGGTCCAGGCCCGCCGCCGCGAGCATTTCGGCCAGGGCACGCAAGGTGTTGTGGTGGAAGTTCAGCACCCGTTGGGCCTTGTCTGGCACCACCAGAGCGCGCTGGCGCAGTGGGTCTTGCGTGGCCACGCCGGTGGGGCACTTGTTGGTGTGGCAGCTCTGCGACTGGATGCAGCCAATGGCGAACATGAAGCCACGCGCCGAGTTGGCCCAGTCAGCACCAATGGCCAGCACGCTGGCGATGTCGAAGGCGCTGACGATCTTGCCGCTGGCCCCGAGCTTGATCTTGTCACGCAGGTTCAGGCCAACCAGCGTGTTGTGCACGAACAGCAGGCCTTCGCGCAGCGGCACACCGATATGGTCGGTGAACTCTACCGGTGCGGCGCCGGTGCCGCCTTCCTTGCCATCGACGACGATGAAGTCGGGCAGGATGCCGGTTTCCAGCATGGCCTTGGCGATGCCCATGAACTCCCACGGGTGGCCCAGGCAGAACTTGAAGCCGACTGGTTTGCCGCCGGACAGCTCACGCAGCTGGGCAATGAACTGCATCATCTCGATCGGCGTGGAGAAAGCGCTGTGGCGCGACGGCGAGATGCAGTCTTCGCCCATCAGCACGCCTCGGGTCTCGGCAATCTCTTGGGTTACCTTGTGTTTGGGCAGGATGCCGCCGTGGCCGGGCTTGGCGCCCTGGCTCATCTTGATTTCGATCATGCGCACCTGCGGGCTGCGCGCCTGGGCGGCGAAGCGTTCGGGGTCGAAACGCCCGTCCGGCGTGCGGCAACCGAAGTAGCCGCTGCCCAGTTCCCAGACCAGGTCGCCGCCATGCTCGCGGTGATAAGGGCTGATACTGCCTTCGCCGGTGTCATGGTGGAAGTTGCCCAGCTTGGCGCCCTGGTTGAGGGCGCGGATGGCATTGGCGCTGAGCGAGCCGAAGCTCATGGCCGAAATGTTGAAGATCGAGGCCGAGTACGGCTGGCTGCACTGCGGCCCGCCGACGTTGACGCGGAAGCTGCTCGGGTCGGCCAGCGGCGCCGGGCGCATGGAGTGGCCGATGAACTCGAAACCAGACTCGTATACGTCTATCAGGGTGCCGAACGGTTTGTCCGAGGCTTCGTTCTTGGCCCGGGCGTACACCAACGAGCGCTGAGCGCGGGAGAATGGCAGGGCGTCGCTGTCGGACTCCAGCAAGTACTGGCGGATTTCCGGGCGAATGGCCTCGACCAGATAGCGGATGTTGCCCAGGATCGGGTAGTTGCGGCGTACGGCATGGCGTTGCTGCAGCAGGTCGAACAAGCCGATCAGGCTGAGGATGCCCGTGGTCAGGGTGAACGGCCACAACCATTCGTGGTGGGTGAAGGGCAAGCTCGCCAAGGTGAACAGCACACAGGCTGCGAAGAAGGCATAGCGACTGAGTAGTGACAGGCTCATACAGGGTCCTTGCGATGGCGCGGTCAGGCTCAGGGCCTGGGGGCAAACCCCGACCATAGCCAAGTTGCAGGGCCCTGCAAATTAAAATCGGGGTAGCGAAAATCATTCTCGCCAAGTTGTGTACTGGCTGTACCCGCCCTATCGCCGGCAAGCCAGCTCCTACAGGTCATCACCAGCTTCGAGCGAAGTGACATCTTTGTGGGAGCTGGCTTGCCGGCGATAGGGCCGGTACAGCCGCTAACGCTCAGTGCTTGTCACGCAGCAGTTTCTGCCGCCAGATTTCCTGCTCTTGTGCGGGCGCCTCGACCAGATACGAGTAACGCCCGGCCACCCGTACCGCCACCGGTACCCCGTCGCGATACAACAAGCGGTTACCACTCACCGCTGGCACTTTCGCCCCGGGCAGCAACGAGCCGGTCAGGTTCAGCGGGTCATTGCCACTCACTACCAGCAACGTCCCGTCCGGGTCGCGGCGGCGCACCTGCCGCAGCAACCCCACCGCCTCCGGCAAGGCGAACTGTTCACCCGCCAGCCCGGCAATGAAGCGCCCACCACGGATCTCGCCACGCGCCTCCAGCCGGTGATAGCAGCGCAGCAGTTCACGCCAGGGCGGCAGTACATCACTCTCGCGCTCCAGCAGCCGCCAGCAGATCACGCCATAGCGGCGCAGCAGGGTGCGGGCGATGTACTCCAGGCGCTGGTCTTGATCCGGTGGCGTAGCGCTGCGGCGCAGCAGTGCCCAGCGCCCGGCATGCGCCATGCTGCTGGAAAGCGGCGGGTGGCCACGGCGGCTGTTACGAGAGCTGCGCTTGGCTGCAGGGGTGATCAGGCTGCGTAAGCCGGTGAAACTGTCCGCACCGACCAGGCCCGACCCCACCAGCTCCTGCAGCGCAGTTTCCAGTTCGCTGGGCAGCAGACGTGCCTCATGCGCCAGTTCATCGAAGAACAGCGCTCCCTCGGTTTTAAGCGCTTCGTGCACACGTTGCGCACGCAGGCCAAGGGCATCCACCGTTGGGGCGGGCGCCAGGCTGCGCCATGTGTTCAGCTGGTCGCGCGGCAGCAGCACCAGTGGGGTACTTGATAGGGTGCTGCTCGCCAAAGTTGCCGCCAGCCGGCTCCAGGCAAACTGGCCGCTGCGGCAGGCATCGTCGAGCCAGTGGGGGCTGTAGTCCTTGATGCGCGAAGGCAGCAGTTCCGCCTCCCACGCCCCGGCGGCGCTGGGAAACCCCTGCAACTGGCCCAGCACTTCGGCCAGCGCCTGCGGACCACGCAAGCGCTCGTCAGGTGCCAAGTGCTGCCAGTCGAACAGAAAGCGCATGAAGTCCTGGAGGCTGACCGGTTCGATCTCCCGGCGCAGGCGTTTCACGGTGTAGCGATGAATGCGCGCCAGCAAATGGCGTTCGCACCACTGCAGGTCGGTTGCACCAGGGCTGAAATGCCCGCGCAGCACATAGCCTTCAGCTTCCAGGCGGGCCAGTGCCTGCTCGACGGCTGGCAACGGCTTGCCAAGCGGTGCGGCTATCTGTGGCGCGGTGCTGGGGCCATGGCCACTCAGACGGGCACGTAACAGTTCAGTCAGGGCAAGGTCCGGCTCGGGGGCCTGATCGAACCCAGGCAGCATCTGCAAGGCAGGTTCCAGCACAGCGTCCGGATACACGCTCTGCAGCAGGCCCAGTCGCTCACGCGCCAACCACAGCTTTTCGTCCGCCAGGCGCAAGGCCCGACCATTTTTGGCCAGTTGCCTGAGCAACAGGTCCCAGCTGGCATTGCCCTGCACTTCAGCTTGGCTGATGGCGCCCAGGCCCATCAGCGCTTCGTGCATTTCGTCTGCATTGCCTGGCTGTGGCCAGGCTTCTGCCGCGACGGCGGCGATGGCATCAGCGTCCAGCGCGCCCAGGTCGTCGCCACTGTGCACTTCGCTCCAGCGTCGGTTGAGTACTGCCTGGGTGCGCCGTTCTTCCAGCGGGGCATCGTCCAGAAAAGCGTACGGCCTGGCATTGAGAATGGCAGAGGCCAGTGGCGAAGGCGCGGGCAGGTCGCGGCACAACAGACGTACCGCCCCGCTTTCCATGCGTCGCAACAGGGCCAGCCAACCTTCGCTATCCATCGCCTCATGCAGGCAGTCGTCCAGGGTTTGTTCGACCAGCGGGTGATCGGGTATCTGCCGCTCGCCGGCAATGTTTTCCAGGCAGGCGATCTGGTCTGGGAACACGGCGGCCACCAAGTCTTCGCTCTTCATGCGCTGGATCTGTGGCGCGACCTTGCGCCCGCCCACGAAGCGCGGGAGGGCCATTGCAACGCCGGCGTTCCAGCGCCAGCGTACGCCAAACAGCGGCGCATCCAGCACCGCCTGGACGAGGATCTGCTCGGCACTGCGGCTATTGAGGTAATGCCACACCTCGTCCAGCGCGAAACTGTGGCTGGTCGACAGCGACAGCACGATGGCATCTTCGCTGGCGGCAGCCTGCAGCTCGAAATTGAAGGTGCGGCAGAAGCGTTTGCGCAGGGCCAGGCCCCACGCGCGGTTGATGCGGCTGCCGTAGGGCGAATGGATGATCAGCTGGGTCCCGCCGGACTCATCGAAAAAGCGCTCCATCACCAGCGTGTCCTGCGAGGGCAGGGCGCCAAGCACCTCGCGGGTGCGGGCCAGGTAGTCGAGCAACTGGCTGGCGCTGTCTTCGTCCAGTTCGAAGGTAGCCTGCAACCATGCCAGTACCTCGACCATGTCGCCGTCAGCCTGGGCCAGTTGCTGGTCGACCCGTGCCTGCAGCCGCGCCACGGCGGCAGACAGCTCGTTGCTGCGCCCGGGCGCTTCACCCAGCCAGAACGGAATGGTCGGCGGCAGGCCATGGGCATCTTCCACCCGTACGCGGCCCGCCTCGACGCGCAGAATGCGATAGGAGGCGTTGCCCAGCTGGAAGATATCGCCGGCAATGCTCTCCACGGCAAAGTCTTCATTGACGCTGCCAATGTTCAGCGCCTGTGGTTCCAGCAGTACGGTGTAGTCGGCGTTGTCAGGGATGGTGCCGCCGCTGGTCAACGCCGTCAGTTGGCTGCCGCGACGGCCGCGCAAGGTGCCGCTGACCGCATCGCGGTGCAAATAGGCGCTGCGGATACCCTGGCGGCCGTTGTAGCCCTCGCCGAGCATGCTGAGCAGCGCCTGGTAGTGGCGCTGGTCGAGCTCGGTGTAGGGCGTGGCCTGGCGCAAGCAGTCGAACAGGGCTTGTTCGTGCCAGTCCTTGTTACTGGCTTCGGCCACGATCTGCTGGGCCAGCACGTCCAGCGGTGCCCGGGGTATGTGCAGCTCGTCCAGTTCGCCTTGGCGCACGCAGTCCAGCAGGGCCACGCATTCGATCAGGTCATCGCGTGAGGTGGCGAACAGGCGCCCCTTGGGCACGCCGTCCACTTGGTGGCCGGCGCGGCCAACCCGTTGCAGGAAGGCGGCAATCGAACCTGGCGAGGCGATCTGGCACACCAGGTCGATATCGCCGATATCAATGCCCAGCTCCAGCGAAGCGGTGGCGACCAGCACCTGCAAATGGCCGCGCTTGAGCCGCTGCTCTGCACCCAGGCGCAGCTCCTTGGACAGGCTGCCATGGTGCGCGGCGACCGCCTCCTTGCCCAGCCGGTCGCTGAGGTGACGGGTGATGCGCTCGGCAAGGCGCCGGGTGTTGACGAATACGAGCGTGGTGCGGTGTTCGCGGGCGAGGGTGGCCAAGCGGTCGTAGACCAGGCCCCAGACATCGTTGGCCATTACCGCGCCAAGTGGCACCGGCGGCACTTCGATGGCCAGATCGCGTTCGCGCGCATGGCCTACATCGACGATGGCGCAGGGGCGCCCGCTACCGACCAGAAACTGTGCCACCCGCTCGACCGGGCGTTGCGTGGCGGACAGGCCGATACGCCGCAGTGGCCGTTTGCACAAGGCTTGCAGGCGTTCGAGGGTCAGCGCCAGGTGGGCGCCACGCTTGTTGCCGGCCAATGCGTGAATTTCGTCGACGATTACCGTGTGCACGTTGGCCAGGCCTTCACGGCCCGAAGCCGAGCCCATCAACACGTACAGCGATTCGGGGGTTGTCACCAGAATGTGCGGGGCCAGCTTGCGCATGGCAGCACGTTCCTTTTGTGGCGTGTCGCCCGTGCGCACGGCTGTGGTGATGTGTGGGGCGTTCAGGCCCTGGTCTGTGAGGGCCAGGCTGATGCCTTCGAGCGGGGCCTGGAGGTTCAGGCGAATATCATTCGACAGGGCCTTCAGCGGTGAAACGTAGATCACCTGGGTTTGCGCGGGCAGCTCACCTTGGTGCTCCAGGCCTTCACGGAACAGCTCGTCGAGCACCGCCAGGAAAGCACTGAGGGTTTTGCCCGAACCGGTCGGCGCGGCCAGTAACATCGACTGGCCCGCATGGATCAGCGGCCAGGCCTGTGCCTGGGCTTCAGTGACCGTGGCGAAATGGCGACGGAACCAGGTGCGCACGGCAGGGTGGAACAGCGCGAGCACCGGGTGGTGTTTGGCGGGCAGGTTCATGTGTTGGTTATGGAGTGTACGCGGCGGGTTGGCAAGGGGCCGTTCGTCGCGGATGCTATGTTGCCTGCGCTGGCCCTATCGCCGGCCAGCGCAGGCGATACCTTCTTTGATTTCTTGAGTGAGCTGATCCATGCCGAACATAATCCGCATCGCCGCCGCCCTGCTGATCGACCCTCAGGGCCGAACCCTGCTGGTGCGCAAGCGCGGCACCGGGGCTTTCATGCAGCCAGGCGGCAAGATCGATGCCGGTGAAACGCCGGTGCAGGCACTGGTGCGCGAGTTGAACGAGGAGCTGGGCTTGCACATCGACCCGGCCCAGGCCGTGCATCTGGGCCAGTTCAGTGCCCCAGCCGCCAACGAGCCAGGCTTCGAAGTGCAGGCCGAGCTATTTCGTGTCGACAGCGCCGCAGCCGTGGTCCCGGCGGCGGAGATCGAAGAGGTTGTCTGGCTGGCCGCTGACCAGGCGCCCGTCATGCCACTGGCGCCGCTGACCCGCGACCTGATCCTGCCGCTGTACCGCCAGGCGCTCAACGCACCGCGCTGACCCCATCGAGGGTGGCGAACGAGGTGTCTTTGGCGGTCAGCAAAAAGTCGCGCATGTAAGGCGCATCGAGCATGTCGGTGCGCACGGCCGCATAAAGGGTGGCGAACAGGCCTTTCTCACCCAGGCGTTTGCCCTTCACATAGCCGCGCGAGCTGTACTCGTGCAGTGCCCAGTGCGGCATGCCGCATACCCCGCGGCCGCTGGCTACCAGCTGCATCATCATTACCGTCAGCTCCGAGGTGCGTACGGCGGCCGGCTCGATGTCGGCCGGCTCCAGGAAGCGGGTGAAGATGTCCAGGCGGTCGCGCTCCACCGGGTAGGTGATCAGCGTCTGGTCGAGCAGATCTTGCGGCACCATGTAAGGCTTGCTGGCCAGCGGGTGCTGGTTGGCCACCGCCAGCATTGCCTCATAGGTGAACAGTGGCACATACGTGATGCCTGCCAGGTCCACCGGGTCGGAGGTCACCACCAGGTCCAGGTCGCCGCGGGCCAGGGCCGGCAATGGGGCGAAGGCAAAGCCGGAGGCCAGGTCCAGCTCCACCTCCGGCCAGGCGTCGCGGAACTGGTCGATGGTTGGCATCAGCCACTGGAAGCAGCTATGGCATTCGATGGCCATGTGCAGGCGCCCGGCAGTGCCGCCGGCCAGGCGCGCGATGTCGCGCTCGGCGCCGCGCAGCAGCGGCAGGGTGGCATCGGCCAGTTGCAGCAGGCGAAGCCCGGCACTGGTGAAGCGGATCGGCTTGGTCTTGCGCACGAACAGGGGCAGGCCCAGGCGTTCTTCCAGTTCCTTGAACTGGTGCGATAGCGCCGACTGGGTCAGGTGCAGGCGCTCGGCGGCCTCCACCAGGCTGTCGGCTTCGCGCAGGGCATGAAGGGTTTTCAGGTGGCGGATCTCCAGCACTGCTGACTCCGGGGTTGAAATTTAAAGAAACAGGGGGTGAGTTGAGTTTCCCTCATGTTGGCGCGGCTGTCGACTGGGCATTTGGATGCACCGCCTGGCGGGAGTCATGAAACTGTCACCGAACTGTGGCAGCGCGCTCGAACAGAATTCATCAGACTCGCGCTCTACTGGGGATCTGCATTCTGGTGTTTCGTTCATGCGGGCTTTTTGGCTTTTTCTTTTCTTCATGTTCAGCGTACCGGCGAGTTTCGCCGAACAGCATTGTGACGCCCATGTGCCGGTGCAGCGTGCCGAGCTGGGCGCCGTCAGCCTGGTGTACCAGAGCGTCGGGGCGCAGCGTGACCCGGCCTTGCTGCTGGTGATGGGCCTGGGCGGGCAGCTGATTCATTGGCCGGACGATGTGGTCGAGGCCCTGTGCCGCCAAGGCTTTCGGGTGATCCGCTATGACAACCGCGATGTCGGCCTGTCACGCTGGAACCAGGTGCCACCGTCGGCCAACCTGACGGTCGAGCTGTTGCGTTACAAGCTGGGCCTGCCGGTGGCGGCGCCCTATACGCTGACGGATATGGCCGATGACGGCTTGCGCCTGATGGACGCATTGGGTGTACGCCAGTTTCATGTCTTGGGCGTGAGCATGGGCGGCATGATCGCCCAGCATCTGGCAGCCATGGCCCCCGAGCGCGTGCGCAGCCTGACATTGGTCATGTCCAGTTCAGGGGCAGCGGGGCTGCCTGCGCCGGCCCCGGCGCTGGTGCAACTGCTGGCCCGGCGTAGCGCGCCGAACCGCGAAGTGGCCATCGAGCAGCAGGCCGACCTGCTGGCGGCTTTAGGCAGCCCCGAGGTGCGGGACGACCGCGCGGTATTGCTGCGCCAGGCGGCGGTCGCCTATGACCGGGCGTTCAACCCGGACGGGGCCAAGCGCCAGATCATGGCGATACTGGCCGAGCCCAGCCGCGTCGAGCTTTTGAACCAGCTTCGTGTGCCGACGCTGGTGGTGCATGGCACGGCCGACCCGTTGTTGCCGGTGATGCACGGCGTGCACCTGGCGGCGCATATCCAGGGCAGCCAGTTGCGCCTGATACCTGGGTTGGCGCACCGCTTTCAGGAGCCGTTCAAGGCGCCGCTGCTGGGGGCGGTATTGCCTTATTTGCAGGCGCACAGGCAAGAGGTCACGCACATCGCCGGGCTCTGACTCCGCGAAGCAGCCAGCGCGCATTTTGATCAGTGCATCCGCACCCACAAGGTCACCAGCACGGTCGCGGCCATCAGCCACGCTACCGTGGCCAGGGCCATCGACGTCTCCAGGCGCAGGCGGTCGACCAGCACATACAGGGTTGCCAGGTACACGAAATAGGGAATGATCGACCACATGCCGAACAGGATGGTGGCCTTCAAGTCGGCAATGCTGCGCCCCTTGCCAACGATGTAGTGGGCAATCAGGGCAAAGGTGGGAAACAGCGGCACCAGCCCTGCGATGTAGTAGTTGCGCGTTTTCGACAGCACCGCCAGCAGCAGCACCACCCCAGCACCGAGCGCAGCTTTGAATACCAGGTCCACGTTTTCTTTCCAGTTTGGGTTGAGGTCAGCCGAGGCCGTACTTTTTCACTTTGTCGAACAGCGTGGTCTTGGCCATGCCCAGCTCCTGGCTGGCCTGGCTCAGGTTGCCGCCCGTGCGTTGCAGTGCATCGCTGAGCAGGTTGCGCTCGAACGCTTCCACTGCCTCGGCAAAGCCCAGGCCCTGGCTGGCGCCGCCGCTGGGGCCCTTTTTGAACGCCGGCAGGCCCAGGGCATAGCGTTCGGCCACGTTGCGCAACTCGCGCACGTTGCCCGGCCAGTCGTGGGCCATCAGGCGTGACAGGATCTGGCTGTCCAGCATCGGTGCTTCACGGTCGAAGCGCAGGGCTGACTGCTGGAGGAAGTGTTCGAACAACTGCGTGATGTCTTCACGGCGCTCGCGCAGGGGAGGCAGCTCCAGGGTTACCACGTTCAGCCGGTAGTACAGGTCGCTGCGGAACTGGCCGCTCTGGCCCATGCTATCGAGGTCGGCCTTGGTCGCTGCAATCACCCGGCAGTCCACCGGGATGCTCTGGTTCGAGCCCAGCCGCTCCAGCGTGCGTTCCTGCAGTACGCGCAGCAGCTTGATCTGCAGGTTGATCGGCATGCTTTCCACTTCATCGAGGAACAGCGTGCCTCCGTTGGCGTGTTCGATCTTGCCGATACGGCGTTTGCCGGCGCCAGTGAAGGCGTTGGCCTCGTGGCCAAAAATCTCGCTCTCGAACAGGTTTTCCGGCAGGCCGCCACAGTTCAGCGCTACAAAGGGCTGGCCCTGGCGCCGGCTGAAATCGTGCAGGCAACGGGCGACCAGCTCCTTGCCGGTACCGGTCTCGCCTTCGATCAGCACGTTGGCCGAGGTATCGGCGACGTTGGCGATCAGTTCGCGCAAGTGTTCCATGGCCGGCGAACGACCAATGATGCGCCCCTCCAGGCTGCTCTGCTCGGCCAGTTGACGGCGCAGGGCCACCACCTCGCGTGACAGCCCGCGATGTTCGAGGGCGCGGCGCACCACGTCGACCAGGCGTTCGGGGGAGAACGGTTTTTCCATGAAGTCGTAGGCGCCATTGCGCATGGCACCGACCGCCATGTCGATGTCACCGTGACCGGTAATCAACACCACCGGCAGGCTGCGGTCGCGGGCCTTCAGGCGGTTGAGCAGTTCCAGGCCATCGATGCCCGGCAGGCGGATATCGCTGACGACGATGCCGGCGAAATCGTCGCCGATGCGTTCCAGCGCTTGCTCGGCGCTGCCCACGCCCTCGCAGGCGATGTCCTCCAGGGCCAGTGCCTGCTGGCAGCCGAGCAGCACATGCGGGTCGTCTTCAACGATCAGGACGGTAAGTGGCGCTTGGTTCATGGTTGCTCTGCCGGTTCGCTAGGAGGGGTGACCAGGGGCAGGGCCAGGACGAAGGCCGTGCCGCCAGTGGCGGGGTGCTCGACATTGAGGCTGCCTTTGGCGGCGGCGGCAAGGCTCGCCGACAGGGTCAGACCCAGGCCCAGGCCATGTTCGCCCGGTTTGGTGGTGAAGAAAGGTTCGAACAGGTGCTTGCGCGCCTCAGCGTCGATGCCGTGGCCATTGTCGCGCACCTGCAAGCGGTACTTGTCACCCTGCAGCTCGCCTTCCAGCCACAGCTCGGGCAACGGTTGTGCGGCCATGGCATCGAGGGCGTTGCCGATCAGGTTGACCAGAATCTGCTCCAGGCGGGTCTGGTCGATGGCCAGTTGCTGGTCCTCGAACTGGTGATGCAACTGCAAATGGCAGGCGCTGATGCGGTTGGCCAACACCTGCAAGGCGGCCTCTACCGCCTTGGCCAGTGAGGCCTGGCCGCTGTCGTCACTGCGCCGGGCGAACGAGCGCAGGCTGGCGGTGATGCGCCCCATGCGGTCGATCAGGTCGTTCATGGTACGCAGGTTGGTACTGGCCGTTTCCAGCGCCCCGCGTTCGAGGAAGCGCACGGTGTTGCCAGACAACGTGCGCAGCGCGGCCAGCGGCTGGTTCAGTTCATGGGCAATGCTGGTGGACATCTGCCCGATGGCGGCCAGCTTGCCAGCCTGCACCAGCTCATCCTGGGCGTGGCGCAGGGTCTGCTCGGCATGCCTGCGCTCGCGAATCTGGCCTTTCAGGCGTTCGTTGCTGGCGCGCAGGTCTGCCGTGCGTTCGGCAATGCGTCGCTCCAGCTGGTTGTTGGCTGCCTCAAGTGCTTCGCGGGCCGCCAGGCGGGTGGCAATGACCTTGCGCCGCTCGTTCCAGGCGATGCCGAGTATGGCCAGCAAGGCAAAGGCTACGCCCACCAGGACGCCCTGCACCATGGATTCGCGGCGCAGGTCCTGCAGCGGGGTCAGCAGGGTGAAGTGCCAGGGTGTATCGGCCAGGCGCCGGGTCTGGGCCAGGTAGGCCACTTCGTGCTGCTTGCCGTGCGCGGTTTCACTGTTGGCCGGAAAGGTCAGCTTTTCCACGCCATCGGCCAGGGTTTCCCGGGCCAGTGGCTGCAGTTCGTTGAGCGGCCACCAGTAGTATTGCAGGCTGCGCGCCAGGCGCTCCTTGATTTGCGGGGTCAGCGGGCGCACCGACTTCAGGCGTCGGGCCGGGTCACTGGAGAGGATGATGATGCCGTTCTCGTCGCTGACGAATGCCTCCAGGCGGGCACGCTGCCAGCGCTCCTCGAGCGTATCCAGACGCACCTTGATCACCGCCACGCCAATGATCTTGCCGTGTTCTTCAAGCCCATGGGCCAGGTAATAGCCGGCTTCGCCCGTGGTACTGCCGATGCCGTAGAAACGCCCGGGTTCGCCGCGCACAGCCGTCTGAAAGTAGGCGCGGAACGACAGGTCTTCACCGAGAAACGAGTCGGCGTCGCGCCAGTTGCTGGTGGCCTGTACCCGGCCATTGGTGTCGAGGACGAAGATGGCGCGGCTGCGGCTGCGCCGATTTAGCCCCTCAAGGTATTCATTGACCGTTTGGCGCGAGCCGCCGTCCGGCTCGGTGAGCAGGTGTGAAACGCTGTCTTCCAGCTCGAGCAGGCTGGGCAGGTAGGTATATTTGCTGATTTCGCTTTCGACCGTACGCGCGTGCAGCTCCAGCTGGCGCTCGCCGTTTTCGCTGAGGGTGCGGATGCCGTTGCTCTCGCTGATCAGGTAGCCAGCCATTCCCAGGCCGACCATCAGCAGAATGATCAGTGGCGGTAACAGCAATTGTCGGATCAGGCGGGAATTCACGGCAGGCTTGGCAGGGAGCAGTAGCGAGGGGTCGCATTTCATCACAGTGGCCTTGTCACGACCAGCATCCGCTGCCCGGTGGGTCCCGTGGCAGCGGATGCAGTGGCCGGATTAGTGCTGCAGGATCTTGCTGAGGAAGTGCTGGGTGCGCTGGTCGCGGGCACTCTGATCGCCGAAGAACTCTTCCTTGGTGCAGTCTTCGATGATGCTGCCCTTGTCCATGAAGATGACCCGGTTGGCGACCTTGCGGGCAAAGCCCATCTCGTGGGTCACGCACATCATGGTCATGCCTTCGTGGGCCAGTTGCACCATCACGTCCAGCACCTCGCTGACCATTTCCGGGTCCAGTGCCGAGGTGGGTTCGTCGAACAGCATGACGACCGGGTCCATTGCCAAGGCGCGGGCGATGGCCACGCGTTGCTGCTGCCCGCCGGAGAGTTGGCCGGGGTGCTTCTTGGCGTGGGCGCTGAGCCCTACACGGTCGAGCAGGGCCAGGCCCTTTTGGGTGGCTTCTGCCTCGCTGCGGCCCAGCACCTTGCGCTGCGCAATGGTCAGGTTCTCGGTGATGGTCAGGTGCGGGAACAGTTCGAAGTGCTGGAACACCATGCCCACCCGCGAACGCAGCTTCGGCAGGTTGGTCTTCGGGTCGGAGATCGACGTGCCGTCGACCACGATGTCGCCCTTCTGGAACGGCTCCAGCGCGTTGACGCACTTGATCAGGGTGGACTTGCCCGAGCCCGACGGGCCGCAGACTACCACCACCTCACCTTTCTTGACCTCGGTGCTGCAATCGGTCAGTACCTGGAAGTCGCCGTACCACTTGTTGACGTTCTTGATGGAAATCATACGGTGATCCTTTTTTGCAGGCGCTTGACCAGCCACGAAGCGGAGAAGCTGATGATGAAGTAGACGACGCCGGCGAAGATCAGGAACTCATGGGAGCGCCCGATGATATCGCCGTTGGAACGTGCCGAGTTGAGGAAGTCCACCAGGCCCACGGTGTATACCAGCGAGGTGTCCTGGAAGAGGATGATGCTCTGTTGCAGCAGCAACGGGGTCATCTTGCGGAAGGCCTGGGGCAGGATGATCAGGCGCATGGTCTGCGCGTAGTTCATGCCCAGCGCTTGCGCGGCGCCCATCTGGCCTTTGGAAATCGACTGCACGCCGGCACGCACGATCTCGCAGAAGTACGCCGCCTCGAACATCATGAAGGCTACCACGCAAGAGGTGAACGCACCCACTGGCGTGTCTTCGCCGGTAATCCACCGCAGCACGAACGGCACCGCCAGGTAGAACCAAGTGATCACCAGCAGCAGCGGGATCGAGCGGAAGTAGTTGACGTAGGCACCTGCCACACGTGACAGCAGCTTGCTCGACGACAGGCGCATCAGCGCCAGGATGGTGCCCAGTGCGATACCGCCGACAACGCCCATGACCATCAGCTGCAGGGTCATGACCATACCTTCCCAGAGGGCTGGCAGGGCCGGGATGATTTCGCTGAAATCCATGTCCATTTACTTGCCTCCCACGGAAATCAGGCCAGGCACGGCGACTTTCTTCTCGACCATGCGCATCAGCAGCATCAGGCCCATGTTCAGGGTGAAGTAGATCAGCGTGGCCAGGGTGAACGCCTCGAACAGGTTGGCGGAGAACTCGGCGGTCTGCTTGGTTTGCGCCAGCAGTTCCATCAGGCCGATCAGCGATGCCACCGAGGAGTTCTTGAAGACGTTGAGGAACTCGGAGGTGAGCGGCGGAATGATGATCCGGTAAGCCTGCGGCAGCAGCACATTGTTGTAGATCTGCGGGAGGCTGAAGCCCATGGCGCGTGCGGCGGCTTCCTGGCCTTTGGGCAGCGCCTGGATACCGGTACGTACCTGTTCACAGACGCGGGCGGCGGTGAACAGGCCCAGGCAGACGACCACGCTGATCAGCGCCGAGGTAGTCGGGTTGAGGTCCTGCTTGAACCATTCCTGCAAGCCTTCCGGCAGCAGGTCCGGCACCAGGAAGTACCAGATGAACAGCTGCACCAGCAGTGGCACGTTGCGGAACAGTTCCACATAGGCGGTAGCGATGCCCGATACCAGACGGTTCGGCACGGTACGCATGACACCGAGGAGTGACCCCAGCAGCAGCGCAATGATCCAGGCGGTGATGGCGATGGCGATGGTCCAGCCCAGGCCGGTGATGTACCAGTCCAGATAGGTTTCGCTGCCCACGCCGGTGGACTTGAAGAACACGCCCCAGTCCCAGTTGTAATTCATCGGGATTTCCCCTCAGACGGTTGTTTCACGGGCACCTTCGAGCATCCGGGGGCGCTTGGCGCCCTCGGATGAAAGGTTAGACACTAATGAGTGGCCTGCAGAATTGATTCGTGCTGTTGAGCACCAGGCCACTATCTGAGGATCAGGACTTCTTCTCGTCCGCAGCCTTGTCGGTCGGCTCGGCGATCAGCTTTTTCAGCTCGTCGCTCATCGGGAACTGCAGGTTCAGGCCTTTAGGCGGGATCGGCTGATTGAACCACTTGTCGTAGCTCTTGTTGACTTCGCCCGATTTGAAGTAGCCCACGATGGCGTCGTCGACCGCTTTCTTGAACGCCTCATCTTCCTTGCGCACCATGCAGCCGTAAATTTCGTACGACTGCGGGGTACCGGTGATGACCCAGTCGGATGGCTTGCGTGCCTTGGCCATTTCACCGGCCAGCAGCGCATCGTCCATCATGAAGGCCACGGCGCGGCCGCTTTCGAGCATGTTGAAGGCTTCACCGTGGTCCTTGGCGGAAATCACGTTCATCTTCATTTGCTTGTCGGCGTTCATCGCCTTGAGGATGCGCTCGGACGTGGTACCGGCGGTGGTCACCACGTTCTTGCCGGCCAGGTCCGGGAAGTCTTTGTATGCAGGTTGACCGTCCTTGACCTTGGTCAACAGGCGGGTACCGACTTCGAAAATGCCGACCGAGAAGCCGACTTGTTGCTGGCGCTCGACGTTGTTGGTGGTGGAGCCGCACTCAAGGTCGACGGTGCCGTTCTGCACCAGCGGGATGCGGGTCTGGGAGGTGACCAGGTTGTAACGGACCTTGATGTCCGTACCCAGTTGCTTCTTCAGGGCGTCGACGACAGCCAGCTGGATGTCATGCGAGTAGCCCACGGGCTCGGGTTTGCCGGCCAGGTAGGAAAACGGGATGGAGGAGTCGCGGTGGCCCAGGGTGATGGTGCCCGATTCCTTGATCTTCTTCAGGGTGCCAGTCAGTTCTTCGGCCATGGCCGGCGAAGCGATCACAGCGGCCGCGATGGCGGCGCCCAGCAATTGACGAACGATACGCATCAAATTTTCCTCGACGTGTTTGTTTTTTTTATGGAGCCGTTGGCGGACTCTTTCGTTCAACGAATACAGCAAGAAGCGAGTGCATTCGGCTACCAAGTGTAGAGCATGAGTCGTGCCAAGCCCTGCCAATGATCATAACCCCGCGCAAAGCCTGGGCATGAACCCTGTATGAAGGTTTTTGAGCATTCTTCTGTTGTCGGATTACCGAACGAGGGGCGGTATCGCGTTCGGCTATCCGAACGAATGCCGGCGCTCTGACCGCGGTGCGCCAGCATTAAGTAACACCCGCCACTTAAGGCGAGCTGTTGAGCTTGCAGCTTCATCTTGTGGAGCTCCTGCCGTGTCCGTGATCCCGATACCTTCTGATTCCGTCGACGCCTTCATTGCCCGCTGGATGGCGGATTGGTTGAAAACGGCCGATGCCGACCTTCTGTTGACCTTGCACCGGGCGCTGCGCACTCAGCAGGCAGCAGCCGAACGTGTAAAGGAAACGCTGGCCAGCATACCCAGCCTGGAGGCCTTTGCCACACAGGTGCTCGAGCCGGCATTGCGCGCCGAGGGGCTGGCCGACGTCGATGTGCGCAGCATGCGGGTGTACATCGAGGATGATGTGCCGATGCCCAGCGCTGCGCCACGCCTGCATACGCCTTGGCGCACGCTCTACAGCGTGCAACCTTTACTCACGGCCGCGCTGCACAACTTCCACGAAGCCGATACCGTGCCGTCATTCATGCGGCGTGCCCACCTGCAGGACGCGCAGGGGAGCAAGCTGGCGCTGACCTATGAGGCGTTTGCCCGCTGCTGCCGGAAACTCGATATCGGTGGGCAGTACCAGCAAAAGTTGCGCGCCCAGCTGTTCCCGAAAAGCCGGCCGCCAGCGCCTGAAAACCTGGCCCGGGAAGCGGTGCAGCGCATGCTTGAAGAGAGCTTGCGGGCGAAGATGGATGTTGCGGTGCGCATGGCCCGCATCAAGTCCGAGCTGGACGAGGTCGACTACCTGCGCTTGTTGCCTGTGTTCGCCGCCAAACCTGTCGTGCCTGCGGTCACTGGCGTTGTCACACCGCGTCAGTTGTACCTGCTGGGCAAGCGTATCCATGGGGTGGTCACGCTGGAGTTGCGCGAACACGCCGACGGGCCGCTGGAAGGCATCGTCAGCTGGATCCCCCTGGACCCGCAGCGAGCGGTGGCCAAGCACGCTTCCTGGGAGGCTTTTTACCTGTGGCTGGCCAAGCGCATGCGTGCGCCCCACTACCGCTGGTTTTTCAGTCGCTTCATCAGCGAACGGGACAGGCCGACCTTCACGGCAACCCTTGAGCGCTTGATCGCGGCGAGCAGTGCGCAGGCACCCGCGGTTCTGGATGGACGGCATTTCGCCATCGAGACACCGCTTTTTGCCTACCTGCGTGGCTTGCAGGTAGACAAGATGCTCGATGATGCAAGAATCCTGGCGGTGCCGACCGCTGACGAGGCCGCTATCGAGCGCCATGAGCGGCTGGAGGTCCTCAAGAGTGCAGGGCTCGATACACTGAATCTGGCGGCACTGTTCATTCCGGTACTGGGCGAGGTGATGTTCGCCGTGGCAGCGGTGGATGTGGTCAGCGAGGTGTACAAAGGCTATGAGGACTGGCGCCTCGGCGACCGTCAGGGGGCGCTCGATCACCTCATGGGCGTGGCGCAGAACCTGGCGGCCGGCGCCGTGGTGGGCGCTGTGCATGTGGGCGTAAGCCGTGTGCTCGAACGTGTGCCCTTTGTCGATGCGTTGAGGCCCCTACACGAGGGCGAGGGCCGGGCCAGGCTGGCGCACTGGCCGCCTTCTGCTCATTACCTGGAGGGTGGTGGTGCGCTGATGCGCAGGTTTGACGGCGCCCTGGCGCAAATCCCTGACCAACAGGCTGAAACGCTCCTGCGTATCACCGGCCTGGATCACGAGCAGTTGCGCCATTTGCACCTGCAAGGTGAGCCCGGCCCTGCGCGCCTGCGCGATGCCCATGAACGCTACGAGCTCCATGCGTCGGAGCCTCATCTGCAGGGGCGCGCATTCGAACGAGAGCTGGCCGCCGGGCAAGATAAGGCATCGGTTGCGGGGGCTTCGCTGATCAAGGTCTTCCCCGGCTTGTCGGTGCGTGGCGCCGAAGAGATCCTTGCCTTGGCCAGTGGGGCACAGATCAAGGCATTGCTGGACAGTGGCCGGGTGCCGCTGGTCTTGGCCGAGCGTGCCCGCTGGTTCTTGCGCGAGAGCCGGGTGGACCGTGCGTTGATGGGATTCGAGCACGAAGGAGCAGTAAATGCCGATACGCAGCGTGTGATACTGGGATGGATTGCTCATCGGGCCCCTTGGCCGGCTTCGATGCGTATCGAGTTGCGCCTGGGTGAGGCGGGGGGGCGTCTGGTAACCGCCAGCGGGGACGTCAACGCAACTGATATCAGAACCATCATCCACACCGAACAGGGTTATCAATTGGCCGATGCCCGCGCCCCGGTACTGGGCCAGGGCTTTCTGCCATGCCTGATCCACACGCTGGACGCGGGGCAGCAGGCCATGCTTGGCGCAAGCCAGCTCACGGCGCATGAACTCGGCGACCGGATTGCGCGTCTGGCCAGTGCGGATCGGGAAAGAACGGCGAAGTTGATGGGGCTGACGCCTATTGCAGAACGCTATCGTCCGCCGCTGCGAATCGACAGCCGCGTCGGTTATGCACTCAGTGGAGGGGGCGAAAGTAGCCGGCGGGCAATCCGTAGCGGCATCCATGACATTTTCCCGACCTTGACTGACGCACAGCTGGACGCTTATCTGCGCAATCTTGCGGACCGCGGGGTTGGCCTGTGGGACCACCTCAGCCAGCTTCAGCGGCAGCTGCACAGTTTGCGCGAGGCGCTGGACACCTGGCAACGCCAGCGCGTGAGCTTCATGGACGGGCTGCGCAGGCAACGTGTGGCCAACCAGATACGGCGGACCTGGCGGCGCAAGACCGCTGGCCTCGCCGGTGACGATTTTTCACTGCATATCGACGGCGAAGAAGTGGGCAGCCTGCCGAGCTTGCCGGCGGACATCGACTTTGGCCATGTTCGGCGCCTGACGTTGCGCAACATGGCCCTTGAGCAGATCGAAGAGGATTTTCTGCGCAGGTTCACTCACCTTCGCGAACTCGACTTGCGCAACAACCAGTTGACCCGTTTGCCGGTTGGCCTGGAGCAGTTTACCGGCCTGCGCAGCCTGCATCTGGCGGGTAACCAGATCATCGTCGATACCCCAGGCAGCCAAAGGCTGGCCAGCCTCACGTCACTCCAGGTGCTCGACCTGAACTACAACCCGTTGGGTCAGGTGCCTGACCTTTCAAGCTTGCGCCACTTGCGTGAGGTATCGCTGCGCGCAACCGGGCTGCAAACCTTGCCCGATGAAGCTGCGATGCCGTGGCGTGGCCTGGTGGACATGCGGGAAAACCAGATCCGCCAGGTCACCGGGCATCTGCGCACACTGGGCGCCCGTCTGCAACGCCTGTCGTTGCATGACAACCCTCTGGACGAAGCGAGCGAGGCGTCGATTGCCAGTAGCCTCAGCGATTCGCCGGTCAACCGCAGCAGCTCCTATCATCATGCCATTGCCGATGTCGGCACGTTTGAGGAATGGCTGGGAAGTGCAAGCGAGGCGGTACGCACCCGGCGCATGCAGATCTGGACCCAGCTGGCCGAGGAGCCGCAGTCGGCAGACCTGTTTCGTTTTCTGGCAGATTTCGCCGGCTCTGACGACTTCATCGAACACCCGCGCTATTACCGAGCAAGGGTATGGCGGATTCTGGAGCTGTGTACCGACAACACCGACGTACGCGAAGCCGTGTTCTGGCAGACCCAAGGGCGCCGGACCTGTGAGGACCGGCTGCTGCTGATTCTCAGTCAGCTGGAAGTCAGGGCCCACATTGCCCTGTGTTCGCCCGGTAACGGTTCTGCCATCCAGGCCGAACAGGCATTGCTGCCCCTGGGGCGTTCCCTGTATCGCCTGGATCAGGTGGACAGCATCGCCGCCCGGCATATTCAGGAGCTGCGCCGTGACCCTTACGCTGCCGTGGATGATATCGAGGTTTACCTCGCCTACCGCGTCAACCTGGCTGAGCGGCTTGGGCTGCCAGCGCAACCTGGGCACATGAATTACCCCGAACACAGCCGTGTGACGGCAACCCAGGTACGGCGTGCGGGCGCTGAAGTGCTGGCGGGAGAGAACATCGAGGTGCTCAGCCGCGCACTGGCGGAGCGCGATTTCTGGCAAGAGCATGTGCGTACCCGTTACCTGGAGCGCTTCGAAGCGCTGGCTGCTCCCTTTCATGAACAGTTGGAGCAGGCCGAGCGCGAGGTCGCAGAAGCGGGCGAGCAGCGCTATCTGGAGCGCGCCGCTGCGTTGATGGGGTCGCTCAATGCCCAAGAGCGCGAACTGTACCTGGAACTGGCCCGTGAGGCGTACCAGCGGGAAGCCTAAGGGGAGGGGGCGACCGGCTGGCGGTCGCCCGCGCGGTTCAGGCGGCGTTGCTGCGGGCGTCGCCTTGAGCCAGGTAATCGGCCAGTGCCCGCTGCTCGCTGGGGCTGGTGAACAGGCCAAGTTTGCTGCGCCGCCACAGGATGTCCTGGGCGGTGACGGCCCACTCGGTCGCACGCAGGTAGTCGACTTCGCGGGTGAACAAGCCACCCCCCATGGCCTGGCCCAGGTCTTCCGGGCCCTGCGCGCCGTCCAGCAGTTGCCAGGTGCGGCTGCCATAGGTCACCGCCCAGCGTTTGGCGATGTCCACTGCCAGCCATTGATGCCGTGCCAGCAGCGCTTCGACCAATGCCTGGGGCGTGCTCATGTCTTCACCGCCGGGCAATGGTGCGTCGGCAGTCCAGCTTTTGCCCATCTGGCTGAAGAACGGCTTGAGTTCGCTCATGGCCGACTCCGCCAGCTTGCGATAGGTGGTCAGCTTGCCGCCAAACACCGACAGCAATGGCGCCTCGCCAGACGCTGCGCTAAGCGCGAGGGTGTAGTCACGTGTGACGGCAGACGGGTTGTCGGATTCATCGTTGCACAGCGGGCGCACGCCGGAGTAGGTGTGCAGGATATCACCGTGGCTGAGTTGATGATTGAAGTGCGCGTTGACCACTTTCAACAGGTAGTCGGTTTCCTGTTCGGTGATCGCCACCTTGGCAGGGTCGCCGCTGTACTCGCGGTCAGTGGTGCCTATCAGGGTGAACCGGTCCAGGTAAGGGATACAGAAGACAATGCGCTGGTCTTCGTTCTGCAGGATGAAGGCATGTTCCCCTTCGTACAGGCGCGGCACGATGATGTGGCTGCCCTGAATCAGGCGGATGCCGTACGGCGCATCGAGCTTGAGGTCGTCCTTGATGAAACTGGCGACCCATGGGCCGGCGGCGTTGACCAGGGCGCGAGCACGAATGCTCTGCAGGGTGCCATCGGCATGCTGCAATTCGACCTGCCATACGCCGTCTACGCGCTCTGCGCGCAGGCAGCGGGTGCGGGTATGGATGTGCGCGCCATGCTCACGGGCGGCCATGGCATTGAGCACCACCAGCCGCGCGTCGTCCACTGCACAGTCGGCGTATTCGAAGCCGCGGGTGATCGCCGGCTTGAGCGGGTAACCCGGGCCAAAGCGCAGGCTGCGCGAGGCCCCCAGGCGCTTGCGTTTGCCCAGGTGGTCATACAGGAACAGGCCGGCGCGAATCATCCAGGCCGGGCGCAGGTGTGGGCGATGTGGCAGAACGAAACGCATCGGTTTGACGATGTGCGGTGCCTTGGCCAGCAGCACTTCGCGTTCAGCCAAGGCTTCGCGCACAAGGCGGAACTCGTAGTGCTCCAAGTAGCGCAAGCCACCGTGAATCAGCTTGCTGCTGGCCGACGAGGTGTGCTGCGCCAGATCGTCCTTTTCGCAAAGGAACACCTTCAAGCCGCGCCCGGCGGCGTCGGCAGCGATGCCCACGCCATTGATGCCACCGCCGATCACGGCGAGGTCATAGCAGTCAGCGAGTGGTGGCTGGGACGAAACGGGCTGGGACACGGGCAAGCCTCCTGAGGCTGTTCACATCGAATATGAACATTGATGTTCGTTTCCGAAAATACTAGCGCAACAGAAAGCCCGTCGCCAGTCAGTCTTTATAGAAAAAACTGATTGGATGACAATAAAGTGAACATTTTCGAAAATTTCGGCTGTATGGTTTGAGGTTGGCGGGTGCATGCCGGAATAGTTGTGGCGCCTGCGAGATCGAGCGCCGCCCGCGCGGCGCACGATCTCGCAGGCACCAAAAATGTTGCGACAAGCACCCGTCAGCCCTCAAACCACCTCGAGGCGGATCTTGTACTGGTTCAGCAACTGAGTGAGGGTAGGGGTAGGCGCCTGGTCAGTCACCAGGCAGTCGACCAAGCTGATCGAGCCCAGACGCACCATGGCGTTGCGTCCGAATTTGCTGGAGTCTGCGGCAAGGATCACTTGCCGGGCATTGGCGATGATCGCCTGGGATACCCGCACTTCCTGGTAGTCGAAGTCGAGCAGGCTGCCGTCCTCGTCGATGCCGCTGATACCCACCAGGGCGAAATCCACCTTGAACTGGTTGATGAAGTCGACACTGGCCTGGCCGACCACACCGCCGTCGCGGCGCACCGTGCCACCCGCCACCAGCACTTCGAAATCGTCTTTGGCAGCCAGGATCGCCGCCACGTGCAAGTTGTTGGTGATGACCTTCAGGTGGTTGTGGTTGAGCAGTGCGCGGGCGATGGATTCGGTGGTGGTGCCGATGTTGATGAACACCGAGGCATGGTCAGGAATCTGCCGGGCCACGGCGTCGGCGATACGCTGCTTTTCGTCGCGCATCTGGTCGGCACGCATGGCGTAGGCCGTGTTCTCGATACTGGAGTCATACGCCGCGCCACCGTGGTAACGGCGAAGCAGGTTGAGTTCGGCAAGCTGGTTGATATCACGACGGATGGTCTGGGGTGTCACGACGAACAGCTGCGCCATTTCTTCGATACTGACGTAACCGCGCTCGCGCACCAGTTCGAGGATTTGTTGTTGGCGGGGTGGCAGATTCATGGGCGGTCCTTCGGGGCAGCCGGACAAATTCTGCAATGATGCCGTAGGAAGGGGATGACGGCCAGTAGACGATGGGGGCCGCATGGCGGCCCCCATGTGCTTTACGCCTCGTGATCTTCCCAGTCACGGGTGCGTTCGACGGCCTTCTTCCAGCCGGCGTACAGCTTCTCTTTCTGCGTTTCATCCAGCTGCGGGCTGAACTCGCGCTCGATGATCGCCTTGTCGCGCAGTTCGTCCAGGCCGCTCCAGAAGCCGCAGGCCAGGCCGGCCAGGTAGGCAGCGCCCAAGGCCGTGGTTTCGCGCATTTGCGGGCGTTCTACGCACGTTCCGAGAATATCGGCCTGGAACTGCATGAGGAAGTTGTTGGCCACCGCGCCACCGTCCACACGCAGCTCGGACAGGCGCTGGCCGCAGTCCTGTTGCATGGCATCGAGCACATCGCGGGTCTGGTAGGCGATCGACTCCAGTGCAGCGCGGATGATGTGGTCCACCTTCACGCCGCGGGTCAGGCCGAACAGCGCACCACGGGCATAGGGGTCCCAGTACGGTGCACCCAGGCCAGTGAAGGCCGGCACCAGGTAGACGCCGTTGCTGTCCTTGACCTTGCTGGCGAAGTACTCGGTATCCAGGGCGTCGTTGACGATCTTCAGCTCATCACGCAGCCACTGCACGGTGGAACCACCGTTGAACACCGCGCCTTCCAGCGCATAGGCCACCTCGCCGCGCGGGCCGCAGGCGATGGTGGTGAGCAGGCCGTGGGACGATTTGACCGCCTGTTCGCCGGTGTTCATCAGCAGGAAGCAGCCAGTGCCGTAGGTGTTCTTGGCCTGGCCCGGCTCCACGCACATCTGGCCGAACAGTGCCGACTGCTGGTCACCCGCAATGCCGGCAATGGCAATCCCGCTTTTGGTATGGCCATACACTTCGGAAGAAGAACGAACCTCGGGCAGCATCTGCCGCGGGATGCCGAGGATTTCCAGCAGCTTGTCGTCCCACTGCAGGCTATGGATGTTGAACATCAAGGTGCGCGAGGCATTGGTGTAGTCGGTGACGTGCACCTTGCCGCCCGAGAACTTCCAGATAAGCCAGGTATCGATGGTGCCGAACAACAGTTGGCCACGCTCGGCGCGTTCGCGGGCGCCCTCGACATTGTCGAGGATCCACTTCAGCTTGGTGCCGGAGAAGTATGGGTCGGTGACCAGGCCGGTGGTTTCGCGAATGTAGTCTTCATGGCCGTCGCGCTTGAGCTGGGCGCAGATCTCGGTGCTGCGGCGGCACTGCCAGACGATGGCGTTGTAAACCGGGCGGCCGGTTTCCTTGTCCCATACCACGGTGGTTTCGCGTTGGTTGGTGATGCCGATTGCGGCGACCTGGGCATGACTGATGCCTGCCTGTGCCAAGGCCTCGACCATGGTCGCGCTCTGCGTGGCGAAGATTTCCATCGGGTCGTGCTCGACCCAGCCCGCCTGCGGATAGTGCTGGGCGAACTCGCGCTGGGAGGTGCCCACCACATTGGCGTCGCGGTCGAAAATGATGGCACGCGAACTGGTGGTGCCCTGGTCCAGGGCGATGATGTAGTTCTTGTCCTGGGTGTCTGTCATGGTCGTAGGCCTTGCAAGAATAGGAGGTCAGGGCTGTGCGTGTTGCCGGCATCAATTGGCTTGAGTATCGCCCTGGCGATTGTCATTTGTCTCAGGGTTCGCGGCAGGTGCCATTGGCAAGTTGCGGGCAATCAGGCCGCGATAGGTCGCGGCACCCAGGCAGGCGCCAAGGATCGGTGCGAACACCGGAACCAGGAAATACGGTATGTCCCGACCGCCAGTGAAGGCGATTTCACCCCAACCGGCCAGGAAGGTCATGAGTTTTGGCCCGAAATCGCGGGCAGGGTTCATGGCAAAACCGGTCAGCGGGCCCATGGCGCTGCCGATCACCGCGATCAGCAGGCCGATCAGCAGCGGGGCCATGGCGCCACGTGGCAGGCCGTTGTTGTCGTCAGTCAGGGCCATGATCACGGCCATCAGGATAGCAGTGATCACTACTTCAACCAGGAACGCCTGGCCGGTGGACAGCGACGGGTGCGGGTAGGTGGAGAACACCGAGGCCAGCTCCAGGCTGGCTTCGCTACCGCGCAACATCGCATGGGCCTGTTCGAAATCGAAGAACAGATTGCTGTACAGGGTGTAGACCAGCGCCGCGCCACAGAACGCGCCGCATACCTGGGCCAGCATGTAGAAGGGCAGCTTGCGCTTGTCGAAACCGGCGAACAGGGTGAGGGCGATGCTCACCGCCGGGTTCAGGTGCGCGCCGGAAATGCCGGCCGTGAGATAGATCGCCATGCTTACGCCGACGCCCCAGATGATGCTGATCTCCCAAAGGCCGAAACTGGCGCCGGCGACCTTGAGCGCGGCAACACAGCCGGTGCCGAAGAAGATGAGCAGGGCAGTGCCGAGAAACTCGGCCAGGCATTGGCTGGACAGCGTGGGTTGGCGTAGAGCAGTCGTCATGTATGACCTCGTTTTTTTTGTTGTGAGGCGCGTGGCGCTCGACAGCAAAGCCCGGTGTCGATCCCCATTGACCCCGGGCAGATACAGGAAACGCACCTTAAAAGTGCGCCATTTGTTCAGATGCGAAAAAATATAGACAAGAAACGCTGATGTCAAAGGTCGAAAGTGAACGACCAGTCACGAAATGGCCCGTAAAATCAGCCGCGGATCCCCGTACTAGAGGCGCGCGATTGTGGTGCGCTGGCTGGGATGTGGGATTTGTCCTAAAGTAGCCGCCGAGCCGTCCCAGACCGGAGCCTTTGCATGACCCCCGCCCTAGACCTGTTGAAGAAGCATCGCGCCGAACACCGTGTGCACAGTTATGAGCATGACCCCAAGTCGGCTTCTTACGGTCTGGAGGCAGCGGAAAAGCTTGGCCTGGACCCGCAGCAAGTGTTCAAGACCTTGTTGGCGAGCAGCGAGAAAGGGGAGTTGCTGGTAGCGGTGGTGCCTGTGGTGGGTACCCTGGACCTCAAAGCCTTGGCCCACGCTGCCGGGGTAAAGAAATGCGAGATGGCAGACCCGGCGGCGGCGCAGCGGGCTACGGGTTATCTGGTAGGTGGGATCAGCCCGTTGGGGCAGAAGAAGCGCCTGCGCACCTTTATTGATGACTCGGCGCAAAATTTTGCAACTATCCATGTCAGCGCCGGTAGGCGCGGGTTGGAAGTGGAGTTGGCGGCGGCGGTGCTGGCCGAGCATACCCAGGGCAAGTTTGCCGGGATCGGCAGAGGCTGAGATCTGGGCCGCAAAGCGGCCCAGGAATCTGCAATCAGGTCGCGGAACTGTACCGACGCACGCCATTCTCCTGCTGCGGCAACTGCGCCGCAACGCTGCCAGGCACCGGGAACAGCACCAGGTGATCAGCTTGCACCTCAATCCCCACATCCTCACCGACCTCATGGTCGTTATGGCTAGGGAAGATTGCTTCCAGCTGGCTGCCGGTCGGCAATTGCAGGCGGTACAGGGTCGATGCCCCCAGGAAGCTCTTGCCGATGATGTTCGCCTGCAGCGCGCTGCCGGGTGCATGCACGATATCGTCGGGGCGCAGCAGCACGTCCACCGAACTGCCGGGCGCCATGATGTAGGCACGGTTGCCGCGCAGTTCACCCAGCTCGGTATTGACGGCCTCGTGGCTGCTCATCTGGCCACGGATGAAGTAGCCCTGGCCAATGAAGCTGGCCACGAACGGCGTCTGTGGTTCGTGGTAAAGGTTGTAGGGCGTGTCCCACTGCTCCAGGCGCCCCTCCTTGAACACACCGACCTGATCGCTGACGGCAAAGGCTTCTTCCTGGTCATGGGTAACCAGGATGGCGCTGGTGCCACGGCTTTTGAGGATATCGCGAACCTCATGGCTCAGGCGCCGACGCAACTCCACGTCAAGGTTGGAGAACGGCTCGTCGAGCAGCAGCAACTGCGGTTCAGGCGCCAGCGCGCGGGCCAGGGCGACCCGTTGCTGCTGGCCACCAGACAGCTCATGCGGGTAACGCCCGCCCAGGCCCCCCAGCTTGACCAGTTCGAGCATCTCTTCGATGACGGCGGCCTGGCGTGGGTGCTTGGCGATGCCAAAGGCAATGTTCTGCGCCACGGTCAGGTGCGGGAACAGCGCGTAGTCCTGGAACACCATGCCGATGCGGCGCTTTTCCGGGGCCAGTGTGAAGCCAGCGCGGGAAATGACCTCGCCGGCCAGCTGGATCTCGCCTTCATGCACCGGTTCGAAACCTGCAATGGCGCGTAGCGTGGTGGTTTTCCCGCAACCGGATGAACCCAGCAGGCAACCGATGTCGCCTGCGTTCAGGTGCAGGTTGAGGTTCTGGACGATGCGCTGGTCGCCGTAGCCGCAGGCGAGGTTGCGCAGGTTGAGCAGTAGGGGTTGACTCATGCGTGGTGGTAAGCCGGTTCTACAAGAAATTCGAGAAGCGCCTTCTGTGCATGCAGGCGGTTTTCAGCCTCGTCCCAGGCGACCGAACGTGGGTCGTCGAGCAGGTCCTGGCTGATTTCCTCGCCACGGTGGGCGGGCAGGCAGTGCATGAAGAGGACATCGGGTGCCGCCAGGTCGAGCAGTTCGCGGGTGACCTGGTAAGGCGCGAAATGCGCCAGGCGCCGTGCAGTTTCCTCCTCCTGCCCCATGGAAGTCCAGACATCGGTAACCACAAGGTGTGCGCCACGCACGGCTTCCTTGGCATCACGGATGATCTGTACGCGGTCACCGCCCAGCGCCATGAAGCGCTGATCCGGCTCGTAGCCTTCTGGGCAGGCGATGCGCAGCTGGAAATCGAACTGCCTGGCGGCCTCGATGTAGGAGTTGCACATGTTGAAGCCATCGCCGATCCAGGTCACGGTTTTGCCCTGGATCGAGCCGCGGTGCTCGAGGAAGGTCTGCATGTCGGCCAGCAGTTGGCACGGGTGCGACTCGTCGGACAGGCCGTTGATCACCGGTACGCGCGATTTGGCGGCGAACTCGGTCAGGGTGCTGTGGGCGTGGGTACGAATCATCACCACATCGACCATGCTCGACAGCACGATGGCGCTGTCACCGATCGGCTCGCCACGGCCCAGCTGGGTGTCGCGTGGCGACAGGAAGATGGCCTGGCCGCCCAGCTGGATCATGCCAGCCTCGAACGACACGCGGGTACGGGTCGAGGATTTCTCGAAGATCATGCCCAGCACGCGGTTCTTCAGGGGCTCGAACAGCACGCCTCGTTTGCGCAGGTCCTTCAGCTCGATGCCGCGGCGGATCACCCCGAGCAATTCGTCGGTGGTGAAGTCCAGCAGGGAGAGAAAGTGCCTAGCGCTCATGATTGACTACCTTATCTGCAACGGTATGCAGGTCGACCGTATGGTTTTTTTTGACAACGGGATTGACCTGCGGCGTAAGCCGCACGGGGCGGACGAAAATAGGGAAAGGCGCAATACTATAAGTAAATGTCGCCTGAAGCCAAGGGGGAACAGCGGCCTGATTGCAAAGGGTGTTGCAAAGGGTGTCTTCACCCGGCGGCCTGTGCTGTTTTTTATTTGCTACACGAGGTTGTACAGGGCTTGCTGGCAATTTGGCAAATGGCTGTCGCAAATCGTGTGCCTGATGTCGGTGGATTCACGCGGCGAAGGGCGCTGGCGGGGGGCTGGGACCGGGCGCATAGTCACTGTTCGACAACAACAAGGCAGAGGCGGCCATGACCAAGACCCTGCATCACCGTGCCTGTCACCTGTGCGAAGCAATCTGCGGGTTGAACATCGAAGTCAGCCATGAAGCTGACGGGCAGGCGCTAATCAGCTCGATCAAGGGCGACCCCCAGGACCCGTTCAGCCGTGGCCACGTCTGCCCCAAGGCCGTCGCCTTGCAGGACATCCAGAACGACCCTGACCGCCTGCGCCAGCCCCACAAGCGGGTAGGGGAGCGTTGGCAGGCCATCGGCTGGGACGAGGCCTTTGCCCTGGCCGCCGAAAAGTTGTGGGCGGTCCAGCAGGCTCACGGGCGCAATGCCGTGGCGGTCTACCAGGGCAACCCAAGCGTGCACAACTACGGTTTGATGACCCGCAGCAACTACTTCCTCGGCCTGCTCAAGACACGCAACCGTTTCTCGGCCACCTCGGTGGACCAACTGCCACAACACCTGGTCAGCCACCTGATGTATGGCCATGGCCTGCTGCTGCCGATTCCGGATATCGACCACGCCGACTTCATGCTGATTCTTGGCGGCAACCCGCTGGCCTCCAACGGCAGCATCATGACCGTGCCCGATGTGGAAAAGCGCCTCAAGGCCCTGCTTGGCCGGGGCGGGCGCCTGGTGGTGGTGGACCCTCGGCGCAGCGAAACGGCGGCCATGGCCGATACCCACCTGTTTATCCGCCCGGGCGGAGATGCGGCCTTGTTGTGCGGCCTGCTCAACACCCTGTTCGAGGAAGGCCTGGCGCAAGGTTCGCACTTGCCGATCAACGGCCTGCAGCAGGTGCGCGAAGCGCTTGCACCGTTCAGCGCCGAAGCCATGAGCACGCACTGCGGTATTGCCGCCACGCAGATTCGCCAGCTGGCACGGGACTTCGCCGCGGCAGAAAAAGCCGTTTGCTATGGCCGCATGGGCGTTTCGACCCAAGCCTTCGGCACCCTCTGCCACTGGCTGGTGCAACTGATCAACCTGGTAACCGGCAACCTCGACCGTGAAGGCGGCGCTTTGTGCACCGAGCCCGCTGTCGACCTGGTGGCTGCCACCTCCGGCGGCCATTTCAACGCCTGGCAGAGCCGGGTGTCGGGCTTGCCCGAGTACGGCGGCGAGCTGCCTGTGGCGGCCCTGGCCGAAGAGCTGCTTACACCGGGCAAAGGGCAGGTTCGCGCCTTGGTGACAGTGGCCGGCAACCCGGTGCTGTCCACGCCTAACGGCCGTCAGCTGGATGCGGCACTGCAAGGCCTGGAGTTCATGCTCAGCATCGACCTCTACATCAACGAAACCACGCGCCATGCCGACCTGATCCTGCCGTCCACGTCGTCGCTGGAAAACGACCACTATGACAGCACCTTCAATTTGCTGGCCGTGCGCAACGTCACCCGCTTCAACCGGGCGATTCTGGCCAAGCCGGACGGGGCGTTGCACGACTGGGAGATCTTCGTCGGCCTGGCCCAGGCGTTTGCCAGGCGTGCCGGGCTTGAATTGAAGCCGACCTTGGCACCTGCGCAGATGATCGATCTGGCCTTGCGCAAGGGGCGCTATGGCCAAGCAACACCTTGGCGCCTTTCCCTCGCAACACTGGACGATCATCCGCACGGCCTGGACCTGGGCCCTTTACGCAGCAACCTTGCTGCACGCCTGGCGACTGCCAGTCAGGCTGTCGAAGCCGCACCCCAGGTGTTGCTGGACGACCTGCGCCGCCTGACGCAACTGGCACCTCCTGTACCGGGTGAACTGCTGCTGATCGGCCGCCGCCATGTGCGTAGCAACAACTCGTGGATGCACAATTTCCACCGTCTGGTGAAAGGCAAACCACGGCATCAGCTGTTGATGCACCCGCAAGACTTGCAGCAACGGCAACTACAGGACGGCCAGCGGGTGCGTATCCGCTCGCGTACGGGTGATCTCGAAGTCGAGGTGCAAGCCTGCGAGGACATGATGCCCGGTGTGGTCAGCCTGCCCCATGGCTACGGTCATGCTCGTCAGGGTGTGCACCTGCAGATCGCCCAGGCGCAAGCCGGCGTGAGTGCCAACGACCTGACCGACGAGCGCTTTCGCGACCCGGTGTCCGGCAACGCTGCGCTCAATGGCGTACCTGTGCAGGTGGAGGCCGCGTAAGGAACAGTAAGGCCGAGCACGCTGCTCGGCTTTCCGTTACAATGCGCCACCGTGCCGACAACAGCGTCGCAAAGTTAAGCCGAGGTGCTACATGGATATCATCGAAACGATCAAAGAGCAGATTGCCAACAACACCATTCTGCTTTACATGAAAGGCTCGCCGAATGCCCCGCAGTGCGGGTTCTCGGCCAAGGCATCGCAAGCTGTGATGGGTTGTGGCGAGAAGTTCGCCTACGTCGACATCCTGCAGAACCCGGAAATCCGTGCCAACCTGCCCAAATATGCCAACTGGCCGACCTTCCCGCAGCTGTGGGTAGCCGGCGAGCTGGTTGGCGGTAGCGATATCATGCTGGAAATGTTCCAGAACGGCGAGCTGCAGACCCTGATCAAGGACGCTGCTGCCAAAGCCAAGGCTTCCGAAGCCTGATTTTCCGGCAAGCATAAAAAAACCCGCTGATCGCGGGTTTTTTTATGGGGCGAATATTTACTCTTCGCCCATCTGCGACTGCAGATAATTTTCGATGCCGATCTTGTCGATCAGACCCAGTTGGGTTTCCAGCCAGTCGATATGCTCTTCCTCGGATTCGAGGATATCTTCGAGCATGTCACGCGAGCCGAAGTCGCCAGCGGTTTCGCAATGGGCAATGGCTGCCTTCAGGTCGGCCAGGCCTTTCTTTTCGAGCTTCAGGTCGCACTCGAGCATTTCCTTGGTGTGCTCGCCGATCAGCAGCTTGCCCAGGTCCTGAACGTTGGGGATGCCTTCGAGGAAGAGAATACGCTTGATCAATTTGTCAGCGTGCTTCATCTCGTCGATGGATTCCTTGTACTCGTGCTTGCCGAGTTTGTTCAGGCCCCAATCTTCATACATGCGTGCGTGCAGGAAGTACTGGTTGATCGCGACCAGCTCGTTTCCGAGGATCTTGTTGAGATGCTGGATGACGCTTACGTCGCCTTTCATTTCGGGTTCCTGCCCTGTAGAAGTGTGCCAATACAGTGAAGTTTGAGCCCGATACTTAAGAGTGTCAAACCTAAGTTATTGAATAATAAGTGAAAATTAATAGGAATAAGAATGTTTGTGAACCGCGTTGGAGCGCTAACTTATTGAATTTAAGGCATAAAAAAACCGGACACAGGGTCCGGTTTTTGGAATCAGGGGCTTTCAGGCTGCGGTAAATTCCACGGGGTAGGGCAGGGCTGCCTGGCTGACCTGCAGCTCGGTCAGGGTCTCGCGGACCACTTCCTTGGCCAGGCAGGCGCATTTGCCACACTGGCTTGCGACATTGGTCGCGGCTCGCACTTCCTTGTAACTGCAGCATCCTTCATAGATCGCATCGCGGATCTGTCCGTCGGTGACGCCGACACAAAGACACACATACATAAGGGCTGACCATCGCGGGTTGAGTCGATGGATGGGAGCTTAATGTGAATGAGAATGCTTGTCAAAGTGCTTTCTAAAAAGGCCGTGCTTGAGCGACCGGTGGTTGTCTGCCTGATGGATTCGGCCTGTCATCAGAAGCCGTGTATGATGGTCGGCCTTTGTTGGATGTCGGGCAAGCCCGTCTGGCCCGGCAAACGGTTTTTCACCCTCATCAGGAGATTACAATGAGCGTACTCGTTGGTAAGAAAGCCCCCGATTTCACCGTTCCAGCCGTGCTGGGCAATGGCGAGATCGTCGACAGCTTCAACCTGGCTTCGGCCATCAAGGGCAAGTACGGCCTGGTGTTCTTCTACCCGCTGGACTTCACCTTCGTCTGCCCGTCCGAGCTGATCGCCCTGGACAACCGCATCCCTGACTTCCAGGCGCGCAACGTCGAAGTGATCGGCGTGTCGATCGACTCGCACTTCACCCACAACGCCTGGCGTAACACCCCGGTCAACAACGGCGGCATCGGTCAGGTGAAGTACACCCTGGCTGCCGACATGACCCACGAAATCTGCAAAGCCTACGACGTAGAGTCCGAAGGCGGCGTGGCCTTCCGTGGCGCCTTCCTGATCGACACCAACGGTGTTGTACGCTCGCAGATCATCAACGACCTGCCACTGGGCCGTAACATGGACGAGCTGCTGCGCTTGGTCGACGCCCTGCAGTTCCACGAAGAGCACGGCGAAGTCTGCCCTGCCAACTGGAAAAAAGGCGACAAAGGCATGAACGCTTCGCCAGAAGGCGTTGCTGCCTACCTGAGCGAGAACGCCGGCAAGCTGTAATTGCCGCTCGCATAAAAAAACCGGCCCTCGTTGGCCGGTTTTTTTATGCCGTTCTGTGCCGGCCTCTTCGCGGGCGCGCCCGCTCCCTCCGATTCTCTGCATGCCTGACGGCAAAGGTGAACCTGTGGGAGCGGGCATGCCCGCGAATGCTTTTGCAGCTCAATCGTTGAAGTCGCGCCAGCCGCCCATCTCTTTCCAGCGGTTGACGATGCCGCAGAACAGCTCGGCCGTCTTCTCGGTGTCATAACGCGCCGAGTGCGCCTCACGCCCGTCGAAGTCGATGTCCGCGCTCTGGCAGGCACGCGCCAGCACGGTCTGGCCATACGCCAAGCCCGCGAGGGTAGCGGTGTCGAAGCTCGAAAACGGGTGGAACGGATTGCGCTTCAGGTCGTTGCGCGCCACCGCCGCATTGAGGAAGCCCAGGTCGAAGCTGCTGTTGTGGCCGACCAGGATCGCCCGCTTGCAGCCATTGGCCTTGAGTGCCTTGCGTACACCGCGGAAGATATCGGTCAGCGCGCTTTCCTCGCTAACAGCCATGCGCAGCGGGTGGTCCAGCTTGATGCCGGTGAACTCCAGCGCGGCGGCTTCGATATTGGCGCCCTCGAACGGTTCCACTCGGTGGAAGTAGGTGTGCTCGGGGAACAGGAAGCCTTTCTCGTCCATGCCGATCGTGACGGCGGCAATTTCCAGCAGCGCATCGGTGGCGCTGTTGAAACCACCAGTCTCCACATCCACCACCACCGGCAGGTAGCCGCGGAAGCGCTCGGCCATCGGGTGGCGCGAACCGCTGCTGCCCTGGGTGTCCATGTCGTCTTCGTAGAGGTCTTCGCTCACGCGTTTTCCTCCAGCAGGCGCCAACGTAGTTTTTCACCGGCGCGCAGCGGGATCACGGTCTGCTCGCCAAACGGCAGGCTGTCCGGGGCGGTCCATTCTTCACGCACCAGGGTAATGGTGTCGGTGTTCGCTGGCAGGCCGTAGAAGGCAGGACCGTGCAAGCTGGCAAAGCCTTCGAGCTTGTCCAGCGCGTTACGCTGTTCGAACGCTTCGGCGTACATCTCGATGGCCGCGTATGCGGTGTAGCAACCGGCGCACCCGCAGGCGGCTTCCTTGGCGTGACGGGCGTGCGGTGCCGAGTCGGTGCCCAGGAAGAACTTCGGGTTGCCGCTGGTGGCCGCGTCCAGCAGCGCCACCTGATGGGTGTTGCGCTTGAGGATCGGCAGGCAGTAGAAGTGCGGGCGAATGCCGCCAACCAGCATGTGGTTGCGGTTGTACAGCAGGTGCTGTGCAGTGATGGTCGCGCCGACGTTGGCCGGGGCCTCGGTGACGAACTGAGCGGCATCGCCGGTGGTGATGTGTTCGAACACCACTTTCAGCGTCGGGAAGCGCTCGACCAGACGACGCATGTGCTCGTCAATGAAGCGCTTCTCGCGGTCGAACACGTCGATCTCGCTGCGGGTCACTTCGCCATGCACCAACAGTGGCATGCCGACTTCCGCCAGCGCCTCGATGGCCGGGAAGATGTTGTCGATGCTGGTCACGCCCGAGTCGGAGTTGGTAGTGGCGCCGGCCGGGTACAGTTTGGCGGCGTACACGATGCCGCTGGCCTTGGCCGCGCGGACATCCTCGGGGCTGGTGCGGTCGGTGAGGTACAGCACCATCAGCGGCTCGAAGCGGCTGCCGGCAGGGCGGGCGGCCAGGATGCGCTCACGGTAGGCACTGGCCTCGTCGGCATTACGCACCGGAGGAACCAGGTTTGGCATGATGATGGCACGGGCAAAAGTGCGCGCCACGTCGCCAACGGTGTGGGGCAGGACGGCACCATCGCGCAGATGGATGTGCCAGTCGTCGGGGCGCAGGAGGGTCAGGCGATCGGACATTGGGGATTCCAGGCGGGTCGAACTCAAGCCCCAATGCTACCGGAAAAGCCTGGGGCGAGCACGGCTATCAAGTTTTCCGGCCGGCGTCCGATAGCCTGCAGGTAAGCCGTCAGAATTTGTGGAGCCGCCCGTGCGCCAGCGTTACCTCACCCTGTTGACCCTGTTCGCCAGCCTGCCGGCCGGTGCACTGACTTTTCAGACGCGCATGGAAAATATTGCCTGGAAGGTCGAGGGCGACCCGTTCGAGTGCCGTCTGATCCAGCCGATAGAAGGTTTTGGTAGCGGTGAGTTCGTGCGTCGGGCAGGTGAACAGCCCGTTTTTCAGCTACGTTCGGACAACAATGTACTGGGTGCAGGTACAGCCAGCCTGCTGGCGGCGGCGGCGCCGTGGCAGCCTGGGCGGGGTGATATCAACCTGGGCAACGTGCGGATGGCCCGCACCGGTGTGCTGTTCAGTTCTTCCCAAGGCCAGGCCAGCCGCCTGATCAACGGCTTGCTCGACGGGCGTAGCACAGTGGTGCGCAACTACACCGGTGAGGCCGGAAGGCCAATGGAGGTACGCGTTCTGCCGGTCAGCTTCGCCAAGGCCTACAGCGACTATCTGGTCTGTGCCGGCAAGCTGCTGCCTATGAATTATGATCAGGTGCGCCAGACCCAGGTGGGTTTCCCCGGGGGCGGCACCGAGCTGGACGCGTCGGCGCGTGCACGGCTGGATGTGATCCTGGATTACATCAAAGCTGACCCGACGGTGAACCACATCGAGCTCGACGGCCACTCCGACAACAGTGGCAACCGCCTGACCAACCGAGACCTGTCGCGCCGTCGTGCGCTGGCTGTGGCTGATTACTTCAAGGCCCATGGATTGACTGAAGAACAGATCACGGTGCGCTTCCATGGCGAGCAGTACCCGTTGGTGAAGAACAACAGTGCGGCCAACCGGGCACGCAATCGCCGGGTAAACATCGAGCTGGATCGGGTTTCGGTGGTTGAGAAACCTGTGGAAAAACCGGCTGAGCCAGCGGCGCCTGCCCCCCCAGCACCAGCCAGCCCGGCTGCTGCCGCGCCGGGGGCGAAGGCACCCTGAGATCGGGGGGGGCCTTCAGGTGTTTGCCACGACATTTCCAGCGGCTGTGAGATGGTCATGCATACCCCCGTCGCCCTTCCGACAGTTCTTGTCGCTTTGTCGTCAGAAGCTGTCGCCCCACTGTAAATTTTTCCGCAAGGCCGTTAGAATCGACCCCTTTCCGTACAACCCCGTGGAGTGATGGCATGGCGGACGTAAAAAAGGTCGTACTGGCGTATTCCGGCGGCCTTGATACTTCGGTGATTCTCAAGTGGCTGCAGGATACCTACAACTGCGAAGTGGTGACCTTCACCGCTGACCTGGGTCAGGGCGAAGAGGTCGAGCCGGCCCGTGCCAAGGCCCAGGCAATGGGTGTTAAAGAGATTTACATCGACGATCTGCGCGAAGAGTTCGTGCGTGATTTCGTGTTCCCGATGTTCCGCGCCAACACCGTCTACGAAGGTGAGTACCTGCTGGGTACTTCCATTGCCCGCCCGCTGATCGCCAAGCGCCTGATCGAAATCGCCAACGAAACCGGCGCTGACGCCATTTCCCATGGCGCTACTGGCAAAGGCAACGACCAGGTTCGTTTCGAACTGGGTGCATACGCCCTGAAACCAGGCGTCAAGGTTATCGCCCCGTGGCGTGAGTGGGACCTGCTGTCCCGCGAAAAACTGATGGACTACGCCGAAAAGCATGGCATTCCTATCGAGCGCCACGGCAAGAAGAAGTCGCCGTACTCGATGGACGCCAACCTGCTGCACATCTCCTACGAAGGCGGTGTCCTGGAAGATACCTGGACCGAGCACGAAGAAGACATGTGGCGCTGGAGCGTCTCGCCTGAGAATGCCCCGGACCAGGCCACCTACATCGAGCTGACCTACCGTAACGGTGACATCGTTGCCATCGACGGCGTCGACAAGAGCCCAGCCACCGTTCTGGCCGATCTGAACCGTATCGGTGGTGCCAACGGCATCGGCCGCCTGGACATCGTCGAGAACCGTTACGTCGGCATGAAGTCGCGTGGCTGCTACGAGACCCCTGGCGGTACCATCATGCTCAAGGCCCACCGTGCCATCGAGTCGATCACCCTGGACCGCGAAGTCGCTCACCTGAAAGATGAGCTGATGCCGAAGTACGCCAGCCTGATCTACACCGGTTACTGGTGGAGCCCGGAGCGTCTGATGCTGCAGCAGATGATCGACGCCTCCCAGGTCAACGTGAATGGCGTAGTGCGCCTGAAGCTGTACAAGGGCAACGTCACCGTGGTCGGCCGCAAGTCGGACGACTCGCTGTTCGATGCCAACATCGCCACCTTCGAAGAAGATGGCGGCGCGTACAACCAGGCGGACGCTGCCGGCTTTATCAAGCTGAACGCTTTGCGCATGCGCATTGCTGCCAACAAGGGCCGTTCGCTGCTCTGATTGCTGGCGCGTGTCTTGAAAACCCCGGCTTAGGCCGGGGTTTTTTATGTGCTCAGAAAAGTTTGGGCATTCAGTGCTCGTCGTTCACGACGTGGCCATCAAGTGCACTGATGGACAGCTGCGCACATTGACGTCTGTCCAGGTTGCAAAAGCGCCAGGTTCGCGCCGGTAGGGGAGGTTGGGCAAGTGCAGAAAGCAGTTGCTGCTCCATCATGCGATTGGCGTCGGGGCCGGAAAACATGAATGTGACAGGCTCCCCTTGAACTGCTTCGCGGGCACCGTCGGCCATTGCAGGCGTGGCCACGCTATTTTCAGCCAGCGTGGTGCCGTTCGCCGCCCTGTCGGATGATGGACTGTAGAACGACTTGTAGTTGAAATTGAGCGTCAGGAAGAACAGCGCAGTCAGAAAGAATGGGAAACCCACCAGAAACCAGGTGTAGAGCTTCTGGCTAGACTCGCTAAGAAACGGAAGTGTGGCAAGGGCAGAGGCTTCGATTATCCCCGCGAAGATGGCAATGATCGTCAGCGGGGCGACAGGTTGTGCTTGGGTCATTTGGGCCGTCTCCAGCAGTTTTAGCCATCTTTACCTACCGTTGCGCTCAACTAAATACCGGATTGATTTCCGGGCGAGGAATAATCGCCAAATAGCCTGATAGCTCCGACTTTTCACCTTTTTCGAATTGGCTCTTTCTTCAATTGAGCGTCAGTTTTCAACTGGTGCGCACCTGCAGCCCAATGCTACCGTCAGTTTGGGAATAAAGATTTTAGTTGTTACAACTATCGCCGTTATTTGTAGGAAATTTCTCTAACTTATGTAGGTTTCATCTGCTCATGAGTTTCGCCGAGAATTCGCCGCGCCATCGGGCGCCCTGTCGGTTATCGTGGCGTGCCAAAGCAAAAATAATGAATCAATGGATATCGCATGAATAAAGTGCTTATCGTGGATGATCATCCGGTCATACGCCTGGCCGTGCGCATGCTGATGGAGCGGCATGGGTACGACGTCGTGGCGGAGACCGACAATGGGGTGGCTGCACTGCAACTCACTCGGCAACACTTGCCGGATATCGTGGTGCTCGACATTGGAATCCCCAGGCTGGATGGCCTGGAGGTTATTGCGCGCATGGCCACTTTCAGCCCAGGCAGCAAGGTGCTGGTGCTGACGTCGCAGGCTCCCGGCAACTTCTCGATGCGCTGCATGCAGGCGGGGGCATCGGGTTACGTCTGCAAGCAGCAGGAACTCACCGAGCTCCTGAGCGCTATCAAGGCCGTGTTGTCGGGTTACAGCTACTTCCCCAATCAGGCCCTCCATGCGTCGCGTGGCAGGGGAGGGGGGAGCGAGACGGATATGGTAAACCGTCTCTCGGCGCGCGAGATGACGGTGTTGCAACAGCTGGCGCGGGGGCGCTCGAACAAGGAAATTGCCGACAGCATGTTCCTCAGCAACAAGACGGTCAGCACCTACAAGTCCCGCCTGTTGCTAAAGCTCAATGCGCGGTCGCTGGTTGACCTGATCGAGCTGGCGCAGCGGCAAGGGCTCAACTGACTGCCGGCCCGCAAAGCCTCCATTCAGGAGGCTTTGCCAGTGCTCCGCAGCCGCACTACAGGTCGTAGTCGAAATCGGCCAGCTGCTTTTGCAGGCGCCGTTCTTCCAGCATGTTGTCGATGGTGCGGCGTTTGCTCAGGTTGGTCTTGGCGATCTCCACCTGGGGTTCCGCTTCATCTTCTGTGGCAACAAAATCATCTTCGATCGACAGTTCGTCTTTATCGGTGCTCATGAGTCGCTCCAAGCCAAGGGGCCATTGGCCGTCCTTATAACCAGAAAGCAGACGCCGGTAAAAAAGATTTTTTCAATCGCTCGAGTGGTTTCAAGCTATCGGCTCAATCGTCGCTGGTCTTATGCTTGTATTCGCACAAGTCCTCGATCCGGCAACTGCCACACCTTGGCTTGCGTGCCTGGCAGACATAGCGCCCGTGCAGGATCAACCAGTGATGGGCATCGAGCAGGTAATCCTTTGGCACGAACTTGACCAGTTTCTTCTCTACCTCCAGCACCGTCTTGCCTGGCGCAATGCCTGTGCGGTTGCTGACCCGGAAGATATGGGTATCCACGGCCATGGTTGGTTGGCGGAATGCAGTATTGAGCACCACGTTGGCGGTCTTGCGGCCAACGCCGGGCAGTGCCTCCAGGGCTTCGCGGGTCTGCGGCACCTGGCTGCCGTGCTGCTCTATCAGCATGCGGCAGGCTTCGATGACGTTCTTGGCCTTGCTGTTGTAAAGCCCGATGGTCTTGATGTATTCGCTCAGGCCCTCAACGCCCAGGGCATAGATGGCCTCCGGGGTGTTGGCGACAGGGAACAGGCGGGCGGTGGCCTTGTTGACGCCGACGTCGGTGGATTGCGCGGACAGCGTCACGGCGACCAGCAGTTCGAACGGCGTGGTGTAGGCCAGTTCGGTCTTCGGGTCGGGGTTGTCTTCGTGCAGCCTGCGAAAGATCTCCAGGCGTTTGGCGGCATTCATGAAATCAGCGCTTTCCTTGACGACGTGGGTGGGCGGGGCCCGGACGCAGGCGATTGTACAAGGCCAGCAGCAGTCCGAGCAGTAGCAGTGCGCCGGGGGCCAGGCTGGCCAGGTGCAGGCCGGCCAACTGGGCCAACCCTTGGCGGCTGGCACCGAGCAGCAGGCAGATGGCAAGCATGGCACCAAGGTGCCTGACCAGCAGGCGCCAGTGCCCCTGGCTGGGTAGCAGGTGGTCGTAAACCAGGCATTGCAGGCAAAGCAGCGCAGGATAGTGGCCCAGGGCAATGGCCAGTGGCAGTAGCCACGCACGCAGGGCCAGTTGCAGGCAACTGGCCAGGGCGGCCAACAGCAGCAGGCTTGCCAGCATGTACGCCCAGGTGGCCAGCCGCTGGCGCAAGGGCGCCAGCAGTAATTGGTGCAGCGTGCTCATCAGTATCGCGCACACGCCAATGGCGGCGCCCTCTCGCAGTGAGCCGGTGGCGCCAAGCACGGGCACAAGGCTTGCGGCCAGCCAGTAGACGCTATTCATGCGTGGGGGCCTCCAGCAGCAAGTTGCGCTGCTCATCGAAATAGCTCAGGCCTTCCTGCAACGCTGTGATCACTGCCCGTGAAGTCACGGTTGCGCCGGCCAGTTGGTCAAAGTCACCGTGGTCCCGCTTCAGCGCCCAGTGGTCGCCCAGCTGACGGTTGGCAAACTGCCCCAACCAGTGCACCTGCGGGTCTCCCAGGCGTGCGCCCAACCCTGGGGTTTCCTGCTGCTCGACCACTTGGCTACCGATCAGGCGGCCGTCTGTGCCGATGGCAATGCTCAGCACGATCGGCCCGGCATACCCTTGGGCTTGGGTGATCAGGATGATGGCGGTTGGCTCGCCTGCTCGCGTTGCGCGGTAAGCTGCCAGGATACGACTGTTTGGCCGCTGTGCGGCGGGCATGGCCAGGGGGGTGTCCAGTGGCTGGTTGTCGTAACTGCCTTCAGGCAGCACCGCCAGCCGCTGGCGGCTTTGCAGTTGCTTCTCGGCGCTGGCGACGGCAGTACTGGTCCATTGTCGCCATGCCAGCGTGACAGACACAGCCAGTGCCACGGTTAGCAGCAGCAGGCCTGCATCCCGCGCCAGGCGGCTCATCGGGTGGCCTGCTGATGCAGCAGGGCCAGGCGCTCAAGGCTCGGTGCCATGAGGTTCATCAGCAGGATGGCGAAAGCTGTGCCATCCGGGTAGCTGCCCCAAGTGCGAATCAGGTAGATCAGCAGCCCTGCTCCTAAGCCGAAGCCCAGCTTGGCCCACTCATTTTTTGGGCCGGAGACGGGCTCGGTGGCAATGAAGAACGCCGCCAGCATGGTCGACCCGGAGAACAGGTGCAGCAAAGGTGAGCCATTGGAATCCGACCCCGAACCGTTCCAGCCCAACAAACTGAACACGAACAGCCCTGCCAGCAAGCCCGCGGGCGCATGCCAGCTGATCACCTTGCGCTGCAGCAGGAACAGGCCGCCGAGCAGGAACGCCAGGTTGGCCCATTCGCTTTCCCTCCCGCCAATACTGCCAAAACCTGGGTGACTGGCGAATAGCTCATCAATGGTGAGGCTGCGGTTGTGGCGCAGGCCATCGAGCAGCGTAGGGCTGGCCCAGGCATCAATGTGCTCGCTACCCGCAAATGCCTGCTGCAGGCTTTCCATCAGGCCCGGTGCAGGCCCCGGCCAATGGTTCATGTGCAACGGGAAGCTCAGCAGTACAAAGGCATAACCGACCATGGCCGGGTTGAACAGGTTGCGGCCGACACCGCCAAAGGCCTGTTTGCCGATACCGATGGCAACGCTTGTGGCGACCACCGGCAACCACCATGGCGCCAGGGTAGGAAGTGCGCACGCCAGCAACACAGCGGTCACCAGAGCGCTGCAGTCGTCTAACGCCGGCTTCAGTGCTTGCCCGCGCATTGCCAGCAGCAGGGTTTCGCACAGCAAGGCGGCGCTGGTGCAGAGCAACAGGTTCACCAGAAAACCCCAGCCATGGAGCCACAGCAGCGTCAGCAGGCCAGGTACGCAGGCCAGCAAGACCAGGCCCATGCTGGTGCGTAGTCGCGGGTCAGGGCTGGTATTCATTGCGCAAACAACCCATTGAAACCGGAAAACGCCATGGCCATTACCCCGGCACCGATCAATTCGATGGGCAGGCCGCGCAGTACGCCGGGGATATCGGCATGGGCACTGCGCTGGCGCAGGTCGGCGAGCAAGGCCAGCGCCAGCCAGAAGCCGCCACCGCCCAGCAGGCCTAGCAGCAGTGTGGCTGGCCAGGTGCTGTCGTCGCTGGCCAGCCGCAGCGCCAGCCCCAGCGCTGCGCTGTTACTCAAGAGCAGTGCTGGCAACCCCGTTACGGGCCAGTTCGGGCGCCATTTGGCCAGCAGCCATGGCACGCCCCAGGCGAGCAGCGCCAGCCAGGGCAACAATACGAAAAGGGCAAGGTCGTGGATGTGCAATGGAGCAAGCACCCCTCGCACCAGCAACTGAGCACCGATCACGCCCAGCGCAATGCATAGCGCGCAGGCCAGGCCATGCACATGCAGGTGCAGCCTGGAGACTGATGGTTGCAGCAGGCACAGGTGATTGACCAGCGCGGCGCTGATCAGGACCAGGATGTAGTCGCTCATGAGATGACGATAGCCGGGAATCATGGTGATTGTCCGGCAATCAAGGCGCAGAGGGAACTGCCCCGGCACAAAGGCCGGGGCAGGGCTGTTACTTGATGCGCTGGCCTGGCTTGGCGCCGCTGTCCGGGCTCAGCAGGTAGATTTCTTCACCGCCAGGGCCGGCCGCCATGACCATGCCTTCGGACACGCCAAAGCGCATCTTCCGTGGCTTGAGGTTGGCTACCATCATGGTCAGGCGGCCTTCCAGCTTGGACGGGTCAGGGTAAGCCGACTTGATACCGGAGAACACGTTACGGCGCTCGTCACCGATGTCCAGGGTCAGTTGCAGCAGCTTGTCGGCACCTGCCACCGCTTCGGCCTTGACGATCAGTGCCACGCGCAGGTCAACGGCAGCGAAGGTGTCGAATTCGATTTCTGCCGACAGTGGGTCCTTGCTCAGCTCGCCGTTACCCGCCGGGGCCTTGGCTTCGGCGGCCAGCAGGTCCTCCTTGCTGGCTGCGACCATGGCTTCGACCTTGGCCGGTTCGATGCGGCTCATCAGTGCCTTGAACGGGTTCAGCTGGTGGTTTTCCAGGCGCGACAGGTGGTCGTTCCAGGCCAGCGGGGCAACGTTGAGGAAGGCCTCGGCGTCGGCGGCCAGCACGGGCAGCACGGGCTTGAGGAAGATCACCAGCTGACGGAACAGGTTGATGCCCTGGGCGCAGATGGCCTGCACTTCATCCTGCTTGCCTTCCTGCTTGGCCAGCGACCACGGTGCTTTGTCGGCGATCCAGGCGTTGGCGCGGTCGGCCAGCGCCATGATCTCGCGCATGGCGCGGCCAAAATCGCGGCCTTCGTAGGCTTCGGCGATCGACGGGGCAGCGGCCAGGAAGGCCTCGGTCAGCTCAGGTGCGGCATCGCCGGCCACCATCACGCCTTCATTGCCTTTGTGGATGAACCCGGCGCAGCGGCTGGCGATGTTGACCACCTTGCCCACCAGGTCGGAGTTGACCTTCTGCACGAAGTCTTCCAGGTTCAGGTCCAGGTCGTCGACGCCACGGCCCAGCTTGGCCGCGTAGTAGTAACGCAGGTATTCCGGCTGCAGGTGGTCAAGGTAGGTGCGGGCCTTGATGAAGGTGCCGCGGGACTTGGACATCTTGGCGCCGTTTACGGTCAGGTAGCCGTGCACGTTGACCGCAGTCGGCTTGCGGAAACCGGCGCCTTCGAGCATGGCAGGCCAGAACAGGGCGTGGAAGTTGACGATGTCCTTGCCGATGAAATGGTACAGCTCGGCCTTGGAGTCTTCTTTCCAGAAGGCGTCGAAGTCCAGCTCTGGGCGGCGTGCGCACAGGTTCTTGAAGCTGGCCATGTAGCCGATTGGCGCGTCCAGCCATACGTAGAAGTACTTGCCTGGTTCGCCCGGGATTTCGAAGCCGAAGTACGGCGCGTCACGGGAGATATCCCACTCCTGCAGGCCGGAATCCAGCCATTCGGCGAGTTTGTTGGCCACGGCGTCCTGCAGGGTGCCGCTGCGGGTCCACTGCTGCAGCATCGCCTGGAAGTCTGGCAGCTTGAAGAAGAAGTGCTGTGAATCACGCAGTACCGGGGTGGCCCCGGAAATCGCCGACTTGGGGTTCTTCAGCTCGGTGGGCGCGTAGGTCGCGCCGCATTTTTCACAGTTGTCGCCGTACTGGTCTTCGGCCGCGCACTTGGGGCAGGTGCCCTTGATGAAGCGGTCGGCCAGGAACATGCCCTTTTCCGGGTCGAAGTACTGGGTTACCGAACGGGTGGCGATGTGCCCGGCTTCACGCAGGCGCGTGTAGATCAGGCTCGACAGTTCGCGGTTTTCTTCGCTGTGGGTGGAGTGGAAGTTGTCGAACTCCACCAAAAAGTCGGCGAAGTCGCCGCTGTGCTCGGCCTGGACGTTGGCGATCAGCTGTTCCGGCGTGATGCCTTCCTTTTCGGCACGCAGCATGATGGCCGAGCCGTGGGCGTCGTCGGCGCACACGTAGATACACTGGTTGCCGCGCATTTTCTGGAAGCGTACCCACATGTCTGTCTGGATGTACTCGAGCATATGGCCAAGATGGATGGATCCATTGGCATAGGGCAAGGCGCTGGTGACGAGAATCTGACGTGGCTCGGACATGGTGGCTCGGCTACTTATCTGGCGACGGGGTAAAAATAAGGATGATCGGCCACTATAAAGGGCTGGCGAAGATATTTCACCCCGCATGCGCATCTGCTGACGATTGACGGGTTAGGATAGGCGCCTGTTCTACATCAAGTTTGCCAATGGGAGTCTCCATGAGTGCCGTCACCCGTGCCGCCGTTGAAGGCGTGCTTCGCCAGTACACCGACCCCTATCTGAACCAGGACCCGGTCAGCGCCGGTTGCGTGCGCGCCATCGATATCCAGGGCGGTCAGGTCAGCGTGCAGTTGCAGTTGGGGTATGCCGCCGGGCTGTTCAAGAACGGCTGGGCCCAGGTGCTGCAGACCGCCATCGGCAACCTCGAGGGCGTCAGCAGCGCCCAGGTGTCGATCGATTGCCAGGTGGCCGCGCACAAGGCCCAGGCCCAGGTACCGGCCATGGCCAACGTCAAGAACATCGTCGCCGTGGCCTCGGGCAAGGGTGGGGTGGGCAAGTCGACCACCGCGGCCAACCTGGCCTTGGCCTTGGCCCGCGAAGGCGCGCGGGTGGGTATTCTCGATGCCGACATCTACGGCCCAAGCCAGGGCGTGATGTTCGGTATTGCTGAAGGCACCCGCCCACAGATCCGTGACCAGAAGTGGTTTGTGCCGATCAAGGCTCATGGTGTGGAAGTCATGTCCATGGCGTTCCTCACCGACGACAACACGCCGATGGTCTGGCGAGGCCCGATGGTCTCCGGTGCGCTGCTGCAACTGGTGACCCAAACCGCCTGGGACGACCTGGATTACCTGGTGATCGACATGCCGCCGGGTACCGGCGATATCCAGCTGACGCTGGCGCAGAAAGTGCCGGTGGCCGGCTCTGTGATCGTCACCACTCCGCAGGACCTGGCGTTGCTGGATGCCAAGAAGGGCGTGGAGATGTTCCGCAAGGTCAACATCCCGGTGCTCGGCGTGGTCGAGAACATGGCCGTGCATATCTGTTCAAACTGTGGTCATGCCGAGCATCTGTTCGGCGAAGGCGGTGGTGAGAAGCTGGCGAGCCAGTATGGCGTCGACCTGCTGGCCTCGCTGCCGTTGTCGATGCTGATCCGCGAGCAGGCCGACAGCGGTAAGCCCACGGCGATTGCCGAGCCGGAAAGCCAGATTGCCATGGTCTATCAGGAACTGGCCCGCCAGGTGGGTGCACGCATCGTACTGCAGGAAGCAGCCGCACCGGCGATGCCGAGCATTACCATCAGCGAAGACTGACGCATTTCCTGTGGGAGCGGCCTTGTGCCGCGAAAGGGCCGCAAAGCGGCCCCGGCAATATGTGGTTGGATCACCTATCTTGGGGGTGCTTCGCACCCCTTTCGCGACACAAGGCCGCTCCTGCACAGGCATAAAAAAACCCGCCAGAAGGCGGGTTTTTTTGAAAGCTAGGAAGCGAGATCGACTTAGGCGATCTGAACTTCTTCAGCCTGCATGCCTTTCTGGCCGCGGGTAGCGACGAAAGTAACAGCCTGGCCTTCTTTCAGGGTTTTGAAGCCGTCAGCTTGGATGGCTTTGAAGTGCACGAACAGGTCGTCACCCGACTGAGGGGTGATGAAGCCGTAGCCTTTCTCATCGTTGAACCACTTAACGGTACCGGATTGGCGATTGGACATTTTTCTGTCTCCTTGGACAATTTAATAACGGTCAGGAAAAACCCTGCCCGGGACTGAGCGCAAAGAGAGCAGAAAATTCAGCGATGGGCCGATCAGGATCGTGCATCAAACTAGAGATTCTCGGTGTCACGTGCAGCACAGTGGCGTCACCTTACCCCACTTTCCGCAACCTGCCAATGGTCTGGAGAAGCTTTAGGCAAATTCGGATCGACGGCGGCTGCAGCCTCCGCCCGGCGCGGGATGCGGCATAGAACTTTAACCTGCGCGCCGGGACCGGTAAGATGCGCCTCACGATTTTTACCACGCAACTCTTCAGGACACCCCCGCCATGAGCATCAAATCGGACAAGTGGATTCGCCGCATGGCGCAGGAACACGGCATGATCGAACCGTTCGTCGAGCGCCAGGTGCGCGGCGAACAGGACAGCCGGGTCATTTCCTTCGGTGTTTCCAGCTACGGCTACGACGTGCGCTGCGCCGACGAATTCAAGGTTTTCACCAATATCAACTCGGCCACCGTCGACCCCAAAAACTTCGACGCCGGCAGCTTTGTCGATATCAAGAGCGACGTCTGCATCATCCCGCCGAACTCCTTCGCCCTGGCCCGCACTGTCGAGTATTTCCGCATTCCGCGTGACGTGCTGACCATCTGCCTGGGCAAGAGCACCTACGCCCGCTGCGGCATCATCGTCAACGTCACCCCGCTCGAGCCCGAGTGGGAGGGCCACGTGACGCTGGAGTTCTCCAACACCACCACGCTGCCGGCGAAAATCTACGCCAACGAAGGCGTGGCACAGATGCTGTTCCTGCAGTCGGACGAAGAGTGTGAAGTGTCCTACAAGGACCGTGGCGGCAAATACCAAGGCCAGCGCGGCGTTACCCTGCCACGTACCTGAACCGACAAACGCGGGGAATTACCCGTGGCTTTGGCACTCCAACGCTGTAATGCCGATGCGCATGATGCGTATCGGCTTACGTCAGGAGCAGCCAATGAAACTCCATCCCGCAATCAGTGCCAAGCTGGCAGGCCTGCAGCCCAACCACGTCGGGTTGTTGCCCTGGTCACTGCTGGCGCACCCGCTGCCGATGCAGGCGGGGGGCGTGCCGCACCAGCCTGGTCCCGATACGCCACAGCCCCCGCAGCCAGGCGATACACCTCTTACGGAGCCAGGCGAACCCACCTTGCCTGACGAGCCGCCTCCGGCGCCTGTCGCCTGAGCGCATTTACACCGGCCAGACGCGCCCCGCGCCAGACAGGTAGATCTTGCTGGCGTCGGCTGGCGTAATTTCCCAGCCACCGGTGAATTCACCAAATGCCGGCAGCAGGCTCACGCGGGCATCGATCAGGAAGCAAGGCAGGCGCAGTCGTTGGCGAGCCTTGCCGCGCAGGACGAAGACCGGGTGAACATGGCCTGCCAGCACCGGATGGGTGGGGTGTGGTTGAGGTTCGTGCTGTAGCGCGAACGGTTCCAATAGCCAAGGTTCATCTTGCACTTCAATGCGCAGCGAAGCGGGGGGATCGCCTGCGTTGCGATCATGGTTGCCGCGTATCAGGACTATTTGCAGATTTGCATGCCGTTCCCGCCAATCATGCACCTTGGCCAGTGTCGCCGGGGCGCGTGCCGTTCGGGCATGCAGAAAATCGCCCAGAATGATCAGCAGCTCACAGTCATAAGCCCCCAGCAGGCTATCAAGCCGCGCGAGTGTGGCCTGCGTGGTGCCGCGTGGTACCGGCTGATGGAGGGCGCGGTAGCTGGCGGCCTTGCCGATGTGCACGTCTGCTACCAGCAGAGCGCGGCGGGCAGGCCAGTAGATGGCTTTGTCGGGGAGCAGCCAGAGCGTTTGGCCACAGTGGGTGATGGGCTGATGATTCATGGTTCAGTCGGGCCCATTGACGCAGCGCTTTCCAGCTCAGCCACCATTCGCGCAATCCGGTCCGCCAGTTTTTCGGTGCTCAGCGTCTCGCGCATGCCTTCCACGAGCAACGCAAATGCCAACGGTCCCGGCCGCTTCAACATACGCAGGTCCAAGCGCAGGCTGCCCATTTTCAGCAATTGCTGATGCAGCCGGTCAATTTCCAGCTCCTCTCTCAGCACCTCGTCCCGCGCCTGGCCCAGTAGCAGGTTGTCAGCGTCATGCTTGCGGAAAACCTCGTAGAACAGCCCACTGGATGCCTGGATCTGCCGGGTACTTTTCTGTGCTGCCGGGTACCCGCCAAAAACCAGCCCGGCGATCTGGGCGATCTCACGAAAACGCCGCAACGCCATTTCTCCCGCATTCAGGCTAGCCAATACATCCTCCAGCAGGTGTTCGGTAGCAAGCGCCTGCGGCAAGTACGCTGCCCAGTCCACGGTGCCAGGGCTGAGCAGCTCGAACCCATAATCGTTGACGGCAATCGATACCGACAGCGGCTGCACGCGGCTGACCCGCCACGCAATCAGGTTGGCCAGGCCCAGATTGGCCATGCGCCCGGCAAACGGGTAAAGGAACAGGTGCCAACCCTGGCGGGATTTGAACGTCTCGGCCAGCAGCGTGCCTGTCGTGGGCAACGCCGACCATTGAGCCTGTAGCGCCAGCAGCGGGCGCACCGCGCGCATCTCCGGGCCCTCGAAGCGCTCATGGGCTGCGGCATCGAGTTGTTCAACCAGCGCGTCGGCCAGTTCGCTGGAGAGCGGCATGCGCCCGCCATTCCAGCGCGCCACCGCAGCCTTGCGCGCAGTACTGCGACGCACATAGGCCGTCATGTTTTCCACCCGTACCAGTTCCAGCACTCGCCCGCCAAATACCAGCGTATCGCCCGGGCGCAGGCGGGCGATGAACGCTTCTTCGACACTGCCCAGCGTTTTGCCCCCGCCGCCCTTGCTCCAGTATTTCAACTGCAGGTGGGCATCACTGACAATGGTGCCGATGCCCATGCGGTGACGGCGCGCCAGGCGTTCACTGGCCACGCGATAGGTGCCGTCCTCTTGGCGTTCAACACGCTGGTAATCAGGGTAGGCGCTGAGTGAGCCTCCGCCGTGGCAGACGAAGTCCAATGCCCATTGCCACTGGTTGTCGCGCAACTCGGCGAACGCCCAGGTGCTGCGCACTTCGGACAGCAATTGTTCTGCGCGAAAACCACTGCCCAAGGCCATGCTGACCAGGTGCTGCACCAGGACGTCCATGCACAGGCGTGGCGAGAAGCGCGCTTCAATGTGCCCGGCTGCCAGTGCCTGGCGGGCTGCTGCTGCTTCCACCAGTTCCAGGCTGTGAGTAGGCACCAGGGTTATTCGCGAGCGACGCCCCGGTGCATGACCGGAGCGACCGGCCCGCTGCATCAGGCGGGCAATACCCTTGGCCGAGCCGATCTGCAGCACCCGCTCCACCGGTAAAAAGTCCACGCCAAGGTCCAGGCTGGACGTACAGACCACTGCCTTCAGGCTGCCCTGCTTGAGGCTGCGCTCGACCCAGTCACGGGTGTCCCGGGCGAGCGAGGCATGGTGCAGGGCAATCAGCCCGGCCCAATCGGGGCGGGCGTCAAGCAGGGCCTGGTACCATAGTTCGGCCTGGGCACGGGTGTTGGTAAATACCAGACAACTGGCACTGGCGTCGATCTCATGGCTGACCTGCTCGAGCATCTTGAGGCCCATGTGCCCGGCCCAGGGGAAGCGGTCAATCGCCGCCGGCAGCAGGGTATCAACCTGCAGCGCCTTGTCCTGGCGGCCCTGCACCAGCAGGCCACCTTGTGGCAGGAGTACCTCCAACGCGTGTTGCAGGTTGCCCAGCGTGGCAGAGAGACCCCAGGTGGGCAGCCCGGGGTGCCACCGGCGCAGGCGGGCGAGGGCCAGTTGCAGTTGTACCCCGCGTTTGTTGCCCAGCAGTTCGTGCCATTCATCCACCACCACCAAGCGCAGCGTGGCGAAGTCTTCGCGGGCCTGTGCCCGGGTCAATAGCAAGGTGAGGCTTTCGGGGGTGGTGACCAGTACACTGGGCAGGCGCCGTGCTTGCCGGGCGCGTTCGGCGCTGCCAGTGTCGCCGCTGCGCACCCCTATGCTCCAGGGCAGCTCGAGCTCATCAACGGGCGCTTGCAAGGCACGGGCAGTGTCGGCGGCCAGGGCTCGCATGGGTGTCACCCATACCACCTGCAGAGGTACAGATTGGCGGCCCTGTGGCAGGGCCTTGAACGCACGTAGCGCGGCGAGCCATACCGCGTAGGTCTTGCCTGCGCCGGTACTGGCATGTAACAGGCCAGACTCGCCACGTTCCACTGCTGCCCAGACACGTCGCTGGAAAGCGAACGGCTTCCAGCCGCGTTTGGCGAACCAGGCATTGGCAAGGTCAGTGGCGGTGGGCATGAGGCAGTGGTCCGTCCAAGGTTGTGCTTCTACAGACCAGCCGCCAGTGGCAATGGTTTTACCGAATCAGTTGCCCAGCAGATAGCCGCTGCGGCATACCTGCTCGCCGGCCACATGGGCGATGACCATGCCCGCGGTTGCCATGCGCCGCACGCTGCGGGCGTACAACAGGCCTGGCTGGCTGTTGCGTACGGCGGTCACCCGGTCGCTGAGCGGGTCGATGATTTCTGCGATCAACTGACCGGCTTCCAGGTGCTGCCCTGGTTTGGCGTGATACACCAGCAAACCGCCCAGTGGCGTCGACACCGGCTCGACAGCAGCCAGCGCAGTGGCGGGGTTGAGCAAGGCCGGCAAGGCGGGGCTGGTGCCCTCGATAACACCCGCGTGGGTCAGGAAGTCGATTATCGCCTGGCAATCCTGGCTGGCCAGGTCATGGCTGACATCGGCCTGACCACGCAGTTCGACAGTCACCGAGCAGCAGCCCAGCGGGATAGGGAAGCGCTTGCCGAAGCGTTGCTGCAACTGCCACCAGACCAGGCTGAAGCATTCGTCGAACGACTGCCCGCCCGAGTCGGTGGCCAGCAGGCTGGCCTGGGCGCCCAGGTAGCGGGCCAGCGGCTCGATCTGCTGCCAGGCGTCGGGCGTGGTGTACAGGTGCTCGACCGCCTCGAAATCGCAATGCAGGTCCAGCACCATGTCGGCGTCGCAGGCCAGGCGCTGCAGGATCAGGCGCTGCGCCTGCAGGGGCGTGCGGGCCGGATGTGCCTCCAGCCCTCGGCGCAGGTATTCGCGAATCAGCGCAACGTTATGCACCGGGTCCTGAGTCAGGTGTGTTTCGATCTGGTCGCCAATGGTGTCCGACAGGTCGACGAAGTTGCGGTTGAAGTTTTCGCCGCTTTGCAGTTCGAAGCGCCCCAGTGGCGCATCCAGCAGCACTTGTTCCAGGCCGACCGGGTTGGCCACCGGTACCAGGACGATTTCACGCTGCAGGCGGCCCTGTTGTTCAAGTGCCATCAAGCGGTGTTTGAGGTGCCAGGCCACCAGCATGCCTGGCAGCTCGTCGGCGTGCAGCGAGGCCTGGATATAGACCTTGCCGCCACCACGGGGGCCGAAGTGAAAGCTGTGCAGTTGGCGGGTGATGCCCGGAACGGGTGAGAGCAGGTCGTGGGTTGAATGGTGCATGGCGGTCCTGGATGCGTGGCGAATACGGTCTGCGACACGGGTCGGCTCAAAGATAGAAGCATAATTTTTGGCCTTGCGCCTGCATCGCTTTCGCTCCGTTGATCGCGCTGGCTTCTTCGCGGGCCAGAATTGCCTCAGGCCAGCAATGCCTGCAAGGTTGCCAGGTCATCCGCCTCTTCCACCGGCTTGTCCAGCCGCCAACGCAGCATGCGTGGAAAGCGCACGGCGATGCCGCTTTTGTGACGCTTCGATAAAGCGATGCCTTCAAAGCCCAGTTCGAACACCAGCGTCGGCGTCACGCTGCGCACCGGGCCGAAGGTTTCCACCGTGGTCTTGCGAATAATGGCGTCGACCTTGCGCATTTCTTCGTCACTGAGGCCGGAGTAGGCCTTGGCAAAGGGCACCAGTGCGCGGCCCGATGTGCCGGCCGGTGCATCCCACACGGCAAAGGTATAGTCGCTGTACAGGCTGGCCCGCCGGCCGTGGCCGCGCTGGGCGTAGATCAGCACGGCATCGACGCTGAACGGGTCGATCTTCCACTTCCACCAGGTGCCCATGTCCTTGGTGCGCCCCACGCCGTACAGGGCTTCACGCTGCTTGAGCATCAGGCCCTCGACACCCAGGCTGCGTGATTGCTCGCGCTGGCGGGCGAGGTCAGCCCAGTCGGGGCCTTCGAGCAGGGGCGAAAGCAGCACCGGGGCCAGTGGGTGGTCTTGTACCAACTGTTCCAGCTGCCGGCGGCGTTCGTGCTGCGGCCGGTTGCGCCAGTCCTCGCCTTGCCACTCCAGCAGGTCGTAGGCTTGCAGTACCACCGGTGCATCGCTCAGCAATTTCTTGCCCAGCGTCTTGCGGCCGATGCGCTGCTGTAGCAAAGCAAAGGGCTGTACCGCCAGTTCAGCGGGGGTATCGCCTGGCTTCCATACCAGGATTTCACCATCCAGCACGACGCCGTCGGGTAACGTCTGCGCCAGGCTGTGCAGCTCGGGGAAGCGATCGGTGACCAGCTCCTCACCACGCGACCAGACCCACAGCTGGCCTTCTCGTTTGACCACTTGGGCGCGGATACCGTCCCATTTCCACTCGATTTGCCAGGCGCTAGGTGGCCCGAGCAGTACGTCGAACTGTTCGGTTGGCGCTTGCAGCGGGTGCGCCAGGAAGAACGGGTAGGGCAGGCCGCCGCGCTGGCTGTGTTCATCGGCCGACTCGGCGGCAATCAGCTTTTCATAGCTGGCGGGCGTGGGGCGGTGGCTGATATCGGTGTAGCCGACCATCCGCTGGGCGACGCGTTTGGCGTCCAGCCCGGCCAGTTGCGCCAGGGCACGGGTGACCAGCAGCTTGGACACGCCTACGCGAAAACTGCCAGTGATCAGTTTCAGGCACAGCATCAGGCTGGGGCGGTCCAGCTGCGCCCACAGCGGCTGCAGGCGCCGTTGAGCCTGCTCTGGTGGTAGCCCGCGCAGGGGCAGCAAGTACTGCTCCACCCAGGTGGCAAGGCCTTCATCGCTGCCCTCGGCGTGGATGGGCAACAACAGCGAAATGGTTTCGGCCAGGTCACCCACTGCCTGATAACTTTCTTCGAAGAGCCAGTCCGGTAACCCGGCCCTGGCCATTGCCTGTTCGCGCAACAGGCGAGTGGGCACCAGCTGGCGTGGGCGTCCGCCGGCCAGAAAGTACACGGCCCAGGCCGCATCTGCGGCGGGAGCACTGGCGAAATACTCGCGCAGCGCCTCTAGCTTGGCGTTGCTGGAAGTGGTCGCATCCAGGCGCAGGTACAACGTGGCGAAGGCTTTCATAGTGTGGGTTCGGTAGTGATAACGTCGTCCTCGTCGCCGTATTCGGTGGCGAAGGCGCGGGCATCAAGGCCTTGCTCGTTGAGGTAGCGCACCAGCACGTTGACCGAGCCGTGGGTGACCATCACCCGTTCGGCGCCCGTCTGGCCGATGGCCCACAGCAGGCCGGGCCAGTCGGCATGGTCCGAGAGCACGAAGCCCCGGTCTACGCCGCGGCGCCGGCGGGTGCCGCGCAGCAGCATCCAGCCACTGGCGAACGCATCGCTGTAGTCGCCGAAGCGGCGCATCCAGCTGCTGCCGCTGGCCGAGGGGGGCGCCAGGACCAGCGCCTGGCGCAGCAAAGGGTCGTTGCGCGGTATATCGCCGGCATAGCGCGTTTCTGGCAGGTGTACGCCGGCGTCCCGGTATACCCGGTTGAGGGGTTCGACGGCGCCATGAACGAGGATCGGGCCGAGGCTGGGGTCCAGCCCATGCAGAATTCGCTGGGCCTTGCCGAAGGCATAGCAAAACAGCACGCTGGCCTTGCCCTGTTCGCTGTTGGCCCGCCACCAGGCATTGATGCCGGCGAAGATGTCGGCCTGGCTGGGCCAGCGGTAGATTGGCAGGCCAAAAGTGGATTCGGTGATGAAGGTGTGGCACGGCACCGGTTCGAAGGGTGTACAGGTGGCATCGGGCTCAACCTTATAGTCACCTGAGGCGACCCAGACTTGGCCCTGATGCTCCAGGCGCACCTGCGCCGAGCCCAGCACATGGCCGGCCGGGTGCAGGCTCAGGGTCACGCCATGGTGTACCAGGCGCTCGCCGTAAGGCAGGGTCTGCAAGTTGATGTCTTGGCCCAGGCGGCTACGCAGGATGCCGGCGCCGGGGCTGGCGGTCAGATAATGGCCATTGCCGGTGCGTGCATGGTCACCGTGGCCATGGGTGATCACGGCGCGGTCCACGGGCCGCCAAGGGTCTATGTAGAAATCACCGGGCGGGCAGTAGAGGCCTTCGGGGCGGGCGATGACGAGGTCCATGGCATGGGCGCCGGTTTGGAGTTACCAGTTAGGAGCCATGCTGGAGAGAGGAAGTTCGACCGAGAATGGTTGGGGCTGCCAAGCAGCCCCGAAAAAGGCGATGGCGTTTATTTGCCGGGCACCAACGTGAGCCGCGGGTTGCCATATGCCCTGCCAAAATTCTGCGGCTGTAGCGGCAGGTTCATGAAGCGCCCTTTGAACCACGCATCCAGCCCGTCACTGTAATGTGCGCTGGCCGGGTTGCCCGACTGCCCGCTGCTGGTCAGCACCTGCAAAGGTTCGGCCTGGCCGAAGTCGACGATCATCCGCGCCGAGGCCGGCAGGCGGGTGTCGAAGTCGCTGCCCCAGGCGTACGGCGTGAGGGCCAGGGTAGTGAGGTCGCCGCCTGCCGCCAGCGGCGAACGGCTGGTGGCATCGCCCAAACCATGATAGGCCGGTGCCGGCCAGCGGTATTGGTGCAGCTTGCCCCACTGCCAGGCGCGGCGGTCTGCGCCCAGTTGTGCGGTGCCGGCATCCACCGCGCCAGCCAGGCTGCGGGCGAGGATGGTGGGCTTGTCTTCTTTCTGCGGGGTGCTGCGGTCATCCCAGAACGGGCTGTCATCGCGACCGAGCAAGTGATCGGCCTGCGCCGAGAAGGACAACCGTGCATTGTTGACGAAGGCCTGCCAGGCCGGGCCGGACTCCGGGCCAAGGTCGTCGAGGAACGTCTGTCGTGCCACTTCCTGAAGGAACAGCTCATACAGCGCTGCATCAGCCGACACCGTGCTCAGACGGCCGTCGAACGCCTTGAGCCGGGCCAGCGCACCTTTGGCCTTGTCGCGCTGGGCGGCGGGCAGCGCATCGATCGCCTGCTTCAGTGGCTGGGCCATGCCGGGGGCATCGAACATCTGCTTGAGCTTGCCGGCCAGCAGGGTCACCTGGTCGTTCTGCATTGCCATCAGGCTGCGGCTGTCGTGGCGGCCATTGCCGGCCAGCTGGGCCAGGCGCTCAGCGCGTTCCGGGTAATACCAGGTGCTGGACAGCTGCATGCCATAGCCTCGCGGCAGGCTGCGCTGGTTGGCGTGGCCGATCCAGCCGGCAGGTGGGTCCTGGTCGTAGGGGTGCAGCATCGGGTCGGCATAGCCGTCCCAGTCATAGCGCCCGTCCCAGCCGGGCGAGGGCAGCAGGCCCTGGCCTTCACGGCGATTGGGGTAGCGGCCGCTGACCTGCCAGCCGATGTGTTCAGGTTCGGCGAAGACGAAATTGAGGGCAGCAGCAGTCACTTCACGGGTACTGTCGAAGGCGCGCTCCACGTTCTTGGCCCGGGTCAGGTCAAACAGCGCATCCAGGCTGCGGTCGCCCTTGAACTGCGGCAGGTTCAGCGCCAGGCCCAGGCCGGCGTTGTCGGGTTGGGCCAGCAGGGTGCCGTGGCGGGTGTCGTACATCACCTCGCGCAGCGGGCGCTGGCCACGGACAAAGAAGGTTTCGCTACGGGCGCGGGCCGGCAGCCATTTGCCATCGGCCAGGTAACTCAGCTGGTTGCCCTGACGTCGCAGTTGCTCCAGGTACAAGTCCTGGTTGTCGGCCATCACGGCGCTGCTGCTCCAGGCCAGCTTGCCGTTGTAGCCGGCCAGCACGATTGGCAGGCCGGGTAACGACAGGCCGGCGACCTGGTACTTGCCAGTGTGGATTTGCACCGGGCTCAGGGCCCAGGCGGCACGGCTGTCGCTGGCCAGCAGGCTCTTGCCACTGCGGCTGCGCTGCGGCCCCAGCGCCAGGTTGGCCGAGCCCGGGCTGCCGAGCAGGCCAAGGTCGGCCAGTTTCTGGCTGGCGGCCGCCAGTGCGTGAAGGCCCGGCAGCTGGCTGGCCAGGTTCAGGCCCTTGAGCTTGTCCACTTCGCCTTGAGCCAGTGGCTCATCCGGGGCGCCGGGCAGCAGCCAGGCCAGTTTGTCACTGCCGGCCTTCTCTGCCAGGGTCAGGGCGCTCAGTTCTTCCTGCAGGTTCACCGACTGGCTGAACGCGTACAGGCAGAAGATCAGCGCCGAGTCCTCAGGCTTCCAGTATTCGGGGCGATAGCCACTGTTGGCCAGACCGGCCGGCAACTTGTCGCGGTAGCGGAACAGGTAGGCGTTGACCCCGCGTGCATAAACTTCGAAGAAGCGCTTGAACCGTGGCGATGCGTCGGCGTATTGCTGGGCGGCGCTCTGCTTGAGGTTGGCAGCGCGCATCAGGCGGTCGATGTCCAGCGCGTCGCTGCCGGCCAGTTCGGCCAGGCGACCCTGGGCGAGCAGGCGCATGGCAACCATCTGTTCGATGCGGTCGCCGGCGTGCACATAGCCCAGACTGAACAGCGCATCATGGAAGCTGCTGCTTTCGATCAGCGGCGCGCCCATGGCGTTGCGGCGCACCGAGACGTTTTGCGCCAGGCCCTTGAGTGGCTGCACGCCGCTGGTCGGTGGCACGCTGTCCTGGTGGCCGCCCGTCTGGCAGCCGGCCAGCCCGAGCATACCGAGCAGCGTTGCGGCGGTTGCAAACCGCAGGCGTAAGGGAGGAAAGGCGGGGGCGGCCATGACAAGGGCTCCTGCAAGGCGAGGCGGGTTTCGAAAGGCGCTAAGGTAGTAAGCGCGCAGGCGCCATGCAAGGTCCTATGTCGGTTTATTTACCTGCGCAGGCTCAAACGTTGAAGTGGTCTGCCAGCGTGTCGGAAAAATGCGTGCAGTTGATGCGCGCATAGCGCCGGTAGTCACGGGTGACCGCGAACGCAGAGCCGGGCATCAGCAGGATCTTGTTCTGCTCCAGTTTGCGTACCAGAGGTTGCAGGTCTGGCAGGTCCGGGTGATAGACCCAGAGGAACATGCCCCCTTGCGGCGCGATCTCGAACTGCCAACCGCGCTCAAGCAACAAGCGTTGGGTCTGAACTTGTTGCCGTATCAGGCGCTGCTGCACATCCTTCATATGCCGGGCATAGGTGCCATCCGACAATATGGTGTTGACGAATCGCTCGCAAAACGCAGGCACGGCTACGCAGGTCAGCAGTTTCAGGCGGGTGAGGGGTTCTATCAGGTCTTGCGAGCAGGCGATGAAGCCCACGCGTAACGAGGCGGACAGGCATTTGGAAAAACTGCCGATGTAGATGACCCGGTCAAGGTTGTCCAGTTCGGCGAATGTCTGGCGCACGGCAGGGCTGAAGTCGCCATATACATCATCCTCGACCACGTAGAACTCGTGCTCCACTGCCAGGCGCAGCACGCTGAAGGCGTTGTGCGGGCTGATGTTGCTGCCGGTGGGGTTGTGGAAGGTGCTGTTGCAGAAAAACGCCTTGACCTTGTGCCTGGCCAGGTGGCTTCTCATTTCCTCCACGTCCGGCCCGTCCTGGGTCCGCCGAATGCCGACAACGTGCCCGCCCGCCAGCTGGATCAGCTTGATCAGGTTGCCGTTGCCCGGCTCATCGACGAAAACGTGGTCGCCTGGCTTGATCAGCAAGCGGGCGACCAGGTCCAGGCCTTGGGTAGCGCCTAGCGTCGTCAGCAACTGGTTGGGGCGGGCTTCGACACGGGTCAGCCGTTTCATGTGCACACACAGCTGTTTGCGCATGGGCAGGTAACCCTGGATATCGCCATATTCTGCCAGCGAACTTTGCTCCAGCCGCGCCGTGCGCCGAATCGCCTTGGCCAGCAGTTCGGTGTCCCGCCATGCGGGGGGCAACCAACCGCTGCCCAGTTTGGTGTAGTGCTGGCCGCCTTGCAGCAGACGGAACAGCGGGTCTCCGGCCATGCACTCGGGCTCGTGGATCACGCTGGTTTGCCGGGTGCGGTTTGCGACGAAGTAACCGCGGCCGGGCGAGGCCGTCAATACACCTTCGCTGACCAGCTGGGCATAGGCCGATACCACGTCGTGGTAACTGAAGTCGACCGCTGCTGTCAGCTTGCGAATGGAGGGCATGCGTTGCCCGGGCAACCATTCGCCTGCATCCAGGCGTTGTTTTAACAGGTGATGAAGGCTGCAGGGGTTCATGGCAGGTCCGAAGCCGTTAGAAAAAAAAGCCTAACAGTTAACGGAAATGCTTGTCGACTGTTCGTTTGCTAATGGCCAGTACATGCCACTATCCCCTTGTCGGAACTTTCGGCTGCCAGCAACGGCGGCACTTTTAACGTCTGTGCAGACCAGATAACTGGATATCAAGCCCATGCAGATTATGGACATGCAATCAGCCGTCATTGCCAGGCTTCCTGTGCCTGACGAACTGGCCTCATTCAAAGTTGTGAAAAACCTTGTGACCTCGGCGTTATTGGAGTGCTGCTCAATCGATGAGTTCGAGGCACTTGTTCAAACATCAGTGATTGAAAGTGTTTCAGAACAGGCGCATGCCGATTTACAGGCCTTTGCCCAGAAAGACCCGGCTGCTGGCCGTGACCTGGTGTTCATTGCAAGGACCTATACCTCTTATTCTGCAGTTCTGCATTATCGGCTTGCCCATTGGATATATAACAATACTGCTTCTACCTACGGCGCTGGTGGCCAATGCCTGGCCGCGATGATCTCCAGGCGCGGGAAAATGCTCTCGGGTGCGGAAATCCATTTCCGCAGCCGTATCGGTGCGCGTTTCATCATCGATCACGGCATGGGCACCGTCATTGGTGAAACCTCGACCATTGGTGACGATTGCTACGTGCTGGGCGGCGTCACGCTGGGCGCTCGCGGCATCAGCGACAACCCTTCGAGCCCTCGCCATCCAACCCTCGGCAACCGGGTCCAGATCGGCGCTTTCGCCAGTGTACTCGGCGCTATCCATGTGGGTGACGGCGCCTTTATAGGGCCTGGCTGCATTGTTACAAAAGACGTACCTGCGGCTGCCCGGGTGCAGGTTAAAACATCATTGCAGGTGGTACTGGAATCATGAACGCTCTGAACTATGAAGTGTTACGCAATACTGAGAAGCTGTATTACAAAGACCAGTATCTGGCGGGCGCAAGTACGCAAGTAACGCGGGTGCACAGTGACGGTATCGAGTTGCAAAGTACCGTGGCCTATCCAGAAGGTGGTGGCCAGGAGGCAGACGTCGGCACCATTGAACTACCGATCGGTACCGTGCGCTTTGTCTGGGTAAAAAAACTCTATGGCAGCCCTATTCGCCTGGAAGGTTTCAAGGGCGGAAAACTGGGCGGCATCATTATTCACAGCCTGCACCCTGATGACTTGCATCTGCTGGACGAAGTCACCGTTGGCATGCCGGCCCGCGTCACTATCGATACTGAACGGCGCGAACGGTTGACGCTGTCTCACAGTGCCAGTCACTTCCTGTATGCCGCGGCGATCAGCCTGCGAGAAGAATTGAAACAGTGGACCATCGGCTGCCACATCAAGGAAGACTCTGCGCGGTTCGATTTTCTGGTTGAGGACGCTTTCACTGCCGAAGACGTGGTTGAGATAGAGCGGCGTGCAAATGAGCTGATCGCCTGCAATGCGCCCATCGAGCACTACGCGGTGCAGGGCCTGGAAGACGCGCGGTTGTGGACCTACAACGGCATCGAAATCCCGTGTGGCGGCACACACCTTGAGTCGCCTGGTCGCATCGGGCGCCTATCCGTGCGGCGCAAACGCCTGGGCAAGGGCAAAGAGCGGCTGATCTGTGTGTTCCCGGATGCCGAAATCGATCTGTCCACCTATCACGAGCCTGCACTATGAACAGCACACTCCCGCGGCGGACCTACCTGTACTTCAGCGCACAGTCGATCAACCTGACGACCGCCGTCATGTCCGTGACCATGGCCGCCATTGTCGGTGCGGCCTTGGCACCCGCTGCTGCGTGGTCCACCGTGCCCTACGGGTTCCAGTTCCTGTGCCTGATGCTGGCGACCTACCCCGTCTCCAGGTTGATGAGCCGTATCGGTCGCAAGAAGGCCTTCATGCTGGGGGCGATCCCTTTGGCGGCTTCTGGTATCAGCGGTTATCTGGCTGTGGAGTACCAGCAGTTCCAGCTGCTGGTGTTGAGCCATTCGGCGTTGGGCGTGTATATCGCCTTTGCCAACTTCAACCGCTTCGCGGCCACTGACAATCTGGCCCAGAGCCTCAAGCCCAAAGCCCTTTCACTGGTTGTGGCGGGGGGCGTGATTGCCGCAGTGGTGGGGCCGACACTGACCGAATGGCTCAGGGACGTTGGCGGGTACCCGCTGTTTTCGCTGTGTTATGCCTCGTTTGTTGGCCTGGCGGTGATTTCGCTGATGATTGCCGTTTGCCTGCCCAACGATGCCGGCACCGCCAAGGCTCGTCAGCACGCGGAAAAATCGGCCACTCCCCGCGCCGAACCGTTCAGCCCGGCCGTGAAAGTTGCCATGGCGGTGGCGGCACTGAGCTACGGGATCATGAACCTGCTCATGATTCAGGCATCGATGCACATGAAACACATGCATGAGGACTTCTCTGACGTGCGCCTGGCAATCCAGTGGCATGTGGTAGCCATGTTTGCACCGTCGTTTTTCACCGGCGCAATCATCCAGAAGCTGGGCATCAAGACCACCATCTGTGCCGGTTTGGCCCTGTTGATCGGATGCTCGGCGCTGAATATCTGGTCCCACAGCTACGCCATGATGACCCTGGCGCTGATTGCCCTCGGGCTGGGCTGGAACCTGACCTATGTGGGCGGCGGTGCATTGCTGGCCCAGGCGCTGCAGAACAGCCCGGCAGCGATGCAGATGCAGGGCAAGAACGACTTGGCCATTGCCATATTGGCAACCGTCGGTGCCTTCAGCCCTTCACTGTTGCTGAGCACGGTTGGCTGGGATGGCACCAACGCCATCTGCATGGCCCTTTGCATCGGTTTGCTTTTCGCCACTGCTGGCCTGCTGCAGAACAAGGCCTGCCTGCACACTTCCATGGAAGGTAGCCGCAAATGAGCGAACTCATCAGCGTCAGCGAACGCATCTACACCAAACTGGAAATGAACAACCCAGGCGGTAGCCACAAGTACCGGGCAGCCCGGCTCATCGTGGAACATGCCTTGCGCAATGGCGACATCATCCCAGGTGTGACGACAGTCATCGAAAAAACCGGTGGCAGTTTCGGTTTCGGCTTGCTGGCGGCCTGCCACAAATACCAGGTTGCCGTGGAGCTGGCGGTAGGGCTTGGCTTCAGCCAGACCAAACGGGACTTGCTGGAGTGTTTTGGTGCCAGGCTGATCGGCAAGGAAATGCTGGTGGCCGGTGCCACGCCCAAGGATGTCGTGATGCATCACCTGGATAACCAGGTCGCGCTGGGCAAGTCCTATTTCTATACCGATCAATTCAACAACCCGGTGGGCATTGAAGCCCATCGTTACCAGACGGCCAGCGAACTGGCCGTGCAATTGACCAACGTCGGGGCTGGGCGGGAAATCCTGTTTGTCGGCTGCGCCGGCACTGGTGCAAGTTTTACAGGTATTACCCTGGGGCTGAAGGACCACGGTTTTGACGTTTCGACGGTGTTGGTCGACCCCAGCGGTTGTGATTCAAGGGCGGGCGTGTTCACCGACCATCGCTTTGAAGGCATGGCGGTGGGTGTTTGCCCACCCTTCATGGACTGGTCGCTGGTGGACGAACGGGCTCAGGTGCAGCACGCCGAAATGCTGGCCGCACAGCGCTGGTTCTACATGCAAAGTGGCATTTTCGTGGGGAATACCGCCGCAGCCTGCCTCGCTGTTGCCCAGCGCATGGCACAGCACCCGCGGTATGCCGCGACCACCCTGGTCACCATCGCCTATGACGCGGGGCTCTGGTACCAGGACTTGCTGGGGGCGACCCGGCGAAAGGCCGCGTAGCAGGTTTTTAATCGAGCCAGTCGATCAGGCGCCGTGGCACTTCTTGAACTTTTTCTCGCTACCGCAAGGGCAAGGGTCGTTACGGCCAACGTCCTTCAGGGCGTTGCGTACCGGCTCCTGGTGGCCGTGGTTGCAGTGCGGGCCGTGTACATGGCCATGATCGTGGTGGTGGTCATGATCATGGTCGTGGTTGCAGTCAGGGCCATGAACGTGAGGTTGTTGGGACATTGCAGGGTTACTCCGGGATGTGATCGCCGGGGATTATCTCACCACTGCGCGATAAGTGCAGGTCCCGATGGATGAGCAGCCCGGTCGCCAGCTCGCCCTGCAGGGTGTAATGCAGCGGCTGCTTGCTTCTGAGCAGCTTGGCCAGTGGCTTGAGGTGCTGCCACAGGTTGGTTCGCGCGGTAATCTTGAAGGTGCGTCGGGCGTGCCCGCCCACGCTGCGCCATACGCTGGCTTCATCCTGTACCAGCAGCAGGTCGTTGAGGCGTATTGCATACGACAGGTTGCGGATGAACAGGCGGCTGTCATTGGGGTTGTCGACCCGCACGTGCAGCACGAACTCTTGCTCCAGCAACCTGGCCTTGACCGTTTCGACCTCGATCAGGTGCACTTCGGGTTCGCGCCAGTCGTCACCCCCCCAACTGGCGCAGCCCGCCAGCAACGCCAGGCATGCCATCAGGGTGCAGGGCATTAGCAGACGGGCGCGGGTCATCATGGTCAGCTCCCCACGTAACTGGCGCAGCATTTCTTGAACTTCTGCCCGCTGGCGCAAGGGCAAGGGTCGTTACGCCCGGCCTTCAGCCCGACCGTAGGGTCGATGAAGTACCAGCGCCCGGCATGCTGTACGAACGCCGAACGTTCACGGTGCTGGTGATCGCCATCCTGGTCGTGCCAGCGTGCGGTGAAGGTGACAAACCCGTGCTCCGGCTGGCCGCCCAGCACTTCGGCGCCTTCCACCTCCAGCCCCAGCCAGGTGCTCTGGGCGCTCCAGGCAGCCATGGCGGCTTTGTCCAGGTCGGCTTGCTGGGCCGGCAGGGTGGTGGCGACCAGGTAGTCGACCAGGCCCAGCACGTAGGCACTGTAGCGTGAGCGCATCAGCGCCTGGGCATCGGGTGCCGGGGTGCCGGCATGGTAATGCCCGCAACAGGCGTCGAGCAGGTTGCCACTGCCGCAAGGGCAGACCGAGACACTCATCATCACCACCAGTACTTGCCGAAGTTTTCAGGATTGGCCCAGAACCGGGCGTTGAGCCAGTCCGGGACCTGCTTGTAGTCATGTAGATCATAGGTGAACAGGCTCAATACCTGCTGGTCACGGCGGAATTTCTCGCTGGCCGACAGGGCCAGGGCAAAGAAGTCAGTATCTTGCCAGCCGCAGGCGGTCAGGTCGGTCAGCACCGCGACCCGGCTGGCATTGAGGTTGCGAATGCCGCCGAGGAGTTCCAGGCCGGTGCGCTTGGGGAGGTGTTCCAGGCAGTCCACCAGCACCGCCAGGTCAAAGCGTTGTGCCGCCAGTTCGGCCGGCAGCGGGCCCGGGGCTGCAGTGGCAATAGTCACCTGGGGGTGCGCCTGGGCGAAGGCATCCAGCGCCGGAAAGCGCGTGCCGACCAGCAGCAGGCGTTGTGGGGTGAAGCGTTCGAGCAGGGCCGCGAGGGCCTGCTGCGGGGTGCGTTGGGAAAAACCGTCGGTCATTGCCAATCCTCGTTCAAGTCGTCCAAGACTAGCGGGCTGCGGCGTGCGGGCAAAGAGGCTTGTGACCATGTCGTGGCTTATTGCTGGCAGGGTTCGAATGCCCGGTCTTTACTCCCAGAGATCGGCCTTATGCCGATTCCCCCTAGGAGAAGCAATGAAATGAGCATAGTACGCACAGCGTTACCCCTGGTACTGCTCACCAGTGTGTTGACTGGTTGTGCAGGTTTGCAGAAAACCGACTGGCCGAAATGTGCCGCCGTCGGGGGTGTAGGTGGCGCCGCATTGGGCGCTATTGAAAGTTCCAGCTGGGCTGGCTGGGGTGCGTTGTTGGGCGGTGGCCTGGCGGCGGGCTATTGCTGGGCCCATGGCGATGGTGACGAGGATGGCGACGGCGTGCCGGACAGCCGTGACAAGTGCCCGGGCACACCCCGTGGTGTGCAGGTCGATGCCAACGGCTGCCCGCCTGAGCCGGTAGCAGTGGTGGAGGAAGTGGTGGTGCAGAAGGAAGAGGTCATCGTCATCCGCGATGTGCACTTCGAGTTCGATTCTGCACGCCTGACCGCCCGTGACAAAGAGCGCCTCAACACCATTGCCACGCGCCTGAAGCAGGAAGCGCCCTCCGCCCGCCTGAGCGTCAGCGGCCATACCGACAGCGTTGGCTCCGATAGCTACAACCAGAAACTGTCCGAGCGTCGGGCCCACTCGGTGACCGATTACCTGGTCGAGAGCGGTGTACCGCGCAGCAGCTTCGTTTCGGTGGTCGGCGCTGGTGAAACCCAGCCGGTGGCGGACAATGCCACGGCCGAGGGGCGTGCCATGAACCGCCGTACCGAAATCAAGATCCAGCGGTAGACGGTGTGCGCCCGTGCCTTGAGCAGTGGCACGGGCGCGTCTTCATGCCGGTCAGCCGTTCGTGGCCAATGACACAGGAGCATTCAGCATGAGTGTGACGTCGAAGGCGGCGCTGCCGCTGTTGGTGGCTGCCAGCCTGCTCGCGGGCTGTGCAACCCACAGCGATGGTGGCGCGCCGCTCAACCAAAGGACCTGGCCCATCTGCAGCCTGCTGGGAGGCCTGGTCGGGGGCGGCCTGGGCGCTATTGAAAGCTCCACTTGGGCCGCAGGTGGCGGCGCTCTGGGCGCCATTGCCGGGGGGTTGATCTGTTACGCCCAGGACGGTGACGAAGATGGCGACGGCATTTTCGACCGCCGCGATCATTGCCCCGATACTCCCGCCAACACTGCAGTCGACCATATGGGTTGCCCGCTGAAGGAGTACCCCGCAGCGCCGCCTGCCACTGTACCTGAGCCCTCGCCGGAGGTGATCATCCTCGATGACAACGGCGCGGTGATGTTTGCCTTCGATTCCGCCGACCTGACCTCGGCGGCGCAGCAACGGCTGCAAGGCCTGGTGGCGAAACTCGACTCACCGACCATCGCCAAGGTGAGCGTGATCGGACACACCGACAACGTGGGTTCCGACAGCTACAACCAGGCGCTTTCCGAGCGCCGTGCCAGCAGCGTTGCCGAGTACCTTATCAGCCAGGGCCTGGAACCGGGCAAGGTCACCAGCCAGGGCCGTGGAGAAAGCGAGCCTGTCACTGATAACGAAAGCGAGGAGGGCCGCGCGCGCAACCGACGAGTGGAGCTGCACCTCAACTGAGCGGTGCTGGCGCCTGCCTTGGCATTGCAGTTAATGTTGGTCGCATGGCCCGCTCGAACGGGCTGTCTCGACAAAACAACAATTTATAGGGGCGGGGTATGAAGTTCATCCTGGGCCTGGGCAAGGTCCTGACGGTCGCTTTCTGGGGTGTGGTGTTGTTCAATCAATTGATGCCACAACCTTTGCCCTTCAATCTGTTGATCAATGCCGCCGGCATCGTCCTGTTCAGCTTGCACCTCCTCGAAGTGCTGTTCTTCAATGGCAGCTTGCGTGGGCGCAGCCACCGCTGGTTCGACCGTTTGCAGATCCTCTTGACGGGTATCTTCCATGTCATGTCCATTCCCCGTGCGCAGGAGGCGCCCCGAAATGCGTAATTTGATGTTGCTGGCCATGTTGGCCGCTCCCTTGGCCCAGGCTGAAAGCCTGGAGGTCGCCGCCAATTCCATGCTGCGCCTGCCCGACAAGTCGGCCAGCGTGCATTTCACGCACCTGCGTGTCGCCGATGCGGCAACCCTGCTGCTGCCAGCCTCGCTTGCGCAATTGACGGTCGATCACCTGGAACTGGGCCGTGATGCGCGTATCGCCATTGCACCCTCCGACAGCCCCCTGGTCATCGAGGCGCGTAGTGCGAGGTTGGGTGAAGGCAGTGAATTCAGTGCCCCCGGAGCGGCGGGTAGTTATCAGCGGGCAGCTCGGCCAGGCCGCAGCCTGGACCTGAAACTGGCTGAAGTGGATGCCGAGCGGGTGGCGATCGATGCCCGTGGTGGCGCGGGGGCGCCGGGTTATATGGGCCTTGATGGTGGCAACGGGCAGGCGGGTGGTTGCACCTGGGGCCAGGCCAGCCGTGGTGCCAATGGCGATGACGGCGGCAACGGGCACGATGGTGCGCCGGGCGGGCGCATCCGCCTCAGCGTGCCGCAGGGGTTCGCGCAAGAGCGCGTTGTCGTGCGCCTGGAGGGTGGCGCCCCAGGCAAGCCCGGGGCGGCGGGCAAGGCGGGTAAAGGTGGGGCTAGCAAGGGTTGCCTGGTGTACAGCACCGATGCTGGCGCCAATGGCCGGCCAGGGCAGCCTGGGCAGCCCGGCCTGGCAGGCGCCGCAGGTGAGCTGATTCTGCAACACCTGTAAACCTTTTTGGCTGCGAAGTTCTCGCCAGGGAAATTGCAGCGCCTATGCGATCGAGCGCCGCCCGCGCGGCGCTCGATCTATCTCCAACGCATAACTCAGCTGTCAGATCATCAGGCGCGAGCTGGCCACAGCAACCACGGCCAGGCCCAGCAGCAGGTTGACCCCCACCATCCGCCGAATGCGCCCGAGCACCGCCGCCCCCGTCGGCCAGTCCTCGGCTTGGACCGCCGTCTTCAACTCCGGCAGCAGCAACGCCTGAATGCGCATGAACAAGGCAAACATGACGATGCCCCCACCGATCATCACCTGTACGTACTTCGGTGCAGTCTCGAAACCGCTGAAACGCAAGTGCAACATGCCGATACCACTTATCGCCAAGATCGCCACCGCCAACCAGACCCAGCCAAAGAAGCGTCGGAAAACTTCCACCCACAGCCGCAGCCGCGCAGGCCCTTCAAGGGCCGCAACCGTTGCCGGGCGCAGCACCAGCCAGGCGAAGAACATGCCGCCGACCCATACCAGGGCAGCCAGAACATGCAGTGTGTAGGGCAGGGCAAAGGCGAGCATCCGGATCTCCATGCGGCATAAAGGGCAATAGCGGGGTATGATAGCCGCCCATGCGAAACACTGAAAATATATCCAGCCCTACGGGCGCCTGCAGACCATGATCAGCAACGAACTCAAAGCCACCATCCAGGGCGCCTACTCGCGTTTTCTCGAAGCCAAGAGCCTCAAGCCCCGCTATGGCCAGCGCCTGATGATCGCCGAAGTGGCCAAGGTACTGGGCGACATTGCCTGCGACGATGAAGGCCGCCGCGCCGGCGAGCCTGCCGTGGTTGCCGTCGAGGCGGGCACCGGTACCGGCAAGACGGTGGCCTATAGCCTCGCCGCCATCCCGGCCGCCAAGGCAGCCGGCAAGCGCCTGGTGATTGCCACCGCTACCGTGGCCCTTCAGGAGCAGATCGTCTTCAAGGACCTGCCCGACCTGATGCGCAACAGCGGGCTCAATTTCAGCTTCGCCCTGGCCAAAGGCCGTGGCCGCTATCTGTGCCTGTCCAAGCTCGACATCCTCCTGCAGGAGGGCCACGCCCAGTCGGCTACCGCTCAGCTGTTCGAGGAAGAAGGCTTCCGCATCGAAGTCGACGAGCGCAGCCAGAAGTTGTTCAACAGCATGATCGAGAAGCTTGCCGGCAACCGCTGGGACGGCGACCGTGACAGCTGGTCAGAAGCCCTGGAAGACCAGGACTGGGCCCGGCTGACCACCGACCATAGCCAGTGCACCGGCCGACACTGCCCGAATTTCCAGCAGTGCGTGTTCTACAAGGCCCGTGAAGGCATGGGCAAGGTCGACGTGATCGTTACCAACCATGACATGGTGCTGGCCGACCTGGCCCTGGGCGGCGGTGCGGTGCTGCCTGACCCGCGCGACACCGTGTATGTGTTCGACGAAGGCCATCACCTGCCAGACAAGGCCATCGGCCACTTCGCCCATTATTCCCGCCTGCGCTCCACCGCAGACTGGCTGGAGCAGACCGCCAAGAACCTGACCAAGCTGCTGGCCCAGCACCCGCTGCCCGGCGATCTGGGCAAGTACATCGAGCAGGTCCCAGAGCTGGCGCGGGAAGTGCGCACCCAGCAGCAGTTCATGTTCACCCTCTGCGAGCAGGTGGCCGACTTCCGTCCCAGTGAAGACACCGAGGGCCGTGAGCGCCCCCGCTATCGCTTCGAAGGCGGCGTCGTGCCGGAGCAGCTGCGCGAAGTGGGTATCGAGCTGAAGAAGGGTTTTGCCCGCCTCAACGATCTGTTCACCCGTCTGGCCGACCTGCTCAAGGAAGGCATGGACGGCGAGGTCAACATTGGCATCGCCAGCCACCAGGCCGAGGAGTGGTACCCGTTGTTCGGCAGCCTGGTCACCCGTGCCCAGGGGAACTGGGAACTGTGGACAGCCTTTACCGCCGAAGACCCGCAAGACAGCCCGCCCATGGCTCGCTGGCTGACGTTGGCCGAAAGCGGGGCGATGTTCGACATCGAAGTCAACGCCAGCCCCATCCTCGCTGCCGAAATGCTTCGCCGCAGCCTGTGGAGCGTTGCCCACGGCGCGTTGGTGACCTCGGCGACGTTGACCGCGCTGGGTAAATTCGACCGCTTCCGCATGCGCTCGGGTTTGCCGCGTGACGCGGTCACCTGTGTGGTGCCCAGCCCGTTCGTGCACGGCGACGCCGGTCTGTTGCGGGTGCCCGACCTCAAGGCCGACCCACGCGACGCAGCGGCGCACACCGCCGCCATCATCCGCGAGCTGCCGAACATCGTCGAAGATGCCCGCGGCGCACTGGTGCTGTTCTCCTCGCGCAAGCAGATGCAGGACGTGTTCGATGGCCTGGACCGTGACTGGCGCAAGCTGGTACTTATCCAGGGCAACCTGTCCAAGCAGGAAACCCTGAACAAGCACAAGGCGCGGGTCGACGATGGCCAGCACAGCGTGCTGTTCGGCCTGGCAAGCTTTGCCGAGGGTGTCGACCTGCCTGGCGCCTATTGCGAGCATGTGGTGATTGCCAAAATTCCGTTTGCCGTGCCCGATGACCCGGTCGAAGCCGCGCTGGCGGAGTGGATCGAGGCCCGTGGCGGCAACCCGTTCATGGAAATTGCCGTACCCGACGCCTCGCTGAAGCTGATCCAGGCCTGCGGTCGCCTGCTGCGTACCGAGCAGGATCGCGGTGTCATTACCTTGCTTGACCGGCGCCTGGTCACCCAGCGCTATGGCAAGGCTATTCTCAATGCGCTGCCGCCGTTCCGGCGGGAGATTTGCTGACCGCCGGGGCACTTGCTTCGGCACGTCGTACATTACTCAGTCCAGGGCCCGTGAGTGGCCTGAAGAAGAGCCCCAGCCTTATGGTCCGCCTCACCCTGCCCGCCGTTTTCGCCCTGCTGTTCAGCTCGCCCTTGCTGGCTGGGCAGCAGACGCTGTTCAGCTTCGTGCGCCCGGCCTCGGTGGTCAATGTGGCAACCGAGGATGCCGGCATGCCCCAGTACAACGCCGAGCAGACGGCCGAAGGCGAGGTGTTGCGGCGTGTGGTGTTCAACCCGGCCGAGCGGCCGACCCTGCGGCTGAGCCCGCAAGGTGGGGCGTGGGACTGGTCCGCCGGGCAGTTCCTCACCTTGCGCCTGCAGAGTGGTATGGACTGGGCGCTGACAGTGGATGTCACGGTGCAAGGCAGCGATGGCGGCACATTGACCAGCCGGATTGACCTGCCGGCCGGTCCCGCGCAAACCGTGATGGTGCCGCTGACGGCCACCTCGCCGCTGAGCCAGGGCATGCGCGCCGGCCCGCCCATGCCGTGGAGCCATGGCGGCCAGCGCTTGCTGCTGACCAGCAGCGCTGGCGCGGTGGACCTCAAACAGGTGGCCTCGGTCAGCCTGAGCATCCCCAACCCCAAGGTGGCGCAGAGCCTGCTGATCGAGCGGGTGGGGATCCAGGATGACGACCTGGCCTACAAGGCGGCGTACCAGGATCTGATCGATGCCTACGGCCAGTCCACTCGCGGCAATTGGCCCGAGAAGGTTGCCAATGACGAGCAGCTCAAGGCGGCCGATACGCGTGAACAGCAGCAGCTCAAGGGCTGGCTGGCTGAGCGGGGCAGGCAGCAACTGGACGGCTACGGCGGGCTGCTGGCCGGGCCGGCGTTCGAGGCCAAAGGTTTTTTTCGCACCGAAAAGCGTGATGGGCGCTGGTACCTGGTAACGCCGGAGGGCCACCCGTTCTATTCCCTGGGGGTGAATGCCGTCGCCGCAGACGGCGGGCGTACCTACGTCGCCGGCCGTGAAGGCATGTTCAAGGCGTTGCCGGGCGAGGGCGATGCGCTGGCCGCATTCTACGGCGAAGGCAACAACGACGATGGCAATGCCTCGTCTCAAGGGCGCAACTTCAAGCAAGGGCGTTGGTTCGATTTCTATGCCGCCAACCTGCAACGTACCTACGGCAAACCCTGCCCGCCGGCCGCTGAAGGGCAGCCCGTTAATTGCCCGCCACAGGTACTGGACGCTGCCCGCTGGCAAACGCATGCGCTCGACCGTTTGCAGGCCTGGGGTTTCAACACGGTCGGCAACTGGAGCGAGCCCGCCCTGGGCCAGGCCAAACGTATGCCCTACACCTTGCCGCTGTCGATCGTGGGTGATTACGCCAGCATCAGCACTGGCATGGATTGGTGGGGCAGCATGCCCGACCCGTTCGACCCGCGTTTTGCCATGGCCACCGAGCGCGCAGTGGCCATTGCTGCCCGAGATCACCGTGACGACCCTTGGCTGATCGGCTACTTCGCCGACAACGAACTGGCCTGGGCTGCCCCCGGCAGCGACCCTAAAGCGCGGTATGGCCTGGCCTACGGCACTTTGCGCCTGACCACCGATGTACCGGCCAAGCGCGCCTTCCTCAAGCAGCTGCGCGACAAGTACCGTAACCAGCAAGGGCTGTCCAAGGCCTGGGGCATCGAACTGGCCGCCTGGGAACTCATGGAAGACCCGGGCTTCGAAGCACCGCTGCCCGACCCGGAACATCCGGAAATCGAGCGCGACTACCAGCACTTCCAGCAAGTGTTCGCCGAGACCTACTTCAAGACCATTGCCGACTCACTGAAGTGGCACGCCCCCAATCACCTGCTGCTCGGTGGTCGCTATGCGGTCAGCACGCCGGAGGCGGTCAAGGCCTGTGCCGAGTTCTGCGATGTACTCAGCTTCAACTTCTATACCCTCAAGCCACAGGACGGCTACGATTTCGCCCGCCTGGCCGAACTGGACAAGCCGGTGCTGGTGTCCGAGTTCCAGTTCGGCTCGCGTGATCGCGGGCCATTCTGGCCGGGGCCGCTGGAGCTGGCGCGGGAAGAAGACCGCGGTCCGGCCTATGGCAACTTCCTCAAGGCGGCCCTGGCGCAGCCGATGATCGTTGGCGCGCACTGGTTCCAGTACCTCGACCAGCCAGCCAGTGGTCGGCTACTTGACGGCGAGAACGGCCACCTTGGGCTGGTGGCGATCACCGATGTGCCGTACCCGGGTTTTGTCGACGCCGTACGCAAGGGCAACCTGCAGGCGATGGGCCAATTGCGCACCCAGCTGGAAAAACAGGCGCACTGAGCACAAGCTACCGTTCGTCGCGACCATTTGGCCCAAGCCAGTTTGCAAAACACCTAACTACTGAAACAATGCACACCTTTTTTGGACATGGTCGTACGGAGTACAGCGGGTGCAGATCCAGGGTCACTATGAGCTGAAGTTCGAAGCCGTGCGCGAAGCCTTTGCCGCGCTGTTCGAAGATCCCCAGGAGCGTGGCGCTGCGCTGTGCATCCAGGTCGGTGGCGAAACCGTCGTCGACCTGTGGGCCGGCAGTGCCGACAAGGATGGCCAGCAGGCCTGGCACAGCGACACCATCGCCAACCTGTTCTCCTGTACCAAAACGTTCACCGCCGTCACCGCCCTGCAACTGGTGGGCGAGGGCAAGTTGGCCCTCGATGCCCCTGTGGCCAACTACTGGCCCGAGTTCGCCCAGGCTGGTAAACAGTCGATCACCTTGCGCCAGCTGCTCAGCCACCGCGCCGGGTTGCCGGCCATCCGTGAGTTGTTGCCGGCCGAAGCCCTGTATGACTGGGGGACCATGGTCAATGCCCTGGCGGCTGAAACGCCATGGTGGACGCCGGGTCGCGAGCACGGTTATGCCGCCATCACCTACGGCTGGCTGATCGGCGAGCTGATTCGCCGCGCCGATGGCCGGGGCCCTGGCGACTCGATCGTGGCCCGTACCGCTCGCCCGTTGGGGTTGGACTTTCATGTTGGCCTGGCAGATGAGGAGTTCTACCGCGTGGCGCATATCGCCCGTGGCAAAGGCAACCAAGGGGATGCCGCAGCGCAGCGCCTGCTGCAGGTGACGATGCGCGAACCCGAGGCGCTGTCGACCCGTGCTTTCACCAACCCGCCGGCGATCCTGACCAGCACCAACAAACCGGAATGGCGACGTATGCAACAGCCAGCGGCCAATGGCCATGGCAATGCCCGCAGCCTGGCGGGTTTCTATGCCGGGTTGCTGGACGGCAGCCTGCTCGAATCCGAACTGCTTGATGAACTGACCCGCGAGCACAGCCTCGGACAGGACCGCACCTTGCTCACCCAGACCCGCTTTGGCCTGGGCTGCATGCTCGACCAGCCCGACGTATCCAATGCCACCTTTGGCCTGGGTGCCCGTGCCTTCGGCCACCCAGGGGCCGGTGGCTCGGTTGGTTTTGCCGACCCGGAGCATGACGTGGCCTTCGGTTTCGTGGTCAATACCCTCGGCCCGTATGTGCTCATGGATCCCCGAGCACAGAATCTGGTACGTGTCCTTGCCGACTGCCTTTGATCGGGTAATGCGGGTATTGCCCCACCCCTTTGACTATCCTCAATGCCAACGCCTCAAGTGTGTTGGCAAAATATCTTTCAATTTCATGGTGTATCGCTGATGTCTTCACATAAAACCTTAGCACTCGCCCTATGCCTGACCGCCGTTACCGGCTGCGCCAGTCATTCCCCGGACGGCTCCAAGGAAGGTGGCTCCAGCTGGTGGCCTTTTGGTTCGGACAAGGTCGCCGAGCAGGAAGTGAAGGCAGCCGTCACTGAAAACGTGGCCAAGGCTGATGCCAAGTCCGATAGTGCCAGCCGCTGGTGGTGGCCGTTCGGCGGTGATGACAAGCAAGCCAAAGGGCCGGTTGTGCCGAAGATCGACCAGAAGGCCACCCAGGCCTGGCTGGACGAGTACGAGCCCAAGCTGCGCGAAGCCATCAAGGACAGCAAGCTGGAACTGGAGCGCCGCGACAATGTGCTGGCGGTCACCCTGCCGGTGGACAGCTCGTATAACCCCGATCGCCCGAACATGCTGCTGCCAATGACCCTCGGCCCGATCACCCGCGTGGCCAAGACTGTCGAAGGTGACCCCAAGACTGCCGTGCTGGTACTGGGCCATGCCGACACCAGCGGTGCTAGCGCTGCCAACCAGAAACTCAGCCTGGAGCGCGCCGCCTCGGTGTCGGCCATCTTCCGCCTCAGCGGCTTGCAGCGTGACCGCCTGACCCTCAAGGGCATGGGCTCGGTCATGCCACGTGCCGCCAACGACAGCCCCGAGGGCCGTGCCCTGAACCGCCGCGTGGAAATGCTGCTGACCCCGCAGAACACCATGGTCGCGCTGCTGGCCAAGTACCAGCAGGCCACTCCGGCACCTGCACCTGCCTCAATGGTTGCGGTGCAAGATGCCAAGGCTCCTGCCGCCAAGGCCGTCGACAGCAAGCCAGCAGCAAAGAAGCCTGCGGCGAAGAAACCCGTCGCCAAGGCCAAGGCCCCTGCCAAGACCACGGCCAAGAAGAAAGCCGCGCCGGCCAAGCCAGTCGCCAAGAAAGCTACCGCTGACAAGAAAGTAGCTGCCAACAGCCCTGCGAAGAGCAACTGATCGTCAAGGAACGCAGCAATGACCCAATCCCTGGCCGATATGCGCCGCGACTACACCCGTGATGGCCTGGCAGAAGCCCAGGCACCAGGGGAGCCGTTTGCCCTGTTCCACCAGTGGTTTGCCGATGCGGTGAAAACCGAGCAGGTACCCGTGGAAGCCAACGCCATGACCCTGGCCACTGTGGACGGCGAAGGCCGCCCGCATTGCCGTGTACTGCTGCTGAAGGGGCTCGACGAGCAGGGTTTCACTTTCTTCACCAACTACGAAAGCGCCAAGGGCCAGCAACTGCAAGCCAACCCCTTTGCCGCCATGACGTTCTTCTGGCCGGCGCTGGAGCGCCAGGTGCGTATCGAAGGGCGAGTGGAAAAGGTCACCGCCAAGGAGTCGGACGACTACTACCAGGTGCGCCCGCTGGGCAGCCGCCTGGGGGCCTGGGCCTCGCCGCAAAGCCGGGTGATTGCCGGTCGTGAAGAGCTGGAAGGTTTGGTCAAGGCCACTGAAGCGCGCTTCTCCGACACCCAGCCGCACTGCCCTGAACATTGGGGTGGGTATCGCCTGTTGCCTGAGCGCATCGAGTTCTGGCAGGGGCGGGCGAGCCGCCTGCATGACCGGTTGAACTACCGGCTGGTGGATGGGCAATGGCTGCGCGAGCGGCTGGCACCCTGAGCATTTGGGGCCGCAAAGCGGCCCCAGTGATCCATCAGACTACCCCGGATACCCCGCCGCCTCCCGCTCCAACCACTCTGCCAGTTGCTTGCGCCCCACCTTCTCCTGCCGCGCCTGCGCCAACCTTTCCAGCATGTACTCACGCTTTTCAGGGTCAGCCCCCGCCAGCGACAACGCCAGGTCACGGTCCATCCAGCGGCGCATACGCACGTATAGCCACCCGTGGAAATAAAGCCCCGCAACGGTGGTGACTACGACGATGAAGTAATCCATGGCTATCCTTGGTCTCAATTGAAGAGCCTATGGCACAACCGCCCAGGCTGTACCCCGGCTGAATGAAACCAATTTTATTACGTTTGTACCGTGACAGCCGTCAACGTGCAGCGTCTAATGAGCACCTGAATTATGGAGACTTTACCCATGCGTAAATCCGCTTTGCTGGTGGCGACTTTTACCACCATGTCGTTGCTGCTGGGGGGCTGTGCCTCGAGCCTGACCGGTGACAGCTACTCCCGTGATGAAGCCCGCCGCGTGCAAACCGTGCGCATGGGCACCATCGAATCCCTGCGCCCGGTCAAGATCGAGGGTACCAAGACCCCGATCGGCGGTGGCGCTGGCGCCATCGTCGGTGGCGTGGCCGGCAGCGCCGTGGGCGGCGGCCGTGGCAGCATCGTTGCTGCCGTGATCGGTGCCGTGGCCGGTGGCCTGGCGGGTTCCGCTGCAGAGGAAGGCCTGACACGTACCCAAGGCGTCGAAATCACCGTGCGTGAGGACGATGGCAGCATGCGTGCCTATGTGCAGGCCGTGCAGGAGAATGAAATTTTCCGCGTCGGCGACCGTGTGCGCATCATGACAGTTGACGGTACCAGCCGCGTCTCGCACTGACCGTAGCGCAGCAAAAGAAAACCCCGACATGGCGGCTGCCAGTCGGGGTTTTTTTATGCCTCAGCCAAGTCAACCAGCACTGGTTTTTCGGCTGGCCAGGGCGGTAACGGCGTAGCCGATCACTGCGGCGAAGAACGAGCCGGTAAGGATCCCCATGCGATCCATGCCCGCGTAATCACTGCTGCCCGGGGCAAAGGCGAGTGAGCCAACAAACAGGCTCATGGTGAAGCCAATACCGCAGAGTATCGCCACCCCCAGTATCTGCCCCCAGCCAGCACCCGCAGGCAGCGCTGCCAGGCGCAGCTTGACCGCTACCCAAGTCAGGCCGAAAACGCCCACGGTCTTGCCCATCAGCAGGCCAATCGCAATGCCCATCGGCACCGGGTGGGTGAAGCTTTCCACGGTCATGCCTGCCAGTGAGACGCCAGCATTGGCGAAGGCAAACAGCGGCAGGATCGCATAGGCAACCCAAGGGTGCAGGGCATGCTCAAGGGACAATAGCGGCGAAGTCTCGGCGTTGCGTGTACGCAGCGGGATACACAAGGCCAGGGCGACACCGGCCAGCGTGGCGTGCACGCCGCTCTTGAGTACGCAGACCCACAGGATCAGGCCAACGATCATGTACGGCCCAAGCTTGACCACCCCAAGCCGGTTCATCGCGATCAGCACCACCAGGCAGGCCGCTGCCAGCAGCAGCGATACGCTCGACAAGGTGCCTGAGTAGAAAAGGGCGATGACGATGATTGCACCAAGGTCGTCAATGATCGCCAGGGTCATCAGGAACAGCTTGAGCGAAACCGGTACGCGTTTGCCCAACAGGGCCAGTACGCCGAGGGCGAAGGCGATGTCGGTGGCGGTGGGGATCGCCCAGCCGGCCACGGCCGCCGGGTTGTCACGGTTGATGAACCAGTAGATGAGCGCCGGCACCACCATGCCGCCCACAGCAGCAGTGGCGGGCAGGATCACCTGGGAGGGCTTGGACAGGTGACCATCGACCACCTCGCGTTTGACCTCCAGGCCAATGAGCAGGAAGAACAGGGCCATCAGGCCGTCATTGATCCACAGCAACAAAGGCTTGGCGATATTCAGCGCGCCGACCTGGACGGCGACGGGGACGTCGAGCAGGCCGCTGTACAGATAGGACAGGGGTGAGTTGTTGATGATCAGGGCCAGAACGGCGGCGGCGATCAGCAGCAGACCGCTGGCGGCTTCAAGCTGGAAGAATCGGGTAAACAGGCTACGCACGGGCTATAGGCTCTCCATGAGCAGTTTACGAAGGGTACGGGCGTACACCCTAGCCTGTGACGATATGCTTTCAAACAAAAACTATATTCGTTTTTGTTATATGGTGTTGCTGTCTGGGCTGAGTGAAGCCTAGATGCAGATGGGAGGAAAGGGGGGAGGGAAAGGCTGGTGTTTGGGTCGGATATTTCTGATCCCTGTCAGGGCCTCTTCGCGGGCTGGCCCGCTCCCACAGGTACTGCACAGTTTTCAAATACTGTGCAGTATCTGTGGGAGCGGGCGAGCCCGCGAAAGGGCCCTTGCAGGCGATACAAAATTACAGGCCGAGCATGTCCCGCGCTACCGCCTCGGCGATACGAATACCGTCCACACCCGCCGACAGGATCCCGCCCGCATACCCGGCGCCTTCACCCGCCGGGAACAGGCCTTTCAGGTTCAGGCTCTGGTAGTCCTCACCCCGGGTAATCCGCAGGGGCGACGAGGTACGCGTCTCGATCCCGGTCAACACTGCATCATGCAGGTTGTAGCCTTTGATCTGCCGGTCGAACGCTGGCAGGGCCTCTCGGATCGCTTCGATGGCGAAGTCCGGCAGGCTTGGTGCCAGGTCACCCAGGGTCACGCCCGGTTTGTAGGATGGCTCGACACTGCCCAGTGCGGTCGATGGCCGGCCGGCGACAAAGTCACCCACCAGCTGCGCCGGGGCCTGGTAGTTGCTGCCGCCCATTACGTAGGCGTGGGCTTCCAGACGCTCTTGCAGTTCAATACCGGCCAGCGGGCCGCCCGGGTAGTCGCGCTCGGGGTCAATGCCGACGACGATACCGGAGTTGGCGTTGCGCTCGTTACGTGAGTACTGGCTCATGCCGTTGGTCACCACGCGGCCCGGCTCGCTGGTAGCGGCGACCACGGTGCCACCCGGGCACATGCAGAAACTGTACACCGAGCGGCCATTCTTGGCGTGGTACACCAGCTTGTAGTCGGCGGCGCCGAGTTTCGGGTGGCCGGCGTATTTGCCAAGACGCGCCTTGTCGATCAGCGTTTGCGGGTGCTCGATACGGAAGCCGACCGAGAACGGCTTGGCTTCCATGTAGACGCCTTTGGCATGCAGCATACGGAAAGTGTCGCGGGCACTGTGGCCAAGGGCCAGGACTACATGGCGCGAGTGCAGTTGTTCGCCACTCTCCAGCACCACACCGGTCAGCTGACCGTCTTCGACCAGCAGGTCGGTGACCTTCTGCTGGAAGCGCACTTCTGCGCCGAGGGCGATCATGTCTTGGCGCATCTGCTCGACCATGCCGGTGAGGCGGAAGGTGCCGATGTGCGGTTTGTTGATGTACAGGATCTCGTCCGGCGCACCGGCCTTGACGAACTCTTCCAGCACTTTGCGGCCGTGGTGCTGCGGGTCCTTGATCTGGCTGTACAGCTTGCCGTCAGAGAAGGTGCCGGCGCCGCCTTCGCCGAACTGCACGTTGGACTCGGGGTTGAGCACGCTTTTGCGCCACAGGCCCCAGGTGTCCTTGGTGCGCTGGCGCACTTCCTTGCCACGTTCGAGGATGATCGGCTTGAAGCCCATCTGCGCCAGCAAAAGGCCGGCAAAGATGCCGCAGGGGCCGAAGCCGACCACGATAGGGCGTTCCTGGATGTCGGCCGGGGCGTGGCCGACGTATTTGTAAGTCACGTCCGGTGCCGGGCCGATGTTGTGATCGTCGGCGAACTTGCTGAGCAGTTCGGCTTCGTTGCTGGCTTCGAGGTCGATGGTGTAGATGAACAGCAACTCGCTGTTCTTCTTGCGCGCATCGTAGCTGCGCTTGAACAGGTTGAAGCTGAGCAGTTGCTCGTCGCGGATGCCCAGGCGCTGGACGATGGCTTCACGCAGTGCTTCGTCGGGATGGTCCAGGGGCAGCTTGAGTTCGGTGATTCGTAGCATGGCAGGGTCCAGTATCCCGGCCATGGGCGGCCGGCGGCTTTACACAAACCGCCAAGTATAAGCTGTTAGCCGCCCCGACTGGCAGGTTAAAAGTGCCCGACGATCAGTTGTCGCGTGCGCCGCCGTAGTAGCCGCAGCCCTGCAGGGTCTTGCCGTCAATGCGCAGTTCGGCACGCAGGTGGTGGACCGCGCCAGTGGCGCTGTCTACGCAGCGCTGCGGCGCGACCCACAGTTCCACGTGCTGGCCGTTGGCTTCGCTGGTGAGGGTCAAGCCGCCACCGGGTACTTCCTCTTCAAGGAACGGCAAGGGCAGGGGCTCCTGTCCGACTCGGCTGAGGACCATGCCCTTGCCGCTGGCCTTGATGTCCCAGTCCGGCTCGTGGCCATTGGCGCGCAGGGTCAACTGCTTGAAGTTGGGGTCTTCGCAGGCGCGGGTGGAAGGTTCCAGGCGGTACAGGCGGCGTACTTCCAGCTGGCCATCATTGTTGGCCTGCTTGCTGCCGGTAAGGCGCCCACGGACGTCGGCGAACAGCTTGTCGTTGGCGTCCTTGGCGAGGTTGCCGGCCTCCTGCAGGATGCCGGTAGCGCCGACGTCGTTGATCACGAACGTGCGGTTTTCGCTGCACGGCTTGAACAGCAGCTGGCCACCGGCCGCCCGCAGTTCGCCCTGCATGCGCGTGGTGCCGATGTTCGGGTCGCTTGGCGCTTCAGCCATGAGCTGGCAGCCGGCGAACAGGGGCAGCAGGGCAGTGAGCAGCAGGGTGGGGGTGAGGCGCATCGGGCGAACTCCGGGAATCTTTGGTAAAGAGCTGGCCACGTTACTCAGGCCGGCGGTGGATCTCAAGTTAATGGTTACCCGCGAAAGGGCCGGCACTGGCAATGCATTTCTGGCAGGCATAAAAAAGGGCCCGAAGGCCCTTTCCCATTTAACCGCCGAGGTACGCGTCGCGCACCTTCGGGTCGGTCAGCAGTGCTTCACCCGTCCCTTGCATCACCACCCGACCGTTCTCCAGTACATACGCGCGGTCGGCGATCTTCAGCGCCTGGTTGGCATTCTGCTCCACCAGGAACACCGTCACGCCATCACGGCGCAGCTGTTCGATGATGTCGAAGATCTGCTGGATGATGATCGGCGCCAGGCCCAGTGAAGGTTCGTCGAGCAGCAGCAGCTTGGGCTTGCTCATCAGCGCACGGCCAATGGCAAGCATTTGTTGCTCGCCACCGGACATGGTGCCGCCGCGCTGGATGTAACGTTCCTTCAGGCGCGGGAACAGTTGCAACACCTTGTCCAGCTGCTCCTGGTAGTCGCCCTTGTCGGTGAAGAAACCGCCCATGGCCAGGTTTTCCTCGACGGTCAGGCGGGCGAACACGCGCCGCCCTTCCGGCACCACGGCAATGCTCTTGCGCATGATGTGCGAGGACGGCTGCCCGACCAGCTCTTCGCCCAGGTACTTGATGCTGCCACTGTGCGCCTGGGGCGAGCCGCACAGGGTCATCAGCAAGGTCGACTTGCCGGCGCCGTTGGCGCCGATCAGGGTGACGATCTCGCCCTGGTTGATCTCCACGTTGACGCTGTGCAGCGCCTGGATCTTGCCGTAGAAGGTGGAAACGTTTTCGAACTTCAGCATTTTACGCTTCCCCCAGGTAGGCTTTGATCACATCAGGGTTGTCGCGAATCTCTTCCGGTGTGCCGTGGGCCAGGGGGGTGCCCTGGTTGATCACCACGATATGGTCGGAAATGCTCATCACCAGCTTCATGTCGTGCTCGATCAGCAGCACGGTGACGTTGTGCGACTCACGCAGGTAGGCGATCAGCACCTTGAGGTCTTCGGTTTCCTTCGGGTTCAGGCCCGCCGCAGGTTCGTCGAGCATGATGATGCGCGGCTGGGTCATCATGCAGCGGGCGATTTCCAGGCGGCGTTGCTGGCCATAGGCGAGGGTGCCGGCGGTACGGTTGGCGAATTCGGTCAGGTTGACCTTTTCCAGCCAGTACTGCGCGCGTTCCATGGCCTCCTTCTCGCTGCGGCGGAAGCTCGGGGTCTTGAACAGGCCGGCGAAGAAGTTGGTGTTCAGGTGACGGTGCTGGGCGATCAGCAGGTTTTCCAGCGCGGTCATGTCCTTGAACAGGCGCACGTTCTGGAAGGTGCGCACCACGCCCTTGCGGGCGATCTGGTGGCCGGCCAGGCCCTGGATCGGCTGGCCATCGAGCAGGATGGTGCCGCCGCTGGGTTTGTAGAACCCGGTCAGGCAGTTGAACACCGTGGTCTTGCCGGCGCCGTTCGGGCCGATCAGCGCCACCACCTGTTTTTCCTTGACGGTCAGGGCCACGCCGTTGACCGCCAACAAGCCGCCGAAGCGCATGCTCAGGCCGCTGACTTGCAGAATTTCGCGGCTCATCGACGCAGCTCCATGTGTGGACGTTGCATAGGCAGCAGGCCTTGCGGACGCCAGATCATCATCAACACCATCAGCGCACCGAACATCAGCATCCGGTATTCGCTGAACTCACGCATCAGCTCGGGCAGCAGGATCATCACGATGGCCGCGAGGATCACGCCCAGTTGTGAGCCCATGCCGCCAAGCACGACGATGGCGAGGATGATTGCCGACTCGATGAAGGTGAACGACTCCGGCGTCACCAGGCCTTGGCGCGCTGCGAAGAAGCTGCCGGCGAAACCGGCGAAGCAGGCACCCAGGGTAAACGCCGAGAGCTTGATCACGGTCGGGTTCAGGCCCAGCGCACGGCAGGCGATCTCGTCTTCACGCAGGGCTTCCCAGGCGCGGCCGATTGGCATGCGCAGCAGGCGGTTGATGACGAACAGTGCCAGCAAGGCCAGTAGCAGTGCCACCAGGTAGAGGAAGATGACCTTGTTGATCGAGTTGTATTCCAGCCCGAAGAACTCGTGGAAGGTCTGCATGCCCTCGGCGGCACGGCGTTCGAAGGTCAGGCCGAAGAACTCTGGCTTGGGGATGTTGCTGATGCCGTTGGGGCCGCCGGTCCAGTCGGTGAGGTTGCGCAGGAACAGGCGGATGATCTCGCCGAAGCCGAGGGTCACGATCGCCAGGTAGTCACCGCGCAGGCGCAGCACCGGGAAGCCAAGCAGGAAGCCGAAGGTGGCGGCCATCAGGCCGGCAATCGGCAGACATACCCAGAAACTCCAGCCCAGGTAGTGCGAGAGCATGGCGTAGCTGTAGGCGCCGACGGCGTAGAAGCCGACGTAACCGAGGTCGAGCAGGCCCGCCAGGCCGACCACGATGTTCAGGCCCAGGCCCAGCAACACGTAGATCAGGATCAGCGTGGCGATATCGACCGCACCGCGCGAGCCGAAGAACGGCCACACCAGTGCCGCAACGATCAGACCAACGATCACATAGCGCTGGGTCTTGGGCAGGGTCAGGTAATTGCTGACGGCCGGCGGGATCAGCTTGCGATCCGAGCGGCGGTTCATCACCGAACTCCACTGCTTGTCGAACAGCACGCGCAGGAACATCAGCACCGAGCACACGGCGATGATGCTGATGGTGAACGAGCCCTGGCTGTGCACGACCAGGCTGATGCCGTCGATGCTCAGTTTCAGGCCCAGCACCGGGAAGGCCACCGCCCAGACCAGCAAGGCGCTGAAAAACGCCTGTTTGAGATTTTTATTCATACTTTTTCAACCTCCGGGCGGCCCAGGATGCCGGTCGGCCGGAATAGCAGGACAAGCACCAACAAGCCGAATGCCACCACGTCCTTGTACTGGTCGCCGAAGATGTCGGCGCCAAACGCTTCGGCCACGCCCAGCACCAGCCCGCCGAGCATCGCGCCCGGAATGCTGCCGATGCCACCCAGCACCGCCGCGGTGAAGGCCTTGAGGCCTACCAGGAAACCGGCGTTGGGGTTGATCACTCCGTACTGCATGCTCAGCAGCACGGCCGCTACGGCGGCCAGGGCGGCACCGATGACGAAGGTGAGGGCGATGATGTTGTTGGTGTTGATGCCCAGCAGGTTGGCCATCTTGATGTCCTCGGCGCAGGCACGGCAGGCGCGGCCCAGACGGGAGCGAGAGATGAACAGGGTGAGCAGGGTCATGGCTACCAGAGTGACCACGAACACCAGGATCTGCATGTAGCTGATCAGAACTTCCTCCGCGCCGCCCGGCCCGAACGAGAAGCTTCCGGGGATCAGGTTGGGGATGGACTTGTCCTTGGAGTCTTGCGAAAGCAAGACGGTGTTCTGCAGGAAAATCGACATGCCGATGGCGGAAATCAGCGGGATCAGACGGTTGCTGTTGCGCAAGGGGCGGTAGGCAACCCGTTCGATACTGTAGCCATAGGCACTGGTGACGAAGATCGTCGCGACGAAGGCAACGGTCATCAGGATCGGCAGCGAATGGATACCCATCATGGCCAGGCCCGCGAGGGCGATGAAGGCCACATAGGAACCGATCATGTACACCTCGCCGTGAGCGAAGTTGATCATGCCAATGATGCCGTACACCATCGTGTAGCCGATGGCGATCAAGGCATAGGTGCTGCCGATGGTCAATCCATTAACCAGTTGTTGGAAGAAATGGTAGATCTCAGGCATTACAGCGCTCCTAAAAACCTGATTTGCATTTCGCTGGCGGGGGTATGCCAGGAAACCGCGGGTGACGGTTTTAAGATTTTCAGGTGGGCTAGCCCCCGGATCGCGGGGATCGGGCCCATGAACCTCATAAAACAAAGCCCACTGCTCGCACAGTGGGCTCGTAAGTCAGCTATTTAGTCACGCAGTTACTGAGGGGAGACTTCGGTCTTCGGCTTGCCGAAGTGCCATTCGTAGACCACGAACTTGAAGTCTTTCAGGTCGCCTTTCTCGTCATACGACAGGGTGCCGGTAGGGGTCTTGAAGGAGCCGGCATGGATGGCCGCTGCCACTTTGTCGGTATCTTCGGACTTGGCCGCCTTGATGCCTTGTGCGATCAGCTCGACAGCCGAGTAGGCAGGGAACACGAACGGACCGCTTGGGTCCTTGCCGTCAGCCTTGATGGCGTCGACGATCTTCTTGTTCTCCGGGTCGGCATCGAACGACTTCGGCAGGGTGACCAGCAGGCCTTCGGAGGCGTTCTGGGCGATCTGCGAGATCGAGTCGTTACCCACGCCCTCTGGGCCCATGAACTTGGCTTTCAGGCCTTTTTCCTGTGCCTGGCGCAGGATCAGACCCAGCTCTGGGTGGTAGCCGCCGTAGTACACGAAGTCGACATTGTTCTGCTTGAGCTTCTGGATGATCGAGGAGAAGTCCTTGTCACCCGCGTTCAGGCCTTCGAATACGGCAACCTTGGTACCCTTGCTTTCCAGGGTCTGCTTGACGGCGGTGGCGATGCCTTCACCGTACTGTTGCTTGTCGTGCAGGACGGCAACGACCTTCGGCTTGACGTGGTCGGCGATGTAGTTGCCGGCGGCCGGGCCCTGGGCGCTGTCCAGGCCAATGGTGCGGAAGATCAGCTTGTAGCCACGGGCGGTGATTTCCGGCGAGGTGGCGGCCGGGGTGATCATGATCACGCCTTCGTCTTCGTAGATGTCGGATGCAGGCTGGGTAGAGCTGGAGCACAGGTGGCCGATGACGAACTTGACGCCGTCGTTGACCACTTTGTTGGCGATTGCCACGGCCTGTTTAGGGTCGCATGCGTCGTCGTATTCCTTGGCTTCGAGCATCTTGCCATCGACGCCGCCCGCGGCGTTGATATCCTTGATGGCTTGATTGGCGCCGATGAACTGCATGTCGCCGTACTGGGTCACAGGACCCGTCTTGGGACCGGCGATGCCGATCTTGATGGTATCGGCGGCAAACGAATGGCTGGCTACCCCGGCCAGTACCATTGCGGCGAACAGCTTGGAAATCTTGATCATAGTGCTCCACTCATTCTGTTGTAATTCTTATAGTCCTGGCGGCCAGGGCTACAGACCGGGCGGGATTTGCGGCGTGGCCATGCCAACGCGCAAGCCCACCTTCCCCCGGAACATGTCCCGGAACTGTACCGGTACAGTGTAGAGCGCTGTTCGAGCGCTTGAAAAGCGTTCAAAAAGTGCCTGTTTCCTGGGTTGTCGCTTGTTCGACAGAAAGATACAAAAAGGCGCCATCAAATTGCCTGTATCTGCGACCCCGCCCCACAAGTTCGGGGTCAATCGACCAAATTACATATTTGAAACCGGGTTTTTCTGCAAAAATGCCGACCTTTTTTATTGGCCGATTTTTGCGGATACCACCCATGACTGATCAAACAAGCACCCTCTATGCCAAATTGCTTGGCGAGACAGCAATCATCGAGTGGAAAGCGCTGGAGCGTTTCTGGGCCAAGGGTGACCTGATTTGGGTCGACCCCAGCTTGGACCTGATCACCGTTGCCGAGGCAATGGCCGAGAATCGCGGCGAAATCTTCGCCAAGTGGCGTAGTGATGGCACCGTTGGGCCGGTGTCGGCCGAGCAGGCGCTGGACCTGCAAAGCCGCGATCCAGAGATCTGGGCGGTGGTGGTTTCGCCGTTCATCGTGATCCAGGTGAAGCGTCCGGTTGAGGCGTGATCTTTTTTGGTGCGCAAAAATGCGCAGCAGCTCCGTTTTGGTGCTCGAAGGCGTTCAAGGCGGGTAGAGGTAAGTAACAATTCGGCGTGGCGGTAACAGTTTACGGGATGCGTAATATGCCCACCGTTCTGGCCAGCCTGGAAAACAATTCGAATAGTCAGGAGTCATTCATGAGCACTGCATTGCCTTCGCTTGGATTTGCCGGCATCGGCCTGATGGGCCTGCCCATGTGTCGACGCCTGTTAGCGGCTGGCTACCCGCTGACCGTGTGGAACCGCAGCCCGGACAAGTGCGCCGCGCTGGTCGCCGCCGGCGCGCGCCTGGCCAACAGCCCTGCCGAACTGTGCCAGGGCAGCGATATGGTATTGCTGTGCCTGGCCGATACGGCCGTGGTGCGTGAGGTGGTGTTCGGCGAGCAAGGGATTGCCCAGGGTGGGCGCAGCGGCCAGTTGCTGATCGATTTCTCCAGCCTGGAACCCACCGCCACCCGTGAAATGGCCGCCGAGCTCGCGGTACTGTGTGGCATGGCCTGGCTGGATGCTCCGGTGTCCGGCGGCACGCCAGGTGCCGAGGCCGGTACCCTGGCGATCATGGTTGGCGGTGAAGCGGCCGACCTGGAACGTGCACGGCCAGTGCTGCAGGTGCTGGGTCAGCGTGTGACGCACATGGGGGCGGTGGGGGCGGGGCAGGTGACCAAGGCCTGCAATCAGATGATCGTGGCATGCAATGCCCTGGTCATTGCCGAAGTGGTGGCGTTGGCCGAGCAATCCGGGGTGGACGCGACGCTGATCGCCGAAGCGCTGGCCGGTGGTTTTGCTGATTCCAAGCCGCTGCAGATCCTTGCACCGCAAATGGCTGAAAGCCGCTTCGAGCCGATCAAGTGGCACGTGCGCACGCTGCTCAAGGACCTCGATGGCGCAGTGAAGTTTTCCCGTGAGCAGGGGGCGGCGACGCCGCTCAGCGGCCTCGCCGCGCAATTGATGCGCCTGCACGGTAGCCAGGGTTACTTGCAAAAAGATCCGGCGACCCTTGTAGAACTTTACCGCAACAAGGGATGAGTACCTGGCTTTGGCGCTGCAGCCGCTCCAGTAGTGGCCGTAGCTCGGCCAGCGGTACCGGGCGGCCCAGCAGGTAGCCCTGCAGATAGTCACAGCCATGGTCTTGAAGGAAAGCCTGCTGTTCGGCGGTTTCCACGCCTTCGCTGACGACCTGCAAGTGCAGGGTATGCGCCATGACGATTATCGCCTGGACGATCTCGCGATCCTTCTGGCTGCCCGGCACATCCTGCAGGAAGCTGCGATCGATCTTCAGTACGTCCAGCGGCAGGCGCTTGAGGTAGGCCAGTGACGAGTAGCCAGTGCCGAAGTCGTCGATTGACAGCGCCACGCCCAAGGCACGAACGCGCTTGAGCAGGTTGACGGTACGCTGGATATCGCCCATCAGGGCATTTTCGGTCACTTCCAGCTCCAGGTGCCGGGGTGCGAGCCCTGTGTGGAACAGCGCTTTCTCCACTTCGTTGGGCAGCTCGTCGTGGCTCAAGGTTACTGCCGAGCAATTGACCGTCACCTTGATATCGCCATAACCGTGGCGGTGCAGGTGTGCCAGGTCGGCACAGGCGTGGCGCATTACCCAGAGGTCAAGGTCGATGATCAGACCATTGGCTTCGGCAATGCCGATGAAACGGTCGGGCCCCAGCAAGCCGTGCTGCGGGTGATGCCAGCGCACCAGGGCCTCGAGCTTGGCCACCTGCCCGCTGCGCATGTCGAAGATGGGTTGGTAATGCACGCACAACCCACGTTCTTCGAGCAGGGCGATGCGCAGTTCTTCTTCGAGTTGCAAGGCGAGGGATGCCTGGTTTTTCAGGGTTTCGTTGAAAAAGTGCAGGCCGTTACGCCCACTGTCCTTGGACTGGTAAAGGGCCAGGTCGGCATGTTTGAGCAGTTCTTCGGCGCTGGTGCCGTCGTCGGGGAAGATGCTGATGCCAATACTGGTGGTCATGACCATGCGCCGACCACCCAGGTCGATGGGTTCTTTCATCCGTTGCATGATGCGTTGTGCCAGGTGGCGCGCTTCGTCGCAGTTGCTGAGGCTGGTGACCACGCAGAACTCGTCGCCGCCCAGGCGTGCGACCAGGTCCTGATGGCGGGTGGCGGCCTTGATGTGGCTGGCGATCACCTTGAGCAGTTCGTCTCCAGCGTCGTGGCCAAGGCTGTCGTTGATGCGCTTGAAGTGGTCGATGTCGAGGAACATGACTGCCAGGCGGTTTTCAGTGGCGTGGTGTTCGGCCAGGCGCTCTTCGAATACCTGGTTGAAGCCACGGCGGTTGACCAGGTTGGTCAGGGCATCGTAGTGCGCGGCCTGCTGCAGCGATGCGCGGGCCTGGTCCAGTTGGCTGAGCAGCACGTTGACCCGGCGCAGATCGTGCTCCTTGCTCTGCAGCTTCTTGTCGGCCAGTGCGGCGCTGATGCTGGCGCCACTGATCAGCAGGGTGATGAAGCCGATGCCCAACCCCAGTTGCAGGCTGTTGTCGGCGGAGGGCAGGCGCAGCGCGGTGTCGGGCGGGATCACCAGGGTCATGGCCGACATCGCGGTGAAATGGGTGGCGACGATGCCACCGGCCATCAGCAGACTGGCGCCGTACTTCATTGCCTGGTGCAGGGTGCCGCTGCCATTGCTGAAGTACCGGGCCAGGTATAACGCAGCCAGGCCGGTGAGCAGGGCAATGGTGGCAGAGGCCAGCAGCAGGCCAGTCTGGTAATACTGCTGGGCGCCGGTGTCCATCGCAGCCATGCCGACAAAGTGCATCAGGATAATGCCCATGCCGATCAGTACGGCGCTTTGCAGGAAGTGCTGCACGCGCATCTGGCTGCGGTCGAGGCTGCGCATGGTCACCCAGGCGACGGCCAGGGCGATGAGTAGCGAAAGAATGGTCAGGGAAACGTCGTAGTGCACCTCTATCGGTGCCTGGAAGGCCAGCATGCTGATGAAGTGCATGGCCCAGATGCCACCGGCCAGGCAGCAGGCGCCAAGCATGTGCCATTGTCGGTGGGCAGTGGGGTCTTCGCTGTGGGACTGGCGCTCGGCCATGTCCAGGGTCGCGAAGCAAGCCGCGCAGGCAACGAAGTAGGCGAGCAGGACCAGAAACGGTTCATGGCGGCAATCGATAACGATGTGCCCGAATGCCGGAAGGTCGGCGAACAGTTGCAGCCCCAGCCATTCCATTGATTGCCCCATGATCGAGTTTTCACTCGTCTGCGCTACAGCCCTGTGCAGACTGTCCAGAGGCAGTATAGGAAGAGGTGTTTAAGCCTTCCTGAATAATGGCAGTTTGATTTCTACGATTTGGTTATCAACCCAATCGCCAGCAGGCATAAAAGGGACATATAGGTGTAGGCGCAGCCTTGTGCTGCGAAGAGGCCGTATGCCTCACAATAATCTTGTGGGGCATACGGCCTCTTCGCAGCACAAGGCTGCGCCTACAGATGGTGGTCAGGCCACCAGCGTGCGTGTCAGATCAGCCAGCTACCAGTACGCGAATGGCTTCCAGGCGCAAGGCAGCCTTGTCCAGCATCGCCAGACCCTCTTCGCGCTGCTTGCGCAGCGCGTCGATCTCGCTGTCGCGCACGCTTGGGTTGACCGCTTGCAGTGCCACCAGGCGAGCCAGCTCTTCGTCGGCCTCAGCCGCCAGGCGGCGCTGGGCTTCGGCTACGCGCTCGACGTGAGTGGGCATGATCTTCTCTTCACCGCCACTGATGCGCTTGGCCAGCACGTCACGCTGGGCCTGGACAAACTTGTTGGCGCTGGCGCGCGGTACGCTTTCGAGCTGCTCGTTGAGGGTTTCGAAGGCCACGCGGGCGGCCAGGTCGTTGCCGTTGGCGTCGAGCAGGCAGCGCAGTGCCGCCGGCGGCAGGTAGCGGCCCAGTTGCAGGCTGCGCGGTGCCACCACCTCGCTGACGAACAGCAATTCGAGCAGTACGGTGCCCGGCTTGAGTGCCTTGTTCTTGATCAGTGCCACGGCGGTGTTGCCCATCGAACCGGACAGCACCAGGTCCATGCCGCCCTGCACCATCGGGTGCTCCCAGGTGAGGAACTGCATGTCCTCACGCGACAGCGCCTGGGCACGGTCGTAGGTGATGGTCACGCCTTCGTCGTCGCCCAGCGGGAAGCTGGCATCGAGCATCTTTTCGCTCGGCTTGAGGATCAGTGCGTTCTCGGAATGGTCTTCGCTGTCGATGCCGAAGGCGTCGAACAGGGTTTCCATGTAGATCGGCAGGGCAAACTGGTCGTCCTGCTCGAGAATGGCCTCGACCAGCGCCTGGCCTTCGCCGGCACCGCCGGAGTTGAGCTCCAGCAGGCGGTCGCGGCCAGTGTGCAGTTCGGCTTCCAGGCGCTCGCGCTCACTGCGGGCGTCGGCCACCAGGGTATCCCAGGCCTTGCTCTCGCCACCTTCAAGCAACGGCAGCAGGCGCGGGCCGAACTGGTGCTGAAGGGCGTTGCCGGTGGGGCAGGTGTTGAGGAAGGCGTTAAGGCCCTCGTGGTACCACTGGAACAGGCGCTCTTGCGGGCTGCCTTGCAGGTACGGGATGTGCAGCTGGATGGTGTGCTTCTGGCCGATCCGGTCAAGGCGGCCGATGCGCTGTTCGAGCAGGTCTGGGTGCGCGGGCAGGTCGAACATCACCAAGTGGTGGGCGAACTGGAAGTTGCGGCCTTCGCTGCCGATCTCCGAGCAGATAAGCACTTGCGCACCGAACTCTTCGTCGGCGAAGTAGGCGGCGGCGCGATCGCGTTCGAGGATGTTCATGCCTTCATGGAACACCGACGCCGGAATGCCGGAGCGCACGCGCAGGGCGTCTTCAAGGTCCATGGCGGTTTCGGCGTGAGCGCAGATCACCAATACCTTGGTGCGCTTGAGCATCTTCAGCGTGTCGATCAGCCAGTCGACGCGTGGGTCGAAACGCCACCAGCGCTCGTCGTCAGCCACATCGCCCTGGGCCTGGAAGGCAACTTCCGGGTACAGCTCGGCGTGCTCGCCAGCAGGCAGGTCGCGGTATTGCTCAGGTGTGGCCAGCGGGTAAGGGTGCAGCTGGCGCTCAGGGAAGCCCTGGATCGCCGCACGGGTGTTACGGAACAGGACGCGACCGGTGCCGTGGCGGTCCAGCAGTTCGCGGATCAGGCGTGCGCTGGCCTGGCTGTCGCCGCCGCTGACTGCCGCCAGCAGGGCTTCGCCTTCGGCACCCAGGAAGCCCTGGATGGTGGCGTGGGCCTCGGGCGACAGGCGGCCTTCGTCGAGCAGTTCCTGCACGGCTTCAGCCACTGGGCGGTAATTCTCGCTCTCGGCGCGGAAGGCCGCCAGGTCGTGGAAACGGTTGGGGTCGAGCAGGCGCAGGCGCGCGAAGTGGCTGTCCTGGCCAAGTTGCTCGGGGGTGGCGGTGAGCAGCAGCACGCCCGGGATCACCTGGGCCAGTTGCTCGACCAGGCCGTATTCGGCACTGACCTGATCTTCGTGCCAGACCAGGTGGTGGGCCTCGTCGACTACCATCAGGTCCCAGCCAGCAGCAAACAGTGCGTCCTGGGCCTTTTCGTCGTCGACCAGCCATTCCAGTGCAACCAGCGCAAGCTGGGCATCTTCGAACGGGTTGCTGGCGTCGCTTTCGATAAAGCGTTCGGCATCGAACAGGGCTACCTGCAGGTTGAAGCGGCGGCGCATTTCCACCAGCCACTGGTGCTGCAAGTTTTCCGGCACCAGGATCAGCACGCGGCTGGCGCGGCCTGACAGCAGCTGGCGATGAATCACCAGGCCGGCTTCGATGGTTTTACCCAGGCCCACTTCGTCGGCCAGCAATACCCGCGGGGCGCTGCGGTCGGCGACTTCGCGAGCAATGTGCAACTGGTGGGCGATCGGTTGCGCGCGGCAGCCGCCCAGGCCCCACAGCGCTGACTGCATCTGCTTGCTGGTGTGCTGCAGGGTGTTGTAGCGCAGGCTGAACCACGACAGTGGGTCGATCTGGCCGGCGAACAGCCGGTCGCTGGCCAGGCGGAACTGAATGAAGTTCGACAGCTGGGTTTCTGGCAGGGTACGCGGCTGGTTTTGCCCGTCCAGACCGTGGTAGACCATCAGCCCGTCGATGTCATCGACCTCGCGCACGGTCAGCTTCCAGCCCTCGAAGTGGGTGATCTGGTCACCTGGCGAGAAGCGCACGCGGGTCAGCGGCGCGTTGCGCAGGGAATACTGGCGCGTGTCGCCAGTGGCCGGGTAGAGCACGGTCAACAGGCGGCCATCCTGCGCCAGGATGGTACCCAGGCCGAGCTCTGCTTCGCTGTCGCTGATCCAGCGTTGCCCCGGTTGATACTGCTGCGCCATACTGCCTGAACTCCCGCGATGAAAAAGCCGATTATGTTAACGGATCGGCCGGTCAGACCAAAGTGCGAACGCACCGAAAGATGCCGAACCACAACAGGAAGTAAGTCAGTCTAGCCGTTTCATCGCCTCGCACCGTGCAGCTGACGAGGGCCCCGGACCAACATGCCTGCCAACCACCGCTGGATCAGCGCTTCCATGGCCGTGGGCAGCTTGCTGCTGCTGAGCGCCTGCGAACAGAAAAACTTCGAGGCCTTGCCCGCCATCCCGATGGAACAGCTTGAAGTACTCGGCGTGCAGACGCCGATCAAGAGCGTGCATTTTCGTGACCGCGACGGTGAAGGCCTGTTGGTGTTGAGCCGCAGCGATGGCCAGGCCAGCGACCCGGAAAGCGAACAGGAAGTGGACAAAGTGGTACTCAAGGCCACCTTGTACGGGCGTACTGCCGAAAGCGATGCATTCAAGGCACGCTGGCAGATCGAGCAGGAAACCACTTGCCCTGGCCTGGACCTGGACGTGGACTTCTATACCGACGTCAGCGATGTCGGCGACCTGAACAAGGACGGTATCGCCGAGGTTACGGTGGCCAGCCATGCCTTCTGTGGTGGCGGCATCGACCCGCACGACATCGCCATCGAAATGCGTGAAGGGCAGGCCAGCTACACCATCACTGGCCAGTCGCTGATCAGCCCGGCGGGTGAAGAGCCGATTGGCGGTGAGCGCAATGACAGTGCCTCGCTCAAAACCGCGCCACAGGTGCTTCGCGATCACATGGATGCCGTCTGGCAGCAGGTTTACAAGCGGCCGTGGAGCGAAGCCGGCCCGCCAGGCGACGACGACCTTGACGACGAAGCCGAGTAATTGTTGTCCATGACATCAAGGTAAACTCGCGCCTGCCGATACAGGGGGCATAGGAGAACGTCCATGCTGCCGCCAATCATTCCGCTCAGTGCCGCCCCGGTGACCTCGCAACAGGACCCGGTCAAGCCGACCCCGGACATCAAGCCGGTGGTACCGACGCAGCCTGCGTCCGGCGAAAGTGCCATCGATCTCAAGCAACAGCGCGACCCGCAGGCGCAGGCGTTGTTGCTGCGCGATGAGCAGCGTCGCCAGCAGCAACGTGGCAAGCAGGGCGGCCAGGACCGCTACAGTGCCTTGCCAGGTGACGAGGTCAATGCCGACAACACCGTGCCGGTCGCGCCACTGATGGACGAGCACGTGCGCCAGGGGCTGCTGGTGGACATCGAAGTCTGACGCAGGGCTGGTCAGCGCCTGCGCCTGGCTTCATCATGCAAGCCTCAGTTGATCGCCGAGCCCACCCATGAGCCAAGACAACCTCATCGATTTTGATGCCGAACGCGCCAAGCGTGTCCACGACCTCAAGGAAAAGCGCCTGAACGAAATGCGCAACGCGTTCGAGCAGGCTCTGCCGTTGAGCACCAGCAAGAAAAAGAAGCCCAAGGGCAAACCGAAGAAGCGCTGAAACTTGACGCAGGTCAACCCTGCACCCGCCTCGCGTGCCCGGCCCCGGGCACCATTGACCCTGGTCAATTTTCTCCATCCCCACATTGGTTAACGTGCACCCATCGGACAACGGCAAACGAATGGGGAGGCCCGCATGTTCTTCGACAACGTGGTTATCGCCGGTGTGGTAACGGTCGGGTTGATGGTGGCCTTCTTTGCCGGTCTGGGCATTTTCATCTGGAAGGACTCGAAAAAGCGCAAGCCGCGCTGACCTTCCCGGTACACGAGCACGCAAGGCATTTAGGGCGACTTCGGTCGCCCATTTTTTTGCCTGCGATTTAAGTGTTGCCGGTGCCGGCTCTTTCGCAGCACAGGCTTACCAATGTCCCAATAAAGATGATTAGCTAGCTAATTAATCGTTTGAGCTTTATCCTGCTCACCATTGTCTATCTTTTCAGTACGACCATCCCTCGCAAGGTCCGCCTAGTGCCCATCACCTTTCAGGCCCTGTTCGCCCCCAGCAGCCTCGCCCTCAAATTCGCCGTCAAGACCCTGCTCGGTGGCGGTCTGGCGTTGTGGCTGGCAATGCGCTGGGGCCTGGAGCAACCGTCCTGGGCACTGATGACCGCCTTCATCGTCGCCCAGCCGCTGTCAGGGATGGTGGTGCAGAAAGGCCTGGCGCGGTTGGCCGGCACCTTGGTCGGTACCGTGATGTCCGTGGTGTTCATCGGCCTGTTCGCCCAGACCCCTGGGCTGTTCCTGTTTACCCTCGCCCTGTGGCTGGCCTTGTGCACTGCGGCCTCGACCCAACTGCGCAGCGCCTGGGCCTATGCCTTCGTGCTGGCTGGCTACACTGCCGCGATTATTGCCTTGCCGGCCATCGACCACCCGCTGCAGGTCTTTGACCAGGCTGTGGCGCGCTGTACCGAGATCTGCCTGGGCATTTTCTGCGCCACTGCAAGCAGTGCGTTGCTCTGGCCAATGCGGGTGGAGCAGCAATTGGCCGGGCAGGCCCGACAGGCATGGCAGAACGGCCTGCAGGCTGCCAGCGCCATGCTTGGCGGGGCAGACGAGGCACGCAAAGGCTTGCTGGAGAGCCTGGGGCGTATCGTTGCTATCGACAGCCAGCGTGAACATGCCTGGTTCGAAGGCAATCGCGGTCGCCAGCGAGCCCGCGCGATCCGTGGCCTGAGCCAGAAGCTGATGGTGCTGTTGCGGATCTCGCGCTCGGTGCGGCGGCAGTGGCAGCATCTGGATGAGCGTGAGGCAGCGCACTTGGCACATTGGCTGGACGAGGTGCGCGCGCTGCTGCTCGAGCCCGACCGGCCCAGCCTGTTACTGCTGCGCCAGCGCATCTGGGATGCGGCCCATGATGACCAGATCAGTTCGGCGGAGCACTTCTGCCTGGCGCGCATGGCCTTGTTGCTGGATTACGCCATGGCCGCCAGCCAGGCGCTGGAGGATGTGGAGGCGGGCAGGGCGCCCAAGGATGTGTCGCAGGGCCTGGCCGTGCACCGCGACTGGTCCCTGGCATTGCTGTTCGGTTCACGCAGCGCACTGGCCTTTCTGGTGATGAGCGGCTTCTGGCTGGCGACGGCGTGGCCTTCGGCGCCGGGTGGCCTGGTGTTGACCTGCGTGGTCTGCAGCCTGTTCGCCAGCCGCGAGAACGGCGCGCAGATTGGCCTGAGCTTCCTGCGCGGCATCTTCCTGGCGATACCCGCGGCGTTTCTGGTGGGGCAGATCCTGCTGCCGCAATGGAGCAGCTTTGCCATGCTTTGCCTGGGCATGGGCGTGCCGTTGTTTCTCGGCGCATTGGGCATGGCCCACCCACGTACCGGGGCCACTGCAACGTCTTATTGCCTGCACTTCATTGTGCTGGTGTCCCCGCTCAACGTCATGCAGTTTGGTGTGGCGACCATGCTAAACAGTGCGCTGGCGATGCTGGTAGGGGTGTCGGCAGCGGTAATGGCCTTCCGTTTGCTGGTGTTCCGCCACCCGGCCTGGCTGGGCCGGCGCCTGCGGGCAGCCACCCAGAGCGACCTGGTGCGCCTGACCCGGCGCGACCTGCGCGGTGCCGACAGCTGGTTTGGCGGGCGCATGGCCGACCGCCTGATGCAACTGGCCCGGCAGGCTGGCGAGCTGCCCGAAAGCGAGCGCAAGCGCTGGGATGACGGCCTGCATGGGTTGGATATCGGTGATGAACTGGTGCATCTGCGTATGTGCCTGGCGGTCGCCCAAGCCCCCTTGGGGCGCGCCGAGCGCGAGTATTTGCAGCAGGTAGAGGCGGTACTGGCCAAAGGGCCGGGCGCCGGGCGCGGGCATCGCCTGGACGCTGCCAGTGAACAATTCATAGCCGCCTTGCGCCGGCTGCCTGCCAGTGACCCGCTGCGGCTGGCCGAAGGTGCGGTGCTGCAATTGCAGAAAAGCTGGGGCAAATGGTGCCGCTGGCAGGAGGACGCCTATGGGGTTGCATGAATGGGAAGTGGGCGGCGTGCTGCTCAGCCCGTTTCTGCTTTATGTGTTGCTGGCCCTGCTGCTCACCGGCGTGCTGCGCCTGGTGGTGCAGGCGACGCCGTTGGGGCGCTGGATCTGGCATGAAGCGTTGTTCGACGCAGCGCTGTTCGTTTGTGTGTTGTTCCTGGTGGTGAGGCTGCTGGGAGCTTTATAAAGGAGTGTTTCAATGCGTGCGGCCGTACGTACCCTGGTGACGCTGTGTGTGGTGGCTTTGGCCGTGTTGGCCGGCTACCAGCTGTGGCAGTACTACATGCTTACGCCCTGGACCCGCGATGCCCGTGTGCGTGCCGATGTGGTGGTGATTGCCCCTGACGTGTCCGGGTGGGTACGTGAGCTCAAAGTCCATGACAACCAGCAGGTCAAGGCGGGTGACCTGTTGATGAACATCGACCGCGAGCGCTTTCAGGCTGCCTTCGACCAGGCACGTGCGGTGACTGAGACCCGCGCCCAGCAACTGCGCTTGCGCGAGCGTGAGGCCGCCCGGCGCACCGCCCTGGGGCCAGAGGCGATCAGTGCCGAGTTGCGTGAAAACGCCCAGATCAATGCTGCTATCGCGCGCGGTGAACTGCATGAGGCCGAAGCGCAGTTGCAGGTTGCCAAGATCAACCTGGCGCGCAGTGAAGTGCGCGCGCCGCGCAGCGGGCATATCACCAACCTGCGTCTGGCCGAGGGCAACTACGTGAACACCGGGGAATCGGTCATGGCCCTGGTGGACGATTCAACCTTTTATATCCAGGCCTATTTCGAAGAAACCAAGCTGCCGCGTATTCGTGTGGGAGACACGGTGAAAGTCTGGCTGATGGGCGCCGGCGAACCCATGCAAGGGCATGTGGAAAGCATCAGCCTGCGGATTCCACGCTGACTCGGACACCCATTCCACGCGCATCCGGACAGTGATTCCACGCTGATCCGGACACTCATTCCACGAGCATCCGGACACCGACTCCACGGTCATCCGGACACTTTTCTGGCAGGCAGCCACGCAGGATTTATTCACTACCATCGATCTCTTTTTCGAAGCAGAGAGGTCGTTGTGGAGCGTTTATCCATGCGTAAAATCCGAGAGGTGTTACGCCTCAAGTTCGACTGCGGCCTGTCCGTGCGCAAGATCGCCCGCAGCCTGGGCATTGGCCACAGCAGTGCCGGTGATTACCTCTGCCGTTTTGCCGCCAGCGGCCTCACCTGGCCCTGTTCGTTGTCCGATGCCGAGTTGGAGCAGCAACTGTTCCCGCCGGCCCCGGCGGTTGCCAGTGAGAAGCGGCCTTTACCCGATTGGGCATGGGTGCATGCCGAACTGCGCCGCCCCGGGGTGACCCTGGCGCTGCTCTGGCAGGAGTACCGCCTGAGCCAGCCTCAGGGCTTTCAGTACAGCTGGTTCTGTGAGCACTACCGAGCCTGGCAGGGCAAGTTGGACGTGGTGATGCGTCAGGAGCACCGCGTCGGCGAGAAGCTGTTCGTCGACTATGCCGGCCAGACGGTGCCGGTTATCGATCGCCACAGCGGCGAGATCCGCCAGGCGCAGGTGTTCGTCGCGGTGCTCGGCGCGTCCAGCTACACCTTCGCCGAAGCCACCTGGTCGCAGCAGCTGCCGGACTGGCTAGGCTCCCATGCCCGCTGCTTCGCCTTCCTCGGCGGCGTGCCGGAGATCGTGGTGCCGGACAACCTGCGCAGCGCGGTGAGCAAGAGTCACCGCTACGAGCCGGACATCAACCCGAGCTACCGCGATCTGGCCGAGCACTATGGCGTGGCGGTGGTGCCGGCGCGGGCACGCAAACCGCGCGACAAGGCCAAGGCCGAAGTCGGCGTGCAGGTGGTCGAGCGTTGGATCCTCGCCGCACTGAGGAATCGGCAGTTCTTCTCCCTGGATGAACTCAACACGGCCATCGCCGGGCTGCTGGAGCGGCTCAACCAACGCCCGTTCAAGAAGCTGCCGGGCTCCCGGCAGTCGGCCTTCGACAGCCTGGATCGTCCGGCGCTGCGCCCCCTGCCGGAGCAACCCTACGTCTACGCCGAGTGGAAGAAGGCGCGGGTGCACATCGACTACCACGTCGAGGTCGATGGGCATTACTACTCGGTGCCGTATCAACTGGTGAAGAAGCAGCTGGAGGTGCGCCTGACGGCGCGCACCGTCGAGTTTTTCCACGCCAACCAGCGAGTGGCCAGCCACCTGCGCTCAATGCACAAGGGCAGGCACAGCACGCAGGCCGAGCACATGCCCAAGAGCCATCGCGAGCATGCCGAGTGGACGCCGCAACGGCTGATCCGCTGGGCCGAGCAGACCGGGCCGAACACCGCCGGCGTGATCCGGCACATCCTCGAACGGCGCATCCATCCGCAGCAGGGCTACCGGGCCTGCCTGGGCATCCTGCGCCTGGGTAAAACCCACGGTGAGGCGCGTCTGGAGTTGGCCTGCCGTCGCGCCATCAGCCTCGGCACGTGCAGCTACAAGAGCCTCGAATCGATCCTGCGCCAGGGGCTGGAAAACCTGCCGCTAGCTCAAACCAACCTGCCGCTACTACCGGACGACCACGCCAACCTGCGCGGATCCGCCTACTACCACTGACCCCAAGGAATCCCACCATGCTGCCCCATCCGACCCTGGACAAGCTGCAAACCCTGCGCCTGCACGGCATGCTCAAGGCGCTGAATGAACAACTGAAAACCCCGGACATCGACAGCCTGAGCTTCGAAGAACGCCTCGGCCTGCTGGTCGACCGCGAGCTGACCGAACGCGATGACAAGCGCCTGAGCAGCCGCCTGCGCCAGGCCCGGCTCAAGCACAACGCCTGCCTCGAAGACATCGACTACCGCAGCCCGCGCGGACTGGATAAGGCGCTGATCCTGCAACTGAGCAGTGGTCAGTGGCTGCGCGACGGCCTCAACCTGATCATCGGCGGCCCCACCGGTGTCGGTAAAACCTGGCTGGCCTGCGCCCTGGCCCACCAGGCCTGCCGGGAGGGCTACAGCGTGCGCTACCTGCGCCTGCCACGTTTGCTGGAAGAACTGGGTCTGGCCCATGGCGACGGCCGCTTCGCCAAGCTGATGAGCAGCTACGCCAAGACCGACCTGCTGATCCTCGACGACTGGGGCCTGGCCCCGTTCACCGGCGAGCAACGGCGCGACATGCTGGAGCTACTGGACGACCGTTACGGCCAGCGCTCGACCATCGTCACCAGCCAGATGCCGGTGGACAACTGGCACGAACTGATCGGCGATCCGACCCTGGCCGATGCCATCCTCGACCGCCTGGTGCACAACGCTTATCGGATCAATCTGAAGGGTGAATCAATGCGCAAACGGACGCAGAAATTGACGACGCCAGCCAACCCGGACTAACAATGCCACCCCTGCGTCGCTGCGCTCCGACTGCCTGTCCGAATGAGCGTGGAACAGGTGTCCGGATCAGCGTGGGCTGAGTGTCCGAATGGCGTGGAATCCGCAATCAGCCGCGGCATCACCGACCGCAACAGTAACCCCGACAGCCAGTTGCTGCCGGAGGTGGAGCCTACTTTCAACTGGGTGCGGTTGGCCCAGCGCATACCCGTAAGGATTCGCCTGGACCAGGTGCCGGAAGGGGTGACGCTGAGTGCAGGCATGACCGCGAGCGTGCAGGTGCATGAGGACCGGGGCGAGCAGTGATGGTGCTGCCTTGTTAACCTGTAGGAGCAGCCTGGTGCTGCGAAGAGGCCAGTACCGGCAATGTAGTTGTGTTGGCCATGCCGGCCTCTTCGCAGCGCAAGGCTGCTCCTACAGGTACGGCGCATCGCCTAGCGTGCCGTGAGGCTCATAGGAACATGCCGCCCGACACTTCCAGCCGTTGCCCGGTAATCCAGCCATTGCCGTCTTCCAGCAACAGCGCAATCGCTGCCCCGATGTCATCCGGCAAGCCCACGCGGCCCAGCGCCGTATTGCCGGCAATGTATTCATTCACCTGCTGGTTATCCCGCACCACGCCGCCGCCAAAATCGGTCTCGATCGCCCCCGGCGCCAGAATGTTCACGCGAATGCCACGCGCGCCCAGTTCCTTGGCCTGGTAGCGGGTCAGCACCTCCATTGCGCCCTTCATCGCGGCATAGGCGGCATACCCCGGCAGCGCAAAGCGTGCCAGGCCGGTAGAAATGTTGACGATACGGCCATTGTCGACCAACAGGGGCAGCAGGCGCTGGGTGAGGAAAAAGGGTCCTTTCAGCTGAATATTCAGCAACTGGTCGAACTGCGCCTCGCTGGTTTCGACGTACGGCACATTCAGCCCGATCCCGGCATTGTTCACCAGAAAGTCAAAACGCTCGCGGCCAAAGTGCTGCTGCAGGGTGCTGCCAAGGCGCTCGGCGAAGCTGGCAAAACTGCTGCTGTCGCTGACGTCGAGTTGCAGCATGGCCGCTTTCGCCCCGGCCTGCTCCAGTCGGGCAACTACGGCCTGGGCTTCGTCCGCCTTGCTGTGGTAAGTGCCAATTACATCGATACCGCGTGCGGCCAGGTGTTCGGCAGCGTTACGGCCAAGGCCGCGGCTGGCGCCAGTGATCAGGGCAATTTTGCGCGTCATGTTCAAAGCCTCAGGCTGGGTGGATGTGGTCAGCTTATTGGTCGGCTCGAGGCTGTTAAATCCGGTAAAAATGGAAATACTGTTCGACAGAACCGGATAGCCGAGGCCCAAATGAACAAGCTGGAGTTGTTGCGCACCTTCGTGCGGGTGAGTGAGGTCAGCAGCTTCACCCTGGCTGCCGAGAGCCTGAGGCTGCCACGCTCGACCGTGTCAGAGCAGGTAAAGGCACTGGAGCGCTTGCTGGGTACGCAGCTGTTCAACCGTACTACCCGCAGGGTGCAGGCGACCCAGGATGGCGCCTTGCTGTACGAGCGTAGCAAGGACCTGCTGTCAGGCATGGATGAGATCGAGAGCCTGTTCAGCGCCGACGATGCCGAGCTGGCCGGGCGCCTGCGCATCGACCTGCCGACCATGATGGCGCGGCGGGTCATCATCCCGGCGTTGCCGCAGTTTCTGCAGCGCTTTCCGCGGCTGGAGGTGGAGCTCAGTTGCACTGACCGCCAGGTTGATTTGCTGCGCGAGGGGTTTGACTGCGTGATGCGCATAGGTGCCCTGCATGATCTGGATGTGGTGGCGCGGCCGGTCGGGCAACTGAGCATGCGCAACTGTGCGAGCCCCGCCTACCTGGCCCGCTACGGCGTGCCGCAGACGCCCCAGGAACTGGCCGGGCACCAACTGGTGCACTACGTGCGTACCTTGGGGGCGCGCAGTGCCGGTTTCGAATACCTGCAAGGTGGTGAGCTGCAATACCAGGCCATGGCTGGTGTGGTTACGGTCAACAACGCCGAGGCGTACTCGGCGGCCTGCCTGGCCGGGCTGGGGTTGATCCAGGTACCGGCGGTGGGTGTGGCCGAGCATTTGCAGCGAGGCGAGCTGGTTTCGCTACTGGAAGACTGGCAGGCCCCGGCCATGCCGGTGTCACTGCTGTACGCCCGGCAACGGCACGTGCCGCGCCGGGTTCAAGCGTTCATGCAGTGGCTGGCGGCGGTGCTGGCGTCGCAGGTCGACCCTGCACCAAGTGAACATTGAGCCAGGTGCCGGCCGCAGGTAAAGGCGTGCGGGGTAAGCACGAAAACCCTTGGCGAACGGCCTGCCACTTGCGTTAGGCTGCCGTTTGCGAGTTGCCCGGTAGAGGCGACCGATTCCGCCAGGCGTGCGTATCTTTCGATTTCATTGCGAGGTTACGTCATGGCCATCACTTCCCAGGACATCTGCAACGCCGCCGACCAGCTCAAAGGTTTTGTCGGTTTTCATGGCAAGCGCGGCGTTCATATCGTGCGGTTTTCCGAGGACTCGTTCGGCATGGACGTGGCCGACGACAGCATTACCCCCTGCAGCGAGTTTGTCTGGCGTCCCGAGCAAGGGCAGCGCATGGCGCTTTGCCGTGAGCGGCTGGCGCTGCTGCTGGAGCAGCATGTGGATGACCGCCTGAACATTGCTGAGCCACTGCGCGCCTACCTGCGCCGCCGGGATCTGCCAGACATCGTGGCCGAACGCACCGTGCAGCAATAAACCCGGCCCTTATAGGAGCAGCACAAGGCTGCTCCTACAAGGGCTTTGCAGTGCTATGGGATGTCTGGTGCAACAACGCCGCCACCCCGGCACTGTCCAGCGGCCGGCTCATGTAAAAGCCCTGCACCTCATGGCAGCGGTCTTTCTCCAGTGCCTTGAGCTGCTGTTCGCTCTCTACGCCCTCGGCAGTTACCGTCAACCCCATCGCATCACCCAGGTTGATGATGGCCTGGACCACGGCGCGGTCTCTACCGCCGCTGCTGTTCAGGCCATTGATGAAGCGTTTGTCGATCTTGATGCTGTCGAACGGGTAGGTACGCAGATAACCCAGCGACGAGTAGCCGGTGCCGAAATCGTCCATATTCAGGCGCACGCCAAGCTCTTTGAGTGACAGCATGGTGCCTAGCGCGCCCTCGATGTCGTTGAGCATCACGTTTTCGGTAATTTCCAGTTCCAGGCGCTGGGCCGGGAAGCTGGTGTCCAGCAGGACCTCGCGTACGTCGGCGACCACGTCGCTGCGCAGGAACTGCGCAGGCGACAGGTTCACCGAAACCAGAATGTCGGCGGGCCAGTCGTGGGCAGTGCGGCAGGCTTCGCGCAGCACCCAGCGGCCCAGCGCGACGATGATGTCGCTTTGCTCGGCCAGCGGGATGAAGGTATCCGGCCCCAGCAACCCTTCCTGTGGGTGTTGCCAGCGCAGCAAGGCTTCGACCGCGACGATGCGTCGGTCGCTGAGGCGGTAGCGTGGCTGGTAGTGCAGCTCGAACTCCTGGTTGCGCAATGCCCGGCGCAAGTCGTTTTCCAACTGGCGACGGTACTGGATCTGCTGGTTCATTTCGGCGGCGAAGTAGCGCCAGGTATTCTTGCCATCGGCCTTGGCCTGGTACAGGGCGATGTCGGCGCAGCGGATCAGTTCGCCGGCATCGAAACCCTGGGTGCGGGTCTGTGCCACGCCGATACTGACGCCGACGTGCAGCAGTTGGCTGTCGAAGGTGATGGGGTGCTGCAGCAGGTCGATCAGGCGTGCGCAGAAGCGGTCGACTTCGCTGCGGTTGTCCATGCCGCTGAGGACCAGAATGAACTCGTCGCCACCCAGGCGTGCGACCAGGTCGCCATCGCGGGTGGTGTCGCGCAGGCGCGTCGCCACTTCCTGCAGCACGGCATCCCCGGCGGCATGGCCGAGGGAGTCGTTGATCGGCTTGAAGTTGTCCAGATCCAGCAACAGCAGTGACAGTGGCGGCGAGTCATTGCCCCGCAGCAGGGCCTGCTCCAGGTGCCTGGCGAGCTTGTTGCGGTTGGCCAGCCCAGTGAGAGGGTCGTGCAGCGACAGGTGCTGGATGCGCGCGTGGGCGTCGACTTCGTCGGTGATGTCACTGGCGGTGCCACGAAAACCGATGGGTGTGTCGTCATGCCAGATGGCGCGGGCCGAAATCCTGCAGTAGCGGTTCTGGCCATTCTGGTCGCGGTAAGTACAGCGCAGGTTGGCCAGTTGCTCGGGGTCTGCGTTGGCCAGGGCGTCCAGCCAGGGTGAGAGCGGGGTGGTATCGCAGGCCAGCAACTGGTTGAGCGGGTGCCCCAGCCAATCGTCCACCGCGTAGCCGGTAACATTGGCAAAGCGCTGTGACAGGTATGTCAGGCGCTGTTGCCGGTCAGTTTCCCAGATCCAGTCGGATGCCGACTCGGCCACTGCGCGAAAACGCTGTTCGCTAGCCTCCAGGGCCTGGTTGCTCTGCTGCAAGTGCGAAAGCGTCAGGCCGATCGCCCGCGAGCTGCGCAAGGTCAGGCGGAACAGGTAAAGCATGATCAGGCCAAGTATCAGCAGCGCGCTCAACAGGGCTGGCATTACCGCCCACAGCAATTGGTGCCCCGGCAGTGGGCTGCTCCAGGACAGGTGATAGCCGGTGTCACCCAGGTCGATACGCAGGTGGTCATGCTGCTGCATATCTTCCTTTTCCACATGCATGCGGGTCAGCCCGGCACCTTTGCCCAGTTGTGCCAGTTTTTCTTCGGTCAACTGGTCGACGAACAGCATCACGGGTGCCTGGCTTACCTCACTGTCGGTGACGTCGCGGTCCGGGCGTATGGCTGCGGCACTGAGTACCGCCGGCCAGCCATTGAACAGCACGAAACGGGTTATCTGCTCGCGGGGAATTGCGGCTGCACGGGCCTGGTCGAGGATCGGCTGGAGCGTTGCGTCTATATAGGTGTTGGCGCCTGCCTGGGTGGGCTGGCCTTTGAACAAGGCGTAGGTGGTACGGTCGTTTTCCACCACGAACACCCCTTCGTAGCCGCTGGCGCTGTACAACGATTCACCTACATTCTTCTCCTCGTAGGCCCAATGCCAGTCGGCGTGGCCTGCCAGGTGCTCGAAGGCCGCATCCCATACGGCGTAGCTGGACAGAAACTGGCGTGAGGCCAGCAGACGTTGTTCCAGCGCCTGCGTCGCATGGAACGCGCTACGCTGGCGCTCCTGCTTGTCGAGCGTGGTCGCGATATTGAACAGGGCGCCGAGGATGACCAGGCAGGCCAGGCCGTACACCGTGCTGAAACCGGCAATCAGGTGGCGCACCTGAAAGCGCGGCGTAGGGCTTGCGGGTGGAAGGTTGGCGGTCCTGGCCATGCGCGAGCAGCTCCTTCAAGCAGCCTCCCGCCGGGCAGTCAGGCAGGGGGTTCAATCAGGATAGGCCAGCCTGAGCGTGGCAGCCTCGCTGCGGGCAAAATTGACTTGGTCACGGCCTGCGTGCTTGGCGGTGTACAGTGCCTTGTCCGCCTGTTCCAGCCAGTGTTCCGGTGATTGCAGGCCAGCCTGGAATGCTGACAGGCCGATGCTGAGGCTGATGCGCAGGTGCGGCAACTGCGGATTACGGTAGTTGGCGACCCGTTCGCGCAGGCGCTCCATGGCTTGGCAGGCCTGGGCTTGGCTTGTGTCCGGCAGGATCACGCAAAACTCGTCTCCGCCGTACCGCCCGGCCTGGTCGCCCTCGCGCAAATTTCGCCGTAGTTCGGCACTGAGCTGACGCAGTACACAATCGCCGACCACGTGGCCGAAGGTGTCGTTGATAGTCTTGAAATGGTCGATGTCGATCAGGGCTATGACCGCCTGCCCCTGTTGTTGTCTACAGGCCTGGAACTTCAGCAGCAGCAGGTCTTTCCAGGCACCATGGTTGAGCAGGCCGGTCAGACTGTCGGTCAGGCTGAGCGCGCTCAGCCGGCGTTTGTGGTCGGCCAGCTTGATCGCCAGCTGGTAGCACACCCAGCCCAGGGCAAGCGGGTACAGCGTCAGCATAGGGAGGCAAGCATAAACTTGCAGGGGCGTTGCATGCAGCTGCAGGCCGGGGCCGAGGACCAGAACGGCGACAAGCATGCCGGCCAGTTGGGCCATTGCCCCGCGCACGACCAGCCGCTTGCCCCCGGCAGCAACGTTGTTCATGGTCATCATCGATAGCACGGTCACGCTCGGCAAGGGATTGAAGTGCATGGCGGCGGTCCAGAATCCGCCCATCAGTGAATCAAGCAGCAAGTTGCGCTGTTCCGCCTGGTAAGGGGCTGGCGAGCGGGTGGCCCAAAAGTAAGCCACGTGCGGCCACAGCAGCCCGTTGACCAGCATCAGCCCCCATATCCACGCAGGCGGCGCCAGCGGCGCCATGCCAGCCATGACGCTGAGCAGGCCAATGCCCATGCCTATAATGCGCGGCAGGTAGATGCGCTTGACGAATGAAAGGCCTTTGCCGCTGCTGTTTTCCATCATGTTGTCATTCTTCTGCCGGTATACCGTTTATCGCATAACTCACGTGAATATTGTTGAACACTGTTTCATCGGCGAAAAATGACCTTGCAAGCCAATTCACGGTAGATCCGATCCCCGGCAGGTAGCACGAAGGCTTTTCTGTTGCTTGGGGTATTGCAGGCACATGCTGCCGGCGCAGATTCTGCGGGTCCGGCAGCGGCACGCCAAGCTTCAATGCTTGTCGTCCCTGCTGCGCGCTGGCCTGGCTTCGTGGTCTTTCAATAATTGCGAGGGCGGCTTGCCGCTGTCACTGCGTACCTGAGCATGGCTGATCAGGCCGAAGATCAAGCTGCCACCAATAATATTGCCGGCCAGGGTAGGCAAGGCGAATTGCAGCAAGAAACTGCGCCAGGTCTCGTCGCCGGCCCAGACCAGATAAGACACCTCGACTGAACCCACTACTATATGGGTGAAGTCGCCAAGGGCCATCAGGTAGGTGATCAGCAGGATGATCCAGATCTTGGCGTGCTCCATGGATGGAATCATCCAGACCATGGTGGCGATCATCCAGCCCGAGACGATGCCTTTGGCAAACATCTGGCTGATGTCGTTCTTCATGACCTTGCGGCCGATCTCGAGGAAGGCCACATCCGTCTTGCTGTCAAAGATCGGCAGCTCCAGCATCACCCAGGCAACCAGTAGGGTACCGGCCAGGTTGCCGAGCAACACCACGCCCCACAGGCGCAACAGGCGGCCGAAGTTGGCCAGGGTCGGGGAGGTCATCACTGGCAGCACGGCGGTGAGGGTGTTTTCGGTAAACAGTTGCTGGCGTGCCAGGATAACAGCGAGAAAACCGGCGCTGTAGCCGATGCTGGCAATCACCTGCGCACTGTCACCGTCCGGCAGGCGGGCGTAAAACAGCCCCATGGCCATCATCGACAGCCCCATGGACAAGCCGGCGGCCAGCGCCGACCACCACAGCGCGGCGAGCGTACGCTCCAGCTCCTGGTCGCCCTGGTAGCGGATGATCTCGTGCAGCACTGCCGCCCGCGGCGGCTGGTTGTGGCTGACTTCCTGCTCTTCATCTGCAGACAAGCCCGGGGTTTTCTCGTTTTGCGCATCGCTCATGGCCACTACGCTCCGTGGGGGGGGATTCATTACAGATCCGCTGCGCTTTCATTAGTTGCGAGGTGGGTACTAAACACGCTTGGAAAGTTTTTTAGATCAAGGTGTTGACTCTAATTTCAAAGCGCGTATTATTCGCCTCCTCGCAGCGACAAACGCTTCGAGGCAAGCGGTAAGTGTTTGAAGTTGTTAGCTTTCGAAAGAAAGTGGATGTAAAAAACTTCAAAATAAACGCTTGACAGACTCTGAGGAAAGCGTAGAATGCGCGCCTCGGTTGAGACGAAAAGCTCTTAACCAAGCGCTCTTTAACAAATCGAATCAAGCAATTCGTGTGGGTGCTTGTGAGTATGGACTGATAGTCAAAAAGATTATCAGCATCACAAGTGACCATGCGAGAAATCACATAGTCATTTGAGATTGCTGAGCCAAGTTTAGGGTTTCTTAAAAACCCAAGCAGTATTGAACTGAAGAGTTTGATCATGGCTCAGATTGAACGCTGGCGGCAGGCCTAACACATGCAAGTCGAGCGGATGAGAAGAGCTTGCTCTTCGATTCAGCGGCGGACGGGTGAGTAATGCCTAGGAATCTGCCTGGTAGTGGGGGGCAACGTTTCGAAAGGAACGCTAATACCGCATACGTCCTACGGGAGAAAGCAGGGGACCTTCGGGCCTTGCGCTATCAGATGAGCCTAGGTCGGATTAGCTAGTTGGTGAGGTAATGGCTCACCAAGGCGACGATCCGTAACTGGTCTGAGAGGATGATCAGTCACACTGGAACTGAGACACGGTCCAGACTCCTACGGGAGGCAGCAGTGGGGAATATTGGACAATGGGCGAAAGCCTGATCCAGCCATGCCGCGTGTGTGAAGAAGGTCTTCGGATTGTAAAGCACTTTAAGTTGGGAGGAAGGGCATTAACCTAATACGTTAGTGTTTTGACGTTACCGACAGAATAAGCACCGGCTAACTCTGTGCCAGCAGCCGCGGTAATACAGAGGGTGCAAGCGTTAATCGGAATTACTGGGCGTAAAGCGCGCGTAGGTGGTTTGTTAAGTTGGATGTGAAAGCCCCGGGCTCAACCTGGGAACTGCATCCAAAACTGGCAAGCTAGAGTACGGTAGAGGGTGGTGGAATTT
>NZ_JAGGME010000002.1:0-290042 GCF_017875165.1 Pseudomonas sp. PvP089
TCTCCCTCCTTTGCTCATGGACCTAACCAAGGGCATCAAGATTCAGCTAGTACGTTATGCATCTCCCGTTATCAGGCCTCCCACCGTTCCGGTGCAGGTCACGTTTCCAGGAGATCGCAACATGGCAATGCGCATCATCACGGGCCCAGAGGCTCAGCAAAACTCAGCTGCATGGTTTGCCTGGCGAAGTGGAGGGATCGGAGCTAGTGAGGCGCCCCAAATTATGGGGACGTCGAAGTTCCGAAGCTCATACGAACTCTTCCGTCTCAGGCTAGGCATTGGACCTCCCCCGCCAGCGAACCCCTTTGTCGATCGAATTCGCGCTAGGGGCCATCAGTTGGAGCCCGTAGCAAGGGCTGCCTACGAAAGGCACACCGGCAGCACCGTAACGCCCATCATCGCTGAAAGTGACTCAATACCGATCATCCGTGCATCGCTAGATGGCTTCGACCCCTTCCAGCAGATCCCAGTTGAGATCAAATGCCCCGGGGAGACTGCTCATGGGCTTGCACTCAAAGGAATCGTCCCACCGGAATACATTGACCAGGTTCAGCACCAGATCTTTGTTGCTGAAGCCCGCTTCGCTCATTACTACTCCTTCGACGGATCTAACGGGGTGCTGCTCAAGGTCCCTAGAAATCAGAAGCGGATAGATCAAATCCTCAAGGCCGAGCTCGACTTTTGGGACCGGCTACAAACAGGAAAATGGAGCACTGATGAATGGGAGGCTGCAGCGGCCGCCTGGCAGCAAGCAAACCGGGTCCTTCAGGAAGCCACTGCTCGCGAGGAGGCAGCCCGGAGTGCTCTGTTATCGCAGATGCCCCCAGGCCGCAAACGACATCAAAGTGATGGTGTTTCTGTTCTGCTTTCCGCACGTAAAGGGAAGGTCGACTGGCGTGCCTTGCTAAGGGCACACGGTGTAACGCTGACTGAAAGCCAAATTGATGCCTACAGGAACCCCTCTGTAGAGAGTGTGATTGTTCGGGATCAGTTGGGTGCCCCCCTGAGTATCCCTGCGCTACCGGCGGTGAAGAACCCACACACTGTTCCTCCAACCGCACACTCTGGCCAGCCAGCATCTCAACCAACGACTCAAGACCTGAAGAGGGATTTCATCTTCTAACGCCACACAGCCCCCGGAAACGGGGTTTTTTTTGCCTTCTGTTTGCACAGCCATGTGCAGCATCACCTTTCATAAGGTAAACCCAGGAGAGCGAATGAAACGTATCAATAGGCATGTATCCACCTGGTTTGTCACAGTCTTTATTTACATTGTGTTAGTGGCAATGACAGATGTGGCGAACAAGCTAACGCTGTTTGGTTTGACAGTCCTTATATGTTTTCCGGTAATTGCCTGGTGGAAAACAGGGGATTTTACATACTGGCCAGCACTCCAGCCTCAGTCAAACCCCTCGGAATTTAGACCTCGCAAAACATACGAACAAAGAGATACAGAGCAACCTCAGCGCAAGCGGGATACGCCTAAGCCCTATGACCTGAGCGACATTCCATACCCCCCCAAAAGAAGCAGCGCCTCAAGCCTCAAGAGCCTCCCCCAAAGCAACGGCATAAGCCCACGCCCGACAGTAAAGCAGCCTAATGTTGCTCAGTGTGCCATCCTGACAAAAAGGACCACGCAACCGAGCAAAGTAAAGGCTGTACCTGTAATTGGATCTACCGGAGACCTGTTCGAGAGCGAAACCAGCATGGTAGACACCTCAGACGACATTCTCATTGTTCCTGATGGCGATGTCTTTCTCTAACTGCACCACATAAACCAGCGCCTTATTTAAGGTGCTGGTTTTTTATTCCACAAATAAACTACACTTTCGATACGCCATTCCTTAACCGCATTTTTGCAGACGTAAAATCGTGCATACCAAATTTTGCACGCATTAAAGTTAGCTTGCTACGGAACTTTTCTGGCGCCGATTCGTTGACCCCTCCGACATCACGTCCCTATAATTTGACAAACAGCGCCAATCAACGGACTGCCAATCAACGGACTAGATAGGGAATAGGGATACTGTATGTCTTTCAGCTTTGACACATACCAGGGAGCTACGGAAATTGGTCTTTCGTCGCTCGGATGCCTTTCAACAGATGGCAAGCCACATTGCCCGAGATTCAATAAAAGCTGCTCCAACAAGTGCGCGTCGAAGTGCATGCGCAAAGCGATGACAGACTTCCCAGAAGCTAAGACGGAAATTTTGCTTGCAGGTGTCGTCATCGCGTCAACTTTTGCATCTGATGTCACAGAGGTTCGTGCGGCACTGTTCGGCTTCGAACAGGCAATCCAGCTGACCTGTATCTGACCCCTCCTGCCTCACCAATCTCATGCCTGCGTAATGCACAGTACAACGATTGAAACCTGCCAATCTTCCACATACGCGTTATGGATTTGATTGACGTTATCTGTCACGTACGTATAATCAATAAAGGCGACCCTATGTGGCCGCTACCAGAGGTAATGCTTCATGATTCACGAGTACTCCCCAATCGAGATCGGCCTGGACGCCCTTGGTGTTGAGCCTGGTCAGAACCCCAGCACAGTGTTTGGGGTGGATGACCTCAACAGAGCGGACCAGATGCGGATAGTAGGTGAGCGGATCGAGCAAGCGATGAGTGCCTACCCTGAGATCAAGACTGAGATCTTGGCTGCCGGCATCAATGTCCTCCTTGATGTCTCCAGTTCTCTGGCGCAATTCAGGAGTGTCGCTCTCCCTCAACTGGATCGATCTGTGGATACCGTGGCTGCGTAGGATTGATAAATCAACGAGCCCTTTATGGCAGTAGAAAAGTTTGATGCCCTGGAGCAAGAAACTGCTTCAGGGCTTGCACTAGGCACCGACATCGAGCATCTCCCCTCCTCCGAGCCTTCCGGCCCTCCCTCGACCTTCGAAAAGCTGTGCGGGACTTACATCTCGAACACGGACCGATCGCGCACCTTTGTAAACCGCTTGGCCTACGAGATGGACCGCGATGAGCGCGTCCGCAAAATCTGCAGGGTGAAGCTTCGGCAGAACAAGTGCGAACTCACAGATTTTGATGAGGTCATGCAAAGGACGCTTGAGGTCTTCTTTGGCTCGATGCTGGCAAAAATCGAAGATCAAGACGCTGTGTATGCCGTTGTCTACGCAGTAGCGCATAACGTAAGTAGAGAAGTCCTCCGGGACCGCCAGAAGCTACTGATCAATCATCGCTCCATCGAGGACATGGAGGAAAAGGGTGAAGAGCTGGAGCAGGTCGGTCTTGCCGACCAGGTAGAAGTAGACCACGATCGAGATATCGATACAGAAGCTGCCACCATCAAAATGGCCGCAGCACTTAAACGAGTGATCAACGGAGAACAAACAGTGGCCAGTTCCGGCATTTATGCCATGGATCAAGATCCAATGGTGCGCCTTGTACAACCTAAGCCTTCGGACGAAGAGCACGAGACGGACACTACGTCACAAACCAAACCAGCTGACGCTAGCAGCAAGCGTCCTCGCGGCGGCAGCCGTGCCGAGCTTTCGGCAGATCAGCAAGAATTGGTCAAGATTGGCTCTGACCTGGGCTTGCGCAATCAAGATTATGCCTTTGCCCTGGGTATCGGTCTCCCTCGCCTATCCTCCTACATTTATGGTCGTACAGCGTCGGTGCCGGATGAAGTAATGGAAAAGGCTCGGGGACTTCTGGCAGAAGAACCGCACCGCAGGGAACGCCTTAAGCGTTTCGACCGAGACATGAGCGTCATTCTGACCGATTGGATGAAACGCCTCGGTACCAATGACGACGAAGACATGGGCACCACACTTGGGGTGACCAAAATGACGATTTACCGGTGGCGCAACAACGAGACCAAGCCCGATGCCACGGCTCTAGCCCGGTATGAGCAGCGGATTGACTACGAAATTCGTATGAGAAAAGCTGTAGAGCAGCGGCTTCAAGGTAAGCGCTCTTAAATATAAACCCGCACATATGCGGGTTTTTTTATGGCCCAAAAAAACCGGCCTCTGCGGCCGGTCTTCAGCTGAGGAGCTAGGCTTGCTTAGTTCTTCCATCCTTCAACGACATCACCGCCCCACTGCGCTTTCCACTCTTTCAGCTGCCGGTGATTGCCACCTTTGGTCTCGATAGTCTCACCGGTGTGTGGGTTCTTGTAGACTTTGACTTCACGTGGCTTGCGCTGCTGGCGATTGCTATCAGGGCTTGTAAACGATTTGCGCTGGACCGAAGCCGGATCGAGAATAGCGATTACCTTGCCCAAATTCGCATCGTACTCTTGCATCAAGCTCTTGAGCTTCTCTTCGAATTCAATTTCGCGCTGCAGACCAGAATCATTCTTCAGCGCTTCCAGGGCAGAAAGTTGCTCTTGCAGAGCTTTTTCAGCAGCGCGAAACTCAGCCAGCTTGCTCATGTGTAACCCTCAATGATGTAAGATTCGGAAAAGTAAATATAATTAATCTGTATAAAAAATTACTATACCTTAGGTACAGCGCATTTTCTACTGACTCAACGGAATTTCTATGATTTGCAACGCTGAAACCTATGCGGCAAGCGGCCATCACCACCACATAGCAACACTTCTAGCTGGCCGGAGCTTTGAGGGTGTTTACTTGATTGCAGAACCACCCGAAACCACATGCATTGATGGGGAAATGGGGTTGATCTTCATCGCATCCGATCTGACTGGCAGTATCAAATGTCTTGTTGATCCTGTGCGGGCGGGATGGGTGCAGGGTGAACACTTTGCGAGTATTCGAGTGCTACTGAAAGGCCAGGTGATTCTCATCGAGGATCAGCTGTGTGCGCGCATCAGCGAGTTACACCAACTGAAAATGCAGTGGTAAAAAAAAAGGACCTTCTGGAGAGTGTCCAGAAGGTCCTTTTTAAACCAAGGCCCGAATGCAGGCCTTGCTCAGTGCAACACGGGTGATGCTCGCCATAGTCAGTACTTGATATGCGGCAGCAGCCCTCCCTTCCTCCAGTGCCGCAGTCGCCAGCACCAGCAGTGCATCGGCCGGTACGAGCGCAAACTCGGCGGAACTGGAATCTTCGAAATCAAGGGTGATTTCCTCATCATCTGCCACCGTAGCGCCTGAACATAAACCGTCAAACGTATGAGGGGCTTCGGATAGGATGAGGTCGAAGAACTCAACAAAGGCGCTCAACTCGCTGGCAGAACCAGCAGAGAAGATACGGCCTTTGTCGAGGGATTTTTGAACGGTGTGGATCACATACTCGACAGCTTCAACTTCACTGAGGAGGTCCTGGCCAGCCGACAGAAGTGCGTCCTGAACAGACGAACCAGTCGCAGCATCCGCGAGCCCGGTGACATCTAGGTCTCCCCCAAAATCGCTGTAGCGACACTGGGCAAGCACCTTGATCTGGGCTTCGTAGGATGAGTCGGCATGGACCTCATGTGAGAACAGCTCCCCGTTGGGGAACAGCCCGGAAATCAGCAGGGATCGAGTTTGCGCTTGAGTGTGTTGAGGGTGCGAAATCATGTGGGGTCTCCTGAAAGAGTGTGCTGTTAAGGCTTCTCGCCTAACGGCCTTGCTTCAAGGGATGTGTCACATGCGTTTATAAAGTGAAATCACGAACACATAACGCAAAATACCAAATCATGCCATAGCGATACTGTAGGCGTATTTGTACGAGATAGAAGTTAGAGTAATTACTTCACTATGGCATTTTATCCCATCTGCGTTGAGCCTCACTCCTTGAATGATTAATGAACCATCCCCCCCTCAAGACGTTACAATTTGACTTTCTACCTCTGGATAGCTGACTCATATTCTCATTGAGATTTTTATGAAACCCCTGGCAAAAATTTTTCAGAATCCTGCAGCCTTACCAACGATCTCCTCGGTGGTAATGGAACTGCTAGCGATGTCGAGGGACCCTTCAGTACCGCTGGCCAACATTGTGAAAGCCGTGAGCCTTGACCAGGCTCTCGCGGCGAAGGTGCTACGCACGGCAAATTCTGCTTATTTCGGCAGGAGCGGTACTATTTCCCGTCTTGAGGACGCCATATCGACCATTGGCATTCACAATTTGCGGATTCCACGCCATTCGGACACTCAGCCCACGCTGATCCGGACACCTGTTCCACGCTCATTCGGACAGGCAGTCGGAGCGCAGCGACGCAGGGGTGGCATTGTTAGTCCGGGTTGGCTGGCGTCGTCAATTTCTGCGTCCGTTTGCGCATTGATTCACCCTTCAGATTGATCCGATAAGCGTTGTGCACCAGGCGGTCGAGGATGGCATCGGCCAGGGTCGGATCGCCGATCAGTTCGTGCCAGTTGTCCACCGGCATCTGGCTGGTGACGATGGTCGAGCGCTGGCCGTAACGGTCGTCCAGTAGCTCCAGCATGTCGCGCCGTTGCTCGCCGGTGAACGGGGCCAGGCCCCAGTCGTCGAGGATCAGCAGGTCGGTCTTGGCGTAGCTGCTCATCAGCTTGGCGAAGCGGCCGTCGCCATGGGCCAGACCCAGTTCTTCCAGCAAACGTGGCAGGCGCAGGTAGCGCACGCTGTAGCCCTCCCGGCAGGCCTGGTGGGCCAGGGCGCAGGCCAGCCAGGTTTTACCGACACCGGTGGGGCCGCCGATGATCAGGTTGAGGCCGTCGCGCAGCCACTGACCACTGCTCAGTTGCAGGATCAGCGCCTTATCCAGTCCGCGCGGGCTGCGGTAGTCGATGTCTTCGAGGCAGGCGTTGTGCTTGAGCCGGGCCTGGCGCAGGCGGCTGCTCAGGCGCTTGTCATCGCGTTCGGTCAGCTCGCGGTCGACCAGCAGGCCGAGGCGTTCTTCGAAGCTCAGGCTGTCGATGTCCGGGGTTTTCAGTTGTTCATTCAGCGCCTTGAGCATGCCGTGCAGGCGCAGGGTTTGCAGCTTGTCCAGGGTCGGATGGGGCAGCATGGTGGGATTCCTTGGGGTCAGTGGTAGTAGGCGGATCCGCGCAGGTTGGCGTGGTCGTCCGGTAGTAGCGGCAGGTTGGTTTGAGCTAGCGGCAGGTTTTCCAGCCCCTGGCGCAGGATCGATTCGAGGCTCTTGTAGCTGCACGTGCCGAGGCTGATGGCGCGACGGCAGGCCAACTCCAGACGCGCCTCACCGTGGGTTTTACCCAGGCGCAGGATGCCCAGGCAGGCCCGGTAGCCCTGCTGCGGATGGATGCGCCGTTCGAGGATGTGCCGGATCACGCCGGCGGTGTTCGGCCCGGTCTGCTCGGCCCAGCGGATCAGCCGTTGCGGCGTCCACTCGGCATGCTCGCGATGGCTCTTGGGCATGTGCTCGGCCTGCGTGCTGTGCCTGCCCTTGTGCATTGAGCGCAGGTGGCTGGCCACTCGCTGGTTGGCGTGGAAAAACTCGACGGTGCGCGCCGTCAGGCGCACCTCCAGCTGCTTCTTCACCAGTTGATACGGCACCGAGTAGTAATGCCCATCGACCTCGACGTGGTAGTCGATGTGCACCCGCGCCTTCTTCCACTCGGCGTAGACGTAGGGTTGCTCCGGCAGGGGGCGCAGCGCCGGACGATCCAGGCTGTCGAAGGCCGACTGCCGGGAGCCCGGCAGCTTCTTGAACGGGCGTTGGTTGAGCCGCTCCAGCAGCCCGGCGATGGCCGTGTTGAGTTCATCCAGGGAGAAGAACTGCCGATTCCTCAGTGCGGCGAGGATCCAACGCTCGACCACCTGCACGCCGACTTCGGCCTTGGCCTTGTCGCGCGGTTTGCGTGCCCGCGCCGGCACCACCGCCACGCCATAGTGCTCGGCCAGATCGCGGTAGCTCGGGTTGATGTCCGGCTCGTAGCGGTGACTCTTGCTCACCGCGCTGCGCAGGTTGTCCGGCACCACGATCTCCGGCACGCCGCCGAGGAAGGCGAAGCAGCGGGCATGGGAGCCTAGCCAGTCCGGCAGCTGCTGCGACCAGGTGGCTTCGGCGAAGGTGTAGCTGGACGCGCCGAGCACCGCGACGAACACCTGCGCCTGGCGGATCTCGCCGCTGTGGCGATCGATAACCGGCACCGTCTGGCCGGCATAGTCGACGAACAGCTTCTCGCCGACGCGGTGCTCCTGACGCATCACCACGTCCAACTTGCCCTGCCAGGCTCGGTAGTGCTCACAGAACCAGCTGTACTGAAAGCCCTGAGGCTGGCTCAGGCGGTACTCCTGCCAGAGCAGCGCCAGGGTCACCCCGGGGCGGCGCAGTTCGGCATGCACCCATGCCCAATCGGGTAAAGGCCGCTTCTCACTGGCAACCGCCGGGGCCGGCGGGAACAGTTGCTGCTCCAACTCGGCATCGGACAACGAACAGGGCCAGGTGAGGCCGCTGGCGGCAAAACGGCAGAGGTAATCACCGGCACTGCTGTGGCCAATGCCCAGGCTGCGGGCGATCTTGCGCACGGACAGGCCGCAGTCGAACTTGAGGCGTAACACCTCTCGGATTTTACGCATGGATAAACGCTCCACAACGACCTCTCTGCTTCGAAAAAGAGATCGATGGTAGTGAATAAATCCTGCGTGGCTGCCTGCCAGAAAAGTGTCCGGATGACCGTGGAGTCGGTGTCCGGATGCTCGTGGAATGAGTGTCCGGATCAGCGTGGAATCACTGTCCGGATGCGCGTGGAATGGGTGTCCGAGTCAGCGTGGAATCCGCAATACCCACCAGGTCGCGGATGTGTTGTGGCAATGGCCAGGTGTTGTCGATCTCGCCAAGCTGGTTGGGTTCCACCTGAAATCACATGACCTGGACGACACCTTCGACGATTGCCCGATGCCGGACTATTCAGCGTTAGGCCGTGACTTGGGGGAGAGGGTGAGCACCGTTAGGTCTCACGTGAAACGAGACCCTAAGGTACGACTGGCGGTTCTGGAACGAGCTCGGTACCGCTGTGAGCGATGCACTGAAAGTCGATCATTTCCTGGCTTCCTGGACGTCCACCACGTGCTAGGTGCCGACGTGTCGGATCGATTCTACAACTGCGTAGCGCTATGCCCGAATTGTCATCGAGAAGCTCACTATGGCGAGAATCGAGATGAACTGAACCAGCGGCTTCTGGAGTACGCGTCCCAGTTTCGAGCGTGAACGGCTTCTGCAGACTGTAGGTAAGCGTCCGGCGAACTCACCTTCCGAACTCCAGCATTAAGGGCGATGGTGTCCGCGTATTTTTAAGCGGACGCGATCACCCTTATCGCCAGGATTTCCATGCGCCAACGAAGCTCTTATCCGAAACCATTTAAAGCCCAAGTCGTGCGGGAATGCCTGCAACCTGGCGCAACGGTGTCCAGTGTCGCCATCAGCCACGGCATCAATGCCAACGTCATCCGCAAATGGATGCCGCTCTTTCGAGACCAGCCCGCAGCAACCTCGCTACCGGCATTTGTTCCGTTAAAGGCCGCACCTAAACGGCCAGCCGATTCGTCAGTGATCATTGAGGTGCCCATGGCCGGGCAATTGATAACTGTGAAATGGCCAGCCTCGGATCCTGAGGGCTGCGCACAATTCATTCGGGCTGTCGCTCAATGATCCGCATCGATGCGATCTGGCTGGCCACCGAGCCGATGGACATGCGCGCCGGCACCGAAACGGCATTGGCCCGAGTGATCGCGGTGTTCGGTGCGGCGAAGCCGCACTGCGCTTATCTGTTCGCCAATCGCCGGGCTAATCGAATGAAAGTGCTGGTGCATGACGGCGTGGGCGTCTGGCTTGCAGCGCGGCGGCTGAATCAAGGCAAGTTCCACTGGCCCGGCATTCGCCATGGCTGCGAGGTCGAACTCGACAGCGAACAACTCCAGGCTTTGGTGCTGGGCCTGCCGTGGCAGCGCGTCGGCGCAGGCGGTGTGATCAGCATGCTGTAACCGCCGGCCATTTGGCCGGTCTGCTTGTCGTCGTTCTGCGCCTGCTCTGGCACAATCGGCGGCATGACTTTCTCGCCCAACCTCGACCAGATGACTCCGGAACAGCTTCGTGCCTTGGCGGCACAGGCGTTGCAGTTGCAGTCCTAGGTCGAGGCGATGAGCAGGAAGATCCAGAACGATGAGATCCTCATCGAACAGTTCAAGTTCGAAATCGCCCTGCTCAAACGCCACAAGTTTGCCAAGCGCAGCGAGCAAATCAGCCCGGCGCAAGGCAGCTTGCTGGATGACCTGCTCGATACAGACCTTGAAGCGATCGAGGCCGAGCTGAAACAGCTTCTTCCCGCTTCGTCACAGGCCGAGCCACGGCAATCGCCGAAACGTGCCCCATTGCCGCCACAGTTTCCACGCACGGTGATTCGTCACGAGCCAGAAAGCACCCAGTGTTGTGCCTGTGGCTGCCAACTTCAGCGCATCGGCGAAGATGTCAGCGAAAAGCTGGATTACACGCCAGGCGTGTTCACGGTCGAGCAACATGTGCGTGGCAAATGGGCCTGCCGTCAGTGCGAAACTCTGACTCAGGCGCCGGTGCCGGCGCAGGTTATCGACAAAGGTATTCCGACCGCAGGCTTGCTGGCCCACGTCATGGTGGCCAAGTTTGCTGATCACTTGCCGCTCTATCGGCAGGAGAACATCTTCGGCCGCGCCGGGCTGGCAATTGCTCGTTCGACCTTGGCCCAGTGGGTCGGACAGACCGGAGTGCGACTCCAGCCGCTGGTCGATGCTCTGCGAGAAGCGGTGCTGAAGCAGGGCGTGATTCACGCTGACGAAACACCGGTTCAAATGCTTGCGCCAGGCGAGAAGAAAACCCATCGGGCCTACGTCTGGGCCTACAGCAGCACGCCGTTTTCGGCGTTCAAAGCCGTGGTATACGACTTCAGCCCAAGCCGTGCGGGCGAACATGCGCGCAACTTCCTGGGCGACTGGAACGGCAAGTTGGTCTGCGATGACTTCGCTGGCTACAAAGCTGGTTTTGAGCAAGGCATCACTGAAATCGGCTGCATGGCCCACACCCGCCGCAAGTTTTTCGATCTGCATGTTGCGAACAAAAGTCAGTTGGCCCAACAAGCGCTGCACTCGATAAGCGGCTTGTACGAGATCGAACGCCAGGCGCGGGACATGAGTGATGAAGATCGTTGGCGAATACGTCAGGAACTGGCGGTACCGATCAGCAAAACACTGCATGACTGGATGTTGGCTCAGCGCGACCTGGTGCCCAACGGCTCAGCCACAGCTAAAGCCCTCGATTACAGCCTGAAACGCTGGGTAGCGATGACGCGCTACCTGGACGATGGGGCTGTGCCCATCGACAACAACCAAGTCGAGAACCAGATACGGCCATGGGCACTCGGGCGCTCGAACTGGTTGTTTGCCGGGTCGCTGCGCAGTGGTAAACGAGCGGCTGCGATCATGAGTTTGATCCAGTCGGCGCGCATGAACGGGCATGATCCGTATGCCTATCTCAAAGATGTGCTGACGCGGCTTCTGCCGACACAGCGGGCAAGTGAGATTGGGCAGCTGCTGCCGCATCAGTGGGTGCAGGCCTAGCTTCAACGGGGTGATCTTCCAAGTGGACAATAGCTCGACAATCCAAGCAATCATTTCGGATGACCCCATTCGGCGTAGGATGCTCGAAATAGTGCGCTCCTTGAACTTGCCCGACTGCTGGATAGGAGCAGGTTTCGTCCGAAACGCGGTTTGGGATCATCTGCACGGTCGCAGCTCATCTACGGTCTCAACAGACGTTGATGTCATCTGGTTTGATGCCACACGTTGCACACCCGAGCAAGATGAAGCCCTAGAGGCAGCCCTCAGAGACCTAGACCCGAACGTACTGTGGTCTGTGAAAAACCAAGCGAGAATGCATGTTCAGAACGGCGATGAGCCCTATCAGTCGGCGACCGATGCAATGCGTTACTGGCCAGAAACTGCCACAGCACTAGCGATAAGACTGCGGGAGGACGGCACATATGAAATCGCTGCGCCGTTGGGCTTTGATGATCTTTTTGACTTGATAATCCGGCCAGCAGGAAGGTTCGCTACGGATAAAAATGCTATCTATCAAGACCGCGTCACGTCCAAAAACTGGTTGAAGATTTGGCCAATGCTTACGCTCTCGGGGCTATCTCCTAGACCTTGCGTCAAGGTGACTTAACCGGACGCTTACGACTGTAGCGCTCTCTGCTCTCTACTATGATGCGCAGCGTTGGGGCTACTACGCAGGCAGGGTCGCGGAAATGACGGGAGTGAGCGTCGACGAGATGGGGCGTGAGATCGACGAGGCTATTGAAACCAAAAGCGCTGCCGGCGATTAGTTAGCGGTCTTGGTACGCCCGATCACATTAGCGCGATCATCGCCTGGGTGATTGTGCAGCTGTGCTCCTTGGCGTAAGCCTCGATGGTTGCCATCTTGCGGACGTTGGCGAGGGTCTTGCGGGCCTGCTTTTGGCCGGACTGGATTCCGCCGAGAGACTGGTCCTTTGCGGGCTTCGTTCGCTTCGGCTTAGGCGGGAGAGGTGCCCGCCATCCCTCACGGTTGAAGTTTCTGCCCGCCTCGGGATCCCCATCGTGCTTGTACTTGTGCTCTGAGCCTTTCCCCTTGATGTGGGCGGGCAAAACGATGAGCCCGGTGGACAGGTATTCCTTGAGCAGTTGACGGGCCTGGGTCACCACCTTTGTCTTACTGATACCGCCATTCCCCGCGGCCGTACCCGCGGAGCCGTTCATCTGCATGCCCTTGAGCTTGCAGAGCTTGTACAGCAGCTTGTAGGCGTTCTCGCACCCAGTGACGCGAACCTCGGCAGCCATCAGCTCATCGATCACTGCCTGGAGCGGGTGGGCACCGGCTGGGTTTGTGGCCTTTAGTTCTTCAGTCATAGGGTTCTGGGGGTGGAGTAGGGCAGCAAATACTACCTGCAATAGGTTAGGTGCTGAAGGTGCCCCGTGGCTTTCGCAGCTGATAAAGTGCTCGCCGTTACAATCACCCAAGGATGGCAATCTATGTCGTTTCGCATCGCCGATCTGTATGACCAAAGTTACAGCTGTGCCGGCTGCGCTACGAGCGGTCTCGATCGCAGCGCGGTCAACGCGAGCACTTGGACCTGCCTGACCTGCGGCGAACGGCTTTGGATCGCGATGAGCGACCCCGCTGGCAACAGCTACCTGGTGGAGCGTCTCCCGGCCAAGGTTCTGGTAGTCGGTGACCAGGTGGTGTATCAGAAGCCCCGTGGCCTCGAGGCCGGTGAAGTCAGGGCATCGGGTCCTGGAAAGCGCAAAGGGAACTGGTGGTTCTTGGCGGTGGAGCGGTTTGGTTCCGATCATGTTGAGCCAGAGCGTTACATCAACCGCGCGGTCTGACCCTGCAAAGGCCCTTCGTCATGAGTGACCAGATGACCTTCGACCCGATTCGCGACTTCTTCCAGCGCCGTCAGGGAGCCCTGTTGGATGTCCAGGCGAGGGCATTGCAACTGGTCATCGATCGCAGTGAGCCCGTACGCGGCAATTTCTGTTTCCCAGGCCCGGATATCGACGCGGCCATCCAGCATCAGGGCGAGCACATTGGGAGGGTCTGGTATGGCTTCAGCCCGCTGCAGGATCGCCTCTACATTTACGATATCGAGATCAATTCGAGGTACCAAGGACGAGGCTTCGGCCAGGTGGCATTGTGGCTTTTATGGTCACGGAATCAACTGCCATTAACGCCGCTGTACGAGGTCATGAGGTCGCACGGCTTCTGGGCCAAAGTGCGAAAGCGCTTCGCCGCCGCCGGCGTCACCCTCACCCGCGACTTACGAACTGGAGAGCAAGAAGTCGAACAGCAGCGCTGGCAGCATCTGGTATCGGAGACCGACGCAGAGCGTCTCAACCGTGAATACTGGGAAGGGGAGGCCGCTAAGCTATCTGCCGGCCAGTTGAACAGCGACTAGCTAAGGCCGGGCACCCACGCAAATCTGGTGAGTGCCCTCGGCAATCATTACGAACTGCGCCACCTGGTGCAGCCGGGCGTCAGCTGATGCTGATCGGCGCGGCCAGCTGCTGGAGGCGGCCGTTGTTTGCCTTGACCAGGCGCAGCCCATATCCAGGCCACGCTAGTGCGTGCCGTAGGCCATGGATAGAGCTCCTATGGCTAACATGATCGCACCGCCAATCAGCACGACGTACTTCAACTTGCCGGGCTCATCGACCGTTACCCCATCACGGTATACCCGTGTGGTATCGCATCGAGAGCAATGTTGGTTACGCTCATAGACATCCGCCACGCCCCCGCCACTGTCCACCCACTGGTGTCTCAACCAGTAACATTCCTTTTTCGCTACCATTGATTATTTCCTTGTCTTGGCGCGAAAGCCGCGCCTTTCTAACGCATAAGCCCAGCGCATGGCCTGGTGTTAGGCGGTACCAGCAATTTTCATCGTTTTTGCCCATCGCACAACAGGCGGTAGTAGCAATTGTCTGGCCAGCTGCCTATGCCAAAGCGAGGGCATCTTGATTGACCGTCGCCTGAAGGCGCTGACTGATCCGCTCCAACTCCTCCTGGACAATCGTGATCTCTGCTTCGGTCAAGGTGGTGCCGGGCTGTTGATGGCTCGCTTCTGTATTCTGGAGCAGGCCTGACGCAAAGTTAGGCGCGAACGCGATTGCTACTCGTACCCTTGGCTTCTCAGCTGCCATGGTCATTTGTCCACTCTGGCGGCTACGCCGCAATCCAGCGCTCAACGCTGCCCTTGCTTCCGCATCGAATTGGCCGCAGGCCCTGCAGGCGGCGCTCAATGCTGTTGAACGGTCGGGTGCTTATCGGCTCGCAACCCGTTGGCAGTGGCTCGCCGCTTTCGATTCGATCTGGGACGCCTGCGATGCGTTCGAAGCCCTCGAGTTGCTGGTGGTGTGTGAAAAGCAGATAGCAGACTTGATCAAGCGTGAGATCAAGCGTGTCCCGCGGCATTCATTCGGCTTGAAAGTGAACCCGGCCTTCTGGTCAGCCCTTACGGCGTTGCTTTCGGTGCTTCCTTGAAGCAGTTCGTCGCAGGCTTCTTTGAGTGCCTGCTGGACGTGTTCAGGGCTCGTGCCATACACGTTGAGCGAGATATGAACTTGAAAAGGTAATTGCGCTGACATTGAGTGCTCCCCCGTGAGTCATGAAGTAACAGATTGTGGGCTGCCGCTGGTCTACGGCACCCGGATTCGGCATAAGCTTGCCGAATCTGCAGGTTTTCCCAGTAATCAGATTTCAGTGCTACCAATCCACTGGCCGTCCAAGAATCCTCATTTCCCTTCTCCTATTGCTGGTTGCGCAGGTACTGCGTGCCAGTTGATTCCGCTGCCAATGATGCTGGTAGCGGCCAGTTTGGCACCGCGAGCGCTGGCGTAGCGTCGGGGCAATTCCAGCCAGGCGGGGCTGCCGTTATGGCGCGTGCTGCAGGTAAGAGTGAACGGCAAGTGGCTTCGATTGTGCAACTCGATGCGCAGTTGATCACCACCCTCGGTTGCAGTGAACAGGGTGCGGCCGGTCATGTCGGCGTCCCCGCCCCCGCAGCTTGGGCGAGCTCGTCAGGCTGATAGTGCAGCTCCCAGGTTGGGTGAAACGGCATGGTGTGGCGCACACCGTCGAGCTGAATGTTGAGGTGGCCACCGCTCGCAGCGCTGCGGATCGTACCGTACTCCCGCTTGCCGCAGCCGGTGTACAGGACCCGCATGCCGCGTTTGGCCGGCACGCCATAGTTTTTGCGGACCCATTTCATGTTTGCCATGGTTCGTACCCTTCAGAATCAAAGCCAAGTACCGCTGCAGCAGCTACTTGCAAATGCCGCTGCGAGCACAGGCTGCCATGCACTCCTGAAACCGCAACGCCGGCTTCCGGCAGTCTAGAGGAGCTTGTTTGGGGACGGGCCTTTGTAGAAGCCTTCGGTCTGCGCCAGGATGCGCCTGGCGCGGGAGTGAATGGCGTCTTGAGCCTCGTCTGATAACAGCGGATGAGCCGCCGCATAGTAGGCCCCATACATCTCAAAGGTACTTCGCGGGAAGGCGAGAATCGGTAATCGCTTCCCAAGCATGCGCAGTACTCTGATCGTTGCCATGTAGAACCCGATGAAAAAGGCAGGGATACCAAATACAGGGTTGTGCACGACCACGAAGTACTCCTTGAACGCAGCGACGACCTCTGTCGCTTCAGGGTCGCGTTCGAAGGCAAACACCGCTTGGAGTGCCAGCGGACGAAGAAACATCGCCAGGGCTACAGCAGTCATTGCTGCAATTGAAAGTAGGCCCACTTCCTTGGCTGACTGCGCGTGAAGGTCATAGCGCACGGAGGAATACACGCGGTAACCGTAGCTAAGAAGAATGCCCCAAAAAATGGGCCGGGGGTTCGCCAAGTCTGCGGTATAGGCAGACAGCAAAATGTAGAACACCACGGTGCAGATTGCGACAACGAGGCACCAGGCTTGTTGTGAACGTAAGGGCATTGTTTACCTCGGAGTGGGTGTTGAAAGCACGTTTGGACTGCCGGCCTTCGCAAGTGGATGCCTGGCCACTGAATGGTATCTTCACCGTGGTAGGTATCAGCTGTCCGAACCGCCCCAGATCACGGTGCTGATGTCGATGAAGATCGGGTTGTCGATGGCATCCTGTGTTTCGGCGTGAGCCCCGTGCCAGCCGCCGTCGCACCATGCCTCTTGCATAAGGTCAGTGACCTTGTTGGGATCAACAGTGTTGTCGGGATTGAGCGGCAGGCAGCACAAGTCGCCGTCGATGATCGCCACGGCCTCGCCGCCGTCCTCTTTGTCGAGGCGCAGCGCTTTACCTGGGTTTTGCTCGAGCAGTGCTCGGTAGGTGGACATGGCGCTTTTGTAAGTCAGCATCGCGATTTTCCCTTGGTCACAATCAAGGGGAAGCCTCGCACGGACCGCTGAAAGCGCAACCCACCTCCGGCGCCTGGAGATTCCGACGCGCCTGGTTGCTAGACCGGTCTGAAACTGCGGTAGGGAGGAAGCTCGATCTCGGTGCCGGTTGCAACGTCCTGCCATATTGGGCGCATGTGCTGCCCAAGGCCAACAAAGCGAAGGACAAGGTTGCGCCCGTCGGAGAGGGTAAAGTGGTATTCACGACCTGGGGTAAAGCTCGCCATTAGGGATCCTCGGTTCAGCGTCCGTGTGAGTTAAATTCCTTTTACGACCTCGGCCACGGTTTCTTGAGTGGGACGATGGGGTAGAGGGCAACTTTCCAGGGTGACGAGCGTACCCGAGGAGACCTTGTAGTGCACCTGGCAATCCGAGAGTGGTTACGAAACTTTGCGCTAGCTCAAGCGCCTTGAGTGTGCCTGGTCCTGAGCGTTGGTTTGAGGCCTCCGTGCTGACAAAATCTGGTGGTGCGTTACGGTATACTTTGGGCTGCCATTACATGAGTGACGGACCACCGTGAGAACACCGGCCAGCCGGCCACGGGCCAAGCCCGGCCGAAAAATATCCAAACCGGGTAATTCGCGCACTACGTTGGTCGGGTACCGTAGTTGGTATCGGCACGTTCACGAGTTCATCACCTATATGGCTGAAGACCGCGATGGCTTGGTAACCGTCGATGGCATTTCGATTTCTCATCATTTGGCGCCGTATTCAGCCGGCAAGTTCTCCGCCGCCCTTGACGATGATCCACCGTGGCATCTGTACGCCCTCCAGGTCGAAGACCTTCTTGAATTCACCACTGATGACCTGGTGCAGGCGTGGGCGTGCCGCTCGCAAAGCTGCGGATCGAAGGAAGCGGCGGCGGAGATGTATGCGCTGGTCAGGGTGCTGGAGGGCATTGACGAATATTACGCCGGCGCCAGCGCCTACATTAGTCATCCAGAGGTCGTGGCCATCTTCGCGGTCGCGGACCAGGAAGAGCTGACGGATCAGGAAGAAGCAACAGTGGCGCCGGTGCATGTCCCTGACGCGGCGAACAGCGACGCAGCAGGGCTCACGCTGGCGGCCGTGAGCGAGCTCACCGTGGATGAACTCAGAAAGGCCTGGGACAACCGGCCGGAAAGTTTCGCATCGTTGGAAGCCGCGGCCGAGACATTGGCGATACTCCGATCGCTGACCGCAGAGGCACCTGAGAAACCCAGCTACCGCCGGATGCTCCAGCACGAGTTGGTTCTTGAATTGGAGGATGTCCTGCCTTCGGAGGTTCAGGCGCAAGCGCCTGCAGCTGCTCCTGCAGCGGAGCTGGCCTTACTCACGGTTGATCGGAGGGCTGTGCGCTCCCAGGTCGCAGTTATCCGGCCTGGGCAGGGGAATTTTCGGACAGCGATGCTGGAGCGATACGGTGCGGAGTGCTGCATCACCGGGTGCACGGTCGACACCCTGCTCGAGGCGGCTCACATCATTCCCTATCGCGGGGATCAAACGAACGACGTCACCAACGGCCTGCTGCTCAGAGTCGACCTGCACCGGCTGTTCGACGCGCACCTGGTGACGATCAATCCGCGTTCACTCACTGTCGAGGTGGCAAGCTCAGTGAACGATGCCGGGTACCAGGCCTATCATGGGAAGCGCCTTTTCGCTCTCAGCCCCAAGCCTCGAATCCTCTTTCTTGAGGCCCACTATCAGGCGTATGAGAAAGCCCGCCTTTGTCCCTGACGACTGCGTTTCACACCTGACAGTTGAACGACCCAGTTCTGACTGCACCGTGACGCGCCGCATTGAGCCCCTAGTACTGTCGGCCCGCTATCTGTTTGTGTGTCGCAGGGAGCACACGAGGTGCCAGGCTAGGCAGCCACACCTACCGCTGCCATTCCCAAGGCCCAGACGTCGAACGCCATCGGAGAAACTGGTCACATGCCGTAAGGTAAGTACTGTCGGCGAAGGCTCTTCGAATCAGTCAGAAGTGGTAGTAGACGCCCACTGCGATCAGAGCTCCTGTAGCAAAGAGTACGGCATGCCCGCGCCCGCTTGACTGAGCTAGCCATGCCCGAACATGGGCCTCACCAAAGCAGATCCAGCGGACGAGGATCCTCACGTTCATCATTATCAGTCCGCCGAAAAGCGCCGCTGAAAGGCCAAGCCAGATGTGCTCGAATGTGGCGCTGCCGACTATGACCCTGACGACCACTAAGGACAGCAACAGCAACACAAGCACCCGTGGCACGCGATCCCCACTCGGACCGCCGACTCTTTTGCTGCGGCCAGTGCAAGTCTCGCTATGTATGGGATTGGAGCGTTTGCCAAGCCCGGTGCACGCCCCATATTTGCCGTTCTGTTTCATTCTCTATAGCTCTATCGTGGTTCGGGATGTAGCTCAGCGCCTCCAAGGAGGACGCGGTACTTTGCACGGCCTTAGGGTAGCGGCGATGGCCACGCATGGCGTGCAGGGTTGGATTACCTGCTTTTCGGCACCGGCTCAGCAGCCTTCACTTGGCAACGTTCAGGCTTGCCTTCATGCAGCGAGGGGGTGATTCCTGATGGGCCATTCGATTGCCGTGTAATCAGGTACAGCTGATCGCCGATACACGCTTTTATGATCGTCTTCCCCAGGGCCCCACCGATGTAAATGGTTTCAACAGTCTCGGCGGGAGTTTTTGAATCTGCCAGTGTCTGGCTCGACAAGCCCAGCAGTAAGAGGGCCGCACAGGCCCAGGTACCGAGTTTCAGTTCCATACGAAGCGCTTCTCCGTGTTCGTGGGGGGGCGGGGCTCGCCCTCGGTTCAACTTCGGCAGATGCGGCACCGCGGGGGCCGCGGGTCATCCCTACTACTGGAAGTCAAGAAAACCGGGATGCTCAAGATCGACTGTGATGCTGCTCTCGGTCCGATCCATGCCCTCAAACCGTTTCGCCCATGACCGTCGCTGGGCCGGTGTCTTCGCAGCGCACGCACGCTCATGCCTACCACGCCAAGCCTTGCAAAGCCCCTGCATGTCGCGATTGAAGATCGAGAACAGGCGATACTCCGCGCCGCAGTGGGAGCAGCGAGCACTGCCAGTATTCCTGGCCATATCTTTCCCCTGCTTACCCCGGAATGTACTGCCGTTGAGCGCCGGGCGGGCTGAATTGACGACGGGTTTGCCTGGGGCAGGGCGCCGGATCGAATGAGCTCATGGTGTCCTCCGTGGCTCTCTCGTCATTTCACGAGCCAGGTAGCGATCACGTTCGGCCCGGTAGTCGTGATAGAAGGTGAAGAGGCTTGCGGCAGCGGTAAGAACGCCCCCCGCTGCTGCGAGGCGGTACACCCATTTCAGGTGGATTAAGCCGAACCACACGCACATCCAGGCGATAGCGCCACATACGCAAGCAGCAAGCAACGTGAAGCCCAACGTCAGCAAGACAGCCTGAACTCCGCTTAACTCGCTCGCCAGCTCAGGCACGGTCGGTGATGTTTGATGATCCTGTGCCTCCCGGTCGAGGCAGAGATTTGCCAGGGCGCGGCGCTCAAGCAGGTGATGCAGTGTTTTTGCGTCTCTGGCTGCATCAGCACAATCGCGGTCCAGGGCCGACTCAAGCGCCTGCTTGAGCCATTGACTCGACGCCGGCGCTGCGAGGATGGTGTTAATTTCAGATTCAGTAGTCATTGCGTTCCCTTCAAAGCCGTTCGAATGTCGACTTCCAGGAATCTTCCTCCATTGCGCGAAAGCGCAAGGGGCAAATGGATACCGTCATTGGGGCGAATAGCCAGGCGAGGGCAGCGTGTTCAGAGAAGAAGTCAAAGTCGATCGCTGCCGGCAACCGTACGCCTTCTGGTACACGGGGTGACCATTCAGACGTGGGCCGGTTACTTCTCGCGAGAATGGTGCTCGATGCAGGCGACTTTGCTCTCGAAAACCTGCTCGTCCCCGGAAAGGTCTAGCGGGATGCGAAGTCGCTCAGCCGTTCGCACAAATGCGTTTTCCTGGCCATTGATGAGCATGTGCCCAGCGCACTGCATGTCCGTCTTCTTGTCGCAGACGAACGAGTCGGCAGCGAGAATTTCGATGATCCGATCCTTGCCCAACCAACCCCGCAAAGAGTCCTTGCGAAACGGGCAGTCTCGGCAGGGCTTCTTGATGTGAGGCAGGTTGGACATGGCTCTGAAATTCCGTGAAGCCCACGCGGGCTGGGGCGGTGGTATGTTACAGCCGGTCGATGAAACGGGACACAGCTTCAATGGTCGGTTCGGCAAGCTCGTGGTAGGCACGGAAATGGAAGCCTTCCTCTTCTCCTTCCCACTCCGCCAGCTCATCAGCATCGAACGACCAGCGTTTGCCGGCATGGGAGAACTCTACGGGACCAAAGGAGAGCAGCCATTTCACTACAACTGCGCGCACATCCGGATGGTCTGAGGCAAACAGCCCGGCGGCGAGGCTGTCGCTGCCTACATCGGCCAAACGCTCGTACCAGATAGCACCATCCCACTCCTCGACCGAGTCGTCATGCAGAAAAGCGACTTGTTCCGCTGCGCTCTCGGCCAGCTTCAGCAGTGTGGCGTACCCCACGGCCACGAGGGTGCGGTCGAGATGTTCGGCATTGGCCTCCGCGTGGCTGAAGATGGCGTGAAGCAGTACGCCCACGTCCTCTGCATCTTTGCGGCGTTCGTTGGTGAGAATCATGGGGAAGTCTCCTGTCGGTTTGGGCTTGAGAGCCTTGCTCGTGTTGAGCACATTGCTAGGGTTCTTTACGCTGTGAGATGACAGTCTCACGAGCCTTCGGAAGTGCAAGGCAATGTGGCTTCCCAATTTTTCTGGATAATGTCGTAACCCATCTGAGACCCCAGTATTTCCTAGGCTGTAACATACTTTTTTGACGTGTAACCTACGGTGAGTTACAGTGAAAAAAACAGAGTTACAAGGTGCCGGGGATATGTCGAATCTACAGGACGACGCGAAGACCTACATCGAGGCTGTCCTCGGTGTGTCAGCGCACCTTGAACCGGTGGGATTCAAGGTGTCTTTCAACATCCGTGACAGCTACAAAATGTTCGAGTTGACCATTCCGCTGGCGAGCAACGCGGTTGTCGCCTTGGTCCTGTTGGTCCCTCGGGATGAGAAAGATTATCCAGGCATCGTAAAGCTGCAAAAGCACGTCGACCTGGTGCGTAAAGCTTCCAATCGGATCATCACCTACGTTTGCAGGTCCCTGACGACCCAGGACCGTCGGAGTCTGATCACGCATCAGGTCAACTTTATCCAACCTGGCTTCCAGATGTTCATCCCGGAGTTGGCGCTGGACCTGAGAGAGAACTTTCGTCAGCGACGAGAACAGGGTGAGGTCGCGGCCCTCCTACCAGCCGCTCAGGCAATGCTGCTCTCCTGCCTCTATGGTGGTAACACCGAAGACACGCTATTCACCACAAACGCTCTGATGGGCGACCTCAACTACAGCCGAATGACCTTATCCAGGGCAGTCGATCAGCTGACATCGCTATCGTTGATAGCCCCTGCGAAAAGCGAGCTGCAGTGGAGTACCTACGCCTTCAACGCATCACCTGCAGAAGTCTTCAGCAAGGCCAAGCAATACCTGCGGTCGCCCGTCAGAAAGAAAATTGGCATTACTCGCAATGCTATCCGGTCGGCACCCGGTGTCTTCCTGGCCGGAGAAACTGCTCTCGCCCAATACACGATGCTTGCGGAGCCGAAGCAAGCGGTGTGGGGGATGACGAAAAAAGTGTTCACCGACATGCTGGCGCTTCAAGCGTTCAAGATTGCCGAGTCGGTGGACACCATTGAAGAGTGCGTTGAGATCTGGGCGTATCCGTCACTCTACGAAAGACACCATATCGCCGACGAAGCTTCGTTGCTTCTGAGCTTGGAAGACAACCCCGACGAACGCATTCAGATTGCGTTGGATGAACTCAAGGAGAAGGTTACATGGCTAGCGTGAGAGGCCTAGAACTGTTCGGACACCACTTCCGCGACTTCCGTGATCGCTACGTACTGATCGGTGGCGTGGCCTCCGCTCTGGCAATGGAGGATGCGGGCGATAGCTTCAGGGCTACTAAAGACCTGGACATCGTTTTGGTGGTCGAAGCGCTGGATGCCGGATTCGTCGCGCATTTCTGGTCGTTCATAGACGCGGGTGGTTACCAGATCAGGCTGAAAGGCGGCGAAAAACCCTGTTTCTATCGCTTCGATAAGCCCACGGATGAGGCCTATCCGGCCCAGATCGAACTTTTCTCGCGGGCGCCGGACGGTCTAGACCACGAAGAGAACGCAACACTGATCCCGATCCCTACGGAAGAAACGGTCTCCAGCTTGTCGGCGATACTCCTCGATGATGCTTACTACCGCCTGCTTTTAACCGGCCGCTTGGAGAATGGTGAGTTGTCCTACATCGGCGCTGACCGCCTGATCCCGTTCAAGGTCAAAGCATGGCTTGACCTGTCTGAGCGGAAGAAGAACGGGGAGCAGGTCGAAAGCAAGCACATCCGAAAGCATCGAAACGACGTCCTGGCGCTGACCGGTTTGCTGGATGGCGAGGTCACTGAGCTGCCGGAAAGCATCATGGCCGACATGAAACTCTTCCTTGAACTGTTGCCTGCTGAAGACGTCGATTTCAAGCAGCTCAACCTCAAAACCAATATGGCAACGATCATCGATCGCCTTGGGGAATCCTTCGGACTGACAACCGCCTGACGTTTTCGCTCAGAGGCGCGACAGGCCTATCTGAAGCTCTTGGGAGCCGTCAGATCCCAAGGGCATGGGGAGCATCACCTGGCGTGCTTCTCCAGCAATGCATCCAGCGCGGTGGCCAAGTCAAAGGCGGCCCACTGGTAGGCGACAAACAGTTCAGCACTGCTCATTGATTCGCCGTGCCCTTGTCTCAGGTGTTCCGCGCGGGCAGCGCGGTAGCGATTAACGGCATCGACGGTGTGTTGATCAAAATGAACGTGGAACGGCAATTTCAATACGGTGGTGGGGAGTGTTGGCATTTTCTGGTCCATTGCTCAGGAAAAACTTAACTTTCCCTGGCAATGGCGGCCGTAGTCGATCAGCTATTTCAACAACAGCTGTAGGAAATGTCGCCACTGAGGGTAAGGAGTCACCGGCGCTGGTTCAAGCCGACCTTCGCTTCACCTGGATGTCGGGCCGGAACGAAGGTGGGGAGGTAACCTGCCATACTCCCCTCGTTCAGCTTCTGGGGTTGAGTGCGGGATCTTCCAGCTGATACTGGTCGACCCGATCCAGCACCTCCAGGTCGATCAGCCCCACGGCCCACAGGCCATGGACAAAGCCCCGGAAGGCCTGCGGCTGATAAACCGGGGTATGCGCCTCAAGGTCAGCGACATAGACCAGGACGGCTTCCGCCGCGCCGGCGAAACGCGCCGGGTCGTACTGCGCCGACTGCTGCAGATATGCCTGCAGGTAACGCACTTCAACGCCTTGTGGGGTGCTGCTCGTAGACGGGCAATCCTCTCCCTATTTTCTTGCAAGAGCTCGCAGCGCATTAAAACGAGAAACTCGCCCTTTCTTGTTCAGCGCAACGGACAAGGCAACTCCGATTGCTTGTAGTGGTGCAGCTACAGTTATCAAGGTCACGAATGCTGCGAGGAAGTAATCCTTCATCTGGTCAGTGGTTAACGCCTCTTATGCCGACTAAATCTGTAAACAAAGGCGGCATCTCGTTGAAAATGGCTGACTTTCCCACTCAGTACGAGATCAGAAAAGTCACAAACGAGGTTTTTCGAGCCCACAGTTTACAGATCCAGAGCTAGCCAACCAGAGGTGCCTCAATACTCGGGCTCAGCAATGCCGCCATACCTTCACTGAGGGGATCAGGAGGATTACGGCGAGCAGTGCAAACAAGTAGTTGGTGGGAATGAGGCCGAGCAATTGGCCGCCAATCCAGCTCGTTGTACGCACCAATCGAAAAGGAAGCCAGATGCACATCCGCCACGCTCAACTCGGTGATATTCAGGCCATTGCCGAGATCTACAACCAAGGGATCGAAGACCGTAGCTCTACGTTCGAGACCCAGCCGCGCACCTCCATGGATGTGCAGCCCTGGATTGCCGAGATGCCTCACTATCCGGTGCTGGTCGTCGAGATCGACGGCGCGGTAGTGGCGTGGGCTAGCCTGAGCAGCTACCGCGCGCGTTCGTGCTACGCTGGCATCGCCGACTTTTCGATCTACCTACGCCGTGATATCCGAGGACGCGGCATCGGCAAGACGCTGCTGTCCGCATTGTTGAGCGAAGCCGAGGCACGCGGATTCTGGAAAGTCCTATCCCGTATTTTCACCTCCAACGTGGCGAGTCTCGCGCTCTGCCAGTCCTGTGGTTTTCGGATAGTTGGAGTCTACGAAAAACACGCCCGCCTTGAAGGACACTGGTTGGATTGCGCGATTGTTGAACGAGTCTTTCCCGCGAACCAACACCCCTGACCCTCACCTGCCCCGCACAGTTGAGGCCGATCTCCAAAAGGGAGCCGGAGTTGATCCCGTTGGCCATTTGTCTTGCATAGGTATAGGGGCTATGCCTATCATGCGTGATGCATAGGTAGGGGGGGTATCTCGTGGGTCATATCGCAGCAAATAAAGACGATCTTCTCAAGCGCGTAAAGCGTATCGCCGGTCAAATCCAAGCCGTGGAACGGGCATTGGAATCGGATCTCGATTGCGCCAAAACTTTACACCTTGTTGCCGCCACTCGCGGAGCCATCAACGGCTTAATGGAGGAAATCATCGAGGACCATGCGCGGGAGCATGTTGCTAACCCTGCGCTTAGCGAAGAAGAGCGTAACAAGGGTGTCGAAGAGCTTCTTGAAGCCATTCGCCGATACTCCAAGTGAACGCGTCCAGGTATTCAGTCATGAGCAGCACCAACATCAACCACACACACGACCACATGTTCCTTGGCTCAGCGCACGATGAAAATGCCAAGCGCACGCTTTGGGTCGTGGCACTGACCGTTGTAATGATGGTTGGCGAGATTACCGCTGGCTATATCACGGGTTCGATGGCGTTATTGGCCGATGGCTTTCACATGGCAACCCATGCCGGAGCACTGGGCATCGCGGCGGCGGCATACAGATATGCAAAACGCCACGCTTCCAGCCAACGATACAGTTTCGGTACCGGGAAGGTGGGAGACCTGGGTGGATTTGCGTCGGCACTGATTCTTGGCATGGTCGCTTTGGGAATAGGCGTTGAGTCTTTCGTGCGCCTCTTGCAGCCAACAGACGTTCAGTTCGGCACCGCTACGCTAATCGCGATTGTCGGTTTGATCGTAAATATTGTCAGTGCCCTGTTACTGGGTCACGGGCACAGCCATAGTCACGATCATACTGATCATGACCATGTTCATCACGGGAATGACAACAACCTGAAGTCGGCCTATGTCCACGTCATTGCAGACGCGCTAACTTCGGTGCTAGCTATTGTCGCATTGCTCGCCGGTCGATATCTCGGTTGGGTGTGGCTGGACCCAGCCATGGGTATCGTAGGTGCCATCGTCATCGGACGTTGGGCGTGGACATTAATGAGGGTGACCGCAGGCGTGCTGCTGGATCAGACAGACGTGCATGTCGCCGAGGAAATCCGCGAATTGGTTGAGAAGCCAGGGGATGCCACTATTACAGACCTGCACGTCTGGCGGGTCGGACCGCAAGCTCATGCGGCAATCGTCAGCGTTCTTGGCGAAGTCACTGCAGACGCTGACAGCATACGTGAACGCCTCAAACCGGTTCACGAAGTCAGCCATCTGACGGTCGAGTATCGATCGGTCTGATTAGCACCTCCGCACTCTAAGTCTCAAGGAGCCGCAATTTCTTTCGGGAAATGTGAATCGGCGCAAATCGAATGCCGGTATATCTAGCCTTACACCGATGCATACGAAACAGTAAGCTGGTCAATTGCAGTGCAAATGACTGCTCAAGTGATGAAGCATTCGAGGTGCCAGGTAATCGGCGTCATTACCCACGCCTCTGATCGTTGCAGAGGCAAAGTTCCTTTGTTTGGGTAAGCCGACGAAGTACAAACCAGGCACCAGACTTGCCACTCCATTGCGCTGTAGCACACGTCCACTCCGGCCTTCGACTGGGAGTTGTGTCAGAAAATCGAGGTTTGGCCGGAAACCGGTGGCGAAGATCAGCGCATCAACCAGGGTGGTGCTTCCGTCTGGCCAGACCACCCCCTCAGACAGCGCCTCCTGGAACATCGCTTTGCGCTGGAGTCGTCCGGTGTCCAGGGCCTTCCGGTATTTGCCGGTGTCCAGCACAGGCGTGCTCTGGTCACTCAGCCACCGCGTGTGCTCCAACCGGGTGAGTTTCAGCCAGGCATGAAAGTCGAGCCCCAGGATCCGCTGCGGGAAAAATCGGATCCTCTCGCGGGTCGCCAGCACTACCTGCGCAACGCCGGCAAGCTCATAGGCAATTTGAACAGCCGAGTTCGCCGCGCCGACCACGACGACACGCTGGCCAGCAAAGGCCTCAGGCGTTCGATACGCCGAGCTGTGCAGACAGATCCCTGAAAAGCTTTCCATGCCAGGAATGTCAGGCATGTACGGACGGCTGAAGCCCCCCGATGCCACGACCACCGCACGCGCCGTGAAGGTCGATCCGTTGGCGGCGCGGACCTCAAATGCCTTGTCCTTCTGCACGACATCCAGCACTCGGGTACCGCCCTCAAAAGGCATCTGAAACTCGGCGGCGTATGACTCCAGGTACTGCACCACGTCGTCTCGCAGCGGATAACTCTTGGGATCACCGGGAAACACCATCCCCGGTAGTGCTGAATACTCCGCCGGGGAGAACAGCTGCAGGCTGTCGTAGTAGTTCCGCCAGTTCCCACCAGGGTGTGTTTGCTCATCCAGGATCAGAAAGTCCAAGCCGTGTTGCTGCAAATGCCAGCCAACCGCCAAGCCCGCTTGCCCACCACCGATGACGATCACATCCAACGCGCGAGTCGATTTATTCATGTATGCGCACTCATGCATATATCAGGACAAAAAATGGGCACGAGCTACGGGCAGCACAGCGAAACCAGACCCTTGGTTCGCTGGAGCAGGCCCTCAAGGCGCTCGACGATCGCCCCACCATTCACTTCGTAGAACACCTGCCGACCCACCTTGGTGGCCTTCACGATCTGGGCATCGTGCAGCACCTGCAGGTGCCTGGAGATCACCGATCGCTCCTGCGGTAGCTCTTTGGCGATTTCGCCGACATCCGCCCGTCCCAGTAGAAGCACGCGCTTGAACACCGCGACCCTGGAGGGCTCGCAGAGCGCTTTGAAGAAGACTTCGTCCAGCGACTCGATGGCAGCGTCGATGGCTTGGGTGCGGAGGTTCAGGTTAATCGTCATGTCGCCAATATATGTGCACGAATATGCACATGTAAAGTCATAGATCACAGCGGGGTTGCGATACATTCGAAAAAGCGTATATTCGAAAAACCATATGCGTGCAGTAATCCGCACATCGAGAGCCGATATGACTGACTCACTGACCCCTACCAAGGTTTTCAAATGCCTCGCCGACGAGAACCGCATTCGGATGATGCTGCTGATCGCCCGCGAGGAAGAGCTCTGCGTCTGTGAGCTGACCTGTGCGCTGGAAGAAAGCCAGCCCAAGGTTTCCCGCCACCTGGCGCAGCTGCGCACGTGTGACCTGCTGGCAGACCGCCGCCAGGGCCAATGGGTTTACTACCGGCTGCATCCAGAGCTGCCCGCCTGGGTACGCGAGATCCTGCAAACCACGCTGGAGGCCAATAGCGAGTGGCTGAACAGCAGCTCCACTCGATTGGACGCAATGGGTGACCGCCCACAGCGCGTCGCCACCTGCTGCTGATCATTGCCGAGCAAAACCGATGAAAGTTCTGTTCCTCTGCACCGCCAATAGCTGCCGCAGCATCCTGTCAGAAGCCGTGTTTAACCACCTGGCCCCGGCCGGTATGAAGGCCTACAGCGCCGGCAGCCAGCCCAAAGGCGAGGTACATCCGCTGTCCATCTCCGCGCTGCAGCGCGCCGGTATTTCCACCGATGGCCTGAGCAGCAAATCCAGCGATGCACACGCCGAGCTGGCACCGGACTTCGTCATCACCGTCTGCGACAAGGCCGCCGGCGAAGCCTGCCCTGTGTTCTTCGGGCCGGCAGTAAAAGCCCATTGGGGGCTTTCCGATCCTTCGTACCTGCAGGGTAGCGCCGCCGAATTGGATGCGGCTTTCGACATCACGCTTGAGCAGATCAAGCGACGCCTCAAGGCATTCCTCGCACTGCCTTTTGAACAACTGGATGCCGCGCAGCTCAAGGTCGAGCTGGCCCGCATCGGAACGCTCTGACGTTTAGGGAGATCCACCATGAGCAAAAGCCGACTTTCCTTCCTCGACCGTTACTTGACGGTCTGGATCTTTCTGGCCATGGGCCTGGGTATCGCCCTGGGCAGTTTGTTCCAAGGATTGCCCGCGTGGCTGAACAGCCTGTCGGTAGGCTCGACAAACATCCCCATCGCGATTGGCCTCATCGTCATGATGTACCCGCCGCTGGCGAAGGTGAAATACGAGGAACTGCCTCAGGTTTTCAAGGACAAGCGCATCCTCGTGCTGTCGCTGGTTCAGAACTGGGTAATCGGCCCGGTGCTGATGTTCGGGCTGGCAGTAGTGTTCCTTTCCGACAAGCCTGAGTACATGACTGGCCTGATCCTCATCGGCTTGGCGCGCTGCATCGCCATGGTGCTGGTGTGGAACCAGATCGCCGGTGGCAACAACCAGTACGTGGCGGGCCTGGTCGCCTTCAACAGCATTTTCCAGATCCTGTTCTTCAGCGTGTACGCCTGGATCTTCCTGGGCCTGCTGCCGCCGCTGTTTGGTCTTGAGGGTAGCGTCATCGAGACCAGCTTCTTCGACATCGCTCAGTCGGTGCTGATCTACCTGGGCATCCCGTTCTTGGCCGGCTTCCTGACCCGCAAGATCTTGATCAGCAGCAAGGGCGAGACTTGGTACCAGGAACGCTTCATTCCGAAGATCAGTCCGCTGACGCTCGTGGCGTTGCTGCTGACCATCGTGGCCATGTTCAGCCTGAAGGGCGACATGGTGCTGCAACTGCCGCTGGATGTGCTGCGCATCGCCATCCCGCTGACCATCTACTTCGTGGTGATGTTTTTCATCAGCTTCTGGATGGGCAAGCTGCTGGAGGCCGACTACCCACGCACCACCGCGCTGGCGTTCACCGCAGCGAGCAACAACTTCGAACTGGCCATTGCCGTGGCCATCGCCACCTTCGGCCTCGCATCGCCGGTTGCCTTTGCCACTGTCATCGGCCCCTTGGTGGAAGTGCCGGTGCTGATTTCGCTGGTAGGCGTGGCCTTGTGGCTCAAGCGCCGCTGGTTTGACCAGCCCTCAGGTGCCTTGTCTCAGGAGTAAAATCATGACCGAACATCACATCCCCAATATCGACAACGAACTGGTCGACCTGCCATCCGCCGATAAGCTAGCGATCGAGCAGCAGTCCACCCATAAACCGCGCATCCTGCTGCTGTACGGGTCGACCCGCGAACGCTCCTTCAGCCGTCTGCTGACAGAAGAAGCGGCACGCCTGCTGGAGCACTTCGGTGCGGAGACGCGGATCTTCAATCCCACTGGCCTGCCACTGGCGGATGATGTGCCCGATGACCACCCCATGGTCAAGGAACTACGTGACCTGGTGCTGTGGTCGGAAGGCATGGTCTGGTGCTCGCCTGAGCGCCACGGCGCGATGACCGGCGTGTTCAAGTCGCAGATCGACTGGATTCCACTGAGCATGGGCGCCGTGCGCCCGACGCAAGGCAAGACCCTCGCGGTGATGCAGGTCTGCGGTGGCTCGCAGTCGTTCAACGTGGTCAACCAGCTGCGCGTCCTCGGTCGCTGGATGCGCATGTTCACCATCCCCAACCAGTCGTCCGTACCCAAAGCCTACCTGGAGTTCGACGAGGCCGGCCGCATGAAGCCCTCAGCGTACTACGACCGTGTCGTCGATGTGATGGAGGAGCTGGTGAAGTTCACCCTGCTGCTTCGTGATCGCTCCGACTACCTGGTCGATCGCTATTCCGAGCGCAAGGAGTCGGCTGAAGAACTTTCCAAACGCGTTAATCAACGATCCATCTGAGGCTTTCTGACCATGCAACTGCACCCGTATTCCGTGCTGGCGACTCCCGAGCTGATCGGCCAGCTGATCTTCACCCCGTGTCCTGGTACCAAGGACACCTCGGTATCCCAAGCGCTGGCAACACTGCGCGAAGCCGGTGCGAGTGCACTGGTTACCCTGATGCCGAGTGAAGAGCTGCTGCAGAACGAGATCGACCTACTGCCCGAGGAGTGCCAACTGCTGGGCCTCGAATGGTTCCACCTGCCGGTGGAAGACGACCAGGCGCCCGGCGAGCCCTTTGCTGCCGCCTGGGAGATCCATCGGGAACGCTTGAAAGCGTTGGTGATGACTGGCAAGACGATCGCCATTCACTGCAAAGGCGGCTCCGGCCGCACCGGCCTGTTTGCGGCCCGCCTGATGATCGAGTGCGGTATTCCCGTGCAGGAAGCTGTTGCTCAGGTCCAGGCCCTGCGCCCACGTGCCATTCAGAACCCTGCGCACGTCGGCTACATCAACCAGTTCAGCGACACCCTCTGACCTTTCGCTAATCGTGATCCGAGAACAAGAACATGGCTATCAAAGTAGGTATCAATGGGTTTGGCCGTATTGGTCGATTGGCGCTGCGCGCGTCTTGGAACTGGCCAGAGTTCGAGTTTGTGCAGATCAATGACCCGGCCGGCGACGCCGAGACCCATGCCCACCTGATCAACTTCGACTCGGTCCACGGCCGCTGGCACCGTGAAGCCCGTGCTGAGGGCAGTATGGTGGTGATCGACGGCAAGCGCATTCAGGTCACCGCGAACAAGACCATCGCCGACACCGACTGGTCGGGCTGCGACCTGGTGATCGAGGCCAGCGGCAAGATGAAGTCGGTAGCCGTGCTCCAGGCCTACCTGGATCAGGGCGTAAAACGTGTAGTGGTCTGCGCTCCAGTGAAGGAGAAAGGCGCCCTGAACGTGGTGATGGGCGTCAACCAGCACCTGTTCGACCCGGCGCAGCATCGCATCGTTACCGCCGCCTCCTGCACTACCAACTGCCTAGCCCCGGTGGTCAAGGTGATTCACGAGAACCTGGGCATCCGCCACGGATCGATCACCACCATCCACGACCTCACCAACACCCAGAGCATCCTCGATACGCCGCACAAGGACCTGCGCCGCGCCCGTGCCTCGGGCATGAGCCTGATCCCGACCACCACGGGCTCGGCTACTGCGATCGCCGAGATCTTCCCCGAGCTGCGCGGCAAGTTGAATGGTCACGCCGTGCGTGTACCGCTGGCCAACGCCTCGCTGACCGACTGCGTATTCGAAGTGGAACGCGAGACCACGGCTGAAGAGGTCAACACGCTGCTGAAGGCGGCGGCCGAAGGCCCGTTGAAAGACATCCTGGGCTACGAAGAGCGCCCACTGGTATCCATCGACTACCGCACCGATCCGCGCTCCTCGATCATCGACGCGCTGTCGACCTTGGTGGTCAATGGCACCCAGGTGAAGCTCTACGCCTGGTATGACAACGAATGGGGCTACGCCAACCGTGCAGCGGAACTGGCCCGCCTGGTCGGCGCAGCGGAGTAAACAGCGATCATGAAGGCGTTGTCAGCCCTGTCTGCGGAAGTGCGTCAGTACCTGCTGGTTACCGGCAACTACTGGGCCTTCACCCTCACCGACGGCGCATTGCGCATGTTGGTGGTACTGCACTTCCATTCGTTGGGCTACACGCCGCTGCAGATCGCGGCGCTGTTCCTGTTCTACGAAGTGTTCGGCGTGATCACCAACCTGGTGGGCGGTTACCTCGGCGCCCGCCTGGGACTCAACCGCACCATGAACATCGGCCTGGGCATGCAGGTCGTGGCCTTGCTGATGCTCACGGTGCCGGCAACCTGGCTGACAGTGCCATGGGTGATGGCCGCCCAGGCACTGTCCGGCATCGCCAAGGACCTGAACAAGATGAGCGCCAAGAGCTCCATCAAGCTTCTGGTGCCGGACAGCCAACAGGGCACGCTCTACAAATGGGTGGCCATCCTGACGGGCTCGAAGAACGCGCTCAAAGGTGTGGGCTTTTTCCTCGGCGGAGCACTGCTCGCGTTGCTCGGCTTCACCCTGGCGGTGCTGGCCATGGCGGCAGTACTGGCCATGATCTGGATCGGCAGTCTGGTGCTGCTGAAAAAGGACTTGGGCAAAGCCAAGGCCAAACCCAAGTTCCGCGACATGCTGTCCAAGAGCCGGGCGATCAACATCCTCTCAGCCGCACGGCTGTTTCTCTTCGGTGCCCGAGACGTCTGGTTCGTCGTGGCGCTGCCGGTGTACCTGAGCACCGCGTTTGGCTGGGAATTCTGGCTGGTCGGCGGCTTCCTCGCCGTGTGGATCATTGGCTACGGCATCGTCCAGTCGTTTGCTCCTCACATCACCGGCAAGAAGCGTGGTCATGTGCCCGACGGCCGAGCGGCCTTCATTTGGGCTCTCGCCCTGGCCGGACTGCCTGCGCTTATTGCCGTGGGCCTATCAGCAGGCTGGTCGGCGCAGGTGGTGCTGCTCGGTGGGCTGATGCTGTTCGGCGTGCTGTTCGCGGTGAACTCCTCGTTGCACAGCTACCTGATCGTCAGCTATGCCAAGGAAGATGGGGTCTCGCTGGACGTAGGCTTCTACTACATGTCCAACGCCTTGGGGCGGCTGGTCGGTACACTGCTGTCAGGCTGGGTGTTCCAAGCCTATGGCCTGGAGGCCTGCCTGTGGGTTTCCAGCCTTTTCGTACTGGCTGCCGCGCTCATCTCGATCGGGTTGCCCAGACACAGCGAAATGGCGCAGAAGACCCACTGAGCACAGGGGAAGAGCGGAGGCACTCAAGCCTCCGCTTTCACCAGAAACTGCTCGATCTCAGCGACAGTGCTGCGGGCTGTGCGCGTCACCCCGATCAAGGTCGCGGATGCAGAGCCTGTCCACTCGCCATAACCCACGAGCCAAAGGCCAGGCTCATTCACTGCCCGTGTACCTGAAACTTCGACGCGACCGTCACCAGTGACTACCCCGAGCTCGCCAAGTGCCCCAGCGCCGGCTTGAATCCGGTGCACCAGATCACCGCATCGACTGCGGTCTCCGAGCCGTCTGCCCAGACCACTCCGTCGGGGGTGAAACGAACGAAAGGCCTCACTGCATGAAGAACGTCTCGCTCACGCGCCTCGACCACAGGCGTGACCATCACGATATCGCCCAGCCCACCGACTGGCTGGTCAATCACACGGCCCTCCATCTGCGCTTTCCAGCGCTCTGTCGCCCGTTCGAACAGCACTCGACCATCTACATCATCAGGCAGGAAGAGTGGCTCGGTGGGCGTATCCCAGTTCATCCGCTACTTGGGAAACCTCTGCGAGAATCTGTGCCCCGGAGTTGCCGCCGCCGACGACCAGGACCCGCTTGCCCGAGAACGCCTGCGGCTCAACATAGTGAGCTGAATGCAGCTGCTGGCCACAGAACAGCTTGGCACCGGGATAAGCAGGGATATTGGGGTTGCTCCAGGTGCCGGTGGCACTGACCACTGCTTTGGCATCCCAGTACCCGCGCTGGGAATGGACACGCAACGCACCGCCGAGGCGCTCGACGGAGGTGACCCGTACTGGCCGCTCAATAGGGAACTGTGAATCGCCCCTGGTTTCGTAGACACCTCCAAGCCTCATAATGAGGCCCAAATAGGAGGTGCCATGAGTCGTCAGCGTTACCCCGAAGAATTCAAGATCGAAGCGGTCAAGCAAGTGACCGAGAAAGGCAATCCTGTCGCCGATGTTGCCCAGCGCCTGGGCATGTCTGTTCACAGCCTCTACGCCTGGATCAAGCTCTACAGCAAACCCCAAGAGCAGCGTCAGCAAGACGATGAGCAGCAAGCCGAACTGCGCAAGCTTCGCGCAGAACTCAAGCGCGTGACTGAAGAGCGAGACATCTTAAAAAAGGCCGCCGCGTACTTTGCCAAGGAGTGCAACTGAAGTACGCCTTCATCAAAAAGCACTCGACGCATTACCCGGTGCGGCGCCTTTGCCAAACCCTCAAGGTGCATCCCAGCGGCTACTACGCTTGGTTGGCCGAACCTCAATCTGCCCGAGCCAAAGAAGATCAGCGCCTGCTTGGCTTGATCAAGCAGGCCTGGTTAGAAAGCGGCGGCGTGTATGGCTATCGCAAGATTCACGATGACCTGCGAGAGCTAGGAGAGATCTGTGGGCGAAATCGAGTCGGTCGCTTGATGCAGGCAGAGGGGCTGCGTTCGCAAACGGGCTATCGCCGTCGTACTGGGTTTTATGGCGGAAAACCAACAGTGGCATCCCCCAACCATCTGGCCCGGCAGTTCAAGGTCAGTGAGCCGAATAAAGTCTGGGTGACCGATATCACCTACATCCGCACCTATGAAGGGTGGCTGTACCTGGCGGTAGTGCTGGATCTGTTCTCCCGCCAAGTCATTGGTTGGTCAATGAAGCCCAGAATGAGCAGCGACCTGGCCATCGACGCCATGCTGATGGCCGTGTGGCGACGCAAGCCACAGCAGCAAGTGATGATTCACTCAGACCAAGGCAGTCAGTTCAGTAGCTCAGATTGGCAAAGCTTCCTGAAGGCCAATAATGTGATCAGCAGCATGAGCCGACGGGGAAACTGCCACGACAATGCCGTAGCGGAGAGCTTTTTCCAGCTTTTGAAGCGGGAGCGAATCCGACGAAAGATCTACGCAACGCGTGACGAAGCCCGAAGTGATATTTTCGATTACATCGAGATGTTCTATAACCCTAAGCGTCGACACAGCAGTGCTATGCAGCTGTCTCCAGTAGAGTATGAGAAACGCTATTTCCTGAGCTTGGAGAGTGTCTAGGAAAGCAGGGGCGATTCAAATATCCATTCCGGCAGCTTCGGAACTGTCACCTTGCGGCGTCGTGTCGATAGCGTGTGGGTGCTCCTCAGCCATAGTGAGTGCACCACTGGCGAGTCCGAAGCCCGCGCCTCAATCAGCCATTTTCTCAATACCCCAACCCATCTGCTTCCACTCCCTTCAGGTGAACGACGACGTGCTCCTCTAAGCAGAATGGGTAAGCGCACACCAAGCGTGGTGTTCAAATCACTATTTGATCCAAGCCGCCGTATTGGGGCGTGGGCGCTGAATCAACTGTATCTCGCACTGCCATCCCCAGACAGAAATTGGGTTCCCGATTGCCAGACTGAGAATTTTCACACCCGCCTTTGGGAGGCCCACCTGTTAGCGATATTTCGCGAACAGGGACTCTTGGTCACCCAGCCTAAAGAATCACCCGATTTTCACATCGAGAATAGGCTGGGAGATGAGGCCTGGGTTGAAGCAGTGACAGCCAACCCGGAAGAGCGGTATGAGCATTTTGGCGCCTCGCCGGTCCCCCCACCCGCTGACCGACATGAGCGCTTCTTAGGAGCGGCTGCAGAAAGGTTTGCGAGGACCATCCAAAACAAATTGGACAAGCGCTACGAATCCCTACCGCACGTGGAGGGTAAGCCGCTCATTCTGGCCTTAGCCGATTTCCATGCGCCCAGTTCAATGCTGTGGAGCAGGGAGTCGCTCATCAGCTATCTCTATGGCTTTGCAGTTCACTCATCTGCGCATCGTGGTACGCACCTGATAACTGTGGAGGAAGAGACATCTCTGCTATCAGGGCGCCCCAACGGCCTATTTACGCTAAGGGAAAATGCCCATCTTTCAGCGGTCATTTTCACCAATGCCTGCACAGTGCCAAAGCTCAGCCGAGTGCCGATCTCAGGTGGAGCTCATCTAGACGGGTACCGATACTTGCGGTTTGGTGAGTTTTTCGACCGTTCTCCAGGAGCATCACGAGGTATCCCATTTCTGTTGGATGTAGCGTCCAGCGACTACGGTCAGCTCTGGCCGCAATATGGCTACGAGCCGTGGTCTGCTGAAGTGGAGGTCTTCCATAACCCTATGGCACTACACCCGGTGCCTAATGAGTTGATACCAGAAGTCACCCACTGGAGAGAAGTAAACGGAAGAGTCGAGTCCGAATCTTTCTTTGATGTATCGATACTCCGATCCAGGACACTCGTCCTCAGTGCAAACGCTAAGGTTCCGTCACTCGATGAGTTGCTGACAGCAACCAGTCCTCCAGAGCTCTGACGGCGGCGGGGTGGCCGCATCTTTGCCACGCAGGTAGATGAGAATTTCTCAGCAAGCTACCCAGCCAGGGGAAGGACATGAGATCCCCTGCGCATTCAGGGCCGTTGAAGCGTCACCTCTCTTCGGGTAAAAGCATGACCGTTATACAACGCTACAACAGCGTCATACCCGAGAGCATAGGAAGAAAAAATGTCGATTCAAGGACTAAAACGATACTTTGGAAACAAGATTCACGCAGTGATAATGATGGCCCCGCTTAAGCGGGAAATGATACGCCTCGGTATATGCACCCTTATGGCGATTATTCTGAATATCATCTTGTATACCGGCGTTGAAGTAGACGGCACCATCAAGCCGTGGGCAGAAACCCCGATAAAACTATTTGCATCGTCGATGTTATTCGCCTTCATGATCAAGGCTTTTCTGCCAATTCTCGGCTGGACGATTCTGAAAGCAATGCTGTTGAGTGCGAACAATGCCTTCAGCGGCATCCTGAGTTTTTTGGGCAATCAGTTCACAGGCGTCATGTACTGTACCGGAATCATTATGGGTTCTATCACGATTAAATTGTATATGGTTTCCGGGGTTTTAGACTCTGAGTTTGCTTATCTGTCCGAAATCGTATTTACTTCCGGGATTTTATATTTCTATGTGCTGCAATGCGCCATTCAAAAAACAATGAGTCCAGCTCTGCGTACACCAGCAGTACCGCGTTAAGCCACTAGGCTGTGACTATTCATCTCTGGTGCTCAGTAGGCGCTCGCTCTGCTGAACCCTCACCCATACACAACCATTAATGGCCAGGCCCGCCTTCGACTTTATGAAGAAGGCGAGCGAGCACGTGACTGATTGCGCATGTATTCCGAGATGAGACTTCCGAAATTGATGTCCGCCTCTTCAACGAGAATATTGACGTGACAGTACAGCTCTTCAGGACCTCTGAGATAATTGAAAATCCTTGATCTAACGATGCCGCAAACCCCTTCTTTGACCGCCGTAGAGGGGAGGTTGATAACATCGCCAACGCACGGAATAAGAGCTAGGCCATGGTCGCTGTTGAAGACAATGTCAGCTGGACAGGCATTAATGCTGGCATCAGATTGCCCTTGCGAAACCTGCTGATAATCAATGCTATACCTCATGTACAGCCTACCTCATTTTTTGAGTGAGGAATCAGCGCCGCGGATCGTAAACAGAAACCTCAAGCTCGCAAGCGACGGGAGTATGTAGCGGATTTTCGGTACTAGAGAGCTTGGCAACTATCGTTTTTCAAGCACATACCCTACGCCCCGAAGCGTATGTATCAGTTTGGTCTCGAAAGGGTCATCTATCTTGGCTCTGAGTCTTCGAATCGACACCTCTACAACGTTTGTGTCGCAGTCAAAATTCATATCCCAAACCTGCGAAATAATTTGGGTGCGGCTCAGCACCACACCGGTATTACGCATCAGGTAATGCAGTAACGCGAATTCTTTCGTGGTCAGGTCAATGCGCTCACCGTCCCTGAATGCCCTGTGCCGGCTCTGATCAAGCTCCAGGTCAGCGACGCGAATGACCTCTACGGATGCAGGGTGATCTGACCTGCGCATCAAGGCGCGAACCCGGGCCAGTAGCTCAGGAAACTCAAATGGCTTGATTAGGTAGTCATCTGCGCCGCTCTCCAGCCCCCGGACCTTATCCGCCAGCCGGCTTCTCGCCGTCAGCATCATGATGCGGGAAGGGCAATTTTTACGGCGCAACAACTCAAGGACCTGCCAACCATCCATCTCTGGAAGGTTTATATCGAGAATAATCAGCTCGTATTCGTGCTGTTTGGCCAAGAACAATCCATCAGAGCCGGTGTGAACGCAATCAACGACATAGCCACATTCCGTCAGACCTTGACGCACATACTCCGCAGTTTTTACTTCATCCTCAATTACCAGAATTCGCATGGGATTTTGTCTCGATATCACTGAGCAATTAACCGCGCACGCGCGCCGGCATTATTGAAAGGGATGGTAAATCAAAATGAGCGTGCCGGGGCTCAAATGACGGATTTGTAATTTCTAGGTAATACAGTTGATAGTCTGGCGGTATATCTTGTCGCGGTTTGGGTTTGACAGTTGCGGGCCCGCTCTCCAGCAGGTGATTTGACCTTATGAAGTATTGGGTTATTTTCTTCTTCGTGCTGGCTTCGTTCCGCTCAGATGACGGCGAGGTTGCTCACATTGAGGAAACTGGTCATTGGTGTAGCCATGAACTTCACCGGCATGCGATGCGTGCAATCGAACGCCTACTTGAATTCTAGGCAAAAAAAAGGCGCCCAATGGGCGCCAAATATCCACCTTTTACCAAAGGAGCACTTAAGCCACTCAAGGTGAATTCGTAATGCTCGTTTTACTAATAGGACCAGCTAAGGAATAACTGGTCCAGTTAGCGAATTACAGAATCGAAAGCGGGTACTCGATGATTACACGAGTTTCATCCAGATCCGATTCGAATGCAGTAGCACGCGTGGTTGCCTGGCGCAACCGGAAGGACAAGTCTTTTGCCGGACCGGTTTGGACAACGTATTTGACTTCGACGTCACGCTCCCAACGCTTCTGATTGTCGAGCGGGTTGCCGTTGTCGTCGGTGCGCATGTAGAACTGGTTAGCGTTCGAGTAATCCGCGCCCGAGCCTCTGGCGTAGCGGGTCATGAACGTCAGGCCTGGAATGCCGTAGCTGGTGAAGTTCAGGTCATAGCGCAGCATCCAGGAACGCTCTTTCGGCGAGTTGAAGTCGCTGTACTGGATGGAGTTGTCGACGAAAATCGAGTCCGACTGACGCAGATAGTCGAAATCGTCGTCGCCGTTGTTGCGCTGGTGCGACAGGGCCAGGGTGTGAGCACCGTAACGCACGCCGACCTTGGCACTCCAGATGTTGTTGTCGAATTCACCCAGGCGCTTCTTACCTTCATCTACGGCTTTGTAGTAGTTGAAGCCACCGATCAGAGCCAGATCGTCGCTCAGCGGGTAAACAACGCTGGTACCGGCGTAGTACTGATTCCAGACGTCTTTCAGCTGGCTGGCGTAGACGCTCACAGTCCAGTTGTCGTTGATCGAGTAGTCACCACCACCGTAACCGATCCATGGCGAGTTGACCGGGCCGCCGTAGAAGGTCACGAAGTTGTCGTTCAGGTCACTGGAGAGTGGCTGGCTCATGGCGTGCAGTCGACCACCCTGAAGGGTGAGGCCTTGGATGCTGGTGTTCTCAACGGTCACGCCGCGGAAGCTTTCTGGCAGCAGGCGAGAGTCACCGGATGCAACGACCGGAGTCGATGGGAAAACATCACCCACTTTCACGATGGTATCGAACAAGCGGACTTTGGCTGCGCCGCCGACCTTGGTGTATTCGTCGCGAGCTTCGCCCTTGTTATCAACGGGTAGCACATCGAAGGAGCTACGGCCGCCGTTGCGGCCATCACCGGTGTCGAGCTTGAGGCCGATCATGGCGAAGGCATCAACGCCAAAGCCAACAGTACCCTGGGTAAACCCAGAGTTGAATTTGCTGATGATCGCGTGCGCCCAGGCTTCGGAGTAGCCGTTGGTATTGCCCTTGCCACTGTTGTAAGTGGGGGCCGAGCTGTCGCGATTATCACGGTTGAAGTAGAAGTTACGGTTCAGCACTGTAAGGCTGCTGCCTTCAATGAAGCCTTCTGGCTTGTCTTCAGCCTGTGCCGAAACAGCATAGCTTCCAGACAGCGCAGAAACTGCCGCCAAATACAGTGGTACTTTGATTTTCATCCGATGCTCCTTTGATTCACGGCAGTTTTTATTATGTTTACCTGCGCGGGTGTCGTTAATTGTTCTGACCCGGCGGCGCGCCTAGCGTAGCGCGAGCTCATATTTGCAGGCCGAAGATAACGGGAGGGTGATAGAACAATTACAATTTCGTCATCTGTCCGTTATTTGGCACCTTCGCGCCGCGTGTTTGCCATCTCCGTTGCTTGTAACGAAATCCTAGTACCGGGTTAGATTTCCCAGTATTTACGGGCATTACAGCGCTTTCTTACGAAATTGTAATTTTCTAGCCACCCCTCTGATAGCTACCGCTCTTTAGAGTGCCATCACCTAATCAAGTGGGGCTTGGCAGCTGTTTCGGCGTTCTCGCCAAGCTTTATCGAAGTTTGTGCACGAGGACCATCAAAGTGCCCCGGTATAACCGCAATGTCTTATCCAAGACCTCTGTCTCGCCCTGGAAGATCGCTGCACTCTGTGCAGTCATTTCTGGACTGATGGCACCTGCAGCTCTTGCCCAAAGCATCAGCTTGCCCCAGGCGCTTTCGACGGCCATGGATGCCAACCCTGACCTGGCCGCGGCCCGGCAAGAGATTGGGATCGCTGATGGTGCTCGCAAGCAGGCCGGGCTTATCCCCAACCCCACTATTTCGTACGACGTAGAAGACACCCGTCGTAACACCAGCACGACGACCGTGTCGCTTAGCCAGACCCTGGAACTGGGTGGCAAGCGGGGAGCTCGTGTTGACGTCGCCACTTACGGGCAGACCGCCGCACAGCTGGAGTTGGACCGTCGCGTGAACGGTCTGCGTGCAGACGTCGTGCAGGCCTTTTACGCCGCATTGCGGGCCCAGACAGGCCTTGACCTGGCCAAGCAATCTCTCGAACTGACTGAGCGCGGTCTCCGCATCGTCGATGGCCGTGTTCGCGCAGGTAAATCGTCTCCGGTAGAAGCCACCCGTGCCCAGGTGCAACTGGCCGAGGCCAAGCTGCAAGTTCGACGCGCCGAAACAGAGAAAGCAACCGCTTACCAACAGCTCGCTCAAATTACGGGCAGCTCAGTCACCGTGTTTGATCGACTCGAATCGCCAACCCTATCTCCGGGCTTGCCGCCTCGTACTGAAGATCTACTGGCAAAGCTCGACCAGACCGCAGAAATGCGCCAGGCCGTGGTACAGATCGACAAGAGCGATGCCTCGCTCGGCTCAGAGAAAGCTCAGCGTATCCCGAACCTTACTGTCAGCGTAGGTAGCCAGTACGACCGCTCTGTACGAGAGCGAGTCAACACTGTTGGCCTGTCTATGCCTTTGCCGCTGTTTGATCGCAACCAGGGCAACATCCTTTCCGCTTCTCGACGTGCAGATCAGGCCCGAGACCAGCGCAATGCCGTGGAGCTGCGCCTGCGCACCGAAACCCAAACCGCGTTGAACCAGTGGTCCACCGCCATGCAGGAGGTCGAGTCCTACGACAAGACCATTCTGCCGTCAGCCCAACAAGCCGTAGAGACAGCAACCCGCGGCTTCGAGATGGGCAAATTCGGCTTCATCGAAGTGCTGGATGCCCAGCGCACCTTGATCGTCGCTCGTGGCCAATACCTCGAATCGTTGGCAGCGGCGACCAATGCGCGTGCGCAGGTGGAAAGGGTTTATGGCGAAGTCGGCTCAACTGCCGGCGCTCGCTGAACGGGCCAAACATTTTCTTCGGCACACAGCCTTGAACAAGCCGGTGCCTACGATTAGCAGGAGTAGCAATGGATAACAAACGCAAGATCGCCCTCGCGGTAGCCGCTGTGGCAGCCCTCGGATTTGGCAGCCTTGCCTGGAACAACAGTTCCGGACAGCAGGCCGCCAGTACCGCCGAGCATGGCGCTAACGATGGTCATGGCGACGAAAAGAAAGCCGCATCTGCCGCCAAAGAGGAAGGTGATGAGGGCCATGGTGAAGAAGGTCACAGCGAAGAGGGTGGTGAAGAAGAGGGCAAGCTGAGGCTCAGCGCTGAACAGATCAAGGCAGCCGGCGTTGCTCTCGAAGCTGCAGCACCCCGTGACTTGGGTACAGTCGTGAGCTTCCCGGGCGAAATTCGCTTCGATGAAGACCGGACCGCCCACGTAGTTCCTCGTGTTCCTGGCGTTGTTGAGACTGTCCAAGCCGATCTGGGTGAGACGGTCAAAAAGGGTCAGGTCCTCGCTGTAATCGCCAGCCAGCAGATCTCTGACCTGCGCAGCGAACAACAGGCCGCACAGCGTCGCGTCGAACTGGCGCGTGTGACCTTCGAGCGTGAGAAGCAGCTGTGGCAGGACAAGATTTCCGCAGAGCAAGACTACCTCCAAGCACGCCAAGCGCTGCAAGAAGCGGAGATCTCCTTGGCCAACGCCAAGCAGAAGGTCGGTGCGATCGGTGCTTCGGTTAACTCCGTTGGCGGTAATCGTTACGAACTCCGAGCCCCTTTCGACGCCGTGGTGGTGGAGAAACACCTGACCGTTGGCGAAGTCGTCAGCGAGGCGACCAACGCCTTCATCCTTTCCGACCTGAATCAGGTCTGGGCAACCTTCGCCGTCCCGCCTACAGATCTGGGCAAAGTCACGACTGGTCGTGCGGTGAAAGTCTCTTCGCCTGACATGAACGTCGAGGTCGAAGGGAAGGTGGGTTATGTCGGGAGCCTGCTGGGCGAGCAAAACCGTGCAGCTACTGTCCGCGTCACCTTGACCAACCCCAACGGTGCCTGGCGTCCAGGCCTGTTCGTGAACATTGCGGTCACTTCCCAAACCGATCGAGTTGCCGTAGCGGTCCCTGAGCACGCAGTGCAGACCGTTGAAGACAAACCCTCGGTATTCGTACGCACCCCAGATGGGTTTGACACCCGCCCGGTAAAACTGGGTCGTCGCGATAATGGGTACGTGGAAGTCATCGACGGTATTGAAGCCGGCGCCCAGGTAGCAACCAGTGGCAGCTTCACACTCAAGTCCGAGCTCGGCAAAGCTTCTGCCGAACACGGTCACTGATGCGAACTGACAGGATGATTTCTCATGTTTGAACGTATCATCAGATTCGCCATCGAGCAGCGCATCGTAGTAATGATCGCTGTTCTGATCATGGCGGGTATCGGTATCTACAGCTATCAAAAGCTGCCCATTGATGCGGTACCCGATATCACCAACGTCCAGGTGCAGATCAACACTGCAGCGCCTGGCTATTCGCCGTTGGAAACCGAACAACGGATCACGTTTCCAGTTGAAACAGCAATGGCCGGTCTCCCGGGCCTTCAGCAGACCCGTTCCCTGTCTCGCTCTGGCCTGTCTCAGGTCACCGTGATCTTCAAGGATGGCACTGACATCTTCTTTGCCCGTCAGCTGATCAACGAGCGACTGCAGGTTGCGAAGGAACAGCTGCCAGATGGCGTGGAAGCTGTCATGGGGCCTGTTTCCACCGGTCTCGGTGAGATCTTCCTGTGGACCGTTGAAGCCGAAGATGGCGCGGTCAAAGAGGACGGTACGCCGTACACCCCGACCGACCTGCGCGTGATCCAGGACTGGATCATCAAGCCTCAGCTGCGCAACGTCCCGGGTGTGGCCGAGATCAATACCATCGGCGGCTATGCCAAGCAGTTCCTGGTTGCGCCGGATCCAAAGCGCCTGGCTACCTACAAGCTGACCCTCAATGACCTGGTTGCAGCGTTGGAAAGTAACAACGCCAACGTCGGCGCCGGCTACATCGAACGTAATGGTGAGCAGTTGCTCATCCGTGCGCCCGGCCAGGTAGGCAACATCGACGACATAGCCAACATCGTGATCACCAGTGTGGATGGTGCACCGATTCGTATCAGCAGCGTTGCTGACGTCAGCATCGGTAAAGAGCTCCGTACAGGTGCTGCTACTGAGAACGGCCGCGAAGTCGTGCTCGGTACCGTGTTCATGCTGATTGGTGAAAACAGCCGCACCGTATCTCAAGCTGTCGCCGCCAAACTGGCGGACATCAACCGCACCCTGCCAAAGGGCGTGGTGGCCGTGACCGTTTACGACCGTACCAACCTGGTTGAAAAAGCCATCGCGACGGTGAAGAAGAACCTGGTGGAAGGTGCGATTCTGGTAATCGCCATTCTGTTCCTGTTCCTCGGCAACATCCGTGCGGCACTGATCACCGCGATGGTGATTCCGCTGTCCATGCTGTTCACCTTCACAGGCATGTTCAACAACAAGGTCAGTGCCAACTTAATGAGTTTGGGGGCACTCGACTTCGGCATCATCGTCGACGGTGCCGTGGTTATTGTAGAAAACGCGATCCGTCGACTGGCTCATGCGCAGCATAAGCATGGCCGCATGCTCACCAAAACTGAACGCTTCCACGAGGTCTTTGCCGCGGCGCGAGAAGCTCGCCGGCCGCTGATCTTCGGTCAGCTGATCATCATGGTGGTTTACCTGCCGATCTTCGCCCTCACCGGCGTCGAAGGCAAAATGTTCCACCCGATGGCCTTCACCGTTGTGATGGCGCTGTTGGGTGCAATGATCCTGTCTGTTACCTTTGTTCCTGCAGCTATTGCCATGTTCGTCACTGGCAAGGTGAAGGAAGAAGAAGGTGTGGTCATGCGCACAGCTCGACTGCGCTATGAGCCGGTTCTTCAATGGGTGCTGGGACATCGGAACATCGCTTTCTCGGCCGCAGTAGCCTTGGTCGTACTGAGCGGCGTGCTGGCAAGTCGTATGGGTAGCGAGTTCATCCCAAGTCTCAGTGAGGGTGACTTTGCGATGCAGGCCATGCGTGTGCCTGGAACGAGCCTCACTCAGTCCGTCGAGATGCAGCAGCGTCTGGAGAAAGCGGTAATAGCGCAGGTGCCTGAAGTCGAGCGTATGTTCGCACGTTCGGGTACCGCGGAAATTGCATCTGACCCGATGCCACCGAACGCCTCCGACGCCTACATCATGCTCAAGCCTCAGGATCAGTGGCCTAACCCCAAGAAGCCTCGCGATGAGCTGATTGCTGAGGTGCAGAAGGCTGCAGCGGGTGTTCCAGGAAGCAACTACGAGTTGTCGCAGCCAATCCAACTGCGTTTCAACGAGCTGATTTCGGGCGTGCGTAGTGACGTCGCTGTGAAGGTCTTCGGCGATGACATGGACGTACTCAACAATACCGCCAACAAGATCGCGGCAGCGCTCAAAGCGGTACCGGGCTCGTCGGAAGTGAAAGTTGAGCAGACATCCGGCCTGCCGGTGCTGACAATCAACATCGACCGCGAGAAAGCAGCACGCTACGGCCTGAACATCGCGGATGTTCAGAACTCGATCGCTATCGCCGTGGGTGGTCGCCAGGCCGGCACGCTGTATGAGGGCGACCGTCGGTTCGACATGGTAGTGCGCCTGCCTGAGACCGTTCGCACCGACGTAGCGGGGATGTCCAGTTTGCTGATTCCGGTGCCTGCCAATGCGGCTCAGGGTGCCAACCAGATCGGTTTCATCCCGCTGTCGCAGGTCGCTAATCTGGACCTGCAACTGGGCCCGAACCAAATCAGCCGCGAGAACGGCAAGCGTCTAGTAATCGTCAGCGCCAACGTTCGAGGCCGTGACCTGGGATCCTTCGTTGAGGAGGCGACCGCTTCGCTGGATCAGAAGGTGCAAATCCCTGCGGGCTACTGGACGACTTGGGGTGGCCAGTTCGAGCAGCTGCAGTCGGCTGCCAAACGGCTGCAGATCGTTGTTCCAGTCGCCTTGCTGCTGGTCATGACCTTGTTGTTCCTGATGTTCAACAACCTGAAGGACGGCATGCTGGTCTTCACCGGTATTCCATTCGCACTCACCGGTGGTGTCGTGGCGTTGTGGCTGCGGGACATCCCTCTGTCGATCTCGGCAGGTGTCGGCTTCATTGCACTGTCCGGAGTTGCAGTACTGAACGGCCTGGTGATGATTGCCTTCATCCGCGGGCTAAGGGAGGAAGGGCGAACGCTCAGGCAGGCAGTCGATGAAGGTGCATTAACCCGTCTGCGACCTGTTCTGATGACTGCCTTGGTGGCGTCCCTGGGCTTCATCCCGATGGCCCTGGCCACCGGTACCGGTGCAGAAGTTCAGCGGCCTCTGGCGACGGTGGTGATTGGCGGGATCTTGTCTTCCACCGCGCTGACGTTGCTGGTACTGCCAGCCCTGTATCACTGGGCGCACCGCAAGGATGAAGATGGTGAGGAGGCTGAGGCGGTTAGCTGATAGCCGCCGCTAAAGAGAAGCCCACAACACGCGTTGTGGGCTTTTTTGTTTTATATGAGGTAGATGCGCTTACCTTTCAAAATTGTAAGTTTCTCGTCATGCCGGTGATGCCTGTGCATTGCTAAAGTTACGCCCGAGAAGATTTGAATTTGAGAGGTTCTTATGAAAAAGCTAATTATTGCCGCTGCACTTGTTGTGTTCTCGATGGCTTCGCAGGCTAACACTTTCTCTGAAAGCCAGCAGTTGCAATACACCAAAGAGCACCAAGCTGCGGTGGCCAAGTATGCCGAGAAGAATGGCAAGCCTATGCCGGAGATTCAGGATTACAAATATGGCATGAAGATAGACGTTGCTAAGTTTGTACGTCAGTCGCAGGACCCCCGTACCTGCCAGGTCTACCCACGGTTGATGACTTTCGAGGACTCCCAGGGCACGCTCAAGACTGTTCGTTACTCGATGTATTCGCAATGCATCAACAACAAGTAGTAAACGATTTGAACAGAACAATTAGAGAATTCATAAATGCCAGGCAGCGCCTGGCATTTTTTATTACGCCCGATGCTCCATAGCTTTGAAATATTAACGCCTGGGCCGGGGCAAACCGTGCAATAGGTCTTAGCTAACCAACCGCGACGGCTCCCAACTGCAGAGGGCAATTGGAAGCCTTGACCCCAGAAGGGACGAGTTATGAAAAGTTTGCTTGAACGCCCAGACGACCAAGCAGGGCACAAAGGCCATAGCCACGAGCATGGCAGTATCTTCGGCATGAATACCGAGCTGGTCTTCGCGCTGATCTGTGGTGTGCTGCTCGGTGCCGGAGCTCTCGCAGGAAAGCTCGGGCTGATCGATAGGCTGTCACTGGTTCTGTACGTATCTGCCTACGTGTTCGGTGGATGGTTCACTATCAAGGAAGCGATCAGCAACATCCGCCAGAAGCGCTTCGAGATCGATTCGCTGATGCTTCTCGCCGCAGCCGGTGCCGCGAGCATCGGCGCCTGGGCTGAGGGGGCTCTGCTGCTGTTCCTGTTCAGTCTGGGGCATTCCCTTGAAAGCTACGCGATGGGGCGGGCCAAGAAAGCGATTGAGGCACTGTCCAAGCTCGCACCGGCCACGGCGATCGTACGCAGAGCAAATGGCACGACGGAAATGCCGGTGGAACTGCTGGTTCCCGGTGACGTTGTCATCGTGCGCCCAAATGACCGCCTGCCGGCCGATGGTTTTGTAGTCGTGGGCTCCTCAAGTATCAACCAGGCGCCAGTGACCGGTGAAAGCGTCCCCGTGGACAAGCAACCTGTCGCTGATGTCGAGCTCGCACGTAGTAAGCCAGATGCAGTTGATGCAGCTTCGAAAGTCTTCGCCGGCACCATCAATGGCGAAACTCTCATCGAGGTTGAGGTAACACGGCGCTCCACTGAAAGTACCTTGGCGCGGGTCATCAAGATGGTCAGTGAAGCCGAAGTCAGGAAGTCACCGACCCAGCAGTTCACGGACCGCTTCCAGCGGGTATTCGTCCCGGTAGTTTTGCTGCTGGTAGTAGGGCTGCTGTTTGCCGGCATTTTTCTTGACGAGCCTTTCCGTGACTCGTTCTACCGGGCGATGGCCGTTCTGGTTGCAGCCAGCCCCTGCGCGCTCGCGATCGCTACACCAAGCGCCATTCTCTCTGGCATCGCCAGGGCAGCCCGAGGTGGCGTGCTGATCAAGGGCGGTGCGCCACTTGAAGAGCTTGGCGCCTTGAATGCCATGGCATTCGACAAGACCGGTACCCTGACCGAAGGGCGCCCACGCATTACCGATGTAATACCCGTGGGCGGCACGCAGATCGAGGATCTACTAAACGTCGCCATCGCTGTGGAGTCGATGAGCGACCATCCGCTGGCTGCGGCAATTGTGCGTGACGGTGAAGAGATGATTGGCACACGGCGCCGAATCCAAGCCAAGAACATGAGCAACATGATTGGCCGCGGCGTGCGTGCTGAGCTTGATGGGCAGTTCGTCTGGATTGGCAAGGTCGAGATGTTCGGTACCAATGGTATTCCCGCACTGAGCAAGGCTGCCCTGGAGGCTGCAGAGCGTCTACGTCAGTCGGGCCGCACAACCATGGTGATACGTCGTGCTGACAAGGATCTGGGCGCTATCGGGCTATTGGACACACCCCGAGAGGGGGCCAAAGAGGCACTCCAGAAACTCAGAGAGATGGGCATCGACCGCATGGTCATGATTTCTGGAGACCACAACCGCGTTGCAGAGGCGGTAGCCAAACAAGTTGGCTTAGATGAGGCGTGGGGAGACCTGATGCCGGAAGACAAGGTCAAGGCCATCAAGAACCTGCGCCTTAGCGCCAAGGTGGCCATGGTGGGTGACGGCGTGAATGACGCCCCTGCCATGGCCAATTCGAGCGTTGGCATCGCAATGGGGGCTGCCGGATCTGACGTCGCCTTGGAAACAGCTGATATCGCGCTTATGGCTGACGACATCAGGCAACTCCCATTTGCGGTGGGTTTGAGCCGTCACACGCGATCGATCATCCGCCAGAACCTGTTCGTCAGCTTGGGGATTGTGGCCATCCTGGTTCCGTCGACCATCATGGGCTTGAGCATTGGTGCTGCTGTTGCAATCCATGAGGGCTCCACATTGTTGGTCGTCTTCAACGCCTTGCGGTTGTTGGCCTACCGCAGAAGCACCTGATCCCTGAGCTTCAATCATGAAGCTAAGCAGGGAAATGACCTGAAGTAGAAGTATGGGTCGTGCGCGATCAGCGCACGACCCATACTTTTTCTCACTCGTCGATCCCGATGCGCTTGAGGCTTTCAAGGGCCTTTCCACATTCAGGTGAGCCGTGCCGTAAGCCGCAGGCCAACGCAGCTTTGAGGCTCATGACACCGGCTACGAAACCGACTTGATTGCCGACCCCGTGTCCGTTCGCAAATCCCTGATCATACGCAATCTCCACAAGTGCATTGATCGCCGCCAGGGTGTCTTGTTTGTTGGTACTGTTCTGCATATCTACTCCGCGAGCATTCAGCTCATATCGCTCGGTTAGATGGCGGCGCCTTCAGTTTTGGGGTGAGCGAATCCCGCTCCCATAGCCAATCCCTAACGGGGGGCATAGCCCGCCACCGTAAGGAAAATCAGCTATTGAGAGCAGGTGACTCGTTTTGGTCACCCGTACTGCTCGCCTCACCGCATTGGCACTGAGTGGGTACATCCGGATAGCCGCTGTGTTTCTCGACGAACAGCGTTTGGCAGGTGGTGCACCCATAAATCCGCGGCAGAGACTTCAGACCACCTGGCAGCACATCGCTCAAGGGCTCGTTACGCCAAGGAGCCCCGTCAAGGATCTGGGTGCGAAGGATATTTCCCAGCCGCCAGGTATTAGTTTGTGCGCTCCAGGACCACATTGGCGCCGAAAGCGAATACTGGATGAAGGTCTCCTCCGGCTGCTTGGAGAGCATCGAGTACTTGGGACGGGCCCAGCCGGAATCGATGATGCTGAAACCCATGCCCATCTCAGCACTCGGATAGGTCTGCTCACCGAAGAAACGGTCGTGAGTCGCGGGAGCCGTAGCATGATGGTCAGTCGGCGGAAATACCCATAAGTAGCACTCGCTTCGGGTCACCATTTCAACGAGTTGGCTCTGTCCCCGTAGAGGGAAAGCTGCAGCCAGGGCGAAGCGATCTTTCCACGTGTTTTTCGGAGGCGGTGCCATTCCCGCCGCTATGGCCAGCGTCGCCGTTTTCGGGACGAACCGATCGCCGAGCTCGTTCAGATCCAGATTCTTGCAGAGGGCCTTGAAGGCCTTTTTACGAGTCGTCGAAGTAAAGGAGGGGTCGAGGAGCAGGCGAACCTGGTTCACGCCGATCCCTGAAGCTCGTAGCACCTCGATGACTTCTTCAGCCGCGCCGACTGCTTGAAGATCGGTCAATCCCAAGCACTTTTTCGCTCGCTCGATCGTCTCGTAGAGGTTGTACTGCCTGTCGCTATCACGGCGCACCTGGATTGGCAGTTTGTCTTTGGAGGCAACTTCCGGGGCGACGGAACCAATGGCAGCGTGGAGCAGCTGGTGAATGTGCTGGTGAGGGTACGGGCGGCCGGAAGCCGAGAATGAGGCGTGCAGCTGAGCAGCGAGAGGTTGAAGCAGCTTTTTGGCAGACATGACTATCCCCTAATGAGCGACGTTGGGGTAGCTGCGCTTGTAGGGCCGTTAGACGCGAAGCTGGACGTCGAATCAGGTTCAATCATGAGTAGGAGTCAGGTTTGATTTGCTTGCACGGCCACCATGCAAATCCCGACGCGGCAATCTCACCAGATTCGCCGAGCTTTGGCAAGAGAGGTCATCGTAAGCGAATGGAGGTAGGAGGAGGGCGCTCCATGCTTGATCACGTCAGAAACACGAAAGCCGGAAGCACATTGAGCGCTTCCGGCTTTCTCACGTCAGACTGATGAGAGGGATCAGAAGACGTATTGCAGGCGGGTCACGATGGCATTGCCGCCGTCGTCGCCCACGGTATTCTCGTTGTTGTCGGTGCGCACGTTGATGTAGTTGGCACTGACTTTCACGGCCTCGTTGACGTACCAGTTCACACCCAACGTGTGGCTTTTGGCCTTGCGCTCGTTCGACTGGTCCGCAGCGGTGACCAGGTTGCCATCTTCGACCTTGATGTCGTCAAAGCGATAGAAGACTTCCCAGGCACCCAGTTCCTTGTTCTGTGGTTTGATAGTGTCGAATTTGGCACCGTCAAGCTTGTAGATGCGCGGCTCGCCGGTCAGCGTGTACGCCATCTGGGCGTAATAACCAGAGGCCTTCAGGTCATTGCTGGCCTGGTCAGCTTTCAGCTTGCGGCGAAGGTACTCGGCCTGAACCGAGAATGGGCCGGTGGCCCAGGCGCCCTCAAGCCCCCAAACCGAATCGTCCTTCCACAGTCCGTCCTGTGCTGCCGCACCGCCAAAGAGCATGCGGTTGCCGTTCGTGCCGGCATCACCGCCACCATTGGTATCGACGCCACGGACACCGAGGCGTGAGCGAATCCGAGTATCAACTGCGCTGTCCTTGAGGTCGCGATAGGCGTATTGGGCGCCGACGTGCAGGACATTCCCATCCGTGTTCAATGGAGCGAAGACACCACGCACGTTGTAGCGCTTGGTGCTGTCACCATCAGAATTGTTGTTGGTTTCGCTGAAAACGCTACCGGACACGTAAGCCATGTCAGCGATGGTGCTGGTGGCCTGGATACCCATGCCAGCGTTGTCGTTGATCCAGTCCGCCAGGTCGTACGAGAGGTTCCGCTCCATGGCGGTGGTCCACTTCGAACTGGTGGCTTTCTCAAGACCGAAGTCGGTGTAGAAACGGCCGAAGCGCAGTTGGACCGGCTTGAAACCGGTGTAGGTCAGGCTGGCTTCGTCGAAGTAGCCGTCGGAGTCGTTGCCCGTGTTGCGGGAGAGGTCGTAGTTGACCTGGTACTTCCAGTCTCGGTACAGGGTGCCGCCGAACTCAATGTAGGCTCGACGGAAGTAAGCCGCATCCGCGGTATCGCCATTCTTGGTGAAAACGCCATCGAATCGGCCGTAATCAGCCTGGACTCGACCGCCCAGTTTGAAACTGAATTCCTTGTCAGTAGTCGATACTTCAAGACCGCCCTTGGTCTTCAGAACGAGATCAGCCCCGTCAGTGGTTACTGTTCCGGAGAATGCTTGCGAGGAAAATGTGCCTACTATTGCGGCAGCCAACAGCTTTTCCCGCATGTTCGAAGAACGGATCATTGCTTGCCTCTCGTATGTTAAGTGCTTAGCTACCGACGTTGTATTTCGCCCTGCGTCGGCCTAAATTTATCTTGCAGATGGGAGCAGGCCACGGTTGTCACCTGCTGTAACAAGATGCCTTTGTTCTAAGCACTCTGACTAGATTGCAAGCGAATATGACAGTTGTGTTTCTATAGTGTTAAGGGGAAATTTTTAAACCTAACAAAACTGTTACCGAACAAGCCAGTCCTTCTTATCAAAAAAGCTCTTCTTGATCAATCTTCGGATTCCCAGAACGTGCGGATTACGGACAAGCTTCGTTTTGATAACAAGAAAGACATCTTTCTCCTCCAGATCGTCCAAAAAGCCCGGCACCGGCAGAATGTTCCTCTCCATCTTTCGACTGTAGTCGGGCAGCACACCGATACACGCGCCCCCTACGACAAGGCCACGGGATAAGCTATAGCTCTTTACCCGAGTGGTACCGCCCTGATGCTCAGCCATTATCGATGCCCACTTTCGTGAGCCCGCCAAGATCTCTTCATCCCAAGGGACAACGAGCATGAAGTTGTGCAAATCCAGGCTCTGCACTGGTAGGGTGACGCTCCTTGAGTAGCGGCTGGAAATGAACAGCGCGTGCCCAATCCGGCCGAGCCGTTCAAACCTATACGTAGGATGGCGATCAAAAGCGCCCTCATCATCTGGGCTCACGAAAGCGATACCCACATCGACTTCACACTCAGAAAGCATCTGCGTTGTGCACTCTGAATGGATTTCCAGCCGCATTTCGGCATGATCGCGTACGTAGGCGACTAGATCGCGGTTCACGATGTCGCTCAGCACTGGCTCTGTGATCGCGATGGTAAGCCTGGAGTCCTCCTTTTCACCAGACTTGCCCAGGCCTTCAGGGCCGAAGAGTTGGCACAGGTACTGGCTGACCCTCTCGCCTGTCCGGGTCAGAGCAAGCTTGTTGTGCTTGTAGACAAACACGGGAGCACCAATGTGCTCTTCCAGTTTCTCCAAGCGTTTGCGAAGGCCTACCACTGGCACATTGAGCCCTCGGGCAGCCTGTTTGAAACTGGCACAACGTGCTGTTGCGAAAAACTCTACGGCCAGCTGATCATCAATTGGCAGATCATCCAATATGTCAGGACTGTAAGAAACAACGCTGCTTGTATATGTTTCATTTTGTGTAACCATTCGATCCCCCTTCATTCGGGGAATCTAGCTCAATGTCGTCTGACATTTCCTTATCTTGACAACATTGTAATGCACAGGTCATGCGTGCGTTATTGGCAGGCCTTTATTTCAAAAGCGTAATCCTCAGGCAATCCCTCTGATATTGTAGCGTGCTAGTCTAGTGCGCCAACTCATTACTTATCATATATAGATTCAGCTAATTAAGCATTTACATTTAGTTCACTGTTTTTTCACCTTTGCCTCCATAGGCTTTGGCCATGGAAAATCAAAACCCACCTCTTATTACCTTACTAATTCGTTATCTGGGGATCGGCTTCATAGCAACGGGAATCCATTACGTGGTGTTCCTAGTGCTGGTTACGACAGAATTTGCTACTCCGTTGCTGGCCAGTATCTGTGGCGGCATGGTTGGCGCAATCGCAAGCTTTATTGGAAATAGGGCGCTCTGTTTTGTGGCAGATGGCTCTCGTAAGTTTCAGCCTGTCAGGTTTGCACTGGTCGCGTTAGCCACAAACTTCGGCAATGGCGTGGGTATGTGGTTCCTCATCAAGTCGAATCTGTCACCGCTTATCTCCCAAGTCCTAGTGACCTTAAGCCTCACTGCACTTGGATTCATTGCACATCGTTTTTGGACATTCAATCATGCAGACATTACATCGCTTTCCCGAGCGCCCTGATCCCTTGTTAACCATCGTGGTCCCTTGCTTCCAGGAAGAGGAAACCATCCCCGAGTTCCACCAGCGAATCACCCGCGTGGTTAAGCGCTTACCCGTCTCCTGCGAAATCCTCTATGTCGACGACGGCAGTAGTGACCGGACAGCCGACATTCTTCGCCACTATCAGGATGGGTCATCTGTACGTTGCCTGTCCCTGAGTCGCAACTTCGGTAAAGAGGCTGCACTGAGTGCCGGGATAGATCATGCCCGTGGCAGTGCGCTGATTTTCATTGATGTCGACCTGCAGGATCCACCAGAGCTCATCGCGGCCATGGTGGACTACTGGCAACGCGGCTACGACGTAGTGAACATGCAGCGCAACTTGAGAATCGGTGATTCGTGGTTCAAGCGCATGAGTGCCCGGGCTTACTACTGGGTCATGCAGCGCCTGGTGGAGAAGGTGGACATGCCGGCCGATGTCAGCGATTTCCGATTGATTGGGCCTGCGCCGCTGGCAGCACTGCGGGCGCTGGACGAACGCTCCAGGATTCTCAAAGGCATGATCGGCTGGGTAGGCTTTCGTACTATCGAACTGCCCTACAATCGCACTGTTCGCCATGCCGGGAGCACCAAGTGGAATGCATCTGGCCTGTTCAATCTGGCCATCGAGAGCATCGTCAGCTTCTCTCGCAAACCGCTGCGCATTTTCAGCCTCATCAGTTTCGGACTATTCGTCTCCAGCATCTGCTACATGCTCGCGTCGCTTGTGGCAGGCAGTTTCGACATCCATCACCTGATCGTCGGAATGGCTTCATTCATGTGCGTCGGTGTCGCCATGGTGGGAGAGTACCTGGGCGTGACACTCGCGGAAGTGAAGCGCCGGCCTCTTTATTTCCTGAAGCACAGCAACAAGGTAGATCCCGTGTCACTCCACCCTTCGATGGCTTCGATCGAGGGTAAGAAATGCTGAATCTGAAGAACGAGAGGACGCTGTGGTTGATCCTGGGTTCGATTTTGCTATTGCGCTTGGTGGGGCTGGGCATCTACCCGCTGATGGACACATCTGAGGCCCGCTACGCTGAAATGGCTCGCAAGATGGTCGAGTTGAATGACTGGATCACGCCCATGTTCGACTACGGGGTACCATTCTGGGGCAAGCCTCCGTTGTCCTTCTGGACTCAGGCCGCGAGCATGACGGTCTTCGGCGTTAACGAGTTCGCTGCGCGTTTCCCAGCGTGGCTACTACACCTGGCAAGCTGTTTCATCATCATCAAACTCGGTACGCAGCAGATTTCTCGTAACGCCGGCATCTGGGCTGCCATTATTTTTTCCAGCACCACACTTGGCCTGGTCTCCAGCGGTGTTGTGCTGACTGACCCTGTTTTGTCGTTCTCGATTCTGCTGGCCAGCTACGGTTTCTGGCGTTGGATGAAGTGCGCCAGCAAGGCGGATGCCTACCTGATGTTCGCAGGTCTCGGGCTGGGCTTGCTTGCCAAAGGGCCGCTGACCCTTGTGCTTATGGGGGCGCCGGCATTCGCCTGGTTCGTTATCTACAAGGAATGGGGACGGGTACTGAGGCTTCCCTGGATTAGCGGCCTTGTGCTCATGTTCGGTATATCCGTGCCGTGGTATGTCGCGGCCGAAATGAAAACGCCCGGCTTCATGGAGTACTTCTTCGTTGGTGAGCACTGGAGCCGCTACGTCGTCAGTAACTGGGCAGGGGACCTCTATGGTAGTGCTCATGCCAAGCCGTACGGCAGCATCTGGATCCAGCTCGGATTGTCGCTACTGCCATGGGCCTTGTTCCTACCACTGTTGATCCGCAAGCGTGGATCGATGCAGCGCTTCGAAGCCTACCTCTGGCTGTGGGCCTTGGCGACACCGGTCTTCTTCACATTTGCAGGCAACATTCTGTGGACCTACCTGCTACCCGCGCTGCCAGCGTGGGCCTTGCTGCTGTCTGCACGGGTCAGCGAAGTTGGCCCGAAGACCACCTGGGCTGCCGCTGCGAGCGCATTGGTGTTGCCAATCATCGGTGCGGGCATCATCTACGCCGGGGTACTAGAGGAGCGACCTCAGAATCAGCGAGATGTGGTTCAAGCCTGGCTCAATGTGCAGTCTGCTCATTCCGCTCCCCTGATCTATCCTGGCCGCCGCTCATACTCGTCGGAGTTTTACAGCAGCGGGAAGTCCGAGAACATCAAGGATCCTGCCAAGTGGCCGCAGGATGGCTCGTTCTATCTGTCCAGGCGCTTGCGAGACAGCAAGGATGGTCTGCCCGCTGATCTAGCTTGCACATCGATTACCGAAGCGAACGCCAGCCAGCTCCTGCTGTGCCATTGGAAGCGTACCGCACAAGGTGCCGAGGGTCTGGCCGGAGAAAGCAATGCGGAAACGCCTCGCAAGAACGAAGGCTAAATTCTAAGCACAAAAAAGCCAGGTTTTACCCTGGCTTTTTTGTCGATTACTTTCGTCATTTGAAGTCCTATTTAACCGCCGATTAATTGTCGGCTTGTTCCTTACCATCCTTGCTTTCTTTCTTTTGCTCTTGAGCGACTTGTTGTTTGTTCTGGTCCGAAGAGTCATCGCTCCATAGGCGAGCCTGTTCGGTTCGGAAGTTCTCGTTGAACTGTTTCGCTCGCTCGAAGCCGCCTTCAGCGTAAGCGGTACCCATGAGACCCAGCAGCAGGCTGCCAATAGCGATAGACTTGACAAATTTCATTGTGAACCTCGGTTCATACTAGGCCTACCTGATTAGCGGCCTTTGTTGGTTTGTAGTTTAGGAACGCGAAGCTAACGACAAGGTGAGTCAATAATTACAATTCCGTAATTTTGGCTGCAGATAGGATGCGTTAAATCGTCAAATCTGGAAGGATCATGTCTATCTCGGCACTGTCGAGGGCGACTTCGAATTTTGTCTTAAATTACAATTTTGATATCTAGCGCGTTAATTCAGCGCGGCGTTGTTGGCCGCCCTAGGAGATAGCCATGAATGACATAGAGCCCTGGGCAGTTGCTATCGGTGACTTTCGCCGCTGCACTGAAAAACTCACTGTCCAACTCGACGAGCTGACCTCGCAGACGCGCACCTCCAGCGCTGTTCTGGAGAGGTCGAACGAACTGGTGGAACAGGTGGACGCTGTCGGCCGGCAGATTCAGGAGGAGGTGCGAAAGGCGGAGAAGGCTTGGTCGAATGCGGAAGAAGTTGCCTTGCGCGCCGCTGCATCAGCATATTCAGCTGCATGCCGCGGAGTCGAAACCGCCATCCAGCCACTGATTTCGGAGCTTACAGCAGCGACAAAGGCCGCGGACGCCTCTATCCAGGAGCTCAAGCGTGCACCGGTGCTGGCCAAGCGTTATGTGATGGTGGTTGCCACGGCGTTCTTCATTCTGGCGCTGATCTGTGTCTACTCGACAATGCGCCTGATCGATGCCGCCGGCAGCGTAAGTGCTCAAGAGAAAGTGAATGCTCAGTACTTCTCCCACCTGTGGAAGAATGCCAATCCTGACGAGCAGAAGATCATCAAGTCGGTGATTCTGCGGTCGCCCATGGACCCTGTGGTCCTCCGGCACTGATGCATTGAGGCAAACAAAAAGGCCCGTCGATTGACGGGCCTAATCGTGTCTGCGCAATTTAAGCGGCGGTCATTGCCGGCTGCATTTGCTGGGCTGCGGGAAAGTGAAGGTGGAACCACGTGAAGTTTTCTTCGGTCACCTCCACGCTCGCCGACCCTTGGTGCAGGCTCATGATCGACTGCACAATGGCCAAGCCAAGACCGGTACCGCCTTCGCTCCGTGCTCGGCTCTTGTCCACACGGTAGAACCGCTCAAACAAGTGCGCATGGTGTTCCTTGGCAATACCGCGGCCGGGGTTGCCGACACTCAACGTCGTACCGCTCGCACTATGCTGCACCTTCACGTAGACCGTGCGGCCGCGAGGGCAGTAACGGATCGCGTTCGAGACCAGATTCGAGACGGCACGTTGAACCATCAGGCGGTTCCCGCGCACCACGTCATCACTGCCAGAGATCTGCAGCTGGATCTCGCCTTCTTCTGCCGAAATGCTGAAGAGATCGCACACTCGCTGAACCTCGTCCACCAAGGAAACGGGTTCGAACTCCACCATGGATGCTGGATGACTGACCTGGGCCAAGAACAGCATGTCGGAAACCATGCGGCTCATGCGGTCCAGCTCTTCTGTGCACGACTCTAGAACCTCCCGGTACTCGGAAAGCGATCGTTCTCTGGTCAAGGCAACCTGGGCCTTGCCCATTAGGTTGGAGAGCGGTGCCCGAAGTTCGTGAGCAAGGTCGTCAGCAAACTGCGAGAGCTGCTGAACCCCATCATCCAGGCGAGCCAGCATGATGTTGATACCGTCGGCGAGCTTCTTGAGTTCTGCAGGCATCCCATCAGTTGGAAGGCGATGGTCGAGGCTCTCGGTTGAGATCTTCGACGCGATCTTGAGGAACTTGGTCAGTGGCAGCAGGCCTCTGCGCACGGTCCACCAACCAATGGCCAGGATCAACGCGAGGATGACAGGGGACATCATTAGGCCCCAGGTTAACAACGCATCGAGTAGGGCTTCATTGGATGACTGATCAGCAGTCATGTAGACGCCGACCTCCGTACCATCGCCCAGAGTCATGGCCTGAGAAGCACTGAGCAGGGGGCGTCCGTTATAGTCGCTCCACTCATATTCCGTGGTCTGCGCCGCAGCCTGGAACCTATGAACCTCTCGATTGATCTGTTTGGAACCGATGGTGAGTAAAGGATCTTCACTCTCTGCGGACCTGTAGATGCTTACGTAGAGGTTGTTCTGGCCTGTGACCAAATCCACCAGCTTGTGCGAATCTGAACTGACATCGGCAATATCAGTGATTTCGGAAAGGCTGTGCGCCATTGCCTCCATTTTGACGCCGAGATCGATGCGAGCATTTCTATCCAGTGCTTGCCCAACCATCATGTAACCGAAGGTAGCGAACATCAGCAGCAGCGCTGCGCTCATCAATCCAACTTTTAGTCCCAGCTTTGCAGCCAGGCTGAATGGCCTCATGCGCGTTCCTCAAAAACGTACCCAACGCCACGAAGCGTGTGAATGAGCTTGGTTTCAAACGGGTCATCGATCTTCGAGCGCAAGCGCCGGATGGCTACATCGATGACATTGGTGTCGCAGTCGAAATTCATATCCCAGACCAACGAGATGATCTGAGAGCGAGTCAGCGCTTCGCCCGTTCGGCTCATGAGCAGGTGCAAAAGCGCAAATTCCTTGGTGGTGAGATCGATTCGTGTGCCACCGCGGAAAACGCGATGGCGGACGGAGTCGAGTTCTAGGTCGGCAATTTTCAGCGAGCTCTTCTCTACTAACTCATCACCACGGCGTTGCAGCGAACGGATGCGTGCAAGCAGCTCAGGGAATTCGAATGGCTTAACAAGGTAGTCATCCGCGCCGCCGTCCAAGCCCTTGAGCTTGTCATTGATGCGTCCGCGGGCGGTCAGCATGATGATGCGGACCCGGCTGCTCTTGCGGATGGTTTCCAGCAGATCCCAGCCGTCGATACCTGGGAGGTTCACGTCCAGCAGGACCAACGAATAGACATGAGTGTTGAACAAGTGCAGGGCATCTACACCGTTGTGCACGATATCTACGACATACCCGCTTTCGGATAGGCCCTGCTGAAGATATTCGGCAGTTTTAATTTCGTCTTCCACAACTAGAACGCGCATAACTTATCTCAAGGTGTGAGGAAGGAGTTGGCCTAATCCGCCATGGTTGCAGGCTGTTCGAAAGTTTGGCTGGGGTATGGCATGTGGTAGTCGCTACCTCTGTCCATACGCCGGGTCACCTGAGGACGCTTGAATCTTAACGCGAAGAAGCTGGCCGCGGCGAAATCCTACAAATTTGTAATGTAGCCGCAAGATTTCTGACAGTCATGCAGGCTCCACCCTTGAGCTTAGCGGATTCTGGGGCCTGCAACGGTGTACGACAGCTTCGCCTGACGGGTGGAATCGGCCAGGACAGGCAGCATTTCTGCCGCTAGCTGGCGGGACTGGTACTGGCCTTGGATCGAGTGCCATGCAGGCAGTCCCCATGGACGGCCCCAAACCCCTGCGCCTTTCTGTGAATTAGTTCACGCGAGGGCTCAGTATTCTCTCGAATAATTATCTTACAATCTATTACATGTCCAAATTGTAATTGCGCGATCATCTTGGTGTTAGCCTCCTTTGCTAGTTTAACGGCAGCGTAAGAGGCATTGCTGCTTTGGAAATTGTCTCATTTCAAAGCAGCTTGGCAAGAGCGACGGGCAGTTGTTCACGCCAGTGCATTCACCTGTAAACCATACGCTCCTTTGGTAGGTGAATTTTAGCGCCCCCCTACGGGCGCTTTTTTATTAAGGGACTTCTTATGAACACTACTGTATCAGCGATCGCCGTGTTTATGCTCTTTACATCACTAACAGCCAATGCCCAAAGCGGTATGGAGATCAATCAACGCATTGAGCGATCTGCTAGAGAGGCTACTGCGGATTATGCTCAGCGCGTAAAAAAGCCGATGCCTCAGCTTGAAGACTACGCCTATGGCATGGACCTTGACGTTAGTAAGTTGGTGTATGTATCGCCCAGCGTGCGGTACTGCGGTAACGTGAGAAGCATGATGACCTACGAAGACTCAAAGGGCGAACTACATATGGTTCGCTACCTGGTCAAAGGTGAGTGCATCAATAGTCGTTGAACGGCCCCTGAATTGCAGTCCTGGCTCGTGACTTATAACAGCTCAATGCCAAATCGACGGAGCAGCAGGGCAAAGCCCCCAAAGCTCACCATGGTGATGACGATACTGCTGATAAGCGTTGGCCAGAATCCCAGTTTGGGCAGCAGCACTGGAAAAGCGATGAACATCGGCAGGGTCGGCAGCACGTACCAGAAGGTGTACCAAGCATGATTGGAGATCTTCTCCATGCTCTGGTTCTCCAGGTAAAGCCAGACCAGCGTCAAGACCGTGACCAGCAGCAGGGCGGCGACCAGCCCGCCCAGCTTGTCACTGCGCTTTGCCAGCTCCGATACGAGAATCACTAATCCGGCAGTGAGTAGATACTTCGTGATGATCCAAGCCATCGCTGAACCTTCTGGAGGTTATGGTCGGGGGCAGGCGAAGCCATTCACCAACCCCTCTCGAAGTGCTCCTGCCGTTTACGCCATCCTTCACCGCATGTCTTCTACGACATCACCCTCAGCCAAGAGGGTGATGTGTTTGTTTGGTTTTTACCGATCGATCAGTGTGAGGGCGACGGAACGCTTTCGTGGAAAGCTGCCCGCTCGATCTGGATGGTGCAGTGATGGATTTCGAATGCATCGCTGACAGCATCCACGACGGCCGCCAGCACAGCATCCCCATCTGCAGAATCCCGTATCACTACGTGCGACGTCATCACGTTGCTGCCACTGCTGACGGCCCAGACGTGCAAGTCATGAACGTCCGTAACGCCATCTACGCCGAGGATGGTAGCCTCGATTGCCGTCACGTCGAGCCCCCTCGGCACACCCTCCATGAGGATTCCCAGGCTTTCGCGAAGCAACTGCCACGTCCGCGGCAGAACCCAGAGGCCGATTGCCACAGCGACAATCGTGTCGACCCAAGTCCAGCCGGTGAAGCGGATGATGAGTGCCGCGATGATTACGCCTAGCGAGCCGAGCATGTCGCTCCAAACTTCGAGGTAGGCTCCTTTGACGTTGAGGCTCTCGTTGCTCGCAGATGCCAGAAGGCGCATCGAAATTAGGTTGATGATCAGGCCGGCGATTGCGATCCACATCATCGCTCCGGTAGCGATCTCCGCCGGCATGAAGAAGCGCTGGTAGGCCTCATACAAGATGTACATCGCCACCAGGAAGAGCAGCACGGCGTTGAACGTCGAAGCCAGAATTTCCAGGCGCGCATAGCCGAAGGTTCTTTTCTGATCTGCCGGCCGCTTGGCTATCTGAAGTGCAATCAGTGAGATCGCCAAGGCGGCAGTATCTGTGAACATGTGAGATGCGTCCGACAGCAGCGCCAGGCTGCCGGTAATCCACGCGCCGATCACTTCTGCAATCATGAAGCTGCCAGTCAAGGCGAGCGCCATGATTAGCTTCTTCTGATGCCCCTCGCGTACTGCAGCGCTGCCATGGTCGTGATTTGAACCCACGTATTTCTCCTTGCGCAGGGTTGTGGTCTCGTTGGCCTTCCTGTCTAGCTAGCCTTAGAGCGTCGCTTGGCCACACTGACTGCAAAATCTTGCTCCTGCACTCAGCAGCGAGCCGCAGGCGGTGCAACCACTCGATAGCGGTGTTCCGCAGTTTAGACAAAAGCGTGCTGACGGATCGTTGGCCGTCCGGCACTGCCTGCAGCCCTGCAGATCTTTGATGGGGGCTGGAGTGGCAGGGCGCCCGCCGTCATACACCTGATTGCCGCCGTCGCAGCCCTGCTGCCGGCCATGGCGATCATATTGCTCGGCCCCATGTCCCCCGCTGTGGTGCTTGCCTCCACCGTGGTTTTCACGACCATGGTGCCCGCCCAGGATGTTTTTGAAAAAGCTCATGGTATTCGCCCCTCATTGATGGGTGACATATTAACGAGCAAAAGTTGAAAATAATGTTCTGCTCGCGAGAAAGACTTGTAAGTTGAATTGAAAGTTCAAAATTAGCCTACGACAAAACGAAACCGTTTTGTTCGTGAAATTAAATTTATCTAGCTGAGCGGCGCATTGTTTTTGGTGGGTGGTATTCCCCTAATTTTGATCATAGCGTGATCATTGACAATCAAAGCAGCAGTTATTGGATTTCTGTCAGCATTGTAATCCCGAGGTCATCGTGTCGTTATCAGGTCCCGGAAATAATGCGCTCAGCGAGATTCATTTCTCTTTTTATCCCTATGCCTCACACATACTAAGCGTCCCCAACGCGTAGGGGCCCAAGGCCTCTGGCGCTCCGCACATTGCGCAATCGCTCAGCATCTGTCGACGGCTTGCCTTGTAGCTCCCGCTAACTCCATAGCTACCGCCATGGATAAGCAGCTTCCAGAGTTTGATAATGACACCTTCCAAATCCATTGTTCACACCCTGTTAAGCAAATGGATCTTTGCTATTCGCAATGCGCGGCAGAAAGGCATCAGTACTAATTTGCTAATCGGCCTGGTGACTTTTTGGTTGCTGCTATTCGCGAACGCTGAGCTCTGGAACGTGCTCTGGACGCTGGTATTCAAAACCGATGAAGTGAACTGGCTGCTAGCTGCTAGCCTCCCAGTCATAGTATTCGCATGGGTGTTTACCGTTCTGAGCTTGCTGTCATGGGGGCGGCTGGCCAAACCCTTGCTGTGTCTGGTACTGATCAGCGCGTCTTTCGCGAGTTACTTCATGAATGCCTACGGCATCGTGGTCGATTACACAATGTTCACCAACGTTGTGGAGACCGACGTCGCTGAGGCAACCGAGCTGCTGAATTGGAAGCTCGGTCTTTGGGTCGCAATGGTTGGGGTGTTGCCCGTCTACCTGATTGCCCGGGTTCCCCTCCGGCGTAAGCCTTGGGCCAAAGCTTTGGTCAGCAGGTTCATTGCTCTGTCGCTCGCTCTGTTGACCTTATCTGGCATCGCGTTGAGTCAGTACCAGTCGTATGCCTCCTTGCTGCGCAACAATCGGGAGATCCGGCTGATTCTGGTACCTACCAACTTGTTTGCGGCTGGCCATGGGTACCTGAAGCGTCAGCTGGCCTCACCTAAAACGCTGACGGCCATTGGTACTGATGCGGTAGTTAATCGACAGGGTGCGGCTCGTAAACCCAGGCTGCTGGTACTGGCAGTAGGAGAGACCGCTCGCTCCGCCAACTTCTCCCTCAACGGCTACTCCCGTGAAACGAATCCGGAACTAGAAAAGCGAAATGTCATTAGCTTCACGAACGTGAGCTCCTGCGGTACCGCCACCGCGGTCTCGCTGCCATGCATGTTCCTGGACGTGGGTAAGGCCCAGTACAAAGATGGCTTGGCCAAGAGCCGAGAAGGGCTGCTCGACGTGCTTCAACGCGCTGGCATCAGTGTCATGTGGACTGACAACAACTCGGGGTGCAAAGGGGTCTGCGACAGGATTCCCAACCACAAGGCTGCCTCTCACGCGGATTCCCAACTGTGCACCAGCGAGGAGTGTAAGGACGGGGTGCTGCTCACGGAGATGCAAGACTTCATCAAGCGCCAGGAAGGCGATGCTGTCCTGGTGCTCCACTACAAAGGCAGTCACGGCCCGGCCTACTACAAGCGCTACCCCTCGCAATTCAAGAAATTCGCACCGGTGTGCGAGACCAACGAGCTCGACAAATGTAAGCAGGAGGAGGTGGTCAATGCCTACGACAACTCAATCCTCTACACCGATTATGTGACTGCAAATCTCATCGATATCCTGACGGCCAACACCAAGTTCGACACTGCGCTAATGTACGTTTCGGACCACGGCGAATCGCTGGGGGAGGGTGGGCTCTATCTGCACGGGCTGCCTTACGCGATGGCTCCTGACGAGCAAACAAAGGTGCCGTTGGTACTTTGGATGTCTGACTCGCTCGCGAAGAGCGAAAAGGTCAACGTGGGTTGTTTGAAAGCTCAAACCACGTCACCGCTGAGCCACGACAACCTGTTCCACACCGTGCTCGGCATGATGAACGTCCAGACGTCCTCGTATCGCTCAGCGCTGGATTTCACAGCCCCTTGCAAGCCCTTGGCCGGAGGCTCTTATTCAGGCCTTTAAATGTTCGATATGGCCCGGATCATCGGCCAGGCGGCTCTGCACAAGCCTGCTTTGACAGCTGAGAGAAGCTGGACTAATTACATAGCTGCATCCAACAACCCAAGCGGAAAAGGAAGTTTTGCATGAGCATCAAGCCAGGCCCTAAGCGCACCAATGAAGATGGCACTCCGGACAAAAGGCAGCGAGTCACCCCTGAGAAGCAGAAGGACCATCCGGACCTGAAACCTCACAAGCACAAAAAGGGGGAGTAAGAGAAAAGCAGCTCTCGGGAGCTGCTTTTTTGTTTAGGCTGCGTGCAAACCTTCCTGACTGTAGTCGTGAGTCTTCTGCTTTGCGTGATCGGTTGGGGTTGTTTTAAGTCACTACAAGGTGGTCACTTGTCGGGCGCGACTCACAAAAAGCTTAGATCGGCTTGATTACCGCCTCGCTTTGGCTAGCTTGGAATCCATCGCTATCCATCGATTGCAGGGGGCTGCATGCGTTTGCGCGGAGATGTTTATTGAAGCTGGGCAGATCCTACGCTTCATCACCGGACCCACGAAGAGATCCTGAATGACGGATTTTATCTCGACGTGCAGGTAAAGCTTTCGCGGAAAGCCGCAACGCAGCTGTTTATCGGTGTGTACGCGCCGTCGGGAACCGCGCTTTATGAGGAAGCGTTCGACACCCGGCCGAACGAATCAATGACGAGCGCGTTGGCCTGGGGAGTCGCCAGAGCGCGTGTCGTAGCTACGTTGTAAACCACTTTTTTTCACTGTAAGCCACTGTGGTTTACAGTGAAAAAAGTGGTTTACAGCAGGCCTCCTCAGGCTTGAGTCAGCTCCAGCAGATCGCCCAGCTCCTCCCGGGCCATCTTCACTCAACACTGAGCCAGTCGTGAGGTTGCACCGCACAAAGTCTTCCGCATCTATGTCCCGCTTGGCAGAATTCGAAGGCGTGATGTCTGTACCTCCTTCAAATCCGCGATCATGGTCATGCGCCGACGCGATGGCGCGGCACTGCCATTTGACATTTAAGAGAATACGAAATATTTGCGTACGGTCTCTACTACTTCCCAAGTTCCGGAAAAGCCAGGCTCTATAATAAATTTGTCGCCTGCTTTGAGGTGAATTGGCTGCTTACCATCGGGGGTAATCACGCAATAACCTTCTTGGAAGTCGCAGTACTCCCATTTGGTATAGGCCACGCGCCATTTACCGGGCGTGCATATCCATGTACCCATAATCTTCGACCCATCTTCCGAGGTGTACGAGTTCAGATTGACAGTGTGAGGCTCGCCCGACAGCCGTTCCCAGGTGCATGCGTCAAGAACTGGTAAAGGGGAGGTGTCGCGCAGTACAACGATTAGGTCTTTCATAGAATGTGTTCGTGTGGTGATGATGTTTTGTAGCATCACAAAGTATGTCAGAAGAGAGATGTCTGTACCCGACACTAATATGCCCGTTTGCGAATTTCTGTCTAGGCTAACTCCATATGAAGGTGAGCGTTAGTGTTTTTTATATCTGATTATCAGCTCAAATGGTCGATGTTTCTATCCGGCCATTCAAAAACGATCTGAGGGTGGCGGTGGAAGGTGGTGATGTATTGAACTACGCTATACATGCGTCGCTGCAATAAACTAAATTGCATGAGAATAAAAATGCCAGAAGAATCTTATTGTAGCTATGATGAAGCTCGCCAGATAATTGCCGCGCTTAATATATGCACTGCCGGTCAATATAGGAGTCGATACAAAGAGCATGCGGGATTACCATCAAATCCCCCAATTTTCTTTGCGGGAAAAGGATGGGATTGTTGGTATGTGTTTCTGAGCAAGGCAAAGCCAGACTTATACGAATCGTTGTCGCAAGCACAGATTGCAGCAAGGTTTCTAGGTATTTCAACTCAGCTAGAATACGTGGCTCGTTATAAGGAAGACTCACGTCTGCCTTCCGATCCCGTACGGTTTTACGATGAATGCAAATCTTGGAGGCATTTCTTCCAAGAGGATTATGAGAAAGCTTATCCAACCTATGAAGAAGCAAAAAGCGCAGCGAGAAGGCTAGGTGTACACACCGCGAAAGAATATAAAAACCGTTACTTAGCCGATAAAAAACTGAGGAGTGAATCGCCCCTGCTTTCCTAGACACTCTCCAAGCTCAGGAAATAGCGTTTCTCATACTCTACTGGAGACAGCTGCATAGCACTGCTGTGTCGACGCTTAGGGTTATAGAACATCTCGATGTAATCGAAAATATCACTTCGGGCTTCGTCACGCGTTGCGTAGATCTTTCGTCGGATTCGCTCCCGCTTCAAAAGCTGGAAAAAGCTCTCCGCTACGGCATTGTCGTGGCAGTTTCCCCGTCGGCTCATGCTGCTGATCACATTATTGGCCTTCAGGAAGCTTTGCCAATCTGAGCTACTGAACGGACTGCCTTGGTCTGAGTGAATCATCACTTGCTGCTGTGGCTTGCGTCGCCACACGGCCATCAGCATGGCGTCGATGGCCAGGTCGCTGCTCATTCTGGGCTTCATTGACCAACCAATGACTTGGCGGGAGAACAGATCCAGCACTACCGCCAGGTACAGCCACCCTTCATAGGTGCGGATGTAGGTGATATCGGTCACCCAGACTTTATTCGGCTCACTGACCTTGAACTGCCGGGCCAGATGGTTGGGGGATGCCACTGTTGGTTTTCCGCCATAAAACCCAGTACGACGGCGATAGCCCGTTTGCGAACGCAGCCCCTCTGCCTGCATCAAGCGACCGACTCGATTTCGCCCACAGATCTCTCCTAGCTCTCGCAGGTCATCGTGAATCTTGCGATAGCCATACACGCCGCCGCTTTCTAACCAGGCCTGCTTGATCAAGCCAAGCAGGCGCTGATCTTCTTTGGCTCGGGCAGATTGAGGTTCGGCCAACCAAGCGTAGTAGCCGCTGGGATGCACCTTGAGGGTTTGGCAAAGGCGCCGCACCGGGTAATGCGTCGAGTGCTTTTTGATGAAGGCGTACTTCAGTTGCACTCCTTGGCAAAGTACGCGGCGGCCTTTTTTAAGATGTCTCGCTCTTCAGTCACGCGCTTGAGTTCTGCGCGAAGCTTGCGCAGTTCGGCTTGCTGCTCATCGTCTTGCTGACGCTGCTCTTGGGGTTTGCTGTAGAGCTTGATCCAGGCGTAGAGGCTGTGAACAGACATGCCCAGGCGCTGGGCAACATCGGCGACAGGATTGCCTTTCTCGGTCACTTGCTTGACCGCTTCGATCTTGAATTCTTCGGGGTAACGCTGACGACTCATGGCACCTCCTATTTGGGCCTCATTATGAGGCTTGGAGGTGTCTACGAAACCAGGGGCGATTCACTTTGATGGTTGGAAGTGATCTTACCCGCGACCATCAAAATGCATCGAACTTCCTCAAGGAGATCTGGCCAGTCAAGGTGACGTTCCGTGAGAAGAAGTTCTTTGTATCTGCCGAGGATCCGTACAACTCCATAGTGCAGCTCGATATTGAGTTCATTAGACTGATCCGTAACCGGGCCGGCATGCCCACGGCTAGGCCCTGGAATGCCTATCACCCACACTGGACCTTCACTCCGGAAATCCAGGCTTGGGAAAATGAGATTGTCCGGATGGCTGGGTGCCTGGCTGAAATGCCTATTTTCGGCTTCATGAGCGAACGAGATTTCGATTTCTACCATCACGTGGAGGAGGGGAATCTGGTTTTCCATGATGAATCTACAGAGGCCCTTCACATTTTTGTTCAAATGCTTGAGCGTTTCGACGATTTCCTGACGCACTACAAGGGGCCCCAGCAGAGCGCCTATGGCTCATCGCACTACAGGTTCTAGCAAGGATGATTGAGCTGAGGAGGAATGACTCTAGGGCCTTCCTCCCTGCCCGTTCGTGTCCTCAGTGTGCATCTCCCGGTGGAGCAACGGCAAAAGTCTTGGGATCTGCCATAACCTTGGATGCGGGAGCTAACTTTGCCGATGATCGTGGTAGATGACAGAAATCTGCAGTGAGGAATCAACGCCAACCAGTGAGAGGTAAGCCCCGGTCTCCCGGGGCTTTTCCATTAGAAGGACCGAGCAGGCCGGTGAGCTATGAGCCAGACTGGACTGCGTCCATGCACTTGAGCAGCCATGATCAGTTGTGAGCTCGAAGGGAGAGTTCCGGTGTCCAAGTCATCACCCCGACAGTTTCGAGGCACTGACAGTCTCGCCGCGGAGCAGCGCTCACGCGATGCAGTCAGTCCATTCCTGGAGGCCTGCGGCTTCAGAGTAATTGCAGACCAGCGAATCCCCACTGGCTCAGCATCCCAGCAGCTTGTCACGTTCCTCAACAATGATGGTGAGGAGGTCAAAGCCCGGGTTCGCCTATGCTGGCGCCGAGATGGTCGCAACTTGAATGAGCAGAGATATTCAGCTGCTCAGCTGACGGCCCACCTTCGGCCTGGAGGCTGGGATGCCACATTGGAGCATGTGGTGGGGAGAGACCTAGCCCTTGGCGTCAGTCACAACCTCCTGTTTCAGCGTGAAGGTGAGGTCGTGGTCTATGCCGCCCTGATCCCTACAGATGCGTTGCACCAGATCTGGAATCGGCAGCGGGAGGTGAGCGATGAGCTCTTGCGCCTGGGGCTGAAAGGTCGCATCAGGAAGAACCATGCCCAAAACGGAACAAGCCCAACGCTGTGGCTTCAAGATGATCGGTTGCCAGATACCCACCAGGTAGCCGATGTATTGTGGGAATGGCCAGGGGTTGTTGATCTCGCGAAGCTCGCTGTGGCGGGTCAGTTACCGCCAGGCCTTGACGACACATTAGACGATTGCCCAATGCCGGATTATTCGGCTCTAGGGCGTGACCTTGGGGAGAGGGTGAGCACTATCCGGTCACACGTGAAGCGAGATCCTAAGGTGCGACTTGCGGTGCTGGAGCGGGCTCAGTACCGATGTGAAAGATGCGCCGAGAGTCGGACATTCCCCGGCTTCCTGGACGTGCACCACGTGCTGGGTGCGGACGTGTCGGATCGCTTCTACAACTGCGTGGCGCTATGCCCGAACTGCCATCGAGAAGCTCACTATGGCGAGAACCGAGATGAACTGAACGCGCAGCTTTTGGAGTACGCCCTTCAGTTCCGAGCGTGAGCTCACTCTGCCGATGGTCGTGACGCCATTCTAGGACCTCCAATATCAAGCAGGTCCAATCATGAGAGCAGCACCAGAAGCAATTTTTCGGCAGGTGGATGAGGAGCAAGTCGTGTTCTGGGTCGCAGTTGACGGGCGTTCCTATCGAGCGTGGGGTACGTTCAGGGGGCGGCATATCGACGCCCGGGAACGTTCCCGGTCTGCGGCGGTAGAGGGGTGGCTTCGAAAGGCTAATTTCGCTGCAGATAGGTGAGGGCTGGGCAGAGGGGCGCCGGGTGGACGTTATCCGGCGGCCTCATCCCCGATTGCGCACTCAGGGGCGCGACGTGGGGCGGCGCAGTTTAATCGGAGGTGGGTAGCCCAGCGTGCTCGATGAACCTTTCCAGCACCACTCGTTCGTCACTAGATGTGGGGGTGCCACCGTGTGACGCCTTGCCACGCAGATCGATTTCCCAGCCGGCGTACCAAGCGTCCTCTGGCCCCACATACACCGCCGGACTTCCGTCAGGGAACTGGTCTGCAGTTAGGTCAACGATCAGCGAATTCACCACGAGCCACATGTGAGGCTTGCCGTCTCGCATAGCGCTAACGGTTTCCGCTTCCGGGCCCCCAGGTATGCTGTTGAGGTAGTCGCCGAGCAGTTCGGATGTCACCGCGCAGCAGGCATGAGGAAAACCTGCCATGTGCCCCGGGAGAATGCCCAAGGCTTTCTGTTCCTCGATCGATGCGCGAAAGTCATGCGCGATCTTGTGTACGTCAATCACCATGTTGTGAACCATAGTCATGATAGGAGAGAGGTCGCCGCTTCTGAGGCGCCCACAAAAAAGCCCCGGAAAAATCCGAGGCTCTTCACTTTCCTAGCCGTAACGCCATGAGTAACCGTCCGGCCAACTCACCTTCCTGACCCCGACGCCAAAGGCGATGGTGTCCACCTAATTTAAGTGGACACCATTTCTAGCCTTTTAAGCGGGTCTTTCCATGCAGTCACAACGCCGTTCCTATTCAAAATCCTTCAAGGCCCAAGTTGTCCAAGAGTGCGCCCAGCCCGGCGCATCGATTGCCAGCGTCGCGCAGAAGCACAGCCTTAACGCGAACCTCGTACATAAATGGATTAGGGTACTCACGAACAAAACCATGGCGCTGCAACCTGCTTTCATTCCAGTGCCCTTGCCGCTAGCCGGAGGACATTCGCAGGCAGCTTCATCAAGTATCTGCATTGAAATCCAGCACCCGCGTGGCACCGTCAAAGTGAACTGGCCGACCGAAAGCGCTGTCGCCTGTGCCACCTTTCTGCGAGACCTGTTGGAATGATTCGGATCGATGCCATCTGGCTTGCCACCGAGCCTATGGACATGCGCGCCGGTACCGAGACCGCGCTGGCCAGGGTGATCGCGGTGTTCGGTGTGGCGAAGCCGCACTGCGCATACCTCTTCGCTAATCGCCGTGCCAACCGAATGAAAGTCTTGGTGCATGACGGTGTGGGCATTTGGCTGGCAGCGCGACGATTGAACCAAGGCAAGTTTCATTGGCCCGGCATCCGTCACGGATCGGAAGTCGAACTCGATAACGAGCAACTTCAAGCCTTGGTACTGGGTTTGCCGTGGCAGCGGGTCGGCGCAGGCAGCGCGATCACAGTGCTTTAGCCCCTGCCATTAGCCCATCGGTTTATCGCTGTTGACGACCTACTCTGACACAATCAGCGGCATGACTTCCTCGCCCAATCTCGACCAGATGACACCGGAACAGCTGCGCGGCTTGGCCGAACAGGCTATGCAGTTGCTGTCCCAGGTCGACTCCATGAGCCAGAAAATCCAACGCCTCGAAACGGTCAACGAGCAACTGGCTCATGAAATCGCCATCCTCAAGCGACACAAGTTCGCCAAGCGCAGCGAGCAACTGAGCCCCGACCAAGGCAGTCTGCTTGATGATCTGCTCGATACCGATATCGCAGCTATCGAAGCCGAGCTGAAGGCAGCCAATCCGCCGGCCGCACCGGCCGAGCCACGTCATAAGCCCAAGCGTGCACCACTGCCGCCGCAGTTTCCGCGAACCGTGATCCGTCACGAACCAGAGAATACTCAGTGCGTGTGCGGCTGCCAGCTTCAGCGAATCGGCGAAGACGTCAGCGAGAAGCTCGATTACACTCCGGGCGTGTTCACAGTTGAGCGGCATGTGCGTGGAAAATGGACGTGTCGTCAGTGTGAAACACTGATCCAGGCGCCTGTACCGGCCCAAGTGATCGACAAGGGCATCCCGACCGCAGGCCTGTTGGCCCACGTGATGGTGGCGAAGTTCGCCGACCATTTACCGCTGTACCGGCAGGAGAAGATTTTTGGTCGGGCCGGACTGCCCATCGCCCGTTCGACACTGGCGCAATGGATCGGACAGACCGGTGTGCAGCTCCAGCCTCTGGTCGATGCGCTGCGTGAGCATGTGTTGGCCCAGGGCGTGATCCACGCCGATGAGACCCCGGTTCAGATGCTCGCACCAGGCGAAAAGAAAACCCACCGCGCTTACGTGTGGGCCTATAGCACCACGCCTTTCTCGGCCCTAAAGGCCGTGGTCTACGACTTCAGCCCCAGCCGTGCCGGCGAACATGCGCGTAACTTCCTGGGCACGTGGAACGGTAAGCTGGTCTGCGATGACTTCGCCGGCTACAAGGCCAGCTTCGAGCTGGGCATCACCGAAATCGGCTGCATGGCCCATGCACGCCGCAAATTCTTCGACCTGCATGCAGCCAATAAAAGCCAGTTGGCGGAGCAGGCGCTTCACTCGATTGGCGGGTTGTATGAAGTCGAGCGACACGCCAAGGAAATGAGCGACGAAGCCCGCTGGCGATTACGTCAGGAAACAGCGGTGCCCATCGCTGAAAAACTGCATGAGTGGATGTTGGCCCAACGCGAACTTGTGCCCGAGGGTTCGGCCACGGCCAAGGCCCTGGATTACAGCCTTAAACGCTGGGTAGCGCTGACGCGCTACCTGGAAGATGGTGCTGTGCCCATCGACAATAACCAGATCGAGAATTTGATCCGGCCGTGGGCGCTTGGGCGCTCGAACTGGTTATTTGCCGGGTCGCTGCGCAGTGGAAAAAGGGCGGCGGCAATCATGAGCCTGATCCAGTCGGCGCGTATGAATGGGCACGATCCGTATGCCTATCTCAAGGATGTACTGATGCGGCTTCCGACACAGCGGGCGAGCGAAATCACGCAATTACTCCCGCAGCATTGGATGCTTGCCTGAGGCAGGCTAAGTGGACTTCGCCAAATAGTCAGCTCAAAGGCTGATTGGCATCAACAATTCGGAAGCGACTTTTCTCAGCATGTAGGTTTCGCGCAGAATTGATTGCCCCATCGAAGACTCGTGCCGCTGCATAACGGCTTCATTGTGCGTGATTGCTTCATGCAGGTTGATCCAGACAGGCCGCATACCATTAGCGATTTCGTGGCTTTCCATTCTCACGGGCTCTAGCTGGGGCGCTACTTCGCATTGATAAAAATGCGAGGTCATGTGCATCAGATCGTACTGTGGCTTCCAGTAGGACCGGTACTCCTCGATGTAACCGTAGTGCTGGAGCACCTGTATTTCACGGGCACCAGTCTCTTCCTCCAGCTCACGCTTCAGGCCTGTGACAATGTCCTCGTCAACATCAAGGCCGCCTCCAGGAAAGCTGAAGTCGTTATAGCGCTCGGTGAACAGCAACAGGATCTGCTCACCCCGCATCACGATGCCGCGTGCTGCATGTCGACGGAATACTCTGCCCTGCTTGGATTTCAGCTCGGGGTGAACAATTTCAGTTATGAGTTGCATGGGGCTCGTTACGGCAAGATCAGTTAGTCATCGTCCAGGGTGGCCACGGCATTTCCGCAGTTCTGGAAATACTGTGGCCAGTGGAACTGGCTCAGCGAAGCAGCAATACGGGTAAAGTGGATGTTCGCAGCATCGTCGTGGTCGTGCTACCTATCAGAAACTGCCTGATGCGTGAGTGCCCGTACGCCCCCATGACCAAGAGGTCAATGCCGTGCTCTGCCTGATACGCATGCAGTGTGGACTCTACTTCGCCTGGGCGGATCTCGGTATGCACCAGCGAGCCGGAAGAGGCAAGCGTGGTTCGTGCCTTCTCCAGCGCGTTCTGGTTGTCTTCAGAATCCGCTCCAACCATGACGATATGAATTGGCAGGCCTTCACACAGCGGGCTTGAAGCAAGCATCTGTACGGTCTTGTGGCATGTAGCACTGCCGTCAAATGCCACCATGACCGTTTCAGGTTTCCTGAAATGGCTGGTTGTAATCAGGATGGGGCGGTGGATAGTTCGGACTACCGCTTCAATCTGGCTGCCAAGACTTTGGGCACTGCGCGTGCTGTCCTCACCGACTCTTCCAATCACCAGTAACCGAATATCGTCTTGGAGATCGCTCAGGCTCTCGACGAGATGGCCATGGCGCTGCTTCATATCGGGTGACATGGCGCCAGAGTGGACTGTTCGCTCGCGAGCTTTTTCAAGCATGTGCTGCCCATGCTCCAAGGCCAGTTTTGCCCGCTGCGCATCCAGCGTGGCCAACTCTTCCAGTAGATGTTCTCTGCTACCGAGACCGATATTGCCGCTAAGATCAGCGGATGCAGGATACTTCTCCTTATCCAGCACATGAAGCAAGGTCAGGGGAGCGCTGAGTCGTTGCGAGGCCCATGCTGCGTAATCGCAGACCGCCAATGAGGATTGTGAGTTATCAATGCATGCCATTACGTGGGTCATTGTCGTTCTCCTTAGTGGCTCATGAGCTTGTCGATGGCGCCGGGCTTGTCATGCACGCCGAAGCGGTCAACGATTGTTGCGCTGGCTTCATTGAGACCGAGCACTTCAACCTCAGCTCCTTCGCGTCGGAACTTGATTACGACCTTATCCAGCGCTGCGACGGCGGTGATATCCCAGAAATGCGCCTGTGTGAGATCGATGGTGACCTTGTTGAGCGCCTCCTTGAAGTCAAAAACCTCAGTGAACTTGTCCGCAGAGCTAAAGAACACCTGGCCCACGACGCGGTAAGTCCGATGCGATTTCGTCTCTTCAAGAGTGCTCTTGATATCCAGGTAGTGCCCGACCTTGTTTGCGAAGAACAGGGAGGCCAGCAGCACACCTACCAGTACGCCGTAAGCCAGATTGTGAGTGGCCACGACGACCACGACGGTCGCCACCATGACGAGGTTGGTCGACAGCGGATGCTCTTTCAGATTACGCAAGGAATCCCAGCTAAAGGTGCCGATGGACACCATGATCATTACAGCCACGAGTGCGGCCATAGGGATTTTGGAGAGCCATTCGCCAAGAAATACCACCATCAGCAGCAGGAAAACGCCGGCACACAATGTCGAGAGACGGGTGCGGCCGCCAGATTTCACGTTGATGATCGACTGGCCGATCATGGCGCAACCTGCCATACCGCCAAGCATGCCGGCAGCGATGTTGGCCACACCCTGGCCTTTGCACTCGCGGTTTTTGTTGCTGGTGGTATCCGTCAGGTCGTCGACGATGGTCGCGGTCATCATCGACTCCAGTAGGCCTACAACTGCCAGCGCTGCGGAGTAAGGAAAGATGATCCGCAGGGTTTCAAAGTTCAGCGGCACTTCAGGCCACAGAAAAATCGGCAGCGTGTCCGGCAGTTGGCCCATGTCACCGACGGTGCGGATATCCAAACCGAGGTAAATGGCGATGGCAGTCAGCGTCAGAATGCACACCAACGGAGAGGGAATCAGCTTGCCGATTTTCGGTACATACGGGAACAGGTAGATGATTCCCAGGCCCGCAGCGGTCATGGCATAGACATGCCAGGTGACATTGGTCAGCTCAGGCAATTGCGCCATAAAAATCAGAATCGCCAATGCGTTTACGAAGCCGGTGACTACCGAACGTGAAACAAAGCGCATCAACGAGCCAAGCTTCAGGTAGCCGGCAAGGATTTGAAGTACGCCACATAGTAGAGTCGCGGCCAGCAGGTACTGGAGTCCATGCTCTTTTACCAGCGTAACCATCAGCAGTGCCATGGCGCCTGTCGCCGCCGAGATCATTCCGGGGCGCCCGCCGACAAAGGCGATGACAGCACAGATACAGAAGGAGGCGTAGAGACCGACTTTGGGATCTACCCCGGCGATGATGGAAAAGGCGATGGCTTCCGGGATCAGCGCGAGTGCGACCACCAGCCCCGCGAGCACGTCGGCACGGACGTTGGAAAACCACGTTTGTCTAAGTTTTTGCAGCATATAAATATCCAAGGCAAAGCATCGCGCACGCCAAGGGAGTGGCGAGCGAATCGATACAAATTCAAATTTTGAGGATTTTTTGCTGTGTGCTTAAGGTGTAAAACCAGGCGTACAGCAGTGAGCACCCGCGAGCGAGGCTAGCGGAAGCAGGTTGTTGCGAGGGGGCGTAGCGCTAAGGCGGCGTAGGCTGCCAGTAGATCGTTTGGAGTACAGTCATGCTGATGTTCCTGTAGCTCAAGGGGTATGCGGAGCCGAAGTATACAATGAAGCCATCGTCGATTGCGACCCGCTGGCAGGCTCTGCATGACCTACGTCAGATACAGGCTTATTCAATGGGTATACCTGCGGGCAAGGCTTTGTTTTCCACCCGTTCTTGTCCGAGCTGGTCTGTGTGCTGAGGGGTGAGTTGGCCAGACGGTTACCGCCATGAAAGGAGCAGCTGAGGTGAAACCACGAAGCGGCTGTTACGAACCGCAACCTGGAATCCCCCGCGCATCGAGCGCCAACTTACCTCACCAGAGAATCCGTTTCAACGAAATATCGTTTGGACTACTCAGTAATTCGGTTGAGGTCCTTGTACTCTTCCCAGGATGACCCAAGCACTTCCGCCATTTTGCGATGGCGCTCGATCCGCCATTCTTGAGCTTGCTGAGGAGATTGGGCGACCAGATGAATGACAAACTCATCCAGCTCAATGCCCCGCTTCTTGGCCGCCTCGGCGAATACCTGCAACCGTTGCTGGCTACGATATTCCTCTACCGTCATCCCACTGCCCTCAATCTCCTCTGCGCTGACCGCCTCAATCTCTCTCATTGCCTGCGGGTTCTCAGCAAAGAACTTGTCGCGAGCTGCGGTGTACCGGTCTTCGAGGGTCAGCATGCCTCTCTCCCTGTTTTGTGAGTTATGCGCTGCGAGCCAGCGGATGGCGCAGGTGCGTAATTGGAGCGTAAGTTTACCGTGAAATGGCGTCATGGGTGACGGCCGCCCGGTGTCACCGGGGGCTAAAAAAGAAAGGGTACCAGGCCTCATTCCGCCAACATGGATTGCCCGCTATTGGCTGTGGGAAATCCGTTGTGGCCAGTTACACTTCATACTGAACCACAACCTAACCAGGTCGAAGATAGGCGTGAGGTACGCGCCAACAACGGGAGAACGAGATGAGCGGAGACGAGCAGTACAGCCAGCTTGATCAGGATCTGGATGCTTTTGGCGATAAATGGTCAGTCGAGAACTCGATCATTTGGTGCCAAGAGTGTCAGTCCAGTCAGGCTGTAGATCAAGCAGCTGATGCATTCGTCCATAGGGCGGGATGTTTGAACGAGACGGAAAGCGCTCAGCATCCCTGGCATGAGCTCAAAGCCCTGCTGCGAGATCTGCCCCATCTTTGAAAACAAGACAGGTAGGCAACTTCGACCTCTGTGCCGGCCAGATGCTGGGGTCGAAGGCATCTAAAGTGATTTTGGTGTGTGAAGGATTTCATGAAAGCAATTGTCCTCGCAGCTATGGCTGCACTAGCGGTTAATGCCTCGGCGGCAGAGTCAATCGTCATTAGTACTGAGCTTACTCGCAATGGCGATATTGTTGATGCTTATAGCGTGACAACTCAAAGTGGTGTCCGAAAGGGTTACAGAAATATTGAGCACAAGAAGTACAGGGAGCTAATCAATCCGAATAAGGCGCGACTTGCTAATCTGGAGCTAGGGAATCTCCGAACAAGCCTTCAGTTATGCGAGAATCCCCGCAACACCTGATCCGAGCCGCCCATGAGCCAGATGAGCTTTTCCGACTTTGAGTACGCCGGCAAGCGCAAGCAAACCCGCCGAGAGCGCTTCCTCGCCGAAATGGATCAGGTGGTGCCCTGGGCAGGCCTGCTGGAGCTGATCGAACCGTTCTACCCCAAGGCCGGCGGCGGTAGAAAACCCTATCCTCTGGAAACCATGCTGCGCATCCATCTGTTGCAGAACTGGTTCTCCCTGAGCGACCCGGCCATGGAAGAAGCGCTCTACGAAATCACGCCCATGCGCCAGTTCGCACGCCTGACGCTGAGCGCGCCAATCCCCGAAGACACCACGATCATGAACTTCCGGCACTTGCTGGAGAAGCATCAGCTCGCACCGGCAATCCTTGCGGTCATCAATGGTTATCTGCAGGAAAAAGGCCTGTCGCTGCGCCAAGGCACCATCGTCGATGCCACCATTATTCATGCCCCCAGCTCGACCAAAAATAAAGAAGGCAAGCGTGATCCCGAGATGCACCAGACCAAGAAAGGCGGTCAGTATTTCTTCGGGATGAAGGCGCACATCGGTGCCGATGTCGAGTCCGGCCTGGTGCATCACGTCCATGGCACCGCTGCCAATGTGGCCGATGTCACGCAGGTGGCTGAACTGCTGCATGGCGAAGAAAACGCCGTGTATGCAGATGCCGGTTACACCGGTGTCGAAAGGCGCGAAGAGCATGAAAATCGGGGGGTGATCTGGCAGATTGCAGCGCGTCGCAGCACCTATTCCAAGCTGAACCAGCGCAGCGTACTGTACAAAGCCAAGCGCAAGATCGAGTTCTGCAAGGCTCAGACACGGGCCAAGGTCGAGCATCCGTTTCGCGTGATCAAGCGGCAGTTTGGTTACGTGAAAGTACGTTTTCGTGGGCTGATGAAAAACACGGCTCAGTTGACCACGCTGTTCGCCCTGGCAAACCTGTGGAGGGTTCGAAAACAGCTCATGGGTATGGGTGAGGTTCGCGTTTAACACGGAGAGCTGTAGGTGCCTGGAAAATTGCAACTTGCCGCGGCTGCACGACAAGTTGATCGGAGCATCCCTAGGCTCCACCGCTTATTTCACGCCTTATGTTGCTAGTGATGGAACTGTACGCTTAACAATGGACGTTAACTACGTGCACTTGGCGGATATGGGGACCGACAAAGCTGGTGGCCTTGTTGTTGACTATCCTCGGACTGATGGTTACAGGCTTTCTATAACTGATGTGATTCCTAGTGGTGGTAAAGCGCGAATATAAAGACAGCGATAATGGTGATGAATATATATACACCGTTTCAGTTAATAAACAATGAGTCCGTGCACTACCCGCACACATGCTAAGTAAGCTCCATCGTCTGGCTGCTGACCTCCCTGCTACAGGAAGCTCACTGACGAGGATGGGAGGCCGCCGTGTGGGTGGCGCTGAGCCAGGGATTGGCTGGAGCTCCAAGTCATCGCATACTGTTCGCATATCCAGTGTGGGAGGCAGCATGTTGTGGGATGACGAACCTTTGCCGGAGGTTCCTGCCGATATTCTAGCCCGGGTTGGTCAAGGCACCGACTCGGGTGATATCGGCGACTGCGAGCGTTCTGCACTGCAGCGGGTAATCGCTATCAACCAGCGGCTTTACCGCCGAGCCTGGGAGCTTGAGCGAAAGGTAGAGGAGCTGGAGGCACATGGGCAGGCCATGAGGGAGCAAATTGTGGGGCTGGTACAGCTTACGCGACGGCTGGGGTATGAGCCTTCGACCAAGCAGCCGCGTTAAGTAGCCTATCCCTGTTGTGAGCGTGGTCGCTCAACGCGCCATGCCTAGCGCACGCAAAAAAATACCCTGGCCAGAGGCTAGGGTATGGTGGAGCGTTTTCCTCAAAGTGCTCAGCTCAGCATGTCACTCTGGATGATGTAGATCTCAGGAAGATCATCCGCGTTTGGGGCGTCGTTCTGCAACACTTCACAGTCTCGAAGCTCCCTTTTGAAGGTCTCCTGAGCTATGGCCTCATCATCTGCCAGTACCAGATAGGCAGTGTCGTCGTCATCACCACAAACTCGACCTGTTATGAGCCAGGCATTCCGACCAGTTCCGATGAAGTGTTTTCGCTCAACCGCAACATGGGTTGTGCTGGTCAGATTTGGCGCTGGTGCTTGCTCAGTTGTCATGATGGATTCCTCATGGGTATGCATGGTCCTGAGTAATGCGTCACAGCAGTTGCTACGCCTTGCAGCCTGATCAAGTCATCATCAGCACTCGTACCGGCGGCGGTTTTAGGTATTGGCGCTAGCCGGCTATGGTCCGAATCTGGCCCGGCCCACTGGCTATCACCGAAATTGAGCTTGAGGTGGTTTCGAGGGCCGTGGCTGAAGTTCCGCTCGATCTGGTGTTTCCTTAATAGGCACAAGTGCCTAGAATGCGGCTAATAGGCACATGTGCCTATTCTCAACCGTTTGGAGGTAAGATGGACGACGAAGGGCGGGAAGCCAACCGGCAAGCGTTTCTGGCGCTGCTGAAAAAGTATGACGTTAAACAACGCGAGAGCGCGATGCTCATCAACGCCGTCACCAAGCGGCCCTGCTCCGATCGCGCTGTTCGATCCTGGCTCAACGATCCGACCAAGAAATCTTCCCGGCCTTGCCCAACCTGGGCGGTGAATGCGCTTCGAGACGGGATCGTGTACATGCAGCAGTTGATGGAGCGTCGAAAGCAGGCTGCAAAGCTCGACACTGAAGAGGCGCAGGCCTAGATAGGCACGTGTGCCTATTTTCATGCCAGTAGGCACATGTGCCTACCTTTGCTTGGCGGCCGTATAACGCCGCACAGTAAGCTTCCCTAAGCCCGAAGATTTGGGCGACCCGGCTCAGTCTGTAGGAAGCATAACGAAAAAAGCCCCCAGCAAGCCGGGGGCGGTGGTGCATGCTCAAACCTCATAGCTGAGGCTCAGTCATACGGGGTTTTCGCCGTGGGAGGCAGGCCACGCTCTGAGCGGAATTCCTTGGCCATTTCAGCACGACGCATGTCGGAGAGAATGTCGAACTCGCGCTCGTATTCCGGATTGACGCTGCCTGTAACTGCGTAGGCAGCTTCGACCTTCTGTGCTTGTGCTTCGATTGCGTTGGTCATGGTGTTCTTCCCATAGGTTAGATAGATGAGGTGAGGGATCAGTCTGCTTCAGGCAATCGTTCATTCAGTTCCTTGAGCGTCTGGTCATACTGCTCAACCAGGTCGCCGTATTCCTTCGACTCCCAGGGTTCAAGGCCGCCGGCGGATAGGACTTGCAAGCAATAGTCTTTCTGTCCTTGGACGGACCGGATCTGGTCCGCGATCAGGTGTTGATAGTGGTTCATGGTGACTCCACGGAGCTTGGTTGGCGGTGTACCTGGTGATGGCGCACATGAACTACGAAACTGGGTAATAAAAACCCCGGGCGAGCCCGGGGTGTGGTGGTGCGTTTGCCTAAGTGAGCCTGAGAGTGTTATGCGCCATCAGCGGCTTGGTCTCGATGGCGAAGCAGGCGTACCGCATAGGTGTCGCTGATTACGTCGTCAACTTCGGCCGCGAATCGGCTGGCGCCCGATTCAACAACTTCGGGCGACCAGTCAGGAGTGAATCGCGCAGTTGTTGTGCTCAGCACGTTATTGCCCTTGCTGTAGTACTGAGCGATCAGGCGTCTGGCACCTTCATCTCCGGCTTCGAGAAAGGCGATCGCCTCCTTGATGCCAACCGCAGTTCGGTACTCTTTTTTGGCCACTGCTGATGTGCAGTTAAAGCTCAGCCCATCAACGATCAGCCAGCCCATAGCACCCAACCGATCAGCGATGAGTGTTTTCAGTGCATCGGTTTCAACACCTGTAGCCCCAGTCGCGGCCGGCTCACTTGGTAGGTGTTTTGCGTCGATCCGCTTCGCCAGGTCCTCGGTCACGATGAAATGCGTGTCGCCAAGGGTACGCACAATTCCTCGCCCCCGAATTGGTGATGCCAGGCGATCGAGGAGGGGCCTGGTGTCGCGGATTTCTACGCCCTCTCCAGTTTCTGCGATGCGTACGACGCACGCCATTTCGACGACGGTTCGTGCCAGCTCTGGGGTTAAGCAGGTCGATACTTTCACGAGTGTTGCCATGGGTTTTCTCCTGAGGAATTAAACATCGTCCTCAGGGATGAATTACATGGTGGAACAAGGTCGCTGGCACCCATTACACGCGTGCGTGAACCATCCCCATGGGCAAGTTCAACCAGATTTCCCTTCTGAGGAGTGCCCCCATGAGCAGCACCAAAACAGTCCCTGTCGCCGATTACCGTCGCGCTTTCGATCGTCTTTTTCGTAAGGTGAATGACTACCATGCCTGCTGCAGCGCCGATGAGGTAACCAATTGGAAAGAGGTTGCCCAGCGAGTGCTGGCCGAGGTGTCGAACATCTCGTGCTCACGTGCAAAGCCCGATGATCTTGAAAACATGGCCAAAGCGATTGGGAAGATTCAGGGCTACCTGGCGGCCGCGGACGCGCGTATTGAGGCTTATATCCGCGAGGCGTGATTCTTTCCAGCGGCCATCGCATGGCCTGCACCGGGTCTGGCACCTAACGCTACACCACCCCGTACTGCTCAAGCAGTCCGGGGTTTTTTACGCCTACGCTCACGCTCAATTAGGCTGCCAGAACTGATTGAGGGCCTTATTGCAGCGGCGGTTCATTGTGCTGGCGCCGAGCCCGGGGCCGCTTGCCGCTTAGAACCGCTTATCAGGTGTTGTTGGCCATCTCCCAGGACACGGTCAACCTGATACTTGAGGAGCAATCCAATGCAAACCATGCCCGAGACTATCGCTTTGCTACGCAACAGAGCGCCAATTTCTGTAGGTGCCAGCCAGTTCAACGGAAAGCCAGTTTTCAAAGCCTACTCGAAGAGCGAGGACCGCTACTATGAGCTGAGGGGAGACGCTTCAACTGGCGATCACTACGCCGCATTGGTTGCTGAGTATGGCGACGTGATCAGCAAGCCCGCCGAAGATCATGATGTCGAGCAATGCATCCGCTGCTTCGCCGATCTTGAGGTTTTCCAGGTAGGTCTTTGCGACGATTGCCAGGCCTTAGCCCTTTGAACCGAAAACGCTAGACCCACCCGGCCATAGGCCGGGTTTTTTTTGTCTTGAGAATGGTGACGGGGAGCCTCAGGTTGATAAGTGTTGTCCTATAGTTTAAAAATGGAGTCTTCCATTGTGCTTGCGTGGATGAGGGGGGGCCAAAGAGTTGACCCGCGGTCGCAGCGATGTGCGCTGGTGCAGCCGCCTAGCTGATGAAGAACAATTCACCCTCGGTCGCTATGCGATTTGCCTTTGCGACTAGTGCAGCAGCACCTGCAGATTGGGATTTGTCCAAGGCCATCATAATTGACTGACTCTGCCAGCATGCCGTCTACCCATACATTTTCGGGTGCAAGAATTTGGACAACGAAGTTCAACTGCAACAACCGCTTTTGAGCCCGAACGATTTCAAGGCCGCGTACAAGGCAGGCGGCTGGAATGGTCGTATGCTCGCCATTCGCTGGAAAAAAACCGCTTTCTCGATCAGCAGGTTGGTCAACGACCTAGACCGTAGTCCGCACTGGGATGACGCGGTCCGCGGCTTGCCCGAAGTTCAGCTGCAACAACCGCTGTTGACCCCTGATGAATTCAAGGGTGCGTACAAGGCCCGCGGCTGGAATGGCCGCAAGCTTGCAATTCGCTGGAAAAAAACCGCTGTGTGGATCAGCAAAATTGCCAGCGATCCAGATCGTGACCTGCACTGGGATGATGCGGTCCGCGGCTTGCCAGTAATTGTGATTCCGAAGAAATCCAAGGCTAAGTAGGCGGGACCTTGCCAGGGGTCCCGCAGCGTTCTGGGGTGTTTGCGTTGTTCTCCTGGGAGCTACGTGGACTGAGACGTATGTAGCGTTGTTCCACATCTCCCTAGGTCATGCAACGCAAGCCTCAGGAGATTGCAAATGGGAACACTCAACTCGACCCCTACTGGTCCGGAAATGCCTCTCAATCTGTGGGCGGGAATTCAAGGGCAGAGGCTGCGCCGTGCTCAAGCACGGCATGAGCGAATGGTGGCGAAAGCGATCAAGGACAACGTTTCTAGCCGCCGTCTCAAACAATTGGTCATGCGCTATGACCGGATCCTTCTCGCTGCCGTAAAGCTCGTGCCTAGGTAGCCCTGAAGTATCACTCTCACCAGAAGCCTCAGCCATGCTGAGGTTTTTTTTTACCCGCAGCCCGCGCCGGCAGCCTGAGCAAAAGCCTTTCGCTAATGCATGGAGATGGCGGAGCGGGCTATCATTCTGGTTTGTTGGTTTACGATACATAACGCGTACGTGTAATATTTTCTGTCTCTACCCAGGATCCCGGCCATGCCTACACCTTTCTCTGCTAACGACACCCAGCTGAGCTTTCAGGTGCTGCGAGTGGCTGAAATCTGATGCGCCCTGTCGACGAGTTGAAGGCTGTTAGGAGTCGAGTCACCGAGTGCCTTGGGCTTGCGTCTTCACACTTCGGTCGTGTGTTTCCTGAAATACCTGTGAGATTTGATCTCACGGGTAAAACGGGGGGGCATGTACCGATACAGGATCGACAGGCACACTGGAAAGCTAAAGGACCAGGAATTTCGGTTCAACCGACTGCTGGCGTGCGGATTCCACGCCATTCGGACACTCAGCCCACGCTGATCCGGACACCTGTTCCACGCTCATTCGGACAGGCAGTCGGAGCGCAGCGACGCAGGGGTGGCATTGTTAGTCCGGGTTGGCTGGCGTCGTCAATTTCTGCGTCCGTTTGCGCATTGATTCACCCTTCAGATTGATCCGATAAGCGTTGTGCACCAGGCGGTCGAGGATGGCATCGGCCAGGGTCGGATCGCCGATCAGTTCGTGCCAGTTGTCCACCGGCATCTGGCTGGTGACGATGGTCGAGCGCTGGCCGTAACGGTCGTCCAGTAGCTCCAGCATGTCGCGCCGTTGCTCGCCGGTGAACGGGGCCAGGCCCCAGTCGTCGAGGATCAGCAGGTCGGTCTTGGCGTAGCTGCTCATCAGCTTGGCGAAGCGGCCGTCGCCATGGGCCAGACCCAGTTCTTCCAGCAAACGTGGCAGGCGCAGGTAGCGCACGCTGTAGCCCTCCCGGCAGGCCTGGTGGGCCAGGGCGCAGGCCAGCCAGGTTTTACCGACACCGGTGGGGCCGCCGATGATCAGGTTGAGGCCGTCGCGCAGCCACTGACCACTGCTCAGTTGCAGGATCAGCGCCTTATCCAGTCCGCGCGGGCTGCGGTAGTCGATGTCTTCGAGGCAGGCGTTGTGCTTGAGCCGGGCCTGGCGCAGGCGGCTGCTCAGGCGCTTGTCATCGCGTTCGGTCAGCTCGCGGTCGACCAGCAGGCCGAGGCGTTCTTCGAAGCTCAGGCTGTCGATGTCCGGGGTTTTCAGTTGTTCATTCAGCGCCTTGAGCATGCCGTGCAGGCGCAGGGTTTGCAGCTTGTCCAGGGTCGGATGGGGCAGCATGGTGGGATTCCTTGGGGTCAGTGGTAGTAGGCGGATCCGCGCAGGTTGGCGTGGTCGTCCGGTAGTAGCGGCAGGTTGGTTTGAGCTAGCGGCAGGTTTTCCAGCCCCTGGCGCAGGATCGATTCGAGGCTCTTGTAGCTGCACGTGCCGAGGCTGATGGCGCGACGGCAGGCCAACTCCAGACGCGCCTCACCGTGGGTTTTACCCAGGCGCAGGATGCCCAGGCAGGCCCGGTAGCCCTGCTGCGGATGGATGCGCCGTTCGAGGATGTGCCGGATCACGCCGGCGGTGTTCGGCCCGGTCTGCTCGGCCCAGCGGATCAGCCGTTGCGGCGTCCACTCGGCATGCTCGCGATGGCTCTTGGGCATGTGCTCGGCCTGCGTGCTGTGCCTGCCCTTGTGCATTGAGCGCAGGTGGCTGGCCACTCGCTGGTTGGCGTGGAAAAACTCGACGGTGCGCGCCGTCAGGCGCACCTCCAGCTGCTTCTTCACCAGTTGATACGGCACCGAGTAGTAATGCCCATCGACCTCGACGTGGTAGTCGATGTGCACCCGCGCCTTCTTCCACTCGGCGTAGACGTAGGGTTGCTCCGGCAGGGGGCGCAGCGCCGGACGATCCAGGCTGTCGAAGGCCGACTGCCGGGAGCCCGGCAGCTTCTTGAACGGGCGTTGGTTGAGCCGCTCCAGCAGCCCGGCGATGGCCGTGTTGAGTTCATCCAGGGAGAAGAACTGCCGATTCCTCAGTGCGGCGAGGATCCAACGCTCGACCACCTGCACGCCGACTTCGGCCTTGGCCTTGTCGCGCGGTTTGCGTGCCCGCGCCGGCACCACCGCCACGCCATAGTGCTCGGCCAGATCGCGGTAGCTCGGGTTGATGTCCGGCTCGTAGCGGTGACTCTTGCTCACCGCGCTGCGCAGGTTGTCCGGCACCACGATCTCCGGCACGCCGCCGAGGAAGGCGAAGCAGCGGGCATGGGAGCCTAGCCAGTCCGGCAGCTGCTGCGACCAGGTGGCTTCGGCGAAGGTGTAGCTGGACGCGCCGAGCACCGCGACGAACACCTGCGCCTGGCGGATCTCGCCGCTGTGGCGATCGATAACCGGCACCGTCTGGCCGGCATAGTCGACGAACAGCTTCTCGCCGACGCGGTGCTCCTGACGCATCACCACGTCCAACTTGCCCTGCCAGGCTCGGTAGTGCTCACAGAACCAGCTGTACTGAAAGCCCTGAGGCTGGCTCAGGCGGTACTCCTGCCAGAGCAGCGCCAGGGTCACCCCGGGGCGGCGCAGTTCGGCATGCACCCATGCCCAATCGGGTAAAGGCCGCTTCTCACTGGCAACCGCCGGGGCCGGCGGGAACAGTTGCTGCTCCAACTCGGCATCGGACAACGAACAGGGCCAGGTGAGGCCGCTGGCGGCAAAACGGCAGAGGTAATCACCGGCACTGCTGTGGCCAATGCCCAGGCTGCGGGCGATCTTGCGCACGGACAGGCCGCAGTCGAACTTGAGGCGTAACACCTCTCGGATTTTACGCATGGATAAACGCTCCACAACGACCTCTCTGCTTCGAAAAAGAGATCGATGGTAGTGAATAAATCCTGCGTGGCTGCCTGCCAGAAAAGTGTCCGGATGACCGTGGAGTCGGTGTCCGGATGCTCGTGGAATGAGTGTCCGGATCAGCGTGGAATCACTGTCCGGATGCGCGTGGAATGGGTGTCCGAGTCAGCGTGGAATCCGCATGCTGGCGAAAGAAAATCTACATGAATACCTGGATCAAATTTGCGCTCACGAGGTTGCGCATTACATCACGCGCAATGTTTGGGGAACCAAGCCCTCGCCCCATGGCGCAGAGTGGCAGGGCGTAATGCGAGACGTGTTCAAGCTTGACCCCGACAGGTGTCACAGCATGGACACGTCGAAGTCAGTCAAAAAGGGTTTTGTCTACAGGTGCGGGTGTAAGGGCAATGACCACATGCTCAGTACCAAAACGCACAATCGGGTGGCGCGTAAGATAGCCATACTCCGCTGCAAAACGTGTGGTGAGCTCCTGGAGTTCGTACAGCAGGCAGAGAAAGTGCCTGCGCCGATCATCTCGAAACTCTTCATCAGCACCTCAGGTCCGACGATCGACAGCGATCAAGCGGACCGAATAGTCAAACTCATCATTGACCACCAGGTGAAGCAGGTCGTCCTTGACTGCTTGATCACGGGTGAGCGGCATCGTGAGCTATTGAGCAAGAAGCTGAAGGTCCCGTCGAGCTCGGTGCTCAGGCATTTGAGCCCAGACACCCTGCCAGGTGGAGTGACCCACGCCATTGTCTTCAGCGATGGCAAAGATGAGCGTCAAGTACGCGTAGCCAGGGCTTTCGAGCAACGAGGGGTGAAAGTGCGAATGGTGCGAGCGGGTGTTGGCTGACGTCATCCGCCTTCGAGACCCTCCAATTACCACCCAGTGAATTTGCGTAGAGCCCCAACATGCAACAAGTCGAGCAAACCAATCAACGCCCCGCAGTCGCGGAGACTTTCCGCTTGAAAGCATTCCGAGTGGTCACCGGCGAACTGTTCGCTGCGGCCACCGCGCAGCATGCGCTCGACATGGCCAAGTCAGAGCTCTCTCGACCCCAGCTCAGCCTGAAGGATGTCGTCGCGGTGAGTCACAGCGATCGGGTGGTAGCGGAAGTGAATGGAGCCGAGCTCGCAACTGGCGCTTCAGTGCTCCTCGCACGAGCAACCGCTCCGGGCTTGCTGGGACGTTGCCGAACTGACCATACCTACCAGACGGTGTTTGTCGAGGCGCTGAGCGGACCAAGCTTGGAGTGGGCCGTGCGCGAGGCGAGCTTCAAGGCTTTTGGATTCATGATGAGCGCTGAGCCTGGGTGCCCTGAAGATACCCTGCGGAATGCAGTGCGGCGATGGCTTGGGGATGTCGTAAGTGTCCCTGCAGATCTTCATATCCTGGACACACAAGCGGCCTGAGTTGTTTGCCCGCCGGCGCCGGGCATCCCATTGGGTGAGAGGGCCGCGAGGTCGTACATACCCGTGTGCGCCATAACCACCCACAAACCTAACGCACATGAGGTGCCGCGATCATGACCAATCCAACCCACGCTGTAGCAGTCTCCACTGAAGGCCGTGTGCCTGCTGATTGGACGGCTCCTGATTTCTATCAGCCGCTGGACCTTCTGCGCGCCAAGCTGGCGTTCCAGTTCGGCGATTTCGCTCATCTCATGCTCAGTGGGTATGAGAAAGCGAAGAAAGCCTACCTTGACCGCGACTTCTCGCAAGTACAGTTCCCACGAGCTGGCGAAGAGGCGATGGTCGAGCTTGAGGTTCGAGCTCAGACCATGCTGTGGGTCGTTGAGATGGCTGGCCTGACAGGCAAGGCTGCAGACTACGCAGCCAATCGCTATCACGAGGACACCGCATTTTTGCTGGTCTACTCGGTGCCAAACGAAGATTCGCTTCAGACGTTCCGTTGTGGTGGTGGTAGCCCGGGCGCCGCCCTTGCTCAATTCGCGCAGCAGAATCCAGACCGGGTTCATCTCGTACAACAGATCTACGTAGATAAACGGAGCCTTCAGCCGGCAGCTGCATAACGATTCACCCAAACCCCACCGCTCAGCGCTGGGGTTTTTTCTTGCCCAGCGGAAAGCCAGGGCGGTCGAGATGAATATTTTTCTGTCGCATGCATAACACGTATGTGTAATTTATGTGTTGTGCGTTTCAGATACTGGACGTAATATCGATGCGTGTGAAAATGACAGCATGGTGCCATCAACCTGTCGTATCGATACCCGAGACGCTGGCGCGAGGCACATTGCCCCAACTAATCACGAGGCCCAACTGATGACCCCTGAGGAACTGTTGCAACAGCCCGAAGACCAGTACATGAACCCTGACCAGGTAGCGTTCTTCAAAAGCCTGTTGGTGGGTGAAAGTGCTACCGCAATGGGGCGCATCGATCAGCTGCGAGTCGACCTGACGGGTTTGGAAAAAGCCCCAGACGAAGTTGACGCAGCGCTGATCGAGCAAGAGCGTCAATCAATTCTGGGCAGCATCGAGCGCGAGAACCAAAGTCTGCGCGACATCAAACTGGCGATGTCGGCAATTGCCGACGGCAGTTACGGCTATTGCATTGATACCGGTGAGCCAATCGGCTTGCGACGCCTGCTCTCTAATCCCCGGTCTCTTCTCACGGTGGAAGCCAAGGAGAGCCGCGAGAACAAGTCCCGGCACCTTCGCGCCGCATAATCACATTTCACCTGAAGCACCGACAGCCGGTCATTCCTGAGGTTATCCCCATGCCTAAGTCCCAGCCTCGCACTAACTCCCGCACAGCTGACAAGTTTGTTGTCCGCCTGCCGGATGGCATGCGAGAGAAGATCGCAGAAATTTCGAAAGAAAATCACCGCAGCATGAACTCTGAAATCATCGACCGCCTGGCTTTGAGCATTGAGCGGGATGAGCAGGGTGATCTGACGGTTCGTGCACTGGCTCAGGTTACCCGGCGCTGTGAGGAGCTGGAGCAAGAGCTGGCGGAACTCAAGGCAGCTCAGGCCAACGAAACCTCGAAGCCTGCTCTGCAGCAGGCACCAAGACTGTCGATCGCAAGCGCCCAGTGAGAGACGGACACCATGGGGAATTTGCTTGATGTAGGCCCCGGCGCTACCAGCGCCGGCACTGCTGACATTGCAGCTGTGCTCTTGAAGGCCGCCCAGCGGTATTTCTACTTGCGTGGTCCAGCCCTGCGGACTGGGAAAGCCAATGCCCCAATGGTGCGTATCGGCATCGACGCTCTTCTGGGCGGTGAGTCTCTCGATATGGCGCTCGACCAAGCAATGATCGAGGCGCATGTAACGGGGCTCAGTGTTCCGTCGGGAGCCATCGGCCATGTCGGCAGTCACCAGTTCTCCGCCGCTGAAGCGGTGTTTCTGCGAAAGCTGCTCACAGCGCCACAACCATCACAGGCTGCTCAGCTCTTGAAGTACGCGACGGCCGTGGGGGTGCGTGACACGGCCAATCTCTTCGCCAACTACATCGCGTACATGAACTCGCCAATGCCCTGGCTCCAACAGGTGGGTACTGAAGGGCTACTCACGCCCTGCAGTGGGTCGCCTACGTGCCCGGTGGAGATCGTGCATGAAGACCGGCCGCAGGATTCTGAAGGCCGTGCACGCCGGATTTGGTCTCAAGTGGCCCCCGAAAGTGCAGGCCGTTACTGGAACTGGAGCGGTAAGGACGGAATTGAGGCCTCCCTGCTGGCGGTCACCTGGTCGTCGGACGTAGGCAAGTTCTGCGTAGAGGTGGCGCCCGGCACATCGCGGCCAGTCAGCTGTGAGGAGTGGGGAGGATGGTGGGCAGAGCTCGATCGGCCAAACCCCCGCGAAGAGATCGCTTGCCTTCGCTACACGGCAGCCAGCTGATCGGCATAGCACCTAGCAGTATCCCGAAGCACGTAGAAGCTTCAACCTCAAGCATCCAAGACAGTGCTCATGAGGGCACTGTCATCACCCAAATCACCTAACAAGGCATGACCATGTGGTTTAAGAACCTGACTGTTTATCGTCTGACTCAAGATATTGAATTTGCGGCGGAGGCGCTGCAGTCCGCCCTGGCGTCGAAGCCCGCCCGTGCGTGCGGTTCGCAAGAGCTGGTCACCTTCGGCTTTGTCGCGCCTCTGGGCAAGGGAGAGGAGGCTCCGCTCGTTCACCAGAGCGGTAATTTCTTCCTGATCAGTGCTCGGAAGGAAGAGCGCATCCTGCCAGCAAGCGTGGTGAATGATGCTGTGAAGGAAAAGGTCGAGGAGATCGAGAAAGAGCAGCAGCGCAAGGTGTATAAGAAAGAGCGCGACCAGATCAAGGACGAGACAATCCAGGCCATGTTGCCGAAGGCGTTTATCCGCCGCGGCGTGATCACGGCAGCCATCGCGCCAAAGCTCGGGCTGATTATCGTCAATAACGCGAGTGCCAAACGAGCCGAGGATCTGCTCTCCACGCTTCGTGAAGTGCTCGGTTCGCTGCCGGTGCGGCCAGTGACGGTCAAGATTGCTCCGACTGCAACCCTCACTGACTGGCTCAAGAACGAGCAAGCGGGCGAGGGCTTCCACGTCCTGGACGAATGTGAACTGCAGGACACCAGTGACGAGGGTGGGTCGGTGCGCTGCAAGCGACAGGATCTCACCAGTGGCGAGATCAAGAATCATCTTGCAACCGGCAAGCTTGTGACCAAGCTGGCGCTGGCCTGGCAGGACAAATTGTCGTTCATGTTGGACGACAAGCTGGTTATCCGGCGCCTCAAATTCGAGGACCTGCTCCAGACCCAGGCTGAGCAGGATGGGGGCGATGACGCCTTAGCGCAGGCAGATGCGACGTTCGCGCTGATGATGATGACCTTGGCCGAGTTTCTCCCGGCGCTTTACCAGGTGCTGGGTGGCGAGGATGTGCCAGCGTCGATCTGAGCCATGCAGGGTACCCAAGCCTCCGCGTTGACGGGGGCTTTTTGTTGCCCGAGAAAAATATCGGTCTCTGTTACGCATTCCAGGAAGTACAGACAACCAGTTTGTCATTTCCCCCAATCGGGCTCAGTCCCCGCCTGGGGAGCTGTGTCGACTACTTGGAGCACCACAATGACCACCATCATCAACGCAAAAATCGGCGAATCGAAGGGTGTTTCACGTGTCTTTATGGAAGGCCGTCACCTCCTGACAGCCGGTATTCAGATTGGCAAGAAGTACTCGATTAAGTCAGACAAGATTGCACGACGTCTCGAACTAATTGAGGTTCCAACTGGCTTTTCCGGGAAGTGCATCAGCGTATCTAAGCGTGAGCGTAATGGGGTTGTACATCCAGTAATCGACTTGCGCTCTGAGCAAATCCGTGAAGTCTTTGAAGATGACCATAAGGTCCGAGTTGCGATTCGTCGTGGCCGGATTGTGATTACTGCTTTGCAGATTCAGACAAAGATCCGCGAGCGCCTCAAGCGCATGAAGGAAAAGTTGGAGCGAGGACAAAAGCTTGCTGTATGCAGCCTCTTCCACGGCGGCGGGGTCCTAGACGCCGCAGTGCACTCTGGCCTAATGCAATCCGGTGTAGGCTCATTCGTTCAGGTCGGTGTTGAGTTGGAGAGCGAGTATCTCGACTGCTCAATGCGAAACAATAATGAGATTTGGACAGAAGAGTCGATTGCTATAAACTCAGACGTACGAGACGTGTACCTCAGTGAACATACCCCGCAATGTGAGCTTTTGACAGGGGGAATACCTTGTGTTGGGGCATCACGTAGCGGAAAGGTGAAGAATAAGCTCGATTTTGCAGAGGATCATGCTGATGCAGGTGCGCTTTTCGTGGATTATCTCAACTGGCTCCGTCATGTCAACCCCTGTGTTGCGCTGATTGAAAATGTTGGGGAGTACGCAAATACAGCTTCCATGGCAGCTATCCGAAGCGTGTTTATTCACCTCGGATACAAAGTGCATGAAGCTGTTCTTGATGGATGGGACTACGGGACGCTGGAGCACCGGAAACGCCTGGTTGTGGTGGCAATAACGCATGGTTTAGGGGACTCTTTCTCGTTTGAAAATCTGAAGGTGAACAAGGTCAGAGAGACATGCATCAATGCGATACTCGATGATATACCTCTCGACGATGAATCTTGGAAATCCTATGAATACTTAGCAACTAAGGAGAAAAGAGACAAGTCTGAAGGCAAGGGATTCTCCAGGCAGTTGCTAACTGGAAATGAATCAGGTTGTGGCACGTTAGGGACGGGCTACAAAAAAGGAAGAAGTACCGAACCGTTCATATTGCATCCTGAAAAAACAGGCCTCAGCAGGCTCTTCACTAAAGCCGAACACGAAAGGCTCAAAGGGATTCCTGCAGGTTTAACTGATGGAGTTTCTGAAACTATTGGTCATGAAATTTGCGGCCAGAGTGTCTGCTTTCCAAAGTTTGTTTCTGTGGGTGAGGAGATAGGGCGGGCGCTCATGGCATCCCGCAATAATGTGGTTAACTTTCCGATTCGTTCTGCCCATCCTGAGATGGATGAGGTGACGGGCTCAGAGTCTGATAAATTCCAAACTGGCACATTGGCCTTGTTGATCTGACGGGTGGTCTTCCGTCCGAACGCTGCACCTGCCCGGTTCGCTTATGCGAATCGGGTTTTCTTTTGGCTGGCGAAATTGTTTCTCTCGCTTGAAGGTTCTCTCCCTATTTGCTATATGTAGGTCATTAGATACTTTCTCATGAGAGGGGCGAGCACATGAAAGCAACGACTTTCACTTCGGAATTCCTGAGTGCTGCCAAACAGGCGCCTCGGATTTACTTTGCGCCTGTGATTGGCGCCTACAAAGCCATCAAGGCAGAAATTGCGAAGGCTTCAGGCAGCAAAGGCGCTCCCAGCGCCAAGCACTAAGGCTTACAGAAACCCGCCGATCGAGCGGGTTTTTTTGTGCCTGGAATTTACTGGTTTCTGTGAAGCATCCCCATGGAGCAAGTCAACTTTCAGGGGGCCATCATGCTTCTCGCAATCAACGATCCAGCTGTGCAATCCGCTTTGATAAATGCTTTCGCTGCTGTAACCAGCACTGTCCTGGCTGCGGCGTCAGCTGCAGGGGTCATGCCGAGATAAAGGAAAATTAGGACATACGCGCTGCAACTGATTGTATTTAAATATTTTTCTAGCGTCGCTGAGCTGCTCAGGGTGGGCTTTATAGGCTTTTATAGTCAATTATAGAAACGGCTCTGAACGCCTGATTGAGGTTATGCCGAGGCAAGGGGGAAATTCACTCATTTGTCCTGTAACTCATTGTTATTAATGAGTTTATTTCGACAAGAGGGCGTGCCGAGATAAGGCAAAAATTAGGGCATTCGCTCTGTAACTTGCCGCACTTAAACGAACAGATTGGAAATCCTGCTCAAGCGAAGGCGCGCTTAGCGTAATGGCTTCAGCCAGATACCGCTGAGGATCAGTTCGGCCTGCTGCGAATTAAGTAGGCCGATCTGGAGTTGGCAAAGGTACTGGGGTGTCGGTATCAAGGCTCTGAGCCCAAGTCTCGACCAATGCGTGATCGATCACCAAACCCTCGCTCACGTCGGCCAATGCCTCGCGTGTTAGATCAGCGAGTCGTTGGTCGTGATTTATTGAATTGGCCATTCCCCGTCCATTTTGCCGTGCTCTGCTGCTAGCTGACGGGCGTTGGCTCTGAATAGCCCGTCTTCACGCCCTGGGTGGCCGCGTAATGGCGGGTTTGGAAAGCCAGGACATCCTGCATCTGCTTGCTGACGTCCTCTTCAAGCCCCCATTCATAGGCCAGCTTGTCGAGTTGGTAGCGAGAGACAAGCTGGGTCGCACGCGGTGAGCGCTCTGCTGGTTTCAGGTTTGACCAACTGCTGACAAAGCCTTTTAGGCGCGCGGCTTTGTCCGTTGATACACAGGGAAAGCGACGCAGCAGGTCGACGAGATAGAGGGCACGCAGCTTCTGTTCAGGCTGGCGCAGCTTGCCTGCCACTTCACGCTGCAGTACTGGCACGAGGTCGCGCTCTTCGTACCACAACTGCTTGGCGAGCTCCACAAGAGCATCGGACGCAACTTGGCTAAGACGCTGCTGGGTGACAGTCTCCAGAAGCGTGCCAAAGCTTTGTTTACGATCCAGACGTGGCATCTCGCCCATCCTCCAGGTACTTCGCTGTGACCAGTTTCAGGCAGCCTAGCATTGCACTTCGGTTGCCCACGGCATAATCGATTGCCTCTGTTGCTAGTGTAACAAACTGGCCGACATCGACACGGCCACATTCGATGAGCTGTTCGATATCAGATTGATCGTTTTCCGTAAAGCGGCCGAGCTTGGAGATGGCCAGATCCACGCCGGCGGCAACGAAGATATGTAGCGGCTGCTCACCCTCGAAACCCTCCATGGGGATGGCGCGCTCGCGGTAATCCTCGTGCAGTGGCCCGAGGGCATTGGTGTAGTTCTGGTCCAGGTACACCTGCAAGTCGCGGCCGTCGCCGTCCTCATATCCCTCTGGCGGTGTGTAGACGGCCATGATCTCGTCCTTACGCAGCACACGGGCCGCCTCGATCTCCGCATCGATGTCCGCACTACCACGCGCATGGGTGAGCAGGTGCACCGCGCAGCCGCCGAAGACGAAGACCTTGAGTGAGCCTGGCGGATTGCCATCCAGTAGCGGCAAGGCCCGGGCGAACAGATTACCAATGGCCTGGCCCAGCGGCGTAGTCAGCCGGACAGGTTCCGCAGCCCCCTCATCGGCAGTCTCAAGTAGTGTCATCTCCACCTCCGCTCAGTGCATAGGCTCAGTGTGCCGGTTCATGTGCTACGTGCGCCATCGCTGTTCACAAGCGGCACCCCGAGTAGCTTTAGCTGTGTAGTGGCTTCGACCAAGCGCTCCTGCAGGCCCTGCGTCTACTGCACCTGAAGCGCGGATGCTTCGCTCAGCCGGGACACCTCCTCCTGCAATGTGCGACAACGCTGTTCAAGGGCTTCATTCGAGCGTTCGGAGCCGGCCAGCGTGCTCTGCAGAGCCTCCAGGGCCTGAGTTTTCTGCGCCACTAGCTGTTGCTGTGCATGTCGCTCTTTTTGCAACTGCCGCGCCTCGGTGAGCAAGCGTGCATTGTCGCGGTTCAGTTGCGTCAGTTCGTCCTGCTTGATTATCAAGGTCTGCTGCAGTTGCCGCAGTTCTAGTTGCAATTGTTGTATCTGCGACTCGTGTCGGCGTTGTTCCTGCTCACGCTGTTCCTTGCTGGCCTGCCGGTAGTGCTCCAGGGTGTCGCGCGCATGTCGGTGTTTTTCCTCCAGCGAGTGGATCTGTGCGTCGCGATCCTTGTGCCGCTCCTCCAGGTCGCGATTAGCCTGCTGTAGGCGGGCGTTCTCGATCTCGGCCTGCTGCAACTCGTGATGAGTGGTCTGAAGTCGTTCCGCGTCGAGCGCGGTCTGGCCTTCCAGTTGTTGGATGCGGTTTTCGGCCTGTCGAAACCGATGCTGGTAATCGAGCCGTTCGCGGGCCAGTTGTTCGCGCTCCTGGGCCACGGCGGCCTGCGCCTCCTCCTCTAGCTGATCTGCCAGTTGGCTGACCAGATTGGCCAACTGTTCGCTGAGCGGGATCAAGGCCGCATCCCGGCCGCGCTCGGCGTCTTCAAGCTCTTTCAGGTAGCGGTGAATGGTGGTCTTTGAACCGGTATTGCCCAGCTCGATGCGCACCGCATCAATACTGGGGTGGATATCGCGGGCGAGTAGAGAATTCCGGGCTTTCTGCACGATTGCTTTGTTGATGCCACCGCGGGCCATAAGTGGAACTCCTGACGATTTCGTTCTGTGGTATGTACTATGTAAATACATAGCATATTATCAAGAACTTCGTTTTTTTCCGCTCGTATTCTAGAATTGGATAATCATGAATTATCCAAGGTGATGCGGTGTTTTTGTCGTTTGGCAGTCGCTCACCGGTACACCAAGGGGATGCGCTCAGATGAGCCAGGAGATCGAGCGGTACCTGCAGGCCGGCACTCGTGCCAACACCCGGCGGAGCTATCAGCAGGCGCTTGAGCACTTCGAGGTGACGTGGGGTGGCTTTCTGCCGGCGACTAGCGATACAGTCGTGCGCTATCTGGTCGATCACGCCGCCACCCTGTCCAGCAATACCTTGAAGTTGCGCCTCGCGGCGTTGGCGCAGTGGCATGTCAGCCAAGGCTTCCCGGATCCGACCAAGACTCCGCTGGTCCGCCAGATCCTCAAGGGCATTCGTACTTTGCACCCACGCCAAGAGAAGCAGGCCGAACCTTTGCAGCTGCGCCAGTTCGAACAGTGCGTGTTGTGGCTGGAACAAGCTTTGGAGCAGGCCCGCGCGGAAGACGACTTGCCACGGCTACTGCGCTGTTGCCGCGATCGCGCTCTGATACTGATCGGCTTCTGGCGGGCCTTTCGCAGTGATGAGCTATGTCGCCTACAGGTCGAGCACATCCAGGTGCGGACCGGGGAGGGCATGCAACTGTTCCTGCCCTGGAGCAAAGGTGATCGGGACAACCAAGGCCAGACCTTCAACGCGCCGGCGCTGGCCAGGCTGTGCCCAGTACAAGCCTACGTCGACTGGATCAGTCTTGCGGGTATCGCACGCGGGCCGGTATTCCGTGGAATTGATCGCTGGGGGCACTTAGGTGAGCAGGGCTTGCACCCAAATAGCGTTGTCCCACTCATGCGCGCCGTACTGCAGGCAGCAGGGCTGCCTTCGGAGCTGTACAGTAGCCACTCGCTGCGCCGCGGGTTTGCCACCTGGGCCACCCGCAGCGGCTGGGATATCAAAGCGCTGATGCAGTACGTAGGCTGGAGCGATGGGCAATCCGCATTGCGCTATGTCGAGAGCACAGGAGTGTTCCCTGGGCAACTGAGTGCGCTACAACACATCTCAAACTGGCCCGAGGGACTGCCATAAGACCGCCTTCCGCGGCCCCGATCTGCACCTAGCTGCGCACTGGGAACACCAGCTCGTCATGTGCGGTGCAAATGAGTCGATGATCCAGCACATGGAAAATTGCAGGGTTCTTGGCATCCTGGGCACCCACAAAGAAGAGGTAACTGCGGGATGCCTGCTTGTCTTTTTTGGCTTTTATGTTCTCTTGCCGGGCTATTTCCAGCTCATTTTTCAGTCGCCCGCGGGCAGCTGCTGACCACTCGCTCCAAAGGACGACCACCTGGTAAGGCGTTAGTTTTTTCTCTTCCCATTCGCCCGCGTTGAGTGAAATGGTCAAGTGTTCATGCTACAAAGACGCGCTGAGGGAACGCTGGTCGAGGCAGTCCAGGTTGTACTGCCTGCGAGGCTGAATGGATCCAATGACTGGACGATGGAGAAGCTGACCGAGCTGATAAGGGTCTATGACCGGGACGAACGAGTCTTGGGCTACGACTTCCAAACGGCATCAGGCCAGACCTACTCGCACAGAGATTGCCTGTACTCACAGGACGGAGCCAAGCACCAGGTCTATTGTTCGATGATGTGTCCCGCATGAGATGGTCGCCACCTCTGGTGGTTCTTGGCAGGGCCACTCACGAGGTTTGACAGGACAATGAAGGCTCTTCCCGAGAAAATCCTGGACATCATTCAACAGCTTCCAGAAGGTGAGGTTCTGACACCTAGCAGATTCCTGCATCATGGTTCTCGCCATGCTGTGCAGCGAGGACTCTCTCGCCTGGTCGAAGGTGGAAAGCTGTTTCGCGTTGCTCGGGGCATTTATGTTGCCGCAGTCGAAACTCGGTTCGGCGTGCGCCCGCCGGCACCGGAGAAGGTTGTCCACTCGCTGGCTAATGCGCTGGGTGAAGTGCTGGTCGACCACGGGGCTCGTGCCGCGAATAAATTAGGGCTGAGCACACAGGTTCCAGTTCGCTATGTCTTTCTAACCGACGGACGCTCTAGGGAGCTTCAGGTAGGCAAGACCACCGTGTCGATTCGGTATGCGCCTCGATGGTTGATGGCTCTAGGCGCTACTGGAGCGGGGGAAGCCATTCGAGCATTGGATTGGATTGGCGAGGCAAGCGTGGGGTATGCCGTTTTCAAACTTCATAAACTACTACCCGAGAGCGAATGGGGTGATCTGGTGTCAGCTCACCGCTCGTTACCTATCTGGATGGCGAATGCAATCTGCGCTCAGTCGAGTTGCACCCACCCTGTCAAGTTGGGCTAGCGGTTTAGCTGTAGCCTACTTACCGCCAGATCGGCATCATCTGGAATGGGGCAATTCGATGTGAAAGCCCGTGAGGCCGGCGGCTGAGGTGCACCAGATGCGGCCTTTGTGAGCCTCAATGATGGATCGGGTGATGGCAAGTCCGAGCCCGGCGTTGCTCGGGCTTCCCTCCCGCCGAGCGGGGTCGACCCGGTAAAAGCGGTCGAAGAGCTTCTCTAAATGCTCTGAGCTAATTGTGTCCCCTGGGTTCTCGATGCTGAAGGTTGTGGAGTCCGCTGTCTCGCGGATCAAAACCGAAATTGTATGTCCCACCGGCGTGTAGCGCAGTGCATTGGACAGCAAGTTGGAAAGTGCACGATCAAGCATCAGCCGATCTCCCAGCACTTGGCCTGTGCCTGTGAGCGATAGTTCAATGCCATGTTCTTCGGCCAGAAGGTGGTAGTAGTCAAACAGCTTGAAGACTACGTCAGCCAGTTCGATCCTGGCCTGCTCGGGGATGATCAGGCCATTATCAGCCTTGGCCAAGAAAAGCATGTCATCAATCATCCGAGACATGCGCTTCAAGTCCTCCAGGTTGGAGTAGAGATTCTCTTCATAGGCATTGATATCGCGTTTCTTGCTCAGCACGACCTCGGTGTGGGTCATCAGGTTGCTAACGGGCGTGCGTAGCTCGTGGGCAATGTCGGCCGAAAAATTGGAGAGCCTAACGAAGGCATCCTCTAGCCGAGCCAACATCGCATTGAAGGATAGAACCAGTTGCTGAAGTTCCCGCGGCACTGGTTCGAGAGGGATTCGTTCCTGTAACGAGCGAGCGGACATCCCGGAGGCCACATGAGTGACTTGCCGCAGAGGCCTAAGGCCGCTGCGAGCAACCACCCAGCCGAGCGCGGCACTGAACAGGGCACTGATGACCAATCCAATCCAGAACCATCGTTGCAGCGTGTCGAAAAAGTGTGTGTGATTGGTGACGTCAAGAATCAGCAAAGCTGTGAGCGGCTCAGCCTGATCGGCTACCGAGATTTGCGCCGTCATGCCGCGGTACATGTGTTGGCCGTTCTGCCACTCCCACATGCTCTGCTCATTTTCACGTCTGAAACGCTCTGGTACTTCGACTGCTCTGGGGTCGGAGAACAGTACAGAACCGTCACTGGCCAGGATAGTGGCCGCCAGATCCTGATGGGCTCCCAGCAAGGCTCGCAACTGCGGTAATTCTTCCGAAAGGCTCGCTTCACCGCGAGCATTGTTGAGGATATGTTTGGCGGATTCGAGTTTCTCCACCAGGGCCTGCCGATCCAGCATCTTGAAGTGGTGCTGGCTGAGCATATTGAAACTCAGCCCTGCTACCGTCAGGACTGCAATTACCGCGGACATGAACATCAGGCTCATGCGTGCTGTCAGCGAAAGGTGCTTCATATTCACTCCGGCGCATCCATCATGTATCCCATGCCGCGGGCGGTATGAATCAGCTTGAGATCGAAATCGTCATCGATTTTTGCGCGTAGCCGGCGTACCGCAACCTCAATGACATTGGTGTCGCTGTCGAAATTCATGTCCCAAACCTGAGAGGCAATCAGCGACTTCGGGAGCACCTCGCCGCGCCGGCGCAGTAGCAGTTCCAGCAGTGAAAACTCCTTCGCGGTCAGGTCAATTCTTTTCCCGCCACGGATCGCACGCCGCTTCATCAGATCGACTTCCAGATCGGCAATTTTCATCGTTGTTTGCGTGGGTGAGCCATTGCCTCTACGCAGCAGCGTTCTGACCCTGGCCAGAAGTTCTGAAAAAGCAAATGGCTTGATTAGGTAGTCGTCCGCACCTAGCTCCAACCCTTTAACGCGGTCCTCCACACCATCGCGTGCCGTCAAGAACAATACGGGAACGTCTTTTCCTGCGGCGCGCACCATGCGCAGCACTTCCCACCCGTCCAGCCCAGGCATCATCACATCCAGGATCAGGAGGTCATAGGACTCACTCAGCGCGTGCTGTAGAGCATCTGTACCGGTCATAACCCGATCGACATTGAAGCCCGCTTCACTCAGGCCTTGCTGCAGGTATGCACCGGTTTTGGGTTCATCTTCAGCTACCAGTAGTTTCATGCGAGCAGACTCCAAAAATCGGGTGGCCTGAGTTTGCAGGCAAACCGCGGCCCCAACCAGAAGCTTACGAAAATGTAATTCTGACTTCAGGTCTCTGACAGGGTGGCTTGTCTAGGGTGCTAGCATGAGCATTAGGTTGTGCTCTCGGCCCTCGACAGACCAAAAGCAGAGGTGCCGGCCATAGTTTGCACTGATGGAGACTGCCCTATGAAATCGCTGAAACCTTTGCTTCTGGTTGGTTCGCTACTGCTGTCTTCTATGGCTTGGGCCGAAGGGGGCAGCGACCGTGTATTCGAGCGCATCCAGCAGATGCGCGACAAAGCAGAAGCCGTGCTGATCCAGGCGGAGAAGGCCCCGGTCGGCGAGCGGCATGTGCACATGAAGGAGCATATGAACATGCTCGAAGAGATCATGAGCCAGCTGCACAACGAACATCCCGCGCCAGACATGTCAGCCGAAGAGCATCTAGCCTGGATGGAAAAGCATGACAAGCTGGTAGACGACGTGCTGGGTCAAATGATTCGAGAGCACAAGCTGATGATGGCCGACAAGGAATGCCATCAGTAAAGATTTCCCCCATCTTCCAGGCCTTTCGTGATTGCTCCTTTGGCCTAGCGGCGCCTTTATGGCGCCGTGCTTTTTCCCAGCTGACGCAATTGTAGTTTTGGGGTCAGCGGCCTGGCAGCAAGCGGGGAATAGCATGAGATTTCCAGCATCCATCGCGAGGTCTCACCATGAAACGCATACCCCTTAAGCTGCTGATCAGCACTCTGTTCATCAGCACCACTTTTCCGGCATTTGCCGAGGCCGGCGGCAGTAGCAATGGCATTGGGCAGCAGGCCCAGGCGACGCCAGCGACTCGTACCATCTTGGTAAAGATGGACGACATCAACTACAGCCAGAAAACGATCGATGTGAAGCCAGGTGAAACCGTGCGCTTCGTTCTGAAGAACGAGGGCGCGTTGATGCACGAGTTCAACATCGGGCAGGCAGCGTCCCAGCTGGAGCACCAGCGCAAGATGGCGTCCTTGTTCAAGGACGGCACACTGACCCCGACCGGCATGGCCGAGCGCATTGTCTGGCATGAGCGTTATGGCACGGGAGACTCCAACCCTCCAGGCTATCCGAAAGTCATCAAAGCCAAGCATGACGACCCGAACGCGGTTCTCGTCGAGCCCGGCACAACCAAAGAGTTCGTGTGGACCTTCCCTAAGGCGGGCAGTTTGAGCTTCGCCTGTACATTGCCTGGGCATTACCAGGCGGGGATGGTCGGTGAGTTTGCTCTGCGTTAGTCCGGCACCGGTGCTACCCGTTGGCCGCGAGCTGGGTAGCACCGATTTGACGAACCTTACTGCGATGTAGTTTTCACGTCAGCGTACCGCCAGCTGCACCTCATTAGCATCGGGACTCATCCCTCCTCAACACCTCAGAGGCACACCATGAAACTCAGACCCGCTTTCATAATCACCACCCTTGGCTTGCTGCTCAGTGCTGCCAATGCGCTGGCCAGCCCGGGCCACAAGAAAGACAGTATTGGGCAACCGGGAGACGGTCAGGCAGTAGATCGCACCATCGAAGTCCGGATGGGGGACATCTTCTTCGAACCCAAAGCAATGGAGATCAAAGCAGGCGAGACAGTTCGCTTCGTCCTGAAAAATGACGGTGCACTGCTACACGAATTCAATCTTGGCAAAGCGGCATCCCATGCCGCGCACCAGAAAGAGATGGCCGCGATGTTTCAGAACGGCACGCTGTCCCCTACAGGTGTGCATGACATGAGCAATATGGGCCATGCCATGGGCGGCATGAAGATGGTCGGTATGGAACACGATGACCCCAACAGTGTTCTTGTCGGACCTGGAGCAAGCGAAGAGTTGATCTGGACCTTCTCCGCCGCCACCGAACTGGAGTTCGCCTGCAATATTCCAGGACATTATCAGTCGGGAATGGTCGGTAAGGTGACCGTACGCTGACGTTTATTGATACTCGCCAACTCCGTCCAGTCTGAGACACCTATACTGATCCGGCCGCCATTGAAACGAGGCTATTGTCGTGGACCATACCCATCACACCAGTACCACTGAGCCGCCTTTTTGGAAGAGCAAGATTGGCATTGCGCTGATCATGCTGGCCGTAATCGGCATCTTCTATGTAGCGCGTGAGCATTACGGTCATCTTTCGCAGGCCCTGCCGTACCTCATCCTGCTGCTATGCCCGCTGATGCATCTGTTTGGCCACAATCACGGCGGGCACTCCCACTCCAGCAGCACCGCTGTTTCCAAGGACGAAGAAAGGACATAGATCGCATGCAAAAGACCTCCTGCCATCATGACCAGGATCATTCACATAACTCGCACGCCCACTCCGAGAGCCAGCGCGACCCGGTGTGTGGCATGGAGGTGAAATCTGATAGCCCATACCGCGAGAGCGTTGAAGGGAAGACCTATCGCTTCTGCAGTGCCAAATGCCTGCAGAAGTTTCAAATTGATCCCCACTCGTACATGGGCCACTCGTCTCATGAAGCACATCAGCATACGAGTCACCCTACGATATCGGCACCAGAAGGAGCCGCATATACCTGTCCGATGCATCCAGAGATTCGCCAACCGACCCCTGGCAACTGCCCGATCTGTGGCATGACGCTGGAGCCTGTCATCCCGGAGCTGGAAGAGGAGGAAAACCCGGAGCTGAAGGACTTCTCTCGGCGATTCTGGTGGACCCTACCGCTGACCGTCATCGTGACCGTGCTGGCGATGGCTGGCCATTCCTTGCAACTGTTTCATGGCACGACCCAGAACTGGGTCGAGCTGGCTCTGGCGACGCCCGTGACGCTATGGGGTGGCTGGGTGTTCTTCGCCCGCGGCATTGACTCCATCCGGCACCGCAGCCCCAACATGTGGACGCTGATCGGATTGGGAACTGCAGCTGCCTACCTCTACAGCGTGGCCGCTACCTTGGTTCCGCAGTCGTTTCCGGCGGCCTTTGTCCAGGACGGACGTATCGGCGTCTATTTTGAAGCAGCCGCGGTGATTATCTCACTCACGCTGTTGGGCCAAATGCTCGAACTAAAGGCCCGCTCGCAGACGTCCGCAGCTATCAAATCGCTGCTGGGACTGGCACCAAAGACAGCGCGGCGCATCATGCCCGATGGAGTAGAAGAGGACATTCCTCTAACCCATGTCCATCAGGGCGATCATCTGCGTGTCCGGCCAGGCGAGAAGGTTCCTGTAGATGGCACTGTGCTGGAGGGTGAGAGCGCAGTCGACGAATCGATGCTTACTGGAGAACCGTTACCCGTGACCAAACGGGCAGGGGATGCCCTTATCGGTGCCACCCTAAACACCCACGGCAGCCTAGTTATGGAGGCGCAGAAAGTCGGTGCCGAAACCATGCTGTCGCAGATCGTGCTGATGGTGGCCAAGGCCCAGCGCTCTAAGGCACCCATGCAGCGTATGGCCGATGCCGTTGCGGGGTATTTCGTGGTCGGGGTGATCCTGATCGCGATTCTGACCTTCTTCGGCTGGGGGCTGTTCGGGCCGGAATCTGGCTGGGTATTTGGCCTGATCAATGCGGTGGCGGTGCTGATCATTGCGTGTCCCTGCGCCCTGGGTCTGGCAACCCCGATGTCCGTCATGGTTGCGACTGGCAAGGCCGCTAGCAGCGGTGTGTTGTTCCGCGATGCCAGCGCCATCGAAAATCTATGCAAGATCGACACGCTCATCGTCGACAAGACCGGAACCCTGACTGAGGGGTGCCCCGTATTCCATAGTGCGGAAGGGACAGGCGGTTACGACTCCAATGAAGTGCTGCGCCTGGCTGCCAGTCTCGACCAGGGTAGTGAGCACCCGCTGGCTCATGCCATCGTCGATCATGCGCGGGGTCAAGGCATTGCACTGGTCAAGCCGGACACTTTCGAGTCGGGCTCGGGTATTGGCGTGCGCGGTCAGGTCGATGGCCATCAGCTGCAGCTCGGCAACACCGCACTGATGGACGAGGCGGGCGTCGATATTACCCCGCTGCGCAATCGCGCCGAGCAACTGCGTCTGGAAGGCATCAGCATCATCTATTTGGCCGTTGATGGTCGCCTGGCGGGACTCCTGGCCGTTTCCGATCCGATCAAGCCTACTTCTCAACAGGCTGTCTCCAAGCTTCAAAGCGAAGACGTAAAGGTCATCATGGCCACTGGTGATGGCCTCACCACAGCAAGAGCCGTGGCGAAGCAGCTCGGAATCGAGGAAGTGCATGGTGAGGTCAAACCGCAGGATAAGGAGAAACTGGTCGCCGATTTGCAGGGCTATGGCCGTCGTGTCGCCATGGCGGGTGACGGCATCAACGATGCGCCCGCCCTGGCCAGGTCTGACGTAGGTATCGCCATGGGCACCGGTACCGATGTGGCGATGAACAGCGCCCAAGTGACGCTGGTCAAGGGAGATCTGATGGGCATCCTGCGAGCGCGCACCCTGTCAGTGGCAACCGTGAAAAACATGAGGCAGAACCTCGCCTTTGCGTTCCTCTACAACGCGATGGGAATCCCGCTAGCAGCGGGGCTGCTGTACCCGCTGACGGGGCATCTTCTGTCGCCCTTGATTGCTGCGCTGGCGATGAGTGTCAGCTCGGCGTCGGTGGTCTTCAATGCTCTGAGGTTGAAATCAACGGACATCGGATAGGCTTCCATACCACCGACCAGGTGATTATTCAGAAGCGCATCTGACCGGAAAATGCCGTACGGTAGTTTCCGGTCCGACCTATCTGTCGCAACACATAGTGACGAGGTGACGTTCGATGGACTGTTGCCGCTGCGGGTAGGAGACTGGTCGTCGTTAACCCATGAGGACTCTCGGTGGCCCGCATTCGCAGACTGATTATCAGCAACTTCCGATCTATCCAGGCGCTCGACTGGGTGCCGGCCCCAGGAATTAACTGCCTCATAGGTCCTGGCGATAGTGGAAAGTCCAGCATTCTAGATGCGATTGACCTTTGCGTCGGTGCCCGCCGGGGCGGCACGTTCGGCGACATGGACTTCTTCGCTCTGAACGTCGAAACACCCATCACCATCAGTGTGACGCTTGGCGATTTGCAGGTATCGCTGATGGATATCGATGTTTACGGCGAGTTCTTGCGTGGATTCAATCCAGGAACGGGAGAAGTCGAAGACGAACCGCGAGCGGGGCTGGAGACCGTTATCACCTTGCTTCTGCAAGTTGGTGCCGATTTGGAACCTACCTGGACACTTTTTTCTGAGCGTGCGGAGCAGCAGCAACTCGAACGCACTCTTCCCTGGAAGGAACGAGCGGCACTAGCACCCGCCCGTATCGGCAGCTTTGCGAGTTCGAACTTGTCGTGGAGTCGTGGCTCAGTGCTCAATCGACTTACTGACGAGCGTGCAGAGCTAGGTGCCGAACTTGCGCGCGCCGCGAGGCAAGCAAGAGCGAACTTTGGCAATCAAGCCGTCGGACATCTAACTCAGACGCTTGAGGTGGTGCAACGCACGGCTCAGCATCTTGGGGTTTCGGTTGGAGCGATGCCACAAGCACTCCTTGACGCACATTCTGTGTCGATTGGCGAGGGTGCGATCGCGCTGCACAGCGACACAGGCATTCCCCTTCGCTCCCTTGGCACGGGCTCGTCGCGATTGCTAGTGGCAGGGTTGCAAAGAGCTGCAGCTAGCGCCGCGCCAATTGCTCTTGTCGATGAGGTGGAATATGGGCTTGAACCTCATCGGCTCATGCGATTCCTGGACTCCCTGGGCGCAAAGGACGCTGCCGCTCCGCTGCAGGTCTTCATGACGACTCACTCACCGGTCGCGCTGCGCGAATTGTCCGGCAGCCAGTTATTCGTTGTTCGGTCTGGGCCTCAACGCCACAGCGTTATGGCGGCAGGGGAGGCCAACGAAGTACAAAGTACCCTTCGGAAGGACCCAGAGGCATTCCTCGCCAAATCCATTATCGTTTGCGAGGGTGCCAGCGAGGTTGGCTTCGCGCGTGGCCTTGACCAATGGTGGGGCAGCCTTGGCGCTACCTCATTCCTGGCTCATGGTGGCGCTTATGTGGACGCCGGCGGGGGAAGTCCCGATAACAGTCTTATCCGCGGAACGGCACTTCAGAACCTAGGCTATCGCGTGATGGTTTTTGTAGACGCCGACAAACCTTCGACCGCAGGGCTACCTGAAGCATTCTTGGCCGCAGGCGGACAAATTCTGACATGGCGACCAGGTCTCACTCTGGAGGACGAGATCTTCCGCCATCTCAGTGACCAAGCACTCGATGCACTTCTGGCGAAAGCCGAAACAATAGTGGGTGCAGAGCTGATGAATGCGCACATCCAGACGAAGTCCCAAGGACGTATGACACTACATGACATCAAAGCTGAAAGACTTATTCAGGGCTACTTGCCCGCGACGCGAGAGCTTTTGGGAGCTGCATCTCGTATCCGCAACAGCGGGTGGTTCAAGTCGTTGACAACCTATCAGGAGGTTGCAAGGGACATCGTCGGCCCGTCTCTACAGAACGCCGACCAGGGCTTCATGGCAGTCACGAATCAGCTCTGGACGTTTACAAGTGCCCCTTGAGATCGATCTTTTCGCTATCGAGCGTGGCTCCATAACAGCCCCCGCAGGTTGTGGAAAAACGCAATTGATTGCCGAGACGCTCATCGCGCATAGGCAGAGCAAACCCATACTCGTACTAACGCACACGAACGCAGGCGTTGCGGCCTTACGGGCACGCCTGAGACGAGCCGGCGTTCCTAACTCCGCATATCGAGTCTCCACCATTGATGGATTCTCGATGCGCCTCATCGCTAAGTTCCCAGCGCGAAGCGGCCATAACCCACAGATCTTACAGCTCCACCAGCCCAACACCGACTACCCTGCAATTCGGCACGCCGCCATGCTGTTACTGCAGGCAGGCCACCTTGCTCAGCCTCTCCGTGCCACTTACGCGCGCTTGCTTGTCGACGAATACCAGGACTGCAACGTCGTCCAGCACGCCATCGTGTCAGGTTTGGCCCGGGTGCTACCGACCTGCGTGCTCGGTGACCCAATGCAAGCCATCTTCGACTTTCGTGGCAATCGACTGGTGCATTGGGCGAATGAGGTGCAGCCCCTGTTCCCCGCGGCAGGAGAGCTGAGGATACCCTGGCGCTGGCGGCTGGCCGGAGCTGAGAACCTTGGGCAGTGGCTACTCGCCATACGGCAGCAACTTCAAGTTGGCCAGCCGGTGGATCTGCGCACGGCTCCGGCAGAAGTGCGCTGGGTGCAGCTCAACGCCGGGACCGAAGTCCAGCAGCGGCTGGTGGCCGCTAGAACCGAGTCACCCAACGCTCGGGGCAGCGTCCTCATCATCGGGGACTCCATCAACGTGCAAGGTCGCCATCAGCTCACGAGCCAGACACCCGGCGCCATGGCCGTCGAAGCCGTCGACCTAAGGGACCTCGTCAACTTCGCCAGGAACTTTAACCTGCAGGGTGCCAATGCTCTGGCACAACTTGCGGAATTTGCTTCAAGCGTGATGACGGGGGTAGGTGCAGCAAACCTGCGAACGCGTGTGGAGTCTCTGCGCACAGGACGTGCCCGAACGCCACCGACCCCAGCCGAGGCCGAGGCCGTCGCATTCGTCGGGGAGCCAACACCGCAGCGAGCACTCCTTGTGCTCAACGCCCTCGCCGAACAGCCGGGGGCACGGGTGTACCGACCGGAAGTTCTGCACTGCTGCCGGTCCGCTATGCAAGCTGTGGCGGGAGGTACAGCCGACTTTCTGAGTGCAGCCATTCAAGCGCGAGAACGCAATCGACACCTTGCCCGCCCCATCGCAAGACGCTCGGTAGGCAGCACATTACTTCTCAAGGGGCTCGAGGCGGATGTCTCGGTTGTTCTGCATCCTGAACTTATGACCGCTCAGAATCTGTATGTCGCCCTTACGAGGGGCGCAAGGCACGTAGTGGTGTGTTCATCGAACCCCATCCTGATGCCTGTGAACAACGGCTGAGCCTTACTGTTGCGTTTGCGCACTTGACCTTGCCATCGTGTCAAGGTCGATGCTGTCTGTGCGGTAACTTGAGCCGCGGACGAAATGAGGTGAGAGAGATGTTCAGCCTGAATGTTTCGGGTATGGGTTGTGGCAGTTGTGTCAGCAAAATCACGAAGGCCATCCAGACGCTGGATCAGGACGCACGCGTAGAGGTGGATCGGGCAGCCGGCAAGGTCACTGTAGAGAGCACAGAAAGTGCCGAATCGATCCGCGAGCTGATCCAGGAGCTTGGTTATGCGGCCCAGGTCAGCGCTTGAGCGCTGGTGCGGATTCCACGCTGACTCGGACACCCATTCCACGCGCATCCGGACAGTGATTCCACGCTGATCCGGACACTCATTCCACGAGCATCCGGACACCGACTCCACGGTCATCCGGACACTTTTCTGGCAGGCAGCCACGCAGGATTTATTCACTACCATCGATCTCTTTTTCGAAGCAGAGAGGTCGTTGTGGAGCGTTTATCCATGCGTAAAATCCGAGAGGTGTTACGCCTCAAGTTCGACTGCGGCCTGTCCGTGCGCAAGATCGCCCGCAGCCTGGGCATTGGCCACAGCAGTGCCGGTGATTACCTCTGCCGTTTTGCCGCCAGCGGCCTCACCTGGCCCTGTTCGTTGTCCGATGCCGAGTTGGAGCAGCAACTGTTCCCGCCGGCCCCGGCGGTTGCCAGTGAGAAGCGGCCTTTACCCGATTGGGCATGGGTGCATGCCGAACTGCGCCGCCCCGGGGTGACCCTGGCGCTGCTCTGGCAGGAGTACCGCCTGAGCCAGCCTCAGGGCTTTCAGTACAGCTGGTTCTGTGAGCACTACCGAGCCTGGCAGGGCAAGTTGGACGTGGTGATGCGTCAGGAGCACCGCGTCGGCGAGAAGCTGTTCGTCGACTATGCCGGCCAGACGGTGCCGGTTATCGATCGCCACAGCGGCGAGATCCGCCAGGCGCAGGTGTTCGTCGCGGTGCTCGGCGCGTCCAGCTACACCTTCGCCGAAGCCACCTGGTCGCAGCAGCTGCCGGACTGGCTAGGCTCCCATGCCCGCTGCTTCGCCTTCCTCGGCGGCGTGCCGGAGATCGTGGTGCCGGACAACCTGCGCAGCGCGGTGAGCAAGAGTCACCGCTACGAGCCGGACATCAACCCGAGCTACCGCGATCTGGCCGAGCACTATGGCGTGGCGGTGGTGCCGGCGCGGGCACGCAAACCGCGCGACAAGGCCAAGGCCGAAGTCGGCGTGCAGGTGGTCGAGCGTTGGATCCTCGCCGCACTGAGGAATCGGCAGTTCTTCTCCCTGGATGAACTCAACACGGCCATCGCCGGGCTGCTGGAGCGGCTCAACCAACGCCCGTTCAAGAAGCTGCCGGGCTCCCGGCAGTCGGCCTTCGACAGCCTGGATCGTCCGGCGCTGCGCCCCCTGCCGGAGCAACCCTACGTCTACGCCGAGTGGAAGAAGGCGCGGGTGCACATCGACTACCACGTCGAGGTCGATGGGCATTACTACTCGGTGCCGTATCAACTGGTGAAGAAGCAGCTGGAGGTGCGCCTGACGGCGCGCACCGTCGAGTTTTTCCACGCCAACCAGCGAGTGGCCAGCCACCTGCGCTCAATGCACAAGGGCAGGCACAGCACGCAGGCCGAGCACATGCCCAAGAGCCATCGCGAGCATGCCGAGTGGACGCCGCAACGGCTGATCCGCTGGGCCGAGCAGACCGGGCCGAACACCGCCGGCGTGATCCGGCACATCCTCGAACGGCGCATCCATCCGCAGCAGGGCTACCGGGCCTGCCTGGGCATCCTGCGCCTGGGTAAAACCCACGGTGAGGCGCGTCTGGAGTTGGCCTGCCGTCGCGCCATCAGCCTCGGCACGTGCAGCTACAAGAGCCTCGAATCGATCCTGCGCCAGGGGCTGGAAAACCTGCCGCTAGCTCAAACCAACCTGCCGCTACTACCGGACGACCACGCCAACCTGCGCGGATCCGCCTACTACCACTGACCCCAAGGAATCCCACCATGCTGCCCCATCCGACCCTGGACAAGCTGCAAACCCTGCGCCTGCACGGCATGCTCAAGGCGCTGAATGAACAACTGAAAACCCCGGACATCGACAGCCTGAGCTTCGAAGAACGCCTCGGCCTGCTGGTCGACCGCGAGCTGACCGAACGCGATGACAAGCGCCTGAGCAGCCGCCTGCGCCAGGCCCGGCTCAAGCACAACGCCTGCCTCGAAGACATCGACTACCGCAGCCCGCGCGGACTGGATAAGGCGCTGATCCTGCAACTGAGCAGTGGTCAGTGGCTGCGCGACGGCCTCAACCTGATCATCGGCGGCCCCACCGGTGTCGGTAAAACCTGGCTGGCCTGCGCCCTGGCCCACCAGGCCTGCCGGGAGGGCTACAGCGTGCGCTACCTGCGCCTGCCACGTTTGCTGGAAGAACTGGGTCTGGCCCATGGCGACGGCCGCTTCGCCAAGCTGATGAGCAGCTACGCCAAGACCGACCTGCTGATCCTCGACGACTGGGGCCTGGCCCCGTTCACCGGCGAGCAACGGCGCGACATGCTGGAGCTACTGGACGACCGTTACGGCCAGCGCTCGACCATCGTCACCAGCCAGATGCCGGTGGACAACTGGCACGAACTGATCGGCGATCCGACCCTGGCCGATGCCATCCTCGACCGCCTGGTGCACAACGCTTATCGGATCAATCTGAAGGGTGAATCAATGCGCAAACGGACGCAGAAATTGACGACGCCAGCCAACCCGGACTAACAATGCCACCCCTGCGTCGCTGCGCTCCGACTGCCTGTCCGAATGAGCGTGGAACAGGTGTCCGGATCAGCGTGGGCTGAGTGTCCGAATGGCGTGGAATCCGCACGCTGGCCTGCCGACCGACTAAATCTCCAGTTCTGAGAGCTCTTTCAGCCCGTGAATACTGGTGACCTCGTTAGTAATACCTTCATCCCCATCTCGGCCGCGAAGCCAGTTTGAGTGATCGCCTGGCTCGCGCATTTCCAGCGTGTCATAGGAGTAGCGCTTTCGCTTGAACAGGCTTTTCAATGCGGCGAACTCGTGGCTTTTCTCGTCTTCTATTCCGACGACTTTTCCTACAAGCGCCTCCCAATGACCGACGCCGTCGGCCAGCATCGCCTGGTAAGTCTCTGGGTCCAGCAAGGCTTGCTGTTTGAAATGAATGATGCGGTGTGTCATAGACGCGCTCGGGAGTGGCCAAAGAGAAGCCGCTAGCCTATAGGTTCCGGGTCATTCGTGAATAGTTGCCCTGAGCTTTAGCAAACCTTCGTTGACCCACAATTTCAACCAAGTTGCGGCCTGCAGGGGGGCTTGCTCTCCATGTGTTGCGCTCAATGACTCGCAGAGTTCGGCGAACGATCCACCCTCGACGAAAAACCGCAATGCTGACGCCTCTTCTGGCTCCAGGCTTCGGTAATGGCATACGAGGTTATGACGCCAGACCAGACAGTCTCGATTCCCGGCTGGTTGGGTGGCAACGGGAAGCAGATCCCCAGACTTGGCAGCCTTCCACAGCGCCAGGGTGTTGTACTGCAATCGCAGCCATCTGGCAGATGGAGTCAGGGAAACCCTGAATGAAACCCAGTCTTCAGCCGAAAACTCACTGATGGCCTGCAGTGAAAGCGCTTCGACATCCTGAGCATCGAAAGCCAGTGTAAAAGCCCACTCCAGCTCCGCGAGTTCGCGCATCGGTGAAAGTTGAGGTTCCGCAATGTAGCTGCGAATGAACTCGGGCAGCTTTTCACCCAGCCAGCGAATGCTGAAATGCCGCGGTGGCCAGGCGGCGATATAGGCCAGTGCGAGTTGCTCGAACGACTGTTCTCCCAGCCATTGCTGCAGCGCCGGGAAATCCTCGCGCAGCACCGCCAGCAGGCGCGAGCGATAGGCGTTATGGTAGATCCGCAGGCCTTCGAGGGCACTCAGCGCAGTGCAACCCCGGACTTGCTCCAAAAGCTCGTTGGAGGGCAGGGCACCATCTGTCAGGTAAGTTTCAAATGCAGTCTGTAAGGCGCTTAGGCTCAAAGGGTTGCCCTCGATATCACGCCATTGGCGATAGCTCGGGCATGCTCCAACTCGGATAACAGATCCTCGAACGGTGGAAAATGATCATCCCGCTCGATCAACGTCGACGTTGGACCCAAGTAGCTCAAAGTCTTGCTGTAGAGCGCCCAAACCGGGTCAGCGATGGGCTGGTCGTGGGTGTCGATGAGGTATTGCCCGTAATCGCTATGCCCGGCCAGGTGAATTTGACGAATCCGCTCGTGCGGCAATTCCAAGATGAACTGCCATGGGTCGAAATCCTGATTTCGTGCGCTGACGTAGACGTTGTTCACGTCAAGGAGCAATTCGCAACCGGTCAGGAAACTCAGTTCCGAGAGAAACTGCGATTCGCTCATGCTGGACGTCTTCCACTGCACGTAAGAAGAAACGTTCTCCAGCACAATGGGACGTTCCAGAACATCCTGCACTAGACGCACCCGCGCGGCGACATGCAGCAGGCTTTCTTGGGTAAACGGCAGCGGCAGCAGGTCGTGGAGTTGATGGGCGTTGCCGCGACTCCAGCACAAGTGGTCGGAAACCCACTGGGGCTGTACCCGGTCCGCCAGTTGCTTGAGCTGTCGTAGGTAGCCCATGTCCAGGTTATGCGAACCGCCGATCGACAGCGATACTCCGTGCATCACCAACGGGTATTGCTCGCCAATCGCATCGAGAAAGTAGAGGGCCTTGCCACCGCCCACCAGGTAATTCTCGGAAATGATCTCAAACCAGTCGACCGCAGGTCGCTGTTCAAGAATCTGCTGGTAATACTCACTGCGAAGGCCAAGACCGAAACCCAGTGTTTTGCGCTTACTCATTCAAGACTCCAGCAGGGGAGTGGCAGGCACTCCCCGCAACGGCATTATTCGCTGGTCTTGCCACCGGCCTCATCGCACTTGGCCTGAGTCATCAGCTTGAAACCCTGGCCTTTACATTCTCCCTGGCCTTTGCAGGCATTTTTGGCGGTCATGCAGTCGTTCTGGCCCTTGCAACCGTTGACGCCGAAGCACTTCACTTCAGCTGCTTTGGTGTCCTGGGCGGCCTGGACAGGCAGGGTAGCAAACAGGCTGGCGGCCACGAGAGCCAGAGCGGCACCGGTAGCGACGTTGGATTTATTCGACATAGTGACAATCTCTCTTAATTGTTGGTGGTCTTATCCGCGGGTGCGAATGACCCTGAGTAGCTTAGGCATCGCTGCCGAGCATGCCCTCTCAAGAAATTCGCAAGGCTTTATGAGGGCATGAAAGACAGTACCGAGCCTTCTGGATGGGCTACAAGAAAGAAATAGCAACCTGACAGAACTGTAATGTTCGGCTCAGGTTGCTGACAGGCCCTCTTAGGGATGCTCCGATCAACTTGTCGTGCAGCCGCGGCAAGTTGCAATTTTCCAGGCACCTACAGCGTCATTGGACGAAAAGTGACCGAAAAATCATGTACGGAGAGCTTTTTCGACCGGTTCTCCGTGTTAAACGCGAACCTCACCCATACCCATGAGCTGTTTTCGAACCCTCCACAGGTTTGCCAGGGCGAACAGCGTGGTCAACTGAGCCGTGTTTTTCATCAGCCCACGAAAACGTACTTTCACGTAACCAAACTGCCGCTTGATCACGCGAAACGGATGCTCGACCTTGGCCCGTGTCTGAGCCTTGCAGAACTCGATCTTGCGCTTGGCTTTGTACAGTACGCTGCGCTGGTTCAGCTTGGAATAGGTGCTGCGACGCGCTGCAATCTGCCAGATCACCCCCCGATTTTCATGCTCTTCGCGCCTTTCGACACCGGTGTAACCGGCATCTGCATACACGGCGTTTTCTTCGCCATGCAGCAGTTCAGCCACCTGCGTGACATCGGCCACATTGGCAGCGGTGCCATGGACGTGATGCACCAGGCCGGACTCGACATCGGCACCGATGTGCGCCTTCATCCCGAAGAAATACTGACCGCCTTTCTTGGTCTGGTGCATCTCGGGATCACGCTTGCCTTCTTTATTTTTGGTCGAGCTGGGGGCATGAATAATGGTGGCATCGACGATGGTGCCTTGGCGCAGCGACAGGCCTTTTTCCTGCAGATAACCATTGATGACCGCAAGGATTGCCGGTGCGAGCTGATGCTTCTCCAGCAAGTGCCGGAAGTTCATGATCGTGGTGTCTTCGGGGATTGGCGCGCTCAGCGTCAGGAGTGCGAACTGGCGCATGGGCGTGATTTCGTAGAGCGCTTCTTCCATGGCCGGGTCGCTCAGGGAGAACCAGTTCTGCAACAGATGGATGCGCAGCATGGTTTCCAGAGGATAGGGTTTGCTACCGCCGCCGGCCTTGGGGTAGAACGGTTCGATCAGCTCCAGCAGGCCTGCCCAGGGCACCACCTGATCCATTTCGGCGAGGAAGCGCTCTCGGCGGGTTTGCTTGCGCTTGCCGGCGTACTCAAAGTCGGAAAAGCTCATCTGGCTCATGGGCGGCTCGGATCAGGTGTTGCGGGGATTCTCGCATAACTGAAGGCTTGTTCGGAGATTCCTTAGTTAACGTGACATCGAGCCTAAAGCTCGGCCTCTGCAGTTGCAGGGACCACTTAACTTACGAGGAATACCCAAAATGAAATCGATCAAAGCTCTGCTTGTAGTTACTGCTCTGAGCATCTCCAGCTTGGCAATGGCTGAAGGTGGTGCTGACCGAACCTTCGCGCGCATGGAGCAGGCACGCCAGACGTCTCTGGAGGCCTACCGGGTGGCCCAGCAGCAGAAAGTTGAGGCTCCTGTAGCCAGCAGTCCAACCGAGCAAGCAGAGCACACCAACTGCTGAAGTCATCTACCTTACAGAAATGTAATCACCCGGATGGTTGGGATATGGCAGTTTCATACTGCTCATCGTCGGTAAGGCTTGTGCAATGCACCGACGTGGAAAGTTGAGGGGTAAATACCCGACATTGAAGCAGCCATGAACCCGAGACCGGGCACACCATCACCGGCTCATTTGACGGATTGGACAAAACGGCATGCAAAGCAAAACCACAAGGCGCACCTTCGTCAAAGGCCTGGCAGCCACCGGTATTATCGGCGGACTTGGCCTGTGGCGCACGCCGGTCTGGGCGGTGAACAGCCCCGGCCAGCCCAACGTACTGACTGGTAACGAATTCGACCTATTCATCGGTGAAACCCCGGTGAACATCACCGGCGCAGCGCGCACGGCCATGACCATCAACGGCTCGCTCCCTGGGCCGATTCTTCGTTGGCGCGAAGGCGATACCGTCACATTGCGCGTGCGCAACCGCCTCAAGGAGGACACCTCCATCCATTGGCACGGCATCATCCTGCCGGCGAACATGGATGGCGTTCCTGGCCTGAGCTTCCATGGCATCGCCCCTGATGGCATGTATGAGTACAAGTTCAAGGTCAACCAGAACGGCACCTACTGGTATCACAGCCATTCTGGGCTCCAGGAGCAGGTCGGCGTATACGGTGCGCTGGTCATCGATGCCAAGGAGCCCGAGCCCTTCAGTTACGACCGTGATTACGTCGTGTTGCTGAGCGACTGGACGGATGAAAATCCAACGCGGGTACTGGCCAAGCTCAAGAAACAGTCGGACTACTACAACCAGCACAAACGCACCGTTGGTGACTTCATCGATGACGTAAGCGAGATGGGTTGGTCCGCCGCCGTAGCCGACCGTAAGATGTGGGCCGAAATGAAGATGAGCCCGACTGATCTCGCCGACGTCAGTGGCTACACCTACACCTACCTGATGAACGGCCAGGCACCTGATGGCAACTGGACCGGCATATTCAAACCGGGCGAGAAGATTCGTCTGCGTTTTATCAATGCCTCGGCCATGACGTACTTCGATGTGCGTATCCCCGGCCTGAAGATGACGGTAGTCGCGGCCGATGGCCAGCACGTCAAACCAGTCAGCGTCGATGAGTTCCGTGTCGCCGTAGCCGAGACCTACGACGTGATAGTCGAGCCCGATAGCGAGCAAGCCTACACCGTCTTTGCTCAATCCATGGATCGCACTGGCTATGCGCGCGGCACCCTTGCGGTACAGGAAGGGTTGAGTGCACCGGTACCAAGCCCTGACCCGCGCCCACTGATTGCCATGGGTGACATGGGCATGGACCACGGCAGCATGGGCGGCATGGATCATGGGAGCATGGCCGGGATGGATCAGGGCAATATGGCGGGAATGGATCATGGCAGCATGCAGGGTGGCATGGCTGGTATGGATCACAGCCAGATGGCCGGAATGGATCATTCAAACATGGCTGGCATGGCTGGCATGGCTGGCATGGCTGGCATGGCTGGCAACATGCAGGCACACCCGGCCTCAGAGACCAACAATCCTTTGGTCGACATGCAGACCATGACGCCGACGCACAAGCTGGACGACCCAGGTATCGGCCTGCGTGATAACGGCCGGCGCGTCCTGACTTACTCTGACCTGCGCAGCACCTTCCCTGATCCGGACGGGCGTGAGCCAAGTCGCACCATCGAGCTGCACCTCACCGGGCATATGGAGAAATTCTCCTGGTCCTTCGATGGAATCAAGTTCTCTGACGCCGAGCCTCTGCGCCTCAAGTACGGCGAGCGTGTTCGCATCACGCTGGTCAACGACACCATGATGACTCACCCGATCCATCTTCATGGCATGTGGAGTGATCTGGAGGATGCGAACGGCAATTTCCTGGTGCGTAAACACACCATCGACATGCCGCCAGGTTCCAAGCGCAGCTATCGGGTGACCGCCGATGCGTTGGGGCGTTGGGCCTATCACTGCCACCTGTTGCTCCACATGGAAATGGGCATGTTCCGTGAAGTCCGTGTGGATGAGTAAAGGAGATTTCTGATGAGTACTTTTATGAAGCGTAATGCCCTGTTTGGCAGCGCAGCGATGTTCAGTCTTTTGGCTGTTCTGCACGCGCCGACGTCATTGGCAGGTGAGGGGCACAGCGAGCACGAACAACATGCTGCCGAGTCGGCTGCGCCCGACGCCAGTGACAAGCCTGCAGATCAATCGAAAGGCAAGGCCGCTGGCCATCAGATGGATCATGGCGCCATGGATCATGAGGGTATGAACCATGACGATATGGGGCACGAGAAGATGATGGATAAGCATGGCGGCACCGAAGCCGAAGCAGGTTCGAACCATGACCACTAGGTTTTCACGCCCGTCCCTCATAGCGCTGGCCGTGTCGCTGAGTGCACTCAGCGGCGGCGTTACCCAGGCTGCGGAAGAAATGGATCATTCGGCAATGGGGCACGGCTCCATGTCGATGGACCACAGCCAGATGGGCCACGGTTCCGCCAAAGCGCCGATGGTGGGCATGGATCACAGCAAGATGGATCATGGTGCCATGCAGAGCGAATCGGGCAGCATGGACCATAGCCAGATGGGCCACAGCCAGAGCCAAGAGAAGGCCCCAGCCATGGACCACAGCAAGATGGGACACGGCACCATGCAGGGACAGATGGAGGGCATGGATCATTCGAAGATGAACCATGGCTCCGCTGAAGCCCCGAGAACTACCAGTCGTACGCCGATTCCCGTTCTGACGGATGCTGATCGCCAAGCGGCTTTCCCGCCACTGCCTGGCCACAAGGTGCATGACAGCGCCATCAACAGCTTTTTCCTGCTCGATCAGCTCGAATACCAAGACGCAGATGAGGGCAGCACCCTGGCCTGGGATGCGTCGGGTTGGGTAGGCGGTGATATCAACCGGGTCTGGTTCCGCTCCGAAGGCGAGCGTACCAACGGCGTTACCGAGGACGCTGAATTACAGCTGCTGTACGGCCGCTCGATCGGCCCTTGGTGGGATGTCGTCGCGGGCGTTCGCCAGGACTTTAAACCGGAGTCGCCGCAGACTTGGGCTGCCTTCGGTATCCAGGGCATGGCGCTTTACGCCTTTGAGGCCGAAGCCACGGCCTTCGTCGGCGAGAATGGCCAAACTGCTGCCCGACTGGAGGGCGAGTACGACATTCTGCTGACCAACCGGCTGATTCTCCAGCCAACTGCCGAAATGAACTTCTACGGCAAGAACGATCCTGAGCGAGGTGTGGGGTCTGGGTTGGCAAATACCGAGCTCGGCTTGCGTCTGCGTTACGAGATTGTCAGACAGTTTGCTCCCTATGTCGGGGTTTCCTGGAGCCGCTCCTATGGCAACACGGCAGACATGGTGCGCGACGAGGGCGGTGATGTAGACGAGGCGCGTTTTGTCGCCGGTATCCGGATGTGGTTTTGAGAACCTGACATGAAAAGAACAATTAAAACTTTGGTGGCGGCCGGCGTGGTCGGTAGCACAGCTGTCCTGGCCGGCGCCTACTTTGGCGTGGTCAACGTGGGGGCCGATGATCCCCATTTTCCTGCAGTGCATGCGTTTCTCACGATGGCCCGCGACCGCTCTATCGAAGTCCGTTCGCAGGACATCGAGGTTCCCAACCTGGATGATCAAGCTCTTATTCGCGCCGGTGCGGGCAACTACAACTCCATGTGTATCGGCTGTCATTTGGCGCCAGGTGTGGCGGAGACCGAGCTAAGCCAATCGCTTTACCCTGCGCCTCCCAACCTCGCCAAGATCGGTGTCGATGGCAATCCGTCAGCAGCGTTCTGGGTGATCAAGCATGGCATCAAGGCAACGGGTATGCCTGCGTGGGGCAAGAGCATGGGCGATGAGTACATCTGGGGCATGGTTGCCTTCATTGACCAATTGCCGACGATGGATGCCAAGCAATACCAAGCACTCGTCGCATCCAGTGGCGGCCATCAGCATGGTGGTGGGGAAACGCAAATGCACAATCATGAAGGTCAGCACGGCGACAACAAGCCTGGCCATCATGGCAATAGCGGCGGTGGCGAAGACCATCATGGAACAGGTGATGCCGGAGAGCCTGGCCATCACGATGCCGCGGCTACTGATAGCGAGGGTGGCTCCGCACCTGAGGCAGGTCACCATTCGGACATGAGTGGCGATGATCACCATGCCGGGGATGAGGCCGCCCCAAGCGGCGGAGACCATCATTCCGAGCAAACTCCGAATGCCTCGCCCAAGACCCACACCCACGCCGATGGCAAAGAGCACGTGCATGAAAGCTAAATATCTGGCCTTGCTGGCCGCTCTCTCCGTCACAACTGGAGTTCAAGCCGCTGATGCCCTGACGATTGATGTCCATCGTGATGCTAATTGCGGATGTTGCAAGAAGTGGATCTCACACCTCGAAGCGAATGGCTTCAAAGTCGTCGACCATGTCGAAAGCAACATGTCGGCAGTGAAGCAAAGTCTGGGCGTTGCGCCGCGGTTGGCGTCTTGTCACACCGCGGTGATTGACGGCAAGTTCGTCGAAGGTCATGTGCCGGCGGCTCAGGTCATCGAGCTCACCAAGCGCGATGATCTCGTGGGCATCGCTGTTCCCGGGATGCCGGCGGGCTCCCCCGGTATGGAAGTCGATGGCGTACAGCATGCCTACCAGGTCATTGGCTTGACCAAGGCGGGGTCTGATCAGGTCGTTGCAGAATATCCCGCTCAGTAGTACTGCCTGCCAGCACGGCCGCTTGTGTGTAGTGGCCGACTCTTTTTCATACGCCATTTAACCTAAGTAAAAAAGGCGCCCGAGGGCGCCAAGGGCTGTCTCCAAACCAAAGGAGCACTACGAGGGGACAGCAGGACCAAGGCGCGAGCGGGCAATCAACCCGCCCGCTTGCCAGGGTTAGAGAACTTCCAGCGGGTACTCGACAATCAGGCGGACTTCATCCAGATCCGACTCGTAATCGGTCGCGCGAGTGGTCATTTGGCGAACACGGAAAGACATATCCTTCAGTGATCCAGTCTGCACAACGTACTTGGCCTCGATGTCCCGCTCCCAGCGCTTCTGGTTGGTCAACGGATCGCCGTTGTCATCACGGCGCATATAGACTTCGTTGGCCTTGCTGTAGTCGGCATCCCAGCCCTGGGCATATCGAGTCATGAAGCTCAACCCAGGCACACCGAAAGACTCCATATCCAGGTCGTAGCGCACTTGCCATGACTTCTCCTTCGGCGAGTTGAAGTCGCTGTACTGGATGGAGTTGTCGAGGTAGATGGAGTCCGATTGGCGCAAGTAATCGAAGTCATCATCGCCATTGTTGCGCTGGAGACCCACCAGTACTGTGTGAGCGCCGAATTGGATGCCGACCTTGCCGCTCCAGATGTTGTTATCGAAGCTCCCGAGGAGCTGCTTCCCTTCATCGACCGCCTTGTAGTAGTTCAGCCCGCCGATCAAGGCGACATCGTCCGCAAGCGGGTAGCTCAGCGTGGTGCCCGCGTAATATTGATTCCAGGCATCCTTGAGGCGGCTGGTGTAGAGACTAAAGCCGACGTTGTCATTAAGCGTGTAATCACCACCGAAATAGGCGATCCATGGCGAGTCCACTTCGCCTGCGTAGAAGGTAGCGAAGCCGTCGCGCATGCTGCTGGTATTGGGTTGGCTCATCGAGTGGAGGCGACCGCCTTGAAGCGACAGTCCTTCCACGCTGCTGTTGAGCACGGTGATACCTCGGAAACTCTCCGGTAAAAGCCGCGCATCACCGTATTGGACGACAGGGCTGACAGGAAAGACGTCGCCTACCTTGATCTCGGTATCCATGAACCGAGTTTTCACCGCGCCCCCCAGTTTTGAGTAGTTGTCCTCAGCCTGCCCGAGGCTGTTGTAAGGCATCACGTCGACTGAGCCGCCTGCTCCAGAACGGCCGTCGCCGGTGTCAAGCTTGAGCCCTAGCATGGCAAAGGCATCGACACCAAAGCCTATGGTGCCCTCGGTGAAACCAGACTCGAATCTGCCTATCACGCCATGCGCCCACTCTTCCGAATAGCCATTACCCGAGCTGCTGGACTGGCCTTTACGGAAATCGCGGTTGAAGTAGAGATTTCGATTGAGAATGGTCAGGCTGCTGCCTTCGATAAATCCCTAGCCTTTCTCGCCGGCGGCCATCGCAGCTTGCCCGGTACTGACGCTCAGAGTGAGCAGAGAAAGTCCTAACAGGGTTCTGTTATTCATAAATGCTCCTGATGTTATTGGCAGTTGTCATTGTGTGGTCGCATATATGTGCCAAGCGCGCCGGGCATAGCCAGGCACGCCTTGGTCATATTTCCACATGCCAAATAACGTCAGGGTGACTTGGAAATTACATTTCAGTCAGCGCGATGTCATTTATCTAGTTTTGATTACGGCAACCTGTCCCGGCTGCCCGGTATTCAAGAATATTCAGATCGCCATTGGAGTCCTCGTAGGTCATCTGGGCCGGCATCACACCGCAGCTAGAGTCCGTCGGGGTAGTGGCCACGACCCTGGCGATATCGAGTTTCATGCCGTAGCGGTAATGAATAACTTCAGGCGGATTCTTTCCGTTAGCGGCAGCATACTCTTGCATGGCCTGCTCATTGGCCTGAATCATCCGACCATAAACACGATCAGCGCCGCCTTCTGCCAGAGTGGCAGAGGAAACAACCATAGCGGCAAGGGCTGCAATAACTTTGAGGCTTTTCATGTTTAATCACTCCTTCAAAGTGGTGATTAAAATATATCCGCTCAACCTGTCATAAAAATGAAGTCAAAGTTACATCGCCGTAATGCTTCCTGCCGCGTTACCCGGGCGAGTCAGCTTGGCGCGTGGCTTGCCCGGGTTTGTAAAGCTATAGCTCCTGCGGTGCGCGAACCTTCTGTGTACGCTGCCTTCGCATCAGCCAGTACGCGGCCGGCAAAACCAACATGGACATCAGCGGCGCGGTAATCATGCCGCCGACCATGGGCGCGGCGATGCGCTTCATCACTTCAGATCCGGCACCTCCGCCCCAGAGGATTGGCAACAGGCCGGCGATGATCACGGCCACCGTCATCACCTTGGGCCGCACGCGCAGCACTGCGCCTTCACGAATTGCCTCCAGTAGTGCCGGGTCACCGCTGCGCCCGGCATCCATACGTGCATGCCAGGCATTCTTCAGGTACAGCAGCATGATCACCCCAAATTCCGCCGAGACGCCGGCCAAGGCGATAAAGCCGACCCCAGTGGCAACCGACAGGTTGAAGCCGAACCAGTAGAGCAGCCAGATGCCGCCCGATAGGGCGAAGGGCAGGGTTGCCATGATCAGTAGGGCCTCACCGAAGCGGCTGAAGGTCAGGTAAAGCAGCACGAAGATGATCAACAAGGTCGCCGGTACCACCCAGGCCAGCCGTGCATTGGCGCGCTCCAGGAACTCGAACTGACCGGAGTAGGAGACGGTCATGCCAGCATCGAGTTGTACCTGCTCAGCTACGCGTTGCTGCAACTCGCGCACGGTCGATGCCAGGTCGCGCCCACGGACATCGACATAGACCCAACCGGACAGACGCCCGTTCTCGCTGCGCAGCATTGGCGGCCCTTCGGTCAGACTAACCTGGGCGACGGTGCCCAAGGTGATCTGCTGGCCGGCTTGCGTGAGGATCGGCATACGCCGTAGTGCCTGCGGACTGTCTCGCCACTCCTTGGGATAGCGCAGGTTGATCGGGAAGCGGGCCAGTCCTTCAACCGTCTCACCAATATTGCTGCCGCCGATGGCGCCCGATACCACCGCCTGCACATCGGCGATGCTCAGGCCATAGCGCGCCGCGGCCAGTCGATCGATCTGGATGTCCACGTAACGGCCGCCAGTAAGGCGTTCTGCCAAGGCCGAACTCACCCCAGGCACCTCTTTGGCCACGGCCTCGATATCGCGCGTTATGCGCTCGATGTCGACCAAGGAGGTTCCGGACACTTTCACCCCAATGGGGCTCTTGATCCCCGTCGCCAGCATGTCGATGCGGTTGCGGATGGGCGGCACCCAGATATTGGACAGCCCCGGAACTTTTACCGCGCGATCCAGTTCCTCGATCAGCTTTTCGGGTGTCATCCCCGCGCGCCATTGATCGCGTGGTTTGAACTGCACCGTGGTCTCGAACATTTCCAGCGGTGCTGGATCGGTGGCGGTCTCTGCTCGCCCGGCCTTGCCGAATACCCGTGCCACTTCGGGCACCGTGAGGATCATCCGGTTGGTTTGCTGCAGCAGCTGGGTGGCCTTGCTGGCCGGCAAGCCGGGCAGGGCTGATGGCATGTACAACAGGTCGCCCTCGTCCATCGGCGGTAGAAACTCTCCTCCGAGTCTGCTGAGGGGCCAGAGACTGGACAAAAACACTAGCAAGGCCAGCGCTAGGGTCACCTTAGGCCAAGCCAGCACCCACTCCAGCACCGGCCGGTATGCACCGATCAGCCAACGATTCAAGGGGTTCTGTTGTTCGCTGGGGATATGCCCACGAATCCAATAGCCCATCAGCACCGGTACCAAGGTGATCGAGAGGCCAGCAGCGGCAGCCATGGCATAGGTCTTGGTGAATGCCAGCGGGCCAAACAGGCGACCCTCCTGGGCCTCCAGGGTGAAGACCGGGAGGAAAGACAGGGTGATGATCAAAAGGCTGAAGAACAGCGCCGGCCCGACCTCGGCCGCAGCTTCGCCGATCACCCGCCAGTGCGCCTCGCCCTGAAGCGGTTCACCGGGGTGTCGAGCCTTCCAGGCCTCGATGTGCTTGTGCGCGTTCTCGATCATCACCACGGCGGCATCGACCATGGCGCCGATGGCGATTGCGATCCCGCCGAGCGACATGATGTTGGCATTGACGCCCTGGTAGCGCATGACGATGAAGGCCATCAGGATGCCCAGGGGCAGGGTGATGATCGCGACCAGCGACGAGCGCAGGTGCCAGAGGAAGATCAGGCAAACCAGGGCAACCACCGCGAACTCTTCCAGCAGCTTGTAGCTGAGGTTATCGATGGCGCGGTCGATCAATTGCGAACGGTCATAGGTGGTGACCACCTCGACGCCGGCCGGCAAGCTGCCCTTCAGGCTGTCCAGCTTGGTCTTCACCGCGGCGATGGTATCGCGGGCATTCTTTCCGGAGCGCAAGATGACCACGCCACCTACAACTTCACCCTGGCCATCCAGCTCGGCAATGCCACGACGCATCTCTGGCCCCAGCTGAATGGTGGCCACCTGACCCAGCAGCACCGGAACTCCGCTGGCCGAAGCCCGCAGCGGCACATTGCGGAAATCCGCCAGGCTCTCTAGATAGCCTGAAGCCCGGACCATGTACTCGCGCTCTGCCAGCTCCAGGATGGCGCCGCCGGTTTCCTGATTGGCGCTCTTCAGCGCCGCTTCGACCTCCTGCTGAGTTACCCCATAAGCCACCAGCTTCTGGGGATCGAGCAGCACTTGGTATTGCTTGACCATGCCGCCGAGGGTGGCCACTTCGGCTACGTTGGGCAGGCCCTTGAGTTCGTACTTAAGGAACCAGTCCTGCAGTGCCCGCAGCTGGGCAAGATCATGCTGGCCGCTGCGGTCGACCAAGGCGTACTGGTAGATCCAGCCCACGCCGGTGGCATCCGGCCCAAGGGTGGTGGTAACACCCTCGGGCAGGCGTTCCTGCGCCTGGTTGAGGTACTCCAGCACCCGCGAGCGTGCCCAGTAGAGGTCGGTATCGTCCTCGAACAGCACATAAACGAAGGAGTCGCCGAAGAACGAGTAGCCGCGCACTGTCTTCGCCCCCGGCACCGAGAGCATGGTGGTGGCCAGCGGGTAGGTCACCTGGTTCTCGACAATCTGCGGTGCCTGCCCGGGGAAGCTTGTGCGGATGATGACCTGGGTGTCGGACAGATCCGGCAGTGCATCCAACGGCGTGTTGCGCAGCGACCAGATGCCCAGGGCGGTGATGAACAGGGTCGCCAGCAGCACCAGAAAGCGATTGCCGATAGACCAGTGGATCAGGCGTGCGATCATGGCTGGTCTCCTTCCTTGCTGAGCTGCTCGATCATCAGGCCGGAGTTTTTCTGGCGGGCGCCGATACGTACGTGATCTCCTGGCTTAAGTCCCACAGCTACTTCTGAGCTGACCAATGGAAAAGCCATGGTCATACCTGGCATATTCAGGCTCTCGAAGGGCCCGTGCTCCAGGGTGACTGACTCCGCGTCCAGAGCACGAATCACACCATGGGCCTCATGTAGTTCCTTCTTATTGTCCTGCTCGGCATGGCTGGCCATGACACCCTGTAGGCTGGCCTCCGAATCGATGAGGAACTGGCCGGAGGTAACGACCGCCTGACCCTCCTCAAGACCGGACAACACCTCCAGACGCCCATCAGCCTCGCGGCCCAAGGTTATTTCCAGGGGGCGGTAGCGCCCATCGCCTTCTACCAGCATCACCAACGCACGCTTCCCGGTGCGAATCACGGCTTCACTCGGCACAAGAAGCGTGGATTGTTCGACGGCACTGTTCAGGCGTACGGCGGCGAACATGCCGGGGCGCAACTTACCGGCAGGGTTGGGTAGCTCGCTGCGTACCGTGAGCGTGCGTGTTTGCGGATCGGCACTCGGCAGCAAGGCTATGACGCGGCCCAGCAGCGGTCGATCAGGAAAGGCCGTCAGGTTGGCGCGGATCTCGTCCCCGACCTGGATACTTCCGGCCATGGCCTCGGGTATCGCCGCATCGAGCCAGACACTGGATAGCCCGTTAATCAACGCCAGATCCTGCCCGGCTTCGACGGTCATCCCGGCGCGTACCTGCAAGGCTTGGAGCTCGCCGCTGATAGGTGTGGTGAGGGTTTGCACCGCCCGTGGTCTGCCGCTGCGGCGGACCTGCTCGATCAACGTTTGAGGCATGCCAAGCAGGCGCAGGCGCTCTTGGGCCGCACTTATCAAGCGAGTGTCAGCGGTACGCAGTACCGCCAGGAACTCCAACTGCGCGGCGGACCATTCGGGAATCAGCAGGTCGACCAGGGGGGCTCCGGCAGGCAGCACATCGCCCGGGGCGCGACCGTAAACCCGCTCGACGAATCCGCCGGCGCGGGCCTGGAGGTTCGCCACTTCTCGCTGGTTATAGGCCAGGGAACCCACCGCCTCGATATCCGAGGGCAGTACACCTCGGATCACCATCGAGGTTCGCATTCCGAGGTTCTGCACGGCTTGAGCGGGGATGCTCAGAACAGACGGATCCTGCTCGGATCCTGCGTATTTAGGGACAAGTTCCATATCCATGAAAGGTGACTTGCCCGGCTTATCGAAGCGCTGCTCAGGCTGCATCGGGTCGTACCAATAGAGCACCTTGCGCTCGTCCGTCGGTGCGGAGCTAGGCAGGATCTCGTGTTTGGCTTGCCGCTGGGCCAGCCAGTAGCCACCGCCCGCCGCGCCAATGCCCACGGCCAGCAAGGCGACCGCAAAACCAAATGCCGATATCTTCATTTCAGTCCCTCCACATAGGCGTAGTACAGGCTTGCGGAGAGCTGGCTCAGCTTGCGCTGCTGTTCAATCTGCCGTAGCTGAGCCTCGATCAGGTCGCGCTGGGCGGTGAGGACGGATGTCAGCTGGCTGTTGCCGGCCTGGTAAGCGGCAAGTTCGAGATCGGCACGTTTGCTTGCAAGCGGGATCAAGGTTTTTTCGGTGCGTGACAAGGTCCTGCGCAGTTGCTCAAGCTCGGCAATACCGCCTTCCAGCTCAGCCTGATGGGCGCGCAGTAATGCTTCCTGCTCGGCTTCCATCTGCGACACGCTTTGTTGTCTGGCGTTGATCTTGGGCCCCTGACGTGTGCCTACGAACAACGGCAGGTCGAAGGTAAATTGCACCATCACCATATCGCCGAATTGGTTGTCGCGATTGTTGTAGGCAAACTCAACACCCCAGTCGGGGGTCTTCTCGGCGATGGCCTCGTTCAGCTCGGCGCTAGCCTCGCCGACTCGGGCGGAGGCAGCGCGCAACTCAGGGTGTGAGGCAATGCGTTGCTGCAGGTGCGGTACCACCAGGTTCAGATTGGGAACACCTCCTTGCAAAGGCTGGTCAGCCTCGTTGCCTATCCAGCGGCGCAGCTTGGCACGAGCTACTGCCACATCGCGATTCAGTTCATCTCGCCGATCTTGTAACGCCAAAGCTTCCTGGTCGGCCTGCAACAGCTCGCCAGGCTGAGCACTACCGCCGGCAATCAGCGATTGCACGGTCGAGCGGAGCATCTCGATCTGACGGTCCAGTTGATCGAAGAGGCCAACACTGCGTTCGGCGTAGTACACGTCCAGCCAGCTCACTGCTGTCTGGCGCTTGATCTCCAACTGCATGGCACGCTGCTCGGCCTCGGCTCGGACAACTGAAGCCTCGGCCACCTGGCGCCGAGCCTGACGCTTGTCACTGTTGGGGACTTCCTGCATGAGCCCAATGCGGCGCATGGTCATGGAGTCACGATTAAGTGTGTAACGGTCAGGGCCTTCGATCGGCAGGTTGTCGATGCCTAGAATCAGCTTGGGATCGGGCAGGGCGTCTGCGGGCCCTACAGCCTGTTGTGCCGAAGCCACCTGCGCCTGGCGCGCGAGGTTCTCAGGGGCACTCTGCTCGGCCAGAGCTTGGGCTCGTTCGAAGGTTAGGGGCTGCGCCTGCGCGGCAAGCCAGGGAGCTGCCCAGAATGCGGCAGCCAACACACCGAGATAGCCACGGCGTGGAAAAAGGAAAGCGGACATGCTTTCGCCTCCAATGCGATTGATCGAGGTCGCAGCTACGAAACGTGGCCGCGACGATGCGCCTGACTGTAAGGCGCGGGATGATCACTGCATTAGACGAAACGAGGAGGGCGCCAGAGTCCTGCTGGCTCTCGCTTAATCACCGACTGTGTCAGCAATATTTCGGAGCGTGAGGGAAGAGGGGATATGCTCTTGATCACATTGGTCTGGAGAAGTCCTCCGGTCTTGCATTCCTGGCCGGATTTGCAGGGAGACTTATTGGCCACCCCATCAGACGTGTCCATTTGCTCGCAGCACGGAGCATCGGCCGTTGCATGGCCCTGATGATCGGCGCTCTGCATCGGGCAAGGTTGTGCCGGCATGCTGAAAGCCATACCGCCGAAGGTCGGCAGCACGAGGCTAGCAATCATTACCAGGATCAATCCAATCCGACGCACAGCAATTCACCAAGCGGGGCTATAGGGCGACTATAGCAGATTGCCTCGAGGCATGAGCGCTCCTTTTGACGATAACAGCACTTCGTTGATTTGGATCAAATAGAGTGTCTAATCTCAAAGGGGGAGCTGATTTTGTAGCGGGTGAGATTTCAATCGAGCAAGCGATAGAGTTCAGGCCAAAGAGGATTCTATAATCACTCTATAATTAGCTATAAAGCTCATTAGTGCACAAAATGCAGCTGGATGTGGAACCCTGAGGTGCCGCTGAATGAACGCAACGCAGGGTATCGGCTGGCATGGCAGAGCCTGGATTTCACCCGGGCTGGGCATTTTTCTGGGGCAGGCGGGTAGCCAAGATTGGCATGGCCACATGGCGCATCAAATTACCGTCAGCTTGAACGGCCGCTTGACGGTGAAGTGTACATCCTCGTCGGTGACGGCAAGGGCCATCTGCATCAGGGCAGGGGTGGCCCATCAGATCGAAGCTGACGAAGTGTTGTCGATCTACCTCGACGCGCTGTCCGATGAGGCGCGAGCACTTCCCGATAACATCGGGGAGGGCATCACTCCGATTCAGATGGGCGATACAGCATCGCTGCGAAAATTGCTGAGCAGCTCCGATCCGTCAGCCCAGCAAATTCGGGAAATGGTGCGCCTTGCTCTCAACCTTACGACTCCGCCGGCCTCCGATCCGCGACTGCAATCGGTCCTCGCTGCGTTAAAAGAGCCGATTAGTGGCAGGCAGGCGTTGGCAAAGCGCGTTCATCTGTCGCCTACCCGATTCTCACATTGGTTCGTCGAACAGACCGGCCTGCCGCTGCGCAGCTACCGGAAATGGAATCGCCTGGTCATAGCGCTCCAGCATATCGCCAGCGGCGCCAACCTGACTGCGGCCGCCCACGCTGCCGGATTCGCCGATGCGGCCCACTTTTCCCGCACCTTCCGCGAACTGTTTGGCCTCGACCCGTCGTCTGCCTTGGGTCATGTCAGTCTGAAAGGCTGAATTCAGCTTTTTCGTTCAAGCGCCAGCACAGGTAATTGGCACAAAGTGGAGTCATCTTAGGGAGGGCTTCACGATGGGCAATTCACTCAGGTTCATGATCCGCTGGCTCAGCTACCCAGCAATCTTTGGCGGGGCCGCAGCCTGGATGATCTGGTTGCTCTACACGGGTATTCCGTATTGGCCCAGCACGCCGATCATTGCCGCCCTAGGGATTCTGCTGGTGGCGTTGCTGGAACGCGTGCAGCCTTTCCGGGGCGACTGGTTGGAGGACCACCAGGATACCCTTACCGATATCATCCATATGGTCGTGAACCTGTCTGTGATCCAGTTTACGGCGACCGTGCTGGCCCGGCTGGGCGATTGGGTGTCCGCAGAGTTCCGTGTCTTCCCAACAGATTTACCGCTGTGGGCTCAGCTAGTCATTGTCGCCGCCGTGCTGGACCTTAGTTTGTACGCCATGCACCGCTTCAGCCATCAGGTTCCATGGCTGTGGCGTTTGCATGAGCCACATCACAGCGCTGAGCGGCTCTACTGGATGAACGGCGAGCGCCGGCACCCGTTGCATGCCGCTATCATGGCAGGGCCTGGGCTGCTCGTGCTCTTTTCGATGGGCACTCCTTCTGCACTCGTGGCCACCTGGTTCGGCATCCTGACGGTACATTTGGCCTTTCAACACTCAAATCTGGACTACTCGTTGGGCTGGCTACGGCGCGTCATCGGTGTTGCAGAAACACACCGCTGGCATCACAACCGCGACTTCGAGGATGCTCAGGTCAATTTCGGTGAGTTCTTGCTGGTGTGGGATCAGTTGCTTGGAACCTTCTATGACAGCGCAAGCAAGCCCGGCAGCGCCGAAGTAGGACTGCGTGACCGGAACTATCCGACAGGCTATGTGGGTCAACTTGTTGAGCCGTTCAGAAGCCAGTAGCTTGCTCGGTGTTGCTGGCGACTAGTTGGTTAATGAGGATCGGCCGGCATGAGTTCAATCAAAGGCCTCAGTTGAGCTCTGACGCTGGCCAGCCAATTGCCCAGTTCCACCAGATCCTCATCAAGCGACTCGGCTTCCTCCCAGATACTGCCGCCTTCCGTCACAGACACCGATAGTGCCGCACCATCGAGCACCGTTTTCGCCATGGCATGTACCCGCAGGAGGCCATCCCTGAGGCCGCCGATGTTGTTCATATCCTTAAGCAGCAGATCCAGCCCATCGACTAGACACAGCAACTGGGTGGTGTCGTAGACGTCATGCAAACGCTCCAGCGCCTCGGCATCTACCTCGCCGTAGGGCGTGACGCGAAATGACGCAGGAGGAATGTTCATCAGGTCATCTCCTCGGTTTCCGCAGTACCGAGCTTGCCAGTGCGGATGGACCCGGCTGCCTGCTGGAACACCGAGTCTTTGATCCAGGGCTCCGGCGGCCGGTTGAGCTTGAGGTTGAACTCGCCGAAACGCTTGACGTTGCTGGTCAGGTAGGGGCTGAGGAAGGACACATCCTCATCGGAGAACTGCCAGCCCTCGCGAGCCAATTTCTGCAGGATCCGCATCATGTCCACAGTGTTCTGCAGGATCACCGACGAGGCCACCATGTCGTTGTAGCGCAGTCGCTTCTGTTGCTCGTCCGGATCGTTCTCGGCGATCACGTCGCCGCCGAAGGACAACCACTTGGAGAATCCGTTGTAGGACTCGATCTTGTTGGTGTTCGCGGTAACCTCCTGGCGCAACTCGCGACTGCCGATCCAGTTGAGCAGGAAGATCGTACGGATCACGCTGCCCAGTGCCTGTGCCGCGTGGTAGAGCTTGTTACGCCGGCTGTAGGAACCGAGTTTTCGCAGCAACATAGGCGAGGAGATTTTGCCCGCCTGGATCGATAGCGCGACCTGCATCAAATCCTGCCAATGGGTTTCAATCAGGTGCCAGTCGGCGGTGTCGGTGAACAGGCGGTTGATATGCTTATACGCAGCGCCGCGATCCGGCCGGCACATCACCAGGTCGCGCCAATTGCGGATGCGTGGCATGAGGTTGATGCCAAGCAGATGAGTGAAGGCGAACACCGTGGCCGACTGGCCCTGGGTATCGGAATACACCGTATCAGCTTCGACGCTGAGATCGGCCTTGAGCAGCCCCTCGATTACATAAATTGCCTCCCAGATGCCCGGGGGGATGAAGTGCTGGAATACAGCGATGTAGTTGTTGGCCACATGCCGATAGGCCACGGCTCCCATCTTGCGGTAGCGGAAGTGGTAGCCGGCCAGCAGGTTGTCGTCATAGAAGTCGAACTGGGTGCCGTCCGCAGCCACCGCCTTGCCATCGCCCCAGAGTTTGGGCAGATCGAGCTGCAGGTAGAGTTCCACCAGCTCGCGGTTAGCCTTGTCCAGTTTCTCCAGCGAGAGGTGACGGCGATTGGTATAGGAAAGCATGTGCGGGGTGACATTACCGGCCAGATGCCGCGCGGCCTGGCTGGGGCCGAGGTTGCAACCCATGGCGAAGATCGTCATCAGGTAGCGCTCGGCAGGTTCTTTGAGCTTTGGCTCGTTGCCGGACATCGGCCCGAAATGTCGAGTGAACTGAATCCAGTGCTCGATGTTGGGGTTTGGGGAGCAATGGAACAGAAAGTGCACTTAAGCCCTACCAGCGCCGTTCAGAGCCTTCTTCCCAGGCATCGGCTTCGATAAAGCAGTTGCGCATGTCGGCTTCCTGGCTGATCTCGGTCAGCAAGTCATGCACGGTCTTGTCCAGCTCATCGTCGCTCCGATACGGAATGGCCAGTTCGTAGTTGCCCGACTCCAGCCGTTTCATACTGTAGGGCTCCAAGCAGTAGCGCTCGATATTTTCCTTGGCCCGTTTCCGGCCGCGAACGAACTTGCTGTTGTTCACCACCGCCAGGCGCAGCGTGACGGTGGCCACCTGCTCGGCGGCGGGCTCTGCCGGCGACGCGACATTGCGTTGCTGACCTCGCGGCTGGGCGCTCTTCTGGTGTGCGCCGATCTCAACACCACGATGGCGCAGGTAGCTGTACAGCGTGCTCTTGGAGATGTGTAACTTCTCGCCGATGGCGCTGACGCTCAGGCGGCCCTCGCGGTACAGCGTCTCGGCCGCCATGGAGGTGGCCTCGGCCTTGGCTGGGAGGCCCTTGGGACGGCCACCGATCCGGCCCCGCGCCCGCGCGGCCGACAAACCCGCCTGAGTCCGCTCGCGGATCAGCTCGCGCTCGAACTCGGCCAGCGAGGCAAACAGGTTGAACACCAAGCGACCTTGGGCGTGGGTGGTGTCGATTGGGTCATTCAGGCTCTGCAAGCCGACCTTGCGCTCTGCCAGCTCGCCGACCAGCTCGACCAGGTGTTTGAGGGAGCGCCCGAGGCGATCCAGCTTCCAGATCACCACGGTGTCGCCCGCTCGAACATGGGCTAGCAACTTGTCCAACTCCGGCCGGGCGCTTTTCGCGCCGCTGGCGATGTCTTGATAGATGCGTTCGCACCCGGCCTGTTTCAGGGCATCGACCTGGAGGTCGGCGTTCTGATCCCGAGTGCTCACCCGCGCATAACCGATCTTCATCAAAAGTACCGTTTACTCGACTACGTTAGTAATAGTTGAACTTTGATTAAGCGTACCAGTTATTTGAACCGTAGCGCAGGTAGGTTAACCAGCCGATTCCTGTCCACTTAAAGTTCGGCAAAACGAAGGTTTTTTTGAACCATTGCATAGCCCTTTGTGATTGGCGTATAAACACACAAACACCTACTAGCGGGGAACGCCATGAATACGATTCGCTGGAATGTCGCCGTCTCGGCCGACACCGACCAGTCGCTTCGGATGTTTCTGGCCAGCCAGGGCGGTGGCCGGAAAGGCGACCTGTCGCGCTTCATTGAAGAGGCGGTGCGGGCCCACATCCTGGAACTGACGGCCGAACAGGCCAAGGCCGCTAATGCCCATCTGAGCGAGGCAGAGCTGACCGAAGCGGTTGACGAAGCGCTCGACTGGGCACGTAAGCGCTGATGCGGGTCGTGTTGGATACCAACATCCTGTTCAGCGCACTGATCTCGCCGCATGGCGCGCCCGATGCGATCTACCGTGCCTGGCGGGCGGCGCGTTTCGAGGTAGTGACCTCGCGGATGCAGCTCGATGAAATCCGCCGAGCCAGCCGCTACCCCAAGCTCCAGGCCATCCTTCAGCCCGCCAAAGTGGGAGCCATGATCAATAACCTGCAACGGGCTGTGGTACTGGAGCGTCTGACCATCGAGGTCGAAGCCGATGATCCGGATGACTCGTTTCTGCTGGCCATGGCCCTGGCAGGCGATGCGGACTACCTGGTGACCGGTGATCGCCGCGCCGGCCTGCTGCAACGCGGGCACATCGAACGCACGCGGATTGTCACGCCCGCCGTGTTCTGCGCCGAGGTGCTGTGATCGATGCCGGTCGGTTTTCTGACCCAGGAGCAACGCGACGGTTTTGGCCGCTATGTCGATGCCCCCAGTCGTGAGGAGCTGGAACGCTACTTCCACCTGAGCGACGACGACCACAAAATCCTCCTACCGCTGCGCGGCGAGCACAACCGCCTTGGCTACGCCACCCAACTGACCAGCATCCGCTACCTGGGCACTTTTCCCGACGACTTTTCAGCCGTCCCCCAAGAGGTGCTGCAAGCGCTCAGTCGCCAGTTAGGCATTACCGATCCAACTTGTATCCTGGCCTATGCCGAAACCCGCCAACGTCAACGTCATGCCGCCGAGATTCAGGAGCGTTACGGCTATCGGGTGTTTGCTGATTCCAGCGTCGGCTTTCGACTTGCCCGCTGGCTGTATGCGCTCTGTTGGACAGGGACAGATCGTCCTGGCGAGTTGTTCAATCGGGCGACGACCTGGTTGCTGACGCACAAGGTTTTACTGCCCGGCGTCACCGTTCTGGAACGGTTCATCGCCCAACTGCGCAGCCGGGTCGAAGAACGCCTCTGGCTAACCCTTGGCCGCAGTGTGAGCGAGGCGCAACGGCAGCAGCTACAGGACTTGCTGCTGGTCGCCGAAGGCAACCGCAGTTCCCGGCTGGATCAACTGCGCTCCGGCCCGGTGATGGTCAGTGGCCCCGCACTGATTCGGGCGCTGCGCCGGCTTGATGACGTGCGCGGCATCGGCATCGCCTTGCCAGCGGCGGCGCACATCCCGCCCAGCCGTATCGCGGCCCTGGCTCGCTTCGCCAACACCGCCAAGGTCACGGCGATCAACCGGCTGCCGGCGTCGCGGCGGATGGCGACACTGGTGGCGTTCGCCCTGTGCCTGGAGGCCACCGCGCACGACGACGCCCTGGAGGTCCTGGAAGCGCTGTTACGCGACCTGTTCAGCAACGCGGAGAAGGCCGACAAGAAAGCCCGCATGCGCAGCCTGAAAGACCTGGATCGCTCGGCGGCGACGCTCGCCGCCGCGTGCAAGGTCGTGCTGGACAGCTCAATCAGCGATGACAACGTGCGCGCCCGGCTGTTCAACGACCTGCCGAGGGCCTCGCTGGAGAAAGCCCTGGAAGATGTCAATGCGCTGATCCGCCCGGTTGACGATGTGTATTTTCTCGCCCTGGAGGCGCGCTACCGCAGTGTGCGCCGTTTCCTGCCCGACCTGCTCAAGCACATCCGCTTCGGCTTCAGCCCGGCCGGCAAAGGCGTGGTCGCCGGCCTGGATTGGTTGCAGCTGAACCTGCCCCGCCGGAAACCGGAGGATGACGCGCCGCAGGAGATCGTGGCCAAGGCTTGGCAGAAGCACATTACCCGCGAGGATGGCTCCCTCGACATGGGCGCCTATGTGTTCTGCACGCTCGATGCGCTGCGCACGGCCCTGCGCCGGCGCGACGTGTTCGTCTCGCCCAGTTGGCGCTATGCCGACCCGCGTCTCGGCCTGCTCGACGGTGCCGAATGGCTGGCGGCGCGGCCGATCATCTGCCGCTCGCTGGGCCTGACCATTGACGCCGGCACCACCTTGGATGCGCTGAGCGCCGAGTTGGATGCGACCTGGCAGGCGGTCGCGGCCCGCCTACCCGACAACCCCGCGATCCAGCTGAGCGAGAACGCCGAGGGCAAGACCGAGCTCTCGCTCGGCACACTGGACAAGCTGGAGGAGCCGAACTCGCTGCTGCAACTGCGAGCAGCCGTGGCTGATCTGATGCCGCGTGTCGATCTGCCGGAAATCCTCTTGGAAATCGCCGCTCGCACCGGCTTCGCCGAGGCCTTCACCCATGTGTCCGAGCGCAATGCGCGGGCCGACAACCTGGTCACCAGCCTCTGCGCGGTGCTGCTGGGTGGGGCCTGCAACACCGGCCTGGAGCCGCTGATCCGCACCGACAATCAGGCGCTACGCCGCGACCGGCTGTCCTGGGTCAGCCAGAACTATATCCGTGACGACACGCTGTCAGTGGCAAACGCCATTCTGGTGGGGGCGCAGAGCCAACTGGAGCTGGCCCAGGTCTGGGGCGGCGGCGAGGTCGCCTCCGCCGATGGCATGCGCTTCGTGGTACCGGTGCGCACCGTGCATGCTGGCCCCAACCCGAAGTATTTCGGCACCGGCCGGGGCGTCACCTGGTACAACTTGATTTCCGATCAGTTCTCCGGCCTCAACGCCATCACCGTGCCCGGCACCCTGCGCGACAGCCTGGTGCTGCTGGCCGTGGTGCTGGAACAGCAGACCGAGTTGCAGCCGACGCAGATCATGACCGACACCGGGGCCTACAGCGATGTGGTGTTTGGGCTGTTCCGCCTGCTCGGCTACCACTTCAGCCCGCGCCTGGCCGACGTCGGCGGTACCCGTTTCTGGCGCACGCGCCCGGAGGCGGATTACGGCAAACTCAACGGCCTGGCCCGGCAGTCGGTCAAGCTCGATCTGATCGCCGAGCACTGGGACGACCTGCTACGCCTGGCCGGCTCGCTCAAGCTCGGCCGAGTGCCGGCCACCGGCATCATGCGCACCCTGCAAACAGGGGATCGTCCCACCCGCCTGGCCCAGGCGCTGGCTGAGTTCGGTCGCATCGAGAAGACCTTGCACACCCTGACCTACATCGACGACGAGTCCAAGCGCCGCGCCACCCTGACCCAGCTGAACCGGGGCGAAGGCCGCCACAGCCTGGCCCGCGCCGTGTTCCACGGCAAACGCGGCGAGCTGCGCCAGCGCTACCGCGAAGGCCAGGAGGACCAGCTCGGCGCCCTCGGCCTGGTGGTGAACATCATCGTGCTGTGGAACACCCTCTACATGACGGCGGCCGTAGAACGGCTCAGGCAGCACGGCTACCCGGTGCTGGAGGAGGATGTCGCGCGGCTCTCGCCACTGATCCACGAGCACATCAACATGCTGGGCCGTTACTCCTTCGCGGTGCCGGAAGAGGTTACCCGCGGCGAACTGCGGCCGCTGCGCAATCCGGACGACGACCAGTAGGTGTAACGGCCTGGGTTCGAAATCGGCCGGGCACCGCACTCGATGCCACTTCCAGCTCAGACGGATTGCGACTGACGGAGTCCTCGGGCTCACGCTTTCTGCGACCAGCAAGAGCCACTTTTCCGGTGCAGCGCGAATTAGCCGTCCTGACGGGTACTGACCTTTTGTGTGCAGGGGTGATCAGGCTCGGATGCCGCCCTCTTATCTGCTCGCGACATGAAACGCTGATAGCACTCCAGGCCACAGAAGTGCACGACATACTCGGAACCTTCCGGCGTCAGTGCGGCGTCAAGGGGAATGTCCTTGCAGCATTCGCAGCAGCTGATGGTGGAGGTGTTGTTTGTGTTCATGATGGGGGTTCCTCCATCGTCCAAGAAAACCTAGCAACGCTTTCCCCCCGTGACTGAGCGCCGATCGACCTGCAGCCTCCCTGCCCAACTCGGCAGTGGTGGTCGCGCCGTGCTCCGAGCGGGTCACGGTCGCTTCCGAAAGGCCTGCAATGCCGCTCGCAGGAAGAGGATGAAGAAAACCGCCAGCACGAGCGTCGCGAGGCTCCACTGCTCGCTGACGAACGCGCCGGCCGCTGTCCCCGAAAGCAGCAATGCCAGCACCGGCAGATGGCAAGGGCAGGTGAGCGCGGCGAGCACGCCCCAGGTGTAAGCACGCCAGCGGAAGACCTTGCTTGACTCAACGTGATCGGCGTTACGCATAGGCAGAACCTTCGCCGGCGCAATGAGTCAGCCCGGCCAGCTGGGTTGCCACTGCGGCTAAGGCCGCCTGCCGTGCCGTGACTAGCCGGAGCAGGCACTCGACGCAGCCGATCAAGTCGGCGCCATCGTCCGCATCGAGCGCCCGGCAGAGCCGTGCCAATTCGTCGAGCCCGATACCAGACTCGAAGGCGGCGCGCACGAAGCGCAGACGCGCCAGGGACCGCTCATCGAAAATGCCGTAACCGCTCTCCGTGCGCCGCGCGGGGTGCAGCAAGCCACGCAGCACATAGTCGCGCACCACATGCACGCTGACGCCCGCGTCCTCGGCCAGTCTGGATATGGTGTAGGCATTCATCACCGACACTCCCGGTCTTCCCCGCAAACTAGGGCGCTCAGATATTTCCTTCCGGCTAGGCGTTCAGGTAGCCAGATGAGCAATGGCGTAACCCCTAGTGCCAGGAGCAACCACAGCCGGGAGTGATACTCGCCGTTTGGGGCAAACCCATAAGCCAGCAGCGCACCCAGCGCGAGCATCAGGAAATACGGCCCGGTGATGTAGCAGTGAAGGCGGCGACAGCGCGCGGCGTTGACCAGGCAGGCGCCGCCCATCACGAGTAGCGCGGCGCTCGCTGCCAGGAACAACGCAGGGCGTCGATCCGCCAGAACAAGCGCTATGGTCGCCACGACGGCAGGCAGCCCCCATAAGCTGATTACCTGCCAGGTCTTGCGCAGGCTGTCGCGACTGCCGAGATCGCTTGCCGTGTCGTTCATGCTTCAACCTCGCGCGCTCATTACCCGGCGCAGCAGGACAGCTGCTTGACGTCCTTGGCGAAGGTTTGCGCCGCGAGCTTCAGCCCCTCGACCATCGTCAGGTAGGGGAACAACTGGTCGGCCAGTTCCTGCACCGTCATCCGCGCCCGGATGGCGATGGCGGCGGTCTGGATCAGTTCGCCCGCCTCCGGGGCCACCGCCTGCACGCCGATGAGCCGTCCGCTACCTTCCTCGATGACCAGCTTGATGAAACCCCGCGTGTCGAAGTTGGCCAGTGCGCGTGGCACGTTATCCAGGGTCAAGGTGCGGCTGTCGGTCTCGATGTCGGCGTGGTGCGCCTCCGCTTCGCTGTAGCCCACGGTGGCCACCTGCGGATCGGTGAACACCACGGCCGGCATGGCGTCGAGATTGAGCTTCGCCTCGCCGCCGGTCATGTTGAGCGCCGCACGGGTGCCTGCGGCCGCCGCCACGTAGACGAACTGCGGCTGGTCGGTACAGTCGCCGGCCGCATAGATATCCGGGGCACTGGTGCGCATGCCCGAGTCGATCTGGATGGCACCGCGTTCGTCCAGCTTCACGCCGGCGCCTTGCAGATTCATGCCTTGGGTGTTGGGCGTGCGGCCGGTGGCGACGAGTAGTCGGTCGGCATGCAGCTCGCCATGATTGGTGCTCAGGATGAACTCGCCGTCGACGTGGGACACCTGGCTGGCTTGCGTGTGTTCCAGCACTTCGATGCCCTCCATACGGAAGGCTGCCGTCAGCGCTTCACCGATGGCCGGATCTTCGCGGAAGAACAACGTGCTGCGTGCCAGGACCGTGACCTTGCTGCCCAGCCGGGCAAAGGCCTGCGCCAGTTCCACCGCCACCACCGAGGAGCCGATCACGGCGAGCCGCTTAGGAATGGTGTCGCTCGCCAGCGCCTCGTCCGAGGTCCAGTACGGGGTGTCCTTGAGTCCGGGAATCGGTAGAACGGCCGGGCTCGCGCCGGTGGCGATCAGGCAGCGGTCGAAGGCGACGATGCGCTCGCCGCCCTCGGCCAGTTCCACGCTGAGCGTGCGGCCGTCCTGGAAACGGGCGGTGCCGCGTACCAGGGTGATCGCCGGCGTGCTCTCCAGAATGCCTTCGTACTTGGCGTGGCGCAGTTCGTCGACACGACCCTGTTGCTGGGCGAGCAACCGCTCGCGCAGGACGGTCAGGCTCGTGGTGGACAGTCCGGCGTCGAACGGGCTCTCGCGCCGCAGATGGGCCACATGCGCGGCGCGAATCATGATCTTGGAGGGCACGCAGCCAACGTTGACGCAGGTGCCGCCGATGATGCCGCGCTCGATCAGGGTGACGCGCGCACCGCCTTCCACCGCCTTGAGCGCGGCCGCCATGGCGGCGCCACCGCTGCCGATGACCGCCACGTGGAGCCTGTCGCCATCTTTCCCGGCGCCAATGCTGCCGCTCAACCAGCCCCGCGCCTTGTCGAGCAGGCCTGAGCGGGTAGGTGCCGTGGCGTCTTCGAACGCCGCTCGATACCCCAGGGCCTCGACGGCGGCCTGCATCTGTTCACGGCTTACGCCCTCGTCGACCTTCAGTTCGGCCTTCCCGCTGGCGTAGGAAACATCCGCCCGATGCACGCCGGGGATCTTCTCCAAGGCCTCTTTCACATGCTCGACACAGGAGGCGCAGGTCATGCCGACGATTTGTAGTTTGGTCATAGTGTTATTCCTTCATTTTGGCGGAGTCGGACAGGACGTCGGGGAGCAACGGCGGTGGGCGGGCGACACGAGATCCCAGATGGACACCCCAAACATGAGGGCCAGGCCGATATAGAGCAGCCAGCCGCTCCGCCAGCCGTGAGCCAGCATCAAATACACCGCTATCAGCACCAGGGCCGGGCCGATCAGGCCAGGCGCAGCGCGTCGCCACTGCCGGTGACTGAACCCGCCGAGGGCATTGACGAGCAGGGCCAGCCCGGCAAATAACGGCAGCAGCGTGGTGATGAACAGGCCTTCCCACTGGCTCAGAAAGCCCAGACCGATCGCGGCCCCCAGACCGGCAAGGGCGGGGAAACACGAGGCACAGCCTATGGCAGAAATCAGCACGCCAACGGACCCGGCTTTGTCACCGATCCGCGTGAACAAATTGAAAGGGTTTGCCATCGGAATGCCCGCCTACTGCTTGACGCTGGACGGGTAGCCGGCGTCCTCGGTCGCCTTAGTCAGCGCCTGGACATTGGTCTTGGCATCATCGAAGGTGACGATGGCCTCGCGGTTCTCATAGCTCACCTCGGCCTTGGTCACGCCCTCGACCTTGGTCAGCGCCTTCTTCACCGTGATCGGGCAAGCGGCGCAGGTCATGCCCGGCACCGCCAGAGTGACGGTCTGCGTGGCCGCCCAGGCAGGTGCGGCGACTAGGGTGGCGAGGGCGAAGGATGCAAGCAGTTTTTTCATGGCGGACTCCTGATCAGTAGAACAAGGGAAGGATGTAGGGGAAGCCGAGCGCGACCAGCACCAAGGCCGTTACCAGCCCGAACAGCAGCTTGTAGGTGGTGCGTACCTGGGGCACGGCGCAGACCTCACCCGGTTTGCAGACTTGAGCCGGGCGGAAAATGCGTCGCCAGGCGAAGAACAGCGCGACTAACGCCGCACCGATGAAGAGCGGGCGGTAAGGTTCCAGCACGGTCAGGTTGCCGATCCAGGCCCCGCTGAATCCCAGTGCGATCAGAACCAGCGGCCCAAGACAGCAAGTCGAGGCGAGAATCGCCGCAAGCCCCCCGGCGACAAGAGGGGCGCGCCCGTTTGATGGTTCAGACATGCATTTCTCCTTTCGAGCATGTGAGCGATGGTTTAAGGTTACTTCCGTAGTCAAGTACGGAGTCAAGCAGTATGGAAAACACTGTGGAAAGCCTGACCATCGGCGCCTTCGCCAAGGCGGCCGGGGTCAACGTGGAAACCATCCGGTTCTATCAACGCAAGGGGCTGTTGCCCGAACCGGACAAGCCCTACGGCAGCATTCGCCGCTACGGCGAGGCGGACGTGGCCCGGGTGAAATTCGTCAAATCCGCGCAACGACTGGGCTTCAGCCTCGATGAGGTGGCCGGGCTGTTGCGATTGGATGACGGCGCTCACTGCGACGAAGCGCGCGTGCTCGCCGAGCAGAAGCTCGAGGATGTGCGGGGAAAACTCGCGGATCTGCGGCGGATCGAGTCGGTGTTGGCGCGGCTGGTTCACGATTGTTGTGCGAGCCACGGGACGGTTTCCTGTCCGCTGATCGTTTCGCTGCAGGGGGAAAAGGAACTGCGCTGACTCCGCGCGTTAACCGAGGATTTCCCGATGCGTGAGGCACCTCCGGGGTCGGCTTGCGCTTGGCAAAACAGCGGCGCTCATTGAGCGCCGCTGAATGGCCAAAGGAGCACTTGCATAGGCCACAGGTTAGTACTGCATCAGCAGCTCATGTTCTACTTTGCAGGCGGACAGCCGGGCTGCGCCTCGACCCGGCCAGCCGCCGTGGCCCCCAGTTGCTCAATCTTCTTGGCGGTTTCCGCCACCAAGGCCGCCTCAGCCTTGTCGCGCATAGCGGCGATTCGCTCGATTGAACGGTCGCTCCCGCTCTCGGCCCATACGGTGGATGACAGCAGAGTCGCACCAACTATCAGCAGTAGTCTTAGGTATTTCATAACAGCCTCCTCTCGGGTTTTCTACCCACGAGCCGACTCTATCTCCGTAGTTAAGTACGGAATCAAGGAGAGATGGAGATGAAGGTCCTGGATTATGGCGCTGAGAGGAAATGGCAGGGCTTAAGTGCACTTTCTGTTCCGTTGCTCCCCAAACCCCAGCATCAGCGAGGCGGTGACGGTGCCCTGCTTGATCGAGCTGGCCTAGCGCAGGATGTCATCCCAGTGGGCGCGGACGTGCTTAATGTTCAGGGTGCCGCCGATCAGCGGGCGCAGCGTCGGGTAGGTGCGCAGTTCCTGGGCGTGCTCGCGGCGAGTCACGTCTCGCTCGCCGTACTTCGGCCAACTCGCCGGGTCGGCCTGAACTTGCTTGGCCACCCATAAGATGACCGGCTCGGGCGGCTCGCTGTCGGTGCCCAACGCATAGCCGGGGTAGCGCAGCAGGCTGAGCTGCACCGCGAAGCCAAGGCGGTTGGCGTCGCGCGTCGCTGGCGGATCAGCGACAGGTCGGAGTCGTTGAAGGTGTAGTAGCGGATCAGGTCATCCTGGCTTTCCGGTAGCGCAAGCAAGGTGTCGCGCTCGGTGGCCGAGAGGATCGAGCGACGCGGCATAAATCAGTCGTCCGTGCGGAGGTACTGGTAGAGGGTTTCACGGCTGATGCCGAACTCGCGGGCGAGCTGCGCCTTCGGCTCGCCGGCAGCGGCCCGCTTCCGCAACGTGATGGCTTGCTCGTCGGAGAGAGCTTTCTTGCGGCCACGGTACGCGCCGCGCTGCTTGGCCAGGGCGATGCCCTCGCGCTGCCGCTCGCGGATCAGGGCGCGCTCGAACTCGGCGAAGGCCCCCATCACCGACAGCATCAGGTTGGCCATCGGCGAGTCCTCGCCGGTGAAGACCAGCCCCTCCTTCAAGAACTCGATCCGCACGCCACGCTGGGTCAGCTTCTGCACCAGGCGGCGCAGGTCATCGAGGTTGCGGGCCAGGCGATCCATGCTGTGCACTACCACGGTGTCCCCTTCGCGGACGAAGCTCAGCAGCGCTTCGAGCTGGGGGCGCTGGGTGTCCTTGCCCGAGGCCTTGTCGGTGAACACCTTGCTCACCTCGGTCTGCTCCAGCTGGCGTTCCGGGTTCTGGTCGAAGCTGCTGACCCGGACGTAACCGATGCGTTGTCCCTGCAAGATGCCTCCATGGGCTGGATGGGCGGCAGGGCTTACGTTGGTTTTTGGTTCCATTGCACCCGAAGCCTTGAATTTATCAGGCTGAAATCTAAGACCTTGGCAAGCATGTGTCAAAGAATGTGAAAGCGGACTCTATTCTGACGGCGCGGCACGGGCATGCCTGACATCCGGTTAGGGTATACCTCAAATTGACACTGCGTATTCCAGAGAACGTGATGACGGAAGGTTGAACCTTCCGTCATAGCGCATCTGGTTTGGCCTCCCGTCAGCCAACCACGGGAAACACTGACTCGATCATTGGAGAATGGTCAGCTTGGCCTTGAGATCAATGGCTCTCGCGAAGTTGTGGTAATTCGGCGATGTTCGCTGCACCTGCGCGTGCAATGCTTTCAGCGCCGCCGAATCCGCCGACGACTCCATTTCGACCTCATACTCGACCTGGTCGTACCCTGGATTGATCCCAGGATCGATTCCAAGAAAACCTCTCAGATCGAGGCTTCCCTTCGTGCGGATAGTCAGCGATTGCAACTCGATGTTCATTGCCGCCGCATTTGCCGCGTAGGTTGCAGTCATGCATGCGTTCAACGCAGCCAGGATCAATTCTTGTGGATTAGCGGCCGTGTCGGTACCGAGCAATTCTGCCGGTTCGTCCGCGTCGATGACAAAGCCGCGCGCCAAGGCCGTGTCACCTAGTACGAGCGGCATGGTTCGCGCACGCGTCCGGGTGCCACCCTCCCAGGTTGTCACGACGCCGAACGTCGCGATGCCTGCGGCGGGCTTTGCTGCGACCTGATCTGCAAACTCACGCAATGCGCCGACGTTGATCCCGTTGCCGGGAGTTCCTTTAATGTTTGTGTTCATTTCTCGTTCCCCCATTATGTGTTACGCCCGGCCATCACGCCGCCGTCAACGTCCCAGATTGCGCCCGTCACCCATGCTGCCTTGTCCGACAACAGGAAGAGGATGACCTCGGCGACGTCTTGTGGCGTCCCAACCCTGCCGATTGGGTGGAAGCTGTTGAATCCCTGTAAGGCGCCATGAACCTCGGCCTTGGGTATGAATCCCTCGTAAATCGGCGTTTCGACAACCGCCGGAGAAACGGCATTGACCCTGATTTGTTTGGATGCCAGCTCCATCGCAAGGTGCTGGGTCAGCGAATGCAAACCTGCTTTTGCCATCGAATACGCGGACGACGGCGTAGCCGCAATCGCCTGCTTGCCCCACATCGAGCCGATGTTCACAATGGCGCCGGGACGCTCGCTGGCCACGAGATTGGCCACGACTTTTTGTGTGATGAAGAAGAACGCTTTATTCAACGTCAAATATTGTTCGTAATCACTTTCCGTGTGCTCAAGAAACGCCTTCGGGAAGAACACCCCAGCCGCGTTGACCAGAAGATTGATGTCCTTGTGGTGTTCATCGATGGTATGCAGGAGTCGCTTCACATCTTCGGCTCGCGAGAGATCGGCAGTCAGGGCGGTCACGGTGCCCAACGACGACAGCGCCTTGCGGGCCTCTTCGGCCTTGTCTTCACGGTGACCGACGATGACGACGCTTCCGCCTTGCTCAAGAACCATGCGGGCAGTTTGCAGTCCCATCCCGCTAGTGCCGCCGATGACCAACAACTTCTTGCCATTAAATTCAGTACTCATAATAATCTCCTTAACTACCAACTAAATGGTAGGGTTGTGTTGCAAAAAAAGTGCCGACCTCAGGTCAACACGGTGGAAAGAAAAGTGTTTCCAACTTCGGCCGGTCCGCGTGACGACCGCATGCCACGGCCCACCATCATCGAGCCTTCCAACGCGCACAAGAATGCCTCTGCGAGAGCCTCTGGGGTGGAATTCGAGGTGATCAGCGCGGCACGCTGACCATCGGCAACGACAAGAGTCAACCAGTCGAGATTGACTTTAAAGAATCGCTCGACCTCGCTCACAACGGCGTCCGGCAGCGAGTCCGACTCGGCACCCAACATGCCGCAGACACAAAGGCGCCGGTCCTTGGCGAAGGTGCGTTCGAAAAGTGCCGCATACGCAGTTAGCCTGTCAGGCGCTTTCGCATGCTGCCCTTCGATGCTCAGCAACTCCTCACGAAACCGGTGCGTGTAGCGCTGTGCGACCACGGCCACGAGTTCACCCTTCTTGGGAAAGTGGTGGTGGATACTTGGTTTTTTGATGCCTACCAACTGGGCCACGTCGTCGTATGAGAAGCCGTTGTAGCCGTGCTGCTGTACCAACCCTTCAGCGGCATCGACCACCCGCTCGGCGGTCGGCGAGATTTCGGAGAAATGCTTCATGCAAGCGCCTCATTTGATTCGGCGACTGGCAGGTGGCCTGTCTTGACCAGGATGGTGCAGCCTGTATTGCTGAAGGGACGGTGAGCACTCAAATGCGGACTGCGCATCCATGTGCCGGTAGGGTAGCTTCCGAACTCATCCTCAAAGACGCCTTCCAACACATAGATTTCTTCACCGCCGTAGTGACGATGCGAATTGAATCGTGTCCCCGGGGCCCAGCGCACCAAAGCCGTATGTTGTGTGTCGAACTCAGAAAGTGGCATCACCGACAGACCCGGCACGAGGCCTGGAAACCAGGGGCCGTTACGGGTGTCGACCACGGTGCGTTGGCTGTCGGCTAGATCAAGATGGCGCAGCTTGACGAACAACGTGCAACCCGTCGCGGAGCTCGGTGCATGCGAAGAACCTGGTGGATTCTTGATGTAAGTCCCAGGCCCGAAGGTCCCGGATTCGTCGCTGAATTCGCCGTCCAGGACCAGAATCTCCTCGCCCAAGTCGTGCTTATGATTTTCAAAAGCGGAGCCCGGCGCGTATCGCACGATCGAGGTGGCACGCGCCACTTCGTCGCCATCACGCTCCAGTAACTGGCGTTGAATCCCGGTCGCTGGCGAATCGACCCACTGTAAGCTTGAAGGCTCGACGACAACACGCTGCGAAAGATCTGAATTGAGTTTCATGGCTTTATTTCATCTACCGACTACTTGGTAGGTAAGTTATAAGATCCCGATTTGTTTGTCAAATAGCTTTCGCCATTTTCTTTCATCCATTGAAAAAACAATGAATTGGTTACAAGAACTCGCGAAGCTTAGCGTACGATTTTTTCCGAATTCTCTATCGTCCCCAACAAGAACCGTTTATTCGACGCTGAACAGCGGCGCCCCCAGCCGGCCGACATCCACTTCGATGCCCAGCCCCGGCCCCGTCGGCGCGCTGCCGAAGCCGCCCTGCGAACGCGGCTGGTAGTGGGCCAGGTGGCCGTCGGTCCAGTCGTTGAAGAACGGTGTCATCAGCAGGCTTTCAGGGCGGGTGGTGGCTGCTACGTGGCTGGTGGCAGCGGTGATGATGTCGCCGCCCCACATGTCCTCCACCGACACCGCCATGTTCAGATCCTGCAGCAGGTCGCGGGCGCGCACCAGGTTGGTCAGGCCGCCGAGCTTGCCGAACTTGATGTTCACCGACACCGCGTTGGCCTCGTACTTGGCGCGGAACACTTCGTCGGCGCTGACGATGGATTCGTCCAGCACCAGCGGCAGGCTCGAGCCGCGGGCAGCGAGGATGCAGTCAATGGTGCTGCGGCACGGCTGCTCGACATACACCGGCAAGCCGGCCATGCCCTGGATCGCCAGCTTGGCGCTGGCCAGCGACCAGCCGCCGTTGGAGTCGGCGACGATCACCGTCGCGGTTGCGGTGGAATTCCACCAGCCCTTCCGACTCCAGGCGCTTGAGCGCCTCGCGCACCGGGATCTTGCTGACGTTGAACGACTTGGCCAGTTCGTCTTGGCGGATCGGTTCGTCTTCCGGCAACTCGCCCTTGATAATCGCGTCCCGCAGGTGCTTCAGGATGATCTCCGAGCTGGAAGGGGCAATGCCCAGGTTGGGGACGTTTTTCAAGAAAAGAGACACGGTGGTTTTTCTCCAGGGCGGACTTCGAATATTTTATACGAAATTTTTCAGCCCGCACCATAGCCCGATCCGCGCCTGCCCCGGTAGCCCGGAGCAGGTACAGGATATGTCAGGCCGCCGCCGTGCTCGCCCGGCCATTGACCAGGCGCGTGATGCCCAGCGGGTTGTCGCGCTTGAGAGCATCGGGCAGCGCGCTGTCCGGGAAGTTCTGGTAGCACACCGGGCGCAGCCAGCGCTCGATCGCCAGGCTGCCGACCGAAGTGCCGCGCGCATCCGAAGTGGCCGGGTAAGGCCCGCCGTGAACCATGCCGTCGGCCACCTCGACCCCGGTCGGGTAGCCGTTGACCAGCAGGCGCCCGGCCTTGTCCTCCAGCAGCGGGATCAGTTCGGCGAAGGCCTCCAGGTCTTCGTCATCGCCGATCAGGGTCACCGTCAGCTGACCTTGCATGGCCTCCAGGCCACGCAGCAGTGCGGCCTTGTCATCGAGGGCAATCAGCACCGATGCCGGGCCGAACACCTCTTCCTGAAGCACTTCATCGCCTTCAAGCAGCAGGCGCTGATCGGCGCCGAACAGGCGGGCCGGCGCCTGCCCGTCGGCCGCGCCCTCCGCCAGCAGGCGAATTCCGTCAGTGTCCTGCAGATGCTGCGAACCGCACTGGTAGCTGCGTAGGGTGCCGGCATTGAGCATGGTCTGCGCCGGCTTGCCTTGCAGGGCGCTGCCGAGCACCTCGCCGAAGGCGCTGAAGGCCGGCGAGCGCAGGCCGAGCACCAGCCCCGGATTGGTACAGAACTGGCCGCAGCCGAGCACGATCGAGTCCGCCAGTTGCCCGGCGATGACCACGCCACGCCGCTCGGCGGCACGGGGCAGGACGATCACCGGGTTGATGCTGGACATCTCGGCGAACACCGGGATCGGCTCCTTGCGCGCGGCGGCCATGTCGCACAGGGCACGGCCGCCCTTGAGCGAGCCGGTAAAGCCCACGGCCTTGATCCGCGGGTGCTTGACCAATTGCTCGCCGACCCCGCTCCCGTAGATCATGCTGAACACCCCCGCCGGCAGGCCGCAGCGCTCGACCGCCCGGGTGATGGCGCCAGCCACCAGTTCCGAGGTCGCCATATGCCCGCTATGGGCCTTGAACACCACCGGGCAACCGGCGGCGAAGGCCGAGGCGGTATCACCGCCCGCAGTGGAAAAGGCCAGGGGGAAGTTGCTCGCGCCAAACACCGCCACCGGGCCAATGCCGATCTTGTATTGGCGCAAATCCGGCCGCGGCAGCGGCAGGCGCTCCGGCAATGCGCTGTCGATCCGCGCGCCGAGGAAATCACCACGGCGCAGCACTTCGGCGAACAGGCGCAACTGGCCCGTGGTGCGCTTCTGCTCACCCTGGATCCGGGCACTCGGCAGTGCGGTTTCGCGGCAGACGATGGCCACGAAATCCTCACCCAGGGCATCGATCTCGGCGGCCACGGCGTCGAGGAAATCGGCTCGCTGCCCGGGGCTGGTGCTGCGGAATCGAGCCGCCGCCGCAGCGGCGGCATCGCACGCCTGGTCCACTTCCTCCGCGCTGGCTTGCCAGAAGGTCCAGGGCAGTGCCTCGCCGGTGCTGGCATCGACACTGCGATGGGGGGTGGTGCCGTTGGCGCAACGCGCACCGGCGATGAAGTTCTTGCCTGATATAGCCGTCATCACATGTTCTCCAGGCGCTACCGATGCAGTAGCGCGTTCAGTTCGTCCAGCAGTTCATCGTTGATCTCGACGCCCTGCGCCAGGCTGCGCCGACGCGCCTCGTAGCGCCGGGCGGAAGGCAGGCGGGCACCCTGCTGCTCGATGCTGTCGAACAGGGTTTCCGCGCTGTGCAGGTAATGCTCGTAGCGCTCGCCAAGAAAGCGCCTGGGGTCGAAGGCCAGGATCAGCTCGCCATGGAACGGCGAGGCTCCCGCACCAGCGTCGTGGGCCAGCGACTGGGCGCTGGTCAGGTCGCCGATCAGCGGCCCCGCCAGCAGTTCGATCATCGCCGCCAGGGCCGAGCCCTTGTGCCCGCCGAAGGTGAGCATGGCGCCCTGCAGCACGGCCTCGGCCGACGTGGTCGGCTCGCCGTCGGCAGATACGCCCCAGCCCAGCGGCACCGGTTTGCCGGCACGCCGGTGCAACTCGATATCGCCACGGGCAATGGCGCTGGTGGCCATGTCGAAGACAAACGGATCCTTGCCCGGGCGCGGCCAGCCGAAGGCGATCGGATTGGTCCCGAACACCGGCCCGCGCCCGCCCGCCGGAGCGACCCAGGCATGGCTCGGGTTGCAGGCCAGGGTCACCAGGCCGAGGTCGGTCAGGGTCTCGATCTCGACCCACAGCGCCGAGAAGTGCACGCAGCGGTTGATCACCAGGGCCGCCACGCCGTTGTCCACCGCCTTGCGCCGCAGCAGCGGTACACCGCGGTCGAAAGCCAGCTGGGAAAAGCCACCGGCGGCATCCACCCGCACACTGCCCGGCGCATGGTCATGCACCTGCGGCTCGGCGCGCGGGTCGACCTTGCCGGCCTTCAGCGTGGCGATGCACACCAGCAGGCGGTAGACGCCGTGGGAAGCGCACTCATCCCGTTGTCCGCAGACCATGGTCCGCGCCACGGCAAGCGCCTGTTCGCGACTGAAACCGTGCAGTTCGAGCACCGCGCGGGCGAGGCTGTCCACCTCGCTCAAAGCAAGACGCGCCAAAAGTCGTTTCTCCATCAGGATGTCCGGCGGCGAACGGGTCGCCGCCGGACCGGGGCAGGGTCAGTGGGGCATGCCGGCAGGCAGTCCGGGTTTGTCCAGGGCCGGCGCCAGCGCTTCGCGCCAGGCCGACACTTCCATCGGCGCAGCGACCTGGCCGAGGATGTGGTCGGACAGTTTTTCCGCCAGCATGATGGTCGGGGCGTTGGTGTTGCCGGTGGTCAGCGCCGGGAACACCGAGGCGTCGACGATGCGCAGCCGGTCGATGCCATGGACGCGGCCGTCATGGTCGACCACCGCCATCTCGTCCACCCCCATGCGGCAGGTGGAACAGGCGTGGAAAGTGGTGCCGGCGTTGTCGCGGATCCAGGCTTCCAGCTCGGCATCGCTCTGCAGGTGCTTGCCGGGGCTGAGCTCCTCGCCGCGCAGTTCGTCCCAGGAGCGCTGGGCGATCATTTCCCGGGTCTTGCGCAGGCCTTCGCGCAGTTGCTCCAGGTCGCCCGGCGCGGTGAGGAAGTTCAGGCGGATCAGCGGATCGGCCTTGGGATCCTTCGAGGCCAGGGTGACGCTGCCACGACTGGCCGGGCGCATGACGCTGGTGAAGTACTGGAAGCCCGGGGTGATGCGCGCCTTGCCGCGGTAGAACTCGCCCACCATGGGGAGAAATTCGTGCTCCAGGTTGGCGTACTCGACCTGGTCGTTGCCACGGAAGAACGCCCCCACCTCGAAGTAGTTGGACGCCCCCAGGCCACTGCGCGCGGCCATCCAGCGCGCCCCGACGAACAGCCGCCCGAGCGGCGACAGCGCGCGGGTCGGCGACACACCCTGCTTGGGCGTCGAATACTGGATCGCCACGGCCACGTGGTCCTGCAGGTTCTTGCCGACCCCGGGCAAGTGGTGGCGCAGCTCGATGCCGAGGGCCTTGAGCTCGTCCTGATCACCGATGCCGGCGAGCAGCAGCAACTGCGGCGAACCGAAGGCACCGGCACTGAGGATCACTTCCTTGGCGGCATGGCTGATCTGCTCGACGCCATCGATCTCGTACTTCACCCCGACCGCGGCCTTGCCGGAGAACACCAGGCCGGTGACGAAGGCGCGGCTTTTCACCACCAGGTTGTCGCGCCCGGCGGCCGAGTCCAGGTAGCCACGCGCGGTGCTCCAGCGCTCGCCCTTGTAGGTCGAGGCCTGGGCCACGTTGACTCCTTCCTGGCGCTCGCCGTTCTGGTCCGGGTTCAGGCGCAGGCCGTAGTCCTGGCCGGCGCCGAGGAAGGCCTGGTACAGCGGGTTGTCGGCCTTGCAGCGGTGCACGTGTAGCGGCCCGGAACCACCACGGAAGTTGTCCGTGCCACCGTCGAAGGTCTCCATCTTCTTGAAGTACGGCAGGCAGTGGCTGTACGACCAGTCGGGCAGCGCGGCCGCCGCCCAGCCGTCGAAGTCCAGCGGGTTGCCGCGGACGAAGACCATGCCGTTGATCGACGACGAACCGCCAAGCACCCGGCCACGGTGCTGGTCGCTGCGGTTGCCGTTCAGGCCCGGCTCGGGCTCGCTCTTGAAGCCCCAGTTGAAACGCTTGCTTTCCAGGGGCAGGCCCAGGGCGGCGGGCATCTTCAGGATCACGCTATCGTGGCGCGGCCCGGCCTCCAGCAGCAGGACCCGGGTGGTGCGTTCGGCGCTGAGGCGGTTGGCCACCACGCACCCCGCCGACCCGGCACCGACCACGATGTAATCGAACTCGTTCTTGCTCATTTGCCGCGCCTCATTATTTCAGTTGGATCCAGATCGTCTTCACTTCGGAATACTGGTCATGGGCCAGGAACGACTTTTCGCGACCGCCGAAGCCGGACTGCTTGAAGCCACCGAACGGCACCGACTGGTCGCCTTCGGAGAAGCAGTTGACCGACACGGTGCCGGCACGGATGGCGCGGGACACCTTGTGCGCGGTGTGCAGGTTGTTGGTGTAGAGCGATGCGGCCAGGCCATAGGGGGTGTCGTTGGCAATGGCGATGGCCTCCTCGACGCTGGAGAAGGTGATCACCGAAAGCACCGGGCCGAAGATCTCTTCGCGGGCGATGGTCATCTGGTTGCTGACGTCGTCGAAGATGGTCGGCTCGATGTAGTAGCCGCCGGTCTCCTGGCGAATGCGCTGACCGCCGAGGATGATCCGCCCACCCTCCTCCACGCCCGCCTTGATGTAGCCGAGGATGTTGTTCATGTGCTTCTCGTCGATCAGCGCACCGATGCGCGTGCCTTCGACCAGCGGATCGCCGACGGTCCAGGTCTTGAAGTGCTCGACCAGCGCTTCCAGCAGCCGGCCCTTGACCTTCTCATGGACCAGCAGGCGCGAACCGGCGCTGCAGTTTTCGCCCTGGCTGAAGAGAATGCCGATGGCCAGTTGCTCGACGATCGGCTGCAGGTCATCGACATCGTCCATGACGATGGCCGGGCTCTTGCCGCCCAGTTCGAGGATGACCTTCTTCAGGTTGGACTCGGCGGCGTACTTGAGGAAGTAGCGGCCGACTTCGGTGGAGCCGGTGAAGCTCAGGCAATCCACGTCCGGGTGGCGACCGAGGGCCTGGCCGACGGTCTCGCCGAAACCGGTGACGATGTTGAATACGCCGGCCGGGATCCCGGCCTCGGCCACCAGTTCGGCGAAGCGCAGGGCGCTGAGGGTGGTCTGCTCGGCGGGCTTGACGATCAGCGAGTTGCCGCCGGCCAGGGCCGGGGCGGTTTTCATCGCCAGGATGACCAGCGGGAAGTTCCACGGGATCACCGCGCCGACCACGCCGACCGGCTCACGCACCACCAGCGAAACCAGGTCGCCGGGCGTCGGCGAGCTCTGGTCGTAGAGCTTGTCGATGGCCTCGGCGTGCCAGCGCAGGGTCTCGATGGCGTCCGGCAGGTCAGCGGCCAGGGCGTCGTCTACCGGCTTGCCGTTGTCCAGGCTTTCGATCAGGGCCAGCTCTTGGGCGTGCTGCTCGACCAGGTCGGCCAGGCGCAACAGCGCACGCTTGCGCTCCTTCGGCGCCAGGCCGGCCCAGCGCCGGTCCTCGAACGCCGCCTTGGCGGCCGCTACCGCCACCTCGACATCCGCCGCGTCGCACTCGGCGATGCGGGTGAGGACTTCACCGTTGGCCGGGTTGACGGTAGTGAAGGTCTTTCCGTCCAGGGCATCGACGAAGCGTCCATCGATAAAGGCCCTGGTCTGGAAGCGCTGGGCCTTGGCCCGCTCGGCGAAGTTGGGGCGAAGAGTGTTGGTCATGCTGTTTCCTCATTGCTGGATAGGTGACTGCCGCACGGGCATGGCTGGACCGGGTTACTCGCAGAGCACCGACTTGATCCGTTCGTACTTGGCTGGATGGCATCGCTTGACGTAGAAGCCGTAGGCCCAGCCGGCGGCGAACACGATGAACACAAGCGCCGCCAGCAGGTTAGCCCAGGTGCCGCTGAGGCCCAGGAGCAGCTCCACGCTGCTGAGCGCGTAGTAAAGGAAGACGCACAGGCCGGCGACGGCGATCAGCGGGGCCAGGAAGGCATTCCAGAAGCGCTGGTCGCAGCGGGTGCGGCGGAAGAACACGAAGATGGCGATGCTAGCGATGGTCTGCGCCAGGACGAGGCCGATCGCGCCCATGCCGGTCATGCTGGCGTACAGCACGTTGTACGGGTCCAGGCCCATCACCGCGAAGAAGCCGACGCAGATCACGGCACTGACGGTCTGCACGATCGAGGCGACGTAGGGGGTCTGCGCCTTGCGTCCGGTGTAGCCGAGCGGCGACCAGACCAGATGCTGGCGGCCCAGGGAGTACAGGTAGCGGGCGATGTTGTTGTGGATGGTCACCATGGCCGCGAAGATCGCCGTGACGATGAAGATATTGAAGAAGCTGGTGGCCCAGCCGCCCAGGACCATGTCGCTGACCCGGAACACCAGTTTGCCCGACTCCTTGGTGGCGATCTCCACGGCGTGATCGGTGCCCAGGGTGCAGATGATCAGCCAGGTGACGCCGCTGTAGATGGCGGCCATGAAGAACACCGAAAAGTAGGTGGCGCGGGGAATGGTGCGTTTCGGGTCGCGGGCTTCCTCGCTGTAGATCGCGCTGCCCTCGATGCCGCTGAAGGTGACGCAGGCGAACATCAGGGCCACGCCCAGGCCGGGGCTGAGCAACGCCGACGGTGCGAAGGGCGCCAGGCTGAACGAGGTTTCGGCTGGGCTGTTCAGCAGCATGCCGCCGGCCAGGACGAACAGCAGCAGGCATTCGAAGCTCATCAGGAAGCCCAGCACCCGCGCGCCGGAATGCACGCCACTGACGCCGAGGTACAGGCAGGCGGCCGCCGCCACCGCTGCGCACAGCCACCAGGGCACGGCCACGCCGGTGGCCTGGAGGATCAGCTCGGCCGCATAGAAGCCAAAGCCGCCATAGAGGCCGACCTGGATCGCCGTATAGGAAAAGATGGTCAGGGCCGCCGTGCCCAGGCCGGTCAACTGGCCCATGCCCAGGGTCACGTAGGCATAGAGCGCACCGGCATTGCTGACATGCCGGGCCATGGCCACGTAGCCCACGGCGAACAGCATCAGGATCGACGCAGCAAGAATGAAGGCCGCCGGCGAACCGACGCCGCTGCCGATGCTGAGCATGATCGGCACGACGGCGACCACGCTGGTCATCGGCGAGGCCGCCGCGATGATGAAGCAGGCGATGGACGTAACGCCGAGGGTGTTGCGTTTCAGACCGTGGTTGCTACCGCCGCCGAGCGCTGGGGCATCGGCGGAGCGCACCTCGGGTTGCTGGGTATGATTCATCGTTTCAGCTTCCTGTAGTTATTTTTGGCAGCTAAACAAAGGGGAAGGCCCATTATTTTATATTGTATACGATTGTTTCCAATCTGCACCCTGCGCCGTTTCCGGATTGCTCCGGTACGCGCCGTGAAATCCGTTTTCCTTCTCGCCGGTCAAGCGGGAAAGACGGCTGCAGCAACAGCCCTGCAAACATCTACATCGAATCCGTGAAAATTACCCTTGGGGTCGGTATAAGAGAAGCCTGGCAGGCCATCACTGATACCACATTGAACAAATCCCTTCTTCTTGACATTGTCGAGCGTCGTACCGGCCATGGCACCCATTGACATCATCGAACTCAGCGTCAGTGCTGCGACTGTCAGGCCAACTTTGAAGATCTTGTTTTCATTTTTCATGTTATTGCTCTCATGGATTGCAGCAGAGACATTCCGCCCAAGCGATGACGCTCTAGCAGGTACTCAACCAACTCTCAGAGGCAGAAAACATCAGACAGGCCACTACGGCCCAGAGAAACAATCAGAAGATTTTTTAAGTGGCATAGGCTGCCCTCTTTTTATTTTTAAAAAGCCCCGTTTCCGGGGCGAAATATGAAGCACCGTCAGACCTACCGAATTACTGAATGTCAGGATCAGCAATTGAGTGTGCCCAACCGAGAGTCTCCTCCCGGTTGAGATCAACCTAGCGCCTATAGAAAAAGAGAAAAAGCGAATAATTTTACAATATTACGTAAGCTAAGCTTACGAATGCGGCTACACGCCACTATGATGTTGATTTTTAGGGGGGTCACCGAATCTCAGCCGCGTGTTGCTCTAGGCATTGTACGAACACCTGAAGCGCCGGGCTCCTCTTCTCACCCTTGCGAAATGCAATGGATATGCGGCGCCGAATCTCTGGTTCCAGTCGACAAATTCGTGTGCCCTGTAAATCTTTACGAGCCCTAAGTCCAGGGAGTATGGCAATCGCGCACCCCTCGCTAACTAACGCTCTGGTAACCTCGAATCCCTTGCAACGCGCGATGATGTTGGGCGTGTACCCTGATTTCTGGCAAGCATCGGTCAACATCCTGGTGTAAGTGGAGGAGGCTGTATCCATCACCCAGTTTTCATGCTCAAGATCCTGCCACGTGACAGTCTCCATCACTGCTAAGCGATGATCAGGCGACATCATCACGTTGAACACGTCTTCGATGAGTGGTGTGATTTCGATACTGGGGTCAAGCAGGCCGGGTGGTACGTTCAAGTCATCGATCAGCGCAATATCTGTCTGCCAACTGCGCAGAGCATTCATCCCTTCCTCAGGCTCCATTTCCTCAAACAGCACCTCCAGGCGAGGATGAGTGGCATGGAGTGTTTGAATTGTCTTGGGCATCAACGCTGCTGCAACTGAGGGAAATGCAGCAATCCTCAGGTCTCCAGCCACGACCTTTTTCAACTCGGCCATATCGGCCCTAGCGGATTCGAGCTCTTCAAAGATCCTATTGGCTCGCTCAACGAGCTTTCTGCCAGCGATGGTCAGATCTACGCCTCTCCCGCGCCGTTCTACCAGATCGATCCCCACCTCCTGCTCCAACAGCGAAATCTGCTGGGAGACAGCGGATGGCGATACGTGCATCGCTTCAGCAACGGCTGCCATGGTCTTACGTACCGCAAGCTCTCTCAAGGCACGCAACTTACTGATATCCATCAAGTTTCCCCTAAAAAGCGACATCTCAGAAAATCATTAAGTATTGCTTACGTATTATTGAAATATTATTCGCTTTTTTTGATCTGGGACAGGGTATAGGTTTGAAAAAAACCCCAACAAAGGTAACGCCGTAATGACCCACTCCTACTTCAACGACAATCTTGCTGAGCGCGACCCGCTGATCTTCAAAGCTCTCCAAGACGAGAAAAAACGTCAGCAAGGCCAGATCGAACTGATCGCCTCTGAGAACTCGGTGAGCTTCGCCTCTCTGGAGGCCATCGGTTCGGTCATCACCAACAAGACCGTTGAAGGCTACCCAGGCAAGCGTTTCCACGGCGGCGCTGATTTCGCCGACGTTGTCGAGCAAGCTGCCATTGACCGCGCAAAAGAACTTTTCGGCTGCGGCTTCGTGAACGTGCAACCACACTCCGGCACCCAGGCCAACCAAGCTGTGTTCTTTGCACTTCTGCAACCAGGCGACACAGTATTGAGCCTGGATCTGGCTTCGGGTGGGCACCTGAGCCACGGCGCAAAGCCGAACCAGTCGGGCCGTTGGTTCAGCATCGTTTCGTATGGCGTAGATCGCGAAACTGGCCGAATCGACTACGACAGCGTCGAAGCTCTGGCCTTGGAGCACAAGCCGAAGCTCATCATCTCGGGTGGCTCGTCTTACCCACGTGAAATCGACTTCCCGCGTATGCGAGAGATTGCCGATAAGGTTGGCGCAACTTACCTGGTGGACATGGCCCACTTTGCCGGACTTGTCGCTGCTGGAGTGCACCCTTCGCCGATTCCACACGCAGACATCGTGACCTGCACCACCACCAAGACCCTCCGTGGTGCTCGCGGCGGCTTGGTCATGACCAACCGCGAAGACCTCTTCAAGAAGCTTCAACCGGCTGTTTTCCCAGGCGTACAAGGCAGCGCACACCTGGCAACCATCGCCGGTAAAGCAGTGTGCCTCGGTGAAGCTCTGACCGATGAATTCAAGACCTATGGTGCAAACGTCAAAGCGAACGCTCGCCTGCTTGCAGAAGTTCTGCAGAAGCGTGGTGTACGCATCGTCAGTGGCGGCACTGATACTCATGTTGTTCTGGTAGATGTTTCGTCCAAGGATCTGACCGGTCAGCAGTCGCAGGACGCGTTGTCGGAAATCAACATCACCTCGAACAAAAACCCGATTCCGTTCGACAGCGCCAAGCCATCAGAGTGGAAAGGCCTGCGCCTGGGTTCGTCAGCGGGTACTACTCGAGGTTTTGGTGCCAAAGAGTTCGAAGTCATCGGCAACCTGATCGCAGATATCTTCGATGCACAAGTTGCTGACGAAACTACCCGTGCCGCCGTCATCGCGAAGAGCCGCGCAGTAGTTGCCAAACTGGTTGCCGACTTCCCAATCTATGCCTAAGGGGTACATGGCGGATGCCTAGACCATCCGCCTCACTCCACGCTGTAGGAAAATAAAAATGAGCGTTCAACTTCCCAATGATCCAGCGCGTGACGATGTCCTGGCTGGCCGACCTGCGCTTTGGCTAAACCCGAACCTGAAAGCCAACGGCATTGCTGACCAATCGCTGCCGATCCGGGCTGCTCAAGTTAAAGAGGCCGAAGAAAACTGGCAGCTGCTGGCGCCAGTGCTGGAGACGTGCTTCCCCGAACTCAAGGCATCGAAGGGCCGGATCCAGTCCAAGCTGATCGAAGCCGAAGATCTGCGTGGTGCTCTCGGGTATGGCACTTCGGAATACGGTCGTGTCTTCGTCAAGGCAGACGGGGACTTGCCCGTCGCGGGTTCGATCAAAGCACGTGGTGGCGTTTATGAAGTCTTTATGCACGCCAAGAAGATGGCTGAAAAGCGCGGCATCCTGACTCCTGGTGGCGATATTACCGTCCTGGTGGGAGAGCAGGCCCGCGCTCTTTTTGCCCAGCACACCATTGCCGTGGGCAGCACAGGTAATCTGGGGCTGAGCGTTGGTATTGCCGCTCGCGCTCTGGGCTTCCGAGCAGTGGTGCACATGTCGTCGGACGCCAAACAATGGAAAGTTGATCGGCTCACACGCCTGGGCGTGGAGGTCGTGCAGCACAAGGCCGACTATACCACTGCAGTCGAACACGCTCGCATTGATGCAGAGGGCGATCCAAGCATCTACTTCGTGGATGATGAGCGCTCGGAAATGCTGTTCTTCGGTTACAGCGCTGCTGCCAGCGAGCTGGCAGTGCAGCTCAAAGAGCAGGGGGTCACCATCGATGAAGACCATCCATTGTTCATCTACCTGCCATGCGGTATTGGCGGTGCACCCGGTGGCGCGGCATACGGACTGAAAGCTATTTTCGGCGATGCCGCTCACGCTTTCTTTGTTGAGCCGGTTCAGTCTCCATGTGCCATGGTTCACATGATGAGCGGTTCTAAAGAGCTGATTTCGGTGTATGACGTTGGCCTGACTAACCGAACTGAAGCAGACGGTATGGCGGTTGCCCGTATGTCGGAGTTCGTAGCGGATGTCATGAAGCCAATGCTGTCCGGCGTTTTCACTGTCGACGACGACGACTTGTTCCGCTGGCTCTGGAAGGCGCAAACCACTCAAGCAATTCGCCTTGAGCCATCAGCTACTGCAGGCTTTGCCGGCCCAGAGTTCATCGTGAACAGCAATCAAGGTCGTGCTTATCAAGAAGCTCACGGACTGAGCAATAAACTCGCTCAGGCAACACACGTCATTTGGACAACTGGTGGCGCTTTCGTTCCTGAAGAGCAATTCAAGGAATTCATGGCGCGCGGAGCTTTACTGGTCAAATAAGACCAGAGCTCTAAAGGGGGTGGCAAACAACACCCCCACTCCTCAAATTTGCGCCAATGAAAACCAATCACGCCAGTCAATGACGTTGAGGTGTTAGTTTCATGAACAATCAATTCTTGGCCGACCGTATCGACGGGAAAGGCTTTGCAGCCAATCTCGTGGACAAACTTACGGAAGAAGTAACCGAGATTAAAGAGCAAACAGGACTCATTCCTGGCCTGGCTGTTGTACTTGTTGGCGAGGATCCAGCAAGTGGCGTTTATGTAAGTGCCAAACACCGCCAGACATTGGCCATCGGTATGCAGTCGTTCGTTCATAGGCTGCCCGCTGATACAACCCAAGCTGAGCTAATGGGTCTCTTGGACGAGCTGAATGCCGCTCCGGAAGTTAATGGCATTCTCGTGCAACTACCTCTTCCTGCACACCTTGATACCAACGCGGTTATCAATGCCATTGATGCAGACAAAGATGTGGATGGTTTTCACATCCTGAACGCTGGCCGTTTGGCCACAGGCCAAGACGCCTTGGTTCCCTGCACCCCGCTGGGCTGCTTGATGATGCTGAAAGACCGTTTGGGCAGCTTGGCCGGAATGAATGCTGTAGTTGTCGGCAAATCAAACATTGTTGGTAAGCCAATGGCCCAGCTGCTGATGGCCGAGAACTGCACCGTGACCGTCGCGCACTCCAAAACGCGAGATGTCCCTGCGTTGTGCCGAACTGCCGACATTTTGGTGGTAGCGGTAGGGCGGCCTGAGATGGTGAAAGGCGATTGGATCAAGCCAGGCGCTGTCGTTATCGACGTAGGTATCAACCGCATTGAACGTGATGGCCGGTCGCGCATCGTCGGCGATGTTGCATATGACGAAGCAGGGCATGCATCGGCGATTACACCAGTACCAGGCGGTGTTGGCCCGATGACCATTGCGTGCCTGCTGGCCAACACTGTGACCGCGTTCAAGCGTCAGCACAAAATCGTAACCAAAAAAGAAGCTGTTGCTGTTTAAGGTGATCCCAAATGACCAAGACTAAAAATAATTATGTACTGCGAGTAACTTGCCCTTCGATCCGTGGCGTCACAGCTGACATCACCAGCTTCTTGTCTTCTCGCGGCTGCAACATCCGCGACAGCGCACAGTTCGACGATGAGAGCACCAACCACTACTTCATGCGTATTACCTTCCGTTCGGAAGAAGGCCAGTCGCTTGAAGATCTGAGAAAAGAGTTCCAACCCCTTGTTGATAAATACAAGATGGAGTTCGAATTCTTCGATGAGCGCGCCAAGCGCAAAGTCATTCTGATGGTTTCCCGTTTCGGCCATTGCCTGAACGACCTGCTGTATCGCTGGGGCATCGGCGCCCTGCCAATCGATATTGTCGGTGTGATCTCCAACCACCTGGATTTCCAAAAGGTGGTCGAAGGGCATGGTATTCCCTACCACCATATTAAGGTGACCAAGGAGAACAAGGCTGAAGCTGAAGCAGCACAGATGCGCATCGTCCGCGAGGCGGGTGCAGAGCTGATCGTACTCGCCCGTTACATGCAGATTCTGTCTGACGAAATGTGCCAGCAGATGTCGGGGCGGATCATCAACATCCATCACTCGTTCCTCCCGTCGTTCAAAGGCGGCAGCCCCTACAAGCAAGCCTTCGAGCGAGGCGTGAAGTTGATCGGTGCAACCTCTCACTTCGTCACCGCCGACCTGGATGAAGGCCCCATCATCGAGCAAGACATTGTTCGAATCACCCATGCGCAAAGCCCAGAAGACTATGTCTCCTTGGGTCGAGACGTAGAAAGCCAGGTGCTGGCACGGGCCATTCATGCCTACGTGCACGGGCGTGTGTTCATGAACGAGAACAAGACGATTGTGTTCCCGCCGTCGCCTGATTCGTACTCCTCTGAGTCTATCGGTTGAGATGAGCGCGTCCCGCGCTCGTTTCGCCATAGTACCTAAGTGTTTGATCAAAAATTGGTGTAGGTGACTTGTACCCTCTTGGACGTCAACCCAAGGGGGTATTCCTACTCGTAAAAATTGAAATTGCAAGTTGAAGTAAGCCATGCCTAATCAATAAAGCTTCGGCACTTTACCTATCTCATTTATAGCTGCCCAAATAAAGAAAACAAGGTGCGAGGCATAGAAATGCAAGATACAACTTGGCTGTTAGGAGTTCTGTTTTCCTCCATTGCACTGATCATCTTCTTGATCATGAAAGTACGACTTCACGCTTTCTTGGCGTTGATAATCGCGTGCTTTGTCGTCGGCTTCGGCTCCGGCATGCCGGCAACTCAAATCGTCAAATCACTGGAGTCGGGAATAGGCGGAACCCTTGGGTTCCTGATCGCCATCATCGGGCTCGGCGGCATCTTGGGCAAAATGCTTGAGGAGTCAGGCGGGGCCGAGCGGCTGGCCAAGACTCTTCTCGACAACTTGGGATCAACACGGGCCCACTGGGTCATGGCTATCGTCGGCGCTATCGCTGGCATTCCTGTGTTCTTCGAGGTTGGATTCGTACTTCTCATACCTTTGGTGTATGTGGTGGCCCGCGAAACCAAGATCAACTTGATGTTTCTTGGGATCCCACTGGCCATCTCTCTGATGACCATCCACTGCATCCTCCCCCCCCACCCGGCTGCCATGGCCATCACTGGTATGCTACATGCCGATGTAGGTACCGTGATTCTTTACGGCCTTATGGTCGGCATTCCGACCATGATCATTGCCGGGCCCATCTGGGTGAGTCTGTTCTGCGGAAAAGCAGCGAGCGAAAAGCAGCAAAGCTTCTTGGAGTCGCACGGAAAGCACTTGCCTGCTGAACGGGCACTCCCAGGCATCGGCATTACGCTGATGACCATCGCCTTGCCACTGATCCTGATGGTCTTCAAAACCGCTGCTGCTGGCCTACCGGCTGACTCTCTGGTACAGCATGTCGCGCAGTTTGTGGGCAACCCACTGACCGCCCTGATGATCTCCGTCGCCTTTGCCTACTGGTCTCTTGGCTTGCGCCAAGGCCGCACCATGCAGCAACTGCTAGAGATTACCCAACGCGGTTTCCCAGCGCTTGCAAACATCATCTTCGTGATCGGCGCCGGCGGGGCTTTCAACGCCGTCCTTATCGAGAGCGGCGTTGGTAAAGCGATTTCGAACATGCTGGCCGGCACTGATATCAACCTGATCATCCTGGCATGGTTCATCGCATGGCTGATGCACTTCGCCGTGGGCTCGGCAACTGTGGCCATGGTAAGCGCTGCGAGCATGATCAACCCAATGCTGGCCGCTGACCCTCACCTGAAACCGGAAATCTTGGTCGTCGCTATTGGCGCCGGCTCCATAGGCTGGGCACACGTCACCGACTCGGCATTCTGGGTCGTGAAGGAGTATTTGAATGTCTCGCTGTCGGAGGCACTCAAGAAGTTTACCGGAGGAACCGTTGTTGCCTCCCTCGTTGCACTCCTGGCCACCCTGATACTGAATTACTTCCTAGGTTGACTTTAGCCATTTGCCATTGACGGCCTCCTTTCCCAACCTATTTGACGCCAAGCGGAATGGACGTCAAATAGGTAAGCACCTGGTGAATTGAAACTATGCCAACACATTATGTTTATCTCGGCCTTGGCAGCAATGTAGAGCGGGAAATCCACATTGATATGGCCCTGTCGATGCTTGAAGAACACATCGACCCTCTGCGCCGTTCGCCTATCTATGAAAGCGCCTCGATAGACCCTCGACAATCCCCGTTTTACAACCTGGTCGTAGGGGGCAGTACCGACCTCAGCCTGGCCGAACTCAACGCGTGGATCAAAGACATCGAACTCCTTCATGGGCGAACCAGCAGCACTCAACGCTTCATTCCCCTTGATATCGATATCTTGCTGTTTGATGACCTCGCGGGCCTCCATGAGGGGATAGAGCTCCCCAGAGCAGAAATTCTCGACCGGGCGTTCGTGCTCTATCCGTTGCAGCAACTGGCCCCACACCTCAAGCACCCAGGCCTCGGCATTTCATTCGCCGAGTTGTGGCGTCAGTTGCAGCCAGGGCCTCAGCTGTCATCTGTACGTTATCCCTTCGGTGTCAGCTCGTTTGCTCTTACAGTGCAAGCCGGGAGATTTCCGCTACCGGGTGATCCCTGCCAGCTCGCAGCGATATAGCCCGATCAACGATCCACACGTCTTGAACTCGCTGGAGCCTTGTATGCAGCCTTTTCACGTGCATCCTCTCCCTTACTTGGCAGACCCCACCGTCTTTTTCGCAGTTATCCGTAATGCCCCTGGGGCTGTTCTCTTTGACTCTGGTCGCCCAACGTCCCAACGAGGCCGCTACGATCTGATGAGCGCCTGGCCGATCAGAAGCTTTCAACCGTATGAAGGTGAGTCTTCAGCAGCATTCGCAGAGCGTTTACGGGCTGCGCTCAAGAGCCTCGGGCATAGGCGCCCAGATGAAGAGTTGCCATTCACGGGCGGCCTCATGGGGTATCTCAGCTATGACTTTGGCCGAGCAGTGATTGGTCTCAAGCCGTCGGAGAGGGTGCAGATCCCAACTGCCCTTATCGGTCTATACACCTGGGCCCTAGTATCAGACCATCAAACGCGCCAATCACGACTGATCTTCAATCCGGCTGTAAATAACCAGGAACGCAAAAGCATCATTTCGCTGTTTCAATCGGGCACGACAAGGAAAACAGACGAGCCTTTCACATTGGGCGCCAAGTTTACTCCGACCGTTACCTACAACGCTTACGAAAATGCCATCTCCAGCATCCATGACTACATCGCAGCGGGTGACTGCTACCAAGTGAATTTCACACAGAAGTTCTTTACCAGCTATTCGGGCAATCCATGGCGCGCCTATGAAATCCTCCGAAACCATTGCGCAACCCCTTTCGGTGGCTACATCAACCTGGGTCAGCATGACGCCATAATGAGTTTTTCACCCGAGCGCTTCATTCAGAGCATCAATGGGCGGGTTGAAACTCGACCTATCAAGGGCACGATGCCTAGGGGCCGGACAAGCGCTGAAGACCAACACTACGCAGAAAAACTGGCAGCCAGCGAAAAAGATAGGTCTGAAAACCTGATGATCGTTGACCTGCTTCGTAACGACATCGGGAAGAACTGCAGATCCGGCTCAGTCAGCGTCCCTGAGCTGTTCAGCATCGAGTCATACCCAAACGTTCATCACCTGGTCAGCACTATCCAGGGCGAGCTAGCCGAGGGCAGAGATCCGATAAACCTGCTGTTCGATGCGTTCCCCGGTGGATCGATCACGGGTGCACCGAAGAAGCGCGCCATGCAAATCATCGATGAGCTGGAAGCGACTGAGCGCAGCATCTACTGCGGCTCTATGTTCTATCTCGACACAGCCGGCCATATGGACAGCTCGATCACCATCCGGACACTGCTCGCCAACAGTGGGACGATCAGTTGCTGGGGTGGTGGAGGGATAGTGGCCGAGTCGACCGCCCAGGGTGAGTATCTAGAGTCCGTGACGAAGATCCGAAACCTCCTGAAGTGCCTGGAGAGCTACTTTCTACCGTAATCAACCTAGTTCACGACATCAGCAACAGATTCAGTGAACAGGGTGCACTCCGGCAACGTGACGCCCTTCTTGACGATCACGCCTCCACACAACACTGACTGAGCGTGAACAGTGACGCCCCGCTTCAACACCGGGCTTTTGCATGCCCCTACAGGGCTGCGAAGGACGCTAACCGCATTCCAAAGCGTGACATCGTCTTCGATCACCACACCGTCATCAATCACCAAGCCTTGGCCATGGCGGACAACTACACCTTTGCCGATCTCCGCGCCAGGATGAATATCGATTCCCCACACCTGAGCAGCCCAGTTCTTCAACATCATGGCGTTGTGGTGTTCGAGATTGAGCCAGAGCATATGACTGATGCGATAGAGCTGCAGAGCCTGGAAGCCTGCACAGGAGGACAGCGCGACATAGTGATCGACACAGGACGGATCATCTTTTACGAAACGCTCGAGATCAGCTGCAGACTGCACAGCGATTGCCGGCTCAGAGCGGAGCAGCGCCGTCAGCCAGGCCTGCAGCTTGTCTCCGCCCAGGTGCCTCAAGCTGAACCCGAGATTGGCGCCCAGAGCTGCCTCGAAGCAGTCATGTTCGAGAACGCGGTACTCCACATTCCATCGCATAACGGGGTTCCAGCCCGCAAACTGCTCAGCTTGTTGCCTGAGCGAACGCCATACCTTGCTCATGTGGCCTCATGAATTTCAGAATCAAGGAGATGATGAGTTAATGTGGCACGTAGTTCCACAACAGTATAGCTTAAGGTTCCTTAAGCATTAGGTAAGAATAGCTTACCAAAAGGAGGAACCTACCCAAGCCTTACGCTGATGAGTAATTTTGAAGCATTAAGGATGTGAGGTGCCGCAGCGCTGTTGGCGCTGATGGAAAATTGACCCACCCTGCCGATTGAAATTTGACCCAGGGCGGATTGCTGATTTTGTTACCAGCAACTGTGGATAAGTCTACCAGCGCAGCTGCTGTTGCCCCCACTCCTTCGCTAGCCCAGTTCAGTTGTTTAAGACCTGCCACACGCAGCCATGTAGCAGGCCGTCGTCGCCATGAAATCAGAACGGCTCATCGTCCTCCGGTTCTTGGCCGCCCTTACGCTTTCGCTCCCGTGATTTGATCTTGGCCTGGGCCGCCAAGCTACTGTGTTGCAGGCGATAGGACTCGTTACCGGTTTCGACGATGTGGCAGTGGTGGGTCAGCCGATCCAGCAGGGCGGTGGTCATCTTGGCGTCGCCGAACACGCTCGACCATTCGGCGAAGCTCAGGTTGGTGGTGATCACCACGCTGGTGTGTTCGTACAGCTTGGACAGCAGGTGAAACAGCAACGCACCGCCAGCCTGGCTGAACGGCAGATAACCCAGTTCGTCGAGGATGACCAGATCCATGCGCAGCAGTGCCTGGGCGATCCGCCCGGCTTTGCCGTCGTGTTTTTCGCGCTCCAGCAGATTGACCAGATCGACCGTGGAGTAGAAGCGCACGCGCTTACCGTGCCGGGTGATGCCGGACACGGCCAGCGCGGTGGCTAGGTGGGTTTTACCGGTACCTGGCCCACCGATCAGCACCACGTTCTGCGCGGTGTCGGTAAAGCTCAGATTGGCCAGCTCGCTGATCAAGCGAGCGTCGGCGCTGGAGGCGCTGAAGTCGAAGCCGGCCAGATCGCGGTGCATCGGCAGCTTGGCCATGTTCATCTGGTGGCTCACCGAGCGCATGGCGCGATCTGTGTGCTCTTGTTTCAGCAGGTGTTCGAGCAGCCACTTGGACGAGGCTGTGTTCGACTCACCCTGTGCAGTTAACTCCGCCCAGGCCGTGGCCATGCCGTGCAGGCGCAGCTCCTTGAGTTCCGCCATCAAATCACGCATGACCGACCTCCTCGGCCTGGCCACGCAGGCGGTCGTAGCGCGCCGTGTTAGCGACGGGGGCTTCCTTGAGCGACAAGTGGGTTTCGACGCTGGGTGGTGGTTCGGATGCTGTCAGCCGTGCCACGACATTGAGGATGTGTTCGGCGCTCAGGCTGCCGCTCTCCAGTGCCAGCTCAACGGCTACCAGCACGGCATCGAGTCCGGCGACCGGTACGGCAGCCAGGACTTGCGCCATGATCCGGTCACCGCCGGCATGACGCCCCAGACCGTGCTTAAGCTGACGCAGCGGCGCTGGCAGATCAGCAAAGGGCGCTCCGTTGCGCAGCGCACCGGGCTTGCGTTCGATCAGCGGGAGGTAGTGCTGCCAGTCATAGCTGACCTGGTCGCGATCCAGCAAGCGGACATGGCTGGCAATCAGCGCATCATCGGCCACCACCTCGATTCGCGTCGGATACAAACGGCTGCTGACCCACTTACCCGCGTACTCACATGGCACCGAGTAGCGGTTGCGCCCGACGCTGACCAGGCAGGTGCTGGAGACCCTCGCAGGCCGCTCGACGTAACCGTCGAATGGCGCTGGCACAGGCATCAGTTCAGCGCGCTCCAACTCCAGCACTTCGGCCACACTCAGCCCGCTGTATTGAGGGTGCGTCAGCTCGTTCCAAAGCGCGCGGCAGCGCTGGCCCAGCCAGGCATTGAGTTCCTCGAAGGAGTGAAAATGACAGTCCTGGGCGTCTAGCCAGATGCGCCTACGGCTGTCTTGCACGTTCTTTTCAACGATGCCCTTTTCCCAACCAGCGGCGACGTTGCAGAAGTCCGGATCGAACAGGTAATGCGCGCACATCACCGCAAAGCGCGCATTCACCGTCCGGCCTTTGCCCTTATTGACCTTGTCGACGGCCGTCTTCATGTTGTCGTAGATGCCCCGGCGCGGCACGCCGCCCAAGGAGCCGAACGAGCGTGTATGGGCGTCAAATAACATCTCATGGCCCTGGCTCGGATACGCCACAAGCCAGAACGCACGGCTGGCACACAGCTTCAGATGTGCCACCTGCATACGCCGGTAAATGCCGCCGACCAGCAAGCCTTCCTCGCTCCAGTCAAACTGAAACGCCTCGCCAAGAGCAAAGGTCAGCGGCACAAAGGCCTGCGACGCCTTGCCCTGTCCCCCTCGCCAGGCACGGATAAACGCGGTGAGCTGGCTGTAGCCACCGTCATAACCTTCGGCTTTGATTTGCGCCAACAGCGCCTTGGCACTGCGCCGCTGTTGCTTGGGCCGCAGCGAATCGGCTTTTAGCGCCTGCTCCAGCGTGGCGTGAAAAGGGCTGAGTTTGTTGAAGATCGCGCGGCGTTGGTAGACCGGCGGCTTGGCCTCAGGTGCTCTGACCCACTTGCGAATCGTGTTGCGCGCCAACCCGGTGCGCTTGGCTATCTCATGCAGCGACAGCTTGTCGCGGAAATACATCCGGCGGATTTTGCCCATCATTTCCATACTGATCACCCTGTGTTCTCCTGCTCAAAAATTGAGCAGAAGCAGTTGAGCACCTGGGTCAGTTTTCAGTCGGCAGAACAGTCTCTACTGGGTCAGTTTTCGGTCAGCGGCAACAGGCTTATCAAGGCGGCATGGGTAACCCTGCGGCAAACGCCATTGTGGTCCGGGTTGGGGAAGCCCAGGCCCATTACCCTCAATGCGCCTGCCTCAGGTTTACTGCCCTGTGTTGCACATCTCCGGTCATACAGCCAACAGGAGATTCCCCCATGCAACATTTCCAAAAAGCAGCAGTTGACCGCACCGATCGGCAAGCGATGATCAGCTTCTTGGCTGGCCACTATCGCTACGACACCATGAACCACTGGAATCGCTCCACAAGCTACGCTCACTGCGTGAAGATCCATGCCCTTGGCCTGGATCCAGAGCAGACTGAGAAGGCCTTTGAGCTACTCTGCGTCGATTACTGGGACGATCTGCAGTTGGTGATCGAGGACTTTGTCGCCGAAATGGACGGTGAGTTCACAATCGGCAGCAACGGTCGATCGAGTGGTTACCTTGTGCTCGCAAAAAGCAGCTGGGAATACACGGGTTATCAGTCTTACTGCCGAAGCTGCTCTCAGCGTAACTACCAAGCCTGCACCGAGGGTGATAATCGCTGTGGCCGCTGTGGCGCTGAAGGAGAATCCGGTCGGCGCAACTTCCAGCATCCACCTAAAACCCTTCGTGTAACTGGCCAAGCGATTGACCAGGACGAGGATTTCCAGGAATGGTCCCTGGACCAGCTTGCGAGCCGTGTTGAGGTTGTCGAGGCATTTGATCGTGCCTGTGACGACATTCGAGCGACCTTCATCAGCCTGCTGAGCCTGAACGTCGTCGAAGAGACCGTGCTTATCCCGCAGAAACGCTATGTGTTGCAATCGGCATAGCCCCACTCAACGCTCCACCCACCGCTGGCCTACGGGCTGGCGGTTTTCTTTTTCCCAAAGAAAAGCCCCGACACGTGGTCGGGGCAGGGTGGAGCGTTAAGCCCCCTTGGCAGCAGCCTCAGGGTCTGCGATCAGTCGCAGCAAGTCGTCAATCGGCAACGGGCACAGCTCCCGCATGTCGTCGTTAGTGTTCTCCAGTCGCCGGCGTAGCCCCTGGAGCAGCTCATGGAGCTGTTTTTTCTCCAGCAGGTTGACCGCCAAGACCAGGACTCGCCACACAAGCTCAGATTCGTCGTCAAGGTTATCTGTGCGTTTCCGGAGATCCGAGAAGTAATCCAGGATCTCACCGCTATCAAGGTTGTCGTATAGGTTATCCGGGCTCCAAGTGACCTCGGTACCGTAATCGGCCGCGAGTGCAGCTGTTACTTGATTACGCAGTTGCGGCATCAAGTCCCAGTCCCACCCCCCCTGTATGATCGCATTGAGGATAACGTCCTGGAGATGGGAGAGCGTTTCCAGCATCTGCGGGAACAACAACCGCCGCACCGAACTTGCACCTTCCCAGACAGCGACCTGCAGCGCATTGCGCATGGGCGTGCCTTCCGACTTTTGTCGGCTGAGGCCTTCGACCAGCACATCGCGCAACAAGCGGTCGAGCTCGCTGGACGTAGCGGCCGCGGGCTTGAGCGTTGTCATTGCCAGCATCTGCAGTTTCACAGGCCGACCGTAGTTATCGGAGCAGTTGAACGTATCACCGTCCCATTGACCGGCCGCGATTACGGCTGGCGACAACAGGGTCTCGCAGTTCTGTCCCCACAGCAGGCGAACCTGAGTGATGCTTGAATCAGTTTCTTCAATCTCCGCAGTGGAAAGCGTGGTGAGCCCAGGCAGCATCAGCTGCACGTGGGAGGCAGTTTTCAGCAAATCAATGAAGCCGGAGAGCAGCGCGTTGGTCATGGTGGATCCCTGAAAGTAGTTGAACTTGCCATCAGGGATGTGAAACACACACGAATACCCCCTCCCTTGTTCTGTGCGCTTTAAGCCGCCCGTCAATCTCTGCCCGCGCTCCCGGCGCCAGCGCTTGACCCCATTCTGACAGTGAAAAAACCAGACGAGTACAAATGTTCTCCACTACACTCCACGGACATGCAATTAACAGTCAAAGCAGGCCGACCTAGCTCCCGTCCATCCTGTACCAGCGGAGTCGCCCATGAGCGCTACTGAAGACCTCTTCAAACCTGACAATCCTTCTTGGAATGAACGGCCCAAGGAGACATTTGACCACTGGATCAGCCAGCAGGCGGGCAGGGGCACCTCTGCCCGCATCCGAGTGTCATCCGCGGAGGTGTACCGAGCGCAATGGGGCCGATTCGTCGACTGGATTGAGCAAAAAAGCATCAAATTAGACGAAGTGGATGCAAGCGATGTTTCAGACTTCCTCGATAGCCTAACCCCGGAGATCGAGAAGAACGAAAAGCGAGTGAACAATAGGCCACAACGCGACCGGTACCGTAAGCTCATCCAGCGCGTATTGGCCGACCTCTTCAAGGAAAGGGAAGCGCCAGGCTTCCTGAACCCCGCGGCGCAGGCATTGAGGGCTGAAGGGGTCAAATGGAAGGATGTTGACGGCAACCTCCCTACGAGCTTTCTGCGGCCCCAGGAGGCTGAGTTGCTTGCCAAGCACCTGGTGGCGCCGTTGACGGCGCAAAACGATCGGGGCCGCTGGCGCGAGGCGCGGGACCGGGCCATGGTGGGCCTATGTGTAGGGGCTGGTCTCAAGGTGCAGGACATTGTTGGCCTGACTGTTAATTGCATCACCCCACAGGCCGCCCCGTGGATCACCCTTTCCTATGCGGATTCGAAGTTTGAACACCGGACCAAGCCATTCGACTATGCCGCCCGGGCCCTGGCCACCTGGCTGCACATCCGCCTGCAGGCCGGTACCGAAGGTGACCTGGTGTTTCCCAGCGACATCACGCCAGTGATCAAGAACGGTCGGACAATCACCGCGATCAACCCGTCGACGGTGAACCGCATCACCGAGGCCGTGATCGTCGAGTCCGGGGTGAAGGCCATTCGCGATCCTGAGCATCGAGCGAGCCCGCAGACCCTGCGTAATACCTTTGCGGCTGAGCTGTTCGAAAGAGGGGAAACGCCGGCCCTGGTGGCGGAGTGGATGGGCTTTGCACAGCCCGTGTCGGCCGAGAGGCTTTATGAGTCCTGGAAGCTGTGGCGGCAGACCACCAAAGGCACAGAACAGGGGGAGTAAGTGGGGCTAGGCAGAGGCGTGATCACCTCCGCCCAAAGGGCAGCAGACGCTTACGCGGACTGAGGGGCCTCGGCCTCCACGTCGCACACGCTGAGGCACACGTGGCCAACGGCTGACGCATTCAAGGCGATGCGGACTTCGCGGCAAATATCCTCATGGTAGGCATCCCGCACTTCACGGAAGGCCGAGACCAATGCGACGAGGCCGATCAGGGGAGCAAGCACGTACCGCGCCAGCTCAATGATTCTGGTCAGCGCCGCGGTGATGTCGGCAGGGCTAGCAGTCTGCAATGCTGCGAGGGTACTGGTGAATGCTTCGGGCTCCAACAAGACCGCAAGCAGCACCACGCCCATAACGGCCGCTGGCAGGGCTGCAACAGCTCCCCGCAGAGTTCGAGTCAAAGCGCTCATCACAACGATCAGGGCTTTGACGTACGTCCGAGGATCTCGCCGCACGCGGTTTCGCATCTCTTGGTACTTCTCCATCGAGAGAGAACCCACCCCGACACCGTTGACCTCCGCCCTGACTTGCTTCTCGCTCATGCTCATATCCTGTGCTCCTAAAGGGGACTAATGGTCGGCCGCATGACCAACCCGCACAGGATATCATTTACAATACAAGCGACGTATGTGTTCGCGTTATAACACTCAGGCCCGGCGGGAGAGACGCGCCCGATACACGAACGCCAGAAACCACAAGGCCCACTACGAAGTAGCGGGCCTTGTGGTCGCAAGTTCAACCTTTCGGTTGATTTTCCCAGCCTTTCAGGAGATTGGGTCGGTTGAGGCTTGATCGCCTACATGAGGCCTATTAAACACAGAACATCGCGCCATTGCAACACGAAACTATAAATTTCTCCGGCGCAGCGTTCAGTGGGTAGCAAGCCCGACATTTCGGGAGATTCCCACCACAATGCTCACCGGATACGCACCCATCATGGCCCGCAGGATACTGACAGTATCGGAATAGACAAACTCAAACCGAGCATTCAAAATCATTCGACGTATAGATACGCGTTATTGGGTGAGTCAGTATGACCTGACCTCACCGATGGCCATCAATCGTTGTTTCTCCAGCAAGGGTCAAATCATGAAGCTGTTTTACTCCGATCAGATCTCCGAGCCTCAGGGTGGGCACCCGTACACGGCACTCGCGGCATTCATTGCCGGTTATCACCTCATCAGCACCGTGTTGGGTATGTTGGTCGGCGGCCCCGCCGGCGCAGCTCTAATGAGCGACTGAGGAACCGCAGCCTTCTTCCTCGCATTTTTCTGTACCAGAGGGTTCCGAATCCGGATAGGCAAGTTAAAAACAATCCTGGTGCTGCTGGTGGCCATTGCAGCTCTGGTGTTGGCTGAGTGGTTTACCCAACAGATATGGCCGCCTGCGCCGGAGCAAGCCAAAAGTTGGGCTGGTGTTGCGTGTAGCGTAGCCATGCTCGCACTGGCCAAGGCGCTTCAAGTCTTGGTGTGCCGGTACATCTGGCCAGGCTTCCGAGCAACGCTCGCTGATTGAGCTCACCAGGCTCTCATAACCACCGAATTCGCAATCCGGACCTTGCAGGTGGCCAACACCTGCATCCATCCAAGAGGGACAATGATGGCCACCATACTCTCCCAGCAACAGCAGCAGCGTCGGGAGCATGCCGAGCTCAGCATGCAGCCCATCAGCCGGGAAAAGCCTCCAACCATCAGCAAAGAGTCGACGCTCTGCGAGGTGTTCATCAAAGAGTTCAACCAGATCCCGGGGTGGACGTGTTACCCCGAAGCGGCGGGATTCGATGTGCTGGTGGTGCACGACGATGGCCGACAAATTGGCGTCGAGGCGAAGCTTTCGCTGAATGCCAAAGTCGCCGACCAGATACTGCCCAATCACGGGGACGACTTTTGGGAAAGCCCGGGCCCAGATCATCGCCTGGTCATCGTCAGCAAAATTACCGATGCCAGTGCCGGCATAGCCAAAATGCTCCGTCGGCTTGGTGTCAAAGTACTCTGCCCTTATGAATCATGGACAGCGCAAGGCTATGTGCACACGTTCGGACTTGATCATCGGCTCTTCTACGCAGAACGCAGTGCTGTCTCTGATGAACGCATGTTCGACTGGTCGCCTGCAGAGCGCTGCCGAGTACCCTCCATTGTTACAAACCTGCCAGCAGGGGTTCCATCACCTTTGCGGCTCACGCCCTGGAAAGAGTCGGCACTGAAAGTAGTGGTCCTCATGCGCAAGCAAGGGTTCATTACCGCCAAACAAATCGCGTCATTCGGCATTGGCGTCAGCGCGTGGACCCAGCCGTCAGGTAGTAAGAGACCGTGGCTCGCTAAAGGCGAGGTCCGCGGTCAGTGGGTTGAAACCGAGCATATGCCGGCCTTCGACAAACAGCATCCTGATATGTACGCCAAGACGCTTACCGAATTCGAAGCCGAGGCAGGGCAGAGCAAGGTGTCACCATGACCAGTTCAACATATTCGCGTGCGCGAAAGACGGCCGGCGAAGTCGGATTTTGGGCAGTGCTAGTCTGCAGCATCTTCGTGTACCCGACAGAGCTCAATGAGCTGCTGGGTATTTCGTCCCTGCTGGCGCCTGGTGAACTCTTGAATGGGCCCAACGACTGGACACTGTTGGTGCGAGCTAGCCTTGGTCTCGTGGTTGGCGTGGCAGTAACAATCATAGTGTGGAAGCTGCTGGCGGTACTGCTCCCAATGACGGTACAGCATCAGCCTGCTGAAGACGGCGGCTCCGGTCAAGGTGAGTGAAATGGCGCTCCTGCACTCATAGACGCTGATGGAGCAGCCCATAATCTGATTCGTAAATCTGTCGAGCCGTTTGCCAATGATCAGCGCCAGGCATTAGCAAGCTATGACCGCACTTTGCTCAATACATCCTCGATCCAGCCTGGCTCACCATATGCCGGCCGGGCGAACGGCTTCCAGTTTTCAGCCTCCTCGATCGCGACAGCCAAGCCCGCAGCGGAGATTTTGAAGCTGAGTTTTCGCCTATCAGCTACCAGAAGCCCCTTGTTCGCTAGTCCACGGGCGATGCCAAGCACGACCAGGGGAGGGGGATAGTAGCTTCGCCCGATCCATGGTTCGAACGGATCGAGGTACTCAGTGGGCTGCTGTTGTCCCTGGTGCAGAATGCGCAGGCCAGTAAGCGACATCGGCTTGCTGGCCGCGTCAATTTTAGGCTTCTGCATTGGCAGGCCTTTGAGCACCCTGGCTACCCTCCTGCCGTCAGTTGTGAGCCTGACAAATAGAGAGAGCAAGTCGCCCATGCCTATCGGCCGGTGATCTGTGCTCAACAATCCTCGGTTTTCTAGGGAGTGCCACGTTGAGCCGGCGCCATGACCGACCAGCTTCATTTCAGCGAGTGCGTATCGTAACGGGCCATCGTACGTCATCTTTCGAACCCGTCCGTCAGGACCATACTCCAGCCACCGCCATTGACTTGCCGGGGCGGAGCCTGGCCCGGAGTTCACTTCCTCGGCTCGCTGGTCTTCGTCATACGCCACAATGAGGTAGGCACGCTGGCGCTCGTTGAGTGATTCAGCGATCTCGGATATTCGGGTGATCAGCTTTTCTTTAGCCATGGTCCTGTTTCGATTCTTGGCACCTACTTAACTTAAGCACTGACGCTTGCCTTTGCCCCGCGGGCCGATCGCCGGCCTAGTCGAGATCACGGTCTCCACCGCTCTCACCCGCTGCCACTCATACCTCCCTCCACTTTATTGCTCGATGCTCAACATCTCCATGGACCAGGTCATCGCAAGACCTGCTTTATCCAGGAGATCAGCATGTCCCAGAAAATCCAAGCCACTCAAACTGCAGTTCTGATCGGTGACCGTGAGCAAGGTACGATGCTCGCCGCACTTCGCCACTACCAGGAGTTTCTCCGGAGTGGTGCGTCTGCAGTTCCCGGCCTGCTTGATATCGCAAGCAACGCCGGTCAGCTCCCCCCCCTGTCAACCCAAGAGATCGAAGTGCTGTGCGAGAAGGTTAATTTCGGGTCGACCGTCAAGGAGCTCGAATCGTTCGTCGCCAACGCAAAAGCTAAGTGACGGGTGGCGGCATGCATCCCATCATCGAAGCCTCGCGATTGATGAAAGGCGCCCAGATCACCCGCAAAGCAGCAGTTCATGCCAATGGGGGCACCATCTTCCTCTGGGAGCTATCAACCGGAGACACGCTGGAAACCATTCGTTCGACGCATGGCTTCTGTTCAACCGCGTTGAAGGCCATCCCCTTTATCGAACGCGTCAATTACTACAGCGCCATGCGCGGCACCAAGGTAACGGGTAGCTACCAGCTACACGCTTAAAAACGCTCCATCCAACCCGGCCAAGCGCCGGGTTTTTTCTTGTGGATTTACGCGGGCATGAAACGCATCTCCCTAGGCAAGTTCAACGCCTGATGGCGGCACGGTGCCCCGGCACCTCACATGTATGGAGCAGGCGATGGCCACTCTCACCGCAGTTCAAGCACGCAACAAGATTCAGGATCACCTGTTGAAGGGGGCGGGTATCTACGCCTACCACCCGCAGCTGGGTGAGCGCTACTTCAAAGCCCGTGTGTGTGACGGGAAGTTAGAGGTTTTCAACGGCTACAGCTGGTTCGAGGTGCCTCGCGGTACGAAGTTCAACAACGGCAATGGTTCGGCGGGTGACTTGTTCACTTATTGATCTGCCAGCAAAAAACGCCTTTCAGGAGATACACATGAGCACCCGCACCCCTGTCGCAAAACTGGGCAAGACCATCAACGCCGCTTCAGTCGAATTCAAGGTAGGCCGCACCGTTTACCAGGTTGACGTACCTGCCGGCACCAAATGCTGTTACCTCGCAGGGGGGAGCAATGGTGGTCGCTGGGTCGTAGATGATCTGTCGTTCCTCAACCCCAACTCGACGCTGTATCACGATGCCGAGCACTACGGCATTCCAGTTCCGGCAGACAACGTAACGGAGGCACCTCGGCGCACGTAGTCGGCCGAGTTCTTGCGACTCACCAGCACAGCTTAACTGCTACACCGACACCCTCGAACCAATGGTTCGAGGGTTTTTTTATGCCGCCGACTGGGTCCGGGAACCGGGTGCAGGATGTAGCAGTCCACCCGTCGAGGGCGTTTCGCTTTCGAGGCCCCCTCCAGAGGCGAGTTCTGGCGCTAGAGGCAGCTGGCAATCACCACACACCAGGTTGTACTGGTCACCACCAAGGACAGATTTTTTGCAGCCCGCGCACGTGTATTTCGTTCGTGCCCAGGCTTGTTTTCTCGCACCTCGGCGCCCGCCGCCCGGACCGACCGCTGCAGCGAGTGTGATGTCCAGACCTTGATCGAGCAGCTCACGAATGAGGAGACTCATTCCCCCGTTCTCAACCAGGTAGTGCGACACCTTTTGCCCGGTCATTCGACCACCCGGCAGACCGGTACTGGACGGTTGCAGGCCGATTTCAACCATCTTATCGGCCCAGACCTGGTCGTGATATGCCCGCCGCGGGGGCTGCCCGGCATGCTGGCGATACTGATGACAGGCTTGATGCGCCAGCGATTCGATCATCTTGCTGCTCGATAGGTGCGCCCCAATAGCGATCAGGTCGAGGGCCGGACAGAGCTCACCACTCGGAAGAGCGCCAGGCCGATAGTGGCCATCGGATCCTAGCCGTGTCGAAAATCTGATTTCACAGCCAGGCAATGCCCCAGAAAAGAAGCGCTCGTTGATGACGCGATAGGCCTGGTGCAGTTGCTGCAACGGGTGAGATGGCGGCTGCACGGTTTCCATAACTCTCATTTAATACTGGCTGCGTATAGTCACGCGTTGTCGGTATTGTTAGTATATGTTCACACGTACACATAATCTATCTGCATCATTTCCAATTCTGAGGTTGACGATGAAAAAGCTCGCTGTTGCTATCGCTCTCGCCAGTTGCTCGCTGGCTGCATTCGCCCAGGCCCCTGCGCCCGCAGCAGAGGCGGCTCAGGCCCCTGCAGCAGCCGCTCCAGCAGCCGTTGCAGCGCCAGCAGCTGCCGCTGACATCGAGATCATGACCGTGATCAACACGCTCAAGAGCAAATACCCCTCCACCAACTTCACCAACGTGGAGCGAGCGCCGATCGACGGCATCTACGAGATCACCATGGGCAAGAACATTGCCTACACCGATTCCTCCGGTCGCTACCTGATGTTCGGCAGCATCTACGACATGCAGACCCGCAAGGACCTGACGGCGCCCAAGCGTGCTGCCGCCGAAAAAATCGACGTCTCGAAGTTTCCGCTGGCCGATGCGTTCACCCGCGTGAAGGGCGATGGCTCCCGGAAGCTCTACCTGTTCTCCGACCCGGATTGCCCGTACTGCAAGAAGCTGGAAACCGAGGTCCTCAGCAAGTTGGACAACGTGACCATTTACACCTTCATGTATCCGCTGGAGTCGCTGCACCCGCAGGCTCGTGCCAAAGCTGAGTCGGTCTGGTGCCTGCCTGAAGCTGGCCGTGCTGCTGCATGGGAAGCGTTGGCGCAAGGGACCCAGCCGCCAGCGAAGAATTGCGACAACCCAATCGAGCGCAACATCGCGCTGGCCGAAAGCATCGGCTTCCAGGGCACCCCTGCGATGGTGAGCGAAGACGGGCGGAAAATGCCGGGCCTGGTATCGGCCGAACGTCTGGAAGCCTGGCTCAACGGCGGCTCCTGATCCCCTCCGACAGTCTTCTCCACGTGGCCATTTCGATGGCCACGTTGGTTTTTGATCTCCCGATCATCAAGAGCCCCGGGCTGGGCATTCTCATTGGAGTTGTGATGAAGCTACGCCGCTTATGCGTATCCGCTTTCTTTACCGCCCTCTACCTCGCGTCATCCACCCTTCATGCCGAAGAGCTCGGCAAGTACGGAAACACCTGGGAGATCCAGGAGCAGGATGCAATCGACATGATCCAAGGTCGGTTGAGAGCGATGGACAAGAAAGGCGAACTCGACAAGTTCTGGAACGACTACCGCGACAAGCAGTTGGCCGGAGCCGAAAACCCCAAGCCATTACCCGGCATTGGCCCCGTCGTTGAGCCACAGATCAGGATGTACGACCCGACCTACACGTACCCTGAAACCGTCAAAGACCATTTGGGCAACATCCTGGTGCCGGCGGGCACTCGCATCAATCCGCTGGACCACATCACCCTGAGCAAAGCGATCATCTTCATCGACGCCCGCGATCCCAAGCAGCTGCAGTACGCCAAGAAGCGAACCGACGAGCACCCCCGGGACAAAGTTGTACTGGTCGCAGGTTCGTTCCTGAAGCTCGATCGGGAGTGGGGGCGCCCGGTCTACTTCGACCAGATGGGCATTCTCACGAAGAAATTCGGGATCGAGCGCGTTCCCGCGGTCCTGACCCAAAAGGGTAGGGAACTCCAGATCGAGGAGTTGAAGCTATGAAAAAACTGCTTATGGCCCTGGGCTTTGTCGCAACGACCCTGCTCAGTACGGTCAGCTCTGCTGAAGAAGGCGTGTGCACCGGTAAATTCCCGAACCTGATCTCGGACGTCTGCTGGTCCTGCATGTTCCCGATCAAGCTTTTCGGTTCGACGGAGCTCATCTCCGATGGCCAGGAAGACTTCGACAGTGGCAACAAAAGCGCATTCTGCACGTGCGACAACCCGCCCAAGGTCGGCATTCCCACCTCGTTCTGGGAGTTCGACATGATGACCGACGTTACCACGGTACCGGGATGCTTCCCCTTGCTTGGTGGGGTGAAGGTCAACGTAGGCGTGAACGCAGATGCCTTCGGCTACATCTCTGACGATCAGAGCAGCGGCATCGGCAGCACCCGCGACTCGTTCATGCAGGTCAACTTCTATATCAACCCGGCCATGTATGTGATGGGCGCCATCCTGGATGACACGTGCATGGACAACCGCGGTATCGACGTGCCCTGGATGTCGTTCGCGGACCCCACCCACAACGATGACGAGCTCGCCGGCATCCTGACCCCCTACGCGTTCCCCTTCGGGAGCATGCTGGCGATCGGGGCCATGTCCGCCGATGCCGTTGCAGCGTCTGCAGGCTTCCCGCTGTCGACGATCTTCTGGGCCGCCGGCTCGTACGGCCACATGTACCCGTTGACCGGCCGTAACGAGGCCCACCTGAGCATGGAGCAAACCGCCAGGCTGCAAACCACGCGCATCCTCGCAAAACTGCACGCTGCTGGCACCCAGTGGGCAGCAATGGGGGGTGACGCCATGTGCGGCTACTACCCGCAGATCATCATGGACAAGCGGCAGTACAAGCTGACTCGCCTCTACCCCAAGCCTGAGACCGCAAAAATCGCAGGCAAGTGCTGCTCTCCTATCGGGCGGTCGACCATTTTGACCGAATCGAACACTGAGTTCCCTCTCCCAGGATACAAGGACTTTGGCTATGGCATTTTCCGTAAACGCGACTGCTGCGGCGGCGCTACTCTTAGCAACTAGCTTCTTCGCCGGGCCTGCCGTGTCCCAGCAGCTGGAAATGCCTTCCAACGAAGCTATCCAGAAGATCATGCAGGAGCAGGCGGCATCTCGTAGTGCCGCTCTGAACGGGAAGATTGACCCAGTGAAGGCGGGCACGTTCAAGGCCACTGTACCGGTCATCGACGCGCCACCTCCCACCAAAACCGAGTCGCTCGACGACGTCATTGCGCGATTCAACGCTGCCAAGGACGGGAACAAGGGTGGCCATGGCGCGAACGACTTCATCATCTTCGTGTCGTTCTCGATGCCCAAGGACAAGCTTGAGCGACTGGCGCAACAAGCCCGCGAAACCGGTGCCGTCATGGTCGTGAGAGGGTTCAAGAACGGCTCCCAGATGCAGACCAAACAGGCTGCGCTGGAAGTGAATAAGGCCGGCGTGCCGTGGGAGATCAACCCCAATCTGTTCAAGGCCTTCAAAGTCGAATCGGTACCTACGTTCGTTGTGGCTTCTGCAGAAGCAGAGTCCGTTCTGGACGATGGCTGCTCACCAGATGCCACCTTCACGTCGATCACCGGCGACATCAGCGCCATGCTGGCCCTGGATACCATCCGCCTCCGTGCGCAGCCTGAGATCGCGAAGCTTGCCGAGGCCAGGTTGCAGAAGATCTACAAACAACAAGCCCCTGGCACCGTCCACTGACATGATCGAGCCCGGCATCGCGCCGGGCTTCGGGAGAAACTATGAAAACCGAACTGACCACCATTGCTTGGGAGCCAGGCTTCAAACTCAACCTGAGCTCCTGGGCTGATTTGGAGATTGCGAAGCGTCGGGGAGAAGGCCTGGGCGAACTATCAGCTTGCGCGTTGAATTCCTGCATCTACTTCCAGGGGCGCTATGTCATGACCCGGGACCTGGTCGAGCACATCGAAAAGGGCATCACCTGGAACGCACAGGTTTATGAGGCGTGGAACTATGGCCGGTGCGAAGAAATTCACAGAATCTGCCGAGGGCTTTCACCGTCAGACGCCGACGCTCTGCTGCATGCCAGCGGGTATGCGGACGTCAGCCTGGATGAGCTCAGAGACGCCTCGGACGAAGCAGTCCAAGAGGCGTGGGACGCGCTGTACGGCGAGTAATAAAAAACCCGGCCTCAGGTGAGGCCGGGTGCTGTAAAACGTTAATCAGCTTGAGCCAAGCGCCCAGAACCGAATGCCACACGGCGGGCCACTGCATCCCATTCCTGCACAGTAACCAGCATGCTGGTGCGAGCCTTCTCGTGACCGTTTACCGTCTGGCGATAGTGCAAACGCACATGGCCAGGCGTGACGCTGGGATACCCTTCGAGCTCGAACACGTTACGGAAGCCGTCTACATCGATGTTGCTGGTGGTGTAGATCTGCGAAAAGAACATCCTGAAATAACCGGCCTTAGCCAGCATCACAGCAATCTCAACGATCAGTTTCAAGCGATTGCAGCACGCGCTGATGAACAGAGCGAGCTCAAGCGACAGAGCTTGAACTTTGCGTTTGCAAACATCGGTATCGATAATCAGTTTCATGGTCATTCTCCCGGGGTGAGTGGCTAAGCCTTGCGTTCGCCTAGGGAATCTCCGAACAAGCCTTCAGTTATGCGAGAATCCCCGCAACACCTGATCCGAGCCGCCCATGAGCCAGATGAGCTTTTCCGACTTTGAGTACGCCGGCAAGCGCAAGCAAACCCGCCGAGAGCGCTTCCTCGCCGAAATGGATCAGGTGGTGCCCTGGGCAGGCCTGCTGGAGCTGATCGAACCGTTCTACCCCAAGGCCGGCGGCGGTAGCAAACCCTATCCTCTGGAAACCATGCTGCGCATCCATCTGTTGCAGAACTGGTTCTCCCTGAGCGACCCGGCCATGGAAGAAGCGCTCTACGAAATCACGCCCATGCGCCAGTTCGCACTCCTGACGCTGAGCGCGCCAATCCCCGAAGACACCACGATCATGAACTTCCGGCACTTGCTGGAGAAGCATCAGCTCGCACCGGCAATCCTTGCGGTCATCAATGGTTATCTGCAGGAAAAAGGCCTGTCGCTGCGCCAAGGCACCATCGTCGATGCCACCATTATTCATGCCCCCAGCTCGACCAAAAATAAAGAAGGCAAGCGTGATCCCGAGATGCACCAGACCAAGAAAGGCGGTCAGTATTTCTTCGGGATGAAGGCGCACATCGGTGCCGATGTCGAGTCCGGCCTGGTGCATCACGTCCATGGCACCGCTGCCAATGTGGCCGATGTCACGCAGGTGGCTGAACTGCTGCATGGCGAAGAAAACGCCGTGTATGCAGATGCCGGTTACACCGGTGTCGAAAGGCGCGAAGAGCATGAAAATCGGGGGGTGATCTGGCAGATTGCAGCGCGTCGCAGCACCTATTCCAAGCTGAACCAGCGCAGCGTACTGTACAAAGCCAAGCGCAAGATCGAGTTCTGCAAGGCTCAGACACGGGCCAAGGTCGAGCATCCGTTTCGCGTGATCAAGCGGCAGTTTGGTTACGTGAAAGTACGTTTTCGTGGGCTGATGAAAAACACGGCTCAGTTGACCACGCTGTTCGCCCTGGCAAACCTGTGGAGGGTTCGAAAACAGCTCATGGGTATGGGTGAGGTTCGCGTTTAACACGGAGAACCGGTCGAAAAAGCTCTCCGTACATGATTTTTCGGTCACTTTTCGTCCAATGACGCTGTAGGTGCCTGGAAAATTGCAACTTGCCGCGGCTGCACGACAAGTTGATCGGAGCATCCCTAAACAGCGTAGCGATGGTATTCAACGCCAAAGGCTTCATGACTGGCGTATACTTGGTAGGCGGCTTCATTGCATTAATCTCTGGGATTATGTTCGTAATCCAGAAGGGTGCCTCGGAACAGTTCATACCGGCAAACGGTCCTGTTGGGGGGCTCTTTGGTTTTGCCATGATGGTTGCTTGCTGCACCATCACAGCCGATGTGAAAATTGAAGACATTTACACTGGAACGGTTAACAAAGTTGACAATGTTCCGCTAGTAATAGCGGCACCAGCCAGCCTATTCACAACAACCATGTATGGCCTATTTGAGAAGATCAACACGGCTTATCAAAGCACTTCCGGAAGTTATATGGCTGTTACTCAAAACGGCTTTGTGACCCCGTTGAAATTGCTGCTCACGTTGCGTAAAGGTGTGGAAAATGTGGATCCGTATCTTGTGGCCAGTCTGAAACAATATGTGATTGACTGCGTTCCAGGATCGACGACTTTCAGCATCGAGAACTTTCAACAGTCCACGAATATTGTTTCTTACGTGCTAGACAACTCCCGAGGCTCGGGTCTAACCACCTACTGGGATAATGTGAACATTGGTGGCAAAGCGCTTTCTTGCCCGGAAGCGCAAACAATACTATCAGCAAAGGTTGACGCGTTCCCATCTTCGGCAAACGCGAAGAAAATGATCAATGCTGGCATGAAGGATAAGAGCCCGTCTGGCAGCAAGTACACACCTGACGATGTAATGGCCGCGATTACCAACCTAGTGCCTTCGCTCTGGTCATCAGCCCAAAGCGCTGATGATTTCATGGTGAACGCACTGTTCTTCAACTCTATCGTGGGCACATATAACTGCCTGGACAGTATTTCCGATCAAAACAGTTTCAACCTCTGTATGACTTCCTTGACTCAGCAAGACGAGCAGTTCCGTTCTGATGCTGCGGCATCTGGCAGTTTCTTTGCCAAAATTATGATGCCAACAATGGTTTTTCTTCAGATCCTTTTCTTCGGCTTCGCCCCCATCGTAATTATTTACAGCCTGTTCAAAGGGGCTGGGTCATTGATGATGTATGTGAAGTTTCTCGGTTTCGGTATCTGGACCACGTCCTGGCTGCCATTTTCCGCAGTGATTCAGATGTACATCCAGAACGATGTCGCTGAAAAGCTGAATGAATTCACAGAGCAAGGGCTGGTACCAAGTAACTTGAAGGCCGTCTATTACGACGTCCTTGCAACTAGGCTTGGCATAGCTTCGGACATGCTGGCTGCGACACCGCTAATCTCAGCAGCAATGCTAGGCCTGACGGCCTATGGCATGGTGAGCCTGGCCAGTCGCTGGTCCGGCCGAGACCACAATGACGAAAAACTGCAATCTCCTGATATTCTGAAGAACGGCGCCCACGTCGATGTTGCAAGCCGTAACCAATACCAGTCTGAGCACTCGGGCAGCGTCAAAAACGGCCTCGGTGCGACTGGAGCTTATTGGAATACTGCAGGCGTGAAGAACGAGCTCAGCACCGCCTTGCAAAGTGCTTTCGGCTCGGATCATTCAAAACGAAGCGAAAGTTCTTCAGCTGTCGAAGCCTCGCTCCGCCAGATGTCTTCGTATAAATCGGGTGACAGCTGGACCGACCAGCGTATGCAGTCACTTGATCGAGCCCATACAAACATTACCCAGCAGGCACTGAAGACTGGCGATAGCATTGCTGATTCGCTGGGCTTCACAGGCCAGCAGAAGGATGCATTCAGACAAGAATTTGCAGCCAATGTTGGCTTTAGTGGTCTCTTTGGAGGTGTAAAAGCTGGTATCGCAAACGCAACCGGCAAGGAAATGACAAAAGACCAGGCAACCAAGGTCGCCTCACAATTTGGTGCCGAGATCTCCAAGAACGAAAGCGACATGTCCGGTTGGAAGGCTTCAGTGGCTGACGCGTTTTCTCACAGCACTGGTAGAGAAGCTGCTACAGAGAATGCTCTTGGCCGGCGTCTGAGCTCAACCACAGCGGATACCCAGTCCTCGTTCAATAGATTCCAGCAAGCAACCTCTGCTGTAGCTGGAGTTTCGGCAAACGCCTTAATCAGCGAGGAGACAACGGGAGGTAATCTCAGCCGTTCCCCCCAGGGTCTGCAAGCACTGAATAGTGCCATCGCAGGCTTGTCTGACTCGCAGCGAGCAGCGTTCAACCAGAAGTTCCCAGAACTGGAAACCCGTTATAACCAACAATCCGTAGGTATGGTTGGGGCGCGGGAAGCAGCTCAGATGTGGGCTCTCAAAGCAATCGGTGCCGACACTGAATTTGCCAATGTCGTATCTGCTATGACCGGAAATGTTGTTGGTGGGCCTGCCGAAGGAAATGCTGCCAAATTCGCAGGTGTAGGCGGCAGAGCTAATCAAGTCGCTGATAACCCTGGAGGCCCGATATCCGGGGCAAATATCGGCACCCCTTCTTTGAATGTTGCCGGGGTGAATCCTAACCAGGTTGGTCCAACGGGAGCCCCTCAACCTCAGGAACTCAAAGAGGCAGCATCTGGCATGGACCCTTATCGCTCCTATGAGGACCGAGAAACGTTTATCGGCTCGCAGCTCCCAAGCAGCTACTCAAAAGGGCAGGAACAAATTCGGGCTGCCAAAACCGCTGCCCAGAATGCAGATACCACAATTGCACCAGAACAGATCCGCGACACTATGTCGATAGACCCCATCAAGAACACACTGGTGGGCGCTGGCCAGGCAGAGCAACAGTGGGAGCAAGAGAACCCTAAAACGGCGATGGCCGTGACGGCTGCTACGATGTTTGTTCCCGGCGCAGGGTGGGGAGGCGCAGTCTTCAAAGGCGCGCAAGCGGGAAGGGCTGCTATGGCAGCGCGTGGGGCCGCAACTGCTCTCAAGACCGCTGAGGCTGGTACCGAGGTTGCGCAGGCAGCACGCGTTGTCAACGCCGCAGGCCACGAAGTACCCGCTTTGCTCCGTGGCCAAGGTCAAGCTTCGCGTGTTGTGCACGCCGAACATGTAGCAGAGGCGGCAAAAACCGCAAAAGACGCCACGGCGGCTGCGAGCACGGCGGGTCGTGAATTTGCCGGCGCTACTAAGCTTGCTGGAAACGTATCAGTGGTTCCGGGCATGATGATTGCCGCCGACAAAATGGCTGATAGCTACAACGCTGATGTCGCCTCCAACGGCAAGCCCGAACGTTATGAGCCTGGTTCAAGCGTGCGCTCAGCGCTTCAGAGCGAAGCCGCTCCGGCACAGAGTGGTCAGCCTCTTGTAGCTCCAATGCCGGCGCCAGCTGATGCTCTCGCACCCTTAGGTGGTCATGCAGGCAACTTGATGGCTGCTCCCGGCGAGAATGCGCAAGCCCCAGCGCTAGGTCAGCCCCTTGTCACACCGATGAACACGAACGCTGAAGCTGGTGACCTGATGACAGGGTCTGGAGGGGGGTTAATGACCGCCGGTGGTCAATCGGCGACTAGCGCCGGTCTTTCAGCAGGGGAGCCACAACCAGCAGTCTCAGAAAATGGGCAAGGTAGCCCATATGGCGAGGGCATGATGGGGGCAGCGGATGCGTACCAATCCCCGTTCTCCGGAGGGGAGAAACCAGCGCCAGCTACGCGAGTGATGACCTTGCAGAACACTGTTGTGGGCCCGGATGACAAGGGTGACGGGGACACCACGCCGCCTACAACCAGAGGAGGCAGTCACTAACCATAGGTACCTGAATAGAGCCCGACATAGTCGGGCTTTTTCGTAGTGCGTCAGGCATGGCGCGTTGCGCGCAAGCGTAACCCGCTTGGCTGCGGTGGCCGAGGTCCATGGCGAAATTCCGGAGCGCCGCATATGAATCAGGCGCTGCCGAAGAAACTATGGGATCAACCTGAACAGCCGTGTTCCGAACCGTACGCACAGTGGTGTGAGAGGACGAAGGGAGCGTACCTGCCTCCTACTCAATCTCCATGACGGCCGCCCCAAGCATCTCCTTCGGCTCAACCTGGCATCTCGGTTAATCTTTGACGAGGGCCGCAGGGTGCCTGGAGCGGATAGCATGGAGGTCTAACCAGGCCCGCAGCTTGCTCTACAAAAGCAAAACCCCCGACGGTACGGGGGTTAGGCGTATTCACAAGCTTTATCGGACAGACCAAACAACCAGTATTAACGCTCTTGCATCACCTTAGAGATCATACCGTTGGCCAGGTTCATATAGAGTGCACTATCGCCTGAGACATCGTCAGGCGTGATCACATATTTACCGCTGATCACCATGGACGGTGTGGCGTCGACGCCATACGTGAGGAGCTTGGCAAATGCTCTCTCCAGCCTTTGTTGCGTGACGTTATGCCAGGCCTCATTGAAACCCTGGACGTTTGCCATCGCTACCGCTCTCGACCACGTGCCGGGGTCCTCCATTGTCATGCCGTTTTGCTGGATCAGCGTATAGGCCGCTGACATGAATGCAGCAACTCGGTTCGGATCTGCATCCTGGACAGCGAAGAATGCACGAGCAGCCAAGTAATTCCCTTTGTCGGGAACCGCCACAGGAATGAATTCAGCTGACCAGCCGGGCGGCAGCGTTTTGGCCCAGCGTGAGAAGGTCTGGTCGTATGAAGCGCAGACTGGGCACGCAAACGAGAAGAACACAACTACTTTGTGACTGTCTTCAGCCTGAGCCGAAACCTCCCTATACGGCAGCGATGGCTGCAACTCCTGCGCTATTGAGAGAACTGGTGTGGCCAGTACGGCTGCCATAGCCATCTGCACTATAAACTTCTTCATATAACCGTTCCTTGCTGATCAGGTTCTGCTCGATGAGCATGTCGAAAATCGATTCTTGATTACGCTCGGTACGCCACAGTTCAACAGTTTCCTTCAGTGCCCTGAAGTTAATTTCTCGGGCGGCGGCCAGGTCGTTCAAAAACTCGACAGCACCCTCGGTGAAGCCAAGCGCATATACCACGTCATCTTGGGAGACTAACTTCAGATCGATGAGGGCTTGCCCGAATTTTTTCACCTTTCCTTCAATAGTGCAGCGGAGTTGCAGCTCGGCTGCCTGATTCGCTTGTGTAAAGGTGATTTTGCCTTGCGCAATCAGAACATCGCCGATGCGTCTGACTGTCGGCTTAACTGAGTCGTCTTTAATCAGGGTCCGTATCCGTGCCATAGTGGTTACGCCATCAGTCACCATCCGCACTGCAGATTGGCCTAACGTGTCGAATTGGTTTTGTCGCGCAGCAGCATTAAGAACTGTCATCTCGCTACCGCCACTGACTATGGCGGCGCGTACTTGCTTATCCGATCTAATAAGTTCAATGATTGGACATTTACCAGAGAATGCATCTTTCGATGTCGCAAGTGGTACGTCTCCAGTCACTGCTGGTAGCCCATTTTTCTTCAACCACATACGCTCAACATCATTTATGGGCGTCCACTCATGCTCTATATCTGCCCGCAGAGTAGGGACCAGTCTTTGCGCAATCACGCCAATTAGAACGGAAGCGAGTGTCTGGGCGTCGACACCCAGATCAATGATCCGCGGGACAGCTTGAGCGGCACTGTTGGAGTGCAAGGTGGCGAATACCAGGTGGCCGGTGTTCGCAGCCTGAATGGCAATTTGCGCGGTTTCCTGGTCACGAATCTCACCGATCAGAATGACGTCTGGATCCTGACGCAACAGGGCCCGAAGACCCAAGGCGAAACTGAGCTGGGGTGTAACGTTGATTTGGACAAAACCCTTGACCACGTACTCAACAGGATGCTCGATCGTACAGATGTTGAGCGTTCCATCATTGATTGCGTTGAGTGCAGCGTAGAGGGTGGTGGTTTTTCCTGAGCCGGTTGGACCTGTGACGAGGATCAACCCTTGAGGCTCGTTGATCATCTCGCGGAAAGCATGCTCAACCAGCATTGGCATCCTGATGCGTTCTAGGTCCATAGACGCGTTTTCTTGATCGAGCAACCGGCATACGATTTTTTGCCCGTTGTGGCTTGGAACCAAGCTCACTCGAACTTCTAGCTCAATACCCGGATATCTCAACCCGATGCGCCCGTCGATGGGAATCTGATGCTGAGAGAGGTCCATGGTGGCTCGCGATCGAATTTTCGTATCGATCATTTTGCCCATCACCGGCTCTACGGTATCAAAGTGCCTGAGCTTACCGTCTTCACGCAATTGGATATGCACTTGCCCTTGAACCCACTGAAAATGAATATCCGGAATTCTATTCTGAGCAGCCTTCAGGAATAAATCATTCAAGTACGTGGCCGCAGGCTTATCCGATTGCGAGTTGAAAATAAAGAGATCTGGTTCTTTTGCCACAGTCAGCTCCTATTTAGCCTGGCCGCTAGAGCAAGTGAGTTCTGGGCCATAGAACAAACGCGAGATGAAATTTTGCACGGATTTATCGGCTGCAATGCTCCAAAGCAGCAAATCAATCCGTGAGTCAGTACTGAGATAGTTTGTGCCAGCCCAACGAACCGCATCAAAAACTACTCGTATCGGTAAAGCCCCTCGATCTACTCGCTCACAGGGCTCTTCAGGCGATACCGTGTACAGTATCCACCCGAATAACAGGACAGCAAAACAACTGCTGAATATCTGTTTCATTTATAGACCACCATAGTTGCTCATGACTTTCTGAATATATATTCGCTGACTTTTCTCGTTGGGACTGTTGTATGCGCCAACAGCTTTCCAGACGTGGCCGTGAGAGGCGATGTTGCTTGCTAGGATCCACGCCCCAACATTTGCACTGACACAGCGATCTAAAAGCTCTTTCTCACCGATGCCGTATTTCGACAGCGCAGGGAGCCAAGATGAGTTGATCTGCATCAGCCCAATGTCCCAGCTGCCATCGCTGTTCTTAGGGCTCACTGCGTCAGCTTTACCCGGGCGATTTTCGGTGACCTGGATGGCGCGGAGCAGCTTCTCGCTGACCCTATAGCGGGCAGCAGCGTCGGCGAAGCAGTCCGCGTGAGCAGCCGAGGACATCTCGGTCAGCACACCTGCCAGAAGCAAAAGGAGGGATAGTTTTTTCATGCGCTTAAGAATACATTACGCGTATCAATAAACAAGGTGTATCAGAACATGGCTTTATCGAATCGACTGCCGGCCTTGTTGGCGCTGCCCCTAGCGCTCGCCAGCGTCACCTGTGCAGCTGACAGCTCCGTAAACACTTCCGCCGCTGCGTACTTCAGTAGCCAAGCCGCTGGGGACTCCGGCCTTCCAGATATCTCCTCTGCCATGAAGGGGCTGCTCTCTAGCGCCCGAGAGGGAGGCGACGTGCTTCGGACGTGGGCAGCCTACAAGGCCGGAGATAAGGCCGCACTGCCGAAGCTTTTTGAACTCGCCCAGGGCGGGAATAGCCGAGCACAGAACGTGGTGGGCTATCTGCTGGATCACGGCGAAGGCGTCAAGAAGGACAGCGCTGCCGCTGCCGCATATTTCTCAGCCGCCAGCACTGACTACCCCCTTGCTAGGTACAATCTGGCCGTCCTTACCTTACTTGGCCGTGGTGTTGCGAAGGATGAGGCCAAGGCGATGGAGATGTTCGAGTCTTCTGTGAAGGACGCATCCGTCGACCTCGCCGCTGTACGCCTGTCACTCTACTACCTCAACAAAGGCGACCGTGACAGGGCCTGGACATGGGCAAACGAAGGCGCCAATCGCGGTAACGTGACTGCCTACTACCTCCTTGGGCGCATGCTCTACGAGCGGGGAGAGTATCAGGAAGCGTACAACTGGCTGACGAAGGCGGCGCAAGCCAGCGAGCCCAACGCACCGGCTATCCTCTCGGCCATGTACAAAAATGGCCATAGCATGAATCAGAACAAGAAGATGGCTGCTTCCTGGTGGATGATCTACGTCGGCCTTAACAAGGGAAAACCGGGGATGAATTCGGGTGGCATATCGTCCTTCGGGCTCAGCTCAAAAGAGCAGAACGACGCGACCAGCTTCGCAACCAACTGGCTTGCGACGCATAAGCACATGAAGCGCCCTGACTACGACGCCACACTGCTCCAGGCCAACAGGAACGACAAATCTTGACTCCAGACGTACAGCGCCGCGGCTAGCAAAGCCAAGCCAAGAATGGGCCACGAGATGAGGGCCAATCGCCAGTCTGTCCTCGATGGCCAGCAGTGCAGGATTATCGGCCCTGCCAGAATCCAACAGCTCAGATCCACCAAAGTCAGTCCCCCCGAATGATTCGAGGTTCGCCAAAAGGCGAGCGCATAAAGGCCTGGCAAGGCAAATAGGGGCGCAAGAGCAGTTATCCAGGCATTCGCCCAGGTCAGGCGCTCGAACTCTACTGACCCTAGGATAATTTGATTCCCTTCGCGGCGGGGTATGAGCGACATTCCGACTGGCTTCGCCTTCGTGAAATACCCCACCAGGAGGTGGGCTATTTCATGGGACAGAACCCCAGCGCTCCTAAGTAGAGACGTTGCTAGCCACCGGGGTGGCAACGCTCTGACGACAACTGCCATTGCGAGCATCGGCACCACGTAACCACGAGGGCTTGCGAACGCAAACTCCATCGTGGCGCGATAGAACTCATCCACCGTGTCGACCTCGCACAATTGTCCTTCAGCATTGGTTACCGGGCGGCGATCGGCACGGCCTCATACAAATCTATCAGATTGCTTTCGATGCCTGAACTGACTTACAGTTACGTGTAAAATACTGTCAGTATCTGGAAAGCAAAAATGCGATTCAAGACCAACCTTTTGGCCCTGTGCACCTCCCTCATCGTCCTTGGCGCAGCATCCTTCACAGCGCACGCCGACACCTCGAAAGAAATTCTGATCGAAGCCGTGAAAACCGGCCACGCATCCGCCGAATTAACCGGGGACCAAGCTGACGTCTGGAAAGCCAAAACCCACTCACGCGAACCAGTCATGGTGGAGGCCAAGGTCGTTGAGCAACTCCAGCAGCCCGGCTGCGCCCGCGTAGCAATCCAGTTCACGCAGCAAGAGGTACCCAAGGTCAACGGCGGCTCCGGCCCACTCGAAGTTGGCTGGGGGATGAACGTCTGTGAAGACGGCTCCCCACCGGCAGACCCAAGCCTGTTCACTCAAGACCCGCACTCGCCAACCAAGGTTAACAAGGTTCAATCCCAATGAAATTCAGCACGCAAAGCTTACTGACCTTGGCCGCGGCTCTGGTGCTATCTAGCACTGCTGGGGCTGACCCACACTCTGAGGGAACGGAGCTTGGCAAGTCTAACCTCAGTAAACTGTCCTCCAATGTGACTTCCTCCAATGCCAAGGCGATGCCGTTCTATACGGACACTCCGTCGCAATCCTCTCAGTTTGGTAGTACCTCTCTCTTCAACGTCGGAACCGCACGGATCAATAGTTGCAAAACAGAACCCGATGGCACCGACCAGATAGCGAACCAAGAGTGTGATGCTGTCAACTTCCTGGCCAAGAATCCATATGAGCGTGTCAAAGTCGATGTGGACGAGAATGATCCGATCATCAGTGGTATTGGAGAGATCATCAACAACGCTAAGCCTGGTGACATTACCGAGAATTGCGGAACAAAAACAACAACAACACCTGATATCTACTCCACTGAGGTTTGCAACATCTACAATCTAAGTGAAGAGAAGTACTGCTCCATGGGCCAGGTAGTTGATGTTGACGCCAAAGCCAACTTTCAGTGCAATGTAACGCACAACGCCGTGGAACGAGTCGCTTGCGACAAGTACTTAACCATGGTTTGCGAACCCCCAATTGTTGGCTGTGACAACGGCGGAATTGTTCCAGGTTCTACTCAAGCAGACATGTATACGTCATGGACCTTGGCAAATTCAAATGGCACATACGCCCTGCAATTTGGTTCGATTGGTGATAACTACTGGAAAGCTGGAATGTATGATCGATCCCTTGAGTTCAAAGTCAAGGATCCAAATCAACTTTCAGAATTCGTCCTCGCCTCAATATCGTTCGACGACTACATAATAATTAAGTTAAATGGAAATTTTATCTACAGCGGCCCGGTTGGTGGGACTAGTTTGGAAATTGTCAATGGGAAGGTGGATGTTGGCGATGGCGTACTTAGAAGACTTGACCTTGAGCGCAACAACACTGTCAAACCCAATATAAACCTAGTCCCCTACCTAGTATCAGGAACAAACAGACTAGAAACAAGAACCGCCGTCGGCGGAACAGGCGAAACATATATAACAATCAACGCCAGGATGCTCTGCAATGGACCGTGCACCGAAACATGGACAGATCAATGCAGTGCGCTAAACGCTCGCCTCTAAACCTGGGATGTAGACATGAGCTGTATAAAAAAATCACACGAAGGCGAAGTAATCAGTTTTAGTTTTATTTTACTGATTATTCTAATGGCGTTTCCGTTCAGTGGTTCTGCACTTGCTGGTGACTGTCGAATCACAGGACAGACATGTGTAGAGGGTCCTGAAACGAGAAACATAGCCGGCAATATGATTTACAAGGCGTGCTGGAGGTACAGATCTACTTATGAGTGTATCAAGCCAGACTCGGTAGACTACTGTGCGGCCATATCAAAAGTTGCGGGTTGTTATCAGACATCCACGTCCTGCATCTCAACCGCATGGAACGGAACCTGTTTGGTGGAGCAGCGCACCTACCGCTGCGACAACCCGGCAACAACGAAACCGTCGAACACAGTCCAACTGGACAACACCTATACCATCGTTCGCGATGAACTGGACACCAGCCAATGTAACCCACTGGCTACCAACCCACTGTGCTACATCGCTTCGCACACGTGTATTGAAGGCCCGGAAACCCGCGTAATAAACGGATTACCAGTCTATAAGGCATGCTGGAAATACCAGGACGACTACTCTTGTATCAATCCGGAAAAAGAAAGCGATTGTCAGCAATACGAGGATAAAGGCTGCTCAAAAATCGACGAAACCTGTATCGAGAGCACTGATCCAATTGGCTGCGTCATGGCCCAGGTCACATATAGCTGCATTACAAAAAAAGGTGAGACAACTACAACCGAGGACTGCAGCACGAAGGTTTCCTGCTATGAGGGTGTTTGCTGGGATACAAGTTACCCTTCGGATACTGATTTCGCCAAAGCTGTTGCAGCCAAAGAGGCCGCACGTGAAGCCGGCGTTTATGGTTCAGATGGTGAGCTGTTCGGAGGGGAAGATGAGTCATGCCGTAAGGGGTATGGTGGCATCAAAAACTGCTGTGGAAAAAGTGGTGGAGCTGAAACTAATTTTTCAATTATGGGCCAGGTAGCCACCACAGTAGGGGGTGGCTTAGCGAGCTATGGCTCGAAGTACATGTATGACTTTGCATACAATAACGTCGAGTGGGTGAAGCAAGGTGCCTCTGCGCTGGGAGCCGCGGCTCCCTCCGCTCCAACCCTTAGCTTCAGTGTCTACGGGCTGAGCTATGCAGTGGGTGGTGCAGCAGCTGTTCCCGCAACGGGACTATTAGGCGGGCCTGTTTATGCTCTGGGAAATGGTTTTTACTTCGACCCATACAGCTTTGCGATTGCGGTTGCAATTCAAGTGGTGATGGAGCTCAAGTCGTGCGAGCCTGAAGAGCAGCAACTGGGGATGCACCGCGGTGCAAATCTCTGCCACTTCGTCGGCAGCTACTGCTCCAAGAAAGTGTTTGGTGCCTGCCTGGAGACAACTGAAGCCTACTGCTGCTACAACTCGATCTTGGCGAAGATCATCAACGAGCAGGGCAAGCCGCAGATCGGGAAGGGCTGGGGAACGCCCGAGAGTCCTAGTTGTGGAGGATTTACGGTTGAAGAGTTCCAGCAAATCGACTTCTCAGCGCTCGACCTGTCTGAGTTTGTAGATGACATCATGAATGCGACCGTTCTTCCAGAGGTAGAAGACATTCAGAGTGACATCTCGCAGAAAGCCAGCGAGAACACATACAACTAAATCAAACCTACTGTGCGGCCCCGCGGATAAGCGGGGCTTTTTTTTGCGGATTTTCTAGCCCGCCCCGCGCAAATATGTGAATCGCCCCTGCTTTCCTAGACACTCTCCAAGCTCAGGAAATAGCGTTTCTCATACTCTACTGGAGACAGCTGCATAGCACTGCTGTGTCGACGCTTAGGGTTATAGAACATCTCGATGTAATCGAAAATATCACTTCGGGCTTCGTCACGCGTTGCGTAGATCTTTCGTCGGATTCGCTCCCGCTTCAAAAGCTGGAAAAAGCTCTCCGCTACGGCATTGTCGTGGCAGTTTCCCCGTCGGCTCATGCTGCTGATCACATTATTGGCCTTCAGGAAGCTTTGCCAATCTGAGCTACTGAACTGACTGCCTTGGTCTGAGTGAATCATCACTTGCTGCTGTGGCTTGCGTCGCCACACGGCCATCAGCATGGCGTCGATGGCCAGGTCGCTGCTCATTCTGGGCTTCATTGACCAACCAATGACTTGGCGGGAGAACAGATCCAGCACTACCGCCAGGTACAGCCACCCTTCATAGGTGCGGATGTAGGTGATATCGGTCACCCAGACTTTATTCGGCTCACTGACCTTGAACTGCCGGGCCAGATGGTTGGGGGATGCCACTGTTGGTTTTCCGCCATAAAACCCAGTACGACGGCGATAGCCCGTTTGCGAACGCAGCCCCTCTGCCTGCATCAAGCGACCGACTCGATTTCGCCCACAGATCTCTCCTAGCTCTCGCAGGTCATCGTGAATCTTGCGATAGCCATACACGCCGCCGCTTTCTAACCAGGCCTGCTTGATCAAGCCAAGCAGGCGCTGATCTTCTTTGGCTCGGGCAGATTGAGGTTCGGCCAACCAAGCGTAGTAGCCGCTGGGATGCACCTTGAGGGTTTGGCAAAGGCGCCGCACCGGGTAATGCGTCGAGTGCTTTTTGATGAAGGCGTACTTCAGTTGCACTCCTTGGCAAAGTACGCGGCGGCCTTTTTTAAGATGTCTCGCTCTTCAGTCACGCGCTTGAGTTCTGCGCGAAGCTTGCGCAGTTCGGCTTGCTGCTCATCGTCTTGCTGACGCTGCTCTTGGGGTTTGCTGTAGAGCTTGATCCAGGCGTAGAGGCTGTGAACAGACATGCCCAGGCGCTGGGCAACATCGGCGACAGGATTGCCTTTCTCGGTCACTTGCTTGACCGCTTCGATCTTGAATTCTTCGGGGTAACGCTGACGACTCATGGCACCTCCTATTTGGGCCTCATTATGAGGCTTGGAGGTGTCTACGAAACCAGGGGCGATTCAATGCGCCAGACCACGGGCTGATTAATGTGAGGCCTAAGAGATGAGTTACACGAGCACATAACGGCTCCTGATTTTTTTTTGCTGCGATTTACAAGCGCGTGTTGCACATACCGTCAATGTGAAGCTAACCAAAGATCCTCAAATCCGCGCTCTCAAAGCAAACCTCTAATTCAAGGATGCATATTATGAAAAAGCTCATCGCTACTCTGCTGATCATCACCACGGCTACTGTCATGTCTGGCTGCGCTTCGAATATGACCAGCCGGGACTACTCCCAAGCAACTGCTATGCAGAAAATGAAGGTTGAGCTCGGCGTTGTCTACTCAGTCCGTGACGTGAAAATCAACGGGAAGCCTTCACCGATCGGCGGTATGGCTGGTGGTGCCCTCGGAGCGATCGCCGGCAGCAATGGCGGTGGTGGTTTGGGACAACTGGCCGTAATGGTTGTCGCTGGCGCGGTCGGCGCAGCGATTGGTGCAGCAGTCGACAAGAAAGCCCATGATGCTGACGGGATCGAAATCACTGTGAAAATGAGCAGCGACGGCAGCTTGCAGGCCGTCACCCAGGCCAAAGATCCAGCAGAGACCTTTGCCCCTGGTGATTCGGTTCGTTTGATCACAGGCCAAACAGGCGACTCTCGGGTCAGCCACTAAAAAGTTGCACCCCAAAGCCCTAGACGACATACATCGTCTAGGGCTTTTTTGCGCCAAGCACTTTTGATTCTCATGGGTTATAGTTACGCGTGACTATCCATCCTCGATCACCAGCCACGAAATCTGATTATGCATGACATAGGGCGACTTACTCGCTTGGGGTTCACAACGCTGCCCGAGTGCCTTTTGACGGTACCAAAGGAATACAGGGACTTTCACGAGCCCATTGAGGTGCTTCCCTTGCCAGATATCGGGCAGGCCTCATACATGGCTCTGACCTTGATTGAGCGAGCGATCTTTGATCGTAGCGGCGTTGCACTGCAAGAAGTCAAAGGAGCGTTCCGCGGATACGTCAAGGTGGTTGACGGGCGAGGGCAGCGCTTGCACATCAACTTGATAGGTAAGCCTTCGATCGAACCGTGGATGGGGTACGACTTTGGCGCAACTGTGCACACTTACGGTGAGGTGGTCACCTTCGAAGGGCGGCCTACCATGTCGAATCCGATGGTCATACCTCCGGCGATGATTGGACGTGTGATGCCTGTCTACCAGGGCAAGCAGAATCAGGTGAGCGCCGAAGTTCTTGGCGAAGCCGTCACCGCGGCTATGGCGCACATCAATGAGGCCACCTGCCTGTTGCTGGAACAGGCCCTGATGCACGAGGATGACTTTCGAAAGTTCACAGGCCTCAACGACCCTGCTGACTTGCTACGCAACCTGCATTCACCCCTTTCAGTCCGGGAGGGAGAGGAGGCGGTGAGAATTGCCAAGGCCGTCTGCATACAGGCGTTGGTTAATCGCGTCGAAGCGCATCGGAACCGCCCGGCAGTGAAGGGGGCTCTCCTGCGAATCGACCGGGACCAGGTGGCTGACCTGATCAAGCGAGCACCTTTCAAGCCTTCTGCTGACCAGCTCCAAGCAATCGATGAGATCGTGTCAGACCTAAGGTCACCCTATCCAATGCAGCGCATATTGTCGGGCGATGTCAGTACCGGCAAGTCATTCACGTTCATGATTCCAGCCGCCGCGAGCTATCTCGCTGGGGCCAGGGTCGCCATTATCGCGCCTGGCCAGATCCTCGCGCAGCAACTGGCGGCTGAGCTGAGCAGCCTCTTTTACGAGATTCCAGTTGTCACCGTTGTAGGCCCTGCTGGGAAAGCCAAGATCGACCTGTCATCTGGAATCGTGGTGGGCACCACAGCAGTTATTTCTGCAGCAAGCAAAGAAGGGATCGTCTTTGACCTGGTCATCGCTGACGAGCAGCAACGATTCTCTGTAGCTCAGCGAAAGAAGCTCATCGCGCCTCATACCAACTTCCTTGAATCAACAGCAACCGCGATCCCGCGAACAGTGGCGCTGGTCCAACTGGGCGGGCTACCGATCTCAATCCTGAGGTCCACCCCGGTACCGCGGGATATCGTCACAAGGATCATCACCCACAACGCCAGGCAGAAACTGCATGATCTGGTTATGCAGATCATCAAACAGGGCGGACAGGCTGCGTTCGTCTATCCCCGTGGTGAATGGTGAGGCAGACACTCGGAATGCTGTGGAGGCAGCCTACGAACGTTTCCGGAGGCTTCTGGGAGACGATGTAGGTTACATTCACGGCAGCCTTCCCGAGTCGGCCAAAACTGAAACCATAGAGAAGATGAAATCTGGCCAAATCAAGCTGTTAGTCGCCTCAACTGTGATCGAGGTTGGGGTAACCTTCCCGGGTTTGACACTGATGGTTGCAGTGAGTCCAGAACACTTCGGCGTAGCTCAGTTGCACCAGCTCCGTGGCCGAGTAGCTCGGAAAGGAGGCCGCGGATTCTTCATCATGTATCTACCCAGTCCAATCAAACAGTCAGCGTCCTCACGCTTGAGGCTGCTGACCGCTTGCAATGACGGGTTTGTACTGGCCGAAAAGGATGCGGAGAGTCGCGGCTATGGCGATCTTAGCCTAGAGGGCGAGAGACAATCTGGTGCCACGCGACCTCTATTTTTTGGCCTGAGCCTCACTCGTGGTGAAATAGAGGCCGGGGCTGTACAAGCGGGCCTCATTCCGGCTCAGCAATAGATAGGGAGGTCAAATTGGCCGCAAAATCAACACCGCTCGCAGTCAAGGTAGCGATTTACCAGCGGCTACTCGCAGGGGACATAGCCCGGGATGTCGGCCGCATGTATGTCATCAGCCTGCCTACCATCTGGAAGTATGCGAATGACGCCGTCGCTGAGCTGCGCCTGCTTGAGGCAGTTGAGAGTTCGCCAATACTCATAGGCTTCTTGAGTCGAACCGTCAAAATCCAATGCTTCCAGTATGTGGACGACGAGGTCGTGCGTGATCTGATGGCACCGATCTTGGAGCCATACCTTAGCCAGGCAGAGAAAATAAACTTCGCTGGTCGCGAGAGCGCTGATCAACCGCTGTCGACCAGGGTAAGTCGGACAACCGAAGAGGACTTTCAAGCGATCGTCGCAGAGATGTCGCAGTCATCCCATCCAGGCCTCACACCCTCTGCACTCCTGCGCGACATTGTCGAGGACTATATCGCCCGTTACAAAGCCAACGGGCGGGCGCTACTGCCACCCCTAGACCATCAATCACTGTCGCCGGCCCCAGTACAGCCTCCAGCGCCTTCACTTGACGGCGAAGCACTGATGAAGGACCTCCATGGTGCTCTTCGCGACCAGTTGATGAAGCATGGCATCGAGCTGCCATTGACTGACCAGTGATCTTCTAATCACGTGTCAAGCATCCCCCTTTGTAAGGCGTAGGCATAGCCGATGCCGTCATTCAACAACAGGGGATATCCATGGATCTCGCTCAAGCGCAGCTTCCTGCAAAGTCCAACGTCTCGATGCGTCACATTTACCTTTACACCCATCTGCTGATCGCGGAAGCGAACAAGGCGGGTCGACGGGTGCGCATCATCTGGGGGAATATCAAAACGGCTTCGATTGGCCCTGATCACCAGGAGTCTGGCGGGTTGCTACTGACCTTGCCACAGACTGCTGCTATGGGTACTGATGAAGATCTCGAACTGATTAATGGTCTACTCGACCATGAAATCCTCTGCCATGGCCTTCACACGGATTTCTCCGTCGTGATGAAACCAGATATCTCCGGAACATTGCTGAACGTTCTTGAGGATCCGCGTGGTGAGCTTTTGGCAAAGCCACGCTTTCGTGGAGCCAACACCAATATCCACAACGCCCTAAAGATCCTGAAGAAAAGAGGGATTTTTCACGGGCCTATCGCTGGCCAAGAAACCCCTCAGTCAATCTTGGTCGCCTGGCTGGTCACTGAGCTTCGTAGCGAGCTCCTTGAACAAACCTGCCTGCAGGAGTTCTCTGTCGCTTATCGTGCTCTTGCTGTCGAAACTTTTGGTTCGGCGCTGGTTGATCAAGTCAAGGCTATTGCTGTGAAAGGCTGCAATGCACCAGATACTCTGGGAGCAAACAAAGCTGCTAATGAAATTGTCGATCTGCTGAAACTTGCCAAGGACCAACAAACAGCTGCGCCCAAGCAAGGCCCTGGTAGCCCGTCCGAGACGCAAGGCGAGCCCGGTTCTCCGGGTCAGACTGAAGGGAAAGGTCAACCAGGAGATATCTCAGACGCTCTCAACCAAGTCCTTAGCGCAAGCCAGAGTGACTGCGGAAGTTACGCAAAAGGACTGGAAGATATAATTTGCTCTAGCCTGCCTGGGATCAATCAGAATCGGGCTGGCGGATATCAACCAGACTTATCAAACGAGATGCAGGAAATGAGTCTGTCGAAGTCTGGTGGGTCATTTGAAAATCGACGCCTTCTTCGGGCTGGTGCTCAGAAAACGGCAGCAATGCTATCTGCAACCTTCGAGCAGTTTATTGAAGCTATTACTCAAAATGAAGTTTTGACAACAAATGAGGGAAGACTCAACACCAGAAAACTTTGGCGGTACGCAGTAGGCGACGATCAGATCTTCACCAAAAGAAAGCAAGCGGAGGAAATCGACACCTGCTTTTATTTGTTGGGTGATGAAAGTTTGTCCATGAAAAGTCGACTTGGACCCGAACCTGAAAAAGATAAGGACGACAACAGGATCACAGCGCAAGAAGCTTGTAACCGTGTTTCGGTCGCAGTGGGTGAGGTGCTGAATAATACGTCCATACCTGTCGGAATTGCCACTTACAACACAGTGGTTCGGGAATGGCACGCATTTGAAGATAGCTTGGCTAGCACGCTGCAACGGTATATGCCTACTCCCAAGGGACAAACGAAAACTCACCTTGCTGTGGTATGGGCGCTGAAGAAACTCATTGACCGGCCAGAGGCGCGCAGGATCCTGATTGTGATCACCGATGGCGACCCAGGTAACAGCGACATGCTGAGGTCGGCCGTTGACGAGGCAGCGCTCATGGGAATCGAAGTACGCTTCGTCCTGATCGGTGATGAACACTACAACCTATTCCAGGATGCTGGGATGGCCTGTGGTGTAGCTAAGACTGACAACGACCTGGCTACAGCCGTATTTGCGGCGCTTAAGCAGGGTTTCGTATAGACCACAACGTAAGACCAGCCGGACTCCTTGGGGTCCGGTTTTTTTATTCTTCTACACGCGTGTTAGGCATCCCCTTGTACCAGGCCTTCGCAAGAGGCCATCCATTGCCTACAGGGAATCGATCATGACCGCTTTTCAGTCCATCAATGAGCCACAACTCGACGCCGTAATCGACACACTCAACCCAATCGCTGTTCGTCTTGCACCAGAAGTTTTTGGTACCGACGCGCCATTTTTTGTTGGCTTGCAGACCAAAATCTTCAAGGAAACCCGGTTCACCCCAAAAATTGTTCCGTACAGTTTTGATCCGGATTTACTAACTCGCTTGATCGTTTGGGCAGCCTCAGCTGGACTTGCACAGGACTTTTTCAAGGCCTCCATCAAGAAAGCGACCTACATTTACGGCCCCTCTGGCGCCGGCAAAACAACCCTGGTAGAGGCCTTCGCGTCACGGACGGGCAGATCGGTGTTTACAGTCCAGTGCTCAGAGGAGTCTACGCTTTCCGACCTGTTCGGTAGCTGGAAACTCTGCGGTCCTGACGGGATGCAGTGGATCTACGGGAAGGTGTGTCAGTGGGCTAAAACCCCTAACTCCATTCTTCTCCTGGACGAGTTCGATCAGTTACCACCTCAGATCCAAATGGGCCTCAACGGGATCCTCGATGGTAAGCCAATCTTCCTTGATCAGACTGGCGAGTTGATTCACATCGCGCCAGGTTGTTTGATCGCAGCTACCGGCAACACGAATGGTAGCGGTTCAGCTGGCGGTAAAGGAGGTAGTGCTGCGGGTTACAGGGGCACGAAGAAAATGAACATCGCCACGATTGACCGTTTCAACGTCATGTACTGCACCTACATGGAGGAAGGCCGGGAGGCCAGCCTCATTGTTGAGCAGACCGGCACCCCCGTGGTCATCGCGCAAGCGATGGCAACCCTGGCTGCCAAGATCAGAGCCAATTTCATTGCTCTGACTGAGGACGCAGGGGCTGGTGGCATGGCCCTTAACTTCACAATCACCACCCGGAACGTGCTGAACTGGGCGATGAACTACAGGCTGCTCATGCAGATGGGGAAAACGACCGAGGAAAGCCAAAAACTAGCTCTCCAAATGACGGTTCTGGATTTTGCTCGACACGATGAAGCCACGTCGATCTTGAAGACTTGGTCGACCATCGTCGGTACCGTTTAACGCCTCACCATACCCCGGTTCGCCGGGGTTTTTTCGTTTATGGGCGCCTGTGAGACATCTCCTGACACTGGGTCTTTCGCAAGGGATCCGTTCTTTCAATTTCAGGAGAGCCATCATGAGCACAACCAATCAAACCGATGACCTGGGTATCAGCATCCTTCAGGATGTGGTGCTTTTTGACTACATCATTGGTGGCAGCACCGGTGAGAAGACTGTTGATGGCGACGACTTCATCCGTGAGGTTGGCCGCATGCTGCCTTCAGGCTCGTTTGCCTGGGTCAACAAGTACCGGTCGGAAGCAAAGCGGGAGATTCTCAAGGTAGGGGTATCTCGCAAGGTGAACAATCGTATCCGAGGGTACTTCGTTCCTACTCAACACGCCAAAGAGCTTGCAAAAGTACTTAATGCGATTAAAGAGAAGTACCTAGAGGAGAAAGCTACATTCCTCAGCGGTCTTCCAAAAATGGTAGAGGACTGGGCTAGTTCGGCTACTAACGCAGGTGTAACACAGGGTGGTAAGTCTCGTGCAGACTTGATCCGCCAGCATGCTCCTCAGGTTTCAGTACTTGAAAGGATGCTGACATTCGACACTTCGGCGATTCGTATCAACGACACCAGCTACTTTGGTGAAGATGATGCGCTTCAAAAGGAGGTCAAAGGCCTAGTCGGGCAAGCTGCATTAGAGATTGCGGAGGACGTTAATCGCTCCTGGACTCGCAAAGGCAACGGGAAAACCACATCAAGGATCTTGGGCTTGATTCGTCGCGTTCAGGACAAAGCTGAAGCGATGAGCGTTCTCTCAAGCAAGTTTTCTAACCTGGAAAAGATGTGTGCTTCGGTATTAGCGGCTGTCCCTAGCGGACCGAGCATTGAAGGACTTGCTTACATTCAAGTATCAAGCTTGCTGTCATTCTGCATGGATCCTGAAAAGATTCTTGGAGATCATGCGACTGAGTTTGATCCGTTGAGTGTAGAAGCGTCAGATCCGGCCTCAGTAGTCGATCAAGACAACGCTTTCTTCAGTAATTCGGCGCCTTCCTCTGTTCAGCCACAAGTTGAACACGATGAGGTGACTATTGTCCCTGAAGTCTCTGTGATCCCACCACTTCCAACTGGTCGTAAGTCAGAAGATAATGTCTTCTTTGGAACAGCAGCTGATCAACCCGTAATCGAGCCTGAGAAGGCGGCAGCATCGGATACGAACTCGCAGGCATCAACAACTGCGTTCATTTTCTAACCCACAAAAAACCCCGGTCAATGGCCGGGGTTTCTTTTTTCTCTATGGATATGGATTAAGCAGTCGGCGAGCCTTTCAGATGAGGCAGCTCGATTTCCGCCTTAGCCAACAGCTGGCGCCCAGAGAGCTGCTCATACAGCAACACCATGGTCATGCGAACGGCAAGAGGAGTTTGATCCCATTCTTCCTGTTTCGGGATATAGCCAACCCAGGTGGGATCGCTGCCCATCTTCTCAATCGACAGCCAGAGTTGCTCATCAAGATCTTTTTTGTAGACAAAATCTTCTGGCGTGAAGAAATCAGCCAGGTTGTAAACTTGGATGAGCGGAAGACCAAGGAAGTCGGCCACCAACGACAGCTTTTCTTTGCCAAGCGACCGAATCTGGCGATTCCCGTTAGCCAGGGAGTTCCAGTAGATGACTGTGATACCCATGACATCGGCGATTGCACGGTCGGGCAGCCCTCGATCGACGATCACCTTCTTAATCAGCTTGACGAGGCGGGAGCCAGGCATGGTGTTTCGAGTGCTTTTTGCTGCAGGTGAAGTTTCTTTTGGCGCTGCTTTGGCCTTGGCTGAGGCACGAGGTCTCTTAGGCGTGGCGGCAGCCTGAGGAGCCTGTGCCTCGGCCTCAGCAACACGTTTTCGAGCTACTGGCTTTGCAGCAGCTTTTGCAGGTGCTTTTGCAGGTGCTTTGGCAGGCGCTTGAGACTGCCGTCCTGTCGATTCACTTGCGGTCTTGTCGCTAGCTTTGGGCATTGTGCGGCTCCGGTTTGGTCGCGGCGTCTAACATGATTCGGGACGCTCTCTAAACAAATAAAGCAGAGAAATCCAGTATTAAATGGAAAAGATTCTACACAGTTAACAACAAGATTCAAATCTCTTGTTCCGGTGGAAAAAGAGACTTTTTTGACCTGGTGTGTCCCTGTGCCGGTAGCTCTGCGGGCGCTTCACGCGAGACAAGGCGATTTTGATTCGTCTTGTATTATTGGTACGTGTTGCGTATTCTTTGGTAAACCACGCCATTCACGTATCGAGGTACTCAATGCTGCCCCAGGACGCAAAGCGGAAGCCTGATTCCTATTCGTATCCAAACGGGATGCTCAACTCTGGCTACATCGCCGGCGTCCTGCGGTTCAATGATCCGGTCGAAGGTCTCTGTTTCATCCAGCAGACCCGTTCGGAAAACCACATGCTTCCCATCCACTACGACCCCAAAAAGTCGCCGATTCCTCGGGAGATCAAGGAGTGGGACCTCATCATGGCGTTCGTTCACACCGATGGCGCCATGCAGGGTGAAAACCGTATTGCACGGCTCAAGAGCATCCGTTTCGAGGCGCCGAACCTTATGCACCTGGGCGGCCGCTTCCGGGATGACTTTATGCGGAAGTGGGATGCTGTCGTACATGCCGCCGCAAAAGACTCTGGCACTCCGGCCTCGGTTGCAGCGCTGGAGCAGCAGCCCGGCGCAGGTACTGAAGACCGTCTCGACTCCTTCGACTGGAAGGCGATGGATCTCAACAAAAACGCCTCGAACCAGATTCGCATTGCAGGCTTCATCCAAGCCAAGAATCTGGAACGCAACCGGCGACACCCCGTGGACGGTACGCCAATCAACGACCGCCTGGTGGTGCTGATTCGACAGTCGAAAGACACCGATGCCTGCATCCCTGTTCGGTGGTATGGGCGTAACCTGCAGCCGCTGTCCGAAAAACTTGCCCGCGGCATGCCCATCATCGTCAACGGTGAGTTCCGTATGGACGTCAAGGCCATCTCCCTGCCTGACGAGAAAACAGGGATCGCTGAGGTGTCCAAGATCCCATACATCCAGGCCAAAGACATGCCGGCTCCTGTGACCCCCGATTCAGGTCATATCAAGATCGTGCCGGGCTGGGCCGCTGAACTGTTCAAGAGCCACGGCACTCAAGCTTCGCAACCGAAAGAAGGCGGTGCAGAACGCAGCGCTTTGTTCGCTTCGGCCTTTGGTTCTGAGTCGGCAAGCAAGCCTGCAACCCCAGGTGAGCAACAAGACGCTTAAGCGAGGCTGCCTCAACTCGTTTCGTGAAGCCATCGAGATCCAGCATTGGAGTCGGTGGCTTTTTTGTTTCTCAGCCATCAGTCACAGCCGGCAGCTGAGGAAGAAATCAAATTCTGTATTGGAAGACTAAGCCGCAATGGGCAAGACACTGATCATCACTGAAAAAGCAACCGTAGCGGTCTCTATCGCGCAAGCGGTCGGGGGCTTCAGTAAGGTGGAAACATGGCTTGAGAGCGAGAACGCAATTCTTGCCCCCGCGGCCGGCCACCTGGTTGAAATCCACTCCGAGGAAATGGCCAAGGCCGGGCGGGACATCGGCAATTTGCCAGTGATCCCTGATCAATTCGACCTGAGGGTCATCGAGCCCAAGGCCAAGTTCTACAACGTGCTTCAACGCCTTATGCGGCGCCCGGATGTCACTGCTGTAGCGAACGCGTGTGACGCCGGCCGCGAGGGTGAACTGATTTTTCGGCTCATTTACAAGATGGCTGGGTGCACAAAGCCGATGCTTCGGATGTGGATGAGATCCATGGTCGATGACGCCATCCGACAGGCATACAAGAATATGCAGCCCGGCGCTGACTTCGACAACCTTGCAATGGCGGCAGAGATACGAGGCGAGGGCGACTACATCGTAGGCATTAACGCAAGTCGGGGGATTTCCCGCCTCTACGAGCGTGAGACAGCCAAAGCTGAAATCTTCCCGCTCGGCCGCGTGCAGACCCCAACGCTGTCCCTGGTTTGTGCTTTGGAGCTGGCCATTCTAACCTTCCGACCGGTTCCCTATTGGGAAGTGCACGGCAGTTTTGGGGTGGCCGCTGGTAAATACACCGGCAAGTGGGTGGCACCACAGCCCTCCGAGGCGAGGGGCGGATCCCAGCACCGGATCATGGATCGAGCAAAAGCGGATGCTCTGATCAGCAAGTGCTCTGGAGTAGCACCGAGCAGTGTGGTGGATGAAGTCAAGCCTGCCCAGACAGGCCCTGGCAAGCTATACGACCTCACCTCACTGCAGCGCGAGGCGAACCGCAAGCTTGGATTTTCTGCAGCTTACACGCTGGAGATTGCGCAGAAGCTCTACCTGGAGCTCAGCCTCACCACTTACCCACGAACAGACTCGGCTTACCTCCCTGATGACGCAATCAATGACACGAAGAAGGTCATGGGGATGTTTGGAGGAACCCCCTATGCAGAGCACGCGCAACGCGTGCTAGATGAAGGCTGGGTGCGACCCAACAAGAAGATTTTCGACTCGACGAAGGTGTCGGACCACTTCGCAATCATTCCGACCGGAAAGCGAGCAGGGGACCTAGAGCCGGACGTTCAGAAAATCTATGACATGATCGTCAAGCGCTTCATAGCCGTTTTCCATCCAGCGGCTGAGTATTCGGTGACTGTCCGGCTTACGACGGTGGCTGACGAACTCTTCAGGTCGACTGGCCGTGTGCTTGTCTCCCCAGGTTGGATGGTGGTTTACGGAGCCGGGATCGTCGAAGACGCAACCGATCGAGATGGTGACTCCGACGACAAGAAAGAGCTCGCACGGTACGTCAAGGGAGAGTCAGTCACTCCGCAGGGCATCGAGCTGAAGATGCTCAAAACCAAGCCTCCAGAACGGTACACCGAGGACACGTTGCTGGGCGCGATGGAGACGGCAGGGCGCCTGGTAGAGGATGAGGACCTTCGTGAGGCGATGAAAGAGCGGGGGCTGGGTACACCGGTCACGCGCTCTGCAATGATCGAATCGCTCCAATCCACCAAGGACGGTGCCGGCCGAAAGAAAGAGCCCTATCTCATCCAGCAGAAGAAGTACTTTGCTCCCAGTGCAAAGGGGATGACTGTCTACCGTTTCCTGGTCGACAACGGCATCGATGCCCTTACGTCGCCAGTTCTCACCGGGGAATGGGAGCACAAGCTCCGTCAGATGGAAAAGGGGGCGTACAAGCGGGACGCTTTTAAGTCCGAGCTTGCAGAGTTGACGACGGAAATCCTCGACACCATCAAGAACAAATACGCAGGTGTCCAGGTCAAGAAGCTTGGCGCTCTTTGCCCCACCTGTGGTGGCGCAGTTGAGATCCAGGCCCGAACGTTCATGTGCGAGCGGCAGTGCGGATTTTCGATATGGCGGGAGATTGCCGGCCGCATGTTGAAGGTATCAGAAGCAGAAACATTGCTTCGCGACAAGGTGGTGCTTGGGCTCAAGGGCTTTGTGAACCCGAAGAAATCCACCAAGTTCGAGGCCGGTCTTAAGCTGCTCGACACCGGAAAGGTTGAGTTCTACTTCGACCCGACGGCGAATACCAAGGACTCCAAAGGGAATTTCGTTTCCTGTCCGAAATGTCAGGGAGGCATGCGCAGAATCAAAGTGGCCAAAGGGCACTTCTGGGCTTGCGTCGATCGAGAGCAGTGCAACCACACGATGAATGATCGCGACGGCGATCCAGTGGAGCGGCCAAAGTCATTTCCATGTGACCTCTGCGGCAAACCTATGTACCTGCGGAACGCTGAAAAGTCTCCTTTCTGGGGTTGCAGTGGCTTTGTGAAGGGGGGCGGTGGGTGCTCTAACACCTTGAAAGACAACAACGGGACTCCGGTACCGAAGGAACAACCAGCCAGTTCTGACGGGGCGCCGTCTCCAACGATCCAGACAGACAGCGGAGCTTTTCTGTGAACACCAACAACAAGGTCATACGCGCAACGACCATCGTGTTCGGTTTCTGGTGGCTTTTGCTCACTGCCCGGGCCTTCGGCGGCTCTCCTATGGAGTTTTTAGATAGCTGGCCTCTGGTGGGCTACAACGTCTCACACTGGATCCTGGGTGTTGTTTCCGGCCTGTTCATCGGTGTCTGGTTCATCTGGTTCACCAGGTTGTCTGCACTGAACAAGCTGTACGCCGGCAAGAAAGGAAACATCCTCAACGGCGCCCGCTCGACGCTCGGCAAAGTTCCTATGCCCACTTTGGCTTTACCTCGCGTCGAGGCTGCGTCAAAGCGACTACCTATCGCAAGCAAAAAAGTGCTCGCCTGGGTTGCCGCCAATGAGAAGAAGTGGCCAGCCCATGTAGCGTTCTTCTGGGCCATCTGGGATACCTATTCTGCACATGCTCACTTCCCCGCATCGCATCGCAAAGGGGGGCACGGAAATCGTCGGCTTTGGGAGCATTGTCTGGCCGTGGCAGACACCGCGCTGGAGGACGCTGGCACTTACGTATTCGACGGGGTTTACATAAAGGCCCGTGGAAAGCCCAAGTTCAAAATCATCGACCTGAAGAACAAGGAATATCGATTTGACGCTACTGATCCACTGATCCCGATTCTGGGCCTGGCGCACGATATCGGGAAGCTCGAAGCCTACGTCCTCCTACCCGACGGTAGCGTGAAAACCCAAGAGGAGGGCGGAGCGCTCACCCCTCAAGATGACAACCGCATCTCCCACGACGCCCTGGGTGCGCGAATTCTTGCTCGCTTCCCAGAATACTGGGCCCTCCCTGCGCGCGATCGACAAGCCGTGAACCTGGTCATCGCACATTACCACCACCCAAGTGATTTCCCGGTTGACCGCAATGGCCTTAGCCTGGATGACCGCATGACAGCCCTCATGGAGTTCTTGATCCTGGCAGACAAGAAGACCGGCATGGCCGAGTCGAGCATCACAGAGACACTGAGTGATCACGAGATTTCTGAGGACGAGTCCAACGCCATTTATCACTGCTTCGTCGAAATCATCACGGAGTACGGCAGGGTAAACGGCACCGGTGACCAGGCCAAAGACTCCACACTCAAAATTGCTCAGAAGCATGACGGACTGATCGTCATCAGGGAAAAGGACCTACGGTCTCTCATCTTGGCCAAAATGGGCTGGTCGTTGGAGGAGGGTGAGGGTCGTTACCGCATGACCCTCAACCTGATGACAACACTCCAAGAAAAAGGGCTGCTGTACTCGCGGCACAATCATGCCGACATGAGCCGGTTCTTGCCGATGTACTCGGTGTCATTGCGCAACGCGCAAACAGGTGCACATCTGACTACCTGGGAGCCTTGCATCATCGTACTGCCAGTTGCCACGACCCCCGAGCTTGCCGGCCTCAGTGGTTTGCCAAACATGGGTACCAAACTGGACATCGAGCGCCCATTGTTCACACACAACCTGGGTATCACTGAAGCTGATGCGCTTCGTGCGATTGTTGCTCGCGGATTCAGCGCTGAGATTGCAGCGAAGGTGAACATCGCCGGCAAGCAGGAAGAGAAGCCAGCACCAGCACCAGCACCAGCACCAGCACCAGCACCACAAGCTCAGCCTGATGTGGAGCAGGGTCAACCTGCAACTGCTGTCACCAGTGGAGCGAAACCAGGTGCTATGACGACCGATGCAAACGAACATCAAAGCTCCTCGCCAGCCCGCACCACGGCTAACGAGGCCAGCGACGAGCACGACGCTCCAACTGGTATGTCAGCTGAAGCGCAAGCGGCACTGGATGATGACGACCCGATCGTGAGCGGCGGTGATGATGACGACCTACTAGACGACGATCTACAGAGCTTGTCGCTCAGCTCGTTTGGGCCGGGGCCAGAGGCAGAACCAGAGGATGACTTCCTAAATCTGGAATCTGGGCAGCCTGGTAACGATGACGTCGATGATGTTGATGATGTGTTCGGCGCGTTCGCGGTCAGTGAGCCCCTGCTGGCGGATACAACCGAGCAAAGTGGGTCTTCAGCGCCAGAACAAGAGGGTACTGCCCCTGCCACTGTACCGAACAATGACGCCCCAGACGTTTCCGTTCCTGTAGCGGTAGCTATCCCTGATCCAGACGCTGTGCCAACGCGGAGGGTAAGCCCGGCTGCCGAGGCTGCGGCACTCAAGGCACTTGCAGAGGCGGGCGCCAACTTCACTGCATTCGTTGCACCTAGGAAGAAAAAAACCAGCTCAGCTGAGCAGCTGCAAGGTATCCGCGCAGCAGTGAAAGCGGCAGAAATTCCGATCTGTGGGACAAGGGATGGATTTGATTACGTGCTGGAGGCCGACCTGATGATCTACGACCCTAAACTGAAATTGAGCACGCTGATTCGAACCGAGAAGTTGCCCACTGTAGAGGCTGCACCTGGAGTGGTGATGGTGGGCATTCCGGTTGCACCGATGCAACTGGTACCTATGAGCTACTGACCCTGACCATGACTCCCTGGCTGTCACGTAGAAAGCCAGGGAGGCATGATCAGTAGTTCATTTCAGCGAGCTGCTTTTCGGTCACTCGACTCAGCAGCCTGAAATAATCCGCTCGCGAATCTTGGTCAAACACCTTGGTTTGGACTGAAAGCATCATAGCAAGAGCGTCCTCCTCCGTTTTACCAGCAGTGAACGGCAGCGGTGCTGGCGCATAGTGGACGCTCCCGTTGCTAACCGCTACGGCTGCATCCAGCAAGCTCTTCACCTCCATGTAGCGCGGGTACCGTTTTGCGGTCAGGAACAATCCATCGTAAATATCATAATTGCCTTGAAGGGTCTGAACCAAGGCCGCCATCAATGGCCAGTTCGTGTCTGGACCATCATGATCTGATCCACCGACGGTAGGACTTGCGAAAAAGATGACTGTTTGGAAGTTGTTTTGGGCGAACACATCCAGAAGTGCTTTCAGGTTGGTGTCGGTGTCCGATGAAGTCTTGCGGTTGATTTCCATGTGATTTCCTCATTTATGTTGGTGCACCAAATGATGCATCACAAAGATACCACCATCCATCGGAAATAATCAACAAACACTTGACAAATTGACAAAATGTCAATATAGCAAACTATTCGTCTGCCGCTAGCGATCCCGCCTTAGCATCCCTCAAGCCTTCCAGCAGGGCAGTCTGCAGGGTGGTGTTCAACTCTCTCAGCTCCTTGTTCTGGGCCTCTAGGGCGCGCAGCCCCTGCTGGGTAGCCTCTAACCGACCACGCATCTCAGCCGCTTCGTCAGTGGCTTTCGATCGCTGAATCCTTAACTGGTCAACCAGCGTCAACGATTGCTGCAACTCCTTGCTGACCCTCTCTGTTTTGGCTCTCTCATCGTCCCGAACCCTTGCGGTCTCCATCATCAAGTGGTTCTCGGTTTTCTCAAGGTGCTGCTCTGCGGCAACCCGGGCGGTCTCGGCCTTCGCTTGGGCAGTCTCTGTCGCCGTGTTGGCTGCTTTGAGCTGCTCCTGAAGGCGCTCAAGCTCTCCACGATGCATCTCCTGGGTGCGCTCGATTGCACCGTGGTGCACTTCCTGAAGGCGCTTGATTTCCTCGCTATGCGACTGGCTTGAGGTAACGAGCTTTGCATTGAGATCTGCGAGCTCTGCTTGGAGCTGTCGAACATCAGCGCTCACCTGATCCAATTGGACAGTCAGCCGCTCCTTGTCCGCCATGAGTCCGGCCAGCTCTCGGCGCTGGGCCTCAAGGCTCGCTGAAGCAGTCCGTTCATTCTCCTGCGCCACCTTTGCCGCAACTACGGCGGCTGCGGCCTCCGCCTCAAGGGCTTTACGCTCAACCGCATGGGAGTCAGCTGCCGCTCTCAGGGCCACATCCCAGACCTCATCGAGCTTTTCGCACACCGCGTCAGGAACACCAGGTCTTCGCAGCCTGGCACTCAGGACAGGGCCTATCTCGCTCCAGAATTTCTTGATCTCCTCGTACACCAGGTTGGGCGAGGCCTTTATGTCGTGGTTGACGTAAATGCACTCACGAATATCCGCCTGGCGCACTTCGCGCCCCGCATCAAGTAGCTTCCTCGCGTAGACATGCACAAGATCCCGCGTACTTAGCCTTTTGTCAGATGAAATTCCGGTGCTGGTCATTAGGCGTAACCTGATAGGTAGATAGGTAAAGTCAGAAGGCTGGGCGTCGACGATCTCGACGAGAGGCTGGCTTGCGCCTAGGTCGCGCCATCAGACGGGGTGGCGCGGCCCAGGGGGGAGCTTACCCCCACGCCCCCAAAACTGCAAAAATGTACTGTGTATCATACGATCCCTATCGATGCGAGCCGAAACTCGTGAATATCTCCGATTATCACGAATTTTTCAGATGGCAAAAAAACGCCCCTCTAAAAGCCCATCGCTATCAGTAGCTGGCTTTACAGAGAGGCGTTTTTGATTTCTCGCTAAACCCTTATGGACAAGGGGTTCTGGAAATTTTGCTTGCGCTGGAGATCAAGTGTCTACGTCAGCTAAAAATGCGAAACCACAGTCATATATGCGAAAAATGCACAACCACAGTTAAACATGCTAAAGCAAAGCGGCATGGCATCCGCGGAGCACCATCGTCGAATCGATCCATGCTCATCCTCCAAAGCTTAGCACGGAGCGACCGCTGCCCGGCCAAGGTCCGACCAGTTGCAGAAAACCTGCAGAAGCCCTCTATGTCGAGCAGACGGACGCCGGCGGCAATCCACACGATCCGAGGCATGACAGCCAACGGCCGGAAGTAATTCGTGGACTTGGAGGAAAAACGCCATGGTCTGGGAATTAGTTCCGCAAGCATCCTAAGAATTACTTCCGAGGACATAGTAAAAGCACAGCTTCACCTTGCTCATGAGCCGCAGCGCCGTCCAGGGTTTGTTTGAACCGCCCTCGAATGCCGCTCCTACGTCGATTCTGATCAACTCGCAGGGGCTAACGTCGTCAGATTTCACACAGGAGCGCGTGAGGATCCGGTTATTTGGGCTCATTTCAGGGCTTACCGGACATAGTCCACCTAGCTCATCCAGCCACTTGATTTCACCATGAAAGGCCCTAAAATCAGGGCTTTCACCACAAAAGACTTGCGCTGTGGATCAAGCCAAAAATGCAAAGATTTCTCGTGGGCTGCTGCTCTTGCGCCCGGGGAAACTGTCCCGAGATGACTTCAAGCAACTGATCGTTCAGAAGGGATGGCGCATGGCAGATGTGGCTTGCCGATGGTCAATTCGCCCTGAGCACATGAGTCGCATCGCAGCAGACGACGACCGAGACTGTAAATGGGACGATCTGGCGCGAGCTCTACCTACACTGAGCCCTAACGAACAGGCCGCCGTTAAGGCAGCTCGACTAGTGCTGGCGCCACCAACAAAACGGCCGCGCAAGACAAATGCAGTCCATGAAGCATCGCCTGAAATGCCTCAAGCGATAGCGCCCCCTGCTGCGACACCCAAGCCTTTCAATTGGGATCATGATGATGATGACGATGATGACGACGATTTCGCCGGTGCCTATACCGACGGCTATCGTTGGAGACGGTACCTAACCCGCGGCGCCGAGCTTGTCGTCGACAGGGAGATCGACAACTTTGCAGCGTATGGGGCCATCCTGGTGGTGATCGCCACACGGGAAGGCGTCGATTCGGCTGGAGGTGCACAGGAAGAGTACCAGTGCGAAGCACCATCAGGGGCGCAGCGCTGGTTCGAGCCCGATGAGATTGACGACTGCCTTGTCTACAACGGCAAAACGCGAGACATACGATGAGCACGAACTCTCCAGCCGTACACGGAATTCCTTACCTCCAGGCCAAGTCAGAAGTTGCTCTGCTCGATCGCGAGTCAGCTGACGACTTTGATCAGGTCGATGTAATCCAAGCGGATAGCGACATCGAAGCAGCCTGGATGTGGCTCCATGCCAAAGGAAAAAATCCGAAGACCAGGCGCGTTATGCAAAAGGAAGTGGAGAGGTTCATTCTCTGGGCAATGCACACCCTGGGTAAGCAGCTCTCACAGATCACGGTGATGGACATCAACCAGTACATCGACTTTATGGATAACCCCCAGCCGACTGAGGTTTGGGTATCGCCTACAAAGCACAAGCGCTCGAACCCAGACTGGAGACCATTTGCAGGACCTCTTAGCAAAGCATCCCAGCAGTATGCCTTGATCCAGATTGGCAGCATGTACAAATGGATGATCAAGGGTGGACGCCTGAAAGCGAACCCCGTATCGCTCGTGGCAAAGCCACAGGTCGAAGTGGACTTAACAATCAAGCGACTGCTGCCCGAGGCTGCCATCGCCTTGGCATTCGAGGCTATTGCAGCGACCAAAAGCCCACGCAAACGGGCCCGTGACCATTTCATGCTGAGCCTGTTTTACATGACCGGTGTGCGGACGTTCGAAGCGACTGGGGCAACCATGGGCAAGATCAGGCGCTCTGCTAGCGGGGTTCTGTGGTTGGAGGTCCTGGGCAAGCGGAACAAAATTCGAGATGTACCGATATCCGATGATCTCTATGAGGACCTACTGCAGTATCGCGAAGCGTTCGGTTTGCCACGTGAGGTTCCAGTTAAGGACACAACCCCCCTCCTCCTAGCCTCGAACTCAAAGCTCAAACGCGCCCATAACGACACCATCCTGAAATCGATCAAAGACATCATGCATCGCGCTGCAGCCCTCGCTGTTGAGCGCAGCTTATTTGATTTAGCCGACCGGCTTGAAGAGGCCTCAACACACTGGCTCCGCCACTCGTGCTTTAGCCACCTGGCTAAAGCTACCGGCGACCTGGTGATGATCAAGGCGCTGGCTGGTCACAGCAAAATCGAAACAACCAGCCGATATCTGCACACAGAAGACGACGCTTTGCATGCAGGGGTCGTCCAAACACTAAGCACACCGCGACTACACCGGTAGTGTTGCCGCAGGCCAAAGGCCGCCGGCATCGAGGTCGAGCGGCTGGCCGCTGCCGCAGAATGAGGTCGCGCCAAGCGCTGCACAGGTCTGCTGAGCCCTGAGCTCCGACACACCTATGAGCTCCGTGACCTACTTCACCTCGCTCGATGCCCGGCCAACCGCGGGGCTCGCTCTAGGCCCCCTGCCTAGTTGTCCTTTGTTTTGTGCCTCTCCCTTACCTAATCCTGAGCGCCCTACCCTCGACATTTCATGCCGCAAAACGGTCTAACTATCAATTCAGTCATGCGGTTGACAGCTGGTTCTTCGAGATATGACCTAATGACAAACTTCGGTTTATGGTCTATCTCTATCTGGTAGAAACGCATTTATGCTTGTCTGACCGTATGGATTCGTATGAGAATGCGGTCATCCTACCTACTTGGCACTGGTAAATCACATGACTGCAGCTGCTACTCCCCTCGATCAGTACACTTTCACTGATTTCACTCAGTTAACCTTCACCCCACAATTTGTGGCTGAACGCTTGATGATAAGCACTCAGACCCTCAAGGCCATAGAGAAGGAAAACGACCTCAACATCGCTCGTGTAGCTCGTGGATCCGTTGAGGTTCGTAGCTACACGCTCGCTGACATGTTTTTGATCGCCTCGATTCGTCGCGGGAATGGAAACACTAAAGGCTTTTCCCGCCCCATCACCTGCTCTACGTACGTACAGAAGGGTGGCACCGCGAAAACCACCACGACCTGCAACATCGGCATCGAGTTCGCTTTGGCGGGATTCAAAACCCTGATCATCGACAACGATCCTCAAGCCGACGTGTCCAGCATGCTGGGCTATGATCCTGACCAAACAACCGAAGAGCTTGTAGAGCTTGGCCTCCCTGCTGATAGAGCTGTTGAGGGTCATCTCGGCAACTTGATCCGCCTCGGTAACTTCACAGAGATGACGCTTGACCAGGTAATCAAGAAACCTTTCGGCGAGCATGGCCCTCACCTCATCCCAGCGTTTGATTCTCTGGACGACATGGACGTTGTGCTACGGAATGCCCAGGGCGCCGACTTCCGGTATTCACTCTTCATCGAGCGAGCCCGCAAAGGCCTTCTGCCGCACTGCGACCTGTCGAGCTATGATGTGATCATCATGGATAACGCACCCTCTGGAACTATGCTTTCCCGTAACAGCCTTGCCGCTGCTGATTTCCTGCTGTGTCCTATCCGTATGGACAAATTCTCCTTCCGTGCACTTTCCCGTCTGGCGCACAAGATCAATGAAATGAGCTCCGATTTCGGCCGGGCCCCAGAGATCGTTGCAATTCCCACCATGTACATGCGCAACCGCCCACGTCTACAAGCTAACCTCGCTCGCTTGTCCAGCTTGTTCCCCGGCAAGGTTACCGAGCAACAGTTGTTCCACTCCGAGGACTACTCGAAAAGCTTGGAAGACGGTGTTCCTCTCTCACTTTGGAAGCAAGGTAGCGAAAACTCTCTGGGGGCGTTCCGCAGCGTATTTGAGGAAATGGTTGGCAGAATCAAAACGGTTTTGGAGAAGGGTAAATGAGGAGTTCTAGCCCAATTGGCAAACCAACCGTAATCCCGACGGCTGAGGGTACGAGCAGCATTCAAGGTGTTCACGTACCTAAAGTGATTCCGGAGGCCAACCTCCGGCCGATGAGCGATGTGCTGAGTGAGATGGACCTTGATGCGGAAACCAGCAGCTCAAAAGAGCCGCTTGAGCGTGCACCAGTTGCTCAGGCGGACCACGTACATGAGCCGAGCCTGGATGACATAGTCTTGAGCGGGGAGCGCTTGCCAGGCGAGGCGACGTTCTTGCCTTTGGCGCTCATACGCCGAGGCACGTATCAGCCACGCCGCAAGTTCGACCCTGAGAAGCTGGGTCTTCTCGCAAACACGATTGAAGATAAAGGCCTCAACAACGCGATTATCGTTCGCCCTCTCGCGGACGGTACTTACGAGCTGATTGCCGGTGAGCGCCGGTTCCTAGCCCATGAGCTGCTCCGCAAAGACCACATCTACGCGCTCATCCGTAATCTGTCGGATGCTGAAGCGGCTATCTTGTCGGTTACGGACAACGACGCCCGGGAAGACCTTACTGAATTCGAGCGAGGTGCGAGTTACAAGAAGCTTCTCGATGACAAGGTTGTGCAATCCCAGGCAGAGCTTTCCCGCCGTGTCGGCCGTAGCATGGCCACGATCAGCCGCTGCCTTGCTTATTTCAAGCTGCCTGAGGGTGTCATTTCACTGCTGGAAGAAGATCCTGACCTGATTGGTAATAGGGTTGTCTCGGAGATGGTTGCTCTAGCTGACAAGGGACATACTGAAACCGTACTGGCAGCCGCCAACCGAATTAAAGAAGGTGCGTCCCAGGACAGCGCAATCAACTGGGCCAAGGGCGAGGTCCGGCGCAAGACTTCTCCTCAAGCACCAATCCCTCCACGGCAGATCGACTATAAAGAGCGCACCCAATTGGATGCTCGTATTGATGGGCGCAAGTTGATCCTCACCCCTCCCAAAGGCATTGATCCAGCGGAGGTCCTCGCCTACATCGAGGAGATGCTCAAAGCTCGTAGCTAATTCGCTGCCACTCCGCCGCCGGGTCCTCCGGCGGCGTGGCGTCTACGCCCTCCCCCGGTTAATCCTCTGATATTTCTGGCTTTTCACGTTTTCACTGTGAAAATCTCATCCTGCGTTTTCTCCTTTTAGCTCCTATTTTTCACAGTGAAATTCTAGGTTCCGTTGGCTAGTTTTCACTGTGAAAATCAGATCGCTCGCATCTTTTCTCAGTGAAAATTTCACTCATCATCGAGGGTGTCGCGACCAGGCGTCTGACTTAACAGTCGGCATTAGCCTGGTGAGAAGATCTTGCTGCTCAAACCAACACGCACAACGCACCATTCACTGCATACTGCACAGTGATAACTGCACACTGCACAGTTACCACTGTGCACATCGTCCTACCTGCTTGGGCAGCAACGAAGATGCCCGCGTGGAGACCGTTTCACTGTGAAAAGGTCCATCGAGCTTGCCCCTCGCCCAGGCCGACTCCTCGCCTCCAGCCACTGCGCGTCGACTGGGGGAATTTGTAGCTCTCATACACACTTCCCAATGAGACTGGAGCCCCGTCCTGACTGCCGGCTACAGGCTGCGCTCCAGAACTGAGCTCTAAGATCAACGAGAGCGATATCACTGGCATCTCCCACAGGCTGATGTCGGTGCCGATCAGATCCGCTCACCCTTTCACAGTGAAAAGCACCTCAACATGAGCCGGCGAACGAACCAGCTGCTCAGACTGGTCTGGGCAGTCCTACACTCGGCCTGCCTGTCTTTTCACTGTGAATGACCACGCATCAACTGCAAGCACACCAACCCCATGGCGAGGGTTTTAATCACCACCCTTTCACAGTGAAATCATGAGCTTTCCTGGACGTCATCTGCGCTCGAACGATCCACATATAGTGGCAAGCATTGGGGATGACGAGGACAGGCCCCCACGCCCTCAAATAGGCTTAAGCCGCCCTTTCACAGTGAAAGGGAATACCCAAACGTCGACTCAATGGGACCTGATGCAGTCCAAGAGCTGCAGCCTTTCACTGGGTACAACCAGGTTCTTGGTCGTGAGGCGAGCCGGTTATCACGGGCAGGCTGATACGCATCCCGCTGGGCTTTTCACTGTGAAAAGATCTCTCCCTGATCTTGAGCAACTGGCCAAGGGCGCAAGCACGCGACCTGCCTGATTTTTTCACTGTGAAAATCGCGCCTCATTTTCCGATCCAGGCTGTGTGACTCAAACCATCTACCGGCCATGGGATGCAGTTGCACCTTAAGAGCTGTCTTGCCGGAGGGGGCCTTGCATTTCACAGTGAAAAGGAACAGTCCCGAGCTGCTGGGCTGATGCTACCCAGCGCCTTAGCCCTTGTTTGGGTAACGCTAGTACGGTCGCTCCGCCCCCACCTGATGCACACCGGCAGGTCGACCCTCATCATGGATAGCTTTTCACAGTGAAAAGGCATCCCCGGCTTAGAGCCACTGGCCGAGAGCAGCTAGAACGAGACATGCCAGGTTTTCACTGTGAAAACCTGGTCACCAGATTCTAAGTTCCAAGTACCACGACTCTCAGCTTTTGCTGTTAACGCATGTACCTACTTTCCAGTAGATGACTCCACTTGAGTGGCTCCAACCATTTCACCGTGAAAAGGTAGACCTGAGCTGCCCCAAGGGGGAACAGCTTGATGCTTCCCAAGCGACTCAATCATTCGGAGCATCAACGAAGCGTCGCCTGACCAGACCTGATTTACACGAGCAGGCCGATCAACATCTCGCGGGCTTTTCACAGTGAAAAGGTTTCCCAGGTACAGAGCCACATGCCAAGGCTTGAAACACGAGAAGGTTGAGACTTTTCACTGTGAAAACTAGGGCGCCTCGATCGCTGTTCCAGGGCGTGTGTCTCTGCCTGGTTGGTCCCTGTCATTTCACAGTGAAAAGGGATGTCTCATGCTAGGCCATAGATCCTGGTTTGATGCTGCCCAAGCGACTCAACCTTTAGCGGCAAAACCCAACGGTCAGCTCTGGTTGTGGAAAGCCGACAGGCATCATCCGGGCTGACTAGGGAGCGAGCACGGCTGACTCGATTAGCGGATATAGGCCAGTACCCATTCCCACGGTTTGTGCTAGCAGGTCCTAGGTAGGTCCTGTACCACCACAATGGAGTACCGTCCTATCCTTCGCGTGCTTTAGGTTCACGGAGCCAAACCACAACCTGCTATCATTCGATTCATATAGCGTACGTTTACGTGTTACATAGCGGATACACAACCATGTGCTGCATATCAGCAGTACAACCTATGGCGTAAACGCCCCCAAATCAGATCTGGAGAAACGCATGTCTATTGCACTGGTATTGAGTGAAGGCTCTGGAACCATCTTTGAAAACAAGAACCGCACGTCTGACGCAGCACCTGTGATGGTCGGCTACATGGAGTTCCCGCTGAACAAGGAGCGCAACCAGAAGCTCAAGCTTGAGGTAGCCGTCTGGGTCAAGCAGAAGCAGGGTACGAACGATAAGTTCTATTCGCTGTCGGTGGGTGGCATCAACGCGAGCCTCTTCAAGGAGGCCGACAAGAAGGAAAAGGGTCCCGACTACGCGGGGAGCTTCGGCTTCAACCACGAAATGCGGATCGCGGGATGGCGTAAGGAAGGCGTTGACGGTGGAGCACCATTCATCAGCCTCTCGGTTTCACCCAAAGTAAAGCCAGCTAGCCAGCAAATGCCATCAGCTGATGCTGCAACGCCAAACAGCCAAACGCCGAATGGTGCAGTGGATACAGGTGATCCAATGTTCCGATTCTGATAAACCCCACGACCCCGCCTTAGCGGGGTTTTTTTTTGGTGCGCCCGGCAGGGCGCGCTCACTCAGGGGTGGAAGTCCCCCGCACACCCGGCAAGGGGAAGTGCTAGCTAGAGGCAAGGGTTTCGCGGGCGACTGCGAGTCTGAAGGAAGCCCGAGGCAAATCGCTGGCCTGACGAACAGGAAGCGGATACGAGGCGGCATGGCGGGGTAAGCAGTCCGAAATCTGCAAAGCCCAATACTTGCACAGAACGCCATGACGTAGATCCGACAGGCATAAGCGTGAAAGCGGATGCGCAATACCCGGGGAGATCTGCGCGGTTGCCCGTCAGGGCTACCGGCACCGTGAGGTGCAGGAATGACCGTGCAGAAGTCAGCAGAGGGCATAGTAGGTCGCGAGACTGAAGGCCTGAACGATTGATACCGAGAGTAGGACAGCTGATCTCGACAACCCCCGATGACGCAAAAGCTCCCGGCACGGGAGGCCTGCCTGCCATGGCCGGACGGAATCCGGAAAGAAGCCCGCAAGGTGCTGAGGGGGTTGCGGTGACGGCTGGGCGAACGAAATCGGGGGGCTACCGGCTCATGGAGCGGGTGGTCGAACCCAGCAACATGCGACGAGCGTACAAGCGCGTCCTGAAGAACCGAGGCGCAGCGGGCGTTGATCGCCTGACGGTCGAGGAGCTGAAGGACTGGCTGTTGGTGCACTGGTCAAGCGTGAAGGCAGCACTGCTGGAAGGTCGGTACTTGCCACGGGCGGTTCGTCGAGTGGAAATTCCCAAGCCAAATGGCGGGGTTAGAACACTTGGCGTTCCTACGGTGGCGGATCGACTCATTCAGCAGGCGCTCCATCAAGTACTGCACCGATCTTCGAACCCACGTTCTCCGATGGCAGCTACGGCTTCCGTCCGCAGAGAAGTGCGCTCGATGCGGTCGTCAAGGCGAAAGAGTATGTGGCCGAAGGAAAGCACTGGGTAGTGGACATCGACCTGGAGAAATTCTTCGACCGGGTCAACCACGACGTGTTGATGGCTCGACTCGCCTATCGAGTGAGGGATGGTCGCGTACTCAAGCTGATCCGGCGCTTCTTAGAGGCGGGGATGATGGCTAATGGCGTGATTCAACCCCGCAGCGAGGGTACGCCTCAGGGTGGGCCGCTGTCCCCATTACTGTCGAATATCCTGCTGACCGATCTTGATCGAGAGCTGGAAAGGCGGCAGTTGAAGTTCTGCCGATATGCTGACGACTGCAATATCTACATCGGCAGTGAAGGCGCAGGGCAACGGGCGATGGCGAACATCAGAGCCTTCCTGGAGGGTCATCTGAAGCTACGTATCAACGAGCAGAAAAGCGCAGTAGCACGGCCTTGGAAGCGAAAGTTTCTGGGCTACGCGATTACGATCTATCGCCAAGAGACACGGGTGCGACCTGCCCCCGAAAGCCTGCGAAGACTGATGGATCGAGTTCGTGAGTTGCTGCGCAAGGGGCGAGGACGGTCCTTGTCTCACACTATAGAGATGCTAAATCCCGTGTTGCGGGGTTGGGCAAACTACTTTCGGCTTACCGCGAACATGCGGATGCTGGAGGAACTCGATTGGTGGCTGCGTCGAAAACTACGTTGCCTGCTCTGGCGACAGTGGAAAACCCCGAAGACCCGCGAACGACGACTCATCTTGCTTGGGCTTAGGCCTGAGCGGGCGTGGAAGTCGAGTGTAAACGGGCGAGGGCCTTGGTGGAACTCGGCATCCAAACACATGAATCAGGCAGTACCGACGTTGTACTTCGCCAAAATGGGGCTGGTCTCGCTGCGCAGCACTGTGCAGGGACTCCAGCGTATTAGTTGAACCGCCGTATGCGGAACCGCACGTACGGTGGTGTGAGAGGGCTGAGGGAAAAAAAAATCCCTCACCCTACTCGATCCTGTCGAATTGGCCAGGCACCACCCACGCTGACGTAAGGGCTCTAACAACAGCTTGGCAGGAAGCTACTGCAGTATGCGGAGTGACTGAGTGGCAGAGTGCTGTAGGAGGGCGGCTAACATGAGCGCCGGAGCGGTTGTCTAGCACCAGTCGGCCCCTTCGCAGCAAACTTGCTGCACACATCAAGCCAGAGAGCCGCTGCAGAGCAGGTCACCGGCCATGACTGACCCGATTCCGTTGCCAGTTGATCTACCGCTGAACGCACCACAACCTCGTTACCACTAACCGCAGTGATTTCGCCGGCAGAGATGATGGGATCTACGGTTAACGAGCAACGTGACCACCCAAGCCTGCCCCCTTGTTCGGTTTGCTCTGGTCGACTCGATCGCCCATCGCGGGTTAAGCCCCTGCCACATCCATCCGGCACCAGGGCTCCAGCACGCCCGCTCAACGGCAGATTGTTGACCTGCCATCGCTGTGCTCATTGGTTTTCACGTGAAAACCTGGCGCCGTCCAATTGTGCCATTGCTAGATGAACGCCCCCTCAACGGCCCGTCCCCCTGGATCCGCCGGCCGATATACGAGCTAAAGCAGCGAATTGTGCCATCGCTAGAGGATCGAGAGCGCCTAGATTGCCAAATGTGCCACGCCTAGAGCCTAAAGCAGGATCCGCCCACCAAATGTGCCATCGTTAGATGATGGTCCTGGAGATAGCGTCCACTCCAGATGTGCCACGCTTAGTGCAGTAGCTCATCTGGCTTATGCCACTTTTCACAGTGAAAACTATATCAACGATGCCGTTTACGAGCTCCGTTCAACTAGTACAAAGAGACGGAGGCAATGTGCGTCGAGTCTATCAGGTAAGAGAGGGGGTCCAAGGGGGGGCTTACTACCCTTGCCCCCTCAATTGTGCCATCGTCAGGGGCACTGGAGGCTCTGTAGGTGTCTGATAAGGCTCAAGAATCGAAATGTGCCATCGTTAGAGCATTGCTAAAGCAATTGCTGAGGATTAGCGCGTTTGGGTGCCGCGAATCTTGAGGAAGAGTGCCATCGTTAGGGCTGGTGCATATGCCCAGTTATGAGCCGCAGATAAGCTGGAGGCACCGTATTTATTGGGCTCCAGCAAATTGTGCCATGCCTGGGAAGCCAAATTCCTAGGGACGGCACAATTCAGGAGATCCTCTAGCAATGGCACAGGAAGGTACTAAACGTGGCACATAGCTCTAAGGATGGCACTGGCGACATCTAGCCCCGGCACATAAGCCTAGAAAGATGGCACTGTTGTCCCTGGGGATGGCACAGAAAAATGGCTGTAGCCCTTGTGGCGTAAGGGTTTGGGGTCTTCACTAACAAAGCTTTAAAAAAGCAGTGAAAACAGAAACAAGCTGTTGTAGGTTTTTTGCTTTCGCAATTTTGAGTCAAAAGCGAAGAGCAAAAAGCACCCTCTAGGCATGGCACAATTGACCACTGACGGTGGAACCGTAATTTCGTTGACCGGACGACAATTGATCGAGTAATGTGCCACCACAGTCACTGATGGCACAATTCACAATGGACTCAGAAACCCCCACACCGAGAGCTCCGCGAGCAAAGCGTACAACCGGAGCAACAACGGAAACTAGTCCAGCGAAACGCAAGAGAGCACCAAAGCTCCAGGTCGTTCGAGATGTCGAACCATCCAAAGCCGTTGAGCTGAGGAAGGCGACCGAAGCCCTGTCAATGCGAAACGTCTCCGCCACTAGTGACTTCACCTTCCTACAGCGAAAACTCTACAACACACTCCTGCAGTTCGCCCAGCAACGGCCACGGGAGGAGATGGTTCACGAGATCCCGATTCGAGACGTCGAAGACAACATTGGACATACCACGTCCAATAGCCGCGACTACCTCAAAAAGGTGCTCGTGAGCATGTCGCAGACGCAGGTTGAGTTTGACTACAAGGGTGAGAGCCCTGGCCGAAAAAGCGAGTGGGGTATCGCAAACCTAATTGCTGAAGCCTACATCCTTGAGGATGGGCAAACCCTGCGCTTCTCGTTCCCACCAGATCTGAAACGCCGGCTGCTCGACCCAGCGATCTTCAATTTGATCGATCTGCGGATGCAGTACCACTTTTCAAGCTTTTCAGCGCTTACGCTCCACGAGATCACGTCACGCTATTTTGGCTCACCCATGGGTGAGACCTACCGTGCGCACTGGTCTGAGTGGAGCGTTGTGTTGTCTGGATCAGCCACTCCGCACGCCGAGTTTCGCGATTTCAACAAGATGCTTGGTCGTGCTATCGACCAGGTCAACAGCATCGAGCGAAGATTCCGCATCACTCCGCACGTGACCAAGGCCAACCGGAAGATGGATAAGCTCTGGTTCAAATTGGAGACCTTGGTTCAACCAGGCTTAGACCTGGGACCATCCCCCGAGCTGGTTAGCCAGGACGTATCCAAGCGCCTGAAGGCACTGTCCTTGAGCAAAAAGGACATCGATGAGCTCGGGATGACTCATGATGAAGAATACCTCTTAGCTCAAGCTGACTACACAGAAGCGCAAATGCGCAAGGAGGGGGCCAACGTTGCAAGTCCCGCGGCATATTTCAAGGCTGCGGTCGCCAACAACTACGCCAAGGCGCCAACCCAGAAGAAGGGAGCGGAAGCTGCCAAATCCCAGAAGCCAGCGGCTAACGCTACTAAGCCAGCTGCGAAAGCAAAGCCAGCGCCGAAAGCAGCACCAACGAATCAAATGGCTGACCTTTTGGAGCAGTGGGGAGCTGCTCAACGCGAGACTATCCGTGGCGAGTTCCAGGGGTTGTCGGATGAAGAAAAGAACGAGCTGGCTGAGAAATATGACGCCGAGCTGAGGAAGGATGACTTCGCTTACGGGCAGTACCGGACCAAAGGATTGACTCCTATGGTGACCAATTGCTTGGTGGCAATCTTGTTCCAGGAACGCTTCCCTGAGACTCCGACCCCGGAAACGCTCCTTCAATTCTTGCTTAGTGGCGGCAAGATCTGACGCTTTGTTACGCGGGCTCAGCCATTTGCGCGGTCCGCTGCACAAGGTTCAATAGGGTATCGGCTGAAAGGTAAGGGGCATTCTTTAGCATTTGCTCAATGAGCAAGGTCACAACCCCGAAGCAGTCGCCTGGACCTATGGGTACCGATCTTGGTGCACGGCCTTTCGTGTTCACCGAGATGAACACTTTCCCTGGCTGATTCTCGATGGTGAACCATTTTTCGTTCTGCGCGCCGTGGCCTTTGCCATCGAATTTCGTCTGCATCTGCATGAAGGTGGCTAGTACACCAGGCAGCTCGCGGCCAGAAAGCTGAATACTGATCTTTTCGGCCCAGTTGAACGTCCGGGATGCGGTTGCTTCGGCAGCTTCGATCCGAATCGTATGCTCTCCGCTTCTGGTTGTATCAGATTGGAAGCACAAGGCCACCTTCGCCCCGTAAACATGCCGAGTGACGAAGGTCTTCTTGTCTGCAGACTCGCTCGATAGCTCAGAGGTTACTGGTTCTTCACTAGTCTGGATTTCGGCGGCCTCTATCAACACCTCTTGTTCCTCAAGGCAGGAGAACTGCTGATGTAAGCTTCTGTAGGTGTCACAGAGATACCTGCCAATATCTGAGTCCGCACACCCGCTATCCGACCACTGCTTGAGCTGCTGAGAAAATTTCGGCCCTTCGACCTTCCCGATGTTGATCAGCACAGACAGAGACGGTTGTGGCAGATTGGCTATGCGGATGCGTTCGACACACCCCGGGAGAATCGTGAAGAAAATCCCTTTGAGGTAGTGCAGGGCAGTGTGGTCGCCAGCTTGCGCCCTTTCGATCGCGTCACTAAGTGCATCTCCCTCTGATTGGTAAACCTCATCGAGCACATCGCTGGACGGTATTGGGATTCGCAAACTAGAGAGCTTGGCGGATGCAGACTGGGCATCAAAACGCATATAAGAAAACCCTTGGCTCAGAAAATACCGTTACTTGGCTAACGGATACTAGCAATACAGCCAATTCTTATCAATACGTGTTATATGTCCTATTGGTATATTCGGATTGCTCTATAGTATTTCTATGTCTAAGGCTTTGTTCAGCTCATCTTCTATGTCGACTGAGCAACCACCCAGCAAGAAATCAGATTTCTCCAGGACGCCCAGTGCCATCATGATCAGTGGGGTTCCGATATCAATATGCTTCGCCACGACCCTGATCGCTGAAAGATCACGCAGTGAGGGTTTTGGGCGCCCAGTGCGCCATGAGTTGAGCTTTTCAAAAGGGACATGAATTTTTTCGGCCGCCTCCTTTAGGTTCTCAGACCAGGTGGCTGCGATCAGTTCATCCAGGATGAAAGTTGGAGAAGAGGCGACGCCTGCCTTTGTGACGTCCTCGAAATAGGCTGCAGTCTCATGGCTCTCGCTGACTGCTTTCGCATTGAACATCGCGGACTGCTGGATAAGGCAGTAATCCGACCAGCGGAAAACGTCCGCCATCTGCAGGACTCGAAAACCAGAACAGTCAAGAAATGCAGCGATTAGGTCTATTCGTTTTCGATCCAGTTCGTCGTGGAGGGCACGCGGCTTGGCTTTTGACTCATCCCCAAAGCAACTCGCTAACGTGTCAGCGGTGAAACCACAAGCTTTGCTGGCTTCTTGGAAAGGGAGCGATAGCAGTTCAGATCTATCGATTATGGCCTGATAAAGGCGGAGCCCTGGGTTCACTACAAATCCTTCTCTCTTAACCGATCATCAGCACAGATTCAGACACACGTTGTCGGCAGGTATCCAACAAATCATGAGTGAGACCTAAGGAATTTATGATCTCGGTGTCCATCTGATCTGCGAGTGACGATCTATCCAACCCCATAACCACGCCGTAAGCATAGGTCGAGGATACTGATAGCAATTGGCCAAGGATATCGGGTAGCGGTGATCTATTGGAATACGTTTGCAACGCTTTTTGAATTGGGGCCGGGAATTTCCAGCGTTTCAGCAGCTCTGCACCAACCTCAGCATTGTCAAATCCTAGCTGAATCTGCTCTACGGGACGTCGGCCCGCGAAGTCGAATGGATCTACGGACTCTACTACGACACAAGCTTCTTCTGGGATTACGAGGTGAATGAGCAGGGCGCCAATGCCTTGCATCAAACCAGTCGTGAATGCGACATCTCGGTCAGCTCCGATGCTCTCGGCCAGAAAGGAAGCCATGAATGCGGTATGCAAACCCATCTTCCAGTAGGTCGGCATATCAATGCCTGGGGCGTCAGGCAGCGCCTTCAATAGGCCGGTGGTAATGATGGTGGTTCGGAAATTGTGTGCGGATTCCACGCTGACTCGGACACCCATTCCACGCGCATCCGGACAGTGATTCCACGCTGATCCGGACACTCATTCCACGAGCATCCGGACACCGACTCCACGGTCATCCGGACACTTTTCTGGCAGGCAGCCACGCAGGATTTATTCACTACCATCGATCTCTTTTTCGAAGCAGAGAGGTCGTTGTGGAGCGTTTATCCATGCGTAAAATCCGAGAGGTGTTACGCCTCAAGTTCGACTGCGGCCTGTCCGTGCGCAAGATCGCCCGCAGCCTGGGCATTGGCCACAGCAGTGCCGGTGATTACCTCTGCCGTTTTGCCGCCAGCGGCCTCACCTGGCCCTGTTCGTTGTCCGATGCCGAGTTGGAGCAGCAACTGTTCCCGCCGGCCCCGGCGGTTGCCAGTGAGAAGCGGCCTTTACCCGATTGGGCATGGGTGCATGCCGAACTGCGCCGCCCCGGGGTGACCCTGGCGCTGCTCTGGCAGGAGTACCGCCTGAGCCAGCCTCAGGGCTTTCAGTACAGCTGGTTCTGTGAGCACTACCGAGCCTGGCAGGGCAAGTTGGACGTGGTGATGCGTCAGGAGCACCGCGTCGGCGAGAAGCTGTTCGTCGACTATGCCGGCCAGACGGTGCCGGTTATCGATCGCCACAGCGGCGAGATCCGCCAGGCGCAGGTGTTCGTCGCGGTGCTCGGCGCGTCCAGCTACACCTTCGCCGAAGCCACCTGGTCGCAGCAGCTGCCGGACTGGCTAGGCTCCCATGCCCGCTGCTTCGCCTTCCTCGGCGGCGTGCCGGAGATCGTGGTGCCGGACAACCTGCGCAGCGCGGTGAGCAAGAGTCACCGCTACGAGCCGGACATCAACCCGAGCTACCGCGATCTGGCCGAGCACTATGGCGTGGCGGTGGTGCCGGCGCGGGCACGCAAACCGCGCGACAAGGCCAAGGCCGAAGTCGGCGTGCAGGTGGTCGAGCGTTGGATCCTCGCCGCACTGAGGAATCGGCAGTTCTTCTCCCTGGATGAACTCAACACGGCCATCGCCGGGCTGCTGGAGCGGCTCAACCAACGCCCGTTCAAGAAGCTGCCGGGCTCCCGGCAGTCGGCCTTCGACAGCCTGGATCGTCCGGCGCTGCGCCCCCTGCCGGAGCAACCCTACGTCTACGCCGAGTGGAAGAAGGCGCGGGTGCACATCGACTACCACGTCGAGGTCGATGGGCATTACTACTCGGTGCCGTATCAACTGGTGAAGAAGCAGCTGGAGGTGCGCCTGACGGCGCGCACCGTCGAGTTTTTCCACGCCAACCAGCGAGTGGCCAGCCACCTGCGCTCAATGCACAAGGGCAGGCACAGCACGCAGGCCGAGCACATGCCCAAGAGCCATCGCGAGCATGCCGAGTGGACGCCGCAACGGCTGATCCGCTGGGCCGAGCAGACCGGGCCGAACACCGCCGGCGTGATCCGGCACATCCTCGAACGGCGCATCCATCCGCAGCAGGGCTACCGGGCCTGCCTGGGCATCCTGCGCCTGGGTAAAACCCACGGTGAGGCGCGTCTGGAGTTGGCCTGCCGTCGCGCCATCAGCCTCGGCACGTGCAGCTACAAGAGCCTCGAATCGATCCTGCGCCAGGGGCTGGAAAACCTGCCGCTAGCTCAAACCAACCTGCCGCTACTACCGGACGACCACGCCAACCTGCGCGGATCCGCCTACTACCACTGACCCCAAGGAATCCCACCATGCTGCCCCATCCGACCCTGGACAAGCTGCAAACCCTGCGCCTGCACGGCATGCTCAAGGCGCTGAATGAACAACTGAAAACCCCGGACATCGACAGCCTGAGCTTCGAAGAACGCCTCGGCCTGCTGGTCGACCGCGAGCTGACCGAACGCGATGACAAGCGCCTGAGCAGCCGCCTGCGCCAGGCCCGGCTCAAGCACAACGCCTGCCTCGAAGACATCGACTACCGCAGCCCGCGCGGACTGGATAAGGCGCTGATCCTGCAACTGAGCAGTGGTCAGTGGCTGCGCGACGGCCTCAACCTGATCATCGGCGGCCCCACCGGTGTCGGTAAAACCTGGCTGGCCTGCGCCCTGGCCCACCAGGCCTGCCGGGAGGGCTACAGCGTGCGCTACCTGCGCCTGCCACGTTTGCTGGAAGAACTGGGTCTGGCCCATGGCGACGGCCGCTTCGCCAAGCTGATGAGCAGCTACGCCAAGACCGACCTGCTGATCCTCGACGACTGGGGCCTGGCCCCGTTCACCGGCGAGCAACGGCGCGACATGCTGGAGCTACTGGACGACCGTTACGGCCAGCGCTCGACCATCGTCACCAGCCAGATGCCGGTGGACAACTGGCACGAACTGATCGGCGATCCGACCCTGGCCGATGCCATCCTCGACCGCCTGGTGCACAACGCTTATCGGATCAATCTGAAGGGTGAATCAATGCGCAAACGGACGCAGAAATTGACGACGCCAGCCAACCCGGACTAACAATGCCACCCCTGCGTCGCTGCGCTCCGACTGCCTGTCCGAATGAGCGTGGAACAGGTGTCCGGATCAGCGTGGGCTGAGTGTCCGAATGGCGTGGAATCCGCAGGGTATCCGGCATCCGATCATCCTGAAGCCACAGAGTTGGACTTTTCCCGTTCTGGGCATGGTTCTTCGTGATGCTTCCTTTCAGCCCCCTGCGTAGGAGCTCATCGCTCACCTCTCGCTGCCGATTCCAGATCGGATGCAACGCACCTATCGGGATGAGGGCCGCATAAACCACGGTCTCGCCGTCACGCTGAAATAGCAAATTGTGGGTGATGCCCTGGGCGAGGTCTCTGTCCTTCACATATTCCAAGGTGGCGTCCCAGCCACCAGGCCGAAGACTTGCAGTCAACTGCGCCGCAGAATACTTCTGCTCATTCTGGTTGCGACCATCACGCCGCCAGCACAGGCGCACCCGAGCTTTAACGTCATCACCATCAGGGGTGTGGAAAGACACAATCTGCTGGAATGCTGCGCCAGTGGGGATCAGGCGAGCTTCGGTCACCACGAAGCCGCAGGCTTCCAGGAATGGCCGCACAGTTGCGCGGGAGCGCTGTTCAGCCGCGAGGCTTTCTGAGCCTCGGAACTGACGGGGTGATGACTTGGACAACGATACTCTCCAACAGACACCTTGATTGGCACTACTTCATGGTCCGACTTCCTAGCTGCTCGGGCCGTTGGTTGATACAAGCTGCTCCAGGGCAGACCGGGGCCCGCTGGCGAGCACCGACAAACGAAGCGTTGAGCTTGTGTGCGTCTCTTCCATGCCGCGCAGCTTCCCAAGGCGGTAGCCGCAGTTGAACACCATGCACGTCAGCAGCAGGCCACCTACCACATACAGAGTCGTCTCGATTGCCATACCGGTTTCCTATAATTCCAAGCTGCCAGCCAAAAGTGACAGCAGATTGTCTTTTTCGGCAATGTCGTTCGGCTGCGATTTGACGATTTTCTTCAGGACTGCGCGATGCTCGGGCGATCTGCTAACCACTTCTTAAGCATGTTTTCTCGTGTTGCTCAAAACAGCTTCACGCCGAAGCGCTTCACGGCCCCGCGCCCAGCAGGCAAGACGATGTGCCCAGTTCCGATAATGGGTCCTCACCAACGCCATTTTGTATGCAGCTACAGCGCTGCTAACCTCGCCTTCGACTGGATCGGTGGGGGCTCGCAATATAGTTTGACACAGAGCCCACTGAAATTCGCGGCCTCCAGCGATAAGGCCTACCGCTGCGATCGAATCATAGTTTGACACAAGCAGATGCCCCATCGAAAAAAGGCACCCCGTTGCGCGGAATATAGTTTGACACAACCAGCGACAAGCCCGCTCAAAGCGACCTCACCTGTGGCCATGTACCGCACGCCAAGTCGCCCCATCGCCGTTCGGTAGCGTGGTGATCATTGAATAGGCCTGTGGGTGTACGATGGCACAGGTGAACCCTTCGAGACCCCTCATGGCCCAATCAGCGCGCACGACGGTCAAATGTCAGGACCCTGGTGATGGCTCGGGGGATGTGATCGTGGAGTTACCCCCAGACATCCTGAAAGAGCTGAGCCTTGCCGTGGGCGACAAGCTCAGCATCGAGATTGTCGACAGCGTGATCGTGCTGAGGCCAATCCGTGATCCTAATCCAGGCTAACCGCTGACTGTGCCTGACCGGTCTCAGCCAAAGCAGTTTGTGCACGGTCTTCAACCATCTCGACCAATTCAAAGTGTTTGGGGACTCGCGCTTCAGCCAGTCACTCGGCACGAAATGGTGATTCAGGTGCACAATAGTGCTCTGACCATCACCAAATGCACAGAGCATCACGTTCATCTCAGTCTCGTCACCTGCCATCGCCGACGGCACGAACACCCCACCGCCGTCACTTACGCCGAAGGATCGTCGCCACTCGGAGAAACGCTTTCCATCTGAGACCAGTGAGCTCATCGGCCCGGAAAACCTCTCAGGGCTTGGTGTTCGAGCTGACCTTCCAAGAGGCAGACGATGGCGGTGCGTCGAACAAGGTCACCATGCGCTACAGCTATGACCTCAACCGACACCTGGTGCTTGTGGAACAAAAAGTCGCGGCCAAGCGATTCAGCGTTCAATGGGATCGTGCAATCGCCGTCCAAGAGCGGTTGGGCAAGCTTGAAGCACTGCTCTCTGAGCGACTGCCTCAGGAAAGGTCGCCGCGATCCTTTCAACCATGCCCCAAGACTACATGGCGCTCGCTCCTCGCCTGAAGTTAGTCGCCTAACCCGCCTCCCCCTCACTGCGGCTGCTCATCATCCAGCCATGATCTCGCCGCAGTGGATCTGCTCGATGCGCCGATAGGTCTCATACAGAGAGATCAGGTCTCCTTGGGCCATGATCTCCAGAGCAGTTCGCCCTTCAAAGAAAGGGTTGGCATTCCTGAAGCTTGGAAAGCCCCTCACGTTGTCCTGGTTGCTGAATGCAGCCCTCAAAGAACCGTGGATACCGATGACAAGCCCGATCCGCTGCTGCTGATCGAGGTCTAGCCTGCGCCCACACTCCCGTCCCTGCGCAGCGCGACGGAACGTCGACGGGGAAATCCGCAGGATTCTGCAGGCTTGCCCTGGAGTTGCTCGCCAGGATTTGATGATTCGAAGCGCGACCTTCAGACCGACCGAACACTGCTCCCCGGTAAGGCACTGACTGATGACCATGGCCTCAACTCCTACACTTTTTCTTAGCTTACTGCTGAACATGAACCCGATCAAAGTCACGGACTCATGTGCAGAATAGAAAGTGCTCAACTCACGATTTTTAGTTACGCCTTGTCTGGCTTATTGCGGTAGTACGCATTACCACCGAGGACCACATTAAAACCTGGAGGTCCCTGCCAGTCTCGAAATACACCCGTCGACTTGAGTAAGGCCTCAGGATCTACTCCATTCTTTTCGAAAGCATCTAAATCCCATTCAAATAAACTGACGATCGCTTGAAAAGCTGAAAAAGGGACGGTAGAGACAGCTCTAAGACTTCCGCCGCCTATTGGAAGCTTAAGTTTCGTCATATCGTCAATGGCACAAATTATCCTCCTGAGTCGAAAGTGCCAAACAGATTCAAGCAGCGATTCGGCCTGCTGAGCGGCAAGAGGAAATCTGCGCTTACGTATTAGTGCATCCCCCGGCAAGGAAACAGGAAGTAGTTTTTGCAGATTACTAAAATTGACGCGCTTCTGGCCCCTGGAAATTTGATACATGTCCTCCGCCCCCTTCAACAGGATGGCGACAAATGCGCTGTCTCGGGAATCAGTGGCATCCTCGGCCTCAGTGGGTGCTGGGGTTGGCGTGGTGAGCTTGCGCAGCAGCCAAGGTTTATCGTTCTCGTAAAGCCACTTGGTGGCCTTATAGGCGTTGCTCCAGAGGTACTCCAGGCTTGCATGCCCTCGAATTGCCAGCAGGGTTTCGACTTTCTGACGGAACTGCGCCTCTTTGCCGGGTTTTGGCTTTTCATCCAGAGCACGTAGCCTGACACCTGCCACACCCTGAAGAATATGCTCCTTCTTCAGCGCATGCTCAAACTCTTCAGCGCTACCAAACAGGTGCTGCGCAATGATCAAATGCCGAGAAAGGGGCATGTCCACCTGATCTTTGTGCTGAGTAAACCTTATCCACTGGTTGTATTTCCCTGCTGCATAGGCATTATCCATCTGCGAAAGGGATTCATCACCATATTTATCACGAATACTGTCGAACAGCTTCGCGGTGCCTGTAAACTTTCCATGTACGAACCCTCGTTTCTTGCACTGCCTAATATACGTCGAACAAAGAGTCTCACTGCTTTGCGGTGGGATATTGCGCTGGAGGAGTTCATGTGCAAACTCTGCAAATTTCCTTTCGTGATGAGCGCCCTTGCTCACAACCGCCGGACTGAGCACGCTCCAACCGCATACACAGGGCTCTGAGAGAACCGGCAGCAACCGAAGCTTTCGGAAGAACGGCAGGGAGCATTTCGGGCATGCATGCATCAGGGAATCGCCATGACGCCAGCAGACGTACACACCTGGCAAATGGTGTGACCGATGCCAATACGCATACCCCAACTCAAGAAAGTCCTGCTCTACGCACGAGCGGCAAAGCTTTGCCTTGCCATGGACCGTTATCTCTCGGCGAGGAACGCGGGCAACCCCAGAGAAACTGAGCCCTGGATTGCCGGCTTCCGCTCCTTGGCTTACGCCCAGAAACGGCCTATAGGCGGGAAAGGTAGTATTCGTGCTGACGAGATCATCCAGATTCCTCGCCGTTTCACCAGGCAATCTGGCAGCGAGCACGTCAATTTGCTTGGGTAACATGCCTACGTTGAAAGGCTCCGAGCCAAACAGATCGCGGAAAGTCTCCCTAGCGGTTCTGTTACCTGAAAGGAAGTGATAGCGCGTGATGCGGGAATGCAGCATCTCGTCCGGCATAGACATAGGAAAAAACAGAAGATCAGACATCAGTTACCGACTTACAAGGTAGGGCTCGGAAAGGACGCACATCCAGTGATCGGCCTACTTGTAACACACTCAATCCTGTATCAGGGTCAGGACTTTTGAAAATTTACACAAAGAATGACGGCATATAGCCACTACACTTTCACATTTCCTCAACAGATATCTCATCATATATCTATCCGATACTGATCACGTATACATCAGGTATTCCGGGGGCTGGAGGGTGATCCAGCACGTTAGAATACCCTCACACTTTCTCGCAAAAAGTACGCTTCCATAAACGTCCAATTTTCTCCATCTGGCCAGGTCAATTTCCGGCCGGTTTGACGAATGCGAGGGCGGTGGCCACGTCACTTGGTGACGGCCGCTGACGCGCAGCAGCGCCGCCGGCGTCTGGTCTCTCATCCTTCGGTGCCGGCCAACGTGTACCAAAGCCGCGTACCAGGTATCGGTTGGTGCGGTCGAACTCATACTCGCTGTGAAACTCACCTGGGCGGAACGAGACCAGCCGTATGTCATAGAGCCGCGTGACAGCATCACCGATCGGACTTACAAACATGTAATTCCCGGATCACGTGGATGACAGCTCCCAGTCGGTAAGCTTCACTCATGTCTTCATGGAGTAACAGAAATGAACACCGCTAAAAGCATTGCCGCCCTCATGCTCGTAATCGTCTCCTCATCCGCTTTAGCTGAAGGAGGATCTGATCGCTTACACGGAAAGATGATTCAGGCAAATGAGCAAGCAATGCGTGCCTACGCCGCTGCCAATGGAAAAAAACCACCTGAAGTGATCCATTATCGCTACGGAATGAAACTGGATGTGGCGAGAGTTATCAGTATGACTTCGCTCAAAGGTAGCTGCGACGTGATGCCGACACAGATGAATTACGAGGACTCAACAGGTGAGTTGAAAATCCTCGAATATCGCTCTGCTGGAATTAACTGTAGAGGTCAAAACTGACCGAAGGGACAGGGTAAGTCTTGGAGTCCATCGCCTTGGCTTTGCTTTCAGCGACGGGAGGTTGGGCATTTTGCGTTTGAGCTACTCGGTACGATTCCATCGAATTATTCCTGGCCACTTCCATGCGTGCGAAAGTCCGGTCACCACCGCCTTCAGCCATAGCCAAAGAAGAGACGGTCAGAGCCGCGATGACGAACAAGGTTTTGATAGGGTTCATTTGGGGGACCTCGGATGATTATTGGTAACCCCTGAATCCACATCAATCGTTGACTCTTGGGGGGTGAGCTTGAGGCTCAATAGGACTATAAGACTCATCCCCTGTCAGGAAGCTTAGGCCAATATTACAGTTGTGTCAGGTTGCGATATTTCTCTTGACATACAGAGTGATTAGTCCGTAAGGTCTAAGCTATCCAACGACACATAACCTCCATCCACCATCTAAAATTTACCTGTGCGGTGTTGTAAGTTTCCGGTCACTGCACGATGGCGTGGCGTTTTTTGAGTTTTCGCTGAAATCATACCTCGACTCGGACGCACTACGTTAAGCACTTGAGTGTTCGATAGGTGGGAATTAAATGGCAGCGTAACTATAGGTGGCCACCGGTGAGTATCAATTTTGAAAAAGCGCTTGGCTCCGCAGAAAGAGCATTACTTTTTCGCAGCCAACGAGCTGAGGTACTTAGCAATAATATCGCTAATGCCGACACTCCTAACTTTAAGGCCAGAGACTTGGACTTTTCTGCTGTACTGGCTAGCCAAACAAAAGGAGGTTTGGCTACTCCGTTCTCTTTAAAAACAACAAACCCAAAACATATTGCCGTAAACGAATTAGTAAGTGATATTCACGGCGGTGCTTTGCTTTACAGTACGCCGAACCAACCTTCCATTGATCAAAATACTGTGGATCAACAGGTCGAGGTCGCAAAGTATACGGAAAATGAAATTCATTTCGAAACCGCCTTTACTAGATTAAATGGAGCATTTAAGGGGCTACTTAAAGCTCTGCGAGGTGAATAATAAACTTTACCCAGCGAGGGAATCAGCGCCTCAGGCGCTGATTTGGGAAGGGAAACCGAGTGCTTCGACAGTTTTACGGACCTGCTCTGGTTTTTCGCTGCTTTCAACGCTTACCTTACCTGCCGCGCGATCCACGGAAATCATAGCCTCGCTGTCCAGTGACTGAATTGCTTTGGTGATTTTGCTGACGCAGCTACCGCAACCAATGCCTGATAAGTTTAAGACGAACATGGTTATTCCTCTTGTGCTGAGCGGTCTATTTTCACCGCAACAACAGGATCAACGTTGACACGACGGTAAGGTCAAGAGTTATGTATAGCGGGCTGCGAGCATCGGTTACGCTCAATCAATTCGGGTATTCCTCAGCCTCAAAGCATTGAAAACTACAGACGCAGAACTGACGCTCATGGCTAACGCAGCAATCATTGGAGACAGAAGGTGCCCCGTCAGTGGATAGAGCAGGCCTGCGGCGAGGGGAATACCCATTGAGTTGTAAAGGAAGGCGAACCCCAAGTTTTGCCGCATGTTTTTTACCGTTGCAACCGAAAGTGCCCGTGCCCGTAAAATCCCCATCAGGTCGCCTTTTACCAGCGTGAGCTGCGCGCTATTCATCGCGACGTCAGTCCCTGTACCCATGGCAATGCCCACATCTGCTCGCGCCAAGGCCGGTGCGTCGTTGATACCGTCGCCGGCCATGGCAACCTTTCGACCGGATTGCTGGAGGTCCGCCACCAGGCGCTCTTTGTCCTGAGGTTTCACTTCACCATGAACCTCTTCAATACCCATCTCCTTGGCGACAGCACGTGCGGTGGTGAGCCCGTCTCCCGTGGCCATGATGATTTTTACGTTATCAGCCTTAAGCTTGGTGACTGCTTCTTTAGAGGTCGGTTTTATCGGGTCTGAGACCGCCAGTAATCCTGCCAAGACCCCGTCAACTGCTAGATAGATGATGCTGATGCCTTCAAGGCGCAACAACTCTGCACGGTCTTGTAAGACCTTTGTGCTCACGCCGGCAGCTTCCATCAGTGCAGTGTTGCCCAGCTGTACTTTCTTGCCATCAACGAGGCCACTGACTCCGATCCCCGATCCGGACTCAAACGATTCAGGCTTGGTGAGCGCAACATTTTCAGTTCGGGCGTGATCGACGATGGCATGAGCTAAAGGATGTTCGCTGCCTTGATCAAGGCTAGCGGCCAGTTGAAGCACATCGTGTGAGTTGAAATCGGGTGTGGCCTCCACACTGTGAAATACCGGCCGTCCCTCTGTCAGGGTCCCCGTTTTATCGACAATCAGTGTGTCGATCTTGCAAAGGTTTTCAATGGCACTGGCATCCCTGAACAGCACACCCATACTGGCGGCTTTACCTGTCGAAACCATGATCGACATGGGCGTTGCGAGACCCAGTGCACAGGGGCAAGCGATGATAAGTACGGCAACAGCGTTTATCAGGCCGAAGACCCAGCTGGGTTCCGGACCGAATAGCCCCCAGCCTAAGAGTGTCAGCAACGCAATCGCGATAACCCCCATCACAAAGTAGCCGGCAATCGAGTCGGCCATTCGTTGCATTGGCGCCTTGGAGCGTTGGGCTAGGGAATCTCCGAACAAGCCTTCAGTTATGCGAGAATCCCCGCAACACCTGATCCGAGCCGCCCATGAGCCAGATGAGCTTTTCCGACTTTGAGTACGCCGGCAAGCGCAAGCAGACCCGCCGAGAGCGCTTCCTCGCCGAAATGGATCAGGTGGTGCCCTGGGCAGGCCTGCTGGAGCTGATCGAACCGTTCTACCCCAAGGCCGGCGGCGGTAGAAAACCCTATCCTCTGGAAACCATGCTGCGCATCCATCTGTTGCAGAACTGGTTCTCCCTGAGCGACCCGGCCATGGAAGAAGCGCTCTACGAAATCACGCCCATGCGCCAGTTCGCACTCCTGACGCTGAGCGCGCCAATCCCCGAAGACACCACGATCATGAACTTCCGGCACTTGCTGGAGAAGCATCAGCTCGCACCGGCAATCCTTGCGGTCATCAATGGTTATCTGCAGGAAAAAGGCCTGTCGCTGCGCCAAGGCACCATCGTCGATGCCACCATTATTCATGCCCCCAGCTCGACCAAAAATAAAGGGGTATACGGATTTAATGGTTGATGGGGCACCTTCACCCCATCAATCTGATACCACCCTCAGATGGTTGATAGATCGACTCCGTAGTTGAGTTCCTCTGCGAAGTCCGGCAGTCCGTAACCGATGGTTTTCTTGTAGAAAGGAGAGACCTTCGCAGTCGGTGCCTTCTTCTTGTGCTTCGTGGTGTAGAGCATTCGTGCCCGCATCACCTCGAAGGAGTAACCGCGCCCTTCACGGTTCTTGTCCTTGGCCAGTCGGTTGATGGACTCCGTGTAAGCGTTGGTGACGGGCATGTCCGTCTCGAAGTAGGTCATGGTCTCTTCGCGCCAGTTTCCCACTGCCCTGACCAGATCGCTCCAGACTTCCTTTTGGCCCTTCGGGATGGTGGCTATCCACTCGTCCAGGGCGGCTTCTGCCTGGAGCCGTGTGGTGGCGTCCCAGATGCCGTAGAAGCGCTCCTTGTGCTCGTAGGCGGCCAGCAGTTGCGGGAACGCGCCTGTCCAGGTCTCCATGATGAGGCGCTCCCGGTCTGAGACTTCGTGAGCGCGTTTCAGCAGGATTTTCCGGTCTCCCTTGAGAGTCCGGCTCTGGGACGGTTTCAGCTCCTTTCTGAGGCCCTTGCGCACTCTCTCTAGGGCATCGTTGGCCATGCGCACCACATGGAACTTATCGACCACGATACGGGCCTGGGGCAGCACAGCCTTGACCGCTGCCCGGTAGGGGTTCCACATGTCCATGCTGACGATCTCGACCTTCTGCCGGTCTTTCAGCTTCATCAGGTAGTTGGTCACCACGTCCTGGCGGCGGGTGGCCAGCAGGTCGAGCAGGGTTCGCTCCTCAATGTTGGTCAGAATGCAGCGGTAGCGCTTGTTCAGGTATAGCTCGTCAATGCCCAGGATGCGGGGCGTCTCGAAGCGGTGCCAGCGCCCCAGGAACTCGGCGCGGGCGTTGAAGATGTCGCGCACCGTCTTCTCGTCCAGGCCGGTCTGTGCCGCCACAAAGGTGTAGGGGTGGTTGAAGGATTCCTTCTCCACGTACTCATGCAGCCGCAGTGTCATACGGAATCCGTCCACCATCTCCGGTAGCTGGGGCCTGAATGTTGTCTTGCAGGCCCGGCAGGTGTATCGGCGGCGGACCACCCAGAGAGTGACCCGCTTGCCGTGGATGGGCAGATCACGATAGGGAACGTCACGCTTGCCGAACCGTACGAACTCACCCTGCACGCCGCATTCCTCGCAGGCGATGGGATCGGGCACGTCCACCTGGAAGTGCATTTCGTCGTCGGTTGATTTGCAGCCCAGTACTTGGTATTGCGGCAGGTGAAGGATGTTGTCGGGAAGTTCGGTCATGGTGTTGTATAGGCGTAGGTGTCAGTCAGATCCATCCGGCTCGGCATTGGTGTTTGCTTTTTTACCCAACAAGCTGCTGGAAACGAAAAGTAAGGCACCGAGGACAATTGCAATATCAGCCAGGTTGAAGGCCGGCCAATGCCAGTCTCGCCAATAGAAATCAAAGGAATCCACAACATAGCCGCGAAAGACCCGGTCAATCAGGTTGCCCATGGCGCCACCGAGGATAAGACTGTAAGCGATGGCTTCTCCTTTATGACGATTTTCAAGGATCAGCTTGATCAGAAAAATCGAGACCACTACCGCGATTCCGATAAAAAAGTAGCGCTGCCAGCATCCACCATTCGCAAAAAGACTGAATGCGGCACCGGTGTTCCATAGGTGCACCCAGTTAAAGAACGGGGTCACCGAAACATACTCGCCATAGGCCATTGATTGCTGCACCAGCCACTTTACAGCCTGATCAGACGCTGCCAGCAGGCCCGATATGGACAATAGGGCATACGGCGAGAGCTTTTTGCCAATAATGAGCATTATTTAACCCTTCAACGCCAAAATGCGTCTGGCACCGTTAAGTACAATGCCCCCCGCGATGGTGCCGATAATCAGATCCGGATAATTGGAACCGGTCCACGCGACCAGGGCGCCGGCGGTGATGACCCCCAGGTTGATCACCACGTCGTTGGCCGAGAATATCCAGCTTGCCTTCATGTGCGCCCCGCCTTCCCGATGTTTGGATATGAGCAGCAGACAACTGGTATTGGCAATCAATGCGACGAATGCGATAGCCATCATCACCAGCGATTCAGGCTCACTACCGAATACAAAGCGTCTCACCACCTCTACGAGCACGCCCACAGCCAAGATCAGTTGCAGTACACCAGCAAGATGCGCGGCACGTACCTGCATTTTCACGCTATGTCCAACCGCATAAAGGGCAAGCCCGTACACCGCCGCATCGGCAAAATTGTCCAGGGATTCTCCAATCAGGCCGGTGGACTGGGCGATCAGACCGGCAGTCATTTCCACCACGAACAGAAGTGCATTGATGCCGAGCAACCAGCGCAGGGTCCCGGATTCTTGCTTAGCAGAAGCTGCCGAAAACTCGGCGGCCTTGATGGTCTCCGGATTTGCAGCGACGGTTTCCTGAAGCGAGGCGCCTAGCCCCAAGGTCTTCAGTTTCGAGGTGACGGGCTCGACCTCGCCGTCATGCACGACCTTCAGCCGGCGGTTCGACAAGTCGAAGGACAGCGCCCGAATCTCCTCAAAGCCGTTCAGGGCTAGGCGAATCATTCGTTCTTCTGATGGACAGTCCATCTTCGGCACGGCATAAACACTGACCCATCTCCCTGGCGCCTCGGAGGAGGCCTGTATATCGGTATCCGCTGCGGACGTTGCATCACCGCCACAGGCGCCACCACAGGATTTGCTCATGATACGACTCCACTTGAACAATGTTGTGGTACCATTTAAAACTATAAAGCTACTATAAGGTCAATAGAGTAAAGAATCCGTTGGGGAGGAGGCTGATGCGCATTGGTCAGTTGGCGCAGTTGGTAGGGGTCGAAACACAGACGATCCGCTTCTATGAACAGCAGGGCTTGTTGCCGCCGCCTGATCGGCAGGACAACGGTTACCGTGTCTATACCGAGAAGCATGGTGAGGGGCTGGCTTTCATCCGTCGCTGCAGAATCCTGGGCCTGTCACTGGCTGAGATTCACGAACTACAGAGCTATCAGGACGACCCTCATCAGCCTTGTACCGCCGTCAACGCCTTGCTCGATGATCACATCTCTCATGTGCGGTCGCAGATAACCGCTCTGCAAGCGCTTGAGAAACAACTCGTTTCACTGAGAGCGAGTTGCAACGATGACCGGGAAGTTGAGGCGTGTGGGGTTCTTGCTGGAATTAGCGAAGGAAACATGCACCAGCAGTAGGTGAAGCATCAACCAGATAATCCGATGAGATGCCGGTCTGTCTCACTCTCATGCAAAGGTAAGATCAACCATTTAATCCGCTTACCCAAAAAAAGCTACCTCTTGAGAGGTAGCCTTTGATGAGTTAAGCAAATAGATCCGAGATCGCCAGATTTTGAACCGCAGAATCAACCTTCATCGACTCCAGGACCTGTTCGTGCTCGGCGTTACTGATCGAATGATGGCGTATGTAGGAACGCAGATCGGTACCCGCTAGATCGCGCGCCATGCGTTGCCAGAATTGCGCTCGGCGAGCCATTGCATCGTACTCAGCAGCCTTGCCCTTGGCCAATTTGACCATGCCGTTGTTCAGGTAGAACTTGGCACGATCAGTCGGAGCCAGGCTTTTTGCCAAGGTGTAGAACGCATCATCGAACTCGTCTACGAAACACATTGCATCTGCCGGGTCGATCTCCATCTCGGCGGCTTCTTCGTAGTAGACGATGTTGCGATCCTTACCCTCAAAGCGGTCACGGATCGTTCGCATTGCCGGACGTCCAGGGTAGCGGTGCTTGTTGGTGGCTTCGAGGTAGGCATCCTGCAAGCCCATCTCCTGCGCCGGACTCTGCCAGTCATCGAACTTGAACCAGCGCTGCTCTGGGATGATGCCCTTCTCTACGGGAGTGACATCGTCGATCAGGTAGCGCTTCCCCAAGACACGGATCTCATACCACTCCGACAAGGCCGGGAAGGCATGGTCGAAGCCGTAGCTCAGTGACCAGGCAAAGTCGATGGCCAGCAGATTCTTCGCCGTGATGAATTGGAAGGTGACTCCACGAAGGATCTCGTTGGATTCCGTCCTTTCCAGCTCGCCGCGGAACATCCGCGCATCGTGCTCCTCTGCCCGCTCCTCCTCCAACACATCCAGGGTCAGCAGGTACCGCAACAGTTCACGGCGCATTTCTGCGTTGTAAGCTGTTCCTGTGACGTTGATGTAGCCGGCGTCCGAGTGTGTTCGCCCGATCCAGTCTCGACGCCCCATATCCCAGCGGGTGTTGATGAGATGGTTCCGGAAGCGATTTATCCCGGACATGTGCCCGTGTTTCTCGGGCGCAGACGCAATCATTGCCTCCATGGACTTGTCACGCTCACCGGTGACCGTGCACCAGGCACAGCCAAAGCGAGATCCGCACGCCGCCTTGTTACCACCGTCGCCGGTAATGATCGCGCACGTGCCTTCATTGGCTTCCTTGTAGAGCTCCAGGCACCAATCGAAGTTATCGACGAAGGTCCGATAAGGACCGCCACGCTTCGCCTCGCACGCCATGAGGAACTCCCACACCTCCTCCATCTCCCAGTCAGCGATGATCGAGCAGTTGTACGAGCCGTGCTCATTGAGCACCAGCCGGCCAGCCTCCTCCTCACCCCGTTCGCGCATATTGGCCGCACGGGTTGCCGACTCTGACAAACGGGTGCCCACGAAGGTCACTAGCTCACCTGGAGACTGCAGCGTCGAAAGCAGCTGCTTGAGGGCCTTCTGCTGCGGGCGCAGCTTCCAGTCGATCGAGCAGCTTCGAGAGGCGCCAGCAAAGACCGGCAGTTTTCCACGGCCAAGGGTGGCGTAGGCAAACGTCGAGGTCATCGAGGGCTGCACTTTGACCACTGTGATTGGCAATCTCTGCTTGGTGCAATACATCTCCAGCTCAGTGATCATCGCCTCGGCATAGATGTCCATGCCTGGGTTTTCAGTGCCGGTGTTGGCGTTTGTGACAAAAGCCGCCGGCACGTACAACCCGGCCTCGACACGGCGCCGGATAGCCTCCAGCATCAGTACCAGCACAACCGTGCTGTCCTTACCGAACGAGGTAGCAGAGCTGCAGGTGAATCCTTGATCGATGATCTGGTCGATGCGCGCAATGCAGGCTTCCGCTCGCGCAACGATCCGGGCAAAGCGACCAGCACTGTCCAGGGCTGGAATAGCGTGGGTGTAGTCGTTTAAGGCGATCAGTTCGGGTACAAGCATCTGATTCATGTTGGCATCTCCAGAAGGAAGTAGGCTTCGTATCGTGGGGATGCTCAACAGCGAGCATGAATCTTCTGAACTTGACGACATCGGCTGTCCAATCAATCCGGCTCAGGCTATCGCCATTAACTACTCTTCATCGTCGAAGCAGCACATGCCAGGCGCCTGGTTATCTGAGTCATCAGGTAGCACCTGGCGACCTCTCATAATGCCTTCACATACAAGCACCCACGCGATGTCGAACGTTGGGGACGTGATGGGCGAGAGGCATGGGGAAGGCGCAGACTGGCCAGGTCCTGCGCCAACCAGGTCAGAGCGTTTCGATCATGAGTTGTAGCGGCGCAGCGCTGGCGCCGAGTAGAGCTAGGTGCTGTAGGTTTGATGCGCTGAAAAACGCATTTCCCGCTGCCACAACTGCCTGAGCTCTGGCTAGGTGCATTGGCACCTCGCCAACCCACTTGGCGGTGGCGCCCAATGCCCGCGGCTTCATCGTGAGCACGTCCGCCGGCGAAGTTGTGGCCAAGTTGCGGATCGGAGTGATCAGGTTGCTGATCATCAAAGTCTTCGTGTCACCCTTGAAGAAGTCGAGTCCATCGATCCTGGCGAGTACCACGGTGTTCGTGGGCCATCCAAGGCCGTCATCTGGCCTGCGATTGCTCGTCGCGAAGAACGCCTCTGCTTCTCGCTCGGTCATGGGCACTTCCTTCTCGATCGCCGCATAACCGCGCTCCGCTCTGCCTTTAAGGCGCTGGTAGGTCACGGTACCGATAGCGCCCATGAGGCGCTGCTTCAGTTGGACCAAGGCCTGATAGTCACGGTCCAGCTGCTCGATGAGGGGCATCATTGCGCCAAGGCCTTCAATCATCGCAGTGATGGTGTCGATCCGCCGGCGCCGATCAATGAGTGCATCAATGCGTTTTCGTTCCCGATTGAACGAGACCCCAAAGTGAGTCCTGCCACAGTCACCGCCGATCGCCGTCTCTTTCCCGTCGCTGGTAGAAATCAGGTACCCAGTGAGGTGCGGTTGGCGGCAGCTGGCAATCCCGCAACTGACTCTATCCTGAAAGCGGTATGGAGCCAGGACAGCGCCAAAACGCCGCTGGTCGTGAGGGAAGAATGCCAAAGCCTCTTCAAAATCCGGCCTGGCCCGCAGATCGTCGTAGCTTGAAATGAGCTCCGGTTCTTCAGTCAACAACTGGTCAATCTCCAAGTCAATTGGTGATGGCAGGGTGCTAACTGTATTTAATCACAGTGTCAGGCTGTGTGGTGATCAACGGGCGCTGGATCTGTCACCAGCGGTTAACTGGGCGCGCAGGAGAAACCCCTGAGGTATGAGATCAGTCTGCCTCAGAGGGGCGCGGACCGGCGGCAGCCGCCCATTGTTCCAGCATGTCTCCATGCTTCGCCCAAAACTCCTCGTGCTTGGCGTCCTGCTCAGCGAGCGCCTCGAACACCCGCGTCGGCCAACCCATGAAGGTGACATTCCTCATTTCGTTGTTGAATGCGTAGATGCTGGCGCAGGTCGCTCGGTTGGCGCCGCCTGGATACAGCGAGTAGCGGAAGCGGTCACGGATCTCGATCACCTCCATAACCCGGACCTGCGCTATGATCGCGAGGACTATCAGAACAGCCTGGGTCATTTCACCTGCATTCTTGCCGACCTTGCGCAAGTAGGCTGGACGTTGACTTACAGGTTTGGCTAACAGCTCCCGGATGAAGCCTTCTGATTCCGTTTCGAACACGTGGAGTTGATCAACTGAAAGGGCATCGAAGGTCTCTTTTACCTGTACCAGGTCGAAGGACTGCTTCAACCAAGTCGCCAACGCCAGTGCATCCTGCCAGGCAAATTGCTCGTAGCTAGCCATATGCGCATCACGCGGATCTGCTTTTTGCCGCCTCATACCCCAGAATCCCCACATTCAAGCTGATTAATTTGTCTCATCACATGCACGTCAACTGCAGATTACGGGCGGGGCAGAGCCTAATAGGCTGGCGGGGCAGCCACAAGGGTGGAGGGGATGCCACTAGATCGGTAAGGCACTTGACTGCTAACGCCCGCAGCCGGCCGATACGCGTAGTACCTTGGGCGAGTATACGAATCAAACAGATTTGCCGGGCCAGTGGTGAGACCTGATGGACCGCCAAACGGTAAAACCCCCAGCCTTGGCCGGGGTGTGTAAAGCGTTTACTGAAAGCTGACCACGCAGCAAGCGCACTCGTCAGAGCTGCGTGCGGTGATGGCTAACCGGAAAAGACCCTGAATATCAGTCAGCCGGGGTTTTCCTTTGATCAAGACCAGGACCAGCAGCCGCGGCCTCACTGGCGAGAGGCCAGTTCAGCAGCCCGGGCGGCGGGCGATGGAGTTTCTTTGATTAGGCGGGCAAGGAAGGCGGTGTAACTGGCCTGCTCGTTGATGTGCATGATGCAGGCGAGGAAGTCTTTGCGCTTGCGCTCAAGCCAATGCTCGGCCTTGGCGGAGCCCTCAATGGGCAGGCGTTGGGTAAAAAGGGTGTAGTCGTTTAGGGCGACCTGTTGTGGCCAGGTGAGTTCGGATACGAGCAGCTGATTCATATTGGCATCTCCAGGAGGATGTAGGCTTCGTATCCTGGAGATGCTCAACACCGAGCATGAAATCTGCTCGGCAAAACGACATCGACAGCCCAGTCCTACCGGCGCAGGCTATCGCTACTCACTACTCATCATCGTCGAAGTTGTACATGCCCGGCGCGAGGTTCTCGAAGCGGGTGTACTTGCCGATGAACGCCAGGCGCACAAAACCGATGGGGCCGTTACGCTGCTTGCCGATGATGATTTCAGCCACACCCTTGTGCTCGGTCTCGGGGTGGTACACCTCGTCGCGGTACACGAACATGATCACGTCGGCGTCCTGCTCGATCGCACCGGATTCACGCAAGTCGGAGTTCACCGGGCGCTTGTTCGGCCGCTGCTCCAGGGAACGGTTCAGCTGCGACAGGGCGATTACCGGGCAGTTGAACTCCTTGGCCAGGGCCTTGAGGGAACGAGAGATCTCGGAAATCTCATTGGTCCGGTTGTCGCCGGCGGAGCCCGGGATCTGCATCAACTGCAGGTAGTCAACCATGATCATGCCAATCTCGCCGTGCTCGCGGGCGAGCCGCCGGGTCCGTGCACGCATCTCCGAGGGACTGATACCGGCGGTGTCGTCGATGAACAGTTTGCGGTTGTTGAGCAGATTCACCGCCGAGGTCAATCGCGGCCAGTCATCGTCATCCAGCTGGCCGGAACGCACCTTGGTTTGGTCGATGCGGCCGAGCGATGACAGCATACGCATGATCAGCGACTCACCTGGCATTTCGAGCGAGAACACGAGCACCGCTTTCTCGGACCGCAGCACAGCGTTTTCCACCAGGTTCATGGCGAAGGTCGTCTTACCCATCGACGGCCGGCCGGCCACAATGATGAGGTCGGCCGCCTGCAGGCCGCTGGTCTTCTCGTCCAGGTCGGTGAAGCCGGTCGAAACGCCAGTGATGTCGCTGTCAGAGTTGAATAACGTGTCGATGCGATCGATGGCCATCGTCAGGAGATCTTTGACACCCACCGGCCCGCCGGTTTTGGGCCGGGCTTCAGCAATCTGGAAAATCTGCCGTTCGGCCTCGTCGAGGATCTCCGAAGCGTTCCGGCCTTCAGGGTTGAAGGCACTGTCTGCGATGTCCGTGCTGATGCTGATCAGCTGGCGCAGGGTCGCCCGCTCCCTGATGATCGCAGCATAGGCTTTGATGTTGGCCACCGAAGGGGTGTTCTTGGCCAGCTCTGCCAGATATGCCAGCCCGCCAACCTGGCTGCTCAGCCCTTCCTTGTCCAGGCGCTCATGCAGCGTGACGATATCGAATGGCTCGTTCAGGTCCGCCAGCTTGTGAATGGCGCGGAAAATAAGCCGGTGATCGTGCCGGTAGAAATCGCCGTCGGAGACCTGATCGAGCACGCGCTCCCAGGCATTGTTATCGAGCATGAGACCACCGAGCACGGATTGCTCTGCCTCGATAGAGTGCGGTGGCACCTTCAGCGAGGAAGTCTGTAGGTCGAGCTGCTCTGAAGCGTAGTCTTCGTTCATGTGGGCATCTTGTTCAGTAAGTTGAGGGCGCTTGCGAGTGGAGAGGCGTCAACGGGCTTTATGGCGGCTTTCTCGCGCCTTTTCGGCGCCGCCCCCTACCCTTGCTCTCGACTTTGTTCGCCGCCCCTTCTGCGAGCTTCTGGACGGGCATGCGGCCAAGGCGTGGGTTAGGGTCAATCCTCTCTACCCCCATCTCTTGTTCAGTGAAGTCGTGCGTACCCGGCTCCAAATTAACGAAGCGTGTGTATCGACCCTCGAAACCAAGCCGGACGAAACCGGTCGGGCCTTCTCGCTGCTTGCCGATGATGATCTCTGCGGTACCAGCAAAACGGGAGTCGGGGTTGTACACCTCATCTCGATACACAAACATGATCACGTCTGCGTCTTGCTCGATAGCACCGGACTCGCGCAGGTCGGAATTCACAGGTCGCTTGTCCTTGCGCTGCTCCACCGAGCGATTGAGCTGCGAGAGAGCAATCACGGGGCAATTGAACTCCTTCGCCAAAGCCTTGAGCGACCTGGAGATAGCCGATATCTCGTTGGTCCGATTCAGGCCGCCGTACCCGGGGATCTGCATCAGCTGCAGGTAGTCCACCATGATCAAGCCAATCTCGCCGTGCACGCGCCGAAGCCTACGTGTGCGGCTGCGCATATCCGAGGGACTCAAGGCCGGGGTGTCATCAATGAAGAAGCGCTCATTCTTGTTGAGCGCGTTGGCAGCCTTGGTCAGCTTGGTCCAGTCCTCATTCAAGAGCTTCCCTGAGCGGACCCGCGACTGGTCAATGCTTCCCATTGAGGAGAGCATGCGAGTCAGCAGGGCATCGCCCGGCATCTCCATGGAGTAGACCACGACCACTTTTTCCGATCGCAGAACGGCCTCTTCCACGATGTTCATGGCAAACGTGGTTTTGCCCATGGATGGCCGGCCGGCCACAATCACGAGGTCGGCCGGGCGCAACAGGCTCAGCTTGCTGTCGAGGTCGGTGAAGCCCGTCGATTGGCCAAGCGACTCAAGGCCAGACTCATGGGCGGTCTCAATCTTCTCGACGGCTTTTCTGAGCAGAGCCTCGATACCTACCGGCCCGCCCTCTTTCGGCCGTTGACCGGCCACGGACAGCATCTTTGCTTCGGCATCATGCACAAGATCTTCCGCGGTACGGCCGTCCGGGGCGCTGGCGCTTTGCTCGATCTCCGTGCAAACGCCGATGATCTTCCGGAACTGAGACCGCTCGCTGACGACGCGTGCAAAAGACGCGATGTTGGCGACAGACGGGGTGTTATCGGAAAGCTCTTTCAGATAGGCCAAGCCACCTGCATTCGAGAGCTCACCCGTTCTTTCCAGCGCCTCTTGCGCTGTGACGACATCAAGCGCATTCCCCTCTTCAAGCAGCTTGGCAATAGCCTTGAAAATGAGCCTGTGGTCTGCGCGGAAAAAATCAGATTCGACGACCAGGTCAGAGACTCGCACCCACGCCCGTGGGTCGTTCAGCAACCCGCCTAGAATGGCCTGTTCGGCTTCAACAGAATGCGGCAGCTCCCGGCTCGGGGTCTGTTCGTATTCAGCCGCTAGATGGATATGGTCGTTCAAACCTCAGGCCTTACTCATGGAAATGCTGGGGGTGGATCGGGCCGAAAGCTGCGAGCAGTACCTTATTGAGGCCCTGGTGCGAGCTGACAGCTGGGTTTCGGGCACGATGTTCCTTGTTTGGGTGCCTTGAACGCAACTACCTTGCGCTGGGTGGCCATCCTGGTTAGAACTTGACCTCAATCAACGCAGCCCGCCCACTGCGGGTTTGAAAGTCGCAAAGGCCCAACTGAACCACCCGTGGCTGCCGGTGAGCTATGCAGGTAGCGACCTGGGCGCGGAATGCTTTGAGTTCAAGTGGCAGCACTGAACGGCCAGTAGCGGCCTGGATCTTGTCGCTGAACTCCTGCAACGCGGCCTTCAGACCAGCATCATCGAAGGTCTGGTCTGCGGGTTCGGCATTCGTTGTTGGGTTCAACATTGAAAATCTCCAGAGAGGGACTCGGGGCGACTGCGGCTGAACTCACATCCTTAGCGGCGGGATACAGCCAAAAAATCGTAACACGTACCTATAATCCTGAAAGCCGTATCGAATGTCAATCAAATGCCCAAGGCACGAAAACGACACATAACTAACTGAAATTTCTATTATTCCTGCGGAACCATGAGGTGGGTCGGAAACGCTGGAATACAGAACAAGGGGTAAGCACTAAAGCTCTTCCGCCAGCTCAGTATCGAACTCTTCCGCCGGATTGCTTTGCAGCGCCTGGATGGCAGTTGTACCGCCGGCTTCATTCTCGGAGGTGGATGCTGCAGGAACAACCCAATTGTATTGGTGCCCAACGAGCAGCCGTGATGTCACCTTATTCCACAGACTAGAGCGCCAGCGCAAGATCAGGTACTCCTCGACTTCCTTGCGACCTAATGGAATTGCGCAGAAGGACAGTTCGTAGTTACTCGAATACACTTTGACTAGACCCTCTTTGTCGCTGGCATCAATACCGAAGCGATCACAGGTGCCCTTCGCAAATGAGTGGTTTTTAACGGAGGTAAGGTCACGCATTCGGGCGCGTAATGCCGATGTCTCACCGACGTATCGTGCAACACCGGCTTCCCAGATCACGTAAACGCCAGCGTCACGTGTGATGTCCTTTTTCCAGTCATGTTTACCGGCCAAAATTCGCCGCGGGGCCGCTTTGAGTGCAGCTTCGTAGTGACGCAATTTTTCCTGGACGTTCATGTAGCCTAAATTCCTCGGTGATGCTTAATGGAGCTATCGGTCCCTTGATTTCACTGACTGGGCATTACTATTTAAATCATACTCAGCGAATATCGTAACACGCCTTCTATCCTGGGATGCAATGCACGCTTTCCTGTATGCGCCCTGAGCTTGAATGCTCACGACATCGCCCTTAGCCCCCGAGACTGCCCCTTCAAGCTGATACCAGCCGTCCGTTGTTTCCAGGGTCGTAATGGTCGAGAAAGCAGAGTCATGCAGCACAAGAGACTTCACCTCTCCAGCAGGCCGCGTAACTTTATCCGGAGAGTAATGGTAGTCACCCAATATAACCAAGGCCACCAACATTAGCGCTATAGGTACGGCGATAAGATAATCTCTAACTGTCGGATCAATGGCTTTCCATTTTTTGACAAGCATAAGAAATGTTCCTTATTCCTAAAATTGAGTTCGATTTATGAGCAGCCCAAGAAATCAGCTCATTTTAATTTCATTGCGACTCCGCCGCTGCCGCCACTTCCGAAAGGCAGTGAATGAATCACACACCAGTCCATGCCAAATCAGGCCCATAATTGTCAGTACAAAATAGTCTCGCGGCCCATCCAGGACCGCACGACTTTGAGCGTCCAATAGCTCAAGAGGAGTGAATAATTTTCCAACCAAGGAGACTAGCAGGGCAACCAGTACTAAAACCGCTGCTGAGCGCAATAAGCTCAGAATCGTGAATACAACGATCATTGCGAGCGCTTTGAGTGTGTGGATTGTGAAAAACCGAGGTCGCTCACAAACTCCGAGCCAGTTTGTCTTCCAGCCAGAATCACCATTCTTGAATTTTCGTTTCATCTCGATTCGACCTGTACTGATTACTGGGACTGGACGGACGGTGAACGCGAGATTGCCGGCCCGGTATGCGGAGCACCGTCAGCTTGCTCCTGGGAAGCCTCCTCACCCTCGCGTTGAGCATCACAGCGCTCGTGGACATCTACGCAAGCGCCGCCGCAAGGTGCTGCCCGTTTCTTCTTGAAGCCGAACCCATGCCCTGTAGCCAGGTGTACAAACGGCAGTGCCGCCCAGTACCCAACCACAAAGGAAGCGGCCTTAGCGGTAAGGCCTGGCAATTGATATGCGAACGACGAAGCGAGAAACGCGAGAAGGCAGACGGCGCCCACCACATATTTGCGCCGAATCTGAATTTTGGAGGTCCGCCGGCAGGCCGCGGTTTTGGAGCTACTCATTGTGCCGTTCCCTCGAACGCCGCTGCCTGGCGCTCAACTAATGCACAGCGCTCCTTGACCCAATCCAGATCCCTGACCCGGATGTCTTGCGCACTCCGATTGGCATCCACCAGGAGCCGAGTCGCGCATTTGGAATCACGGGCCGCCGCCTGAATTTCCTCGCTCGTCGCCGAGGAAAAACTGGTCCTCAGATTGTTCAACCCAAGGCCCTTATAAGCCAACGGCCCGCCGACCAGGGCCAGCAAAGCTACCCCCCAATAAACCGCACGTCTGCGGGTGTGTTTTGCTGAAGTCACCATTGATCTCCCGACATGGTTTGCATGGCGAGAAAATAACACATAACGCGTACAGATAATTCATGTAGTATCGAAATCGAGCATCAAGGCCCATTGCCTTACATTTCTACAGCCCTCAGGCCCCTGCATAAGGACACTAAACAGAATGAAATGGGACGATTTGGACAAGCGACAGCAATGGTGGGTTACAGGCTTTATGGCCTTAAAGCTGTGGAATCAGTGGCTCCTTGTGGCTATCTGCGCACTGGTCACGTCAGCTGTGTTCTTTTACCCGATGCTTCAGATCCGTGAGCTGTACGGGAAGACCGCGTCAGCCATTTTCTACGCCGCAACCTATTTCCTCAGCGCCAAGCACATTGGCTTTTGGATCATCAATCCTATCTGCGGGCTCGTCAGCCTCAACAAAATCCAGCGATCGTATGGCCCCCTCACCCGCCGGCAGGTCCAGGAATGGTTCGTCGAGTGGTGTTACACGCCGATCGACCTCTACGATGGGTCGGCACTGGACATTGCGCAGTTCGCCCGGGCAAACGGCGAAGGTAAGTAAAACCGTATCATCTGCTCGGCCTAGTCCCAGCCTGTAAGTCGAGGCCGAGCGTCATTGAAGCCATTGCCCCTCAAGTAGCTGCCAGGCCTAGCCTAGGCCCTAGACCTCAACTTCACGGCGCAACCGCCCTGAGTCGAAGGTGACGGGCTCAATCATCGTCCTTGGCAAGGCCGTACTCACTAAGTGCAGGCCCAGGCCCACCACCAATGTCGTAGAGCTCCTCCGGCGTATAGAGGCTGTCATTGCCCTCAAACAGCTCATCACCACCACGATTTCCAGCTCCAGCGCCCGACTTCGATCTGCGGCACCACACTGCGACATCTCGAATGAAGAAGCCCGCGGAGATGACTGCGAAAGCAAAGAATGTGAGCAGGACGCCCTTCGTCACGAGGATCAAGGCACCGGCTCCAAGGAACGCCAGCAACCCCTTCTGAATAGAGTGATCTGGGTCGCGGAGATGGCTCAGGCTGCAGCCGAAAGACAGCATCACCAGGGCCGCAGCAATCGCCACGCCTACATCCGCTTCTGCACTACTATCGATGGTTCCCCAGATACCCGCTGCCACAGGCCCTACAATCGCGGCCAGATGGCGCACCACGGCCAGCGGGGTGCGACGAATCCAATCCTCAATAGCCCAGAGGGTACGAGTTGAAGGCTTCATTTGAGGTGCCCGAACCAGGTCGGCCAATCGGTCCACTGCGGTCACCATGTTGCGTGTCGCAGATTGACTCACCACCGGCATGGCAGCGAGATCCTGGATGACCTGCACACAACGCTTGAACTCTGGAGTTACCCGCTTGAGTGAGGCTGCGTTGAAGTAGGCCAGGTCAATGCTGCCTGCGTACAAACCAAGGTAACCAGCAATCAGAGCCTCGGCTCGCGCTAGTTCTCGCTCAACAATTTTATACTGATTCATCGCTCATCCTTTCGAGTGCCGTCACTTCCTAGTACTACAACCATTCAGGGGATTCCTACGCCGCTTTGTGCTCTGGGGGAGCCACCGCCATCCAGCAATCAATCCCAAAGCGGTTCACATACCCCTCTCGGAGAAGTGCGAAGGCGACGCCCGCAGGGGAATACTACTAACTATCAAGTATAGATACGCCAGTGGAATCTATAAAATCAAAATATTAAAACACGCCCGTGAGTGGATAGGCATAGCTCAGTGACCGGTTCTTAGCGAAGTGGCAGAATTCAATTATTGGTGTAACATAAACCGTAATCCATGAGCTGAAACTTTACAGCTCAAGCCGGAAATATTTAAGTGCCATCCAGATGGCTGACATGCTCACTCATCATTTCACCATAGTTCAGCATAAATATCTTTTCGTGAGCGAAGAGCGTGAAGCGTTCTGGGTAAGTGAAGGCCTAAACCCTTCAGAAGCTGAAGACCTTGCATTGATTCCCGTAATTGCACTGACATTGAATGTTCCGGGCCTCGACCTCTATCACCAGAGGTTCTTCAAACGCAATGATAAAATCTCGATAGCTAATTTTCTATACGAAGCTTGGGCATCAAACCCATTCCTCAAAGGCATCCCAGACCAATTATGCATTGACGAAGAGCTACTGAGTATCGTCCCCCTGAAGGGAATCCTTCAGCTAATTGATCCTGATGGCCAGCTCAAGGAAATTGTGACCGATGCTGGCGCCACTTTCGGCGCTAGCAAGGCTCAGGCGCACGAGCAATCCGTAATTTACTGGGAAGATTTCGAACTATTGAGAAAGCCAGCGTCAGTAGACTCCCTACTGAACCTTATAGGCAAGAAGGTTTCTGAACGCCAAAGCATCTTTGTAGAATCCTCCCGTCATGACAAAAGAAAAGATCATCTACTTGAACAACACCGGGCAATATCACCCTCATTACCATCAATCTCTTTAAGACCAGACGAATATTTTCGTCTTGATACCGACTGGGTAACCAAAGAAAGCTCGCAAGTACCTATGCCGGCCACAGGCAAAGCATACTGCTATAGCGAGGAAAATGACGATCATCGCTGGATACATTGGCTGTTCCTCCAGGACGAAGATGAGGAGCCAAATGGCGATGGCGATGGCGAGGCGGGTGATCAATATAAACTTATTGACGAAACCAGACATTATTGGTCACCAGAAGCCAAGGGCTTAATTGCCACGCTAAACGCCTTGGCGTACCCCATCGCAGAGTATTTGCCTGAGCACATTTCAAGTCAGGCACTCAGGTCATTCATGAAGGGGCGGGTACCACTATCGATAACCATGACCAAAGACCTCCTGCGCTTAGTTAAAACACTACCAATTGTCATTTATCCAAAAACAATTGAGGAGTGCACAGCCGCCTTCGGACATATAACTCGCCATGGGCACTGCAAGTATATGTTCGAGCTAACAGGAGGTGAACACGCAAGCCATGAATTCCGTTTTTTTGCCGGCAACGCACCTACTTCAGGACCTTTTTTTATAGTTATCCAGGTTGGCAGCATGGCTGATGACCCAATGCTGAAGAGCGCGCTTTTCTGTAAAGAGGATGACCTTGACATTGGTCACGCGGGTTTTGCAGCACTGTCTTATTGGGTTGAGAAACTGCCTGAGTTCAACATAAAAGGTATCTGCACCCTAGTTTTAGATATGGTTGAAAAAATGCTGCACGCCTCGATGAAGGGCCGTAAGAACTGACTCTAATAGCTACATAAACTAGCAGGTGAGTGGCGGGCGCGGATCTCGGCGTGGAAGCGTCACCCCAATGACCCGCCTCGCGTACGTGCCCCAGCAAAAAGTGCGCCAGTGGAATGCCGGGGTGTGCCTATGCGTGGCGTCCCCGGTTACGTCTCTCAGCTCGCCGTAGGCCCACCGTCGTGGCCCATTGCTCTTCACTCTCCAAGCGCTTCCTCTTAAAGTGGTCGCTCAACTGCGTTATGGGGCAGGTGCCACGGTGCGCATCGGTTGTACGCAGAACTCCATCATTTGGAAACGCAATGGGTCAGAACCCCTACAGTGCGCAGTACGAAGCTGCTGTCGCCGCCCTTGCTGCGGCTGAAGTGGGCTTGCAGGAGCAATACGAACTCTACGGCCACCTGCATCGCTTTGATGAAGGCCATGCCAAGTTGGCGCTCAAAAATGCCGAGATGAAACTAGAGGAGCTCGAACGAGAGCGTTCCCAACTGGGTGGATTAACCCTGATCGATCGTGCAACAGTCCACGATGCCGTCTATCGACTGAACCGCTCGTTGCTCGGGCAAGCATTCGATGCTTTGACCGGACGGGTTCCTAAACCCCCCAAAATGTCCGAGGCAGAGGAAGCCAAGTTAGCCGAAAAAGCTGCACGGTTGGATGCATTGACTTGCGAGAATGGAGAGATAGCCACCCAGCAGCATCTGGTGCAGAGGCTTCGATACGATCTTCAGTTCCACTCTACCCTGGACTGGCTCGAAACCGATTCCGACTACGCCACCTACAGTTCGCAAATCGCAAGACTGCAGCCAGCCGTTGAAAGTCTTTCAGCCAAAATTTCTAGGTTTGAAGAGCATATTCGTGTGCCGCAGGCACAGTGCCTCAAATATCGCGAGCGTCTGGTTGTGGCCAAGGAGAAGCTGGCCCAAGCGGTCGATTTCCGAGATCGCCACCGAAACGCACCACCACGTTCAGTGGAGGCCGCGAAAGTTAAGGGGGCTTGCAGTAACTACTTCGGAACAGATGACATTGCCCAAGTCGTCAGGCACAAAACCAGTGATGTTGAAGACCTTGAACGTGAGCTCGCAAAATGGGAGCAGCAAATGGCGTCGCTCCGGCAGCGCGATAGTCGAGTAATCGAGCGGCTGATCATTGACGGGAACAACCTATGCAATCGTGGCCGGGGCAAGAATCAACAGTTCATCGGACTGAACGCTTTGAGTGCACTCGTTCCGGCACTGCTTTCAAACTGGCCTGGCAGTGAGATCATTCTGGTCTTTGATCCAGGCATCACGAGAAAGCTTCAGGTTTCGTGGGAGGACATTCAACGCACCTTCCCAGCGTCAGTAGAGACGTACCGCGTCGACAAAGGCCGCAGCGCCGATGAAATGATCATCGAATTGGCATATTCCCCGAACGCTTACATCATCAGCAACGATCGTTTCGGAGAGTTCAGCTACCGACCTGCCATCAAGGAAAACAGAGTCTTTCGCCATGACATTACCAGGGCAAACATCTTGGTGAATGAGCTGTGGATCTCGGTGGAATATTGCTCTCCAGGCTGAGGCGGGTAGGCCTCCCCGCCCTCCATGCCACCCTATGAGCCGGGCAGCACGGAGCCCTAGAAGCCCCGACAGTTCGACATGCTGGAGTGTTCGACCAAAAGCCTGTCAACCGCCGTGGCCAGGTCGAATTCAGCTCGCTGTAGCGCCAGAAACAATTCTGCGCTGGTAACCGTCTCATCGTGCGCATACTTCAAGTGCTCCGCACGTGCGGCCCTGAAGCGCTCGATCGCGTCAAGGGTGTTCTGATCCAGGTGCAAGCTGAGAGGCAGCTTCAGATCGCTGGTGGTTGGTATAGCCATTTTCCTGTCCATTGCTCGGTAAAAACCAGACCTTCCCCTGCTGAGTCATGGGTGTCGATCAGATGGTTCCGTTACGGCTGTAGGAAAAGTCAGCAGGCCAAGCCATGGCGGCTGAAACGCCCAGTATGCGCTTCACACTGTGCAGTGCGCAGCGCATACTGAGATGCGCGCTGCATCGGTTGCAGAGAGGCGGCGAGCGTCCTGAACCCATTTTCTATCGGTTCCAAAAGCCTACAGATCCCTCCTACCCCGTGATGATCGAGCTATTCTCGCGGGCGCCGGAAGGCCTGGAGCACGAAGAAAACGCAACGCTGACCCCATCCCAACAGACGAATCGGTTTCGAGCTTGAGCGCCATTTTGCTGAACGAGGACTATTACCAGTTCCTACTGTCCGGCCGCCAGCAGGGTGAGGAGCTGACTTATATCGGCGCCGATCGCCTTATCCCCTTCAAGGCTAAAGCCTGGCTCGACTTGTCTCAGCGCAAAGAAAACGGTGAAGGCGGGGCAGACAGTAAGGACATCAGAAAGCACCGGAACGATGTCCTGGCCCTGACCAGTCTGCTGACCGGCGAAGTGATCGAGCTGCCCGAAAGCATCACCGCGGACATGCAGCTGTTCCTGGACCGCCTGGCTACCGAGGATCTCGACTTCAAAGCACTCAAGATCCAGGGTGACCTCCCGACCATTGTCGGCCGTATTGCAGAGTCCTTCGGCCTTCAGATGACCGCTTAAAGCGAATCGCCCCGCACCATTCGCGCCCGACGTTCAAGTCGGGCGCCGTCGCCCTCCCCTAGTTCGATCAATCCGTGATCGTCATTACTTCACGGAAACGGATTCGGTCACCACGAACGAGACCACACCGCCCAACGCAACGCCGTCCAGGCCTTCCTTCCCATCTTTGTCGACCACATAGCCTTTCAGCTCTCGCTGCTCAACTCCGTCACACGACAGTGTGGCGGTCGCAGCCACATGCTTCTTCATGCTGTTGTTCCATTCGAGGGGGATGCCCAGAGCGCAGTCGCCGCCGGCCAGGACCTGAGAAAAATCATAATCCACCTTGCCAGCCCCACCTGCCCGGTACTCGGTCGGCAGAACAGTGCCAAGCGCAGGATCACCGAGGTGATAGAGTTTTGCGTAGAGGACAGCGCCCATTGGGATGGTCACGTTGATTTTTTTGTCATTGCACCCTGCCAGCGACAGAGCGATACAACCGAACACGGCAAGATTTCGAAGTGGTGACATGCTTTTTCCAGTTTGAGAATGGGTGTCAAAAGTCAGCAGTGCTAAGCCAGCGGCCATGCGATTCCGCTAAGGAAGGTCTGAAGTAACCCTGTATTTCCGGTCGACTTCAGCCCTCGCTGCTTTTGAAAGCGGGCCGTCGATCAAAATCGACCAGGTAACCCGCTCAGTTCTCCGTTTTTGGCCGCCGCGAGCACCTCGCAGCAGCCATTTTCCGCATTACAGGTGCACCTTTCCTGCGGTAGTCAGCAAATGTCGGCGCGCCATCCATAGGTTCGACAGCGCGAACAGCGTCACCAGCTGAGCGGTGTTCTTGGCCAGGCCACGGAAGCGCACCTTCACGTAACCGAACTGGCGCTTGATCACTCGAAACGGGTGCTCGACCTTCGCTCGCACTTGTGACTTGGCCTTCTCGATCTTGCGCTTGGCTTTGTACAGGGCGCTGCGTTTATCGAGCTTCTTGTAGGTGCTGCGGCGTGCTGCGACCTGCCAGATCACTTCGCGGCCAGCATGTTCGGGGCGCTTTTCGACGCCGGTGTAGCCGGCATCGGCGCAGACGACGTTCTCGTCACCGTGCAGCAGTTTGTCGACCTGGGTGATATCCGCCACGTTGGCTGCCGTGCCTACCACGCTGTGTACCAGCCCCGACTCATCATCTACGCCGATGTGCGCCTTCATGCCAAAGTAATACTGGTTCCCTTTCTTGCTCTGGTGCATTTCCGGGTCGCGCTTGCCGTCCTGGTTCTTGGTCGAGCTGGGCGCGTGGATCAGTGTGGCATCGACGATAGTGCCCTGGCGCAGCGACAGGCCGCGATCCCCCAGGTAGCCATTGATTACGCCGAGGATGCCGGCTGCCAGTTCATGTTTCTCCAGCAAGCGACGGAAGTTGAGGATGGTGGTTTCGTCGGGAATGCGCTCCAGGCTCAACCCGGCGAACTGGCGCAGGATGGTCGTCTCGTACAGCGCTTCCTCCATTGCCGGATCACTGTAGCCAAACCAGTTCTGCATCAGGTGAATACGCAGCATGGCCAGCAGAGGATAGGCGGGCCGACCACCTTCGCCCTTGGGGTAATGCGGCTCGATCAAGGCAATCAATCCTTTCCACGGCACCACCTGATCCATCTCGATCAGGAACAGCTCTTTACGGGTCTGCTTGCGCTTGCCGGCGTACTCGGCGTCGGCGAAGGTCATCTGCTTCATGGAAAAACTCGGCTGGCGGGATCGGCGTATTTCACCAGATTCGGGAAGTCTTTTTCAGACCTTCCCTAACAGTTCAGTTGCCAGCGGCCCATGGGCCAGGTCTTGTCGACGTGGGCCATGGCAGCTTCCTTGGTTTTGAAGCGCCGGCGCATCACCTGATCGGGATGGCCTGGGTCACTTCGATCACCTGTTATGTACGGCGCCCAAGCCAGCCAATAAGCCGCCTCGGGCTGGTCGTCTGCGCCGTGCGGTTGCGAGACACCGGCCAGGTCACTGCGAGTCCAACTACTTGGGCGAAACTCGCGCCATTGGGGCTCGGTCACGGGCATTTAATCCGGCTCGGCCGGGTGCGGATCTGGTTGGAACTGGGCGACGTAGCCAAGCACGGCCGCGACCCGCCGGCCGGTCGCGCTCCCTTTGTCGGTGCACTCGCGGTAGGCTTGGCCGCTCTGGACAATTTCCTCAAGCAGCTCGGCGGCCTTGTCCAGGTGCTGCTCGGTTTCGTTGGTGTGCTCGATAAGCTGTTGGTAAGCCTTTTGCGACTCACCATGGCGCCGGTCCATGGCCTGGACGATTTCGAGCAAGCGGTCTGTGCCGATTTCGTCGGTATCACCCAAGCAGAGCCGGTCGCCCTCATCCTGGGTGCATTGGCAATCGTCGGTCAGCACTTCCGAACTCCCGACCCAACCGCAAAGCTTGCACTCGACGGTGTAGTAGTTTCCCACCAGTGGTTCCTGGCCGATGCAGACCGGCATGCGTACCATCTTCTCAACGGTTCTCATCGTGACCTTCCTTGAATCTCACACCGGTTTCAGGTGAGGCGTTTTTGAGTCGGCAATCTGCACTTGCATCGCCGGTTGCATGGTCATCACATCGAAGCCCATTGACTCAAACCACTCGCGATTCATCAGCGAACGGGCTTCGGTTGGTACGTCGAAGAAACCGTTGTCCTCTGACCAGAAGCGGCAACTGACCGGGTGCAACAGATCGAGGTCGAATGAGCCGCCTGGATAGATGCACACGATCAGCTCCCAAGACGCATCAGGTGGCGTTGGCCACTGATACCCTGCTGGCGCTTTGCGTTCACGTTGCCCGCCTTCAAAGCGCCCTGAAAGGCCGTATACGAACGCACGCACCTGCCACATCGCCACCACGCGGCCTTGTGCTTTCTGATCGGCACAGACGCGCTGGAAAGCCTGACGCACCAATGGCTTTGGTAGGCCCCATACAAAGCAGGAAATGCCTTGCTGGTAGAAGGCCTCAAACCCCATTACCGGATACCCCGCTTCGTCGGTCGCTCGATCCAGATAGTTCATGGCTCATTTTCCCTAGTACGCGACCTGGGCGGCTTTGGCCAGGTCATTAAGTTGCTTGGACAGCGCCTCGCCGGCTGCCGTCAGGTCGTAGTCACCGTGCGAGAATGACACCAGCCCTCGCTTTCGCAGCGCTTCGCAGGTACGCACCCGCGCAGCGTAGGACAATGGGCCATGCACGCCGAAGTCATCCCAGCCCCAGCCGGTCCCCAGCTTCATCAGTACGGTTTTCATCGGCTCACTGAGCTTGGTGGTCATGATCGATATCCCTACCAGAATGGGGTCATAGGAACCCGCTCGGTCATGAGCTTGTCATTGCCATGCTCAGCACTGAATGCCTCGTATTTGGCGATATTTGCCTTGCAGAACGCTTCCAGCCCATCGGCTGCTAGGCGTGGCGAATAGGCATGGACAGGTTCCGCCGAATCATCCAAAAACTGCTCTGTGCCATCCGCATGGATCACTACGGGTACGCCCCCCAGCAGCACTTCAACATCGGTGATGAAGGGCGCAGTCTCGGCGCCACGGGGATCAAAAATCACCTGCCCCCCGGCCTTCATAGCTTCAAGCAGCAAATTGCGCCGGCCTTTGGATCGCTCGTATTCGATCACAATCACGCGACCATCGGCGTACACCTCAAAATCATTGCCGCATGCGTCGCAGGTGTCTGGCCTGCTAGGCCCATCCATCTGCCGGACCACAGCAATCTGGGTCGTGACCGTGTGCTGGCAGGCCGGACACGCAACGTCGAGCGTGCGGCCCGCTGGCCAAGGGTTTACCGCCGCAGTGAGCTTGAAACGGAAATCAGTGCGGCAGCCTGCACAGGTCACGCCGTAGGCGCGAATCGGCGCCAACGAAAAATGCCCCTGTGGGTCTTGCTGTCGCCAGGTCGAGGCATGGAACTCTTCGGTGGTATGGCAGTGCGGACAGGTCACATCAACGCTTGTCGCGTCGGGGTTGATTGGCTGGTGCACTTCGAGCAAATCGGACTCAGATGGCATGGTAGCTCATTTCCTTAGTACCACTAGATATTGTGTTGTGAGCAGCTGAAGAGGACACAAGATGTAGTGTCACAGCGTCATTTCCTTCATCGGATCAGAGGGAATGGAGTAGTTCACAGTCCAGCGACAAACGTGACTACTGATCAGACGCAGTGCCCCCTGCCGATCGTTTTGACCTGGGGCCGGCGCGAGCCCTGCTTCTTCAGTGGCGAAGTACGAAGCATGCGCAGCCGAATTACATTTTGGGCAGGGGATGTCACCGCCATGGCGCAAGGCGCCACCTGGTTCGTCGCAACTGTCCTCATCCCAAAGAAACCCATCAACACACTGCGCGTCGGGATAGGACGCACCGAAATGCCGACCTTGGTAATCGCAACCCAGAGCTATGCCAGTGATCACACACCCTCCTTAGCAATACCAAGCAAACCGATACATAACACGTATGCGTAATAAGATGATACCACATGTCGAGTGCTGGGGCAGACCAGGAAAGAGGGGGCAGATCATTTCAGGCCGGCAGTGCAGGCGTTGTAGCTTCACAGAAAAGCTGGCTTCACAAATAGTTGACCGGCCGGGCTCCAAACTAGGTCCCAGCGGTCACCATCAAGCCCGCCTCCGCGGGCTTTTTTTTGACTGGAACTCCTGCAGAAGCGCCCTCCTCCGCTAAGTAGGAAAAGGGCCGCCAATGGAGAGGCGTGGAGGATGGGGGCGGTGATGCGCTCCTGCGCACCTCATTCTTCGCTCATGCACTCAACCTAGCGCCACCGATAGGCGGCCTCTGCAGGGCTCACGCATGGGCCCCAGGCCCCTTTGTCGCTGACCCCAGCAGCAGCACCAAGCGACAGGGTATAGTTGACAAGACGAAATCTTATAAAAAACAAACGTCCACGATTCATGGAATGTGGACGAATGACATTTATTTTATTCCGGCACGTCAATATTTTTTTGACCATTTCTGATCGGCGGAGGAAATTTCTCAACCAGAATGCATTGAGCCCTTCCACGGATGCCGGCCTCTAGCCTGGCAACGAAGAATTTTCTTGACTATTTAATTAGTGCCAAGAGAATGTTGTCCACGATTCATGGAATGTGGACACGCGGAGAAAAGCCAGTTATGAAGAGTCAAGACATTTTGTTGCTTTTCAAAATGACTAGCCTGCACGCTCAAGAGGAAAACCTGTTTGGCCGTATGGAATTGGAATCTACCTCTGAGCATGTGAGAAACATTCTCAACCCAGAGCCCCGTTGGTTGGCGTCAGTTAGCGGCCCGGTAGGTGAGGTGCTGTCTCAGTTGCTGCCGAATGACGAAGACACGGTATTTCGGCCACAAGAACTCGATTCACCGATGGGCGATTCTGACCGATGGGAGGGCTGGTCGGATGTGGTGCCGTCGACCCCAGTAACGAGCTGGAGCGAAAACTATTCCTTGCGGGCGCTCTCTGCGTCGCTTGGCCTCAGTAAAAGTGAAGTCTCCAACGCCATGGCGCGTTGTCGCAATGCCGGCCTTCTTACCAGCGATTTCGACACCGGTCTTCCAAAGGTGAATCGACGTGAGTTGCTGAAGGTTGCCGAGCACGCTCTGAAGTACTTTTTTCCAGTAAAGCCAGGTGCAATCGTCCGTGGCATCCCTACCGGCTTTGCTGCGCCAGCCCTTTCGAAAAGCCTAAAAAGTGCTGGCGGACTGATACCTGTCTGGCCCGACCCACTGGGCAGCGAGCGAGGCCAGTCAATCGAGCCCCTCTACAAGACGGTGCCCGAAGCGGTAAAAATAGATAGGACCCTTTATCATTACCTCGCGCTTGTAGACGCGATCCGCGTTGGCGGCCCAAGGGAGTGTGGCGTGGCTGTCAACATACTGAAAGCAGGGATGGGGGTGAAGTAATATGGCATCGAATGCGGACCACAACTACGAGCTTATCTCGTTTGTGGCTGATGGTTTGGGCGACGAGTTTTTGGCTGAGTGTGCCTTTGTCGGTGGATGCACAACCGCTATGTTGGTCACCGATAGCGCAGTGCTGGACGACATCCGATTCACCGACGATGTCGACCTGGTGATCGAGCTAGCAGGCATTTCTGCCTGGGAAAAGCTTACAGTGCGTCTTGCAGCGAAAGGCTTCAAGATCACTGGGGAAGATGATGTGAACTGCCGGTTCAGGTTCAATGATGTCATCGTCGATGTGATGCCAAGCGACGCGTCTATTCTCGGCTACGCTAACCGCTGGTATGTAGAGGGACTGGCTCAAGCGGTACCATTTGAGCTACCTAGCGGTCGGGCAATTCGAATCTTCAAACCAGCATTCTTCTTGGCAACTAAGCTCGAAGCCTTCAGTGGTCGGGGTAACGGCGATCCGTACCATAAGGACGTCGAGGATATCATCATCCTCCTAGACGGACGCCCAGAGCTATTGGCAGAGGTCCGTGAAGCCGGCGAAGAGCTCAGGCAATACGTTGCCGAGTGTATTGGCGCTCTGGCAAAACTTAACGGCATCGATTATGCAGTTGAGAGCTCAGGCTCTGTTCGAGCCAACCCTGGGCGTGCCAAGCTCATTCATCAACGAATGAAAGACCTGAGCGCGCTCGCATGAGATATCAAACTAGGTCCGTAAAAGGGCATGACCGAGCAGCGAACCACGACTTTGCAGCCGCCGAGATCCATGGGGCACGAGGCCTTTTTGTCATTATGGATGGCACCTCGAAACCAGGCAGCGGTCAGCTTGCGCAAGGCTTGGCACAAGGCGTGATTAGAGCCTATCTGAGCAATGTAGCTCAGGGCGCAGATGACTCCAGCCCAGAACAAGTTCAACAATTGCTCAACGGTATCTTGGTGGATATGCACCGTCAGCTATTCACAAACCAGACTGGCACCACCAGCTATCTGATCGGTGTCGCATCCCAGGGCCTACTCACCGTTGCTTATGAGGGTGATTGCGCCTGTGGGATGGCTGGAAACGACGGCAATATCGAATGGTTTACTCCTCCACACTGCCAAGCAAACTGGAAGCGCGACAGATCGCACCGCGAATTGGCGTTGGATCCTGCACGCAATCTGGTTACCCGCAGCCTCAGAGCAACACGCGCTCCGAATCCTGATTTTTTACGCCAGCCGGCACCGGCGGGAACTCGTTTTGTCTTCGCCACAGATGGGTTCTGGGCCGAGCTCACTGAATCGCAGCAAGCTGCTGCGATCAATGAGCCAGCTGGGGACATTGCTGTCGTGAGTGATGATGTCACTTGGATTGACGTGAGAATGTGAGTCCTGCCGAGCCAACTATTGGGTGGATCAGATAGGCCTTTCTCATCTGATCTTTGAAAACTGATGGGGGCTATCGCCAAAGAATGACCTTGAGGCAGCTTTTGCTGAGCCTGCAGAGTCACCATTTTCGTGGCTCTACAGGCGTGCCTCCCCTGCCCTTTGCTTCAAGCCCCTGGTTAAATGCCTTGCGAGTTACGAAACGCACGGAATCGCTCGCAGGCTTCCTGCGACGAATCACCCAGGTGCCACAGCGTGCCTTCTGACGCTAGATAGGCCGAAGTCTCCTCTTCCCATAGCACGGCAAAGGCAGTCGTCGAGATGAGAAATCCATCGCATTTGCCGTCCATGACAGCATTCTGCAGCACGTTTCTGTGACTCTCAATAAACTCTGAATTGAACGCGCTCAGTACGCCTCTCGCATCAGCTTTGTTAGGACCACTCACGACTTTCCCGACAGGGACCAAATCGTCCAAATTGAGGGCAATGATTCCGCCATTGTTGAACGGTGCCAGCTGCCTAGCAGCATGGCTGACACGCTTCTCAACCCCGAGCGTTGACCAGATCTTCTTGCATGCGATCGGGTAATCGCCCATGCCGAAGTCAACCAGGATATCTGGCTCTGCAGCTTTGGCCGTAAGCCCACGGTTCTTCAAGTCGGAAAGCAGCACCAGCTCCCACAGAGCGTCTTTCCCTTGGTGAGAGTTGCTCCGATCGTGAGGCTGCATTACTCCGCCGGCCATGCGCTTGAGCGCCTCTTGAATCCCTGGTTCATCTGGCAAATTGGTGACTGCATCAGCGAGACGATTCACGTACGCCGCTTCCCACACCACCCGGTCATCCGGCTTCACCTGGTCAGCCCATGCCCGGCTCAGCTTGTCGGCCTGACTGAGCAACTGACAAAGCGCGCTCCCGGACCGAAGCCTGATGTTGCGCTGCACCAGCAAGGCCCTGACTTGCTGGGCTTTAGCAGCAATCTCTTCGTAGGTGTCTACCCAAGCCTTGCTCATAAGATCGACGGGCTTCACTTCACAGCTCCTTTGGAGATGGCTCATGGATTCACTGGAACAATGGCGGTGATAACTGATTCGAGCGCTGCTTTCACCAGTGGCAGAATGAGCTTTCGCCCATCAGCACTGTGCCAGACCGGTTGCCAACTCGCACCTTCAATGGAAGGGAGAACGAATTTGCCCGGCCTGCGCTAGCCGAGTACCTGTCGGTGCAGGCCGGCGGATGGCCTCAGGGCAGCTGGAGCGCCCCATTACCTGCATGGCTGGGCTGGATGTCTTTGAACCCGGGATGCTCCAGGTCGACAGTCAAGCTGCTCTCAGCGAAATCCTTTCCCACATACTTCTGTGCCCAGGACCGGCGCTGATCCGGCGTTCTGCATGCACACGCACGCTCGTGGCGGCTGAGCCAGGCCTTGCAGAGCCTCTGCATGTCGCGCTTGAAATCGGAGACCAGTCGATACTCAGCCCCACAGTACGAGCACTGAGCAGTTCCAGTGTTATGTGCCATAAATCATTTCCGAGTGACGGGCGCCCGAAGGCCCGCCCTGCTTCTGGTGATATGCATCTTGGCGCAGGACCGCCCGTACTGCACGAGTTCGCGAGGACTCAAACGGGTTGTCCGGTGGCGCTTGCCGCAAGTCCTTTGCAGCCAGGCTGATTTGCCTGATGCGGGATCGCAGCCAGTTGGCATCTGCCGTGTAAATGGCATCGGGATTGTTGGCCAACAGGGCGCGCAGTTTATCGCCTAATTCGGCGTTGATCACCACTCGTCCCAGCAGGTGAAAGTCGTGATGGTGCAGGGTTGCACAATCCTCAGCACTCATGGCCGCTAGATTGGATGGAATCCCCGCGCAGAACTGATCTGTTTGAAAGATACGCTTGGCATGCGCCAGCATCACACCCGCGGAGAGCTCCCCACACTGCAAGGGAATAATCACACGAGCGCCGGCCGTGATCCACGTGCGCACTCGCTCTGCATGCACAGCCCACAAGTCGAGGGTTGCCGATTGGTCACCAATGATGTCCGGCGCCACGATGCTAAGAGACCCCGGGAAGTCTGTCCGCGCCAGCACGCATTCGTACGTGAAAAACACTTTCCCCCAGCTCACGAGCTCGCCCTTCTGGAAGGCTGAAAAGGCTCCGGAGTCGATGAACACGGCACCTCCTGCATTCAGGTGCCGGGGAAGCGTGCCAAAGATTTTCAGGCTATCCAGCAACGTTGCAACTACCCCTACCGGGACACCCTCATCAACCGCAGCTCGCAGGTCCTGAGAACTGGACATTCCAGAATGAAAGGCAACGCTCCAGGTCAATGGCATGATCTTGCTTCCCCCTGCTGCGCACGCGAACCCCGCGGCGCTTACACGGCATCGACCCAGCTCGATGGCTGGGGATGCGTGGTTCAGGGAGATCTAGATGTGCACCGCAGTTTGATCGTTCGTGATGCGGACCTGGCCTGCTACAGAACAAGGTGGATGATCAATCCAGCCCCCGTAGGCTGCTAAGTCCATAGTCATCGCGCAAGATCCGCAGCTGCTCCTTGTCCATTTCGTCCAGGGCCGAGCAATTTGCGTCGGCTAGGCCCTGCCGCCGCAGCAGATCAGCTGCATCACCTCTGTCATAGATGTAGCGCGACAGGTCCGCGGCGGCGAGGAGAATACCGACCTGCAGCTGAGTCGGTTTGTTGCGAGGCTTGCGCTTGGCGACAGCCATGAGGATGTCCTCGATCGTGGTGTGAGCCGGTCAGGCCCTGGGTGGATGTACCGGACAAGGCCGGCGCGGGCCGTACTGAGGCGGGCAAGTGCAGCTCATGCCTTCGCGAGCGCCTCGACCAGAAGCGCATCGAACTCGTCCACCGCCAGCGGCACCCAGCGATCTTCGATCAGCTGGTCGTGGTACCACTTGAGACCCACGTAGGACACCCGCACACAAACGCCGCCCAGTATTACCAGTGGCACCTGGCGTACAGACGCTGGCAGGATTACCGGGGGAATGTCAGCAGCAGAGGCCTTCACAGCGAGGTTTTCCATCGCCTCACGCAGGGCGACGGCGCTGACCTTCTGGGCCTGAGAGTTGCCAGATAGGGCAGTACGCAGAGTCTCGACGGCGGAGCAGGACCCGCGGTCATCGCCATTGCACCGCGCCACAAAGTCGTCAAGCCACAGCAGCGCCTCTTCAACATCGCCAGCACAGGCCGCCGTTTGAGTGTCATCACCAGGCTGGCTCTGAGCGGACTGCGACGCCCCTTGCTCGGTGAGCCATGCCGCTACGTGGTCGGCGCTCATTACTGCCAAGGTTTCCGAACAATTATCACAGCCCAGAACCAGCTGGCAGCGAATGTCGCTGGTGCGCAGTCGCCCGTGCTGCGCATCACTGATGTTCTGGTTGTATGTCTGCCAGCTCAGGGCCTTGCTTCCGCACTCGCGGCATTCGGTAATCTTAGTGATGCTCATGCTGTGCCTCCTGCAGGCGTTCGACATCTGGCAGCAACTGCGCCAGCGGGTCAGTGATGAAACTGTCTTATCGCGGGTACCGGACCGGCGAACCGGGTCGATGTGATTAGGCTGGGCCGCGTGGCACTTCGTAGTACGAGCTGCGCAGCCGGTTCACGGTATAGCCGCGGCGGCGCAGCGCCTCGACAACCGAAGGGCCGTTGCCGGTGTTGCGGCCAGTTGCAAAGCGCAGAGTGACCCCATGTGCCTTGCAGTGCTTGAACTCTTCAATCAGGCGCTCAGTGTTGGTCATGATTCGTCCTCCTACGCCGCCGCCAGGCAGTCGTTCCAAAGTTGTGGGTCCGCGTACATGAAGTAACCGGGCTTGTCCGGATTGGCCACGCAACGCCCACCCTTCTGCCGGTACGTTTGGTAAGCCCGGGCAACGCGAGACTTCTGCACCTGATCTAGCCGGCGTATCTCCGCCTTAATCTCCAGGTCGAGCGTGAAGCCCTTCGCTGGCGCCATGGCGCAGGTTGTGCCGAAGTGACGTATCTCGTTGGTTTCGCAGTCCTCGATCCAAACCACACGCTTGAGGCCTTGCTTGCCGCAACATTCGCAGTGCGATTTGTCGTCGTTGATCCCGAGAAATTTGAAGCGGCTCATGGCGTGCCCTGATGAGTGACTGAGCCAAAAAGTTAAACTATAGGGCAACAAATAGCAATAAAGATTAAACTATATGGCAACCTTTTTCTTCCACGCGAAGCCTTGCTCAAATCGCCGGTTTCACATCAGTCCGTGAGAAAAGCTCAACATTTCACAGTGAAAAGCCCTGAACGCAGTCCAGGGCCTCAAACGGCTGCCTTACCGGCCAAACACACGGTCAAGCACAGGCCTTGACTCGATGATCGCGGTACCCAGCTCATCGACGGTCGTAGCGCCCGTCAGGCGGTTCTCGACTGCGGACAGGTCGGTAAGCAGCTCGTCGTTGCCACCCTCCTTGTAGAGCGTGCTCTGCACAGCTTCGAAGGTCCGCAGCAGATCGCGGTGGGTGTCCTGGAAGTTGCTTTCACTGCCAGAGACGGTTGCCTGGGCCCAGCTGGTGAGCGGGTGGTGGCGAGCCTCCACCTTACCGGGGCCGAACATGCGGTCGTAGGAGCCCTGCACCAGGCCTTCAATCAAAAGGCCGTTGTTTCTGTCATCCATTCGTATGCTTCTCATCGTGATGACGTGATCGTCACGTCGTGGTGATGATGCCAGGCGCACCCGGCATCGGTTTCGCCGATCAGCGGCAGCTCTGTATCGGCGGTCTCTAAAGGGTCTTCAGCATGGGGCACCGGCTGAGCTGGCGCCCAAGCCGTAGGCCTAGGTCGATCAGCCTCATTCTGTCGCCAGCTGCGACACGCTCAGGCCTACCGCGACGGGCCGTACCCAGACGGGCATGCTGCTGAGCATGAAGGTTTCCCCTTGGGCTGCCAGCAGCAATGTCGTGCCCATGACATGCCCAATCGCCTCCGCCGCCGCCGGCGGAACGGCGTTGCCAATCCGCTCGCGCCAGGCCTGATCGCTCAAACCGTCCAACTCCAACTGCTCCTCGGGCTCGACAAGGCTTTGCAGCGCTGCCAGTTCCAGAGTCGTGAAGGGGCGGTGCCAGGTCCCGTCGAGCGACTCGATAATGCAAGTGAGCCTGTCGTTGGCCTCTGGGAGCCGGGGATCGGCTACGCTCCAACGGCCGTTGTCATGCTTGGCGCTTGCAGAGACGGCTCCCGCTGAGCCCTGCCACGGCACCACGCCGTAATGCCCGCCAGTCAGGTAAGCGTCGCCCTTTGTGCGTTTCATGGCCGGTCGGGGATCGGCGACGCTGAATGTGCCTTGTCCTGGGCTTTTAACTCCAATGACGGCACCGCTGGTGTCCTGCCATCGGCGAACACCATACTGCTGGTACTGCAGGGCGCCAGCTTTGGCTCGCGGATCTGCAACCGAGAACGCTCCGTTTGTTGGGTTCGATCGGCCAGCCACCGTGCCCATGCTGTCATTCCAGCCATGTACTCCCATGTATCCCGATCGGTACCCTGGAACAATGATCAAGTCGCGCAGGTAACCATCCTGGATCGCGAGATCATTCAGGCTGCGCCAGTCTTTTCCGGCTTCGACCAAGGCCAGGCGGACCCAAGTTTTCCATTGCAGAGCCGGCACCCGGTGCATAGGGCCAGCCTGCTCGATATCGCCGGCCAGAGGCATGCGACCGAGGATGTCACCTACAGCACGAAGGCTCTTCTTCTCTGGCTCATACAGGAACGACGGCACCTTCTCGACGTGGCGAGCCACCAGCAGGAATCGCTTGCGGCTTTGAGCCAATCCGCCGATGACCCCACAGTCATGGGTGGTTTCGGCGACGGCATATCCATAGTGGCTTAGCAGAGCGCCGATCTGGTCCAGCAGATGGCGGCCACGATTGGCCAGGCGTGGGACATTCTCGAATACCAGCATTGGTACAGGGTCATCCCGCCACGCCTCCGCCATCAGCCAGATACAGCGCAGAGTCAGCTCGTTCAAGGCCTGGTACTTCGGGGTCAGGCTCATCTTCTCCGACAACAACCCGCTGGCGCCCTTGCATGGGGAGCTGATGAAAACGGTGTCGGGCCGGCGGTTCTGGGCCGCACGGCGGATGTCCTCTGGGAGTGCCTCCCGCCATCCGGCTGGCGGCTCCTTTCCGTGGAAGCGGATCTACTGATCACGTGTGAAGAGATCCAACAGCGTGCCTTCAACACCGGACAATCGCTTGAAATCGGCGAGGCCGGCCGGGTCAACGTCAACGCCTCCCAAGCACTCCCATTCAGCTTGCACGTTACCGACGATGGGCTTTGCCCGGTTGAAGCCCTTGGCGCCCCCCCCCAAGCCGCAGCAGAAGTGGAAATGGGTGAGGATTTTTTTGATCAGCATGCAATGTCCTACGAGAGTTGAGTGGCGCCCGCCAGGTAGACTGGCTCCCCTGGTTTACCTACGGACCGGACCAAAAAATTAAACTATAGGGCAACCTTTATCAATATTTATTAAACTATATGGCAACTTTTATCTTCGTCCAAAACGATCTCCGTGGGTTATGCTCTCCCCTGGAGGCCAAAAAAAATCCGGCCAGTAATGGCCGGATTGGGTGTAGCGTTCGTGAGCTCAGCGCGGTGCAACGAAGCGCAGGCTAAAAGGGCGGGTTCCTAAGATAGTCGCAGTATTGCGCGTCCAGCAGAGCCGCTGGTGAAGGCTCGATCGCAATCAAGGTCCATTTACCATCGATACACCGGCCTACCTCCCCATAATTGAGACCGGGCAAGTCGTAGCTTCGCTCGATCGTTGCCCAGTCCTCGGGGTACTGTGCTTTGAAGGCCTTCCGGAAAGACTCGTTGCCGTAACTGCCCATGATGGTTACGACAGCAGAGAACTTCTCATCTCGATCGCTGATCAGCTCTATTGAGCTGGCCATCAGTTTGGGTGCCGCCTGTTCGTTGGGTGTGCGCATGCCATGATCTCCATTGGCAAATATCTGCCAAAAGCAGCCTTGTATCGGTGCGATGTCGACAGCCCCATCGCATTCTCTGGTCAACTCGAAATGGGCAACACCAGCCGATAACGAAACCTGGCGCCACAGTGCACACTGAACAAGAAGGGGTCGGCACCTATCGCGAGCTCCGATCCTTGGCCGTTGGGCCTCTGCAGTTCCCTATTCCTCCCGGTCGAGCTCAGGCGTTCTGTACGTTTTCCACTGCAGCAGCGTGTACCGCCCGAGCTTCACCTTCGTCTCGGTTACCACCTGGCCAAAGGCGTAGTTACCGACCTCGGTCACCCAGACCGAGATCAAGTTCTGCCCCAGGCCGGCCCCGAATAGCCGCTGCAGCAGTGTGCGCCGGGTAGGCGCTTCTGCGAGTGGGGTATTGCTCATAGTCCACCTCAGTAAGCCGTTGTCCCGATGACGCCGAAATGTGCCATCGCTAGTGTCAGTTGCCAGCCCCGTATCCCTCCCGCGGAAACGCTGGGCTGGCGCACATTCGAAATGTGCCATCGTTAGTTTCTGGTGGTTCGTATGGCACATTTGGTCAAGTCAGTAGCAGAAGGGCCCGCCAAACTGCCACGTGCACGACTAGAGTACATTTGTTCTCCTAGCGCCAGCAGCTGATCCTTCAGCCGCCCGATCGTTCAAAGGAAGACAGTGGGAGCATGCGCCTTGGCCTTCCCCCTTCTTGGCCGCGGGGAGCTCTTATTCTGTTCGGTCTTGCGCCCGTTCCCAGAGCTGCTCAAGTTCACGCCGTAGAGCTCACACAAGCTCGCGAGCTGCTCGGCCGGTATCAACCGGTGCATCTTGCTGAGCCGCAGCAAGATGGCCTTCGGGGTGCGCTTGTGTGCGGTGGCAAGCGTGTCGATCGCTTCGCCATTCCGGTATCCCGCAATGAGCCGCTGGTCTTCGTCATCGGTCCACTTGCTGCCCTGGGCCGTCGACTCGGTGCTCCCACTGGCAGTGCGGCTTGCTTTTGCCGGCTGCTGCACAGGCTCGGCTTCCCGTGCTGGCGCCTGCGCCAGCTGCACTGGAGCGGCAGGAAGTTCTGAATCAAGTACCGTCGACAGCATGGCCAACCACCTGGTGCGATCGGTGTCCCGTGAGTGGTGGAAGCCAACGCTGCCGATCACCACCATGGGGTTCACGTTCAGCGCTGCAGCGATCTGCCACGCGTGATAGTTGTCCAAGAGATCCTTGCCGGTGCGCCAGCGGGAGAACTGGGTCTGGCTGACACCGAGAAACTCTGCAGCCGAGACATCGCCATGAAACCCTTTGACCACCTTCAGCTGGTCGAGCCAGTTAGCAGCGGTCTTGACCAACTTCACATGTGGACTATTCGTCTGGTTCGAGAATGGCGTCGACCGCTTGGCTCGCTGCGACAACGCTGCGGCTCCCGCAGCTGCGGCCAGGCGTAAGTTTGCAGTGATCGGTACACGCTCATCACCGCACTCAATCCCGGCTTCGTCCAAGCCGGCCGACAGGTTGATCAGGATCGCGATGGATCGATTCGTCATCTCATCTTGTTTGGCCATGCCCCCTCCCCTGGATCCGCTGAGGATCGCTACATGCTGCCCCGGGATACCGAGGGCCGCCGCCTGAAAATGAATCATAACGGCAAAAATGATTCTTCACACGTACCTATATGCTAACAGATGCAAATCAATCTCATCAGAGATTGTCAGATCCGCGTGTGGAGGGGCGGATCGCGGTGACGATCTGCAAGTGACTCACTAGCCCATCTGATCCGTTCATGTGTTTGGTCTAGTCAAAGACTCAATACGCAGCTTAGAATCTGCTGTGGCGCCCAGCAGACGCCCGCTACCCGTCCTCGCGAAGCTGCACGAGCAGCACTGCCAACTAATCAAACTTCGGACCATGACTTTGGCCCTGGTGCATAGCGGTGGACGGGTGACGCTGCAACAAGTAGGGCCGGAGAGAACTCGTGGCCACCGAAAACACTCGACCTACCACCCTTGCGGGTATCAAGCGCGTAGCCAAACTCATCAAGTAAAAGGAGAGCATCCCGCATCATGCTGCTCTTGATGAAGCGGCGCATAAAGCTGGATTTCACAACCTGCGACATGCCCAGTCAGTTCTAGGCAGACCCGCCCAGCTACACCAAGCTTTTGTCACTTTCTACTGGAAAGAGCACGGCAAAAGTCCAGAGCCCTTTCAGGATGGCCCAGTCCTGCGATCAGGGCGGACCACCCTTTCATTCCGGCTGCCCTCCCCGTTGAGGGAACTCCTGCCCCGACGGTCAATTGAAAGGACAACCTACTTGTCCAGTTTTCGGTTGGAGGCGGACGACCATCTCGAACGTAGAATGGATTCAGTGGACTGGTACGAGGGCCTGAAGATGGCACAACGGGCCGCACGCGCACTTAATTTCATGGCTGTGACAGGGCTACGAGCCCCTTCTGCTAACGAGATGGCAGGACCAAGCCTGGTTCTCTCCGAGTATGCAGACCACCGCTCTCACTGGTACGACGATGAGTCAAAGTGCATTGTCATTCTGGATGAGCCGTACCCGCACTTGCTCCAAGATGAAATCGACTGGGCAGAAGAGCACGGGTTTCATACGGTAGGTGTACGTTGGAGGGGCGTCTATTCCGCCAGCAACACACCACGCCTACATTCGGTATCGAAAACTCTGATCTCACGCTTGGCCAAGAAGCTCAAAGCCTTGGAGACCAGGTTAAAGGTTGAGGAATGGACACACGAGACCCAGCCATACGAAAGCTCATTCATCAGCCCGGCTAGAACTCTCAGCGGAAAGCGGAAGCTACCAAGGATGATGCCAGCCCCTGAAGGTGTAGAGCGGGCCGGAGCTGTGCCATGTGGCCCCGGTGAGCCAGGTTATCGCTCACGTTGGCGACCTGCTCGTCGCATGGACCTAGATAAGCACTTACAGATTGGCCCTATCCTGGAGAGACTCACGTTATCAACGGGCTTGGGCTTAGAGTCTGGACTAACCCGTATCCGCCTGACCCTGAACAAATGGTTTGAGGAGGAGTACAAGGATGCAGACCTTCCCGACAAGCAGATGCGACAGGACTACTACTCACCTGCCCCTACCGCCATCAAAGGAGCTGCAGATGCCCTGGCAGAGCTCGCGGTGGTCAGACAGATCGTTGTAGTAGGGTACCAAGACTGCAAACCCAAGAGAGATCTCTTGGACCGCATTGGTAGGTGCGAACAGCAAGTCCAGCGGTCCGATTCCCGTAGAAACCCGTAGCCTCCTGCTTCACAGCCGGCCTCCAACAACGAAGCCCGCCAAGGCGGGCTTTGCGAGCTATGTGAGGCATCAATGATGCCGGGGCTTGGGTGTACCTGGTACGAATTTTTAGACCTTTGGGGCAAAGCCGCCTAGTTCGAGCACATGCCCGGCCTTCGACACATCAACACTTTCGGTGCGCCCGTCTTGGAATCGAAAATCAACGTGCTGCGGTGGGACTTGAGCATCGTCGGCCAGCTCAATGTCGAAAATGGCCTTGGCTGGTTCATCCCAAACCAGCGCGAAGGCTTCGATGATCTTCTGCCGGAACGCTTCAAGCACTGCCTGGCGATTTTCAGGTGCCAGGGCATCGAGGTCGATTAAGAAATCGCCCGCCGCATGGATTTCTGCACCTTCGCCATCGAGGCCGACTGAACGGTCCCCTTCAGTCGAAACGAGCACGGACGCGACCTTGCCACCTAAAATACCCATTGCCTATCTCCATGAATGAGCCGCAAAACGCGCCCTCTGGTACTGCCGAAGCCCGCTCTCGGCGGGCTGGCGGGGCAGGTAGCTTCCCCTTACCTCGTGGCTTCCACATAGGTTCCAATAGTGGCCTCGTTCTTCCATTTTTGCACCATCTGAGCCGAGTCCCCCCAGAGCCACATAACCCCCACTGCCATCGGGAGAAGTAAGGTTGCATTTAGCTTCTTATGAAAAAGGATGAGGTCAAGCATCAGACCGAGGGCGACGGCGAATGCGGCAATAGCCCAAACGCGGTCAACGAAGAAATCTATTACTGCCATTCCAATGCCTCTCTCCACTTGCCCGTGTTTCGCGAGCGCTATAATCGGTTCTTCTTCTGCGTTCTCGGCCCCGGTTTTAGGCCAGAGCTTGGATGCAGCTGAGCGTTTACATGTCTCGTCTTCATGCCTGATGCTAAGGATGCTCCGATCAACTTGTCGTGCAGCCGCGGCAAGTTGCAATTTTCCAGGCACCTACAGCGTCATTGGACGAAAAGTGACCGAAAAATCATGTACGGAGAGCTTTTTCGACCGGTTCTCCGTGTTAAACGCGAACCTCACCCATACCCATGAGCTGTTTTCGAACCCTCCACAGGTTTGCCAGGGCGAACAGCGTGGTCAACTGAGCCGTGTTTTTCATCAGCCCACGAAAACGTACTTTCACGTAACCAAACTGCCGCTTGATCACGCGAAACGGATGCTCGACCTTGGCCCGTGTCTGAGCCTTGCAGAACTCGATCTTGCGCTTGGCTTTGTACAGTACGCTGCGCTGGTTCAGCTTGGAATAGGTGCTGCGACGCGCTGCAATCTGCCAGATCACCCCCCGATTTTCATGCTCTTCGCGCCTTTCGACACCGGTGTAACCGGCATCTGCATACACGGCGTTTTCTTCGCCATGCAGCAGTTCAGCCACCTGCGTGACATCGGCCACATTGGCAGCGGTGCCATGGACGTGATGCACCAGGCCGGACTCGACATCGGCACCGATGTGCGCCTTCATCCCGAAGAAATACTGACCGCCTTTCTTGGTCTGGTGCATCTCGGGATCACGCTTGCCTTCTTTATTTTTGGTCGAGCTGGGGGCATGAATAATGGTGGCATCGACGATGGTGCCTTGGCGCAGCGACAGGCCTTTTTCCTGCAGATAACCATTGATGACCGCAAGGATTGCCGGTGCGAGCTGATGCTTCTCCAGCAAGTGCCGGAAGTTCATGATCGTGGTGTCTTCGGGGATTGGCGCGCTCAGCGTCAGGAGTGCGAACTGGCGCATGGGCGTGATTTCGTAGAGCGCTTCTTCCATGGCCGGGTCGCTCAGGGAGAACCAGTTCTGCAACAGATGGATGCGCAGCATGGTTTCCAGAGGATAGGGTTTGCTACCGCCGCCGGCCTTGGGGTAGAACGGTTCGATCAGCTCCAGCAGGCCTGCCCAGGGCACCACCTGATCCATTTCGGCGAGGAAGCGCTCTCGGCGGGTTTGCTTGCGCTTGCCGGCGTACTCAAAGTCGGAAAAGCTCATCTGGCTCATGGGCGGCTCGGATCAGGTGTTGCGGGGATTCTCGCATAACTGAAGGCTTGTTCGGAGATTCCCTAAGCGCATCCTGTAAGTGCTATCAGAGCCCCCCTGTTCGGTGAGGCCCGTGGCTGGTCCTTGTTGGCCGGAGCCGGCCAACCTATCGGTACTACTCGGCGTAGGCGTCTAGTTGCTTCTTCATCTCAAGACGTTGCGCATCGAGCATCTGATTGAGCTGATCCGCTTTGAACACATCGAAGGGAGCTCGTACGAAGGCCAGCACCTCGATCGGCGCCGAGGACTGGCGCACGACCTTGCTCGACTGACCGGAGCTCGCGCTGTCTGGCAGCCCCAGCATCTCGGTACAGGCCCGGCTGGTGTAGTCGTAACACCCCACCTTCGCCTCACCTGCCAAAACAGCGCTCCGGAAAGAGACGCTCGGGAAGATGGTGGTACCACTCACAACCCCAGCCATGATCAGTACCAGGCCGAAGGCACTGCCCGCAAATGCGCGAAATGCCCCTACCAGGAATGCGAACAAGCTGACACCGGACGCAATGAACGAAATGGCTGGGGGATTTACTAACCAAGAGGCATGTTTCAGATCATCGGGGCTCACAGGAACCTTGAAGTTCAGGACGGCGGTGCTGATGGCAGCAAACACGACGTACAACACCAACGCTGCCAGGAAGACGCTCGCGAAGATCAGTGATCCCTCGCCTGCCTTACCCGGCGTGTGATCGAAGTAGTCATTGGAAGAATCGTGGTCACTCATGATGCTCACCTGCTTGGTTCGTAGTTGGGGGTGTGGGGAGGGTGTCGGTCTGGATTACCAAACCCTTGCGGATCTCTTCTTTCAGTTCCAGGCGCTGCGTATCGAGCATCTGGTTGAGTTGATCCGCTTTGAAAACATCGAATGGCGCCCGAAGGAAGGCCATCGCTTGGACAGGGATGAATTGGTGGACACTCGGCTGGGCCGACTGATCTGGGTTGGCTGCTCGACTGGGCAGCCCCAACATCTCGGTACATGCGCGAGAGGTGTACTCGTAACAGCCGATTTTGGCCTCCCCTGCCAGAACAGCGCTGCGTAAAGAGGCGCTCGGAGAAATGCCCCCAGTAAAACTGGCCATGAGTACGGCAACGCTGATAGTCATAGGGCTGATTAGTTGCAGCGCGAGCATGATGCTCAGCACCAACAACACCCCGTAGATAATGGGGAGAATCGAGGGGGCAGTTACCATCCAGGATGCATGCTGTAAATCCTCACCACTGACCGGTACCTTGAAGTACAGGGCGAAGATGCTGACTGCCGCAAAAATGCCGTACAGCCCTAGCAAGGCAACGAACAGCCCCCTGAAAGTCAGCTTCCCCTCGCCGGCCGTAGCACCGGCGCGAGCGAAGTATTCGCTGGATGAATCGAAGTCACTCATATTGCTCACCTACTGTGTTCGAATTCCGGGTTGGAAAGGTCCTGAGCTCTACAGCTTCAGGTCCCTGCGGATCTCTCGGGCCGACGGCATTCCGCGGTACCGGTGCACGGAAACCCCTACTGCTTTCATCAACTCGTCGCGGCGCCGGTCCTTTGCTTTGGCCTTCGAGCTGTTGTGCGTGGAGTCGTCGACCTCGACCAGCGCCACCGGCTTGAGCTTCTTGTCGCAGAGCAGGAAGTCGCAGCGGTTGTGGGCGACCATATGCCTTGCATGGTTCTTGTCGGTCATGGCGGTGGCCTTCACCTTGATGAAGGCACCGAACACCACCTGGGGAGCGATGACCAGGTCGTTGCCAACTGCCTCCCTGAGTCGCCAGAAGAAGTCCTGCTCGCGCTCGGTGAGCAGGGGGATGCACTGGTAGTGCTTGGTTGAATAGCCTTTGCGCCGCTTCAAGACCGCGACGACGAAAAACGCAAATGCAAAGGTGCAGATCAGCAGGATCGGGCCATTCATGCGCGAGGCATCCACAAGTGACATACATACCCCTATTCAGATTCTTAACGCGTACCAATACGCATAGTAGTTAAAAAAAGACGGATAGTCCGCCGGTGATATTGGTCAAGTTAATGTGATTTCAATCCAGATCGGGAGGTGCACCGCCGCCCTGTTTCTTCAACAAGCCTGCCCAGGGTATTGCTCGTTGGGTGTGGAAACGTTAGGGTGAGTCATCTCCTCCTAGCGACACGCTCGTGTCGTGCAACACCTCTCTACAAACCTCCCGTAGCCAAAGCAAGTCACCGTCCTGCAATCATGCGCGCCGACTTGACCAATCCCACAAACGAACTATTCGAAGCATGCCCGCCTGGCGCGATCATGAGCGCCAGCAACGCCGCTAGATGTGATCCTCCGAGAGGTGCCCGGTGACCGCCGGCAGCTGATGAGAGGGTTCGACACCCACCGCCCGCTTGCCCCGTCGAGAACCCCGGCCTTTCACCTCGCCCGCGGCCGCCGCCTCTTTCACCGCCCGGGCTGCCATGCCCTCATTGACCATGTCCAGAATTTCCTGAGACATCCGCTGCTGCACAATGCGAGAGTTCCCCATGCGGTTGTTCGCATCGGTACGCTCGGCATCCGCAGCCTTTGCCCATTCCCTCAGAACGTCCCGGGCCTCGCCGATGCTCCCCTTGATCTTGACGAAGATCTCGAACATCAGCGGGTCAATGGATACGGATGACTTCCTGGACACGCCTCCCGCTTCACGGCGGTAGAAGATCCGGATGAAATCGTCAGCCATGCCAGCCCCCAGCACTGATCAGTAGGTAGTCCATCAGGCCACATCCAGGTGAAGGTCACTGACCAGGCGCCAGGTGATATCTGGGCAACCGATGAACAAGCCGCCATGCAGGCGGCCCTGGCGAACCATCGAAGCCACGGTGTCGGCCGCCTCGGATACGGAGACACCGACAACGCCAGCGATCGCCACCGCGGTCAGTGCGGCATGCCGCAGGATGGCCAGCTCGATGCGCGACTCAACCACATCGCCTTCGAACAACAGAGCGGCATCGGCGCCGACAAGCTCGACCACTTTGGAGTGCGCCCCCGCGCCGGTGGTAGCAGCGAAGGAATCGGCCTCTTGTTCAGGGCTCACAACCAGCACGAGCCCCCCTGCTTGTTCGGTGTGCTTCGCCACAGGTCGTACCGCTTCACCCACAACCCCAGCGGCCTCGCAGTAACGCAGCACTGCCTGGATCTGCTCATTCACCTCAATGGATTCCATCGCACGGGTCAGTGCCACGTACAGCAGGTGGAGTTCTTGGCGTAACTCAGGGGTATCCAGCACCAGCGGCAGGCCGGCATCGGTGATCAGGTTGAGGAAGTCGCTCAGCAGTACGACCTGCGGGAACTCCAACCCTTTCGAACGGTGGGCAGTGCACAGAGTGACGGTCGTATCCTTGATGTCGCTGACGCAGGCATCCTTGATGCGCTGTACCAGGCTAGGGATTTGATCGCCGTACTGCTTGGCAACACTGATGAGGGCGTGGATCTCTTTGTCATCGGTGTCGTTGGCATAAGCTTCCAGATCCTGGAGCGAGCGGAACGCACTGAGCAAAGGATCGCGTAGACGGACACCCGTGTTGGCGCGCAGGTGGTGCACTTCAACCAGCTTGTCGAACGGGTACTCGTTGACGCCACCCACGAAGTGAAGACGCTGGCCTTCCAGCAACTGGACCGCACTGGCGAACAGCTTCGCATTGGTGCGCCCGATGATCGCGTAAGGCTTGGTGCGGTCGACGGCGAATCGGGTAGTCAGCTCATGGCGCGAACTGCGCACTGGGTCCTGCTCGCCGGCGAACTGACGCAACAGCATGGTGGCGAGCTCGGCAATGCCGGCGCCATAACGGTGGCTCTCGCTCAGCGTTACGACTTGATCGAACTGCGACGGCTCGAAGGTGTTGTAAGCACCTCGGAAGCCGAAGATGGCTTGGAAGTCATCACCGGCCAAGCGCAGTGGGCAGCTCTGGCGCAGGATCACCGCTGCAAAGACAGGATTGGTGTCCTGGTACTCGTCCAGCAGGATCTGGTCGTAGCGGTGGCTCAGGTCCGGGTCACCCAAGCTCCACAGTTTCAGGTAGCCGTCGTGCGGCATACGCAGGGGGGTGGATTCCAGAAACTCTGCTCGCTCGGCTTGGCTTTCGCCGCACCCACGAGACCACTGACGCAAGCGCTGCAGATCCGCCCAAACATGCTTCGCCCATTCCGCAGCCTTCTGACGGTCATCGCCAACGATCTTTGTAGGCACGTGCGCAGCCAGGATCTCCCGATCTGCCGAGACCATGAAGTTGTGCAGAGTGACGTACAGGTGGCGAGCAAAGGCCATGGGGATCTTGTACTGCTTGGCCAGTTGGGACGGATGGAGATCATCCTGCTTGCCAGTCTTCTTGAACTGGCCACCAACTTCCCAAGCAAGCCCATGACTGGTCCTGGTGGTGACGTTGGAAGGGAAGCGAGCAGCTGCGTCCTCCTTGTTGGCCTTGCCAAAGGTGACATACAGCAGGCGCTGGTCAGGGAAACGCAGGGCGTGCGCGATGAGCAGCGAGGTCTTGCCGCCCCCCGCCTTGGCGCGGATTAGCAATCGCTTGGCAGTGCTGCCCAGGGCAACAGCCTGGTCTGTGTTTGGGGTGAAAGCTTTCGCGGCCATTGCCGGCCTCCTTGAGGTGCGAGTGGTTGATCAGTCGTCTTTGTTTCTGGAGAAGTAGTTGAAGCTGTCTTTGAACATGTCGTGGCTCTCTTCCTGATCCATCAGCGGAACCTTCTTGCTGCGCTTCGCGTTTGGATCTGCAAACAGGTTGAAGAACACGACCATTGGGATGCTGGCTGCGACCACCAGGAGCAATGAGCCCGCGAACACCCAGCCACCAAAAGCGCGGCGGGCGTATGCAGCAAACAGACAAGCCGCTACAGCCAGAGCAATCGCTCCAACGCCCTTTCCAACCTGTTTCATCACACCGTACTTGCTCATTGCGGCGGCTCCTAAGCACAACCATTTATGGCTCAACGATACCTATAGATTTGCATGGATGCAAGACAAATTATAGTTCCGCGTTACGAATGCGGGCATAAGCATTTATGGATACTGGCAAGGCAAAGCTCCGGGTGCGAGCACAACCATTTATGACCAGGGGCAGGAAAAGCGTGGCTCAGGTGCATAACCATTTATACCCATACCAGCCCATAAAAGCCGGCCCCGGGGGCACCCACACTCCGACCAGGGATGGGAAGGAAGCCTGCAGGCAGAGTGCTGGCATGTAGGGAGCTGAGAGACATGAAGGGAATGAAGCTCCCTCCCCAGCGAGAGACAGATCAGAGAAAAGCAGCTCCAAGCAACCCGAGCTGAGACGGACCTGACCGGGTCACACACCGCACCAGATGAGCAGCCAGGCCCAGCATCGCCAGACAGGTCCTGTATCGCCACCACCGCCAGCCAAGCGTCACACGCCGCGAGCCGGATCACACACAGCCTGCTCAGATCCAACACCACCCGCCACCGGGCGCCACCCATCGCACTCTGCCAACCTGGTCAAACAGCAGCACCGGGCAAGCCAATGGTCGCGAACCGCCGCACAGATCCCACGGTACCCACCACCGACTGCTAGCGATCATCAGAGGCCAGCTGCAGGATCAGCACCGAGCTTCTGCACGGCGGCCGCAGCCCCCGTCGCATCCTTCTCAGCCCGTCGCTCTCCTCCCCCGTCAGATCCTTCTTGGGGTCGCCACCGACAGCTGGTGGACTGTATTGCTAGGCGCAACCGCAAGGTCTCCCGGCAGGGCCGGCCTGCTGAGACAGAGAGGCACAAATGGTTATGCTGTCGAAGGAAGCAAAAGCGTCAAGCACGCACCGGCAGCACAGACATCGGAATAATGAAATGCCAATGCGACAGCGCAACAAGAAGAACCCAAACTAGCGATGGCACAATTCACCAAATAGAACTGGCGCGAGAACAACAGGGCGGCACCTCACAGATTCGCACGTGCATGAGAAGACGTAGAAGTCGCAGTGGAATAATGGAGATGAAGAAGAGAAGAGAGAAAAGAGAATCTACAGCGGCAGAATGAGCTCAACGCCTCGCAGGCAGAAGGAGCCGGTCGGCGCAGAGTCACAAGCGGCACAGACAGAACTGGCAGGCAAACAACAGACAGCAGCACGGACGGACACCCAAACCAAACTTGCACAATGGGGCGTGGCACAACGGGCAGCTGCAAAAGAGGCTCTGACACAAGTGCCGGAGCCAGAACGAGATCTATGGTGCGACCGGAATAAGAGAAAATGAATGAAGGAAATAAAATTAGATTAAGGGGATGGGCGCGAGGCGGCTCGGATCCAACACCGCCCGGCCCAGGTAGAATTCGGCCCACCACCGAATGCGAATGCAAGTCTCCGCAACCAGATCACACTGCGCCCAGCAAGCCCGGGTTCTACTTGGCCAAACCACCGGTAGGCTTCTGGCCCGCTTAACCATAGCCGCGGGTCTCACTGCGCATAACACCGGTTTGCTTCTAGTCCGCTTTGCCCATAGCCCGGTTCCTACTTGGCCTGACACCGCAATGTTTCCGGTTCCGCTCAGCCACAAAAAAGGCCCTGCCGACGTTAATCGACAAGGCCTTCGTGAATCAGATTAAGGCTTACTCGTCCACGTCGAGCTCTCCTTCAAACTTGGTTTCGATCTGGTCCAGCATGCTGCCCACCAATGTCTCAAGAGAAGACAAATCATCCTCGCGTGCTTTGAGCGTTAGCTTTACGCCATGACTCATATTTCGTACTCGTTCGTGCATTTCCGCTCTAAGGTCAAAGAGCTTGGAAACCCTCTCGCACAGGATCAGTACCAGCTTGTGGTTCGGCTCGAACTCCCGTGCACGCTTCACTCTCTTCGTCAGCCCTTTATGACTCACGTTCGTGGACATCCATTTTCCCTTGCCGGCCTTGAGCTTGCGGTACACCCGCACGAATGGCCTGGATTGACCTCGGTGCTGGTTGAAATCGATCCCTATGCGCCCCGTCTGAAACGGCTGCATGACGTAGAGCAATTCGCCCATGCGCACCAGGAGCTGATCGATGCGGATCAGGTAGTCGACGGCGGTGTCGACCGACTCTTTGCCTTTGCGCCGCAGCTCTTCGAAATCGTCGATGGAGGGGGGGTTGTGTATAGCCATTGTTTAAGCGTTCGCCGGGGGGTTGTGTATAGCCGCGCCGAGGGGCGCGTTCTGGAGAATTTTCTTTGTGCTTATCCAGTATTGTCAATACGTGTTATGTATCTTATACTCGCCTCAATGCATACAGGGCAGTAGCTACTGCGTACTGATCTGTAGGTACTGCACACTGTGCAGTGCGCATCATTAACCCCTCTAAGTCACTGGTTTATATAGGTTTAATTCCATGAAAGGTCGCGTAGCAATCGGTTTGGATGCGGGTCGTAGCGCCATTAAGGTGGTCGCGTATCACGAAGGTAAGCGCACTGAGGTCATGTACCCCACCCTGGCGGTTCCTGCCGTCGAACTCACCGACCCAACGACTGCCGCTCGCGCCAAAGCCGAGACCGAGATTGTCGACGGGAAGGCATACTTCACCGGCGATACCGCTCGCCTCCAGGGCAACCTCACCTCCTCTATTGGCTTGAACGACAATTGGACGGACACCCCGGAATATCTGGCTCTTATTCAGTCTGCTTTTACCCGGCTCCGTGCCAAGGGCGTTCAAGGGATTGATGAAGCATTTGTCATCATCGGTACTCCGTCTAAGTTGTTCGGCTCTCGCAAAGACAGTCTGGTTGAGCGCACCAAGAAAGCACTACCTGATACTGTCGAGTTGAAAGCGCTCCCTCAGCCAATGGGTGCTTACTGCGACTACATTTTGGATCAGTCAGGGATCCCAGTAGAGGAATTGATCAATGGCGCGAACGGAAGGCCAAAGTCCTATGGCGTCATTGAGGGCGGCCATTATTCGACTGATTTCCTTCTGATGCGGGAAGGTCAATACATTGAGCGGGGTGCTGACTCTTGTGCTGGTATGAGTGCTGCTGCAGAGCAGTTGCGTCGTATCCTCGGTAAGCACGAAATACAAGCCAGCCTTGTCGAGTGCGAGGAGTCGTTCAGCACTAAATTCCTTTTCCAGTTCGGCGAGCAAATTAACATTGAAGCCCAAGTGGCCGAAGCTCAACAGCATGTGGTTCAGGAGGTTATCTCTAAGGGTAACTCGTTGTTTTCCGATGATGCTCGCTCACTTAATGGCATTCTGGTTGCTGGTGGAAGTGCCGAGGCGATCTACGGGCGTGCTAAAGAGGTATGGAAACACAGCATTCTGGTGAAAAACCCTCGCTGGGCTGTTGCTGATGGTTTTGCTCGATATGCCCTTGGCCAAATCATCCGTAGTATCGTAAATGCGAATGCCAAAAGGATGTCCGCTGTAAATGGCTAAGTTAATTCGTGTATATGACCCTAATGAAACTGAGCGAAAAATCAATCTGAACATCCCAGAAGATGTTTGCCCAGGTTTGCTGGAGTTCATGTCCGAACTGCCATACGGAAAAGACACACCTCTAATCAGGGGTGTCTTTTACCAATGGTTTCTGAGCAACAATGCGGCCGGCACCTTAGACCAAGCTCTCAATGCCGCACTTGCTGGGCCAGGGGGCATGATTCCGACCGGCCGCCAATCCAGGCGTGAAAGCGCAGAACCGCCAGCTCGCAAAAAGCGGGTACCAAAGCAGCGGGAGGTCACAGCCAGACCTGGAACGGTCAAGGCCTCTGAGATTTTGGTTCACCCAGAACCTCAAGCTCCAGCGGCTCCGGCTATCCCGCCACACGTTGCCGAGGAGGTCCACTCTCCCCGGCAACCCGAGCCGGTAGCCGCTCCGGTTGGTGATCCATTGCAAAGTGGGGCGGATGATGTCCAGGCAGAACGCGTACAGACACAGCCAATCACTCCCCTATCCAACCCCATCCATAGTACGGATGTTCAGGAAGCGAACATCGACCTGCAGCCTCAGCAGCTCCCAACCGCAGGTACCCCGGATGAGGTCCACTCATTACCTGCCGCCCAAGACGCAACGCCGACTGAGCCAACACTCGTGCAGATGGCAGCATTGGACGCGATGGGCGATATGTTCTAGCCCCACAGGAGATAAGTTGAAAGATGAAAATTGGTTCCAAACTGTTGACAGTGGCTCAGCGCATAGCGGCAACCACTACTGACTTAGCCCTTGTCTCACTGGTACTAGGAGGATCGCTAGCGCTTCTAGTTTCCATCATGGCGCACAACGCGCATATCGATATGTCGGGCCCGTTCGACGCTGCCACTCCGGGCCTTAGCTGGACTGAAGGGGCTGCGCTGAGCCTCGCTCCGTACTTCCTTGTTCTGTTGCCTTTGGTGTGGTTGATCTATGAAGCAACACTGACCAGGACCTGCCAGGGCACAACGGCCGGTAAGCTGTTGTTCCGGGTCAGGACCATCTCTCTCACAGGCAATCTGGCTACTTGGCAGTGCATACTCCGCACCACCTTGAAGATCATGTCCGTCTTGCTTTTGCTGAGCATCGGTCACCCGCTCGCACTGGCCGGGGTGCTGGCTGTCTACGTCGCTGTTCCAGTTTTCACTGTGAAAACCCAGTTCATTTTCGACCTCCTGGCATCCACAACCGTAGCAAAGCGAGGAATGTGAGCTCCCCAGATTGTATGACCGGCCTAAGGGCCGGTTTTTTTTGTCCAGAGGAAAACCTGTTTATCAGTCCATGTTCGACATCACCTGAGGCAAAGTTAACGGATACTCCCACTGGAGAAGCCAGTCAGGTCCGAGGTCGCGAAGCCTCCTTTGTAGTCAGCAACACGGTAACGGGTTAGCGCATTACCCACATACCGCCTGATATCTCCGCTCCCTAATGCATCCCCTGTGTTTGCCTCTGTGTTCTCGACTCGGTGATGCACCGCCAGTTTTGAGATCAGACAATAGTCGAGTCCGGGCTTCTCCCAGGAACTGACAACACAGCTGGACGATTAGGTCGAAGCGGTTATCCCTCAGGTCGCTCACCACTACGTGAGCAGCGCAAATGACTTCCCCGGACATAGGTCCTTACATAGCAGCCAGGTGCAACTGGTGGGGATTCGCAAGCTAGCCAAGCAGGACGTCGTACTGCTGTCGACTATCCTAATGGCGATAAAGAGGTGAGCTCAGTCTTGGTAACGGTGGATTCTCCACCTACAGCGCCGCGGCAGCTGTGGTTACCAGGACTGGGCTCTTTGTATATCAAAGGCCCAGTTTTTTTGTCTGTCGTTGGCAGCCCGGGCTGTCGGCTTCTTACCCTAAGTCGTGAGTTACCCTGCCTCTCTCACGATTCCCAGTGACGCTAGGCCGCCCACTGACCCACACCTCCTCTGCCCTCCTCTTGTCCTGCTACACATCTCCGTGTTTTGTACGTAGACCAACACCGCGAGCTTCTGATGGGGATTTAAGGAATTGCCCAATCCCGCATCGATGCGCCACTCCACTTTCGGCACAATCATTTTGCTACTAGCCTGGAGCACCTCACCCCAGTATTATAGTTACATGTTATCAAGACTCCTGAGGCCTCCACGTGATCAACAAAGCAATCGCCGCATTAGCTGCCACCTGCGTCATCATCGCCTTACCAGGCTGTGCCGCAAAACCAATCACCGTTGAGGAAGGCTCGGTACGCGTTCAAGCAGCTCAGATCAACGCACGGCTTGTGGATGGCTTGACAGTAAAGGCTGTAACCGAAGACGCCGCCCTGGCTGATATGACTGCGTATGTGAATGAGGCTCTCAAGAAAGCTGGCTACAACCAGACTGCGGGCGATGCCAAGGTCACCTACACAATCAGTGAGGTCTATGCGGGTCCAGCCTCAGAGTACAAAGAAGCCCATACTGCCGTTGGCAATGCTGTGGCTACGGGCGCGTCCGTGGCTGTCTCTCTCACGACCTGCTTACTGTTGAGCAGTTGCAGTGACCCCGGAGTACTGGGGAACAACGTCACCTCAGGCCTAACCGCAGCATCTGACGCTGCACAAAACACCAACGGCCAGAACGTCGACAACCTCGCTGGAACGAACCTGGTAATCCACACGGTTTGCCAAAATTTCCGGGGCTGCGCCAGTTCAGCTGCTGTGTCGTCAGATCCCTCGATGACGCTGGATGATCTGCGTATGCAAAACGCTAAGCTGGGTATTCCTCGCACGATGAGGTTCGGCGAATAACGCTGGTGCCGTATGCGACCGGCTGCTTGGCAGCCGGTCTTCAGGATTTGCGCCCTCCCCCCTCACTTCTCCTCTCCCTCACTTCTCCTCTCCCTCACTTCTCCTCTCCCTCACTTCTCCTCTCCCTCACTTCTCC